>CALRQR020000014.1:0-131030 GCA_943370375.1 Synechococcus sp. UW140
GCGTTCAGGTGCATACCGGGCTGGATCATCTCCGGCGTCAGGATGACGGCGTTGCGTTTGTCGGCAGTGATGGTGGTCACGATGTCGGCTCCTTGCACGGCTTGGTCCGCGGACTGGCAAATCGTCACGCGCAGGCCCTGCAGCCCCATGGCATGCAGGTTACGGGCCAGTTTATCGCTGGCGGCCGCGTCGATGTCAAACAGGCGCATCTCGCGGATGCCCAGCATGTGGTGAAAGGCGATCGCCTGGAATTCGCTTTGTGCGCCGTTGCCGATGATCGCCATGACACGGCTCTCAGGCCGGGCCATCCATTTGGCGGCCAGCGCCGACATGGCGGCCGTGCGCAGCGCGGTGGTGATGGTGAGCTCCGACAGCAGCAGCGGGTAGCCGGTATCCACGTCGGCCAGCACGCCGAAGGCGGTCACCGTCAGCAAACCCAGCTCGGTGTTTTTGGGGTGGCCGTTGACGTACTTGAAAGAGTACTGGTGGCCGTCGCTGGTGGGCATGAGTTCGATCACGCCGTCGGGCGAGTGAATCGCGTGGCGCGCCGACTTGTCAAAGTCGTTCCAGCGCCGGTAGTCGTGCTCGATCTCGCCGGCCAGGCCTTCGATAAAAGCGGCGGCGCCGCGCTGGCGCACGATTTTCTGAATGCTTTCAATGCCAATGTAGTCAACCATGATGGGGCTCCCGGTCTTGATGTTGATTTCCATTGTCCGCAGCCGCTGCGCCAAAGAAAAGACAGTAAGTTGATCAAATTCATGCATTGACTGAGCAAATAGTCATCCCCAATTGACGTTTCGCCAATAAAATGGCCGCATGGATGACACCGACCGCCAACTGCTTTCTCTGTTGCGGGACGACGCCCGGGCCTCGGTGGCCTCCATCGCCAAGGTCCTGCGCGTCTCACGCGGCACCGTGCAAAACCGGCTGGCCAAGCTGGAGGCCGACGGCACCATCACCGGTTACACCGTGCGCCTCAAACCCCAGGCCGAGGGCCACCGCATCCGCGCCTTCATGACGGTGGCGGTGGAAGGCAACCGCACGGACGCGGTGCTGGCGGCCCTGCGCGGCGATCCGGCCGTGAGCGCGCTGCACACCACCAACGGCCGCTGGGACATGGTGGCCGAGCTGCAGGCCGACAGCCTGGAAGCCTTTGACCGCGTGCTGAGCCGCATCCGCCTGCTCGAAGGCATTGCCAATACCGAAACCAGCCTCTTGCTGTCGACCACCAAGCTTTAAACTCCGGTCATGAATCTCGCCCCCGCCCAACTCCAGGAACACCTCAAGCGCGGCTTGAAAAGCCTGTACACCCTGCACGGCGACGAGCCGCTGCTGGTGCAGGAGTTTGCCGACGCGCTGCGCGCTACGGCGCGCGAACAGGGCTACACCGAACGCACGGTGCACACCGTGGCCGGCGCGCATTTCGACTGGAGCGAAGTGCTGGCCAGCGGCGGCTCGCTGAGTCTTTTCGCCGACAAGCAGATTGTCGAAATCCGCATCCCCAGCGGCAAGCCCGGCAAAGACGGCTCCGTCGCGCTGCAGCAGATCGCCGAACGCGCCCAGGGCGACGACTCCACCCTCACGCTGGTCATGCTGCCGCGGCTGGACAGCATGACGGCCAAGGGCGCGTGGTTCGGCGCGCTCGAGAGTTTCGGCGTCACCGTCAAGTTCGACCCGATTGACCGCCGCAGCCTGCCGCAGTGGATCGCCCAGCGCCTGCAGCAGCAGGGCCAGCGCGTGGCCGCCGGCGAAGAAGGCCAGCGCACGCTGCAGTTTTTTGCCGACCGGGTGGAAGGCAACCTCTTGGCCGCGCACCAGGAAATCCAGAAGCTGGGGCTGTTGTATCCCGCGCAATCGGGCGGCAGCGATGGCATCCTGACTTTTGACCAGGTCGAAAACGCCGTGCTCAACGTCGCGCGCTACGACGTCTTCAAGCTGTCTGAAGCCGTGCTGGGCGGCCAGTCGGTGCGCGTGGCGCGCATGCTCGACGGCCTGCAGTCCGAGGGTGAATCCGAAGTCCTGGTGCATTGGGCGCTGGCCGAGGACATCCGCAGCATGAAACGCGTGAAAGATGCGATTAGCGCCGGCCGGCCCATGCCCATGGCGCTGCGCGAAAACCGCGTCTGGGGCATCAAGGAAAAGCTGTTCGAACGCGTGCTGCCCCAAATCGGCGACACCACGCTGGCTAACCTGCTGCACGCCGCCCACAAGGTCGACGGCATCGTCAAGGGCCTGAAGCAGCCCGACTGGCCGGCCGATGGCTGGCAGGCGCTGCACCGGCTGGCGGGCATGGTGTGTGAGCAATGCGCCGCGCCTTCGCGTACACGGCAGGCATAACCCCCCATTCTGTTTATTTAAGCGTTACAACTCCGTTCGGGCTGAGCTTGTCGAAGCCTGTTGCACTGCGACGACCCTTCGACAAGCTCAGGGCGAACGGTTAAGCGAACAGTATTGGGCTTGGCCCGCAACCCACTGCGCGCGCGTCAAAAGCCTAAAATGGTGCGATGAACGCGCCTGACTCCCACAAAGCCCTTTCTTCCTCCGGCGACATTGCCAGCGATGTCCCGGCGTTGATGGAGCAGCTCGGATTTAAGGCAAAAGTGGCTTCAGCCCAGGTGGCGCGTGCACCGGCCGCTATCAAAAACAGAGCGCTTCTCAATCTGGCCGCCCTGCTGCGCCAGAACCTGGCGGCGCTGGAAACCGCCAACCAGCGCGATATCGAGCGCGCCACGGCCTCAGGCCTGGCCGGGCCGATGCTGGACCGCCTCAAGCTCACCCCCAAAATCATTGAAACCGTGGCGGTGGGCTGCGAGCAGCTCGCCGTGATGCCCGACGTCATTGGCGACATCATCGGCATGAAAGAGCAGCCCAGCGGCATCCGCGTGGGGCAGATGCGTGTGCCCATCGGCGTGTTCGGCATGATTTACGAGAGCCGGCCCAACGTGACGATAGAAGCCGCGTCGCTGGCGATCAAGAGCGGCAACGCCTGCATCCTGCGCGGCGGCTCTGAAGCGATTGAATCGAACAAGGTGCTGGCTGCGCTGGTGCAGCAGGCGCTGGTCGCCGCCGGCCTGCCCGCCGATGCGGTGCAACTGGTGCCCACCATCGACCGTGAAGCCGTGGGCCACCTCATCGCCATGCCGCAGTATGTGGATGTGATCATCCCGCGCGGCGGCAAAGGGCTGATCGAGCGCATCAGCCGCGACGCCAAGGTGCCGGTCATCAAGCACCTGGACGGCAACTGCCATGTGTATGTCGATGATCCTTGCGACATCGACATGGCGGTGAAAGTGGCCGACAACGCCAAGACGCAGAAATACAGCCCCTGCAATGCCAGCGAAGGTTTGCTGGTGGCGCGCGGCGTGGCGGCGCAGTTCCTGCCCAAAATCGGCGCCATCTACGCCGCAAAGGGCGTTGAAATGCGCTGCGATGCCGAATCGCAGGCCATCCTGGCCGGCGTCAAAGGCGCCAACCTGAAAGCGGCCACCGAACAGGACTGGTACGAGGAATACCTCGCGCCCATCATCAGCATCAAGGTGGTGGCCGGCATTGACGAAGCGATCGCCCACATCAACCAGTACTCCAGCCACCACACCGACGCCATCCTGACGCGTGACCACATCAACGCCCAGCGTTTTTTGCGCGAGGTGGATTCGGCCAGCGTGATCGTGAATGCGAGCACCCGCTTCGCCGATGGCTTCGAGTTTGGGCTGGGCGCCGAAATCGGCATCAGCACCGACAAGTTCCACGCGCGCGGGCCGGTGGGCATTGAGGGGCTGACGTCCCTTAAATATGTGGTGCTGGGCCAGGGCGAAGTCCGCTCCTGAGGCCATGCCGGGCCGCGAGCCCGGCCCACGGATTTTTGGATGGCTTGCAGCGGCGTTACCCCTTGTAACCCTCAGATGCGGCCCCAATATCCCTAAAATTCGGTCAGATATAACCGAAGCAAATAACAGATTCCCTCATCGAAAGTGGCCGAATGGTTCCGCACCTCATCACCGCCCTGAACGGCCCCATCAACGAACTCGAACAACGCGTCCTGGACTCCACCCCCGCCATCGAGCGCTGGTTCCGGCTGGAGTGGATGGAGCACACGCCGCCTTTTTACAGCTCGGTCGACATCCGCAACGCCGGCTTCAAGCTGGCCCCGGTCGACACCAACCTCTACCCCGGCGGCTGGAACAACCTGACGCCCGAGATGCTGCCACTGGCGGTGCAGGCCGCCATGGCCGCTATCGAGAAAATCTGCCCCGAGGCGCGCAACCTGCTGGTCGTGCCCGAGAACCACACGCGCAACAGCTTTTACCTGTCCAACGTGCTGCAGCTCAAGCGTATCTTTCACCAGGCCGGCCTCAATGTGCGCTTCGGCTCCCTCAGCCCGGACATCAAAGAGCCCACCACGCTCAACCTGCCGACCGGCGAGACCATCACCATCGAGCCGCTGATCCGCACTGACCGGCGCCTGGGCCTCAAGGACTTCGACCCTTGCACCATCCTGCTGAACAACGACCTGTCGGCCGGCATCCCGGGCATCCTGGAAGACATCAACGAGCAGTACCTGCTGCCGCCGCTGCACGCCGGCTGGTCGGTGCGCCGCAAGTCGCACCACTTCAAGGCCTATGAAGAAATCTCCAAGCGCTTCGGCAAGCTGCTGGGCATAGACCCGTGGCTCATCAACCCGATGTTTGCGCAGTGCGGTGAAGTCAACTTCGCCGAGAACACCGGCATGGAGTGCCTGACCACCAACGTCGATGCGCTGCTGACCAAGATCAAGCGCAAGTACAAGGAATACGGCATCAACGAAAAGCCGTTCGTCGTCGTCAAGGCCGACAACGGCACCTACGGCATGGGCATCATGACGGTGCGCGACGTGAAGGATCTCGACGTCCTGAACCGCAAGACCAAGAACAAGATGAGCACCACCAAAGACGGCCAGGCGCTGTCGGAAGTGATCATCCAGGAAGGCGTGCTGACCAACGAACGCGTGAACGACGCCGTGGCCGAGCCCGTGGTCTACATGATGGACCGCTATGTGGTGGGCGGCTTTTACCGCGTGCACGCCGAGCGCGGCGTGGACGAAAACCTCAACGCACCCGGCGCCAGCTTTGTGCCGCTGGCCTTTGCCGACAGCGGCCGCCTGCCGCAACCCGGCGAAAAGCCCGGCTCCAGCAGCCCCAACCGCTTCTATATGTATGGCGTGATCGCCCGCCTGGCGATGCTGGCTGCAAGTTACGAACTTGAAGCCACCGACCCGGACGCCGAGGTGTATGACTAAAAAAGCCCCGCGAGGGGCTTTTTTTACGCCCATTTCGGCCTCTAGCCCAGGCAGGGCCTGGGCTAGAAGCTATCAAAAAGGTAGCGCCCAACATCTGCCTGTCCCCGCCGGGCGCATCAGCACTGCCTGGCCCGTTTTGTTACAAGTTGTTGCGGTGCAACAAAAGCGGCTTTTGTTGGAATTAGGGAAGCCCGCCGACTTGCAAGCCGGGCACCCGGGCGCAAAATAGCGTTCCCAAAGGTAACCATTCCCGCCGCTTTTGGCCCGCTACGAAGGGGGGCCAAACGCAAAGACGGGAAGTTTTTGTGTCCAGTAAAAAATCATCACTCGCGGCGCTCACCCTGAGCGCCATCGGTGTCGTCTATGGCGACATCGGAACCAGCGTCCTGTATGCCGTCAAGGAAGTCTTCGGTTCCGGGCACGTTCCCTTTACCCCCGACAACGTCTACGGCATCCTGTCCATCTTCTTCTGGACGCTGACCGTCATCGTTTCCATCAAGTACGTGGCGCTGGTGCTGCGTGCCGACAACAACGGCGAAGGCGGCCTGATCGCCATGCTGGCGCTGGCCTCTACCGCGGTCAAAGACAAGCCCCAGCTGCGCAAGACCCTGTTGGTCGTCGGCATCTTCGGCACCTCCCTTTTCTACGGCGACGGCGTCATCACGCCCGCCATCTCGGTGCTGTCGGCAGTCGAGGGCCTGGAAGTCGTCTCGCCGGCCTTCAAGCAGGGCGTGATCCCGATCACCCTGGTGATCTTGTTTGCCCTCTTCGCGGTGCAAAAGCACGGCACCGCCGGCATCGGCAAATTCTTCGGCCCCATCACGCTGATCTGGTTTGCCGTGCTGGCGCTGCTGGGTATTTCGCAGATCGTGACCCACCCCGAAATCCTGGTGGCGCTCAGTCCGCATTACGCCGTGATGTTCATGTGGAACAACCCGGGCACCACCTTCATCATTCTGGGCGCCGTGGTGCTGTGCGTGACCGGCGCCGAAGCGCTCTACGCCGACCTGGGCCACTTCGGCAAAAAGCCGATACGCCTGGCCTGGTTCTCGATCGTCATGCCTTCACTGGTGCTCAATTACTTCGGCCAGGGCGCCTTGCTCATCGGCAACCCCGCCGCCGTAAAAAACCCGTTCTACCTGATGGCGCCCGAGTGGGCGCTGCTGCCGCTGGTGTGCCTGGCCACCATGGCCACGGTGATTGCTTCGCAGGCGCTGATCACCGGCGCCTTCAGCGTGACCAAGCAGGCCATCCAGATGGGCTATTTGCCGCGCCTCAATATCCAGCACACCAGCGTGCGCGACACGGGCCAGATCTACATGCCCTTCGTCAACTGGGGGCTCTTTATCACCATCGTGCTGGCGGTGGTGATGTTCCGCTCGTCGAGCAACCTCGCAGCGGCCTACGGTATCGCGGTGTGCACCGACATGCTGATCACCACCATCCTCACCTTCTACGTGATCCGCTACGGCTGGAAGTACCCGCTGGGCCTGTGCATCGCCGCCACCGGCGTTTTCTTTATCGTGGACTTCGCGTTCTTTGCTTCCAACCTCATGAAGCTGTTTGCGGGCGGCTGGTTCCCCTTGGTCATAGGCGGCGCTGTGTTCACGCTGATGATCACCTGGAAAGAAGGCCGTCACCTGCTCAATGAAAAGCTGCGCGCGGACGCGATCGACCTGCCCAGTTTTCTTGACGCCGTTTTCGTCAGCCCGCCCGCGCGAGTCGAAGGCACAGCGGTGTTTTTGACCGCCGAACCCGGCAGCGTCCCCAACGCGCTTTTGCACAACCTCAAACACAACAAGGTGCTGCACGAGCAGAACCTCTTTGTCACAGTGCGCAACCATGAGATCCCCTGGATCGGCATGAACAAGCGGCTGGAGATCGAATCGCTGGGCCACGACTGCTGGCAGGTCAATGTGCACTACGGCTTCAAGAACGACCTGGACCTGCCCAAAGCGCTGCAGCAGATAAAGGGCCGCGGCTGCGAGCTCGAGTCCATGACGACCAGCTACTTCCTCTCGCGAGACACCGTCATCCCGACCATCGGCAGCGGAATGGCGCCCTGGCGTGAAAAGCTCTTTGCGCAGATGCACCACAACGCCAGCGGTGCGGCGGATTTCCTGAACCTGCCGAACAATTCAGTAGTGGAACTGGGCAGCAAGATCGAGATCTGACCGCCGCAAGCGTGCCGCTCAGCCCCCGGATGGTTCGGCGGGCGGATCGCTGAGTTGCCCGGCGCAAATATCGCGAACACAGCCGCGCAGCCAGCGATGCGCCGCATCGGCATCCAGCCGCGGATGCCAGAGCAATGACACCGTGATCTGCGGTGTGGCCACCGGAAGAAGAAAACTGTGCATTCCGGCGCGCAGGTTGCCGGTGTGCCGCTCTGGCACTGTGGCAATCAGTTCAGAGGCCCGCGCCAAAGCCAGCGCGGTTGAAAAACCGCCAACGATGGTGGCGGTGTCCCGTTTCAGCCCCAGTGCCGTCAAAGCGACATCCACCGGCTCTTCACCCAGGCCCCGCCGAGACACACCGATGTGCCTGCCGGCCGCATAGCGCGCCGGTGTGATCGGGCCCTGGCTCAGCGAGTGCCCCGCTCGCACAACGCCGATGAAGCGGTCCCGAAACAAGGCCTGCGCGCGCAGCTCCGGCGCCGTAGCACTCCCGACCACGCCGGTTTCAAGATCGGCGATGCCGTCGCGAAGGGCCGTGCTGTCTTTGTCCAGCTTTTGCATAAAACACAGCCGCACGCCGGGCGCCTCCTCGCCGACACGGGCAACGAGGGCCGGCCCAAAATTTTCCACAAAGCCTTCGCGGGTGCGCAGCGTGAAGGTGCGGACCAGTTGTTTGAGCCGGAGCTTCTTCGCGGGACGCAGCACCGCTTCTGCGTCCTGCACCAGCTGGCCGACCTGCTCGCGCAGCTCGATCGCCCGCGGCGTGGGCACCAGGCCGCGCCCGGCCCTGACCAGCAGCGGGTCGCCTGTCGTCTCGCGTAACCGCGCGAGCGCCCGGCTCATCGCCGACGGGCTCAGCCGCAGACGGCGGGCCGCACCCGCAACGCTGCCCTCCGCGAGCAGCACATCCAGGGTGACGAGCAGGTTGAAATCGGGTGTCGACATGCGTTCACCATAGCCTAATTCGGCCGTGACATGGCGTCAGATGCATGAATAAAGTGTAAATGGTGCGTCTTCCGCCATTCGAGGCGAGGAACTACGCTTCAGGCAGGTCCTTTTCAACCCCGTTTCGGGTGTTGCCGGGACCGAAAGAAGAAAGTGAAGTTCATGTTCAAGTCACCCTTTGCCAAACAAGATCGGCAGCATTCGGCCGCTGCTGAAAATCCGGAACAGGCGGGTCTGCCCCTCGCTGTCCGATGGGCGCTCGCCAGCCTGTCACTCTGCATGCTGCTGTCCTCTTTGGGTACCAGCATTGCCAATGTCGGCCTGCCCACTTTGGCGCAGGCCTTCAACGCCTCCTTCCAGCAAGTCCAGTGGATCGTCCTCGCCTACCTCCTGGCTGTCACCACGCTGATCGTCAGCGCCGGCCGGCTCGGCGATCTTGTCGGGCGCAAGCGGCTGCTGCTGGCCGGCATCGCGCTGTTCACGGCCGCCTCGGTGCTGTGCGGCATGGCACCCGCGCTCTGGCTGCTGATTGCCGCCCGGGGGGCGCAGGGCCTCGGGGCAGCCGTCATGATGGCGCTCACCATGGCTTTTATCGGCGAGACAGTCCCCAAGGCCAGGACCGGCAGCGCCATGGGCTTGCTGGGGACCATGTCCGCGGCAGGCACCGCACTCGGCCCCTCACTGGGCGGCGTTCTGATTGCCGGGCTCGGGTGGCAGGCGATCTTCTTCGTCAACGTGCCTTTGGGCATCCTGGCGCTGGTCCTCACGCATCGCTACCTGCCTTCAGACCGCCCTTCAAAAACGGCCCGTGTCCGTTTTGACAGCCTGGGCACGCTGCTTCTGGCTCTGACGCTCGCAGCCTATGCACTGGCCGTGACGATGGGGCGCGGCAGCTTCGGCCCGCTGAACATGGCCTTGCTGCTGGCGGCCGCACTCGGCGTGGGCCTCTTTGTGTTCGTTGAGGCGAAGGCCACCTCGCCCCTGATCCGCCTGGTGATGTTCCGCGATCCTGCCTTCAGCGCAAGCCTTGCCATGAACGCGCTGGTTTCAACGGTGATGATGACAACGCTGGTAGTCGGGCCGTTCTACCTGTCCCGTTCGCTGGGCTTGCCCGCGGCGCTGGTGGGGCTTGTCCTCTCGGTCGGCCCGCTCATGGCCGCACTGAGCGGCGTCGGGGCGGGTCGTCTGGTCGACCGCCTGGGCGCGCCGCTTATGGTGGTCGGGGGGCTCATCGTCATGGCGGCCGGTTCAGCGGCGCTCGCCGTGCTTCCGGCGTTCCTCGGCGTGGGGGGTTACATCGCCGCCATCGCCGTCCTCACGCCCGGTTATCAGCTGTTCCAGGCGGCCAACAACACAGCCGTGATGGGGGATGTCCACCCGGATCAGCGCGGGGTCGTCTCAGGCATGCTCAATCTGTCGCGCAATCTCGGGCTCATGACCGGCGCATCCGTGATGGGCGCCGTGTTTGCGTTCGCATCGAAAGCGGCCGACATCACGACAGCCGACCCTGAGGCGGTTGCCACCGGCATGCGGATCACGTTCGCCGTGGCGGCGATTCTGGTTGTACTCGCGATCGCCATGGCGGCTGGAAGCCGGGCGCTGGAGGCGCGCCGTTCGCTTCCTGCGGACTTGCCGTGAGGACGGGCCAAAGCCGGTATTTCTTAGCCCGGCTTCTCTTCCTTGGTCACCAGCCAGATGCCATAACAAACCAGCAGCAAAGCCAACCCGTTCTTCCACTCCAGAAAGCTCTCATCAAGGAACAGTGCCGACAGCACCGTCCCGAAAATCGGCACCATGAAGTTGAAGACGGTGATCATGCTCACCCGGTTGTATTTCAGCAAAATCGTCCACAGTGAAAACGCTGCCGACGACAGCACCACCAGGTACACCATGAGCAAGGTGGATTTGAGCGTGAAGCCCGCCAGCGTGCCGCCCGTGACCCAACCGATCAGCAGCAGCGCCAGGCCGCCGACGGCCAGCTGCCAGCCGGTCAGCACCACCGAGTCCACGCGCTGCGACACTTTTTTGCCGTAGATGCTGGCGGCCGATAGCACAAAGGCGGCGATCACCACAAAACCTTCACCGAGCAGCGTGAAGTCGAAGGTCAACAAGCCTTCGCTGAAATTCACCACCATCACGCCGGCAAAGCCCACCACGCAGCCCAGCACCTTGTTGAAGCTGAGCCTGTCGTTCTTGTAGATGTAATGCGCCAGCAGCACGCTGAAGAACGTGCCCGTCGCATTCATGATCGAGCTCTTCACGCCGGTCGCATACGCCAGGCCGATGTAGAAGAACACGTATTGCAGGCTCGTTTGCGTGAGGCCCACCAGCGTCACCTGGCCGAAGGTGCGGCGGTCCAGATTAAAAACCGGTTTTTTGGCGAGCGCCGCGAACACCAGCAGCACCAGCCCGGCAAACACAAAGCGCCAGCCCGCAAACACCAGCTTGGACGGAATGTCGTTGGCCGCGATATGGAACAGCGCATAGCCGTTCTTGATGGCAGGATAGGCGCTGCCCCAGAGCAGGCAGCACAGCGAGGCCAGCAGGAAAACGACCTTGCGCCGGGTGAAAAAGGTGGAGCTGTTCAAAACCGGAATCCAAAAGAAGGAAAGAAAAAGGCGCGGCCCGGGCGCTGTTGGCGCCCAAACACCTCGCACAAAATTACAGCAGGCGCGCCAGGTAGCGGCCCGTATGGCTGGCCGGGTTGGCGGCGATATCTTCGGGTGTGCCCACGCCCACCACAGTGCCGCCGCCGGCCCCGCCTTCCGGCCCCATGTCGACCAGCCAGTCGGCCGTCTTGATGACGTCCAGGTTGTGCTCGATCACCACAATCGTGTTGCCCGCGTCGCGCAGTTGGTGCAGCACCTTGAGCAGCAAGTCGATGTCGGCAAAGTGCAGGCCCGTCGTGGGCTCGTCCAGGATGTAGAGCGTGCGGCCGGTGTCGCGTTTGCTCAGCTCGAGCGCGAGCTTCACGCGCTGCGCCTCGCCGCCCGACAGCGTCGTCGCGGCCTGGCCCAGCTTGATGTAGGACAGGCCCACATCCAGCAGCGTGTGCAGCTTGCGCGAGATGGTGGGCACGGCCTTGAAGAACTCGGCGGCCACCTCGACGGTCAGGTCCAGGATCTGCGCGATGTTCTTGCCCTTGTACTGCACTTCCAGTGTTTCACGGTTGTAGCGCATGCCCTTGCAGACATCGCAGGGCACATACACGTCAGGCAAAAAGTGCATCTCGACTTTCACCACACCGTCGCCCTGGCAGGCTTCGCAGCGGCCGCCGGCGACGTTGAAGCTGAAGCGCCCGGCGCCGTAGCCGCGTTCGCGTGCGGTGTTCATCTCGGCCATCAGTTCGCGGATCGGCGTGAAGAGACCGGTGTAGGTGGCCGGGTTGCTGCGCGGCGTTCGGCCGATCGGCGACTGGTCGACGTTGATGACCTTGTCGAAGTGCTCGATGCCTTCAATCGCTTCGTGCGCCGCGGGCTCTTCATGCGCGCGGTACAGCGTGCGTGCCACGGCGGCATACAGCGTGTCGTTGACCAGCGTGGACTTGCCCGAGCCGGAGACGCCTGTCACGCAGGTGAGCAAACCCACCGGGAATTCGACACTCACGCCTTTGAGGTTGTGGCCGGTGGCATTGATGACGCGCAGGGCCTGCATGTCGCCCAGCGTGGCCTGGTGCACGGCTTCGCGCGCGGCGCGGCGCTCGGCGGCCGGGCTTTGCGGAAAACGCGAGACCTTCTTTTTCTCAGCCGCCTCCACCGTCTTGACTGTCGGCAGCCAGGGCGTGCGGCGTTTCGGCACGGCGATTTTTAATGTCTGCGCCAGGTACTGGCCGGTGAGCGAGTCGGGGTTGTTCTTGACTTCGTCAAAAGTGCCTTGCGCCATCACGCGCCCGCCGTGGATGCCGGCGCCCGGCCCCATGTCGATCACGTGGTCGGCCGCGCGGATCATGTCTTCGTCGTGCTCGACCACCAGCACGCTGTTGCCGATGTCGCGCAGATGCTTGAGCGTGCCGATCAGGCGGTCGTTGTCGCGCTGGTGCAGGCCGATGCTGGGCTCGTCGAGCACATACATCACGCCGGTCAGGCCCGAGCCGATCTGCGACGCCAGGCGGATGCGCTGCGACTCGCCGCCCGAGAGCGTCTCGGCGCTGCGGTCCAGGCTGAGGTAATTGAGGCCCACGTCGTTGAGGAACTTCAGGCGCAGGCCGATCTCGCGCACCACCTTGGCGGCAATCTCGGCCTTGGCGCCCTGCATCTTCAGCGCGTTGAAATACTCGAAGCTCTCGCGCAGCGTCGAATGGCTGATTTCATAGATCGCCTTGCGATGGCTGCGCGCCAATGGATCGCTGCCGTCTTCAGGTGCACTCACCAGGTACACGTGGCGCGCCTCGGCGCGCAGGCGCGTGCCTTCGCAGTCGGGGCAAGGCTGCACGCTGCGGTAGCGGGCGAGTTCTTCGCGCACCGCGGCGGAGTCGGTCTCGCGGTAGCGGCGCTCGAAGTTGGTGATGACTCCCTCGAACGGGTGCTTCTTGGTGATCTTCTTGCCGGCGAAGTTGCCGGAATCCATCACGTAGCTGAACTTGATTTCTTCTTCGCCTGAGCCGTGCAGCACCACCTGCTGCACGTTGTCTGGCAGATTCTCAAAACCCGTATCGATATCGAACTTGTAATGTTTGGCCAGGCTCTCGAGCATCGAGAAGTAGTAGCCGTTGCGGCGGTCCCAGCCTTTGACGGCGCCGCTGGCCAGGCTCAACGACGGAAAGGCCACCACGCGCGCCGGGTCGAAAAATTCCATATGGCCCAGGCCGTCGCAGGTGGGGCAGGCGCCGACCGGCGAGTTAAACGAGAAGAGCCGCGGCTCCATTTCACTGAGCGAGTAGTCGCACACCGGGCAAGAGAATTTGGCACTGAAGAGATGCTCTTTGCCCGTATCCATTTCCAGCGCAATCGCTTTGCCGTCGGCCAGGCGAAGCGCCGCCTCAAAGCTTTCGGCCAGCCGCTGCTGCATGTCGGCCCGTACCTTGATGCGGTCGATCACCACGTCGATGTTGTGCTTCTCGGTTTTCTTGAGTTTGGGCAGGTCGTCGTACTCGTACGCCGTTCCGTCGACACGAAAGCGCACGTAGCCCTGCGATTGCATTTCGGCGAACACGTCCACGAACTCGCCCTTGCGGTCACGCGCCACCGGCGCCAGGATCATCAGCTTGGTGTCTTCGGGCAGGGCCAGCACGGTGTCGACCATCTCGCTCACGCTTTGGGCCTGCAAGGGCAAATCATGGATGGGGCAAAAAGGCGTGCCGGCACGGGCAAACAACAAGCGCAGGTAGTCGTGGATTTCGGTCACCGTGCCCACGGTGGAGCGCGGGTTGTGCGAGGTGGCCTTCTGCTCGATGGAGATCGCGGGCGACAGGCCCTCGATCATGTCGACGTCGGGCTTGTCCATCAGCTGCAAAAACTGGCGGGCATAGGTTGAAAGGCTTTCAACGTAGCGGCGCTGGCCTTCGGCGTACAGCGTGTCAAAGGCCAGGGACGACTTGCCCGACCCGCTCAGCCCGGTGATGACCACCAGCTGGTTGCGCGGAATATCGAGGTCGATATTTTTGAGGTTATGCGTGCGTGCCCCGCGAATGCTGATGCGCTGGGCGGCCAGGGCCTGTGCCAGATAGCGGCCCGCAGGCTCTGCCACGTGCCGGCCTTCTGCGGCCTGGGAAGCGAGGTATTTGCTGTCGTCGGGAGAGTTCAAGATGTGGCAGCCGCAAAACTCTCCATCATAGACCGAAGCACCGTTTCAAGCACAATAGCCGGTTGGGTACCGTCCGGACGGCCGGGTTTGCTGTGTCATGCAGACCGATTGCCCGTTTTCCCCTCTTTTTCAGCCCTTTTTGCCGCCTTTTACCCCTTGACCGCGCCCTCCGCCCCTTTGTCCTTTCCGATGACCGCCACCGAGCGGCGCGCCAGCTTTTCGCTGGCGTCGATCTTTGCGCTGCGCATGCTGGGCCTTTTCCTGGTGCTGCCGGTATTCGCGCTGGAAGCGGCGAAGTACCCCGGCGGCGACGACCCGGCGCGGGTCGGGCTGGCCATGGGCATTTACGGCCTGACGCAAGGGCTGCTGCAGATTCCGTTCGGTATCGCCTCGGACTGGTGGGGCCGAAAACGGGTGATTATTTCCGGCCTGGTGGTTTTTGCGCTGGGCAGCCTGGTGGCGGCGTGGGCGCCTGACCTCAACTGGCTGATCGCTGGCCGTTCGCTGCAGGGCGCGGGCGCTATTTCGGCCGCTGTTACCGCCCTGCTGGCCGACTCCACGCGGGATGAGGTGCGCACCAAAGCCATGGCGATGGTGGGAGGCAGCATTGCACTCATGTTTGCGCTCTCGCTGGTCGTGGCCCCGCTGCTGGGAGGCCTTATCGGCCTGCACGGCCTCTTTGCGCTGACAGGCGTTCTGGCGCTGGCTGGCATCGCCGTGGTGATCTGGTGGGTGCCGCCCGAGCCCGTGGAGCACGCCAATCGCCCTCGCGGCAGCGTGGCTGAAGTGCTGAAGGACGCGGCCCTGCTGCGGCTGGACTTTGGCGTGTTCATCCTCCACGCCGTTCAGCTGGCCATGTGGGTGGCCATTCCCGCCCTGCTGGTGGGCGCCGGGCTGGACAAAGCCAGCCACTGGCAGGTTTACCTGCCGGCGGTGCTGGCCTCGTTTGTAGTGATGGGCATGACGCTGTTTCCGCTGGAAAAACGCGGCTACCTGCGGGCGGTGTTCCTGGGCTCGGTCGGCCTGATCGGGCTGGTGCAGCTGGGCCTGCTCTGGACTGCTTCGGCGACACCCAGCCTCGGCATGCTCGCGGCCTTGCTCTTCCTGTTTTTCTGCGGCTTCAATGTGCTGGAAGCCACGCAACCCAGCCTGGCATCGCGCGTGGCCCCGGCCCATGCGCGCGGCGCTGCGCTGGGGGTCTACAACACGCTGCAGTCGCTGGGCTTTTTTGCCGGCGGGGCGGTGGGCGGCTGGATCACCAAGACGCACGGCGCCGAAGGGCTTTTTGCGGTCTGCGGCGGCCTCATGCTGCTGTGGCTGGCGGTGGCCTGGCCCATGCGGGCGCCCAGCCGGCACGGGGCCGCGGCTGTTACAGGCACCCCAGCGCGGCGCGGCCAGCCAGTTAAACTCTAAGTTAGCTCTAAGTCAGATCAGGAGAACACCCCATGGCATCCGTCAATAAAGTCATCGTCGTCGGCAATCTCGGCCGCGACCCCGAAATGCGCAGCTTCCCGAGCGGCGACCAGGTCGCCAACGTCACCATTGCCACCACCGACAAGTGGAAAGACAAGCAAACCGGCGAAATGAAAGAAGCCACCGAATGGCACCGCGTGGTGTTCAACGGCCGCCTGGCAGAAATCGTCGGCCAGTACCTGCGCAAAGGCTCGCAGGTTTACGTTGAAGGCTCCTTGCGCACCCGCAAGTGGACCGACAAGGACGGCGTCGAAAAATACACCACCGAAATCCGCGCCGACCAGATGCAGATGCTGGGCAGCCGGCAAGGCATGGGCGGCCCCGGCGGTGACGACGGCGGCGGTGGCGGCTACGAAGCGCCGCGCCAGTCCGCACCGGCACGCGCGCCTGCAGCAGCCGCACCACGGCAAGCCCCGGCGGCCTCCCGGGCGGCCAGCGGTTTTGACGACATGGACGACGACATTCCGTTCTAAATCAGGACAGAGCCGCAGCTTTCACTGCGGCCCACAAAAGGCCCCTGGCGTTGACGCCTTGGGCCTTTTTTCTTTACCGGAACCGGCTTTTGAAGGAAGCGGTCCGCACCACGCCGCCGCGCTCCAACGGAACGAACACGGCATGGCAATCGCTGATCTCACGCTGACCGCGTGCGCGCCTGGCGCCCGCCGCGGCAGCGCGCCCCAGTGCCATGAAACCGCGGGCCGCCGACAGGGCCAGAACAGCCGTGCCGTTCAGAGGTGCAGCAAGCAAGGCACTGAACAATCCCTGGCGGCGGGGCTCCCAGTGCAGGCTTACGCCCTGCTGCCTTCCTGCCGTCTCCACCACGGCGTTCTCGTTGGCGTTCAGCCACACACGCTGCCCTGCGTCGATGAAGTGATCGCCCAGGTCGTTGTTGCGCGTGAGCCAGAGCCGGCCTCGCAGCACCGTCAGCTCGCCGCCCGCGCGGGGCAGGCGCAGGGCCTGCCCGGGCGCCAGCAGCCGGGTACCGCCATACAGTTTCGAATTCACATTCATCATCAGTCTCTTAAGAGTTGCCGCGCTCGAAGGCCACGCCGATGCCGGCGCCGGTGTCAAAGCCCGGCCAGGGTGTGCAGCGCGGGGTTGTCGATCTGGCCTGCAAGCAGGCGTGCCGCATCGCCGCTGGCGCTGTCGCCAAGCGCCGCGCGGTGAAGGTAGGCGCGCACTGTCAGTTCACGCATGCCGCTGCGCGCAGCCAGGCCCTGCAGGTCGTTGATCCACGCCGAAGCCTGGGGCATGGCATGTGCAACGGCCACGCCGCACAAGGCATCAAGCGCATAGCCCTTGCCCCACAGGTAGGCGTCGGGCAGGCGAGCAGATCGCGCAACGGCATCGACGAAGATTTCGACCGCGCGCTGAGGTTCACCGCGCGCCATGGCGACGCACCCCAGGCCCCTGCCGGCAATGCCCTCCCAGCACGGGTCGCCGATCTGGCACCCAAGCGCAAACGCGTGTTCGAGGCGGTGTGCAGCGGCGTTGACGTCCCCGCGCATCAGATCGACTTCGGCCCGCAGCGATTGCGGCCACGGCACAAAAGCGGTCCAGCCTTTCTGGGCGAAGTCTATCGACCGGTCGAGCGCGACACCCGCGGCGTCGAGATCACCGTGCAACAGCAGCGTGCGGCCGAGCATCGACAGCGCGTAGGCGAGCTGCTTGTTGTCGCCGGCCGCAGCGGCCAGTGTCTCAGCCTCGCGCAGCAAGGCAATAGCGGCCGCGTAATGCGCGGTGTCGCTGAGCGCGGAGCCGTATACGGTGGCGATGCGTGCCATCTCCGCGCGATCCTCGCCGGCCAGCGGCCTGGCGCGCTGCAGCCAGGCCGCCGTGCGCTCATAGCGGCCGCGCAGAAATTCAACATAGCCGAGTTCGCGGCACGCGGCGGCGGCGTGTACTGGCGATACGTCGTGCCCGACCTCCAGCGCCTCGTGAAGCGCGGTGGCGCCTTCCTCGTCGCGCCCGCGCGCCGCATGCACCAGCGCACCACCCAGCGCCAGGCGGGTGCGCGCACGCAAGGCTGCATCGCCTGTGGCGTCAGCTTCGACGATGGCGCGGCGCAGGCATTGCAGGCCCGCATCAAGCGCACCGGCGCCGATGGCGGCCTCGCCGGCTTCGAGCTGCGCCAGCGCCGCGGCGCGGCCGGTGGCGGGCCGCGCCGTCGGCACGTCTGTGACCGTGCGCATGGCATCATCCAGTGCCGCACCGGGTTGCACCCCGAGTTCGCGCTGGAACAATTCGCGGCAAGCGGCAGCCTGGCACGCCGCACCGACGCCGTCGCCTGCGGCGGCGAGGCTGCGCACCAGCAGCACCTGGTAGTTTTCGTCCAGCGGGTTGCGTTGCACAAGGCGGCTCGCCAAACCGGCTGCCTCGGCCATGGCGCCTGCGGCCATGCGGGCTTGCGCGGCTTCGCGCAGCACGGCTTCAGCAACGGCCTGGAGATGGCGGCGCTCCGTGGCGAGCCAAACCTCGAAGGCCGGGCTGCCCGAAAAATTCATGCCTTCCAGCAGCTCGCGGTCCAGGCCGGGCACGCAGAGGGCTTGCGCCCAGCTTCCCGAAAGTACGGCATTGAGATCGACGTAGCTCGCCGCTTCAACCGGGAGCGTCAACACATCGCCGCGCAGTTCCGCGCTGCCCAGCAGGCGCCGCAACTCGCTCAGATTCCAGCGCAAGGCGGCCAGCGGGTCTTCGGCATCTTCGAACAGCAGCCCCGCCAGGTGTTTGCGGCTGACCGGCGTCTCGCTGCGAACCAGATAGGCGAGCAAGCCCCAGACCTTGTGCCCGCGTGGCGGCGGCACGGGGGCGCCGCCCCGTTCCACCCGCGGCGGGCCGAGCAGGTAAATGGCAAGCCCCTGCGGTGGCGGCTCGTTGGGGACTTGCACGTTCACGGACGGGCCTCAGGCTTCAGCCGTGGTGGGGTCGATGACGGTGGTGATTTGCGCGACGGAGTTCGCCGGAAAGCCGCCCCTGCGCGCATGCTCGCGCACGAGCTCTTCATTGGCCGCGCGGTAGATGCAGTACATCTTGTCGCCCGTCACATAGCTTTGCACCCACTGCACATCGGGGCCCAGCTCCTGCAGCACGGCGCAGGATTTCTGGGAGACGGATTGCAGTTCGGCGGGCTTCAGGGCCCCGAGTCCGGGGATGGCACGTTCGATCACGAATTTGGGCATAACAGGCTCCGTTAAGTTAGTGGAGACCCGACGATAGGCAGTGTACGTGTGAGCCGGCGTGTGATGAAACCGGCCCGAAAGGATTCCGGCCTAGCCTATTTGTGCCGTTTTGCTTACAAGTTGGGCGGGCCGGGGTGTGCCATTCGTGGATAGCATCGAGTGTCTGCAGCGCCGCTAGCCATTGAGCGGCCCTTTTTTGCACCTTTCTTCCAGAAAAACATGATGAATCTCACCTCCTCGTCACGCCGCCTCCTTGTGGGCTCCACCCTTGTACTCAGCGGCCTGTGTGCCCTGCAGCCGGCCCTGGCGGGCGGCAATACCGAGCCGCTCACCGACATTCTTTCCACGCCGGGCAGCGCGGGCCTGGGCCTGGTGACGCGCATCGAGCGCTCACCCTACAAGGACGCCGGCACACGCTACGACCTGTTGCCGCTGTATCTGTATGAGGGTGAAAGGCTTTTCCTGCATGCCAACCGGGGCGGTGTAAAGCTGCTGAACGGCGGCGACCAGCGGCTGGACCTTTTTGTCGAGCAGCGCCTGGAGGGCTTCCCGACCGAGCGCCTGCCCGCCAGCCTGACGGGCATGTCGCCGCGCGATTCGGCCCTGGACCTGGGCCTGGCCTACCGCTGGCGCCAGCCCTGGGGCACGCTGCAGGCCGAACTGGTGCACGACATCGGCAACACCTACAAGGGCAACGAGTTCCGCCTGGGCTACACCTATGACTGGCGTTCCGGCCCGTGGATGCTGCGCCCGAGCCTGACCGTGTCCATGCGCGATGCCCGGCTGAACAACTATTACTACGGCGTACAGGCCGGCGAGGCCACGCCGGGGCGCCCCGCCTACGCACCCGGCGCGGACATCCAGACCTCCATCGGCCTGTATGGCTCTTACGACCTCACAGAGCGCTGGCGCCTGCTCGCCGGCGTGTCGGCGACGATGCTGGGCAACAAGACCAAAGACAGCCCCATCGTGCAAAAAGGCGTGCTGCCTGCGGTGTACCTGGGCGCGGCCTACGACTTCGGCGGCCACAAGCGCGAATGGGCTGAAGAAAGCTCGCCCACCTACTTCAAGCTGCTGTACGGCAAGTCAACCGAGGACGGTTGCCACCTGGCCAAGATCATCACGATGCAGTGCGTGTCGACCGCCAAAGTCAACTCGACCAGCATCACCGGCATCCAGGTGGGCAAGCCTTTCCTGAACAACGTGAACGGCTGGCCGCTGGACTTCATCGGCTATGTGGGCCTGACGCACCACAACGAGCGCGGGCTGCAGGCCAATGGGCTTCAGCTCGACTTGTTCATGAAAGCGGTTTATTCGGGCTTTCCCTGGAGCGACCGCGTGAAGACGCGACTGGGACTGGGTGTGGGCGTGTCGATGGCGCAGCGGGCGCCTTACATCGAGTCGTCCAGCCTGGCGGCCAACGGCAAGTCGGCCTCGCGCATGCTCAATTACCTGGACCCGACCATCGACGTGAGCCTGGGCGACCTGATCGGCTACCGGCCGCTGAAAGAAACCTATATCGGCTTCGGCGTGTCGCACCGCTCCGGCATTTTTGGTTCGTCGCGCCTGCTGGGCAATGTCAACGGCGGCTCCAACTACATCTATACCTACGTCGAGTCGGCGCTGTAAATTTTTGGCGCGCACGGCGGCCGGCTTCCGGTCAGCCCGTGGTTTGCTATCAATTCAGGAGCAAAAGGTCAAGACAGGCATTGGGCTAGAGGCCCTTTTTGCTTGAAAAATCAAACCACTCAGGCGTAAGCAGCCTTGGCCGCAACCGATAAGGCCGGCTGGTTCTGCACATTGCTGGCGGCAATCACCCCGCCGCCCAGGCAGACATCACCCTGGTACAGCACGGCCGACTGCCCCGGCGTGACCGCCCACTGGGCGTCTGCAAACACCAGCTCGCACGCACCACCCGCGACGCCGCGCAACTCGCAGGCCGCATCGGCCTGCCGGTAACGGGTCTTGGCGGCCATGGCGCCGGGCGCGGGCGCGCTGCCGGCCACCCAGCTGCAGTCCTGTGCCTGCAGCACGGTCGATTGCAGCCACGGGTGGTCATGGCCTTGCACCACCCACAGCGTGTTGGTGTCCAGATCCTTGCGCGCCACAAACCACGGTTCGTGCTCGCCCACACCGCGTAGCCCGCGAGCCTGTGCGGCCTTGAGCTCGGCGCCCTTGGCTTTTACGCCGCCTATGCCCAGGCCCTGGCGCTGGCCCAGCGTGTAGAACGACAAACCCACGTGTTCACCCAGCACGCGGCCTTTGTCGTTTTTGATGGGGCCGGGTTCTTTGGCGATGTAGCGGTTCAAAAATTCGCGGAAAGGCCGCTCGCCGATAAAGCAGATGCCGGTCGAATCTTTTTTCTTCGCGTTCGGCAGGCCGATCTCGTCGGCAATGCGCCGCACTTCGGTCTTGTGCAGCTCGCCCACCGGAAACAGCGTCTTCGACAGCTGCGCCTGGTTCAGGCGGTGCAAAAAGTAGCTCTGGTCTTTGGCCGGGTCCAGGCCCTTGAGCAGCTCGTGCAGGCCGGTGGCTTCGTTCTGGCGCACCCTGGCGTAATGACCTGTGGCGATCTTCCCGGCGCCCAGGCGCATGGCGTGGTCAAGGAAGGCCTTGAACTTGATCTCGGCGTTGCAGAGGATGTCGGGGTTGGGGGTGCGGCCGGCCTGGTATTCACGCAGAAATTCGGCGAAGACGCGGTCTTTGTAGTCGGCGGCGAAATTGACGTGTTCGATCTCGATGCCGATCACATCGGCCACGGCGGCGGCGTCGACAAAATCAATATTGGACGAGCAGAACTCGCTGTCATCGTCATCTTCCCAGTTCTTCATGAAGATGCCGATGACCTCGTGGCCCTGCTGTTTGAGCAGGTACGCCGTCACCGCGGAGTCCACGCCTCCGCTCAAACCCACAACGATCCGCTGCGCGGATGTGCCTTTTTGACCCATAGCCGCAATTATCCCCGCAGGCTCAAATACGCAGGGTTTGCGGGGATGATGGCGCGCCGTGGGCCTGCGGGACAGCGCGTCTCAGCCGCGCGCGGGGTACACGCTCGGGTCGGTCGTGACCAGCGCCAGCGGATACCGCTTGCCTGCCAGGTAATCCTCCATGCAGGTCAGCAGCAAGGGGCTGCGGTGCATAGGAACGCAGGCCCTGATCTCGTCGGCCGTCAGCCAGACGGTGCGCACAATGCCTTCGTCCAGCACCTGCCCGGCCACGTGCTCGCCGAGTTCGCCGCAAAAGGCAAAGCGCAGGTAGGTAATGTCCATCGGCTCGTCCTGCCCGGGCACGGCCCGCTCAAAGCGCGAGAGGTAGACACCCACGATCTCGGTCGGCTTGAAGTGCCAGGCCGTTTCTTCCAGCGTCTCGCGGGCGCAGGCCTGAATCGGGCTTTCGCCCGGATCCAGGTGGCCGGCCGGGTTGTTGAGTTTCAGGCCGTCCCGGGTTTCTTCCTCGACCAGCAGGAACTTTGAGACGCCGTCTATCGTTTTTTCTATCACCGCAGCGACCGTGACGCTGGGTTTCCATCGTGTATTCATGGGTGGGGATTATCGGTGGCGTGCATGACAAACCTGGCGGGTATTTTTGCCAGGACCGGATTGACGGGGCCAGCGGTCATCCCGCGGACTTTTGTGCCGACGCACCGAAGCCACCGGCAAAACTCTCCCGCAGATGCTCGACAAGGCATTGCACCGCTTTCGGCACCTGCGGCGACCAGGGCCTCAGGGCGTAGATACGCTCACCAAAAAAACCTTGCACCTGCCAGTCGGGCAGCACCTGTACAAGCGCCGGTGTGCCGGTTGACGGGCTGCCGGCCGCGCTTGCGCTGAAGTCCGGCAACAGGCCGATGCCCAGGCCGGCCACCAAGGCCTCGCGCAGCACCTCGCTGTTGTTGGCCTTGAGCGTGCCGGTAATCGTCACGCCCACCTGCTCGCGCGATTTGCGCTTGCCGGTGCGCACAAACGTCCAGGTGGCGGCATTGTGGTTGCCCAGGTAGAGCAGGCAGTCGTGGCCGGCGAGCTCGGAGGGCTGCGAAGGCACGCCGCGCCGCGCGAGGTAGTCTGGGCTGGCCAGCAGGATGGAGCGCGTGTCGCACAACACCCAGGCCACATGCGTTTCAGGCGGCGCATTGGTGTGGCGTATGGCCAGGTCAAAGCCTTCGTGGGCCAGGTTGACGAAGCGGTCGGTCAGCTCGAGCTCGATGTGGATGTCGGGATAGCGCTTGAGAAACGCCGCCACGAAGGGCGCCAGGTGCTGGCGCCCCAGCGCGACCGGCGCCGTCACGCGGACCAGCCCGCGCGGTGTGCCCACCAGGTCCTTGACGGCGGTGTAGCTTTCGCTGATGCGGTTGAAGGCCGGCTGCATGCCGTTGACGAGTTGCTGGCCGGCCTCCGTCAGGCCCACCGAGCGCGTGGTGCGGCGAACCAGCATCACGCCGGCGGAGCGCTCCAGTTCGCTGATGCGCATGCTGACCGAGGCTTTGGAGGCGCCCAGGCGGCGCGCGGTCTCGGTAAAGCTGCGCGTGTCGGCCAGGACGGTCAGCAGATGAAGGTCGGCCACGAGGGGCGAAAGCTGGTCGGAAGACATGGATGGCGCTGCGCAAAAGCCTATTGTTCAGGAATATGAACAATGTAATCACAAAACAGGGCATTATCAATTGGGCCTTGCGCACCTAGACTGACATCAAGCCACTCCTTTAGGGGGTGCCCCCTTCAACCGCCAGGCCATCTCCAGAGGAATGCATATGTCTTTATCCCCCGCCACCGCTTCTCAAGCCACCATTGGCCACTACCTGAACGGCCGCGTCACCGCGCCCACGTCGGGCCGCAGCCAGGAAGTCTTCAACCCCGCCACCGGCGCGGTGTCAGGCCATGTGGCGCTGGCCAGCACGGCAGAGGTCGACGCCGCCGTGGCCTCTGCGCAGGCGGCCTTTCCGGCCTGGTCCGACCTCCCGCCGCTGCGCCGCGCGCGCGTGATGTTCAAGTTCCTGGAGCTGCTCAACCAGAACAAGGACACGCTGGCCCACATGATCACGGCCGAGCACGGCAAGGTCTTTACCGACGCGCAGGGCGAAGTCTCGCGCGGCATCGACATCGTGGAATTTGCCTGCGGCATCCCGCAGCTGCTCAAAGGCGACTTCACCGACCAGGTCTCCACCGGCATCGACAACTGGACGCTGCGCCAGCCGCTGGGCGTGGTGGCCGGCATCACGCCGTTCAACTTTCCGGTGATGGTGCCGATGTGGATGTTCCCGGTGGCGATTGCTGCCGGCAACTGTTTTGTCTTGAAGCCCAGCCCCATCGACCCCAGCCCCAGCCTTTTCATGGCCGAGCTGCTCAAGCAGGCGGGCCTGCCCGACGGGGTCTTCAACGTGGTGCAAGGCGACAAGGAAGCGGTCGACGCACTGCTGGTTCACCCTGATGTGAAAGCGGTGTCCTTTGTCGGCTCCACGCCGATCGCCAACTACATCTATGAAACCGGCGCACACCACGGCAAGCGCGTGCAGGCCCTGGGCGGCGCGAAGAACCACATGGTGGTCATGCCCGACGCCGACCTGGAGCAGGCGGTGGATGCCTTGATAGGCGCAGGCTACGGATCGGCCGGCGAGCGCTGCATGGCGATCTCGGTGGCGGTGCTGGTCGGCAACGTGGCCGACAAGCTCATTCCCATGCTCGAGGCGCGCGCCAAAACGCTGGTCATCAAGAACGGTGTGGAGCTTGACGCCGAGATGGGTCCCATCGTCACCTCGGCCGCGCACCAGCGCATCACCGGCTACATCGACACCGGTGTGAAAGAAGGCGCCAAGCTGCTGGTCGACGGCCGCACCTTCACCGGCGCCAAGGCCGGGCCGGGCTGCGACAAGGGCTTCTGGATGGGTGGCACGCTGTTTGACCACGTGACCCCCGACATGCGTATCTATAAGGAAGAGATCTTCGGCCCTGTGCTGGGCTGCGTGCGTGTGAAGGACTTTGCCGAAGCGGTGAACCTCATCAACGCCCATGAGTTCGGCAACGGCGTGAGCTGCTTTACCCGCGACGGCCATGTGGCACGCGAATTCAGCCGCCGCATCCAGGTCGGCATGGTCGGCATCAACGTGCCGATTCCGGTGCCCATGGCCTGGCATGGCTTCGGCGGCTGGAAGAAGAGCCTTTTTGGCGACATGCACGCCTACGGCGAAGAGGGTGTGCGCTTTTATACAAAGCAAAAATCCATCATGCAGCGCTGGCCCGAGAGCATCGGCAAGGGCGCCGAGTTCGTGATGCCGACCGCCAAGTAACACGCCAGGTACCAAAAACCGGTCAGCCCCACCCGCCACACCAGGGCCGGTGGGGCTATTTTTATGCGTGTCTTGATGTGGGTCAAAATCTATAGACTGCCCTGACAAAAATTTGCAAAAATCTCATGTAAGCTTCATGACAGGTACAAAAACGGACACGTAGACAGAGACACCGAGACAGATCGCGCGCAAGCCCGCCCTGGGCTGACGTCAAGCAAACCAACACCAACGTACTGAGGAGAGACCCATGCTCATTGGGGTACCCGCCGAAATCACGGCCGGAGAAACACGCGTCGCCATCACGCCCGAAACGGCGAAAAAACTGAAGGCCCAGGGGCACACCGTCCGTGTGCAATCGGGCGCCGGCGTTGCCGCCAGCGTTCCCGACGAGGCCTACACCGCCGTCGGCGCAGAGATCACCGACGCGGCGGGCGCTTACGGCGCCGACATCGTGCTCAAAGTGCGTTGCCCGCTCGACAGCGAAATGGGCCTGGCCAAAGCCGGCGGTGTGCTGGTCGGCATGCTCAACCCTTTTGATGCCGCCGGGCTGCAGCGCCTGGCCGCGGCCAAGCTGACCTCCTTTGCCCTTGAAGCCGCACCGCGCACCAGCCGCGCGCAAAGCATGGACGTGCTCTCATCGCAAGCCAACATCGCCGGCTACAAGGCCGTGATGATGGCCGCGGCCGAATACCAGCGTTTCTTCCCCATGCTGATGACAGCGGCCGGTACGGTCAAGGCCGCCCGCGTGGTGATCCTGGGCGTGGGTGTGGCCGGCCTGCAGGCGATTGCCACCGCCAAGCGCCTGGGTGCTGTGATTGAAGCCAGCGACGTGCGCCCCAGCGTGAAAGAACAAGTCGAATCCCTGGGCGGCAAGTTCATCGATGTGCCGTATGAAACCGACGAAGAGCGCGAAGCTGCCGTCGGTGTGGGCGGCTATGCCAAGCCCATGCCGCCAAGCTGGCTCGAGCGGCAAAAGGCCGAAGTCGCCAAGCGCGTGGCGCAAGCCGACGTCGTCATCACCACCGCATTGATCCCGGGCCGCCCTGCGCCCGTGCTGGTCACCGAAGACATGGTCAAGGCCATGAAACCCGGCAGCGTGATCGTCGACCTGGCCGCACCGCAAGGCGGCAACTGCCCGCTGACCGAGCCCGGCAAGACGGTGGTCAAGCATGGCGTGACGCTGATCGGCCAGACCAATGTGCCGGCCCTCGTTGCGGCCGACGCCAGCGCGCTGTATGCCCGCAACCTGCTCGACTTCCTCAAGCTCATCATCACCAAGGAAGGCACGCTCAATGTCGACCTGGAAGATGACATCGTTGCGGCCTGCCTGATGACGCAGGGCGGCGAGGTCAAGAAGAAATAAGCCCTTCGGTACCCATCGGACCCATTGAATTTAATCGGACAGGCCGTCTCAAGCCGGCGCAGTCCCTCACGGAGAAGACCATGGATGCAGTGTCACCCACCATCATCAACCTGATTATTTTTGTACTGGCCATCTACGTGGGCTACCACGTGGTGTGGACCGTCACGCCGGCCCTGCACACGCCGCTGATGGCGGTGACCAACGCGATCTCGGCCATCGTGATCGTGGGCGCCATGCTCGCGGCTGCGCTGACTGAAACCCCGCTGGGCAAAACCATGGGCGTGCTGGCCGTTGCGCTGGCGGCCGTCAACATCTTCGGCGGCTTTCTGGTGACGCGCCGGATGCTGGAGATGTTCCGCAAGAAAGAAAAGAAAGCCGTCGCGCCTGCCGAAGGAGCCGCCAAATGAGTATGAATCTCGTCACGCTGCTGTACCTGGTGGCTTCTGTTTGTTTCATTCAGGCGCTCAAGGGCCTGTCACATCCCACCAGCTCGATCCGCGGCAATCTGTTCGGTATGGCCGGCATGGCCATTGCCGCGCTGACCACGGCAGCGCTCATCGTTGAAATCTCAGGCGGCAAGGCTCTGGGCATGGGTTACGTTCTGTTGGGTCTGGTGGTCGGCGGGGGCTACGGCGCCTGGCGCGCCAAGACGGTCGAGATGACCAAGATGCCTGAGCTGGTGGCGTTCTTTCACAGCATGATCGGTTTGGCAGCGGTCTTCATCGCCGTGGCCGCCGTGGCCGAGCCCTACGCTTTTGGCATCGCGCCCAAAGGCAGCCCCATCCCCACCGGCAACCGGCTGGAGCTGTTCCTCGGTGCGGCCATTGGCGCCATCACCTTCAGCGGCTCGGTGATCGCCTTCGGCAAGCTGTCGGGCACTTACAAGTTCCGCCTGTTCCAGGGCGCACCGGTGCAGTTCCCCGGCCAGCACAAGCTGAACCTGGTGCTGGGCCTCATCACCATCGGCCTGGGCCTGGTGTTCATGTTCACGGGCAGCTGGCCCGCCTTTTTCGCGATGCTGGCGATGGCATTCGTGATGGGCGTGCTGATCATCATCCCGATCGGCGGCGCCGACATGCCGGTGGTGGTGTCCATGCTCAATAGTTACTCGGGCTGGGCTGCGGCCGGTATCGGTTTTTCGCTCAACAACTCCATGTTGATCATTGCCGGCTCGCTGGTCGGCTCATCGGGCGCCATCCTCTCGTACATCATGTGCAAGGCGATGAACCGCTCCTTCTTCAACGTGATCCTGGGCGGCTTCGGCGGTGAAGCCGGCACGGCCGCCGCAGGCGCCAAAGAGCAGCGCCCCGTCAAGTCGGGCTCGGCCGACGACGCCGCTTTCATCCTGGGCAACGCAGAGACCGTGATCATCGTGCCGGGCTACGGCCTGGCGGTGGCGCGCGCGCAGCACTCGGTCAAAGAGCTGGCGCAAAAGCTCATCGACAGGGGCGTCAACGTCAAATACGCGATTCACCCGGTGGCAGGCCGTATGCCCGGCCACATGAACGTGTTGCTGGCCGAGGCCGAAGTGCCTTACGACCAGGTGCATGAAATGGAAGACATCAACGCCGAGTTCGGCCAGGCCGACGTGGCCATCATCCTGGGCGCCAACGACGTGGTGAACCCGGCCGCCCACGTCAAGGGCAGCGCCATCTACGGCATGCCCATCCTGGAGGCCTACAAAGCCAAGACGGTCATCGTCAACAAGCGCTCCATGGCGGCCGGCTACGCAGGCCTGGACAACGAGCTCTTCTACATGGACAAGACCATGATGGTGTTCGGAGACGCCAAAAAGGTGATCGAAGACATGGGCAAGGCCATCGAGTAATCCCAGGAACTGCTGACCGTCTGGACGGGGCTGCCGGGGTTTCCCGCAGCCCCGTGCCACAAGAACCTCCCGATTTAGAGAGCTTTCCCTCCTGATTTCCCGGGTTTCCTAGGGAAAACGCAATAGCCACGAAGAGGGCACGCCGTGAGAATCCATGGCAGTAAGCAACACGTAATGGAGAAGACAAACATGAATGCAGCGACCCTTGACCGCCCATGGCTCAAAGCCTATCCGCCGGGCGTTCCTACCGATATCGACGCGTCCCAGTACCCGTCGCTGGTCGCCTTGATGGAAGAAAGCTTCAAGAAGCACGGCAGCCGCGTCGCCTACAGCTTCATGGGCAAAGACGTCACCTTCGCCCAGACCGACAGCCTGTCGCTCGCCTTCGGCGCCTATTTGCAAAGCCTGGGCCTGGCCAAGGGCGACCGCATCGCCATCATGATGCCCAACGTGCCGCAGTACCCGGTGGCCGTGGCCGCCATCCTGCGCGCCGGCTATGTGGTGGTCAATGTCAACCCGCTGTACACCCCGCGTGAACTGGAGCACCAGCTCAAGGATTCGGGCGCCAAGGCGATTGTCATCATTGAAAACTTCGCCAACACGCTGGAGCAATGCCTGGCCGCCACGCCCGTCAAGCACGTGGTGCTGTGCGCCATGGGCGACCAGCTGGGCATGCTCAAGGGCGCGCTCGTCAACTATGTGGTGCGCAACGTCAAGAAGATGGTGCCGGCCTTCAACCTGCCCGGCGCTGTGCGCTTTAACGATGCGGTTGCGCAAGGCACGCGCCTGACGCTCAAGCGCCCCGACATCAAACCCGACGACGTAGCCGTGCTGCAGTACACCGGCGGCACCACCGGTGTTTCCAAGGGCGCGGTGCTGCTGCACCGCAACGTGATCGCCAACGTGCTGCAGTCCGAAGCCTGGAACGGCCCGGCCATGGCCAGCATGTCCGCCGACCAGCAACCGACCTATGTCTGCGCGCTGCCGCTGTATCACATCTTCGCCTTCACGGTGAACATGATGCTGGGCATGCGCACCGGCGGCAAAAACATCCTGATTCCCAATCCGCGCGACCTGCCCGCCGTGCTCAAGGAACTGGCCAAGCACAAGATCAACAGCTTCCCCGCGGTCAACACGCTGTTCAACGGCCTGGCCAACCATCCCGACTTCAACACGGTCGACTGGTCGCACCTGAAGATTTCGCTGGGCGGCGGCATGGCGGTCACGAGCTCGGTCGCCAAGCTCTGGCTTGAAAAAACCGGTTGCCCCATCTGCGAAGGCTATGGCCTGTCGGAGACCTCGCCATCGGCCAGCTGCAACCCGACCAACAGCAAGGCCTTCACCGGTACCATCGGCGTGCCGATTCCCGGCACGTACTTCAAGCTGCTCGACGACGACGGCAACGAAGTGCCGCAAGGCCAGCCCGGCGAGATCGCCATCAAGGGCCCGCAGGTCATGGCCGGCTACTGGCAGCGCCCTGACGAGACCGCCAAGGTCATGACGCCGGACGGCTACTTCAAGTCCGGCGACATCGGCGTGCTTGACGACAACGGCTTCTTCAAGATCGTCGACCGCAAGAAAGACATGATCCTGGTGAGCGGCTTCAACGTCTACCCGAACGAGATCGAAGACGTGGTCTCCAAGCTCGACGGCGTGATGGAATGCGCCTGCGTGGGTGTGGCCGACGAGAAATCCGGCGAGGCCGTGAAGTTGGTCATCGTCAAGAAAAACCCCGACCTCACCGAAGCCCAGGTGCGTGAATTCTGCAAGACCAACCTGACGGGCTACAAGCAGCCCAAGGTGGTCGAGTTCCGCACCGACCTGCCCAAGACACCGGTCGGCAAGATCCTTCGCCGCGAGTTGCGCGACAAGAAATGAAACAACGCTTCATTTCTTGCAGCGAAGGCTCACAACTGCCCTGCTTGCAGGGCTTGTTATGCCGGAGCTACAAGAAGTGAGTACAAGTTTTTAGAGCCTGAGAAGGTTTTCTACGGGGCGGCGCAAGTCGCCCTTTTTTACGTCTGTACCCACCTGGCAACGCCCGCATGGGCACAATCGAGCCATGCCTCCCACACCCGCCTCCACCACCCCCACCGCCATCCTCAGCGCCTTGCTGCAAGAGCAGCAAGGCCTGATGGAGCTGCTGCACCATCCGCGCAAGGTGACCCATGCCAGCCGCGACTTCTGGCTGGGCGACCTGCACGGCAAGCCGGTGGTGCTGGCCTTGTCAAAGATCGGCAAGGTCGCCGCCGCCACCACGGCGACGGCGTTGATCGAGCGTTTCGGCGTGCGGCGCATGGTGTTCACCGGTGTGGCCGGTGGTGTGGGTGCGGGCGTGAATGTCGGCGACGTGGTGGTGGCGACCGATTTTGTGCAGCACGACCTGGACGCCTCGCCGCTGTTTCCGCGCTATGAGGTGCCGCTTTATGGCCGCACGCGCTTCGATGCCGATGCGGCGCTGACGGCGCAGCTGTTCAGCGCTGCATCAGAAGCGCTGGCGCACGGCCAGGCCAGCCAGGCGTTTGCCGATGCGCGCGTGCATCAGGGCCTGATCGCCAGCGGCGACCGTTTTGTGTCGGGCGCCGGCGAGTCACGCGCGCTGCATGATGCGCTGACCGGCGCCGGCCACCCCGTGCTGGCCGTCGAGATGGAAGGCGCGGCCGTGGCGCAGGTCTGCCTCGACTACGGCGTGCCTTTTGCCGCGGTGCGCACGATTTCAGACCGCGCCGATGACAGCGCGCACGTGGACTTTCCGAAGTTTGTGGAAGAAGTAGCCAGCCGCTACGCGCATGCGATTGTCGAACGGCTGCTGGCTTTGCTATAAATTCAGGAGCTGCTTCCCCAAGCGGTTATTGGGCTACGGGCCAAAATGGCTTATAAAATCGCTTCCACTCCCGCAGCCGCCTGCCCCTCAATGACCGCCGGCCAGCAACGCCGCATTGCCCCCGGCGGCGGTCGTGTTCACCGTCACCGTCTGCTCGGCGCAAAACCGGTACAGGTAGTGCGGCCCGCCCGCCTTGGGGCCGGTGCCCGAGAGCCCCTCGCCGCCAAACGGCTGCACGCCCACCACCGCGCCAATCATGTTGCGGTTCACGTAGATGTTGCCGACATGCGCCGCCGCGGCCAGCGCCTGCGCACGTGAATCGATACGCGTCTGTATGCCCAGCGTGAGGCCGTAACCCAGCGCGTTGATCTGTGCGATCACCGCTTCCGGGTCTTTCAGCTCGCCGCTGCCCCAGCGCACCACCTGCAGCACGGGGCCGAAGATTTCGTCTTTCACTTCCGCCAGACTGCGCACCTCAAAGGCAGCAGGGGAAATGACGTTTGCTATTGAATTTGTAGCTGCATCCCTATGCTCATCCTTGGCTACAAGCACTTTTGATGCAGAACCCAGGCGCTGAAGATGCTTCTGGATGTTGTCGTACGCTTCGCGGTCTATCACCGGGCCGACATCCGTTGCGAGGTCTGCGGTCTCGCCCACCACCAGTTCTTGGGCCGCGCCTTTGATCATCTCGATCACGTGGTCGGCAATGCCTTCGTGCACACACAGCAGGCGCAGTGCCGAGCAGCGCTGGCCGGCGGAGCGGAACGCGCTTTGCACCACCGCGTCGGCCACCTGCTCGGGCAAGGCGGTGCTGTCGACCAGCATGGCGTTGATGCCGCCGGTCTCGGCGATCAGCGGCACGATGGGGCCGTCTTTGGCGGCCAGCGCGCGGTTGATGATTTTGGCGACCTGGGTGGAGCCGGTGAACACCACACCGGCCACGCCAGGGGCAGCCACCAGCGCGGCGCCCACCGTCTCGCCGGGGCCGTGCGCCAGTTGCAGCGCGCCTTCGGGCACGCCGGCTTCGTGCAGCAGCTTCACGGCCTCCCACGCGACGCCGGGGGTTTGCTCGGCAGGCTTGGCGACGACCGCGTTGCCCGTGGCCAGCGCGGCCGCGACCTGGCCGGTGAAGATGGCCAGCGGAAAGTTCCACGGGCTGATGCACACCCACACGCCGCGCGCCGACAAACGCAGCTCGTTGGTCTCGCCTGTCGGGCCGGGCAGCGCCACCGGCTGCATGATGCGCTCGGCCTCGCCCGCGTAGTAACGCAAAAAGTCCACCGCCTCGCGCACTTCCGATACGGCGTCGCCCCAGGTCTTGAAGGCCTCTTTGACCAGCAGCGCACAGAACTTCGGCATCTGCCGCTCCATCGCGTCGGCGGCGCGGCGCAAGATGGCGGCGCGCTCGGTGACGGCCACTTTGCTCCATTTTTGATAGCTGCCAGCGCACGCCCTGATTAGGCTAGAGGCCGATTTGGCATCAAACTCCGGCACCACGGGCACAGCGGTTGTGGCCAGCGCAGCGAGCAGCGGCGCGCGCATGCTTTGCACCGTCAGGTCCAGCCCCAGGCTGTTGGGCCGGGCCGGGCCGTACAGCGCAGGCGGCAGCGGCAACGACGATTCAGGCTGCAGGCGCAGCGGCGACGTCAGCAACTCGCCCATGCCGACCGACTCGTCGGCCAGCTGGTGCACAAAGGAGGAGTTGGCGCCGTTCTCCAGCAGGCGGCGCACCAGGTAGGCCAGCAGGTCGCGGTGGGCGCCTACGGGCGCGTACACACGGCAGCTGATCAGCGGGTTCTTCAGCACCTCACGGAACACGCCTTCGCCCATGCCGTGCAGGCGCTGCAGTTCAAACGGCACCGCGTTGCGCGACGCCATCTGCAAAATCGCGGCGATGGTCGCGGCGTTGTGGCCGGCAAACTGCGGGTAGATCGCGTCGGGCGCGGCCAGCAGCGCCTGCGCGCAGGCCAGGTACGACACGTCGGTATGGTGCTTGTGCGTGAACACCGGGTAATGCGGCAGGCCCATCTCCTGCGCGCGCTTGATTTCTGAATCCCAGTAGGCGCCCTTGACCAGGCGGCACATCAGGCGCAGCTTGTACTTGCGCCCGATGCCGGCGATGTGGCCGATCAGCTCCAGCGCGCGCGTCTGGTAGGCCTGCATGGCCAGGCCAAAGCCCTGCCACTGCGGGTAATGCTGCGCCACCAAAGCGGCCAGCGCCTCAAACACGTCCAGCGACAACTCCAGCCGGTCGACTTCTTCGGCGTCTATGGTCAGGTTGATGTTGGCCTTGGCCGACAGCTCGCACAGGCCCCACACGCGCGGCACCAGCTCGGCCATGACGCGCTCGCGCTGGGCGTCTTCGTAGCGCGGGTGCAGCGCGCTGAGCTTGATGGATATACCGTCATTTTGTTCTGTAGCCCTCACAGTGCTTGCGCCAGCCGCTATGGATTTAATAGCGTTCGTGTAACTGGCGAGGTAGCGCAGCGCGTCGGCGTCGGTGCGCGCGCCCTCGCCCAGCATGTCATAGCTGAAGCGCAAATTGGGGATCCGCTTGCGCGCGTCATCCGCTTCACCCATCGCATCGGCAATCGTCTGGCCCAGCACAAACTGCCGGCCGAGCAACTGCACCGCGCGCAAAGTCGCCGCCACCACGGTGCGCGCACCCAGCTTGCTCATGATGTTGGGCCCGGAATCCGTTCGTCCTGAGCCCGTCGAAGGGTCGGGCAAAAACAGCTTGGACATCGAGATGGCCGAGGCCGACAGCCGCGCCATCACACCGTCGCCGGCGCCGTCGAAGTCGGCGCGGCCCAGCTGGTCGGCTGTCAGGGCAATCGCGGTCTCGGCGTCGGGCACGCGCAGCAGCGCTTCAGCCAGCCGCATCAGCGCCAGGCCCTCGGCGCTGGAGATCGGGTACTCCTTGAGCAGGCTTTCCATCGCCCAGAAGGGCGGCGGGTTGTCGCGCACGGCCTGCACCCAGGGCAGGGCCGAATGCGCCGCCGCCGCCCAGTCCAGCGCGCCGGCCAGACCCTGCAGATGGGCGGCGACGATGTCGGATTCAGGGCGGTAAGGGAACGGCAGGCGGGGGGAAACTGGCATCAGGGGCTCCATAGAGGGTTTCACGGTGAAAGCGGGCCATTAGGCGCGATACGGCGATATTCTCTTGAAGCACACCGAATTTCCCGCTAAATTTGAGTGATTCACCGAATTAATCACTATCCATGTTTGAAGCATCCCCAGAAATTGACCGCATTGACCTGAAAATCCTGAATGTTCTGCAGCAGGATGGCCGCATTTCCAACCTGAAGCTGGCAGAAAGCGTGGCGTTGTCGCCGACTGCCGTGCTGGCCCGGGTGCAACGCCTCACCCGCGACGGCTACATCCTGGGCTACGAGGCGCTGCTGAATCCGCTCAAGCTGGGCGCCGGCATGATGGTGTTTGTCGAGGTGCTGCTGGACCGCACCACGCCCAACGTGTTTGAGGCCTTCAAGGCCGCGGTGCAGGTGCACCACGAAATCACCGAATGCCATATGGTGGCCGGCGGCTTTGACTACCTGCTCAAGACCCGCATGGCCGACATGGCGGCCTACCGCTCGTTTGCCGGCACCGTGCTGTGGCAGCTGCCCGGCGTGCGTGAGACCCGCACTTATGCGGTGATGGAGGAAGTCAAAAACACGAACCGACTGGCCTTGGGCGTGTAAGGGTGTCACCCGTTTGAAAGGTGGCCGCTTGGCCGCGAACTTACAGATTGCCGACTTTTGGCCTTTTTTGGGCCCTTTTTCACGCTATTCATCCCGAAATCACCCCTTCCGGGGACTAACGGTGTTGCTACCTAAGGATTCTTTTGAGAAAACGTAGGAAGCAGACTGCATACGCAATCCGCAAGCACACGACATAGGTCACCAAGCCTTCGGAGGTCCCCCAAATGAACGTCAAACCCTGGTTTATGAGCGGCGCAATGCTGCTGGCTTTTTCAACCCACGCAGCGGAAACCGGCGTCACCGATACCGAGATCCGTGTCGGGCAATTCGCCGCCCAGACCGGCCCTGCCGCCGAGCTGGGCAAACGCATGCAACTGGGCATCCTGGCTCACTTCAATTCAGTGAACGCCACGGGCGGCATCAACGGCCGAAACCTCAAGCTCATCTCACGCGACGACGGCTACGAGCCGGAAAAAGCCGCCGCTGCCGCCAAGGCCCTGATCGAAGAAGACAAGGTGTTCGCGCTGATCGGCTCGGTCGGCACGCCCACCACGCTGGCGGCGGTGCCGGCGATCAACGCGGCAGGCATTCCGCTGATCGGCCCTTTCACCGGCGCGCAGGCGCTGCGCGAGCCTTTTAACCGCAATCTCTTTCATGTGCGCGCCAGCTACTTTGACGAGACCGAGCGCATCGTGCAGCACCTGACCACCGTCGGCATCACCAAAATCGCCATCTTCTACCAGAACGATTCTTACGGCAAAGCCGGGCTGGAAGGCGTGCTGCGGGCCCTGACGAGGCGCAACCTCAAACCGGCCGCCAGCGTCACGGTGGAGCGCAACAGCGTGGACGTTTCCGGTCCGCTGGCCGAGATCCTCAAGACGGCGCCCGAAGCCGTGATCCAGATCAGCGCTTACAAATCCTGCGCGGCGCTGGTCAAACAGGCCCGGGCCAAAGCCTACGGCGGGCAGTTCTTCAATGTGAGCTTCGTCGGCTCCAAGGCGCTGGCCGAAGAACTGGGCGACACCGGCGCCGGTGTGACGATTTCCCAGGTCGTGCCCTTCCCCTACACCCCGTCGTCAGTCCTCGTGCGTGAGTACCAGCAGCGCATGACAGAGTCCGGCAGCAAGGAGTTTGATTTCTCCAGCATGGAGGGCTTTCTCGCGGCCAAAGTGTTCACCGAAGGCCTGCGCCGCGCGGGCAAGAATCTGACCCGCGAGAGCCTCATCACAGCGCTGGAGTCGATGCGTGACCACAACATGGACGGTTTCTCCGTGAGCTACGGGCCCAAAAACCATGAAGGCTCGCGCTTCACCGACCTGACCATCATCGGGCGCGAAAGGAAGTTCATGCGCTGACGCCGGTGCGGCCGGGCTTGCCAATCGGCGGCCGCTGGCAATAATGCGAGCTGAATCCCCGCTTTCATTTCACCATTCAACAGGAATGCCCATGAAACACTGCCTCCCCGCCCTCGCCGCCACCTTGATGCTGACCCTGGCCACCAGCGCCTCCTCTCAAACGACCAAGCCGGGTTTGTGGGAAATCACCAACAAGATGCAGTCCGCCTCCGGCGAAATGGAAAAAGCCATGGCCGGCATGGAAAAGCAGCTCGCCAGCATGTCGCCCGAGCAGCGCAAGCAGATGCAGGACATGATGGCCAAACAGGGCATATCCATGGGGACCAGCGCCGGCGGCGGCATGAGCATGAAGATGTGCATCACCAAGGAAATGGCAGAGCGCAACGAGATGCCCCAGCAGCAGCAAGGCGACTGCAAAACCACCCAGTCGGCGCGCAGCGGCAACACCATGAAGATTTCTTACGTCTGCACCCAGCCGCCCTCCAGCGGCGAAGGCGTGATGACCTTCAACGGCGACACCGCGTACACGATGAAGATGAACACCACGACCACCGTTAAAGGCAAGCCCGAGAAGATGACCATGGATGCTGCGGGTAAGTGGCTGTCGGCGGATTGCGGGAATATCAAGCCGATTGCTCAACCCAAGAAATAGCCCCCAAGCGTTCAGCGGCCGCCAAATATAGCAGTGCCCACACGGACCATGGTGCTGCCCGAATGGATAGCAGCCTCCAGGTCAGCCGTCATACCCATCGACAAGGTGTCCATAGGCGCGGGCAGCACGCCGGATGCGTTTATCTCATCAAAAATGGCTCTAGCCCGCGCATGGACTGCACACTCCGCTACAAAATCAATAGCAGGCTCCGGAATGGACATCAGGCCGCGCAGCACCAGTCGCGGCAGCTGTGAGACCTCCCGCGCCAGCGCCAGAACCTCATCCGGCGCCAGGCCCGACTTGTTGGCGCCGCCATCCACATTGACCTGCAGGCAGATCTGCAGCGGCGGCAAGTCAGCGGGCCGCTGCTCGCTCAGGCGCTGGGCGATCTTCAGCCGGTCCACCGACTGGACCCAGTCAAAGTGTTCGGCCACCAGGCGGGTCTTGTTGCTTTGAATCGGGCCGATGCAGTGCCACTCCAGCGCCGGCATGCCGGGTTGCCCCCGCAACGCAAGAATCTTCTCGACGCCCTCGGCAATGTAGTTTTCACCAAAGGCGCGCTGGCCGTCTGAGGCGGCATCCGCCACGGCGTCGGCGCCGAAGGTTTTGGACACTGCCAGCAGCCGCACGGTGGCCGGGTTGCGGTTGGCAGCGAAGCAGGCCGTGGTTATACGGTCACGGACAAGCTGGAGATTGCGCACAATCGTGGTCATAATCGAACTGTAAACTTAGTTTTGAAACCATTTAGAGGGTTCCGGGATGGATATCACGCAGCTGCTGGCCTTTAGCGTCAAGAACAAGGCGTCCGACTTGCATTTGTCGGCAGGCTTGCCGCCCATGATCCGGGTCCACGGCGATGTGCGCCGCATCAATATCGACCCGCTGGACCACAAGCAGGTGCATGCCATGGTGTACGACATCATGAACGACACCCAGCGCAAAACGTATGAAGAATTCCTGGAAGTCGACTTTTCCTTCGAAATCGACGGGCTGGCCCGCTTCCGCGTCAATGCCTTCAACCAGAACCGCGGCGCCGGCGCCGTGCTGCGGACCATCCCGTCCAAGATCCTGACGCTGGAGCAGCTCAACGCACCGAAGATTTTCGGCGACCTGGCCATGAAGCCGCGCGGCATGGTGCTGGTCACCGGCCCGACCGGCTCGGGCAAGTCCACCACGCTGGCGGCCATGGTCAACTTTTTGAACGAAAACGAGTACGGCCACATCCTCACGGTGGAAGACCCGATCGAGTTTGTGCACGAATCCAAAAAATGCCTGATCAACCAGCGTGAAGTCGGCCCGCACACCCTGAGCTTCAACGCCGCGCTGAAATCGGCGCTTCGCGAAGATCCGGACGCCATCCTGGTGGGCGAAATGCGTGACCTGGAAACCATCCGCCTGGCCATGTCGGCCGCTGAAACGGGCCATCTGGTCTTCGGCACGCTGCACACCTCCAGCGCCGCCAAAACCATCGACCGGATCATCGACGTGTTCCCCGCCGAAGAAAAAGAAATGATCCGCTCCATGCTGTCCGAGTCGCTGCAGGCCGTGATCTCGCAAACGCTGTGCAAAACCAAAGACGGCGCCGGCCGCGTGGCGGCGCACGAAATCATGCTGGGCACCAGCGCCATCCGCAACTTGATCCGCGAAGCCAAGGTCGCGCAGATGTACTCGTCCATCCAGACCGGCAACAGCGTGGGCATGCAGACGCTGGACCAGAACTTGACCGAGCTGGTGAAACGCAATGTGATTTCCGCAGCCGAGGCACGCGGCAAAGCCAAAATTCCGGAAAACTTTCCCGGCTAAACATAGCCCCGCTCGTCGATCCTGCCGAATTTCCGGCGGCTACAGAATCTGTTTGAAAGGAGTCGCAAATGGAACGCGACCAGGCCAGTAAATTCATTAACGACTTGCTCAAACTGATGGTCAGCCGCAACGGCAGTGACTTGTTCATCACGGGCGACTTTCCGCCGGCGATGAAGGTCGACGGCAAGGTGACCAAGGTGTCGCCGCAGCCGCTGAACGCAGGCCACACGCTGGCGCTGGCCCGTTCGATCATGAACGACAAGCAGGCCGCCGAATTCGAACGCACCAAGGAGTGCAATTTCGCGATCTCGCCGCCCGGCGTGGGCCGGTTTCGCGTGAACGCCTTCATCCAGCAAGGCAAGGTCGGCATGGTGATGCGGACGATTCCCGCCGTGCTGCCCACCATCGACGGGCTGGGCGTACCCCAGGTGCTCAAAGACGTGGTGATGAGCAAACGCGGCCTGACCATCCTGGTCGGCGCCACGGGTTCAGGCAAATCCACCACGCTGGCCGCCATGGTCGATTGGCGCAACGAACAGTCTTACGGCCACATCATCACGATTGAAGACCCGGTGGAGTTTGTGCACGCGCATAAAAACTGCGTGGTCACCCAGCGCGAAGTGGGCCTGGACACCGACAGCTGGGAAGCGGCACTGAAAAACACGCTGCGCCAGGCACCCGACGTGATTTTGATGGGCGAGATCCGCGACCGCGAAACCATGGAACACGCCATCGCGTTTGCCGAAACCGGCCACTTGTGCCTGGCCACCCTGCACGCCAACAGCGCCAACCAGGCCCTGGACCGCGTGATCAACTTCTTCCCTGAAGAGCGCCGCACCCAGCTGCTGATGGACTTGTCGCTCAATCTGAAGGCGATGATTTCGCAGCGCCTGGTGCCCAAGCAGGACGGCAAGGGCCGCTTCGCCGCGGTGGAAGTCATGCTCAACTCGCCGCTGATCTCCGACCTGATCTTCAAGGGCGAAGTCTCCGAGATCAAGGAGATCATGAAGAAAAGCCGCAACATGGGCATGCAGACCTTCGACCAGGCGCTGTTTGACGCATTCGAGAGCCACTTCATCACCTACGAAGACGCGCTGCGCAATGCCGACTCGGTGAATGACCTGCGCCTGCAGATCAAACTCAATTCCCAGCGAGCCAAATCAACCGATCTGGCCGCAGGCACCGAAAACTTCGCCATCGTGTAAAGCGCGCCGCCGGCCTGGTAACACGCCGGCGGTTTGATGGGCGCAGCCGTTTCCGCTATTTCCTTCGTCACTCTTCCAACAATCCATTTCAGCGCACTTCTACGCGCTTTCATCCCATGTCCAGCACCGCCTCTAAAACTTACGAACCCGCTTCCGCCCGCAAAGTCGCCTTTTTAGGCCTGGGTGTCATGGGCTATCCCATGGCCGGGCACCTGGCGCTGGCCGGTCACCGCGTCACCGTCTACAACCGCAGCGCGGCCAAGGCTGAAGTCTGGTGCGCAGAATTCTCGGCGACGGCCACACCCGCGCACGCCCCGCTGCCGCGCCTGGCAGCGGCAGACGCCGACATCGTGTTTTGCTGCGTAGGCAATGACGACGACCTGCGCTCCGTCACGCTGGGCGCCGACGGCGCGTTTGCCGGCATGAAACCCGGTGCGATTTTTGTCGACCACACCACCGCCTCGGCCGATGTAGCGCGTGAACTCTCGGCCGCAGCCGCCAAGCTGGGCCTGCAGTTCATCGACGGCCCCGTCTCGGGCGGCCAGGCCGGCGCACAAAATGGTGCGCTCACCGTGATGTGCGGCGGCGACACCGCGGCGTTTGACACTGTGAAACCGGTCGGCATGGCGTTTTCCAAAGCCTTCACGCTGATGGGCGAAAGCGGCGCGGGCCAGCTGACCAAGATGGTCAACCAGATCTGCATCGCCGGGCTGGTGCAAGGCCTGAGCGAAGCCATCGCCTTTGGCCAGAAGGCCGGGCTGGACGTGAACCAGGTCCTCGACGTCATCGGCAAGGGCGCCGCGCAAAGCTGGCAGCTCGACAACCGCGGCAAGACCATGGTGGCTGACAAGTTTGATTTCGGTTTTGCCGTCGACTGGATGCGCAAGGACCTGGGCCTGGTGCTGGACGAAGCCAAGCGCAACGGCGCACGCCTGCCGGTCACGGCGCTGGTGGACCAGTTCTATGCCGACGTGCAGGCCATGGGCGGCCACCGCTGGGATACGTCCAGCCTGATCAAGCGGCTGAAGTAAGCGCTGAAAACAGGAATAAAAAAAGGCGCCGTTTAGGCGCCTTTTTTTGGCAAAAGCTTCAGGAGAAGCTTGAGAGAAGCATCAGCCGCCGGCGGGCTTGGCCTGGGTAGCCGGCGCAGCAGGTTTGGCCGGCAGCATGCGGGCCAGCTCTTCTTCACTGATGATTTCAAAGATCCGGACGACTTTTTGCACGCCGGGCGTCGAACGCACCACCTCGGTGGCGCGGTCCGCTTCACGCTGCGTGACGCGGCCCATCAGGTAGGTCGTGCCGCGCTCTGTCACCACCTTGAACGCGTTGGACGAGAGGTCACGCGCATCCACCAGCATTGCCTTGACGCGGCCGGTGACCAGCGTGTCGGACGAACGCTGCGTCAGCGTCGAATTACCCATCACGGCCAGATCGTTCACCACCGAGTTCACGTTCTCCACGCGCGCCACGATCTGCTCGACCAGCTGCTTGTCTTGCGCGTTGGGCACTTCGCCCGTCAGCAGCACCTGGCGGTTGTAGCTCGTCAGGTTTACATGCACGCGGTCGCCCACGTTGGTGCGAATGCGGCTGGTGGCCCGCAATTCAATGCCTTCGTCTTCGAGCTGCGCACCGGAGGTACGGCGGTCTGTAGCAACGAATGCGCCACCTGCCACGCCGCCCACCACCAGCGGAAAGCAAGCCGTCAAGGTGCCGCCGATCAAAGCCGACACACCGATGGCCAAGGTCAGCCGTTTCAACGAAGCAAATTTCATACAGAGTTCTCCTGATCGCCAAGTAACTGGGTGTCCACACCGTCGCAGATGCAATGGAGGACAAGAAGATGCACTTCCTGGATGCGCGCGGTTCGCTCATGCGGCACACAGATATGCACGTCGGTTTCGCGCAGGGCATGCGTCATCTTGCCGCCGCCCCGGCCTGTCAGCGCCACCACCGTCATCTCGCGCTCGTGCGCGGCCTCGATGGCGGCCAGCACATTGGCAGAGTTGCCGCTGGTGCTGATGGCCAGCAACACGTCGCCGGCGCCGCCCAGGGCACGCACCTGCTTCGAGAAGATGACCGTGAAGTCGTAGTCGTTGGCGATTGCCGTGATGATGGAGCTGTCGGTCGTCAGCGCGATCGCGCCCAGTTCCGGCCGCTCGCGCTCATAGCGCCCCACAAACTCCGCCGCGAAGTGCTGCGCATCCGCCGCTGAGCCGCCATTGCCGCAAGCCAGCACCTTGCCACCACTGGTGACGCTGGCCAGGATGGCCTGCACGGCTGCCGCAATCGGCTTGGAAAGCACCTGCGCCGCCTGGTATTTCAGGTCGGCGCTGTCAATAAACTGCTGTTCTATACGTTGTTCAAGCATGGCGCCAATGATAGCGGGTCATGATTGCCCTTAGTCATTGGCCCTGTGTTCGGGCTGCTGAGGCCTGGCGATTGTCTATATGAATCAAAGACTTACAGACCTTGTGAGACCATCTGCCGCCGGATTTGATTTGTGAGTCTTTGTTCCGGGATGATGGATCGATGGCCAGGCCACTACGCTGCTGACCACGATTGATACGCAGCATCCACGACCGCGGACACTTTTGCATAGGTCTCCCACGTGTCCGGCAGCAAGTATTCCGTGGACAAACCACCTTTGACGGCTGTCTCATACGCCTTGAGGTAGTTGTCACCCGCCTCTGCCCGGTAATAGGCGTCCGCAAACAACCGCCCTTTTTCGGAAAGATCAAACGAAGAAAATTGTCCGTCCATGTATTGCCATACAAATTGACCAGGCGTCACCTGCCTTGGTTTCAGCATCTGGACCTGTTCTGACCAGTCTGCCATGAGCTCATCGCTCGCAAACCCGTTTAGCACCATCCAGGTCACAAACATGCCGATATGCGTTGCGCCCGATTTTGGAGGTTCGTCCTTGGGGAAATTGGCGGCATCAGAATGCCAGGAGGCGTCGTCGTATTTCATGATTCGTGCTTGCGCGTCTTCTCGCGCATTGGTTTCGGGGTTACTGTCCAGCCGAGTCAGATTCAACAGCATTCAACGCAAGGTCACGTGTTTCAGTGGAATTCAAAACGAACATCCTTGACGACATGGAACTTACCCCAGTAAAAATTGCAGAGGCGCGCAACTTCGGCGCCATCCTGGCTTTGCGGAACACAGCCGCCCGTGATCTTGACAACTGGCGCCCCCTGGCGGGATAGGGGGAATTCGTAGCGATTAGAAGTTCGGATGCTAATTTCATGGCGTCTAACCCTCATACTTATACAAGGAGTCCATGAACTCTTCGAATGAGTTAGCGACAGGGCAAATCAACATCTTGTTGTTTGCGTCATAGGCATCGTGGAGCATAACCACGATCTTGGGTTCATCGGTATGGGGATTGTGGCGGTAATCAAAACAAACGTAATCTCCGTTGCCAGAATCTCCGAAAGGCAGTATTCCTTGTTGTAGTTTTTCTTCTTCGAAAAGAAGTTCTCCCATTTTCGAGGAGCGGGACGTTGAATCTTTGTCACCGAAACCATAAAAGTTAATGTCTCGTTCCTCAACTCCTCCGTCTAGTAGGAACTGGAAGTCAGGATTCTCGGGCATTAAAAAATTATGCAAAGAGAGCAACGTCTTGTATTTCTCGGGAAACTTGAAGCCTGTTTTCGATTCCATTTGATGAATCTGCTGGATGTCAATTTCGCCCGCAGAACGATAGACTTCGATATTTTTCATCTCTTTACTCCTGATTGGTGGCATACGCATTGGACTGGTTGCCGCCATTGAGCATGCCCAGCCCGGTGAGGCCGCCGGTTGGCGTCCAGCGATACGCCGTAACGGCATTACCCGCCGCGCCGTCGGTGGCGCTGCCGACCGCCACGTTGCCCGCGGCATTGATGCCATAGCCCTGCGAGTTGGTGCCGCCGTTGAGGACGCCAAGATCGCTGATGCCCTGGGCATGTGCTGCAGCGCTGGTGCAAAGAATGCATGCAAGGAAAACAGGATTAAGCACCATGGCTGGGGCGTGCAGTGGGGTTTGGTTTTTTTGAATCATGAAAAATCTCTTTGGGTTTTGGTGTGTTTGCATGCTTCAAGAGGCGGAGTGCGAAAGCGCCTTGGCGGTATCAGGCATGTGGTCGGTCCCGGCTGCTTCGGGCAACGCGTTGGCCGGCACGGCCGCGGGTTGTGCCGCTGCCTCTTGCGCAGCAGGCCTGGCAGGCGCCTGTGCCTCGCTGCCGGATGGGCCTGCTGCGGGCTGCTGGACCGCCGCCGGGGCTGCTGGCGTGAGCCCCAGCGCCGCAATAAAAGGCTGGACACAACGGTTGCCGACTTCAGTGGCGGCGAGCGCCACCTCGGCGAACTCGTCGCGCTGCCAGTCCTCCAGCGGCAGCTTGCGCTGCACTTCGCCCTTGCAAATCTCTCTGAAGAAAACGGTGTCGCTTTCCTTCTGGTACAGCGAGACCTCGGTCAGATAAGACAAGGTGTAGTCACTGGACGCCATGGAAAAATCCAGCTTCCATTCGGGCTGCGACACGCGCAGTTGCAGGTCGGAGGCAGCGGGTGACTGGTTTGCGCTGGCGAGCGCAGTGCGCAAACCCGGCTGCTGCAACAGGCTGGCCAGAAGTTGCTGGCTTACGAGCACCACAGGGCCTTCTTTGGCGATCTCTGCTTTGGGTTTTTCGGCCTGGTCGGAGGCAATCTTTGTCATGGCCGTTTGCAGGGTCTTGTTGAACTCGGTGGCGATCCGCATGCTGGCCTGCATGTTTTTCATGTTGGTCTGCATGTTTTGCTGCATCTGCTGCGCGTTGCGGGCCGGCGCGGCAGTGCCGCCGCCAGAGGCCAGTGCACTGCTGGCCACAAAGCTGAGCAGGAATGAGCCCACCGCAGCGCCCTTGGTCCGGACGTCCAGCAGGCCGCCGCTGACGGACAGCACGATGGGCTGGGACTTCAGCTTTGCGGCAAGCGCATCGCCCTTCAGGATGTCGGTGGAAGGGCCAAAAAACCCGGCGGTGGCGGGCTGGCAAAGCACAGCGATCGCCAGAAGCACGCTGGCTGAGCGACAACGAAATGTCATGGGAAAGGTCCTGGAATTGAAAGCTTGGGGTGGCCTGATCGATGGCCGACTGGAAGCGGGCGCAAAGGCCGCGAAGCCTCACAGACAAGGGAAATCGATTCTGCAAGGCACCACCTAACCGATGGCTTTCATTTCAGGATTTCTGTCTAGCGGGCGCCTCTGAAGCGGCGACACTGGAGGTTTTTTTGGCCGGGATTTACAGGCCGGTCGGAAGGCGGCTGGACCCACATTTCAGGCAAGACGAATTTGCTATTAAATTAATAGCTACCCGTGTATGCAGTTATTGGGCTAGAGGCCAATTTGGCTTAAATTTTTCTGAGCCACTGCAACGGGATTCCTGTTCGGCCCGGTATGAAGTTAGCCCTGCGGGCCCAGATATATAGATGAGGGCGGCAGCAAGCCGCGCGCTCAAGAGGCGTCAAAAGCCGCCGGCAGCCATTCGATGGCGGCACCGGCCCCCTGGCCCAGCGCACCGTTGACCAGCACCACGTCAAACCGGCAGGGCGGCGGGCTGGCAAAACGCATCAGGTAATGGCGCGCAGCATGGATGATGCGCTGCTGCTTGACGGCCCCAATGCTGGCCGCCGCGCCGCCATGCAGGTCGCCGCTGCGCTGGCGCACTTCGACAAACACCAGGGTGCCGTCGGGCGCGCGCATGACGAGATCGATTTCACCGCCGCCGCGGCCCGGGGTTCGATAATTGGTTTCGATCAATTGGAGGCCGGCTTTGGCCAGCCAGGCGAGCGCGGCGGCCTCGGCGGCGTCACCGCGCGACTTGGTGGTAACCTGAGCCGGCACGGCTTTGGCCGCCTCTTTGACGTCGCCCGCCGCACTGCCCGCAACCTGTTTTCTGGAAAACCACATTGAACGCTTCTTTCGACCTGGCACTGGATGCGGCACGCGCCGCAGCAGGCATGCAGCATTATCCGGAAAGCGCGCTGTATGTTGTGGCCACACCCATCGGAAACCTGGCCGACATCAGCCTGCGCGCGTTGCAGGTGCTGCAGCTGGTCGATGCGATTGCCTGCGAAGACAAGCGCCACTCACAGCCGCTGCTGCGCCAGTACGGCATCGACAAACCGCTGCTGGCGGTGCACGAACACAACGAAGCCCAGGCCGCCGGCCTGGTGATTGAACGCCTGCAGCGCGGCGAGCGCGTGGCCTATGTGAGCGACGCCGGCACGCCGGCGGTGAGCGACCCGGGCGCGCGTCTGGTGGCCGCGGTGCGCGCAGCCGGGCTGGCGGTGATGCCGCTGCCGGGCGCCAGCAGCGTGACCACCGTGCTGAGCGTGGCCGGGCTCAGCAGCCAGGGCGGTGAAACAGGTTTTGTGTTTGCCGGCTTTTTGTCGAGCAAGGCGGGCGAGCGCGACCAGGCCATTGCCGCGCTGCAAGCCGATGCGCGGGCGATTGTGATTCTGGAGGCGCCCCACCGCATTGAAGCGCTGGCGCGTGCGATGGCCGTTCTGGGAGAGCGCCTCGTCACCGTGGGGCGTGAGCTGACCAAACAGTTTGAGGAAATCGCGACGGTACCCGCGCAGGACTTTGCGGCCTGGCTGGCGGCCGGCCCGCAACGCACGCGCGGTGAGTTTGCCTTGGTGCTGCACCCCGCCGCCGTGCCCGAAAGCGCTGAAGACGGCACGCGCGTGCTGCAATTGCTGCTAGCCGAGTTGCCGCTGAAAACCGCCGTGAAGGTGGCCGCCGAAATCACCGGCGTGGGCCGCAACGAGCTCTATGACACCGCCCTCAAGCTAAAGAAAGAATGAACCCCAACGCCGACGAACTCTGGCGCGCGCCACGCTGGACACTGGCCGCCCTGCTGGCGGTGCTCGGCATGCTGGGCCCGTTTTCCATCGACACCTACATCCCGGCGTTTTCAGGCATCGCGCAGTCGCTGGGCGCCTCGCCGGTCGAGATGCAGCAAACGCTGTCGGCCTATCTCTTCGGCTTTGCTTTCATGAACCTGTTTCACGGCGCACTGGCCGACAGCTTCGGCCGCCGGCCGGTGGTGCTGTGGGGCATCGCGCTTTTCACGCTGGCGTCAGCCGGCTGTGCGCTGTCGCAAAGCATCGGGCAGCTGGTGTTCTTCCGCGCAGTACAGGGCTTGTCGACGGGCGCGGGCATTGTGGTGTCGCGCGCCGTCATTCGCGACATGTACCCGCCCGCGCAAGCGCAGCAGGTGATGAGCCAGGTGACGATTTATTTCGGCGTGGCGCCGGCGCTGGCGCCCATCGTGGGCGGCTGGCTCTTTGTGCATCTGGGCTGGCACAGCATTTTCTGGTTTCTGACCGGCGTGGGCGTCGTCCTCTGGGCCACCAATTACCGCTTCCTGCCCGAGACGCTGCCGCCGCTGGAGCGCCAGTCCTTCAAGTTCAAGCATCTGATGCGCGGCTACTGGCAGCTTGGCTCGAGCCCGCGCTTTTTGCTGTTGGCGCTGGCCAGCGGTGTACCGTTTAACGGCATGTTTTTGTATGTGCTGTCGGCGCCCGCCTTTCTGGGCGACCACCTGTCGTTGCAGCCCACCCAGTTCTTCTGGTTTTTTCTTCTCACCATCACGGGCATCATGTCGGGCGCCTGGCTGAGCGGGCGGCTGGCGGGCAAGATCGCGCCCAAGCAGCAGATCCGCCACGGTTTTGTCGTGATGCTGGTGACGTCGGTGTTGAACCTGGCGGCCAACCTGTTCTTTACGCCGCATGTCTCATGGGCGCTGTTTCCGATTGCGGTGTTTGCTTTCGGCTGGGCGCTGATGGTGCCCGTCGTCACCCTGCTGGTGCTGGACTTGTACCCCGAGCGGCGCGGCATGGCGTCGTCGCTGCAGGCCTTCATTGGCTCAACCGCCAACGGCATCGTGGCGGGTATCGTCGCGCCGCTGGTGATGCATTCAACACCCGCGCTGGCGGCGGTGTCGCTGGGCATGATGTGTATCGGCCTGGTGGCCTGGATGTATTTGCATCACCGCTGGCCGGATATCGGCCGGCTCGCGGCGCGCGACTAAGAAACGTAAGAGCGGCTCTATCTCTTAGTTGTCGTTGATCCGCATAGGGAACTCCATGCCCTGCCCAACCCGCTGCACCACATTGGCGGAGTCCAGGTAGACCCAGAAGAGCATGGGTTGGTCGGCGGCAAGCCAGCGGTAGGTCATGACATCGCCCGACCAGGTGTACACGCGGTCCACCATCGCAGGGGGGCCAAATTCGCGCTCCACGTCCACACGGGTCCACTTGCCGACCTCGATTCTGGAGAACTCCTGCAGGCTCATCACCTGCCGGGCGTTCACGACCTTGCCCGCGGCATCCAGATCGACCATCACGGCGGTCTGGCCGTGGGGCTGGGTCGAGTATTGCAGGCGCGTGCCGGACGCCAGCGGCACCGTGCGCAATGGCGTGCCGTAATGCGACAAGACCTCGTCACGCGACATGCCGGGCTTGATGTCGGTAAAAGCGCAGCCCGTCATCAGCAGCGCGGCAGTTGCCATGGCGGCCATGGCGGGAAAGGTTTTACGAAGGGCCTTCATGGCAATACTCCTGAATGAGGGGTCGCTGGTTTATTCGTCTGACGCCGGGTGGGCCGGAATGTTCCCGGTGACGGGCAAAGTACGAGCGAGGGGCTGCAACTGCGCCCAGCCGGGCGTTCCGGCGCGGCTGGAATAGCGGCTTTTCGCATCGTGCCGCTCCCACTGAAGCTTTGCGGCGCGGCCGGGGAAAACGGCATCCTGCAGCCACTCGCACTCGGCTTGCAGCGCGGCGTCGCCGCCCAGCCGGGTATGCCAGACCTTGTCCTGGCTGTCCCAGCGATAGCCGCGGCTTTTGAGCAAATCCTTGGCAGCGAAAGGCGCGCCGGTGGCCTGCAAACGGTAGCTCGGCAGGTGCGAAGAGGCCAGCAGGTGCGCCATCCCGTTCACGCCCAGGCCGGGCAGGTCCGCCAGCAACACAGTGAGCAGCGCGTGGCAGTCCATCTCGGCGCGGTGCGCATCGTAGAACCAGCCCAGCGCGGAGGCCAGGTAGCTGAGCTTGGCCGAGCTGTGCCCCGCCGCCGACCAGTCGATACCCGCAAACGAACAGGCCCAGTTCAGCGCGCGTGTCTGGGGAAGGATCTCCTCCACGAAGGGGCGGTCAAAGCCCGCGTTGTGCGCGATGACGAGGTCGGCCCCGTCCAGCAAAGTGGCGATGCGTGCCATGTCGAGTTGCTGGCCCGCCACCATGTCGTCGGTGATGCCGGTGACCTCACGCGCAATTTTGGGCACCGGCATGCCGGGGTCGCGCAACCCGTCATACACCTCTACCGGGCCTGTGGCCCGCCCCGTCTGTATGTCCACCTGAACGCAGACCAGCGCCAGCTCCATGACCTGGTCGCGCGACGCGTCCAGGCCGGTGGTTTCGGTATCGAGAATCACAATGCGGGCCACGGGCCCCACAGGCTGATGGACAAAAAGCGTTACCGGTACGAGGCGCCTGAGCACGCGGTAATCCGGGTGGCGCTCGAGCTCAAACGCCATGGCCTCGGGGGTGAGGGCTGGCGATGCGGGAGCGGTGGCGGCAGGTGCCGGCGGAGCTTTGGCCTTGCGTGCCTTGGCAGGCGTTGCAGCCGGCGCGGCCGCAAGGACCTCATCATCAAAGCCGAAGCCGAGTTGCCCGGCGGTCATTGAAAGCGCCCTGCCAGCTGCCTCGATGAAAACCCGACGTGATAAATGTGGTGTGGCATGGGCGCTCCTGAGTCGTGGCGTGCGGTTGAACGTAGCTATCTTCGCAGATAGCGCGCCCGCCTCGACCGTGGCCATGAACCGGATCGCTTTAGGACAAGGCCCATCGGGGCAGCTTGTGCCCAGTGCCTACTCTCCCATCACAAACCCTTCGCGCCGCGGGTCGGCGCCGCCGCTCAGGCCGCTTTGCGTCACCACAATGCCCTGCAACCCGCTGGTGAACTCGATGGCCTGCACCTCATGGCCCATTGCCTTCAAAGGGCCCGCCAGTTTTTCAAGTTCGGTGCCCAGCTCAACTTCGGTGGCGCGGTTGCGGCTTCCCCGGTTGGGCAACGAGATCGCCTGCTGGATGTCCAGGTTCCAGTCCAGCACACCCACCAAAGTCTTGGTCACGTAGTTGATGATGGCGCTTCCGCCGGGTGAGCCGACGGTCATCTTCAGCTTCCCTGCCGCGTCAAAAACCAGCGTGGGTGACATGGTGCTGCGGGGGCGCTTGCCGCCTTCGATACGGTTGGCCACCGGTAGGCCGTTTTCTTCAGGCGCCATTGCAAAGTCGGTCATCTGGTTGTTCAGCAAAAATCCGTGAACCATGATGTGGCTGCCGAACACAGCCTCAATCGTCGTGGTCATCGACACCGCGTTGCCCGCCGGGTCGATCACCGAGATATGGCTGGTGGCCGGGATCTCCGACAGCTCGTCCGGCGCCCAGGCCAGTCTGACGCCGGCCGGCACGCCGGGCGCTGCGCGCTTCATGCTGGCGTCTGTGCGAATCAGCGCGCTCCGAGTCTTGAGGTAGTCGGGTGCGACCAGTGCGGTGGCCGGTACGTTCACAAAGTCAGGGTCGCCGACGTAGTAGTCGCGGTCGGCATAGGCCAGCCGGCCGGCTTCCGAAAAGAGGTGCACGGCTTCTGCAGAGTTCGGCCGCACAGTCGACATCGGGAAGCGCTCCAGCGCGCCCAGCATGGACAGCACGGCGATACCGCCCGACGATGGCGGCGGCATGCCGCAGACCTTGTACACGCGGTACGTACCGCACAGCACCGGGCGTTCTTTGGCCTGGTAGGCGGCGATGTCTTGCACTGTCATGCCGCCGGGTTGCGCCTGGCTGTTAACGGCAGCCGAGATGTCGCGGGCAATCTCACCTTTGTAAAAAGCGTCAGGCCCTTCTTTGGCCACGCGCCTGAGCACAGCGGCAAAGGCCGGGTTTTTCAGCGTGGCGCCAACGGCCAGCGGCTCACCGGCCGCGTCGTAAAAATAAGCCTTGGCATTGGCGTTGGCGCGCAAGGTCTTGTCGAGCTTGATCACCGTGTGCAGTCGCTCGGACACCGCAAAGCCGGCTTCGGCCAGGCGGATGGTGGGCTCAAAAAGTTGAGCCCAAGGCAGCTTGCCATGCTTTTGGTGAGCGAGTTCCATGACACGCAGCAGGCCGGGCACACCGACGGATTTACCAGAGTTGATCGCGTCCCGCAGCGGCAGGGGCTTGCCTTTGCTGTCGAGGAACCGGTCGCCTTGTGCGGTGGCAGGCGCCTTCTCGCGGCCATCGTAGGCATTGACGGACTTGCCGGCGGCCTCATAGCTCATGATGAATGCACCGCCGCCTATGCCGGACGATTGCGGCTCGGTCAGGTTCAGCATGACGGCGGCGGCAATGGCGGCGTCGACCGCGCTGCCGCCAGCCTTGAGCATTTCATCGCCGGCGCGCGTTGCGTGCGGATTGGCCGTGGCAATCATGAACTTGCGGGCGGTGACCACCTTCTTTTCGGTGTAGCCCGACGAGGGCTCGGGTGCCACGTCTTGCGGCGGCAGCAACTGCGCGTGCAGCGTACCTTGCGAGACAACAAACGCCAGGCCCAGTCCTGCCAGCGTGCGGGCTTTCTTGTGTAAACGCATCATCTTTCCTTGTGACATGAATGCGCCCGCTCAGTGAGCAGGCAGGTGTTTGGCGAAGAACTCGCGAATTTTCTGGTGGGCCGCCACGCGCGCGGCGGGGTTGCCCCCCACGTGCACGGGCTTGCCGCTGCGTATCACGTCGTCGCGAACCTTGACGGGGCTCAGCTCGTCGAAGCCGTGATACGAGTCGGGGTAAATTTCGATGTCGACGGGCTCGCTCCGTCCCTTGCTGCGCTCGGCCAGTTTTTTGCAGTAGCGCGCCGGCGTCCAGTCGTCCAGCTCACCGGCCAGGATAAGCAGCGGCGCATAGGCCACGTAGTCCGGCTTGCCCGACAGCGTCGAGGCGCAGCCGGGGTACATCGCCACTGCAGCCGCGAAACCATGCGCGCCTTGTTTTTTGACGGGTAACTCCGCATTCATCACCTGCACGGCCGCCGTTCCGCCGTGTGAAAAACCGATCGCACCAATCTTTCCCGGCACCACATCTGCTCGTGTATTGAGGTACTCGATGGCGCCATAGGCGTCAAGCCAGCGCTGCTCTTCCTGGATGGCGCGGGCTTTGGGCATGACGGTGCAGATCTGCCGCTCACCGCGGGGGTTGAAGCTGTCGACCAGCAGCACGCCGTAGCCCATGCCATTGAGCAGTTTGGCCGTGTCACGAAAACGCTGTGTGATGCGGCCGTTGTTGCCCAGCGCGCCCGCGCAGCCGTGAAACATCACCAGCGAAACAAAGCGGCCTTCGGCCGCCGGCTTGTACAGGTAGCCGTCGATCACCAGGCGTTCACTGCCTTGCCAGCGGTCAAGGCTGGGGAATTGCACTTTCTCCTGCGCATGCGAAGGCAGCGACAGACCCGCTGCCAGCGCGGCCATGCAGGCAAGGCGTGCCGTCGCAGAGTTGTGGCCCAGGTCAGCGAGTCTCATCAAAGCCTTCTACTTTCAGCAACTCAGGCTCCTCGCCACGCAAGGCCACGGTGCTGCCGCTGAAGTCATGGTCGCCTGCGGGCTCGGCGGCTTCGGCATAAGTGGATGCCACGATGGCCGCTTGCTGGCGCGCCGCATCGCTGGACCTGGCCGGCAATACCAGCGGCGCGCGGAAGGACGGCAGCCGCACGTCGATGGCGCCGGAAGCCAGGTTTCCCACACGCACCGACGAGAAACCGGAAGCAGCCTGCGCGATCTCGGAGCCGTCCCAGCTCAACGTGCCCACGGCGTTTTCGCCGATGCCGATCGTGGTGCCCGGTGTCAGCTGCTCAATGCCCAGCACGCCACCCGCGCTGGCAATACGCACCGAGCCGGTGCCCGTAGAAGTGGGAGAACTGTCGTAGCTGTCGGTCTTGAAGGTGATGTTGCCGGCGCCTGTGGCTTCGATGGTGGCCACATTCGTGCTGGGCCTGATGGCAATGCCGGTGCCCGAACCGGCGGCAACACCGCTCAGGGTGATGTCGCCGCTTTGCGTCAGGACAGAATTTTTTCCGCTGGCCATGTTGATACCGTCGCCGCTCCCCATCGCGGTGCCGGACGCAGAGAGATCTCCGCTCACGGTGCGCACGGTGTTGACGCCGCCGGCGGCCAATGAAACGCCATTGGCCGAACCGAGCGCCTTGCCGGCCAGCGTCACCTGCCCGCTGCCGGTGGACTCGATGGTGTTGGCGCCCGAGCCCAGGGCGAGTGCGCTGCTGGTTCCCGCCGATTGCGCGTTGACGGTGAGTGCGCCGTTGGCCGTGCGCAAAGTATTGGTGCCGCCGGTGCCCATGCCCAAGCCTGAACCCGCGCCGGTAGCGGCCGACTGCGCGTTGACGGTCAGGCTGCCTTGCCCGCCGGCCTGCACAAGGTTAGCGCCGGTGGCCATGGAGACACCGACACCGCTGCTGCTGGTGCCGGTCAGGCTGATGTTCCCACTCTGCGACAGTACCGAATTGTTGAGCGAACCGAAGGTGATGCCGTCGCCGCCGCCGGTGCCCGCGCCGGTGAGCGACAAATTGCCGCTGTTCGACTTGACCTGGTTGGTGCCACCGGCCAGCGAGATGCCGTTGCCCGCGCCGGTGGCGGTGCCCGACAAAGCCACGCTTCCTGCGCCGGTGGCTTCGAGCGTGTTGGTGCCCGAGCCCAATGCGAGCGCGCTGCTGGTGCCGGCCGATTGCGCGTTGATGGCGAGCACGCCGTCGACGGTACGGATCACGTTGGTGCCGCCGCTGCCCATCGACAGGCCCGAGCCGGAGCCGGCGTTGCTGGACTGCACATTGAGCGTGACGTTACCGGTGCCCGACGCTTCCACCAGGTTGGTACCGGAGCCAATCAACAAGGCGCTGCCGCCGGTGTTGCTGGCCGCCAGAAGGATGCCGCCCGCGCCCGAGGTGAGGATCTTGCTGCCGCCGGTGAGCGAAATGCCTTGCGTTGCCCCCGCGCCTGTGCCCGAGACATTGATGTTGCCGCCAGCCGAGCTGAGCGTGGCCAGGTTCATCGCCACCGGGCGATTGGCCGCCAGCGTGATGTTGCCGGCGCCCGTGGCCTCTACCTTGGTCTGGCTGGCGCCGTCACCGAGCACGATGGCGCTGCCTGTTCCGGTGGCGTTGCCGGTAATGGCGATGTCGCCGCCGCCTGTGCGTATCAGGTTGGTGCCGGTGATCAGCGACACCGCATTGCCCGAGCCCGAGGACGTGCCCGTCAGTGCAATACGGCCGGTGCCTGTCGCTTGCAGGGTGTTGGTGCCGGAGCCGAGCGCCAGTGCGCTGCTGGAGCCGGTGGATTTGGCGTCGATCGCCAGCACACCATCGGCCACGCGGATGGTGTTGGTGCCGCTGGAGCCCATGGTCAGGCCCAGCGCAGCACCCGTGGACTCCGCGCTGATCGTGATGTTGCCCGTGCCGGTGGACTGGATGATATTGGTGCCGCTGTTCATACCAAAGGCGGTGGCGCCGGCATTGCGGGCATTGATGGTGATGTTGCCGCTGGTGGTCTGTATGGTGTTGGCGCTGGTGGCCATGGAGAACGCCTGGCCGGTGGCGCCCTTGGCATTGATGATGATGTTGCCGGCGTCTGTGCTGAGCAGGCTGCCGCCGCCCACCATGCGAAAGCCGATGGTGGTGACACCGCCGCCGGTGGCATAACCCGTGGTCGGATCTGCGCCCCCGCCAATGGTGAGATTGCCACCGTTGGTCACGATCTGCGCGCCGCTTCCTATCGAGACGGAGCCCACGGTTGCACCACCGGCGGAAGCCGAGTTGAGGACAACGTTCAGCTTGCTTGTGCCTGAGGTGATGTTCGCATTGACATTGATGTCGCGATTGGCCAGCAGCGTCAACGTGCGGTCGGTAGCACCGTTGTAGTTCACCGCATTGGCGACCGTGATGTCGCCCAGCGACGCGCCGGCGCTGGCGGTGCTCACCGTCACGTTGGCCGCGCCCAGTTGATTGACGAGCGTGGTGGTGTTGAGAACGGATGAAGCGCCCGCCCCGGTGAAGGTATTGCTGCCGTTCCATGTCGCCGTATTGGCGCCCGAGGAAATCGTGATGTTGGTCGGGTCCAGCAGCAAAGAGCCCGCGTTGCCGTGCGCGGCTGTCAGGTCGGCCGAGCCCGCGTAATCGAGAAATCCGACACCGGACACTTCGGCATTGCCGCCGTGGCCGCTGGCCGATCCGCCTTTGGCGGTGATCGTGCCGTAGTAACGCGTGCTCTCGTCGGACCAGGCCACGACCTTGCCGCCGTTGCCGGTGGTGACGGCATCGGCCTTGATGCGGGCATCGGCATCGATAAACGTTGCGCTCGCGCGCTGCTCACTGCCGGAGCCCTGCCAGTTACCGCCCACCAGCACGGTGCCACCGCCCGCGTCGCCTGATGCATCGACGCGCGCACCGGCAAACAGGCCGACCTTGTCGCCCAGGACCTTGACGGTGCCGCCCGCCTGGCCGGTGGCGTAGCCCGAAGCGTCGAGCGTGCCACTCACAGCGACGACACCGGCTTCTCCCCCTTCGAGCCGTATCACGCCGTTTCTGCTGGTGAGGCTTCTGGCCTGCACCGTGCCGCTGTTGTTCAGCACGGTTGCCAGCGGATCGCCGCCGGAGCGGGCCGCAAGCATGACCAGCCCGCCATCGGCCTGAATGGCGCCGCTGTTGGATGCCAGTGCTGCCAGGGCCGCGCTGTCGACCTGCAGGTTGATCAGTCCGTCGCCATGCATGTCCAGTGTGACGGCATTGCCCGCTGCCAGGGCCACAGTGCCCAGGCGCGCGGTGATGCTGCCTTCATTACTGACCTGAGGGCCGACCAGCGCGACATACCCGCCTTCGCTCGCGGTGAGCGTGCCCTGGTTGAGCACCTGGCCGGTGGCGCCGGAGGTTTTGTTGAAGCGCATGTTGCCCGCGGCAAAATCGGCATTGGAAATATCCAGCGTGCTGGCAACCAGCCCGCCGACATTGACACTGGAGCCGGGTGCGAACAGCACGCCGGCGGCGTTGATGAGAAACACCTGGCCGTTGGCATTGAGCTGCCCGTAGATGCGCGACGGGTCGCTGGACATCACGCGGTTCAGCGCGATTGACGATCTGGAGGGCTGCACGAAATTGACTGTTGCGGATGCGCCGATGTTGAAGGTGTCCCAGTGCGTCGTCAGCTTGTCGCTGGCCTGGTTGACGGTGAGGACATTGCCCGAGGTGGCGATGGTGCCCGAGCCGGCCACCACCTGCCCGTTGGTCGGCAGTGCGTTGCCGGGCAGCGCGTCAGCGAATGCAGTAGCCCCCTGCAGGGCGAAGACTGCCAGCATGATGGAAGTCGGGACAGGATGAAAGCGACGGTGCTGGATGGCGTGGACGGAGCGCATGAAGGACTCTCTTTCTCAAAACCTGTACTTGAAACCCAGCCCATAGCCGAGCACATCGGCGCCTACGCCGGGTGAGTTGCCAGTGGAAGCAAACACCGCGCCTGAGCGGAAGTTGTAGCTGGCCGAGCCGTCGTTGCGGATGCGGGAGAAGGTGCCGTAGACGCTGAGGTTTTTGCTGATGGTCCGGTTAAAGCCAACAGCCACCAGGGTGGCGCCCAAGCCCGCCGTCGTGCAGGAACGCAGGGCCGGGTCATTCGACACCACATCGCAGCTGCCGGCAGAAGCGCGGCCCGCGCTGGCGCGCAACTCCCACGCGCCGATGGTGTGCGTCACGCCGAACAAGCGCGCCCTGCGGCGATAGCTTTGCAAATCAAGCACCGTGTTGCCGGGGACGACATCCGATTCGGAATAGGCCAGCTTGTCGATGAGCAGGGAGAGCGTCGTGCGCCCCAGCGTGTAGCTGGCGCCGAAGCTGGCCGCCCAGTCGCGCGACGAAGTGCCCTTCGTGATGGCGGTGGCGGAAGAGCCGACGCCGCGGTTGTTGCGCCCCAGGCTCGCGATGCCGAAATACTGGTTGCGTTGCTCGTAGGCCAGGCCCAGCTTGAGAGCGCCATTGACATACGAGCCGCTGAAGCCCCAGACCGAACCAGAGCCCAGGTCCGGCGCAGCCCTGCGGCCGTTGTTGGAATAAGCGATGCGCGCCGACAGCCCGTTCCACTCCGGCGATGCGTACTGCCAGACACCGGGCTGGCGCCGGATGAAGGCCGCGTCGTCGTTGTTCGCGTCGATTGCATTGGTCACCGGCCCCGGGGAACTGGACGACCCGACACCGAGTCCGGGCGAGCCGATGATGCCGCCTGCGCCGCCGATGCCGTAGTCGTTGAAGGGATCGAACTTGGCGGTCATGTCGCGAAACGGCATCGTCCACTGTCCGTAGCGCACCGCACCCCAATCAGGACTGCGCAACCCCACACCGGCATCCTGCAGGGTGGTGGCGGCGTTGGATTCGGGCCGCGAAGAGCTGGCCCCGTTCTTCGGCACGTACTTGTAGGCCACACCGGCCTCGACTTGCCAGAAGGCCTCGAGGCCATCACCCAAGCCCAACGCGCCGCGCACACCGATCGAGGAAGACGGGTCGCTGTAGCGCGTGTAAGGCGGCAACTGCCGGCCCGTGGGCGAGGCCGACTGCGTGGCGCCGCGTGGTCCGGCGTCTGTCGCGCCATCGCGGCTGACACGCTCCGCCTCGAGCCCGAAGCCGCCGAAGATTTCGAACCGGTCCTGGCTCAGGTCCGGATCATCGGAGCCCGACGACGAGAGCCCTGCAAAGGCTTGCGGCGCGCCGCTGAGCTGTATCCACACCGTCGGGCTGTGCGAAGCCTCAATGTTGCTGGGCGTGCTCGTTGGCTTGAACGCGACGCCCAGGCTGACCGTCAGGGATTTGGGGCGGGTAAGGATAAGGCCCAGGCCGGCGCCTTGCAGGCTCTTGTGGTTGCTGGCCTGTGCGGGATCCCAGGGATTCTTGTCGATGCGCACGCGCCCGGCGTCGTAGAAGACAAAGCCTTCCACACCGAACCCGCCCAAACGCCCCATCGAGCGCCGCAGTTCGAGCCTTGAGAGCCAGCCCTCGTCGCCGGCGCCTTCGCCCTGCGGATACGCCCTCACGCCGTTCATACCACCCAGAAAAAACTCCTCCGAGGAATCGAGATTTTTGGAGGCGCGCTGCCCAGAGAACGACGCATACAGCGTGAAGCCACCCGGCAAGGCCTGCAGGCGCGACAGCGCCCAGTTCAATTTGTGGAAGTTGCCTGCTGTACGTGCCGAGCGCGCGTCGAAGGCCGAATCGGAATGGGTGTCCCGGCTCAGGTTGCCGTGTGTAACACCCAGTGAATAGCTGGTGAGCGCCGCGGTGCCCGCCACACCATCGCGCCAGTCGCCATAAAGATCAAAGCGCCCCAGGGAGCTCGATTTCTTGACGTCCACGCCGGCCTGGTTGATCTGGTCGATATAGGACTTTTGCTCCAGCGTCAGTTGGCCCGTGAGGTTTGACTGCCTGCTGCGAATGAAGGGATACGCCAGAAATGCGCTGGCGCTTTGGCCTTCGCCGTGGGCCTCGAGCGGCGCGAAGTCGCGGCCTATCTTGTAGAGCAGGTTGGTGTAGCCCACACCTGCACGCAGGCCGGAACCCCCTATCGGCGCGGAGACGCCCAGCGTTTGCGCCGTCAGCCCTTCAAAGGTGGTCAGGCCGCGCACGCTCCAGGCCTCGCCCAGGCCCAGCCAGTCATTGGCCGACAGCTCTACCGTCAGGCGATTGCGCCCGGTGTAGCTGTTGCCCTGGTTGTCAAAGCCGAATCTGGCCTGCGCCAGCGCACTCTCGCTCACACGCACCACCAGGTCGGCCGTGCCCGGCTGGGCGCCGGCGCGCAGCACAGAGCGCACGGTGATGCCGGGCAAGTCGGTGAGCAGCAACAGCGAACGTTCGATGTCGGCTTCGCGGATCACGGCGCCGGGAACCAGGTCATCGATGAAGCGGCGGATGACGCCTTCGTCGAGACGAACATTTTTGGCGGGCTCTACCGTGACCGAGCCCAGGCGTCCTTCCCGGATCTCCAGCTTCACCGTTCCGCCGGCAATGTCCTGCGCGGGCAAGTTGGCACGCGCCACCAGGTAACCCTGCGACCGGTAAAAGCGGGTGATGCGCGCAGCGGCATCGGCCAACGCGCCAAAACCGATTTCGCGGCCTGTGAAGTCACCCAGCTCCGCAGCCAGCGTCTGCGTGCCGATGGAGTCGTTGCCGCTGAATTCAAATTGCCGGACCACGATCCGCGCACCGGTGTCTGCGGCCGGCAGGTTTTTTTCATCAGCGGGGCGTTCGATCACAGCCGGCGCTTGCGCCGCAGCCGGATTGCTCACGCCGGGCGCGCGCTCCCGGATCGACTCGAGCATGCGGCCCGCGTCGGGTACTTGCGCCAAAGCGCCATAGCCGGACAAGGCCAGCAGGCCCCCAATCACGCTGGGTTTGAAAGGTCGGCCCTTGGGCCTTTTCACTTTGATTGCTTGCATCTGTATTTTTTGAAAGGCTGGCGGCCGCATCCGCGCCATGCACCAAGGCCTGCTCCCCTGTCAGATATTGGACGGGCAATCGCCCGAAATCGCCAGTTCGAAATACCCGCCCATATCCATAACCTCAGGTTATTTATCACCGCATAAAAGTAGCGCAGAAGGGCTTGCGGCCGAGGGTCAGGGCTGCAGCAGGCGCGCGCGGACACGGCTGCGCCGCAAGGCGCGCCGTTGCAAGAGGTGGATGAAAAAACTGGCGATCCGTGGCGACCGCATCAGAGCGCCCTGGGCGCTTGCGCGGGTTCGGAAGATCATCGGTGCGGCCCGCTGGTTTCAGCGCGCCGTGACACCCCCCTCAGGCACCGGTCCAACTGCCCCGGCTGCTCCTTTTTTTATAGCAACTGATCAGCGTCCGCTATGGGCTGGAGGTCGATTTGATGCAGAAATCGGCTTAGCGGGTGAACTTTCTGAAGAACTCTTCCGCGCGCTGTTTACTGTCCCTCGCGGCCAGTTTGTTGGCTTCCACTGATTCACGCTTTTTGGTGGGCGTGTCGTAGGAATGCTCCACACCGGGATACAGCACGAACTGCCAGTCGCTGCCGTTACGTTTGGCGATTTCCGAAATCTGCGCGCACCGTTCGGGCTTCACTTCTTCGTCGTCGGTGCCGATCAACAGCAGCATGGGTGCGTAGCTCTTGTACTCAGGGAATTGGCGCATGACTTGAGCGCAGGCAGGGTACATGCTGAGAAAGGCGCGGAAACCCGTCGCCTCGGTAGGGGCCGAAATGCCCGGTGCGCGGGTAGAGGCTGCCGACAAGGCCGTGCTGCCCCCGTTGGACCAACCTTGCAAAAACACCTGGTCCTTGGCGATATCCGGGCGGTTGCGCAGGAATTTCAGCGCGGCGTAGGCATCCAGCGGCCGTATGGTGATTTCGTTCACGCTGGCGGGTCGGCTGCCGTCGTTGGTGCCAGCTTCGAATCCGCGCGCGTAACCTCGCGGGCCAAAGGAGTCGACCAGCAGGCCGACATAGCCGCGTTCAGCCCAGAACTTGCCCCACATGACATGGCGCGACGACAGCGAGTCGCCGTCGAAGGTCTCCTTCAGGGTCGAGTAAAGCCCGCCCCGCCCGTGCAGCATCACCACCGCCGGATGCGGGCCGGGCGTGGACGGGAGGTACATGTAGGCCACCAGTTCGGTCTTGCCGTCTTCGCTGGTGAACTTCACGGCCTGTGCTTTTTGCGCCCATGCGCCCGGTGCCGCCAGGAGCGACACAAGCAGCAGGGCAAAGGCCGACAAACGCTTCAGGGCAGGACGAAAAAGAGGACGGACAGCTGCGTGCATGTATCGACTTTCAGGGAGCCGGCAAAAGTGCCGTTGCATTCGTTTTTGGATCATGTCCGTCAGAACCCGGCTGCGTCAAGCCTTGCCAACGTCGTCTGGCTGGATTGCGGGCCGGTGCGTCAGAGAGGCCCATAACCTCAGGTTATCGGGCTCGCATTAATTTGATATGGGCTCTGCGGCGGTGGAACTTAGGATGAGCGCCAACCCATAAGCACCAACCATCACTCAACCCGAAAGACCCGATGATCCACACCTACACAGATGACGACGTTGGCGATGCCATCGGATGGCGCGATGTTCTGCGTGATCTGCCCCACGCCTTTGAATCCTTGCGTTGCGGCGATGCATCCATACAGGCGCGCCAGCGCATTGACTGCGGGAACTGGAAACTCAGCGGCATGGGTGCGCTGTGGGAAAGCCGCGCCGTCGCTGCCTATAAAACCTACACCAGCCTGAACGGCCAGTTCAATTTCCTGGTCAACCTCTTCGATTTGAAAGACCAGATGCACCATGTGATGCCTGCGGCGGAAATCACCCGCGCCAGAACCGCAGGCATGACGGCCTGGGTGGCCCCAAAAATCACCGTTCCCGGCGCCCGGAAAATGGCGCTTTTCGGGTTGGGGATACAAGGGCGCACCCATCTTGAGGCCTTGCAGGAGACGATGGGGTTTGCCGAAATTGCCGTTGTGGATACGGCTGATGTGTCAGAGGCCTGCGATGCGTTTTCAAAACGCTACAAGACAAAGGCTCATCAGGTGACGCCCCAGGAAGCGGTGACCGGTGCGGACCTTGTCGTCACTGTCACACGCTCCAAACAGCCCCTGTTGACGGCGCCTGGCTCAAACGCGGCGCGAGCATCTGCGCAATAGGGACCAGCTTGCCCAGTGGCACGGAGATCGACCAGATCAGCCGGGCGCGCAGCGACCGCGTGATCGTCGAATGGAAACCGCAAAGCATGGTGGAAGCCGGCGAGATTGTGATCGGGCTGGCTGACAAAAGCCTGGACGCATCGCAGATCAGCGACCTGCCGGAACTGCTGGCCAGCGATGAGCCCTGGCGGCGCACCCCGGAAGAAATCATTCTCTTCAAGGCCGTTGGCGTGGGCTTGAGTGACCTGGTCGCCGCGCGGCTGGTGGTCAATCGCCTGCGCGGTCGGACGCTGCCTCAGGCTGCCGCTTCAAGCCAGTACTAAAGGAGGAGGGAGAGCCGTCCACAAAGCCCGGCGAAGCGGCTCAGGCGCGAGGCTGCCAGGTGGCGTCTTGTACCTTCTGGAGCTCATCGCCCACGCAGGTGGTGAGCGCACGCATGACGTCAGTGACGGCCGCAGCCTTGAGGTACATCGCACAAACGGGGAACTCGGCCCGCGGCTCCAGCGGCAGGACCTTGAGTTTGTCGGAAAAGAAATTGGCGCTGGCCGAATCGACAATCGCCACGCCCTGGTCGAGCTCGGCCAGCCGCACGGCCATCTGGTAGGTGCGCACCGCGGTCTTGCCTTGCTGCCAGCTAAAGCGATTGGCATAGCGCGAATAGATGCGCCCCAGCGGATCCTTGCCTGAGAGCTCGATCAACTCCATGGTCGCCAGGGCTTCGGCCGAGATGGATTTATTGCGCGCGTATTTGCCAAGCCTGGAGGGCAGGCTCGCCGCCACCAACTGGAGGTGCCCGATCTCGATGCAATCCAGCGAAGGATGCAGGGGCGGGTCAAAGGCAATGGCCATGTCCACTTCATGCATGAGCAGTTTTTGCATCATGTCTTCGGTGTGCCCGGTATTGAGCTCGCTGCGCATCTTGGGAAAAAGCTTGCGGGCCGCGAGCAACGCGGAAGGCAGCACGCTGTTGGCCAGGGAAGCCACCGCAGCCACCCGCACCGCCTTGTCGGCGCCCAGCTTGAGGTTGCGGGCCAGTTCGCGCACAGCATCCAGGCCGCCGGTGGCTTGTTCGACGACAGGGGCCAGTGCGTGCGTCTCCTTGGTCGCCACCAGCCGCTTGCCCTCCCGGTTGAAGAGCGCAAAACCGACCGTGGCCTCCGCATGCTGCAGGGCCTTGGTGACGGCAGGCTGCGAGACATGCAACAGGCGCGCGGCCCCGCTGATGGTGCCCGTGCGCAGGATGGCTTGAAGGACTTCGATGTGGCGGGTTCTCATGGGAGGAGATGCGGAAAATCCCGGCTCGCGTGGTTGAACGGCAGGCTAAGGCCAGAGGAAAAACTGCGCCGGGGAATGCGGGCAGTTACAGACTTTGCCGTGGTGACTGTGCAAATAATCGAGGCATTTTGCACTGAATCCACATGGGCCGGCTGTCTTTAATGCCTAGGCCGGCATAAGCCAGGCTTGGGCGATTGGTGCGGCTGGCGGGGATCGAACCCACGACCCTTGGCTTCGGAGGCCAATACTCTATCCACTGAGCTACAGCCGCAACGCTGAATGACTTGCGTCCCCTCCTGCTTCACGGCGCGGTGAAATGGAGCGCGGGGACTGCCTTTGCACTGTGCGTGTGGTCTGCATCGCACAGGAAAGGAATGGATTCTACCAGCCGGTGCGGCTCGCACCCGGCAACGAAAGGCCCCCGGCTATAATGTGAGGTTGCTGGGCAGATGCCACGCTCAGCCCCGCGATAGCCCCCCGATTTAAAGTTTTTGAGGACGCCATGAGCGCAAACGACCACACCACGGCCCACGAAGAAGCCCACACTGGCCCGATCAAAACGCCCCAGCAACTGCTGGCAGCGGTTTTCTTTTCTTTTGTTGTCCCCGTTTTCGCCATCATCGGGCTGGTTTATTACGTCGCTTCGGCCAACAAGCCGGCAGCCGGCGCAGACGACAGCGCAAAGTCGGTGGCAATGCGGATCCAGAAGATCGGCGCCGTTGAAATCCGCGACGCGAACCGCCCGCTGAAATCCGGCGAAGAAGTCTATAAGGCACAGTGCGTCACCTGCCACGGCTCCGGCGCGGCTGGCGCACCCAAGTTCGGCGATGCCGGCGCCTGGGCTCCGCGCATCAAGACCGGCTTCGACACCCTCTGGCACTCGGCCCTGAAGGGCAAAGGCGCGATGGGCGCACAAGGCGGCGGCGATTTTGAAGACATCGAAATCGGCAGGGCCGTTGTGTACCTGACGGCAGCTGCCGGCGGCAAGTTCGCCGAGCCGGCCGCTCCGGCTGCTGCTGCATCCGCACCCCAGGCAGCAGCAAGCGCCGCCAAGTAAGCTGCGCTGCCCCCCAAAAAAAGCCGGTCTTGACCGGCTTTTTTTATGGTTTCAAGTAAAAAGAGGCTGTAGCCCAGGCGGGGCTTAGGCCGTTAGCTATTATTTTTGTAGCGCCTGCGGGCTGCGCACATAGCCAAAGCGCGCCGGCAAATCGCCCACAGGGCACTCTTCGGGCACCCACAGGCCCTGCTCCACCGCATCGGCGGCATGCGTCATGTCCTGGGTATGCACCAGGCCAAAGCCCAGATCGGTCTCCAGGTACACCCGGCCGGCTTCGTCCACGATGCAGCGCTGCGTACGGGCGGTTTGCCCGGTGTGCGCGGTGATCGCGAAAGAAGGGGCGGCGCCGACACGCCAGATCCACGGCGTGGCTTGCAGTTCTACATAGACGCGCTGGGGACCGTTCTGGAAGAACCATTGGCCGGCAGCGTCGCTCTCGTAATTGCGCTGGATGAAGTCGATCAGCTTGTCGTGCTTGAGCAGCGAGCCTTTGGCCGCGGCATTGCGCGCGGCGTCGGCGCCGGGAACACCGCCGAAGGGCCCGGCGGCTTGCGCCCTGTCGTCGCGCATATACCAGTTGCCGCGCGCGTCCAGCCCAAGCCAGCCGTAGCAGTCGGGCACGTTGGGCCATTTGGCGATGGCTTGCCGAACGATGTCATCCATGGGGCTATTTTGCGCCGCTGCGGATGCGCGCAAGAAGCACAGGGTTATGACATTGCGGGAGACTCAAAGGTGCGCCGCCAGGAAGCTGACCACGGCATCCGGCATGGCGCGCACATGCCCCGGAAAGGGCGGCGACGGAAACCCCACATGCCCGCCCTGCGCCGGCTGCCAGAGCGTGACATGGCTGCCCGCATCTGCAGCCTGCGGCAGGCTGGCGGCCGGCACAAAGGGGTCGTTCAGCGCATTGAGGGCCAGCGCGGGCACGGCAATTCTGTGCAAATGGGGTTTGGCGGAAGCCCGCGCCCAATAGTCGTCCGCATTTTTGAAGCCATGGACCGGCGCGGTAAAAACGTCGTCAAAGGTGTAAAGGTCGCGCGCGGCCAGCAGGCGCTCGCGGTCAAACAGGCCCGGATGCTGCTCCAGCTTCAGGAGCGCCTTGGGCACCATGGTTTTGAGGAACATGCGCGTGTAGACCTGCCGGTTGAAGCCCCGGCCGATGGCCCAGCCGCTGGCGGTGAGGTCCAGCGGTGAGCACACCGAGGCGATGCCGGCCACCACCTGGCGCGCCTCGGCGCCGATCTCGCCGGCCCAGCGCATCAACGCATTGCCTCCCAGCGAGATGCCGACTGCGACGACCGGCCCGCCGTGCTGTTCGGCAAAGCGCCGCAGTATCCAGTCAATCTCGACAAAGTCACCCGAGTGGTAGGCCCGCGGCGCCAGGTTGAGCTCACCCGAGCAGCCACGGAAATGCGGAATGGCGCAGGCCCAGCCGCGCTCACGGGCCGCGTCGGCCAATGCTTCGGCATAGTGGCTGGCCGATGAGCCTTCCAGGCCGTGGAAGACGACCAACAACGGCCGCGCAGAAGCGCTGGCCGCCACCGCGGTGGAAACGCCATCCACCAGCCAGTCGACATCGACGAAATCCTCGTCCGGCGTGGTCCAGCGCTCGCGGCGGAACAGGGGCTGCGGGCCGAGAAAACGGCGTGAGCGCAACGCCGCCCAGATGGTCTGCAGATTGCCGCCCGGAAGCCACCAGGGCGCGGTGTAGTTCATCGCCGGCTGCACGCGAGAAGGCATCAATGCAGGACGGTCGGTGTTTCCGACACTTCCTGCATTTCGCGAGGCGTGCCGGGGCTGGCGTGGTGGGCCACCATGCGCCAGCCCTGCGCCGTCTTGTGATAGACATTGGTGGCGATGACGTAGGCGTGGCGCGGGCCTTCTTCCGTCAGCACTTCGATGCGCTCCAGCACGCTGTGCACGCTCGCGCTCATGGTTTCGACCTTGCGGACTTTGATCGGCTGGGCGCGGATGGTGCCGTTGGAAAACATCGCGTCGAAGGTCGCGCGTATGGCCGCCGGGCCCACCAGCCGGGCGCCGCCCGGGTGCACGCACACGATGTCATCCTCGTCACCCCAGCAGGCCATGAGCTTTTCAATGTCACCGTTTTGCAGCGCTTCGTAGAAGGCCGCTTCAATGTCATCGGCGTTGCCGGCGCTGGCGGGCGGGACTTTGGGTTTGGGCATGAGGGCGATCAAAAGAAGTCGGAGCGAAATGGCGTCAGTCCGGCCTGGCCGGGGCTGCATCTGATGACGAATTTTGCTCGGGATTGTGCGTTGCAGCAAGCCATGCCCGAACCACGTCGCGCATGCTGTTGCCGCCGTCCCTGGCGCCGTCGCGTTTCGCGCTCCATCCGGCCGCGGTGCTCTGGTTGGCCTGCCACAGCAGTTCGGGCGCGGCCACGTGGGTCCCCGCAGGCAGCATCGCCAGCGCGGTGTCGATGAATTCAGCGAGCTTGGCGGGCCGCACCGGTTGCTCGGCAGCAGGAATCATGAACTTGAGGATGGACAGCATCCATGCGGCGGTTCGTTCGAAGAAATTTTCGCTGCGTGCGGCTTGCACCTTGCGCGCCGATCGCACCAGCAGCACGCGCTCGAAACCCATGGCGGCAACGGCGTGCTCATCCAGGTCGGCCAGGCCGCGCTTGAGCGCATCGGGCAGCCGGCCCGGCGCGTGGGGCACCACGACGACGAGCGTCTGCACACCGCAGTGCTTGAACCAGCGGGCCAGCTCGGGCATTTGCGCGGGGGTCGGCGTCCATAGCGTGCGCTCACGTCCGTAGTAAAGCCGCGGAGGCTCGAACATGATGAGACCGGTATGGGCGGGCAAAGGCCTGGCGGGCCATGCCTCGATAGGCGCAGGGGTGCCCGCCAACGCAATGCCCACACCCGACAGGCTGGTGGCCATGGCCTCGGTAGCCAAGACTTCGGTGTGGGCATAGCGGCCGCTGCCCACCAGGCGGCGCAGTACTTCGTTGCCCAGTACACCGGTGGCACCGGCAACCAGCAGGCGCGGCTTGGCGGCAAAAGCAGCCACCGGACGGAAGGAAGCCTGCAAAACCTGCAGCGGACTGCCGACGCCTGGCGAAGCGGATGAATCGGGGTGCAGGGACATTCGACTATGTTAGTGTTGCGGCTTGCATTTTTGGAAGGTACGCCATGAAATCCCGCTTTTTGAATTTGATGATTGTCAGCTTGCTGGGCCTGCTGCTCACCGGCTGCGGTTACAACGACTTCCAGCGCCTGGACGAGCAGACCAAATCAGCCTGGTCTGAAGTGCTGAACCAGTACCAGCGCCGCGCCGACCTGGTGCCCAACATCGTGGCCACTGTCAAGGGCGAAGCCGCGTTCGAGCAGGACACGCTGACCAAGGTGGTGGAGGCACGCGCCAAGGCCACGTCCATCCAGGTCACGCCTGAAACGCTCAACGACCCCGCCGCTTTCAGCAAATTCCAGGCGGCGCAGGGTGAACTGGGCAGCGCGCTCAGCCGCCTGATGGTGGTCAGCGAACGCTACCCCGACCTGAAAGCCAACCAGGGCTTTCGCGACCTGCGCGTGCAGCTCGAAGGCACCGAGAACCGCATCACGGTGGCGCGCAACCGCTACATCCAGACCGTGCAGGAATACAACGTGCTCGCACGCAGTTTTCCCAACAACCTGACGGCGATGGTGTTCGGCTATCAGGTCAAGCCGAACTTCACGGTTGCCAACGAAGCGCAAATCTCCACGCCTCCGGTGGTTGACTTCAACAAGAAGTAAGCAGCACCGGATCTGGCCATGCAGCCATTGACGGTTCTTTTGACTTGCCGCCGCGGCGCCCGCTGGATGCTGGCGCTGCTGCTGGCCACCTGGCTGCCACTGGCAGCCTGGGCGCAGAGTGTGCAGCCTGTGCCAGCGCTCACTGCGCACGTCATGGACAGCACGGGCACGCTGGACGCCGCACAGCGCAGCGCGCTGGAAGCCAAGCTCACCGCTTTTGAGAAAAGCCGTGGCGCGCAGGTCGTGGTGCTCATCGTGCCGACCACGCAACCTGAAGACATTGCCGCCTATGCGCAGCGCGTGGGCGACACCTGGAAGATCGGGCGCAAAAGCATCGGCGACGGCCTGTTGCTGGTAGTGGCCAAGAACGACCGCAAGGTCCGCATCGAAACCACCAAGGCACTGGAAGGCGCCATCCCGGATCTGGCGGCGCGCCAGGTGATCGACACCGCCATCACGCCACGCTTCAAGCAGGGTGACTATGCCGGCGGGCTGAATGCGGCGGCCGATCAGCTCATCGCGCTGATCAGCGGCGAGAACCTTCCCCAGCCGGAACAACAGGGCAGCGCCACCGGCGTTGACGACGGTTTTGAATGGACCGACCTGGCGGTATTCCTCTTTTTTGCCGTGCCGATCGGCGGACGCATCGCGGCGGGTGTGCTCGGGCGCAAGTTTGGATCGATCGCCACCGGCGGTGTGGTCGGTGTGCTGGCGTGGGTCTTCACCAGCAGCGTGATCGTGGCGGGCCTGACGGTTCTGGTGGGCACCGTGTTCGCGCTGGTGGCCAGCCTGGGCGCCCTGGGTGGCCGTGGCGGCCGCTCTTCGGGCGGCTGGACAACCGGTGGCTTTGGCGGCGGCGGGGGTGGCGGCTGGAGCAGCGGCAGCAGCGATGGCGGCGGTTTCAGCAGCGGCGGTGGTGGCGACTTTGGCGGCGGCGGCGCGTCGGGGGACTGGTAAGCATCATGCTCGGCAAACTCAATACCTTCATCAAGCACCTATGGCTCGATGCCTCCGATGCGAAGCGCGCGATTCCGGCAGACATGCTCAAGCGCCTGGCGCAGCGGGTGGCGGCCAGCGAACGGCGCCACAGCGGCGAGATTCGTATTTGCGTGGAAGCCTCGCTTCCCATGAGTTACCTGTGGCGGCTGGGCAAACACCAGTCCATCGGCCAGCTCACGCGTCAGCGTGCGGTCACGATGTTCGGCAAGCTGCGGGTGTGGGACACCGAGCACAACAACGGTGTGCTGATCTACGTACTGCTGGCCGAGCACGCGATTGAAATCGTGGCGGACCGCGGTGTGGCGCGGCATGTGAGCCAGGGGGAGTGGCAGGCCATGGTGGCGCGCATGGCAAGCGCTTTCAGGGAGCTTCGTTATGAAGACGGCCTCACGCAGGCACTGGAAGAAACTTCGGCGTTGCTGATGGCGCACTTTGCCGTTGATGGCTCACCTGACGGCCAGGAAACCAATCCCAACGAATTGCCCGACGCACCGTTGCTGCAATAGCCCGCAAGCTGAATGCGCAGCGCCTGAAGACCGAAAACTCAGGACATCAGGACACCCAGAACAAACAGCGCGGTCAGCACGACAAACGCGCGGCGCAGCCAGCTCTTGCGCGTAGGCTTTGCGCTGCATTGGGATGAGAGATCTTCTCCCCACGTCAAACTGTCCAGCATGCTGTTCATGTTTCACCTCACCTGTTGATGTCTCTGAAGCCACCATAAGGCGCCGACCGACCGCGCGGTAGTGATTTCAGGTGTCCAGCTGTTACTTGCGGCGGTTTAACAACAAGCTGCTTTCGGCGCACCTCATTTGTGCGGAGTTTGCCTGCCTTTATTTGCTCCTTATTTGATAGCTACTTGTCTATGTCACGTCTGGGCTGGAGTACGATTTCATGCTCAAAGCCCAGGCACTCAGGACACAACATCGGGGAGGCGCCAGACCCTCTGGCCGCCCACGGCGTACAAGCTGCGCCCCGTCTCGCGCGGCACGCTCCAGCCGCCAGTGAATTCACCAAAGGCGGGCAATATCGCCATGCCCGGCTCGATGCAAAAGCACGGGAGGCGCGCGCTGTCCCGGCCCGGGCCGTGCAGGCTGAGAGCCGGATGCAGGTGGCCGGCGACGACGTTGTGGGTGGCATGGCGCTGCGGATGGTGACAGGCGGCGAACGGCCCCAGCAGACAGGGCTCATCCACCACACGAATGCCCAGTGAAGCCGGCGGATCGCCGGCGCGGCTGTCATGGTTGCCGCGCACCAGCACGCAGTCGAGCGCGGCAAACTCGCCGCGCCACGCGGCCAGCTCCGCCAGCACGGAGGGCGTGCGCGCCTGTGCCGCATGCAAAAAATCCCCCAGGAAGACCAGTTGCGATGCCTGGTAGTGCCGCAGCAACTGGCTCAGCCGCGCGAGGTTTTCACGTGTAGTGCCTGCAGGCACGGGCTGCCCCAGCGCGCGGAACGTCGCGGCCTTGCCGAGGTGAATATCCGCCACAAAGAGCACGCGGCCGGCGGGCCAGTAGAGCGCGCGCTCGGGCAGCAGCCAGACGGTTTCGCCCCCATAGTCCACGGGCAAGGGCGGGCCGGGCGGCGTGAGGTGCGCGTCCATCATCACAACAGGGGAAGCGGCCGGGAAGGCTTGCGTTCACGCCGCGGGCGGCGGCCATCCTTGCCACCTGAAGCCAGTCCGTCCTGCCCGAATGCCAGGCTTTCTTTGACCTGGTGAACATCGCCGGCGACCAGCGTACCGCCCGCCGCTTTTTCAAGCTGGGCGACCATGCGTGAGATGCGCTCGGCCAGGTTTTCATTGGTGAGCTTTTCGCGAAACAGCTCCACCATCAGCGGAAACGCAAACGGCGTGGGCCGCTCCAGCACCTTGAGCACCAGTTGCTGTGTGTTCATGCGCGCCAGGCTGCTGCGCAGGCGGCCGATTTCCAGTTCCTGCGCCAGCAGCTCCTGCTCTGCCTGCATAAGCAGCCGGTTGGCCGGGTCGTACTTGCGAAACACTTCCCAGAACAGGGATGACGAGGCCTGCAGCTGCTTGTTGCTGCGTTTTTCACCCGGGTAGCCCTGAAAGATCAGGCCCGACACACGCGCGATTTCGCGAAAGCGGCGCTGCGCGAGTTCGCTGGCGTTCAGGCTTTGCAGCACCTCGTGCAGTAGCGCCGTATCTTCGCCATCTTCAATGCCTTCCGCCGCCATGGCATTGCGTGCCACAGCATCGTGGCCCGCCAGCAGCACCTGCGGCAGCAGCGCCGGCCAGTCGACCTCGGTCGCGCAGAGCAGCTCAAAGCCGTAGTCATTCACCGCGATGGAGAAAGTACGCGGCGCATGCTGGGCCACGCGCCAGGCGATCAGGTTGGCCAGGCCCAAGTGCACGTGGCGGCCGGCGAAGGGGTACAAAAAGAGGTGCCAGCCTTCACGTGTCTTGAGCGTTTCGGCCAGCAGCGTTTGCGGTGTGGGCAGCGCCGACCACTGTTGCTGGATGTCGAGCAAGGGCCGCACGCACTGCAGCTCGGGCGTGTCGTAGCGGTCGGCTCCGGCCAGCGCGAGTTGCTGAACCACCGCATCGGCCAGCGTGGTCGACAGCGGCATGCGCCCGCCGTTCCAGCGCGGCACGGCCGGCCGCTTGCCGCTGGCGCGCCGCACCCAGGCCGTCATCTCGTGAATGCGCACCAGCTCCAGCAAACGGCCGCCAAACAGAAAGCAGTCTCCAGGCTTCAGGCGTGCGGCGAAACTTTCCTCGACACTGCCGATCTTGCTGCCGCCCAGATACTTCACCGACATGCTGGCGTCGCTCACGATGGTGCCAATGTTCATGCGGTGGCGTCGCGCCAGGCGTGCGTCGGGTACACGCCAAACGCCCTCTTCATCCGGTACGGCGCGCCGGTAGTCGGGGTAGGCCGCCAGCGAGGGGCCGCCCTGGCGCACGAAGGAAAGGCACCAGTCCCAGCTTTCGCGGGAGAGCCCGGCATAGGCTGCGGTGCCTCGCACTTCGTCATACAACGCTTCCGGCATAAAGCCACCGCCCAGCGCCACGGTGACAAGGTGCTGCACCAGCACGTCGAGTGGTTGCTGGGGCGATGTGCGCGCCTCGATGTGACCGGCGGCAATGGCCGCGCGTGCCGCAGCGCCCTCCACGATCTCGATGCTGTGTGTGGGCACCAGCGTGATGCGTGACGGCCTGCCTGGCGCATGGCCGGACCGCCCGGCGCGCTGCAGCAGGCGGGCCACGCCTTTGGGGGAGCCGATTTGCAACACGCGCTCCACCGGCAGAAAGTCCACGCCCAGATCAAGACTGGAGGTACAGACGACGGCGCGAAGTTCACCGCTCTTGAGGCCGGCCTCCACCCATTCGCGTACTTCGCGGTCGAGCGAGCCGTGGTGCAGCGCGATCAATCCGGCCCATTCGGGTTTGGCGTCCAGCAGCGCCTGGTACCAGATCTCCGATTGCGATCGCGTGTTGGTGAAGACCAGCGTGGTGCTGCTGCCGGCGATTTCTTCAATCACCTGCGGCAGCATGGTCAGCCCCAGGTGCCCGCCCCAGGGGAAGCGTTCGGCGCGGCTGGGCAGCAACGAATCGACCACGAGCCTCTTGGGCACCTGGCCTTGCACCAGTGTGCCGCCGCTGCGCCCGAGCAGCGTGTGCATGGCTTCTTGAAGGTTGCCTAGCGTGGCCGACATCCCCCAGGTGCTGAGCGCCGGGTTCCATCGGCGCAACCGGGCCAAGGCCAGTTGCACCTGCACCCCCCGCTTGTTGCCCAGCAGTTCGTGCCATTCATCGACGACGACCATCTTCACACCGCGCAGGACATCTTTTGCATCTGCGCGCGCAAGCAGTAGCGACAAGCTTTCCGGCGTAGTGACCAGCACTGTGGGAAGGCGCTGGCTTTGTGCGGCACGCTCAGCGCCCGCGGTGTCTCCGCTGCGCGCGCCAGCGCTCCAGGCTGAAAGAAGTGGCCTGCCGTCATCGCTGCGCAGGCCGTTCAGAACATCCAGGGGTTGCTGCAGTGCGCGCAGCGTGTCGGCTGCGAGTGCCCGCATCGGCGTGATCCACAAGACGGTCAGGGGCTGCGCCGGGTCTTGTCTTCCCCGTCCGGTGTTTGCTATCAATTTAGGAGCTACTTGCCCACGCCGCTCCTTGGCTGCAGCCATAAAAGCCATTAAAGCACCAAGCCATACCGCGTAAGTCTTGCCGGCGCCCGTGGTGGCGTGCAGCAGCCCGGATTCGCCGTTGGCAATGACCTTCCACACATCACGCTGGAACCTGAAAGGCTTCCAGCCGCGCGCCGTAAACCACGTGGCCAGGGCTTTTTTCACCGCGGTGTTCTGGCTCATGAGGGCAACAACGCGGCGAGCGTCTCCAGCGTGTCGGCCTCATCGACCGGCTTGTCTTCACGCCAGCGCAGCATGCGCGGAAAGCGCACGGCAATCCCGCTTTTATGGCGGCCGCTGCGCGCAATGCCTTCAAAGCCCAGCTCGAACACCAGCGTAGGCTTGACGCTGCGCACCGGGCCGAAACTCTCCACCGTTGTTTTCCGTATCACCGCATCGACGCGGCCCATCTCTTCATCGGTCAGGCCCGAGTAGGCCTTGGCAAATGGCACCAGCTTGCGATCGGCCTGCGCTAGTGAGCTGTCCCACACCGCAAAGGTGTAGTCGCTGTAGAGGCTGGCGCGACGCCCATGGCCGCGCTGCGCGTAGATGAGCACGGCATCAATGCTGAGCGGATCGATCTTCCATTTCCACCAGGTACCGACATCTTTGGTGCGGCCGACACCGTAGCCGGCTTGCCGCTGCTTGAGCATCATGCCTTCGACGCCCATGCTCCGGGCCGCCTCGCGCTGACGCGCCAGATCCTGCCAGCTTTCGCCCGTCAGCATGGGGCTGGCGATCAGTTGCGGATGCTGCAGCTGCGTGACGAGCTCATCCATCAGCTCGCGGCGTTCGACTTGGGGCATCGCGCGCTGGTCGCGGCCCTCCCACTCAAGCAAGTCGTAAGCCAGCAGCACGACGGGGATGTCCTTCAGCAGCTTGGGGCCCAGCGTCTTGCGGCCTATGCGTTTTTGCAGCTCGGCAAAGGGCTGCACTTTGCCCTCACGCCACACCACGATTTCACCATCCAGCACGGTGCCGTCGGGCAGCGCCTCGCCCATTGCTGCCAGTTCCGGAAAGCGGTCGGTGACCAGCTCTTCACCGCGCGACCACAGCCAGACCTGGCCCGCCCGCTTGACGAGCTGCGCGCGAATGCCGTCCCACTTCCATTCCACCAGCCAATCGGCGGGCGAGCCGAGCACCGCATCGAACTGATCGATGCCGACATTGAAGGGGTGGGCAAGAAAGAAGGGATAGGGCTGGCCGCTGGTTTTTTGATTCAGCTCGCCGCTGCTCTCGGCGGCGACCAGCGCGGTGTAGTCAGCCGCCGTGGGCTGGCCGCTGATATGGGTGTAACCCATGAGGCGCTGGGCAACGCGTTTGGCATCAATGCCACCCACCGCAGCGAGCGCCTGGGTGACCTGCAGGCGCGACACACCGACGCGGAAGCTGCCCGTCATCAGCTTGAAGTAGACCAGCCGCTCTTCGGGTGCCAGGCGGCGCCACTGCGCGCGCAATGCGTCGGGCAGTTTGGCCGGATCGGACTTTCCCAGCGCGCGCAGTGGCAACAGATGGTCTTCTACCCAGGCCGCGAGTCCAAGATCATGCTGCTCTGTGGGCGTCGGCAAAAGAAGGGAGATCGTTTCGGCCAGATCACCTACCGCCTCGTAGCTTTCGTCAAACAGCCATTCGGGCAAGCCTGCCGCCTCTTGTGCCAGCAGACGCAGCAGCTTGGTAGGCACGAGCTGGCGCGGCTTGCCGCCGGCCAGAAAGTACACCGCCCACGCCGCATCGGCAGCGGGCGCGCTTTGCAGATAGCGCTGTAGCGCCGCCTGCTTGGCGAGGCTGGACGTGGTGGCGTCCAGTTCGCTGTAAAGGGCTGCAAAGGCTTTCATGCACCGGCTTCATCTGCGGGGGCGGCTGTGGCCTCAGGCTGAGGTGCGGGGGTGGCCTGGTCACTCACGTCTTCATCGTCGTATTCGGTCTTGAAGCCTTCGGCCTGCAGACCGTTTTCAGTGAGCCAGCGCACCAGTACCGCGACGCTGCCGTGTGTGACCATGACGCGGCCGGCACCGGTGCCTGCGATCGCACTCTGCAGGCCAGGCCAATCGGCGTGGTCGGACATGACGAAGCCGCGGTCCACGCCGCGCCGCCGCCGTGTGCCGCGCAGTTGCATCCAGCCGCTGGCGAAGGCGTCCGAGTAGTTGCCGAAGCGGCGCATCCACGGCGTGCCTTGGGCTGAAGGCGGTGCGAGCACGAGGGCGCGCTTGAGGAGTTGCGGCGTGACGCCTGGGTCTGTGACGCGCAAGGTTTCAGGAAGGACTACGCCGGCCGTGCGGTACACCGCATTCAGCGGCTCGACCGCGCCGTGCACAACGATGGGCCCGATGGCAGGGTCTACGCCGTGCAGGATGCGCTGCGCCTTGCCGAAGGCGTAGCAAAACAGCACGGACGCGCGGCCCTCATCCGCATTGCGTTGCCACCATGCATTGATCTCGGCAAAGAGCGCCTGCTGCGTGGGCCAGCGGTAGATGGGCAACCCGAAGGTGGACTCGGTGATGAAGGTGTTGCAGGGCACGGGCTCGAAGGGCGTGCAGGTACCGTCGGCTTCGGTTTTGTAGTCGCCGGACGCCACCCAGACCTCGCCACGATGTTCGACCCTGACCTGGGCCGAGCCCAGCACATGGCCGGCAGGGTGCAGCGAAATACGCACGCCGTTGCGCTCGAGTGTTTCGCCGTACGGCAGGGTCTGGAGATTGATGTCGCCCAACCTGGTTCGCAAGATCCCTTCGCTGTCGGTGTGCGCGAGGTAGCTTGTGTGGCCGGTACGTGCGTGGTCGGAGTGGGCATGCGTGATCACCGCGTGCCCGACGGGCCGCCACGGGTCGATGTAGAAATCGCCCGCGGTGCAGTACAGGCCCTCAGGCCTCGCCACGATCAGGTCCATGCGATGGTGCTTCCGTGCAAGTCCGGTTTGTTGCAGGCGCGTGATGTTCAAGCCCCGGAACCCCCGCAGCTTGCACACGCATGAAGCCTCCATCCTAGTACTGCCGACCCTTCGTGTGCTGAGCGGCTAAAGGTGTTTGTGCTGTCAGCAAGGGCTTACATTGCTGGAGATATTGAATGTTTGCATGCTCTCCACGCTGGCACGACTCCGGCAATAAAAAAGCCCCTGACTTGCGGCAGGGGCTTGATGCAACCGGTGACGGCCGCAGCGGGTGGCCGAAGCCACCGTGAGTGCTTATTTTTTCTGGCGATACTTGCGCAACGCAGCGATCTGCGCGGCCATAACGGCCAGCTCGGATTGCGCCATGGCGATGTCGATGTCGCTCTTCGCGTTCTTCAAGGCCTCTTCAGCAGCCGCCTTGGCTTCGCTGGCTTTGGTCTCGTCCAGGTCCTTGCCGCGGATGGCGGTGTCGCTCAGGACCGTCACGCAGTTGGGCTGCACTTCAAGCAGGCCACCGGCCACGAACACAAACTCTTCGCTGCCGTCGGCTTTTTCAATGCGCACTGCACCGGGCTTGATGCGCGTGATCAGCGGCGTGTGGCGCGGGTAAATCCCCAGCTCGCCAGCCTCGCCGGGCAAAGCCACAAAGCGCGCTTCACCCGAGAAGATAGACTCTTCTGCAGAGACAACGTCGACGTGGATGGTTGTTGACATAAGCGTTCCTTAATGGAAAAAGTTTTGAGGCGAGAGCCTTAGACCTTCTTCGCCTTTTCGAAAGCTTCGTCAATCGTGCCGACCATGTAGAACGCCTGTTCTGGCAGGTGATCGCACTCGCCGGCCACAATCATCTTGAAGCCGCGAATGGTTTCAGCCAGGCTGACGTATTTGCCGGGGGAGCCGGTGAACACTTCAGCAACGTGGAAAGGCTGCGACAGGAAGCGCTGGATCTTGCGGGCGCGGGCCACGGCCAGCTTGTCTTCAGGGGCCAGTTCGTCCATGCCCAGAATCGCGATGATGTCGCGCAATTCCTTGTAGCGCTGCAGCGTGCCTTGCACGGCGCGGGCCGTGGCGTAGTGGTCTTCACCCACAACGTTCGGGTCCAGCTGGCGGCTGGTGGAATCAAGTGGATCCACAGCAGGGTAGATACCCAGCGAAGCGATGTCACGCGAAAGCACCACGGTGGAGTCCAGGTGAGCAAAGGTCGTGGCAGGCGATGGGTCGGTCAAGTCATCGGCAGGAACGTAAACGGCCTGGATGGAAGTGATCGAGCCAACCTTGGTGGAGGTAATACGCTCTTGCAGGCGACCCATTTCCTCGGCCAGCGTAGGCTGGTAACCCACGGCGGAAGGCATACGGCCCAGCAGAGCGGACACTTCGGTACCGGCCAGCGTGTAGCGGTAGATGTTGTCCACGAAGAACAGCACGTCGCGGCCTTCGTCACGGAAGGATTCGGCGATGGTCAGGCCGGTCAGCGCCACGCGCAGACGGTTGCCTGGGGGCTCGTTCATCTGGCCGTAGACCATGGCCACTTTGGATTCGCCGAGGTTCTCGAGATTCACAACGCCGGAGTCGGCCATCTCGTGATAGAAGTCATTGCCTTCGCGGGTACGTTCACCCACACCGGCAAACACGGACAAGCCCGAGTGCGCCTTGGCGATGTTGTTGATGAGTTCCATCATGTTCACGGTCTTGCCGACGCCGGCGCCGCCGAACAGGCCCACCTTGCCGCCCTTGGCGAACGGGCAAACCAGGTCAATCACCTTGATGCCGGTTTCCAGCAGCTCTTGCGATGGCGACAGTTCGTCATACGCAGGCGCCTTGCGGTGAATCGGAGCGGTCAGGGTCTGGTCGACCGGGCCGCGCTCGTCGATGGGCGCGCCCAGCACGTCCATGATGCGGCCCAGCGTGGCCTTGCCCACGGGAACCGTGATGTTGGCGCCGGTGTTGTACACCATGTTGCCGCGGCGCAGGCCGTCGGACGTGCCCAGTGCGATGGTACGCACAATGCCGTCACCCAGCTGCTGCTGCACTTCGAGGGTCAGCGCGGAGCCTTCCATCTTGAGTGCGTCGTAAATTTTCGGCATCTGGTCGCGCGCAAATTCCACGTCAACCACAGCGCCGATACACTGAACAATCTTGCCTTGAGCTTGAGCCATGACTGGATCCTTTTCCGTTCTTTAAATCTTGAATCGCGGTTTAGACCGCTGCAGCACCGGCAACGATTTCCGAAAGTTCTTTCGTGATCGCCGCTTGACGCGTCTTGTTGTAAACCAGCTTGAGTTCGCCGATCACGCTGCCGGCGTTGTCCGTTGCGGCCTTCATGGCCACCATGCGGGCAGACTGCTCGGACGCCATGTTCTCGGCAACCGCCTGATACACCAGTGCTTCCACGTAGCGGATCAGCAGGTCGTCGATGACGGTTTGCGCGTCGGGCTCGTAGATGTAGTCCCAGCCATGCTGATCCTTGTCGGCCTGCAGGTGTGCAGCCGTCAGGGGCAACAGTTGCTCGACCACAGGCTCCTGGCGCATGGTGTTGATGAACTTGGTGTAGCACAGGTACACCGAATTGATCTTGCCTTCGCTGTACGCGTCGAGCAAAACCTTCACGGGGCCGATCAGCTTTTCCAGGTGCGGCTTGTCGCCCAGTTGCGTCGCATGCGACACCACCTTGGCGCCGACCCGGTTCAGAAAACCGAGGCCCTTGTTGCCGATGGCCACTGCCTTCGCGTCGTGGCCTGCGGCCTGCACTTCCTTGAGCTTGGCTGTCACAGCACGCAACACGTTGGTGTTCATGCCGCCGCACAGGCCCTTGTCAGTCGTCACCACGATGAACCCGGTGGCCTTGGCGTCGTTGGACTCCATGAACGCGTGGGTGTACTCGGGGTTGGCCTGACTCAGGTTGGCCGTGATGTTGCGGATCTTGTCGCTGTAAGGACGGGCAGCGCGCATCCGCTCCTGCGCCTTGCGCATCTTGGAGGCGGCCACCATCTCCATGGCCTTGGTGATCTTCTTGGTGTTTTCCACCGATTTGATCTTGCCGCGTATTTCCTTGCCTGCTGCCATATGGATTCCTAAGGGGTTCCTGAGGGTTGCTTAATTACTTGCTTGACGATGAGTCAGGCGAGATCAGGCAAACGACTTCTTGAACTCGGCCACAGCCGCGTTCAGTTCCGCCTCAGCGTCCTTGTCCATGGCCTTGTTGGCTTCGAGCTTGGCCATCAGGGCCGCGTTCTTGTCCTTCAGGAAGGCATGCAGGCCGTGCTCGAAAGCCAGGACCTTCTTGACTTCCACGTCGTCCATGAAACCCTTGTTCACTGCGAACAGCGTGGAGGCCATGTTGGAGATGGACAAAGGCGAGTACTGGGCTTGCTTGAGCAGTTCGGTCACGCGGGCACCGCGGTCCAGCTGCTTGCGGGTGGCTTCGTCCAGGTCGGAAGCGAACTGCGCGAAGGCAGCCAGTTCACGGTACTGGGCCAAGTCGGTACGGATACCGCCGGAGAGGTTCTTGATCAGCTTGGTCTGGGCTGCGCCGCCGACGCGGGACACCGAGATACCGGCGTTAATGGCGGGACGAATACCGGCATTGAACAGGCTGGTTTCCAGGAAGATCTGGCCGTCGGTGATCGAAATCACGTTGGTTGGAACGAAAGCGGACACGTCGCCGGCTTGCGTTTCAATGATCGGCAGTGCAGTCAGCGAGCCGGTCTTGCCTTTGACGGCACCCTTGGTGAAGTCTTCAACATACTTCTCGTTCACGCGAGCTGCGCGCTCAAGCAGACGGCTGTGCAGATAGAACACGTCGCCGGGATAGGCTTCGCGTCCTGGCGGACGGCGCAGCAGCAGCGAGACCTGGCGGTAAGCCACGGCCTGCTTGGACAAATCGTCATACACGATCAGCGCGTCTTCGCCGCGGTCGCGAAAGTATTCGCCCATGGTGCAGCCGGAGTAGGCGCTCACGTATTGCATGGCGGCCGATTCGGAAGCGGAAGCTGCCACGACGATGGTGTATTCCATCGCGCCGGCTTGCTCCAGCGAGCGCACCACGTTCTTGATCGAAGAAGCCTTCTGGCCGATCGCGACGTAGACGCAGGAAACGCCTTTGCCCTTCTGGTTGATGATGGCGTCGATGGCCACAGCGGTCTTGCCGGTCTGGCGGTCGCCGATGATCAGTTCGCGCTGGCCGCGGCCGACGGGCACCATGGAGTCGATGGACTTCAGGCCGGTCTGCAGAGGCTGGTCGACGGATTTACGGGCGATCACGCCGGGAGCGACCTTTTCAATCACGTCGGTGAGCTTGGCATTGATCGGACCCTTGCCGTCGATCGGCTGGCCCAGTGCGTTGACCACGCGGCCAAGCAGCTCAGGACCCACAGGCACTTCCAGAATACGGCCCGTGCACTTCACGGTGTCGCCTTCGGCGATGTGCTCGTACTCGCCCAGAATCACAGAGCCGACGGAGTCGCGCTCGAGATTCAGCGCCAGGCCGTAGGTAGGGGTGCCGTCGGCGGTTGCGGGGAATTCCAGCATTTCGCCCTGCATCACGTCGGACAAGCCGTGGATACGGACGATACCGTCGGTCACGGACACCACGGTGCCCTGGTTACGAATGTCGCTGCTACCGGCCAGGCCTTCGATGCGGCTCTTGATCAGTTCAGAAATTTCTGCGGGATTGAGTTGCATGACTCTTTCCTTCTTTCTATGTTGTTGGCTAAAAACCTGTAATGGCGCCTGGGCACCGGGCTCAGGAAATCAGCGCCACTTTCATTTGCTCTAAACGGGCTTTCACCGAGGTGTCCAGCACCTCGTCACCCACCACGACTCGTACGCCCCCAATCAGGGCCGGCTCCAGCTCAACCTGAAGGTTGAGCTTCTTGCCAAAGCGTTTTTCCAGCGTTGCCGACAGACCGGCCAGCGCTGCACCATCCAGCGCAAAAGCACTGTAGACCGTCGCATCGGACGACCCGCTTTGCGCATTTTTCAAGGTGCGGAACTGCGCGGCGATTTCCGGCAGGACGCTCAGGCGGCCGTTGTCGATCACCGTGCGCAGGAAGTTCTTCGCGGCATCCGGCAGTTTCGTCTTGGCAACGCCCGAAATCACGTCAAACGCCTGCGCCGAAGTCACGCCGGGGTTACCGGCGAACTGCTGCAGCTGCGCATTGGCAGCAATGGCGGCCAGCTCATCGAGCCAGACGGCGGTGCCGCCCAGGTCGGAGCCGGAGGCCTTGAACAAGGCTTCGGCATAAGGACGGGCAATGGTGGCTAGTTCGGCCATATTGATGCTCGCTTAGAGTTCGGTCTTCAGGCGGCCCAGCAAGTCGGCATGCACGCTGGCATTGACTTCCTTGCGCAGAATCTGCTCGGCGCCCTTGACGGCCAGCGCGGCAACCTGCTCACGCAGGGCTTCGCGAGCCTTGACGGACTGCTGCTCGGCTTCCACCTTGGCGGCAGCAATGATCTTGCTGCCTTCTTCGGTTGCCCGGGCCTTGGCTTCTTCAACCAGGGCCTGGCCCCTGCGCTCGGCTTCGGCCAGGCGCACGGCCGCTTCGTTGCGCGATTTGGCCAGCTCTTCTTCCACGCGCTTGTTGGCGACGGAGAGTTCAGACTTGGCTTTATCGGCAGCGGCAAGGCCGTCAGCGATTTTTTGCGCACGCGCGTCCAGGGCCGCCGCGATGGGTGGCCACACAAATTTCATCGTGAACCCGACCAAAATCAGGAACACGATCATCTGGACAATAAGGGTACCGGTAATGCTCACTGCTCATCCTTTCCCTTGGGGCCCAGCCGATGGCCAGCCCGAAGGAATGACATTCTTGGGACTTTGATGACTTACTTAGGCAGGTTGGCGATTTGCGCCAGGAATGGGTTGGCAGTGGCAAACCACAGCGCAATACCCGTACCGATAATGAAAGCCGCGTCGATCAGACCGGCCAACAGGAACATCTTGGTTTGCAGTTCACCCATCAGCTCAGGCTGGCGTGCAGCTGCTTCGAGGTATTTGCTGCCCATGATGCCGATACCGATACATGCACCGACAGCGCCGAGACCGATGATGAGGCCGGCGGCCAGAGCGACAAAACTAATAACTTCCATGATGACTCCTTAGGACTTGGTTACGAGAGAAAAAGAAAAACGAAAAACGGGAACAACTGATTAGTGGTGATCGTGCGCCTGGCCGATGTACACCAGGGTCAGCATCATGAACACGAACGCTTGCAGCGTGATGATCAGGATGTGGAAAATCGCCCAGGCCGAGCCTGCGATGATGTGGCCGATAGCCAGCGCAATGCCGGTACCCAGCGAGACGGAGGCAAAAGCACCACCCATCAGGGCGATCAGCAGGAAGATCAGTTCGCCGGCATACATATTGCCGAACAGCCGCATGCCGTGCGAAACGGTCTTGGCAACGAACTCAATCATCTGCATGAGGAAATTGAAGGGGTACAGGGCCCAGTGGTTGCCGAAAGGCGCCGTGAAGAGCTCGTGAATCCAGCCGCCAGCGCCCTTGATCTTGACGTTATAGACCAGGCAGGTGATCAGCACGCCGAGCGACAGGCCCATCGTGACCGAAAGGTCGGCAGTCGGCACGGATCGCATGTAAGCGTGGTGCGGATCATAGCCAGCAGCACCGTAGATAGCCGCCCAAATTGCAGGCAGCAGATCGACCGGCAGCAAGTCCATGGCGTTGAGCAGGAAAATCCACACGAACACCGTCAGGGCCAAAGGAGCCACCAGCTTGCGGCTCTCGGCGTTGTGCACGATGCCCTTGGCTTGCGCGTCGACCATTTCGACCAGAATTTCGACGGCAGCCTGGAAGCGGCCGGGAACGCCGGAGGTGGCTTTGCGGGCGGCTTTCCAGAGGAAGAAGCAGCCGATCACACCCAGCAAAATGCTGAAAATCGCCGAGTCGATGTTGATAACGGTCAGATCGAACGGGCCAACCAGCTCTTTGTTACGCCAATGCGTCAAATGGTGAACGATGTATTCACCAGCGGTCTGACCACCATGTCCAGCAGCATTCTCAGCAGCCATTTATTGCTCGCCTCAAAGTTTATTGCGCCTGGCCGCGAACACTAACGCGAGCCAGGACACTTTCATTGTCACCACCAGGCCGACCAGCATTGCCGGCCAACTCAGCATCGAAACCAGCCTTGGGGCGGCAAAAAGCATTGCCACCGTCAAGGCGATCTTGACCATTTCCCACAAGAAGAACCCCATCACCGCAGTGCCGGGGTTCATCGACCACACCTTGCCGGTCAAACCGCGCGCAAACAGCGCCGCCGGAATCACCACCGCCAGCGCCCCATAGAGCGCTGACCATCCAATCGATCGCTGCCCAGTCAAAGCCCAGGCGACACATGCCACCACAATCCCGGCTACCAACTGCCCCGCCAATACCGACCAGGGAGACACCTGAGGCTTCGCCTCACGAAGCTTTTGGGCCTCTTCGCGGGTCAGGGTCTTGAAACTTTCTTCTTCTGCCTCAAACTCTTGTGTAACAACCCGACTAACAATCCGGCCAACAACAAGGTTTTCCGGATGCATTGCTGGGTTTGTCGCTGGTTTCGCCGAATCTGTCATTTTGGACATCACAAATTACGGGGAAGTTACAAGGCGCCGTTATTAGCAAAGCCCTTGATTATACGTAGAAACCCCCGCACATCCGCAAAATCCCCGGTTTGGTGCCGGATAAGGGGTGATCGCTGGTTTTCACCTTGAAACGCAGAGGGGTGGTTCACAATCTCCGCTCAGAGGCGGCCCAAAAGCGGCACGCTACGTGATCACACATCCCCACCGAAAGAAGCCATGCAAGCCCTGATGAAATTCCTGCACATTGCCGCCGCCGTCACCTGGCTGGGTGGCGCCGCTTTCATGTTGTTTGCACTGCGGCCTGCCCTGGCGGCGGGGCAGCTTGCGCCGCCACAACGCCTGCCGCTGATCGTGCACATTCTGGTGCGTTTTTTCGCATTCGTCTGGGCCTCCATTGCCATCCTCTTGCTGACGGGCCTGGCCATGCTGATGGCCGTCGGCATGAAAAACGCGCCCATCGGCTGGCACCTGATGTTCGGTATCGGCCTTTTGATGTTTGCATTGTTCGGCCACCTGTATTTCGGCCCTTTTCGCCGCCTCAAGCTGGCCGTCGCCGCGTCCGACTGGCCTGAAGGCGGCCGCCGCGTTGGGCAGATTGCCACGCTGGCCCTGATCAACCTCGCGTTGGGCGCGCTGGCCATCGCAGCCGTCATTTTCCTGGCGTGAAACCTTGGGCGCCCGTGCCGCATCCATGCGCGCAAGCCTTGTTTTCGGCAGCCTGCTCTTTCTGGAAGGCTGCACGGCAGTGAACCCTTACTACGATCCCGCCAAACCGCATCACACCCGCGAGGGCTTCAAGAACAACTACACCGCCTCGGTCACTCAAGGTTTCGGCGCGCTCATGCGCTGGCAATGGGAAAAGCGCCAGCAAGACCTGCCCAAGCCTCCCGCCGCGCCCATCCCCCAGCAATCACCTGACGTCAAAGCCATCCAGGCCTACGCCGCGGCGTATGCGGCGTCCGGGCCTTCATCCGCCCGCCCCGCCATCACCTGGATAGGCCATGCCAGCATGCTGGTGCAGGCCGGCGGGCTCAATGTGCTGACGGACCCGGTGTTCTCACAGCGGGCGAGCCCGGTGCAGTTCATCGGCCCCTCGCGCGCGCAACCGCCCGGCATCGCGCTGGCCGATTTGCCGGCCATCGACGTGGTGGTCGTGTCGCACAACCACTACGACCACCTCGACACCGATTCGGTGCAGGCCATTGCCGCGCGATCCGCAGCTGCCGGCCGCCCCACGCTCTTCCTGGTGCCGCTGGGCGTCAAATCCTGGTTTGCCAGCCGCGGCATCACGCATGTCATTGAGATGGATTGGTGGGACAGCCATGTTTACCGCGGCGTGGAATTCAATTTCACACCGGTGCAGCATTGGTCGGCACGCAGCTTCGGCGACCGCAGCCAGTCGCTCTGGGGCGGTTACGCTGTGTTCGCACCTGACCTTCATTGGTATTTCAGCGGCGACACCGGCTACTCCAAAGACTTTGCCGACACCCGGGCGCGCTTTGCCAACCGGCAGGCCGCCAGCCAGGGCGGCGGTTTTGACCTGGCCCTGATCGCCGTGGGCGCCTACGAGCCGCGCTGGTTCATGTCGGGCCAGCACGTCAACCCGGCCGAGGCGGTGCAAATTCATCAGGATCTGGGCGCAAAGCGCAGCGTCGGCGTGCACTGGGGCACTTTCGAGCTGACCGACGAGCCGCTGGACCAGCCGCCGCAAGACCTGGCGGCCGCCCGCATGGCCAAAGGCCTGAAGGATGAAGACTTCAGTGTCATGGCCGTTGGCGAGACCCGCTTTTTACCCCCCAGGCCCGCCCCATGAAGGCACGCCGCAAAAAGCGTGCACCGGGCGAAGCGCACTGGACCGACCGCATCAAGGCATCGATCCCCAGCCGTGAAGTGCTGGCAGCCAACCCCTGGCTCAGGCCGGTCGCACACCGGTTGCTTGACCCCCAGCTGTGGCGCCTGCAGCACGAGGCCGTGGCCCGCGGCGCGGCCATCGGCATCTTCTGGGCCTTCGCCCTGCCGTTTGCGCAAATCGTCGCGGCGGCGGCCCACAGCGTCTGGTGGCGCGCCAACATCCCGGTCGCCGCCGGCATCACCTTCATCACCAATCCTTTCACCGTGGGCTTCTGGCTCTGGCTGGCCTACCAGGTCGGCAGCCTGATCCTGGATGCGCCGCCGCCGGTGTCCATTTCAGAAGGCGCCGGCGTGGTGGCCTGGCTGGCGTCGTTCGGCGGGCCTGCCATACTGGGTATGGGCATTTTTGCCGTCGCCGGCTCGGCCAGCGCTTACTTCCTGGTCAAGCTGGCCTGGCGCCTGCGCATCTGGTTCAAGCGCCGCCGCCGATATCGCTGAACACATTGACAATGGGCCCGTGATCCAGCGGCCACGCACTACTTCATTTTTTCATCCAGATTCACCATGACAACGCCTCTAGCCAACGCGCTTCCCGACACACCCTGCTACCTCAACGGCGAATTCACCCCGCTGCGCGACGCCAAGATCAGCGTGATGGACCGCGGCTTCATCTTCGGCGACGGCATCTATGAAGTGGTGCCGGCGTACGCAGGCAAGCCCTTTCGCTTCGAGCAGCACATGGCGCGGCTGGAACGCAGCCTCACCGAACTGCGCATCACCAACCCGCTGAGCCGTGACGAGTGGCTCGCCATTGCTCTTAAATTGATAGCTGCCTGCGCAGATTCCACGGGTGCTCCAGCCGAAAAAGGCAACCAACTGGTGTACATCCAGATCACCCGCGGCGTGGCCATGCGCGACCACCCCATGCTGCCGGGCCTCACACCCACCGTGTTTGTGATGTGCAACCCGATGAAGCTGCCCAGCGATGCCGCGCGTGAAAAAGGCGTGGCCTGCGTCACCGCCGACGACTTCCGCTGGGAAAAAGCCCATATCAAAAGCACCAGCCTGCTGGGCGCGGTGTTTTCGCGCCAGATCAGTGTCGACGCCGGCGCGGTCGAGACCGTGATGTTTCGCGGCGACTACCTGAGCGAGGCCGCTTCCAGCAATGTCTGGATCGTCAAGGACGGAAAAGTCTCGGGTCCACCCAAAGACAACCTGGTCCTGGAAGGCATCCGCTTTGGCCTGATCGAACAGATGTGCCGCGCGGCAGGCATTCCGTTTGAGCTGCGCCGCATCACGCGCGCCGAGGTGCTGGCCGCCGACGAAATCATGCTCTCATCAGCCACCAAAGAGGTGCTGCCGGTGACCCTGCTGGACGGCCAGCCGGTCGGCAACGGGGTGGAAAAAGGCCAACCTGGCCCCATTTATGCAAAGCTGTACGCTGAATATCAGCGCGCCAAACAGGCCTGAAAGGACCGCTTGCCATGACGACTTCCCCCGACCTCCCGAAAATCATCGGTGTCCCCGGCACTGAGCCATCGCGCCAGGAGTCGCTGATCGAATACCCGTCGCAATTCCCCATCAAGGTCATGGGCCAGAAAGTCGACGGCCTGGTCGCGGCCATCACGTCGGTCGCGCACCAGTTCGACCCGGCCTTTGACGCCTCGACCATCGAGCTGCGCGAAAGCAAGGGCGGCAACTACCTGGGCGTGACCATCACCGTCACGGCCACCAGCCGCGAGCAGCTCGATGAGCTCTACCGCACGCTGTCGACGCATCCGATGGTGAAAGTCGTCCTCTAAATAGCAGGACCGGAAGGCGCCGCCATGCAGGCTGAAACACGCACATTAGGCCGGGTTGACTACCTCCCGACCTACGAAGCCATGCAGGCCTTCACGGCGGCGCGCAGCGCGGTAGTTTCAAGCGAAATCGGCCTCCAGCCCTTACAGGGTATAGGCGACCAGCTATGGATTTGTGAGCATCCGCCGGTCTACACCCAGGGGCTGGCGGGCAAAAGCGACCATGTGCTGAACCCCGGCAATATCCCGGTGGTGCAGACCAACCGCGGCGGCCAGGTGACGTACCACGGCCCCGGCCAGGTGGTGGCCTACCCGCTCATCGATTTGAAGCGCGCCGGCTATTACGTCAAGGAATACGTCTACCGCATCGAAGAGTCCGTTATCAAGACCCTGGCGCATTTCGGCGTGACCGGGCACCGCGTGACGGGCTCGCCGGGCATTTATGTGCGGCTGGACGACCCGGCCTCCCACGCCGCCCTGACCGGCCCGGTCAACCCGATTGACCCCTTCCGCGGCCTGGGAAAAATCGCCGCTTTGGGCATCAAAGTCAGCCGCCACTGCACCTACCACGGGGTGGCGCTCAATGTGGCGATGGACCTGGAACCCTTCTCGCGGATCAACCCCTGTGGCTACGCGGGGCTGAAAACCACAGACCTGTGTTCTCTGGGCAGCCCGGCCTCATGGGACGAAGCTGCCACTGTTCTGGCCCAAAAACTCACCGCTTACCTCGCGCCATGAACTAAAAGAGGCCGAAGGTGTCTCACTGCCTCTCGGACCTGTAAGAACTAACGGCTTTTCTCGACTTACTGATTTGGCGGCTTGCCTGGCCGCTGTCCCACCCACTCAAGGAGCTTCCATGCCAACCCGCCGTTACACCCTGGTATCGTCTCTGGCCGCCGCCCTCTTCCTGATGGCCGGCGCTGCCAATGCCCTGACCATCAAGCCCTTCACACCCGCAGACCTCGCCGCAGCTCAAGCCGCCGGCACCCCCGTAGCCGTGCATTTTCACGCCGACTGGTGCCCCACCTGCAGGGCTCAGGACAAGGCGCTTGAAACACTGAAAAGTGATCCTGCACTGAAGAATGTCACGCTGCTGCAGGCGAACTACGACACCGAAAAAGCCCTGAAGCAGCAAATGAACATCCGCACGCAGTCCACCTTCGTCGTTTTCAAGGGAAAGACCGAAGTGGCTCGCAGCGCCGGCGTGACCGAAGCCGGCGAAATTCGCAAAACACTCGCCACCGGCCTCTGAAGCCACCGAAGCGGCACCGGAAACACGCGATGGCGGGGCTTGGACAACTCGGTTTCAGCCTGGCCGCTGGCAGCCTCACCACGCTGAGCCCCTGCGTTTTCCCCATCTTGCCGCTGGTGATAGGCGGGGCCATGCAGGCCAACCGGCTGGCCCCTGTGGCGATGGGTGTCGGCATGGCCGCCTCGTTTGCCCTGATTGGCATGGCCCTCGGTTTACTGGGCCCGGCCTTGGGCATCGATGGGGATTCAGTACGCATCGCAGGCGCTGCCATGCTGGTGGCCTTTGGCATTGTGATGCTCGTGCCGTTTCTTAATGACCGCTTCACGCGGCTGCTGACACCGCTGGCCAGTTCGGCCGGTCAGGCCTCGTCGCGGCTGAACCCTGAGTCGCTGCTTGGCGCACTGCTGCTTGGCGGCGTTCTCGGCCTGGTCTGGAGCCCTTGCTCCGGGCCGCTGCTGGCCTCTGCCCTGACCCTGGTCGCCAGCGAAGGGGGCGTCTTGCAGGGCGGGCTGATTCTGGGTCTGTTTGGTGTCGGCGCGGCCATCCCGCTGGTGGTCGTCGCCTATGCGTCCCGCAGCGGTTTTCAGCGCATGCGCGGCTGGATCATGCTGCGTATTGACGGCCTCAAAAAAGGCTTCGGCGTCCTGCTGTTGCTGCTGGGTGTGGCGATTCTGACTGGCGGCGACAAATGGCTCGAGGCGCAGTTAGTGCCCTTGCTGCCCGACTGGTGGATCAATCTGACGGTGAAGTTCTAGGGATTACCCGATCTTCCTGCAGCCAGAAACCGCCTGCTCGGCGACAATATCCCCATGAGCACCACAGACACCCCGAACCCGGTCGTACGCGACATCCAGAGCGCTGAAGACTACAACCCGCTGGCCAAGCAAAAGGCTGCGGCCAAGCTGTCGCGCATTCCCGTCAAGGTGGTGCAGGGTGAGTTGCTCAAAAAGCCCGACTGGATTCGCGTCAAGGCCGGCAGCCCGACCACGCGCTTTTACGAGATCAAGCAGATCCTGCGCGAGAACAAGCTCAACACGGTGTGCGAAGAAGCCAGCTGCCCCAACATCGGCGAATGCTTCGGCAAGGGCACGGCCACCTTCATGATCATGGGCGACAAGTGCACCCGCCGTTGCCCGTTCTGCGACGTGGGCCACGGCCGGCCTGACCCGCTGGACGTGAACGAACCGCTGAACCTGGCCAAAACCATCGCAGCCCTGAAGCTGAAATACGTCGTTATCACCAGCGTGGACCGTGACGACCTGCGCGACGGCGGCAGCGGCCACTTCGTCGAATGCATCCAGAAGATCCGTGAACTCTCGCCCGCCACCACGATTGAAATCCTGGTGCCCGACTTCCGCGGCCGTGACGACCGCGCGCTCGAGATCCTGAAAGCCGCACCGCCCGACGTGATGAACCACAACCTCGAAACCGCGCCGCGCCTCTATAAAGAAGCGCGCCCCGGCAGCGACTACCAGTTCAGCCTCAACCTGCTCAAGAAGTTCAAGGCCCTGCACCCCGATGTGCCGACCAAGAGCGGCATCATGGTCGGCCTGGGCGAAACCGACGAAGAAATTTTGCAGGTGATGCGCGACATGCGCGCGCACAACATCGACATGCTGACCATCGGCCAGTACCTCGCGCCCTCCACCAGCCATTTGCCGGTGCGCCGCTACGTGCACCCCGACACCTTCAAGATGTTTGAAGAAGAAGCCTACAAGATGGGTTTCACCCACGCCGCCGTGGGCGCCATGGTGCGCAGCAGCTACCACGCCGACCAGCAGGCCCATGCCGCAGGCGTGGCTGACAAGGCAGACGCGGCCATCGCCGCCCTTTGATTCGCGCAAGATGAACACGCCGCAAGGCTCGCTGTCGCTGCGCCACTACGGCGCCTCGCACGGCAGCCATGCGCATGAGCACTTCCAGGTGCTGTTGGGCCTCGAAGGCGTGCTTGAACTGGAAGTGCAGGGGCGCGGGTACCGCATCGCAGTCGGCCAGGGCTGCGTGATCGCACCCGGTGAACACCACGATTTTGAGTCGCAGGGTGGCAGCCGCTGCCTGGTGCTGGACACCACGCAGGACGGCTGGACGCGCTGCGCTTTCGACCCGGCCCATACCGCGCAAGCCCTGGCGCTTGGCAACTACCTGGCGTACGCCTTGCAGCAGCGCAGCAGCCTCGCACAACACTACGGCCCGGCCTTGTTGCTGGAAGCCTGGCAGCCGCCGCCGCAGCGCCAAACGCCTTCGCGCTACCAGCGCCCCATTCACTGGGAGCAACTGGCCACGTGGACGCAGCAGCGCCTGCACGAGCCTTTGAGCGTCGCACAGTTGGCCGCACAGGTGTTTCTAAGCCCGACGCAGTTCGCCGCGCGTTGCCGCCGCGAAACCGGCCTCAGCGTGATGCAGTGGCTGCGCCGCCAGCGGCTGGCCCTGGCCGTGCAACTGCGCGGCCGCGGCATGAGCGTGGCCGACACCGCGCTGCACTGCGGCTACCAGTCGCCGTCGGCGCTGACGGCCGCACTCAGGCGGCAGTCAGGCGTCAACTCAACGCATTAATAGCGATTCGGATTGTTCGGCCGGCGGTCGTAGCGGTTGCTCACGCCGTCGCCGTCACGGTCATATCGAGGGCCATACGCCGGGCCGGGCGCCGGGCCACCGCGGTATTGCGGCCCGTGGCCGTCATAGACCGGATAGGCCACGCAGCCGGACAAGGCCATGAAGCCCACCAGCGAGAGCAAAAGGATGGAAAGCTTTTTCATGAGGGTCTCCTTGAGGTTTCATGCCTCGAGTGGTTATCGAAAGATCTGCACCCTCATTGAATGCCCGGCCCATGCCGCCAAGGTGTCCAGCATGCGCCTGCAAGGTGAAGCTGGTTACCGGATGTAGGCCGCGGCGTAGGACATGCCCCCGCGTGTGCAAACCGTCGTTGTACGGCAACAGACCGTTGTTGCGCGACGACGCTGCGCCAGGCGGCTTTTATGCTTGCCGCATGCCAGCCAATCTTTATGCACTGGGCGCCATCGCCCTCTGGGCCCTGCTTGCCTCGCTGGGGGTCTCGCTCAAACACGTGCCGCCGTTTTTGCTCACCGGCGTTGCGTTGCTGATCGGCAGCGTGCTGGCCCTGCCCTTTGTCGTGCGCGACCGCACGCAATGGAAAATCCCTGCCACCACGCTGGCGCTTGGCGTGTACGGCCTCTTCGGTTTTCACTTCCTGCTCTTTATCGCACTGCGGTACGCGCCGGCGGTCGAGGCCAACCTGGTGAACTACCTCTGGCCGCTCTTCATGGTGGTGCTGGCGCCCATATTCCTGCGCGATGTACAACTGCGCACCGTGCATGTGGCGGCGGCCCTGCTGGGTTTTGCCGGCGCGGCCATCGCCATCCTCGGCGCGGGCGGTGGCGGCACGGATTCGGGTGGCGGCTGGTCATGGGGCTACCTGCCGGCGCTCGCCTCGGCGTTCATCTGGGCCAGCTACTCGCTGCTGACAAAACGCGTGCCCGCCTTTCCCACGGCCGCCATCGGCCTCTTCGGCCTGGTGTCGGGCGTGCTGTCGCTGCTGTGCCACTGGGCGCTGGAGCCGGCCGCCACGCTCTCGGCGCAAGACTGGTTGCTGCTGGCCGTGATGGGTCTCGGCCCGCTGGGCGCGGCGTTTTTCCTGTGGGACAAGGCCCTCAAGCTGGGCGACGCGCGGCAGATCGGCATCCTGAGCTACCTCACGCCGCTGGGCTCGACCGCGCTGCTGATGCTGGTGAGCGGCCGCGCGCTGAGCTGGAGCATTGGCCTGGCTGCGGTGATGATTATTGGCGCTGCCTTGCTGGGAACAAGAGCCAGATAGCAGGCCAAAGCGCAGGCCATATGATCGGGCTCACTAAAAATAATGAGCTCCCCATGGAAAAGATCAGTTATGGCGCAGGCCTGTTCACCCTGAAAGAATTTTTGACGCCGCAAGAATGCGCCGTCTATATCGGCGGCAGCGAAGACACCGGCTATGAACAGGCGGCAATCCAGACCGCCAACGGATCTGAAATCGCCAAAGAGATCAGAAACAACGACCGGATTGTTTTTGACGATCCTGCCCTCGCGAAAACGCTGTTTGAGCGCGCGAAACCCTGCCTGCCGAACGAGCTCGACCAGTGGACGCTGTCAGGCTTCAACGAGCGGTTCCGGTTCTACCGTTACGTTCCAAGCCAGTATTTCAAATGGCACAAGGACGGGTATTACTTCAAGAGCGACGACGAGGTCAGCCTGTTGACCTTCATCATCTATCTCAATGAAGGCTATGAGGGTGGGAACACGGAGTTCCAGTGGGAAATCGTCAAACCGTCCACCGGTATGGCCTTGGTGTTTCCTCACGCGATGAGGCATCAGGGCGCGCCGATTGTCAGCGGCACCAAGTATGTTTTGCGCACCGACGTGATGTACACCAAGGGCATGGCATCCACTCGCTGAACCGGCGCTAAGTCCAGCGCGATTTGACGCGCAGGCCCGGCTCGGCGTTCTCCACAACGAGTTCTGCGCCGTGCGCCTCGGCCACCAGCCGGCACAAATACATGCCCAGGCCCACACCGCCCGTAGCGCGCTGGCGTGCGCCGTCGGTGCGGTAAAAAGGTTCGGTCAAACGGTCCAGTTGATCCGGGTCCACGCCTGGGCCAAAGTCACGCACTTCCAGCAGCACGCCGCCCTCTGCAGCTTGCAGCGACACCTGCGGCGGCCGGCCGGCGTCGGCGCTGTAGCGCAGCGCGTTGTCGAGCAGGTTGCGCACCAGCAGGCGCACACGCGTGCGGTCCAGCGCGAGGGCGGGCAAGTCCGCCGCCAGGTCCAGTTGCACGTCGGCGGCAGCGGGCATTTCCGCCGCCACTTCGCGCACCAGTGCAGCCAGGTCGACCTCTTCACGCCGCAGCGCCGCATGCGGGCTGGCCAGGCGTTCGCTCTCGAGCAGATCGCTGATCAGGTCGCGCATCTCGCCCAGGTCGCGCAGCAGCGCGTCGCGCTCGCGCGGTGCGCTGCCCTCGCCCGAGGCCGGCAGCAGCTCGGCATTGAGCCGCGCGCGTGTCAGCGGCGAGCGCAGTTCATGGCTGAGCGCCAGCAGCAGCCCGCGCTTGGCGTTCAGCATGTCTTCAATGTCGTGCGCCATGGTGTTGATGCGCCCGGCGAGGTCGCCGAGCTCGTCGCGGCGGCGCAGCGGAATCGGCGTGTCAAACACGCCGCGGCCAAAGCGCTCGGCGCCTGCGCGAATGTCGTCCAGCGGGCGCAGCAGGCGGCGCACATACGCGTAAGCGCCTATCAGCAGGCCCAGCAGCAGCGCCAGCGTGATCCAGCCGAACATGCTGCCGTGCGGCGCGCCTTGCCAGGGAATGGTGCCGGGCCCGAAGATGATGCGGTGGCCGTCGGCGGTGGTGCGGCTGAGCCAGTCGTTGGTGCGGCTGTCCAGAAATTTCGGCTTCTGGTCGGGGTGCGACTGCCAGTTCACCTCGGGGCCTTCGATGCGGATCGAGATCGGCAAGCGCGACGCCAGCGCCTGCGCGCGGCCCACGTCAGGCGGCGAGCCGAGGTCGGCCACCAGCCGGTCCATGTAGTCGGTGATCAGCGGTTTGGCCGCGTCACGCCAGCCGGTGGAAAAGGCCCGCTGCATGCCACCCATAAACACCGCGCCCATGCACAGCGCCAGCAGCAAGAACACCGTGATCAGCCGCAGCCGCAGCGAATGGCCCCAGCGGTGGCGCCAGCGCTCCGGCCGCGAAGGGCAAAAGCGCGCAGACCGGTCACGCCGCCAACGTCTCATGGCGCGCCCGTCTTGCCAACGGCCAGCGCATAGCCCGCGTTGCGCAGCGTCTTGATGCAATCGAGCGGCTCGAGTTTTTTGCGCAGGCGGCTCACCACGATGTCGACGGCCCGGGTGTACAGATCCACCTCATGGCCGCGCAGGCGGTTGAGGATGTCGTCGCGGCTGAACACCTTGCCGGGGTCGGCCGCCAGCAGCGCCAGCAGCTCGAACTCGGTGCCGGTGAGCTCGACTTTTTCGCCCAGGCGCTGCACCTCGCGCGTTTCCATATCAATCACCAGCCCCTGGAACACGCGGCGCTGGCCCGCGGGCGGCACGGCGCGCTGGCGGCGCAAGATGGTCTGCACGCGCGCCACCAGTTCGCGCGGCTCAAAAGGCTTGGGCAGGTAGTCGTCGGCGCCCAGCTCCAGGCCGACGACGCGGTCCATCACGTCGCCGCGCGCCGTCAGCATGATGACCGGGATATCGCTTTCCTTGCGGATTTCGCGGCACAGCGCAAAGCCGTCCATCTCGGGCAGCATCACGTCCAGGATGGCGGCGTCGTAGGCGCCCGCGCGCAGCTTGGCCAGCCCTTCGCCGGGGCGCAGGGCGCTGTCCAGCACATAGTCAAAGCGTGCGAAGTAAGCGGCCAGCGGCGCGGCCAGGTGCTCGTCGTCGTCGATCAGGAGGATGCGGGGCATGCGGCCATCATATGAAACTGGCACGGCCGCGAAAAGGCGGCCCTCACCACGGGTCTTGACGCCCCAGGCGGCCCAGGTGGGTGAGCCCAAAGCCCGCGCTGTACTTGAGGCCGTAACCGAGCAGGCGGTCAAACCCGATGTGCGCGCACCATACCAGTCCCACCGCCAGCAGCATGGGCACGCCGCCCAGCACGCCCGCGGCCAGCAGGCCCACTGCGCCGACATAGGAGTGCATCGCGTTATAAGCCCACGCGCCCGCGCGCGGCCCGGCCAGGTACGCCAGGAAAGACACATCGGGCAACAGGAAGAGCGCCGCAAACCAGCCCCAGCCCGCGCCGAACTGGGCATACGCCGCCACAGCAGCCGCCAGCACCGCCAGCCCCTCGGCGCGCAGCAGCAGACGCACGCCGCCACTGACGCGGCCCGCTTCGGCCACGGTACTCACGTGCTGCACAGCCTGCCGTGGACGGACAGTGGGAAAGCGCAGCGCCTCAGCCACGGTAACCCCAGCGGCGGCCGCGCTCCATGAAGTCGCGCACTTTTTGCTGTTGCTCAGGCTTCAGGTTGTCAAAGAAGTCGGCCGCGGCGGCGATCACCTCGGGGCTGCCGGACTGCAGTGCCGTGGTTTTTTCATCGATCAGCTTTTTGGCGCCGGCCTGGTCGAGCTTGGCGCCGGCAAAGAGGCCGCGAAAGGCGTCACGCGGCTCGGTCGTGCCGCGCAGGGCTGTGCGCTGGGCCTGCAGTTTGTCGGCCAGCACGGCGAGCTTTTGTTTTTGTGCGGCGTCCAGGTCCAGGCGCGAGCCGACCTTTTCGACCATGCGGGCGCGCGCCTCGGGAGAGCCCGGGTCACCGCCCCAGCCATGGCCGCCGTGTGAGCACGCGCCCAGGCTGCCGACGATCAGCGCCCCGCCGAAAAGGCCGAGCAGGGTTTTTTTGATGATGCGTTTCATGAGAGAACCTTACGAGAAGTTTTGAGGTTTCTCATAGTGCCTACGCAAGGCTCTGCAGTGTTTTCACGCCGGTTGCGGCGTGTTTCGCTTTGTTTCGGCAGCGGGTGGGCAGGGGGCAGCGTTTGCAAGAAATTTTAAGCAATTTCGGCCTCTATCCCAATCACCATATGGGCCAGACGCTATATTTTTAATAGCAAATCGAGCCGCCCCGCCCCAGAGTCCAGTCAGGCCTGCAGAAGCGCCGCCGGATCTTCGCTGTTCAACACCTGCTCAGCCCAGGGCTGCAGCTTGGCGGCGTCGGCGCGCAGGATCTGCTGCTTGACCGCCAGGATCTGCGACGGATGCATGGAAAAGCTGCGCAGGCCCAGGCCCAGCAGCAGGCGCGTCATGGTGGTGTCGCCGGCCATTTCGCCGCACACACTGACGCCCTTGCCTTGCGCATTGCACTCGGCAATGGTGTCGGCCACCAGGCGCAGCACGGCCGGGTGGCAGGGGTCGTACAGATGTGAGACCGCCTCGTCGGCGCGGTCGATGGCCAGCGTGTACTGGATCAGGTCGTTGGTACCGATCGACAGGAAGTCGAAGTACTTCAGGAAGAGCTTGAGCGTGAGCGCCGCCGCCGGGATTTCAATCATCGCGCCCAGCTGCACCGGGCCGTAGGGCACGCCCTGGTTGTCCAGCATCACGCGCGCATGGTCGATCAGCGACATGGTCTGGCGGATCTCGCTGGCGTGCGCCAGCATGGGCACCAGCATGTTGACCTGGCCGTGCGCGGCCGCGCGCAAGATGGCGCGCAGCTGCGTGAGGAACATCGGCGGGTCGGCCAGGCTCCAGCGGATGGCACGCAGCCCCAATGCGGGGTTGAGCTGGCCGTCTTGTGCGCGGCCGGCGAGTTTGTCGAGCGGTTTGTCAGATCCGATGTCTACCGTGCGAATGGTGACCGGCAGGCCGTGCATGCCTTCAATCGCCTTGCGGTAGGCCTGGTACTGCTCTTCTTCGCCGGGCAGATTGCCGGCGCGGCCCATGAAAAGAAATTCGCTGCGAAACAGCCCCACGCCGACGGCGCCGGCCGCGACGGCGCCCACGGTGTCTTCGGGCATTTCGATATTGGCCAGCAGCTCGACACGCTGCCCGTCTATCGTCAGCGCGGGCGTGTTTTTGAGGCGGTTCAGGCGCTGGCGTTCCAGCTCGCCCTGGCGCTGCTTGAAGCCGTACTCGGCCAGGATGATGGGCGACGGGTCGACGATCAGCACGCCGGCATCGCCGTCGATGATGACCCAGTCGTCCTGCTTGATCAGCTGGCTGGCGCTGCGCGCACCCACCACGGCCGGGATGTCCATGCTGCGCGCCACGATGGCGGTGTGCGAGGTCTTGCCGCCCACGTCGGTGGCAAAGCCGGCAAACAGGCTCTGCTTGAACTGCAGCATGTCGGCCGGAGAGATGTCGTGCGCCACCAGCACCAGCGGCACGTCGGTGGTGTCGTCCAGCAGCAAATCCTGCTCAGACAGCTTGCGGCCGGCGCCGGCCTGCCCCGCGGGCAACACCGGCGAGGCCACGCCCTTCATGTGCCGCAAGATGCGCTCGACCACCTGCTCCAGGTCGGCCTTGCGTTCGCGCAGGTACTCGTCTTCCATGTCGTCGAACTGGCGCGCAATGATTTCGTATTGCGTGGTCAGCGCCCATTCGGCGTTGTAGTGGCGGTCGGTGATCCAGTGCTTCACGCCGCTGATCAGCTGCTCGTCCTGCAGCAGCATCAGGTGCACATCCAGCAAGGCGGCCAGCTCGTGCGGCGCATCTTTGGGCAGGTCTTGCTGCAGGCGGGTGATCTCTTCCATCACCGCATTGCGCGACACCCTCACCCGCGTGATCTCATCAACCGTCTTGGTGTCGTCAATGAAATAGTGCGCCACGTCGGCGCGGCTGGACGCCACCAGCACGGCACGGCCGATCGCGATCCCGCGCGAGACCGCCAGACCGTGAACTGAAAAAGTCACTCGCCCTCTCCAAATTTATCTGCGATGAGGGCAAGGATCGCGTCCATCGCCGCCTGCTCGTCATTGCCGCTGGTCTCCACTTCGACGGTACTGCCCAGCCCGGCGGCCAGCATCATGACGCCCATGATGCTTTTGGCGTTGACGCGGCGCTCGCCCTTGCTCATAAACACCTCGCAGCCAAAGCTGCCCGCAAGTTTGGTGAGCTTGGCGGAGGCGCGGGCATGCAGGCCCAGCTTATTGTTGATGGTCGTGCTGGTCTTGATCATGATTTCTGCGTGCCTGGTTTTGCGGTGCCGTGATGGCCACCTGCATCACACCCTGCGTGGCGCCGATGAGCGCACGCGCCACCAGCGCATCGAGTGACTCGTGGCGGTAAGACACGGTGCGCAGCAGCATGGGAAGGTTGATGCCGGTAATGAGTTTGGAATGAACGCCGTCGACCAGCTTTTGCGCCACATTGCAGGGCGTGGCGCCGAACACGTCGGCCAGCACCAGCGCATGCGAGGTGCCCAGCTGCGCCATCATGATGCGGGCCTGGGCCAGGGTTTCTTCGGGCGGCATGTTGGGCTGAACGTCGAGCGCGGCCACGCCGGGCGCGTTGTCGGGGAACACATGCAGCACGCACTGGCGCAAGGCCGAAGCCAGCGGAGCGTGAGCGATGATGAAAATGCCGTTCATGGTTTGGGGGTTGCTATGAATTATCGGCGCGGACACTGAGGAAATACCCATATGAGGCGATACAACAACACAAAAACACCCCCATGGCTGCCTGAAAGCTCGCCACCTGCGCCAGGCCCAGGGCCGCAAACACATCAATCAAGAGGCCAATACCCCATTGCACGGTGAACACGCCGGCAAAAATCATCAGGTTGTAGGCCGACAGCGCCCGGCCCGCCAGCGAAGGCTTGAACGCCATGCCCACCGCGGGCTGCGCCAGGCCCATAACACTGCAGCCCATGCAAAACAGCGCCCAGCCCAGCCAGCCGGTTGAGGTGCCGGCAGCGATGTTGCAAGCCAGCACGACCAGGCTGAAAGGCGTGCCCCAGGCGATCAGGCGCGTGGCATGCCAGCCCTGCCGCGCCAGCCAGGGGTTGACCATGCCCCAGCTCCAGAAGGTCACCAGCATGGTGGCGTTGATATAAAAAAGGCCGGTCGCGGCCTCCAGCGGCGTGTAGCCCGCGACGCGGATCATCCACGGGCCGGCCCACAAGGTTTGCACCGCGACCAGGCCGCCGTAGTTAAAGAAGGCCAGCGGCGTCATCTTGCGGAAGTAGCGGCTGCGCCAGATGGGCGCGTAGCCGGTATCGGTAGCCGCAGGCACCGGCACATCACTTTCATTCTTCCTGTGAAGTTGCCATGTAGGAACGACCCAGGCTAACGCCGCCATCGACAGCAAAAGCATCGCCGCCAATATCCAGAACAGCGGACGCCAGCCCGTCAAAGGCATCAGCCACTGCACCGGCAAGGTCGAGGCCAGCATGCCGAGCGAGCCCGTCATCAGCATCCACGAATTGGCGCGCAGCACCGTTGCCGGCTCATACCAGCGGCGATAACCGGTGAGCGGCGCCATCAGGCAGGCGCTCACGCCCATGCCCACCAGCACACGCGAGGCCAGCAACCAGGCAAAGCTGGTCGACAGCGAAAAAGCCAGACAGCCGACCACAGACACCGCCAGGAAACACAGGATCACGCGCTTGGGCCCATGGCGGTCCAGCCAGGTGCCCAGCGGCAGCTGCGTGGCGGCAAAGCCCAGAAAGTAACCGCCCGCCAGCAAGCCCAGGTCGCGCGCATGCAGCGAGAACTCCTGCGTCAGCACGGGCGCCAGCGTGGCCGTGATGGCCCGCACCAGCGCCGAGCAGAAATACGCGGCGGCAAAGGCCAGGAAAACAATCGCGCCGGTTTTCGCGTCCAGCCGCGCCGGGTCTGCAGCGGGCGGGGGCTTGGCGGAGGAAGCCTCCAAGGAAACGTCTGCGGTGGTCATGAAAAGGGTACGGCTCTCTTGAACTGTTCAAACTTATTCAAACTTGAGGCTGGAGAAAAATGTCTCGGCCACTTCGGGGGCAATGCGCGGCGAATACATCACCACCTGGAACACCTGCGAGCCCTGCGCAAAGTAGGCGGCCTGCCCGCTCACCGGTTTGCCGTCGGGCCCCTGGCCGTCGGCCTTGACCAACGTGGCGGGCGGCAGCGCAGCAGCGCCCGGAAGTTTGAGCGGCGACACCTGCGGCGCAGCACCGGCCTTCATGTTGGCCAGCGTGAGACTTTGCCACTGCGCGAGTACGGGCGCTGCTTTGGCCGCATCACCCAGGTCTGCCACCGCCACCGCAAACGTGGCGCCACCGGCATCGCAGCCCAGCATGGACAGCGTCGTCGCCGGCCCGCCCAGCGGCACGATTTTTTGGGCCTTGTCGGGTTTACAGGGCAGCAGCAAGGCCAGACGTGTCCCTTCGGGCCGCACTTCGCGCCAGTTCAGGGCGGGGCTGCAGGCTGAGAGTACCGCCATTGCCGCCAGAAAAAGGGCGCCGGCTGGCCGCGGCGAGAGGCGCACTACGCGCCCAGAAATCGTAAGCATGCCTTCGACTTTACAGGGATTCATGCACCAGCCTGCACCCGCCACGGCACTTTGGCCGGTTTTCGCACTGCTTTGGCGCACCCCGAAGGCCGAGGCTCGCACCAAGCTGGGCACGTTGCTTGCTCAGGGTTGGCATGCACGCAGCACATCCAGGGAAGAAGTTCAGGACGTCGCACGGCTTGATAAGCTCGGTGACCATGAACTTCAAAACACACCCCTTCATCGCGGCCATGCTGCTAGCTGCGGCAAGCCCTGTCTGGGCACTGGAGCTGCAGAACCAAAACTTCAGCGACGACGAAATTTTCTCGGCGGTCGTCAACCGGTTCAAGAAGCCGCTTCAACACCGGTTCAACCCTGCCGACACGAGCGAACGAAAACCTTTTCTGGTGCTGGGCCCGGCGCTGAAATTCGGCAAAAAAATGCAGTCCCAGACATTTACCCACGTGACGCAGCAAGAGCTGGTGGCGGAGCAACAGGCGGTTTTTATATTGATCGAAAAGGCGCGCCCGAATCCTGAGCGGACCGAACTCTATGTGGATTACGACATACCGAGCAATGCGTCTTTTGGCGTGCTGAAGGTCTACCCCAAGGATGGTGTGCTGGTCGTTGAAAGTCTTGACAGCTTTCGATCATCTTCGGGCGCCAGAGCCACTTACGGCAAGTTGTACAAGGGTGTGGCTTGCCAGGACAACACCGAAATGGCGTATCGCTGGAACTACTACGCACGCAGTGGCTCCGGCGGGCGTTGCCCTGAAAAGATGTTTACCGAATTTACGGATTAGCCAAGTCCAGCTACGCCATGCCCGCTGCCGCCCATCTTCCCGGTACCAACCAGCCCGTCTGGCGCGACAAGCTGTCGCAATTGCTAGAGTCCACAGGCGAAGGCATTTTCGGCATCGACATGGACGGCTGCTGCACCTTCATCAACCGGGCCGGCGCCGAGCAGCTGGGCTACGCGCCCGCCGATGTGCTGGGCCACAACATGCATGAGCTGGCCCACCACTCGCATGCCGGCGGTGCGCATTACCCCGAGCACCTGTGCCCCATCTTCAACGCCTTTCGCAAGGCGCTGCCCTGCCGCATCGACTCCGAGCTCTTCTGGCGCAAGGACGGCAGCGCGTTTGCCGTCGAGTATTCGTCGCACCCTATCGTTGAAGGCGGCGTGGTGCAGGGCGCGGTGGTGACCTTTGTCGATATATCCGCACGCCGCCAGGCTGAAGATGCGCTGCGCCAGGCGCATGCCGTGCTGGAGCAGCGCGTCAGCGAGCGCACGCAGGCGCTGTCGGAAGCGCTGCAGCACCTGCGCGAGCTCACCGCCTACACCCACACCGTGCGCGAGGAAGAGCGCACGCGCATCGCCCGCGAAGTGCACGACGAGCTGGGCAGCCTGCTGGTGGCGCTGAAGATGGACGTCGGCTGGCTTGACAAACGGCTAGGCGAGCAGCAGCAGCGCGAGCCCGTCGCGGCGCAGGCCATGCGCGACACGATGCGCAGCAAATGCCAGAACATGGGCCGGCTGATTGAAAGCGCCGTCGACAACGTGGGCCGCATCATCACCGACCTGCGCCCCAGCATCCTGGACCACCAGGGCCTGTGGGCCGCGCTGGACTGGCAGGCGCATGAGTTTGTGCAGTCGGCCGAGCTGGATTTGGACTGGCAGATGGACGTAGCCGACGCCGCGCCGCTGCCCGAGCCGTCGGCAATCGCCATCTTTCGCATCTTCCAGGAGATGCTCAGCAACGTGGGCCGGCATGCAGCGGCCACGCGCGTGGCCATCACCATTCGCGCCACGGCCGATCACATCAGCATCGCCGTGCAGGACAACGGCCGCGGCGCCGAGGCCGCCGCCTTTGAAGCGGCCACGGCCTACGGCGTGATGGGCATGCGCGAGCGCGCGCGGCACCTCGGCGGCAGCCTCGAGATTTCAAGCCAAATCGGCCTCGGGTCCAGGTTCCACCTTGGCATACAGCTATCAAATTAATAGCAAGTTCCCCTATCAACATTTCACCTCACCCGCCATGACCACCCTGAAAATCCTCCTCGGCGACGACCACCGCATCGTGCGTGAAGGCCTCAAGCAGGTGCTGGCCGACGCGCCGGATATTGAAGTGGTGGCCGAAGCGGAAACCGGCCCGGACATCCTCAGCCGTGTCGAAGCCTTTGGCGGCGACAAGGGCCTGAGCGCCGTGCTGCTGGACATCGCCCTGCCCGACCGCGACGGGCTGGACGTGCTGCAGGCGCTGAAAAAAAGCTGGCCTCGCCTGCCGGTGCTGATGCTCAGCACCTACCCCGAAAAGCAATACGCGGTGCGCTGCATCAAGCTGGGTGCCGCGGGCTACCTCAATAAAAGCGCGAATCCCGACGACATGATTGCCGCGGTGCGCAAGGTGGCCTCGGGCGGTATGTACGTTTCAGCCGCCACAGCCGAAGCGCTGGCCAGCGCGGTCGGCGGCAGCGGCGGGCGCAGCGGACCCGAAGCCCTGTCGCACCGCGAGCATCAGGTGTTCCGCCTGCTCACGGCCGGCAAGTCCGTCGGCGAGATCGGCACGCAACTGGGCCTGGCGTCCAACACCGTCAGCACCTACCGGCTGCGCATCCTCGAAAAAACCGGCACCAAAAATGATGTGGAGCTGGCGCTGTACGCCGAGCGCCACGGCAAAACACCGGCCGGCGCCTGAGCACGGAAGGTCGCGACAGCGCGCGCGGCCTTGTCCTACGGCCGCTTGGGTGCGCGCCGATTACCAAACACACACTGGCAAGCCATGCTGGCTGCAGACGGCGCCGCCGCCCCATCCAAAAGGAGTGTTTTTTATGACTACCGTCACCGACGTGATGACCCGCAACGTGCGAACCATGGCCCCGAGCGATACCGTGGCCGCGGCCGCCAAAGCCATGCATGAACTGAACGTGGGCGTGATCCCCGTCTGCGAGGGCGACAAGCTGCTGGGCATGGTGACCGACCGCGACATCGTGCTTCGCGCAGTGGCGAAGGGGCTGGGTGGCGACACCCTGCTGGCCAAAGTGATGAGCACCGACGTACGCACCGCACGCGAGACCGACGACCTCGACACGGTTCTCGCAGACATGGCGTCCCGCCAGATCCGCCGCCTGCCGGTGCTGGACGGGTCGCAGCGCCTGACCGGCATCATTTCCATCGGAGACATCGCGGTCAAGGGCCAGGACGAAGAGGATGTGGGCCAGTCACTGGCCGATATCTCCTCTCCGGCCTGAGCGCCCTGCGCGAATTTGGTGCAGCGAAGCAGGCAGCGCGCCGCCGTGAGTGGGCGCGACGCCGCTAAAGCTTCACAAGAACCCTTCACGATCTGAACTTGCGCACGCAAAAGCTGCGCGGTGACGCCGCCGTGGGCGTTTTGCAGGCCTGTTTTGTAGTGGGCGCCCTACACACTGTCATGGCGCCAGCAACGAAATGCGGCACCTGCCGCACTTTAGCCCGCAGCGGCTGAAAGTGGCCCGCTGCTTGCAAGTCAGCCGCATCTTCAACTGAAAGGTGCGCGCCATGTCTGACCGTTTCTCCCCTTACGACGCCGACCGGCCCCTGATGCTCAAGTGCAGCTGCGGCGGCAACCACGCCCCAGCCGACCATCACCCGGAAATGAATGCCGACGGCGCCGCCGCCGAATTGCGCCGGCGCAGCCTGACCAGCGAGTTCGAAGCCTACTCCAACGAATTCATTGAAGCCACGCTGGTCAAGGCCCTGTTCCCGCAGGACGAAGTGCGCCGCCGCTTCCTGCGTGCTGTCGGCAAAGGCACGGCCATGGCCGCGATCGCCAGCGTGCTGCCCGTCGGCACCATGCAGGCCATGGCGCAAGACAAGGGCAAGCTGGAAAAAACCAACCTGAAGATCGGCTTCATTCCCATCACCTGCGCCACGCCGTTGATCATGGCGCACCCGCTGGGCTTTTACAGCAAGGAAGGCCTGAACGTCGAGGTCGTCAAGACCGCCGGCTGGGCGCTGATACGCGACAAGATGATCAACAAGGAATACGACGCGACGCACTTCCTCAGCCCCATGCCGCTGGCCATCTCGATGGGCGTGGGCTCCAACCCGGTGCCCATGAATGTGGCGACTATCCAGAACACCAACGGCCAGGCGATCACGCTGGCCAACAAGCACAAGGACAAGCGCGACCCGAAGATGTGGAAGGGCTTCAAGTTCGCCGTGCCCTTTGAGTTCAGCATGCACAACTTCTTGCTGCGCTACTACGTGGCCGAAGCCGGGCTGAACCCCGACACGGACATCCAGATTCGCGTGGTGCCGCCGCCCGAGATGGTGGCCAACCTGCGCGCCGGCAACATTGACGGCTACCTTGGCCCCGACCCCTTCAACCAGCGCGCGGTGTACGAAGAAATCGGCTTCCTGCACCTGCTGACGAAGGATTTGTGGAACGGCCATCCGTGCTGCGCGTTTGGCACCTCCACAGAGTTCATCCAGAAGAACCCCAACACCTTTGCCGCGCTGTACCGCTCGGTGCTCACAGCGGCCGCCATGGCGCGCGACCCGAAAAACCGCGAGCTGATCGCCAAAGTGATTGCGCCCCAGGCCTATCTGAACCAGCCCGAAACCGTGCTGACGCAGGTGCTGACCGGCCGCTTTGCCGACGGCCTGGGCAATATCAAGACCGTGCCCGACCGCGCCGACTTTGACCCGATCCCGTGGCAGTCGATGGCGGTGTGGATGCTGACGCAGATGAAACGCTGGGGCTATGTGAAAGGCGACATCAACTACAAGCAGATCGCCGAAAAAGTCTTCCTGCTGACCGACGCGAAAAAACGCATGGCCGACCTGGGCCAGAAGGCACCCGAGGGCGCGTACCCCAAGTTCACCATCATGGGCAAGGTGTTTGACGCGGCCAAGCCCGATGAGTACCTGAAGAGCTTCGCCATCAACAAGATGGCGTAGTGGACATGCTCAAGTCACTGAACTTCAAGGCCACGCTGGTCTCGGTCTTGCTGCTGCTGGTGTTTCTGGCGGCGTGGCAGCTGGCCACGCTGCCGGCCACCGGCGGCGCAGCCAGGCCGGCCGTGTCCGCCGAACAGGCCGAGTACCTGAAGATGCTGGGCAAAGACCCGGGCACGGCCAAGGCCGGCGGCTTTCCCACACCGCTGCAAATGGGGCAGACCGCGTGGCGGCATTTGGCCAACCCGTTTTATGACAACGGCCCCAACGACAAGGGCATTGCGGTGCAGCTCGGCTTTTCACTGGCACGCGTGGGCCTGGGCTTTTTGCTGGCGTGCGCAGTGGCCGTGCCGCTCGGTTTTGTGATCGGCATGTCGCCGCTGCTGCGCCGCGCGTTTGACCCTTTTATCCAGGTGCTCAAACCCATCTCGCCGCTGGCATGGATGCCGCTGGCGCTCTACACCATCAAGGACTCGTCGATCTCGGGCATCTTTGTGATTTTTATCTGCTCGGTCTGGCCCATGCTGATCAACACGGCCTTTGGCGTGGCTTCCGTCAAGCGCGAATGGCTCAACGTTGCCAGCACCCTCGAAGTCAATCCCCTGCGCAAGGCCTTCCAGGTGATCCTGCCGGCAGCGGCGCCCACCATCCTGACCGGCATGCGCATCTCCATGGGCATTGCCTGGCTGGTCATCGTGGCGGCCGAGATGCTGGTGGGCGGCACCGGCATCGGCTACTTCGTCTGGAATGAGTGGAACAACCTCTCGCTCACCAACGTGATCTTCGCCATCCTGGTCATCGGCATCGTCGGCATGCTGCTGGACCTGGCGTTTGCGCAGCTGCAGAAGGCGGTGACCTATGTGGAGTGACCTTGCGGCACGTACCCCTACGGTTCAACCCATCCAGAAAGAAAACAGCATGCAGGGATTTCTCAAGATCGAAGGACTGAGCAAAGACTTCAGTACCACCCTGCCCGCCCGGCCGGTGTTTGCTGATGTGTCCTTCCCCATCAGCAAAGGCGAGTTCGTCTGCATCATCGGCCACTCGGGCTGCGGCAAGACTACCATCCTCAATGTGCTGGCCGGGCTGGACACGGCCACCGCGGGCCACATCTTTATGGAGAACCGCGAGATAGGCGGCCCCAGCCTGGAGCGCGGCGTGGTCTTCCAGAGCCACGCACTCATGCCCTGGCTCACGGTGCGCAAGAACATCGCGTTTGCCGTGGTGTCGCGCTGGGCTGATTGGACTTCTTCTCAGGTCAACGCCCACGTAGAAAAGTTTGTCGCCATGGTCGGCCTCTCCGCCGCCATCGACAAGAAGCCTTCACAACTCTCAGGCGGCATGAAGCAGCGCGTAGGCATCGCCCGCGCCTTCGCCATCCAGCCCAAGATGCTGCTGCTCGACGAACCCTTCGGCGCACTCGATGCACTGACCCGCGGCACCATCCAGGACGAGCTGATGGCCATCGTGCGCGAAACGCAGCAAACCGTTTTCATGATCACCCACGACGTGGACGAAGCGATCTTGCTCGCCGACCGCATCCTGCTGATGAGCAACGGCACCGACAACGACGGCGTCTACGCACCAGGCCGCATCGCCGAAGAAGTCATCAATCCGCTGCCCCGCGAACGCACCCGCGCCGGCCTGCACCACCTGCCCGGCTACTACGACCTGCGCAACCACATCGTCGACTTTCTCGTCAGCCGCGCAAAAGCGCATTGACCGCACCGCTTTCACTTTTCACCTTCACCCCATCCACTTCAAACACAGGAGCAAAGAGACCATGAACCGCAACGACATCACCGAAAAAATCATCACCGTCAAAGTCAGCAAAGGCATCACCTGGGAATCCGTCGCCAAGAAAGTCGGCCTCAGCAAAGAGTGGACAACGGCAGGCTGCCTGGGCCAGATGACCTTTGACGCCAAACAGGCCAAAGTCATCGGCAAGATTTTTGGCCTGACGGCCGAAGAGCAAAAGTGGCTGCAAGTCGTACCCTACAAAGGCTCACTGCCCACACCCGTGCCCACCGACCCCTTGATCTACCGCTGGTACGAAATCGTCAGCGTGTATGGCACCACGATCAAAGAGTTGATCCACGAAGAATTCGGCGACGGCATCATGAGCGCGATCGACTTCAGCATGGACATCGTGCGGCAACCGGATCCCAAGGGGGATCGGGTGAATGTGGTGTTGTCGGGCAAGTTTTTGCCGTACAAGACTTATTGAGTTTGACGGCGGGGCCGGCGAGAGAGAGCTATCAGCCGGCGCCCATCCGCATCCCCTGTATCGCGATGGCGAAGTAAGTCCAGTCTGTCAGGATGTGCGCGCCGGTCGACACCCAGATGTTTTTGGTCTTGATATAGGCAAGCGTCAGCACCAGGCGCGCGGTGCCGATGATCACAAAACACTGCACCCAGTTCCAGCCATAGGTTGGCAGATGCGCCGCACCGAAAATCAACGAAGAGACCAGCCAGGCCCCGACTGTGGCTTTTTTGCGCGTCCAGCCCAGCCGCGTATGGAATAAGAACAGACACGCCAGGAAAGGCAGCACCGTCAGCACTTCTTCTCCCAGCAACTGCGGAATCGTCTCCAGCAATTTCAGGCCCAGCGCCGCGCTGGACAACTGCGACAACCCCGCGATCACCGGATTAGCCGCCGCACCATGCAGCTTGATCACAAGGATGCCAACCACAGCACTCACAACAATGTTGAGAACGCCAAACCCGAGCGCCCATAAAACATCCCGGCCCCGCACCCGACGAAACAGCAGAGTCCAATGCCTTCCAGTGACTATTGCCAGCCCCGCCAGCGGCAAGGCCACAAACAAAAACGCCGGAACCAGTTGCCCGGCGCCGGCCTTGAAGAAAGGTATTGGCGCAATCAAGGCGAAAAAGCCAAGCGCCAGCATGGCCAGCACAAACAGCCATTTCCAGCCCGAAATATCAACCGGCCGGCCGTTGTAGAAGGGGAAGTCGTCGTTGGGGTACTCGAGGAATTCGAAACGGTTGGGTGGAATCACGGTGGCCTCATGAGGGTCAAGGAATCGATGGCTGCAGGGCGTATCGGTCCTCAATGATCAACCCGGGATGATGAGCCCCAATAAAGCGGCTCCAAAAAAACACCAGCCAACAAACGACGCCATGGACTTGAAGTTTTCATAGTGATGCTCATTGTTCCGCCGGTCATAGTGATCAATCACCAGGGCAAGCGCGATCGCGGCCGAGCAGACCAAGGCGCCATACATCACCCAGGCTCCAATGCCATGGAGATGAATGCCGCCGCCTCGCTTCCCCGGAATGTACAGATCATCCACATACAGTCCATAGAAGCCATATGCCAAGAGCACCACGGCTAAGACCGTATTTCTAACTCGCTCCCCAATAGAAAAATTGTTCGGTATGTGCCCGCGTAAACGTTCTTTTTTTCGCATCAGCAATTCCGTTGTGCCCGTAAAAAAATTTGCCGCCTTACTCAACTCAGACGAGTCGCCGGTACGAAAAGAAGGCAATGGGAGTCATCTACCTTCGCTCGCATACAAAACATCCGACCGGAGCACATACTTGACCCCGCTCTCCACCGCCGCGCCTTCATGCCAGGTGTCATGGATGAAAAGCAGAGCGCTGCCGGTCTTCGGCTTCACATTAAAGTCCCTGAAATCGGTAGCCCCTCCCCCGAAGGAGTCGTTGAGGTAGACGAGAAAAGTCAGCTTGCTGGTCATACCGCCTTCGTGCCACGGGCCGTCTTTGTGCATTTTGAAGCGCTGCCCTGCGGAGTATTTGTAGAACCTCAGGTCTTTGGGCAAGCCCCGTGCTGTTTGGCCATCCAGTTCAGGCAGGCCAGCCAAACCAAGTCGATCCCAGAGAAGTGCTACCCACGTCTGGCTTTCCACCATGACACGTTCGTTGTTGCGCACGTTCAGCATGGCCTTTGGCCCGTCTGCCGTGCGAACGCCGGCAGATGAAAAGCCGGAATTCTCGGCCAGCGCTATCAGCTGATCACATTCAGGGTATGTGAGCAGGCCGTCAATGCTGAAGGCGCGTTGGCTTAGATTTCTTATGGATGGTGTTTGTTGTTGCATGAAGTCTCGGCGCCCTGTTTGATGCGTCACTAGAGTTTCGTAGGATCGCCAAGCGTCTTATTAAGCCGCACGGCCTCTTTGGCAAGACGGCGCGACAAGGCGGCGTTGACACCATCACCCTCGTGAAACTCCCTCGTCGCCATCTCGTACTTGCCGCCGGGTTTTAGCAGCGGATCCATCTCGCGAAGGCGTTGCCCTCGCCAGAAACCGAACAGCACGCGGCTTTCTTCAGCGCGAATGAGCAGCACCGGCCCGTTCGACAGATAAACCAGATGACCCCATTTAATGACCTCGCCCAATGCACCACCGCCCAAAACGGCGGCCCGCAGCCGCTCAACAGCATCACGTTGCCAACCGGACAGACCTGCGACATACGCGTCGGGACTTGAGGCGGGCGTTGTCTTTTTCATCATGTGGGGTGTCGGGGCTGTAGGTGTAGATCACGCGCACCGTGAACTGGCGAAACTCTCCACTTCAGCACGCAACCCCTTTACAACTGATTGATGCACGAGGGGTACGGGGCCGGCTCATTGGGAACGCGGCCACATAGCTTTATCGGATACAGCTGTTTGAGCCTGGCCAGCCATTTCTCGGCATCGAGTCTCGGCGGCTGGAGTGACTGCGGGCCACGCTCGGCCCACTGGATCGAGTAGTAGTCGGCGGTGCCCTTTATCGCCAGGAGTATTGCAACCTCACTTCGGGGTGCTCCAGTGGATACCGTGCCGCAACCTGCCAATGCCACGAAGGCGTCGTGGCCGCTGATCTTCAGTGAGCCGATCGCTTGTGCGACAAAGCTGGACGGGCAACTGCGCTGAAATCCGCCGGCGATGTGCTCCAGAAGACGCTGCGGGGTGACTTCCTGACTTTCAGCTAACCCTTTTGCGCCGGTCAGCGTCACCATCTGCGACCACTTCTCAACCGTCTCTCCGTCAAGCACGTACTCCTGGATGTACTGCGTCCCGGCGTCCTTCGCGTAGGCTGGCTTGAACCCGGCAGGATAGGTGAACATCACGAGCTGGCTGTAGACGGGCGTCACCGCAGCAACCGAACGCCCTTGGGCTGCCAGATCTCCAGGGCTGCCGCTTGTGCTTTGCGCCATACACAGAGTCGCCATCGAAATCAGTGCCGCGGCGGCGGTTGACGAGTATTTCAGCTTGAAGCGCATTTCCTTCTCCATGGGCATGTTGACTCTCATCAATGCCATCTGACGTTATGCATGCCGCAAAACCTATGGCGTAACCTGGCAGTAGCTGCCAGCGGATTCTAGGCTTGCTATACGGTCTACCTATCCCCCAATCGGAGGAGCCGCCCGGTTCGCCTTTGGCGCAAAAGGCATATCGATTGATTCCGGCTGCGCGGTATGACACCGGCAGGCAGGCTTCGTCCCAACCTTGTCCCAAAGGGAGAAGGCGTAACAGCCAAAGACCTGAGCGGGCCATCGATCACCCGGTTTTCGTCCCTTTCCCTTTGGGAGAGGACAGGGCGAGGGCCGCTGGCCTTCATAAAGGCAAAATGCCACCCATGAACTCCCTATCCGGCATCCGCATCCTCGACCTCTCCCGTGTTCTCGCAGGCCCCTGGTGTACCCAGACTCTCGCTGACCTGGGTGCTGACGTCATCAAGATTGAGCGGCCGGGCACGGGCGATGACACGCGGACGTGGGGGCCACCGTTTTTGAAGGATACGCAGGGGGCGGATACCGAAGCCGCTTATTACCTGGGTACGAATCGCAACAAGCGATCCGTTACTTGCGACATTGCGCAGCCCGCGGGCCAGGCGCTGGTGCGAGAGCTGGTGGCGCATTGCGATGTGTTTGTGGAGAACTTCAAGGTCGGCGACATGGCGCGTTATGGCTTGGACTACGCGTCGCTGAAGGCCATCAACCCGCGCCTTGTGTATTGCTCGGTCACGGGCTTTGGGCAGACGGGGCCTTATGCCGACCGTGCGGGCTATGACTACGCGATTCAGGGCATGGGCGGGTTGATGAGTGTGACGGGGGAGCGTGATGACCTGGGGGGTGGGCCGCAGAAGGTGGGTGTGGCGGTGGCGGATTTGATGACGGGGATGTATGCGACGGTGGCAATCCTCGCCGCGTTGCGCCATGCCGAGAAAACCGGCGAGGGCCAGCAGGTGGACATGGCGCTGCTGGACACACAAGTGGCGATGCTGGCGAACCTGGGCGCCAACTATCTGGTCAGCGGCAAGGCGCCGGGCCGGGCGGGCAACGCGCACCAGAACATCGTGCCGTACCAGGTGTTTGAAGTGGCGCCGGCCGCAGACGGAACCAAAGACCATTTGATTCTGGCGGTGGGCAATGACTCGCAGTATGCGAAGTTTTGCGCAGTGGCCAATATTCCGGAGCTGGCGACCAACCCGCTGTTTGCCACCAACCGCAACCGCGTGCTGAACCGCGGCCAGCTGGTGCCGATTCTGGAAGCGGTGATGAAGGCGCGCAGCAAGGCCGACTGGCTGGGCGCGCTGGAGGCGGCGAAGGTGCCGTGTGGTGCGATCAACAGCCTGGCCGAAGTGTTTGCCGACCCGCAGATTGAGGCGCGCAAGATGGTGACGGAGTGGCAGCACCCGGTGAAGGATGATTTGAAGCTGGTCTCCAGCCCCATCCGCATGAGCGCGACGCCGGTGCGCACCGACTTGCCGCCGCCGCTGTTGGGCCAGCACACCGATGAAGTGCTGCGCAGTGTGCTGAACTATTCGGAGGCCAAGCTGTCTGAACTCAAGCGCGGTAAAACCATTTGATCTGCTGACGATTCACGCTGGCGGATTCCTTCAGTCCAGCACATAAGAAAGTCCCTGTTCATGATTCATCGCCGCCGGCTGACCCAGGCCCTGTTTGCCTTGCCTTTTGGCGCGGCACTTCCGGACCTGGGCCGCGCCCAGAGCACGCCGGACTTCGGCGCGCTGAAGGCCGGCTATGCACAGCGGCTGAAGAAGATTTTGGCGGCAGGGGAGCTGCCCTACATCGACATGGAAAGCTCCTGCAACTCGGGCCGGGTTGACATCGAGTTCGTGGCAAAAAACATGGACAGGCTGAACATCGGTTTAATGGCGTTGTCGGCCGACATCGGCGAAGGCCAGTTCAAGCGCGGTGTGCGTTATGACAACCTGGCGGAAAAGCTGGTGGTGGCCTACCCGGACCGCTTCATCCCCATCGGCAACGGCGGGCAGCCGCCGGCCCTGACGGAGGCGCCCGGCGAATTCCTCGATGCGCAGGAGGCGGCCATCGAGAAGCGGCAGATCATGTGCCTGGGCGAATATGAGTTTCGCCATTACCCGTCGCCCCGGCAGGTCAAGCGCGGCGAGAGCGAGGACCGCGACGTCAATGTGCCGATTGACGGCCCGGCGGGGCACCGGGTCTTCGCCCTGAGCGAGAAGACCGGCATGGCCTTCCAGATCCACTATGAAATTGAAGACGGTCTGCTGGCGCCTCTGGAAAAAATGCTGGCGCAGTACCCAAAGGCCAAGGTGGTCTGGTGCCATCTGGCGCAGGTGCGCTACAGCGAGCGGGCCACTCGCTACAACGCGGCTTATGTTGATGGCCTGATCAGGCGCTTTCCCAACCTGTACTTCGACACGGCGTTTGGCGACTCGGCCTCGGTGTACCGGCCCAGCAACCAGCGGCATGCGCGCATCTGGGGCGACGGTGGCGGCCTGGCCGGTGAATGGCGGGACTTGCTGGCAGCCCATCCCCAGCGCTTTTTGTCGGCCCTCGATCTGGGCGGAGACCGCATGGACCGGATCGGCGAGTACGACCAGCGGCACCGCTACTTCCTGAAACTTTTGCCTGCAGACATGCAGCACCGCGTGGCCTACCGCAACGCGTGGTCGCTATTATTTGGCGAAGAATTTGCGTGACGCGCCGCCGCCTGACCGACAGCCCCACCCATTACCGGAGATGAATCGATGAAACACAACTTTGTTCTGGTGCACGGCGCATGGCACGGCGGCTGGTGCTGGCGGCGTGTGGTGCAGGCGCTGCAGCTGGATCACCACAAGGTGCATGCCGTCACGCTGACAGGCCTGGGCGAACGCGCGCATCTGCTGTCGCCCGCGATCAACCTGGACACGCACATCAACGACGTGATCAACCTGATCGAAGCGGAAGAGCTGCACGAGGTGATCCTCGCCGTGCATTCGTACGCGGGCATGATCGGCACGGCAGTGGCTGACCGCATGCCCGAGCGCATCAAGCACCTGGTGTATGTGGATGCGGTGGTGCCCAAGCCCGGCGAGAGCTGGAGCAGCACGCAGGCCAGCGCGACGCAGCAGCAGCGTATGGCGGCGGCGCAGGCTTCGCCCAGCTTCAGCTTTCCGGCGCCTGACCCGGAGGTGTTTGGCCTGCATGACGCCGACCGCGAATGGGTGAAGCGCCGGCAGACGCCGCACCCCGGCAATACCTACCAGGCGCCGCTGCAGTTTGATGTGAAGCGTGTGGCGGCGGTGCCGCGTACGTTTGTCAATTGCGTTGACCCGGCGCTGGCGACCATCGCGCCCAGCCGGCTGCGCGTGCAAGACCCGAAATTCTGGGACGGCGCGTGGCTGCCGAATTCGCGTGTGGTCGAGATCAAGACCGGGCACGACCCGATGATCAGCGAGCCTGCGGCGTTAACGAAGATCTTGCTGGAAAGCGCGGAATGAACGCATTGGGCCGCCGCCAGTTCACGGCCGCGCTGGCAGGCAGCCTGGCCTTGCCGCAACTGGCGCTGGCGGCAGACACGGCCCTGCCGGTACCAGCGTCTTTGCCAGCCGCAGCCGGAATCGCCTTTCTGAAAAAAGAGCCGCTGGTGTTGCTGGTCAGCCTGCCCGGCTGCCCGTTCTGCGAGCTGGTGCGGCGCAACTACCTGCTACCGGCGCAGCGTGAGGGCAGCATGCACGCCTGGCAGCTCAATATCAGCGACCGGGCTACGCCGCTGATTGGCTTTGACGGCAAGGTGACGACGGCGGCTGCGCAAGTCGCCGCATGGAAGGCCGGCTTCACGCCGACCGTGCTGTTTCTCGGCCCGGCCGGGCAAGAGCTGGCGGAGCGGCTGGTGGGTCTGGCGTCTGTCGACTTTTATGGCGCTTATCTGGACGAGCGGCTGGCTGAGGCGCGCAGGGCGGTCGTAGCGCTCAAGTAAGCAGCCGGGCGATCAACGTTCGACGGGCCACACATTTGCTACTGTTTTGATAGCTGCCTGCCAAGGCGTGTATTTGGCTGGAGGCCAATTTGATGCTTAAACTTCTGCCGCCACACGCACCACCAGCTTGCCAAAGTTACGCCCTTGCAGCAGGCCGATAAAGGCCTCGGGCGCGTTCTCCAGCCCCTCGACCACGTCCTCACGCAGCTTCACTTGGCCCGCAGCGATCCACTCACCCATGTCGCGGCGAAAATCGCCAAAGCGGGTGGCGTAGTGATCGAGGATGATGAGGCCCTGCATGCGGATGCGTTTTTGCAGCAGCGTTGAGAGCAGCAACGGCAGCCGGTTGGGGCCGCTGGGCAATTGCGCTTCGTTGTAGTGCGCGATGAAGCCGACGACCGGCACGCGCGCGCCGATGTTGAGCAGCGGCAGCACCGCATCGAACACCGCGCCGCCTACGCTTTCAAAGTACACGTCGATGCCGCTCGGGCACGCGGCGGCCAGTTGTTCGGCGAACTGCGGGTCGTTGCGATCGAGGCAGGCGTCGAAGCCGAGTTCTTCGACCGCGTAGCGGCACTTGTCGGCGCCGCCGGCGATGCCGACCACGCGCGTGCCTTTGAGTTTGGCGATCTGCCCGACCACTGCGCCGACAGCGCCCGTCGCTGCGGCCACGACCACGGTCTCGCCCGGCTGGGGCTGGCCGATGTCGAGCAGGCCGACGTACGCGGTGAAGGCCGGCATGCCGAGGCCGCCGAGTGCGAGCGACGGTGGTGCCATTCCGCCGAGCTTGCTCAAACCACTTCCGTCTGACAGCGAGTACGCTTGCCAGCCGGCCCGGCCCAGCACCAGATCACCTGCGCGAAATTGCGGATGCTTTGAGGCGACGACGCGGCTGATGGTGCCGCCGTCCATCACGTCGCCCAAACGCACGGAGGGCGCGTAGACCGGGCCAACTTCATCCATCAGGTTGCGCAGGCCCGGGTCCAGCGAGAGGTAGAGCGTGCGCAGCAGCAACTGGCCTTCGCCTGGCGCGGGCACGACGGTTTCTTCATGGCGAAAGTCTTGTGGTGCTGGCAGGCCGCGCGGGCGGGCTGTGAGGAGGATGCGGTGGTTGACGTTGGCAGTGCTGGCTTGGAACATGGGTTTTCCTTTGGTTGATTGAAATAGACCAGTCGTCTAGAGCAAGAGCAAAGAAAAGCGGGAGCGCTTATGCAGCCATCTCCCGCTTCAGATGTGTGATGTCAGTGTTGTGGTGTGAGGCCCAGCAGTTGCCGGGTGACCGTCATGGCCGTGTCCAGCGGCGCGCGGTCGCGGGCGATCTTGGCCAGCAGGCCCGCGCCCAGCCAGGTTTGGTACAGCGTGACGGCCGTGCCTTGCGCATCCAGCGTGGCGGGCAAAGAGCCGTCTGCCTGGCCGGCCGCTATGCAGCGCGCCAGCCGCTGGTGCACACCGCGCGTGCCGCGCTCCAGCGCCGCGCGCATGCTTTCAGACAGGTCGCACACCTCGGCGCCCAGCTTGACGACGGGGCAGCGGCTCTCGGCGTCGTCGCTGGTTTGCGTCTCCAGCCAGTCGTCAAAGTAGGCGATCAGGCGCTGCGCCGCCGGGCCCGGTTGCGCCAGTTGCGCGTCCATGCGCGCCAGGTAGTCGGTGAAATAGGTCTCCAGCACCGCCTCGCCAAACGCCTCTTTGGAGCCGAAGTAGTGATAGAACGAGCCCTTGGGCACTTGCGCCGCCGCCAGAATTTCGGCCAGGCCGACAGCGGTGAAGCCCTTGCGCAGGAAGAGCGGATGGGCCACCTCCAGGATGTGCTGGCGGACGTCGACGGTGGCGGGGATGGCTGAAATGGCGTTCATGGGGGCATCCTAGCATGCAATTAGACCGGTCGTCTATTGATTGATTAAATGGTGGCAAAATCCCTTGGGTGGAATGTTGTGCTATTGTTTTTATAGCTGCTTGTCTATGCTGTTATTGGGCTAGAGGCCATTTTTATCACTAATACCTCCTTGACCATCCTGAACCAGAACCCTGGCTCTTCCAACCATGAATGACCCCAATTCCCTGCTCGCCGCGATTCACGAGGAAGTGAGCCTGCAGCCCTACGACGCGCGTTGGCCGGGCCTGTTTGCCGCCGAGCGGGACCGGCTGCTCTTGCTAGCGCCGCAGCTTCCCGCCCGCCTGGTCGACATCCAGCACATCGGCAGCACGGCCGTGCCGGGCCTCGCGGCCAAACCGGTGATCGACATGCTGGCCGGCGTCGAGTCGATGGCGGCGGCCGAGGCGCTGTTGGCGCCGCTGTGTGCCAACGGCTACACGACCTCGGCTGAATTCAACGCCACGCTGGCGGATCGCAAATGGTTGATGCGCTGGGCCGATGGGCACCGCACGCACCATTTGCACATCGTGGTTCACGGCGGCGAGGTGTGGGCTGAGCGCTTGCGCTTTCGCGACGCCTTGCGTGCTGACCCTGCCCTGGCGGCACGCTATGCCGCGCTCAAGGTGGAGCTGGCCGCGAAGCATCCGAATGACCGCGAGGCCTATACCGATGCCAAAACCGCGTTTGTGCAGGCGGCCAGCATTGGCTGAGCCTCTCTACTATTAAGCCGCTGAATCAACCCGCTAGACCTGTACTGAAGGCGTCGCCCACGCCCGCCAAAACCGCCTTCGGTGGTAAATTCAAACCCGTTCAAGCAGGAGAGCGCTGCCCCACCCGGCAGCCACCGAAGGCGCAAACTTCCATAATCGCTCAGGTCCCGTACTGCCCGGAACACACAGCCGTCTGGAGAGACGCCGCACGCAATGTGCAGCGCACCGAAGGAGCAAAGCCGACGCGAAAGCGCTGCTGAATCTCTCAGGTACCAAGGACAGTGGAAGCGGCCGCAAGCATGCTGACAGGCGATGCTTGGCGGTTGCCACGTTTCATTTTTGATTCACGCACCCCCAAGGCACTGCAGCACTTGCGCAACTGCAATGTTCTGCTTGAAAAAGGATTCGCCATGAAAGTCATGGTTTTAGGGGCTGGAGTGACGGGTATCACCACGGCCTGGTATTTGGCGCAACGCGGCCATGAAGTGACGGTGGTCGAGCGGCGCAATGCCGCCGCAATGGAAACCAGCTTTGCCAACGGCGGGCAAATATCGGTGAGCCACGCCGAGCCCTGGGCCAACCCCGGCGCGCCGCTGAAGGTGTTGCAGTGGCTGGCGCGTGAAGACGCGCCGCTGCTCTTCAGGCTGCGCGCCGATGTCAATCAGTGGCTGTGGGGGCTGGAATTTCTGCGCAACTGCACGCCCGCGCGCACCGCGGAAAACATCAAACAGATCGTGAGCCTGGGCATGTACAGCCGCGGCGCACTGCAAAAGCTGCGCGCTGAGCTCGGCCTGCAATACGACGCGCAGACCAAAGGCATCCTGCACTTCTACACCAGCCAGGCCGAGTACGACGCCGCGCAGGAGCCGGCGCGCATCATGCGCGAGTACGGCTGCGAGCTGGACATGAAAACGGCCGACGAGTGCGTGGCGATTGAGCCCGCGCTGGCGCAATGCCGCAGCAGCATCGTGGGCGGCAGCATGACGCCGAGCGACGAGTCAGGTGACGCGCAGGCGTTTACCGCCGCGCTGGCCGCGCGCTGCGAGCAGGCGGGCGTGAAATTTTTGTACAACACCACCGTGCTGGGCCTGGATGCCGCGCAAGGGCAACTGAACGGCGTGCAAGTCGCCATGGGCAGCGGCGAGGCCGGCGGCAAGGTCGAGATGCTGAAGGCCGACGCCTATGTGATGTGCCTGGGCGCCTTCAGCGCGCAGTGGGCCAAGGTGCTGGGGCAAAGCCTGCGCATCTACCCGGCCAAGGGTTACTCGGTCACGCTGCCCGTCATCAATGAGGCGGCGTCTTACCAGGTCAGCCTGACGGACGATGAGTACAAGCTGGTGTTCTCGCGATTTGGCAAGCGCCTGCGCATTGCCGGCACGGCCGAGCTCAATGGCTACAACACCGACCTGAACCTGGTGCGTTGCAACGCCATCGTGCGCCGGGTAAAGCAGCTCTTCCCGGAGATGACGGACGGCGAAGGGGCGCAGTTCTGGACGGGCCTGCGCCCGGCCACACCGAGCAACGTGCCTTACATCGGCAAGAGCAAGGCGTCCAACGTCTTCCTCAACACCGGCCACGGCACGCTGGGCTGGACGCATGCTTGCGGCTCGGGCGCGGCGATTGCGGACATCGTGAGCGGTCGGGTGCCGGAGGTGGACTTTGCGTTTACCGGTATGCCGTCGCCCGGGCGTGTGATGGGATTGCCTGGGATGGCGAAGGCCTAGGAACCTGTTTACGGTCTAAACGGGGCCGCGCAAGCGCCTTCTCGGGATGGGATGCAAGGCGCGGTGCGCCGCCCATAGTTCACCTATGGGCTAGCGCCGCAACGCCGCAGACCGCCCGAGAAGGCACTTGCCCTCCGGGTTGGGGTGACGCAAACGCGGTCGCGTTTGCATCCCCATGGGGGCAGCTGCACGACGCCCAGCCGGCCGGCTGGGCGGTCGGGCGATTGAGCCACCCGAGCCCTTGCATGGGCATTAGCCCATGCGGCGGTCCCGGTCGGCCCACTCATCCCGATTGCACCCCAACGCGGCCCCGTTTAGACCGTAAACAGGTTCTCGGCGCCAGCAGCAGATGGGCGGAGAGGGTAATATCGCCCTCCGTTCATCAGCCACTGCAGCCAATGACATCACCCGCCACCACGCCTCCCGACGGCCTTCCGGCCTATCGCCTTCTCACCGGCCCGGACGATGCGAGTTTTTGCCACCGCGTGAGTGAGGCGCTGGCGCTGGGTTACGCGCTTTACGGTTCGCCGGCAGCGACCTTCAACGGCGAGCGCGTGATCGTGGCGCAGGCGGTGCTGTGGCCTTCAGTTCAGACAGGCAGGGCATGAGCAACGCCCTTCCCCTGAACCCCGCCACCCTGCAGGCGATGGCGGATTTTCCGCGCCAGCTGGAGCAGTTTTACGACGCGATTCCGCAAAGCCACAAGGACTGGACGCCGTCGTCATGGGAAGGCATTCCGAGCGAAAACTTCACGGCCATCGCGCAGATCTGCCATGTGCGCGACATCGAGATCGACGGCTATCACGTGCGGTTTCAGCGCACGCTCTCTGAAGCCAGCCCGCTGCTGGAATCGCTGGACGGTTACGTGATGGAGAAGGAACGCAACTACTCGAATGCCGATGCGCGCGAAGCCCTGGCGGCGTTTCGCGCAGCGCGCATCAAAACGATGGCGATTCTGTCGGGCGTCACGCCGCAGCAGCTGGACCGCACGGCGGAGTTTGAAGGCTACGGCGCACTCACGCTGCGCAGCCTGGTGCACTACCTGTGCAGCCACGACCAGCAGCACCTGGCGGGTTTGCAGTGGCTGATCGGGAAGATTGATGCAGCGCGCGTCGCGGACGGCGGGCGCAATTAGTAATGCCTTATCAGTAAAAGCGTTTAGCGCGCTACCTTGGTCATCTTTTTTTTCGGCAAAAAAACCACAAATCATTTCGCGAAACCCGGTTTTATGACCCTTTAGAGTCAGCCAACCTGTAAGTAAAAGTTAATTTGGACGCACACTGAGATATCGGCGTGTCTGCCGTGCGGCCGCAAATGCGGTTCTGTCCATAACTACTGGGGTGATCAACATGATGGTTTATTTACGCAATGCGGCGGTTCTGACCGGCACCGCTCTGGCACTGAGCGCAACCTGGGCACAAACCGAAACCCCGCGCGCGCCAGCCAAGGCCAAGTCCGCAGCAGCGGCGACCGTCGAGAAATTTTCGGGCCCACGCGAAAAAATGGTCGTGGCCATGCCGAAGACCTACGGCAAGACCGAGACCATGGCCTTGTGGGGCGACTATTTCAGCCACCTCTCACGCTGCGCCAACGTTGAGCTGCAGAACGCCCAGGGCGACTCGCTCGAGCGCACCAGCAACGTCGACATCCTGGGCGAGAAAGAACTGGTCGAAGCCCTTTCGACCGGCAAGGCCCAGATCGGGCAAGTGAACCCGGGCCTGGCCGCGCAGATGGTGACAGCCGGGCAGGCCGCGCCGTTTGGCGTGCCGGGCAACAAGGCCACCGGCCAGCGCAACTCCTACAAGCTGATCCTGGTCACTCGCATTGACAGCCCGTACAAGGAGCCCAAGGACCTGATCGGGAAGAAAATCGCGCACACCACGCCAACCTCCAACTCGGGCAACCTGGCGCCACGCGCGTTGTTCCCGGCCTTGGGCCTGACGCCGGACAAGGACTATGAGGTGGTTTTCTCCAATGGGCATGAGCGCTCGGTCACGGGTGTGATGCACGGTTTTTACCCCGCCGCAGCTGTGGCCAGCGACTTGTACCAGCGTATGGTCGTCAAGGGCGACGTCAAGGGCTCGAGCATACGCACGATCTGGGAAAGCCCGCCTTTCATGACGGAGACCTGGACCATGAACAAGGACGTTTCGCCAGAGCTGCAGGCACGCGTCAAGAAGTGCTCGTTTAGCTACACCTTCTCACCCACGCTGAAAAAGCAGTTGCCCGGCAACGACACCTTCCTGCCCATCAACTTCGACCGCGACTTCGCCACGGTGATGCAGGTCTACCGCTCCACGCAGAAGAAGTAACACCCCCGTCCAGGCTCACTGCGTGTAGCCTGTTCCCCCCTCGAGGGGGCGGGGCCTGCGGTCTGGCAAAGCCAGTCCCGCGGCCCCCGCTGGTGGAATACAAGCTCCCACTGGTTAGACCCTGAATCTTTAAGCCAGCATGAGCCGTGGAACCGGCTTTGCCGGGCCACAGGCGGGCGCCCCCCTCGGGGGGCAGCGACCCACACGCAGTGGGGGAGCGTGGGGGCTCTACTTCATACTGCCGAAGACCTTTTTCAGAATCGCACTGCCGGTACCTACCGGGTCTTGGCGGATTTTCTTTTCTTCTTCACCAATGATCAGATAGAGGCCGTCCAGCGATTTGCCGGTGACGTATTGCTGGATGTTGGCGTCTTCCTTCTTGACCAAGCCAAAGCCGGCGGCCTTGCCGGCGAACTCGTTGTATTTATTGGCCAGGCCGACTTTTTCGGTGGCCTTGGTCACTACTGGCAGGAACTTCACGCCCAGCGGGGTGCGGGTTTTTTCAGCGAAGAAGGTGGTCACCGAGGTCTCGCCGCCGGTCAGGATATTCTTGGCGTCGGTGACGTTCATCCCCCTGACGGCGCTGACCAGCAAGTCCTTGCCCATGGGCACGGCGGCTTCGGCGGCGCGGTTGATGGAGGTGACCAGCTCGTCGATGCGTTTGCCCTGGCCGAAGTTTTTCAGCAGTTTCGACGCGTCTTCAAGGTATCCGGGCAAAGGAATGCGAACTTTTGGGTTTCCGAGGAATCCATCTGTCTTGCCCAGCAGGGCGACGGCTGCAATGGCGCCTTTTTCAAGGGCGGTTTTCAGGCCGGCGCTGGCGTCGGCATTGCTGATGCCGGACAAGTCCCCGAGTGAAAGTGCGTGGGCCTGGTGGTAGGTGGCCAATATCAGTGCGCCCAACGCGCTGACGCCGGCCTGGTTAAAATTGCGACGTTGCATGATGAGGTCCTCCCAATGAAATTGACATCCAGCCAGACAGTATGCCGCATGGCACTGGCAGGCGTCCTGGCCGTGGCGGCCCTTGCCAGCCTGCCCGGATGCAGCGGCGCGCAAGCCGCACCGGAGTCGACCTTCGTGCTGCTCGACGGCAGCAAAAAGACCACCACCGACCTCAAAGGCAAAGTCACCCTGGTCAATTTCTGGGCCACCAGTTGCGTGACTTGCGTGGCAGAGATGCCCAAAGTCATCTCGACCTACAACAAATACCAGAGCCAGGGCTACGACACCCTGGCTGTAGCCATGAGCTACGACCCGCCCAGCTACGTCGTCAACTACACCGAGACCCGCAAGCTCCCCTTCAAGGTGGCGATCGACAACACCGGCGCAGTGGCCAAGGCCTGGGGCGATGTGCAACTCACGCCGACGACCTACCTGGTCAACAAGCGCGGCGAAGTCGTCAAGAAGTATGTGGGTGAGCCGGATTTTGCGGCGCTGCACCAGCTGATTGAGAAGCTGCTGGCCGAGACCTGAAGCGTTTCGCTCTCCCCAAAAGAAAAGCCGGTTCAAACGAACCGGCTTTTTTATGGACCACCTCGGAACGGAGATATCTCCATTCAAGCGGGCAGCCGCGGGACTGGCTTTGCCAGACCGCAGGCGCCGCCCCCTTGAGGGGGGAACAGGCTTCACGCAGTGAGCCTGGACGGGGGGGAGCTACCTACTGTGCCCGGAAGCTATCGTGGCAAGCCTTGCAGCTGCCAGCGGTTGCCGTGAACGCGGTCTTCAGGTTGTCCAGGTTGCCGGTTTTAGCGGCCGCGGCCAGCTTGGCGGTCTCGGCGACGAGCTTTTCGTGGCCTTCTTTGAACTTGGCCTGCTCGGTCCAGATTTCTGGCTTGGCCTTGGTGTTTCCGCCTTTGTCGGTACCGGGGCCGAAGCCGGCCCATGGGAGCTTGGCCATGTCAGCCACGATTTCGGCGTTTTCCGCAGCGACTTTGGCATCGAAGGGCACACGGCCGTTGGCCATGGCGCCGACGCGGCCGAAGTGCTGGCCCATTACAAATAGCGCGCTCTGGCGGTATTTGATGGCGTCTTCAGGCTTGGCAAACTGCGCCGAAGCCGGGGCGGCCAGGGCCATCAGGGTGGCGGCCGCGGCAATACAGGCAAAAGCTTTCATCATGGGTTTTCCTCGCAGGTTTTTTCTTAAGATGGGGGCAATGGCAACGCGTTTTGCCTGTTGCCATGTGGCTGAGTTTAGCGGGGCCCTATAAGTTCCGCTGGAACTTATGGACTACGGGAAAGCACCAAGAACTCAGCGGGGCGGCCGCGCACAATGCCTGCACATAACAACCACATGAACGAGGAGTGAGCATGTACACCAACAAGAATCTGCACAAGGTGCGCGTCTGGGATCTGCCGACACGGTTTTTTCACTGGGCGCTGGTCGCCTGCGTGCTGGGCTTGGCCATCACCGGTACGGTGGGCGGTAACGCCATGGTCTGGCACTTCCGCTTTGGCTACACGGTGCTGGCCTTGTTGCTGTTTCGCATCGTTTGGGGTCTGGTGGGCGGGCGGTGGTCCCGGTTTGGTGCGTTTATTTACGCGCCGCAGAGCGTCATCAACTACCTCAAAGGCCGCGGCAAACCGGAGCATGGCGTGGGCCACAGCCCGATTGGCGCGGGCTCGGTGTTTGCGATGCTGGGTTTCCTGGTCGCCCAGGTGGGCACGGGCCTGCTGAGCGACGACGAAATCGCCTTTGCCGGTCCGCTGACGCGCTTTGTCTCGAACGCCACCGTGAGCCTGACGACCAACTATCACAAAAACATTGGCAAATGGGTGCTGCTGGCGCTGGTGCTGCTGCACATCGCCGCCATCATTTATTACCTGAGCCGCAAGCACAACCTGGTGGGCGCCATGCTGCACGGCGACAAGGAGCTGGTGGTGCCTGCGCCGGCCTCGCGCGACGACACGGTGTCGCGTGTGGCTGCGGTGCTGATCCTGGCGGTGTGCGGTGGCGTGGCGTATTGGGTGTCTACGCTGGAGGCGGCGCCCGGGTTCTGATGCGCCCGGTGCCGGAAGGGGGCGAGAGCGGTCAGCCTTGTGGGGCGGCGAACCACGGTAAACTGGTTATCGATTTTTCACCGCTCACCCCGTGCAACGCCCCAACATCCAGTTCATCACGCCCGACACGCCCGAGCAACTGGCCGCCACGCGGCTGATTTTTCGCGAGTATGCGGAGCAGCTGGGCATTGATCTGTGCTTCCAGAACTTCGAGGCCGAGCTGGCCGAGCTGCCCGGTGAATACGACGAGCCCGAAGGCACGCTGCTGCTGGCGCTGGTCGACGGCGAAGTGGCCGGGTGCTGCGCACTGCGCGCGCTGGACTCGGTCGACTACCCGAACGCCGGCGAGATGAAGCGGCTCTATGTGCGCAACACGTTTCGCCGTTTCGGCCTGGGCCGCCAACTGGCCGAGGCGATTCTGGAGGCAGCGCGCGTGGCAGGCTACAGCTCGGTGCTGCTGGACACGCTGGACGACATGGAGTCGGCCCGCGCTTTGTATGCCGAGCTGGGCTTTGCCGAGATCCCGCCTTACTATCACAACCCGATTCCGGGTGCGCATTATCTCAAGGTCGATTTATAAGAAATTGGCCTCTAGCCCACTATCCACATAGACAGTGCGCTATTAAATTTATAGCACGCCGTAATCAACGGCGGGGCACACGGGTCACCCGCGGGAAGAGACTAAGCCATCAAAAAAAGCCACCTGCTTGCGCGAGGTGGCTTTTTTCCTGGGGGACGGCCACCCTTGCAGGCGGCGCGGCCTTCAGGCTGTACTCAGCCCTTTGCCTGGGCAAGCAAGGTGGCGGCGTCACTCACTTCAAATTTGCCGGGGCCTTCCACATTGAGGCTGGCGACTTTGCCGTCTTTGACGAGCATGGAGTAGCGGTTGCTGCGCAGGCCCATGCCGCGTGCAGTGAGGTCCAGCGTCAGGCCTGCAGCCTTGGCAAATTCTGCGCTGCCGTCGGCCAGCATGCGGACCTTGTCGCCGGTCTTCTGGTCGCGCGCCCAGGCACCCATGACAAAGGCGTCGTTCACGCTCAGGCACCAGATCTCGTCGACGCCGGCGGCCTTGAGTTCAGCGAACTTCTCTACATAGCCAGGCACATGTTTGGCCGAGCATGTGGGTGTGAACGCGCCAGGCAGGGCAAACAAGGCGATGGTCTTGCCGGCCGTGGCTTTTGCCACATCGACCGGGTTGGGGCCGATGCTGCAGCCATTGCCCTCGACTTCCGAAAATTCCATCAGCGTGGTGGCCGGAAGGGTGTCGCCTACTTTGATCATGGTGTGCTCCTCAAGAATGGATGGGTTGTGAATGGGTTAGGGGGAAATCAACCCCCGAAGTGTAGTGCGGTGGCAGCAAGCGTGTGCTCACTGTGTAAAAGGCGCCCTGGACAGGATGGTCAAGCACCGGAAGGCCAGAGACCGACCGCATACGACGGCCCTTTCGCCGCCGCACAAACAAAAACGGCCCACCGAAGTGAGCCGTTTTTTTTGAGCTTGACCTGAGTCAGCCTTGAGTTGAACTCAAAACTTAAACGATCGCAGCCTTTTCAACCAGACGGGTCACAACCCAGTTCTTGGTCTTGGAGATCGGGCGGCTTTCGGTGATCTCGATCACGTCGCCCGTGTGGTACTCGCCCTTTTCGTCATGGGCGTGGTACTTGCTGGACAGCGATACGATTTTGCCGTACAGCTCGTGCTTCACACGGCGCTCGACCAGGACCGTCACGGTCTTGGCGCGCTTGTCGCTCACCACCTTGCCGATCAAGGTGCGCTTGAGGGATTTTTTAGCTTCCGTCATTTTTTGGCTCCTTGCTTGACGATGGTTTCGGCCAGGATAGTCTTGGCGCGAGCGATGCTACGACGTGTGGAACGCAGCGTGGACAGGTTGGTCAGTTGCTGCGTGGCTTTTTGCATACGCAGGCCAAAGTGGGCTTTTTGCAGCTCTTTGACTTCGGTTTTCAGGCCGGCAACGTCTTTTTGGCGCAGTTCAGTAGATTTGGTCATAGTCATTTCCCCTTACTGGCCAATCATGCGGCTGACGAAAGTGGTGCGCAGCGGCAGCTTGGCAGAAGCCAGGCGGAACGCTTCGCGGGCCAGCTCTTCAGGCACACCGACGATTTCAAACACGATCTTGCCGGGCTGAATTTCAGCCACGTAGTACTCTGGGTTACCTTTACCGTTACCCATACGCACTTCAGCAGGCTTTTGGGAAATCGGCTTGTCCGGGAAGACACGGATCCAGATACGGCCGCCACGTTTGACGTGACGGGAAATCGCACGGCGTGCGGCTTCAATTTGACGAGCAGTCAGGCGACCACGGTCGGTGCATTTGAGACCGAAGTCACCGAACGCAACCGAGGAACCCCGGGTTGCGACGCCGGTGTTGCGGCCTTTTTGCTCTTTGCGGTATTTTCTGCGAGCGGGTTGCAGCATTTTGATTCTCCGTTAATAGACCGATTACTCGGTCTTGGCACCGTCAGCTGCTGCAGCTGGCGCGGCTTTACGGACGCGCTTAACGGTGGTTTTCGGGGCTTCGCTACCTGGGGTAGCTTCAGCCGGCTTGTCGCTTCCATCTACCGGAGCGGTGTTGGTCGCACCGCGCGGTGCGCGAGCACCACGTGGGGCAGGACGGTCGGAACCAGGACGATCGCCAGGACGTGCATCACGGCGTGGGCCGCGTGGCTTGCGTTCTTCGTCGGCCGGTGTCTCCACCATCTTGGCGCCTGGCGCATCGTTGCGGCCCAGCGTGTCGCCCTTGTAGACCCAGACCTTGACGCCGATCACACCGTAGGTGGTCTTGGCTTCAGAGGTGCCGTAGTCGATATCGGCGCGCAGGGTGTGAAGGGGTACGCGACCTTCGCGGTACCACTCGCAACGAGCGATTTCAATACCGTTGAGGCGGCCGGACGACATGATCTTGATGCCCAGGGCACCCAGACGCATGGCGTTTTGCATGGCGCGCTTCATCGCACGGCGGAACATGATGCGTTTTTCAAGCTGTTGGGTGATGCTGTCAGCGATGAGCTTGGCATCAATTTCAGGCTTGCGAACTTCTTCGATGTTCACGGCGACCGGCACGCCCAACTGGCGGCTCAGTTCTTTTTTCAGCGCTTCGATGTCTTCGCCCTTTTTGCCGATCACAACGCCCGGACGTGCCGAGAAAATCGTGATGCGGGCATTCTTGGCGGGGCGCTCGATCAGAACGCGCGAAACCGCGGCGTTCTTGAGCTTGGCCTTCAGGTACTCGCGAACCTTGATGTCTTCAGCCAGCATGCCGGCGAAATCACGGTTGCTTGCGTACCAGCGGCTAGACCAGTTGCGGCTAACTGCAAGGCGAAACCCGGTTGGGTTGATTTTTTGTCCCATATCCTGCTGCCTTTAGTTGCCAACCACCACGTACACATGGCACGTAGGTTTGCTGATGCTGTTGCCGCGGCCTTTTGCGCGCGCGGAGAAACGCTTGAGCGTGGCACCTTGTTCGACGTAGATGGTTTTCACCTTCAATTCGTCGATGTCGGCGCCATCGTTGTGTTCAGCGTTGGCGATGGCGGACTCCACAACCTTCTTGATGATTCCAGCAGCTTTTTTCTGCGTGAAATTCAGGATGTTGAGGGCTTGGTCCACTTTTTTGCCGCGGATCAGGTCAGCGACCAGGCGGCCCTTGTCGACCGACAGACGAACGCCCCGGAGGGTTGCACGTGTTTCCATGGTCTTTTCCTTACTTTCTCACAACTTTTTTATCAGCCGGATGACCTTTGAAAGTCCGGGTGAGTGCGAACTCGCCCAGCTTGTGGCCAACCATTTGATCGGTGATGTAGACAGGTACGTGCTGCTTGCCGTTGTGAACGGCGATGGTCAAGCCGATGAACTCGGGCAGGATCATGGAGCGACGCGACCAGGTCTTGATCGGCTTTTTGTCCTTGTTGGTAACGGCCTTGTCGGCTTTTGCTACCAAATGATGGTCGACAAACGGACCTTTTTTGAGTGAACGTGTCATGGGTTAGCCTTACTTCTTGCGACGCGAAACAATCATCACTTGCGTGCGCTTGTTGTTGCGGGTGCGGTAGCCCTTGGTCAGGTTACCCCATGGGTCGACAGGATGACGGCCTTCGCCGGTCTTGCCTTCACCACCGCCGTGCGGGTGGTCAACCGGGTTCATCACCACACCGCGAACGGTCGGGCGAATACCCATCCAGCGCTTCACACCGGCCTTGCCGAGACGGCGCAGGCTGTGTTCTTCGTTGGCGACTTCACCGATGGTGGCGCGGCATTCGATGTGGATCTTGCGAACTTCACCGGAGCGCATACGCACCTGGGCGTAGGTACCTTCACGGGCCAGCAGCGTTGCCGAGGTGCCGGCGGAGCGGGCGATTTGCGCGCCTTTGCCGATTTGCATCTCGATGCAATGGATGGTGGAGCCCACAGGGATGTTGCGGATGGGCAGCGTGTTACCGACGCGAATCGGCGCTTCCGAACCGCTCACCAGCGTGGCGCCCACTTCAAGGCCGCGAGGGGCGATGATGTAGGTGCGCTCGCCGTCGGCGTAGCAAAGCAGGGCAATGTGGGCCGTGCGGTTGGGGTCGTACTCAATGCGTTCGACCTTGGCCGGAATGGCGTCCTTGTTGCGCTTGAAGTCAACCACACGGTAGTGGTGCTTGTGACCACCGCCTTTGTGGCGAACCGTAATGTGCCCGTTGTTGTTACGGCCAGACTTCTGGAATTGTGGCTCCAGCAGCGGCGCGTAAGGCTCACCCTTGTGCAGGTGATCCCGGGAGATCTTCACCATCCCGCGCATGCCGGGGGAGGTGGGTTTCATTTTAATGACAGCCATTACGCAGACTCCCCACCGAGGTTGAGTTCCTGACCTGGCTTGAGCGTCACGTAGGCCTTGCGAATGTTGTCGCGGCGGCCCACGGATTTGCCAAAGCGCTTGGTCTTGCCTTTGATGTTGAGGACGGCAACTGACTGGACGTCCACCTTGAACATCAGCTGCACAGCAGCCTTGATTTCAAATTTGGTAGCGTCCTGCAGTACCTTGAAGGTCACGGCATTGGTCTTGTCCGCAATCATCGTGGCCTTTTCAGACACGATGGGAGCGACCAGGACCTGCATCAGACGGCCTTCGTCGAATTTCAATTTTGGAGAAGATGGGTTACGGGCGCTCATGCGAACATCTCCTTGAGTTGGTCCATGGCAGCCTTGGTAACCAGAACCTTCTTGTAGTGAACCAGCGACACCGGATCGGCGTAACGGGGCTCAACCACGAGGATGTTCACCAGGTTGCGGGAGGCCAGGTAAAGGTTTTCATCAACCACATCAGCGATGACCAGCACCGAGTTGAGGTTCATGGCCTTGAATTTGTCAGCCAGGACTTTGGTCTTGGGTGAATCCACTGCCAGGGAGTCAACCACAGCCAGGCGGCCTTCGCGCGCCAGTTGCGAGAAGATCGACGCCATGCCGGCGCGATACATCTTCTTGTTGATTTTCTGGGTGAAGTTTTCGTCAGGCATGTTCGGGAAGATACGACCGCCGCCGCGCCACAATGGCGAAGACGTCATACCAGCACGTGCGCGACCAGTGCCCTTTTGTTTAAAAGGCTTCTTGGTCGAGTGACGAACCTGCTCACGGTCCTTCTGGGCCCGGGTACCCTGGCGGGCGTTGGCCTGAAAGGCCACGACCACCTGGTGAATCAGGCTTTCGTTGTATTCGCGACCAAACACGGTATCAGGCACGTCCACTTTGGACGAAGCCAGACCTTGGTCATTCAGGAGTTCGACCTGCATCAGTTCGCTCCTTTAGCAGCGTTTGTGGGCTTGGCCTTGATCGCGGCACGAACCGTGACAAAACCACCCTTGGAACCAGGCACAGCGCCGCGAATCATCAGCAACTGACGGGCTTCGTCGATGCGAACGATGTTCAGGTTTTGCGTGGTCACGGTGACGTCACCCAGGTGGCCCGTCATGCGTTTACCAGGAAACACACGGCCAGGATCCTGCGCCATACCGATGGAGCCGGGAACGTTGTGCGAACGGCTGTTACCGTGCGACGCGCGTTGCGAGCTCATGTTGTGGCGCTTGATGGTGCCGGCGTAGCCTTTACCGATGGAGGTGCCCTGCACGTCCACCAGCTGGCCCACGGCAAACACGTCGGCTGCAGGCACAACAGTACCGGCAGCGTATTTGCCTGCGACGTCAGCCGTCACGCGGAATTCTTTCAGGATTTCACCAGCTTCAACGCCTGCTTTCGCAAGGTGGCCGGCGGCCGGCTTGGTCACGCGCGATGCTTTGCGTGCGCCAAATGCCACTTGGAGGGCATCGTAGCCGTCATTTGCTTCGGTTTTAACCTGGGTCACGCGGTTGTTCGATACATCCACCACGGTGACAGGAACTGTGTCCCCATCATCCGTAAACAGACGCATCATGCCAACTTTGCGGCCCAGCAACCCGAGGGAGTTGCTCAGACTCATGATGTGTTCTTTCGTAACTTCCACCGCTGCGACTTCAATTGGCCGCAGACGTTTTGATGTGAAAGACTGTTAATAAAACCGCCCCATCCACGCAGGCAAAAAGCCAACATGTAAAGGACAGCCCAAGAGTATAGCCCAGGCCGCCAAAAATGGCAAACCCGGGCTAAAACCTGTCGTTTTGGGGCCCGGCTTGTGGCCGAAACCCCGATTTTTGCTTACTGCAGCTTGATTTCGACGTCCACGCCGGCCGGCAGGTCGAGCTTCATCAGGGCATCCACGGTTTTGTCCGTAGGGTCCACGATGTCCATCAGACGCTGGTGCGTGCGGATTTCCAGCTGGTCGCGGCTCGTCTTGTTGACGTGGGGCGAACGCAGGATGTCGAAACGCTTCATGCGGGTTGGCAGGGGCACGGGGCCCTTGACGATCGCACCGGTGCGCTTGGCAGTGTCAACGATTTCGGCTGCCGACTGGTCGATCAGCTTGTAATCAAACGCCTTCAGGCGAATGCGGATTTTTTGCTTGGTAGCCATGGTAATTCCTTAAAGATTTGCAGAATTACGCAATGATCTTGGCCACAACGCCGGCGCCGACGGTCTTGCCGCCTTCACGGATGGCGAAGCGCAGACCTTCTTCCATGGCGATCGGGTTGATCAGCTTGACGGTGATCGACACGTTATCGCCTGGCATGACCATTTCCTTGCC
>CALRQR020000015.1:0-130783 GCA_943370375.1 Synechococcus sp. UW140
AGCAGCAGCACAAAGCCGTAGTGCACGGCAAAGCCCAAAGCCACGCCGAGCGCGCTGGCAAAAAGGCCGGCCAGCACAAACTCAAACGCATAAGCCAGCGCGATGGTGCGCTGCGGCTGGCCGAGCACGCGCAGCATGGCGCAGTCGTCCAGGTGCTTGGTCGCAAAGCCGCGCGCCACGATGGCGACCGCCACGGCGCTGAGCAAGGCGGCCAGCAGCGCAACGAGGTTGAGGAATTTTTCGGCGCGGTCAAGCGTCTGGCGCATTTCGGGGCTGCCGGACTCAAGCGACTCGAGCCGCACGCCGCGTATGCCGGATTCGGCGCCGGGCTTTTTGATTTCGTCGGTGGCCCACTTCACATAGGCCTTGACGGCCGGGTCGGTGCCGGCGACGGCAAAGCGGTAGTTGGTGCGGCTGGCGGGCTGGATCAGGTTGGTGGCCTTCACGTCGGCTTCATTGACCATGACGCGAGGCGAAAAGCTGATGAAGCCGGCGCCGCGGTCGGGCTCTTGCACGATGACGCGGGTGAGCTTGAAGCTGCCGTCACCCATGAGCAAGGTCTGGCCGAGCTTGAGGCCGAGCGCGTCGAGTAGAGAAGCGTCGGCCCAGGCGGTGCCGGGGGCGGGCACGTCCTGGGTGTTTTCGCCCGGGCTTTCGGGTGTGTCTGCCACCTTGAGGCTGCCGCGCAGCGGATAGCCGGCAGGCACGGCCTTGAAGGCGACCAGCTTGCTGGCGCCGCCGTCTTCGTCGCGCGCGCGGCCCATGGTGGGAAAGGTGACGGTGGAGATGCCCTTGAGGCCCAGCGCCTGCGCCTTGGCGATAAAGGCGGCAGGCGTGAGGCCATCACTGCGAACCACGGCGTCACCGCCCAGCAGCTGCCGGGCGTCGCGCTGCAGGCCGCCTTTGAGGCGGTCGGCAAAAAAGCCCACGGCGGTCAGCGCCGCGACGGCCAGGGTCACGGCCACGATGAGCAGGCGCAGCTCGCCCGCGCGCAGGTCGCGCAGCATGGTTTTCCAGCCGAGCTTGATGAAAAGGGTGTTCATGCGCTGACCATAACGCAAAGTAAAAGAACCTGCTTACGATTTATTGGGGTCACGCAGGAGTCTTTTCGGGATGGGATGCAAGGCGCGGTGCGCTGCCCATAGCCCCGCTATGGGCTAGCGCCGCAACGCCGCAGACCGCCCGAAAAGGCTCTTGCCCTTCGGGTTGGGTGAAATCGGGCGATTTGGCGCCCCAGTCCCTTGCATGGGCATTAGCCCATGCGGCGGGCTCTGGGCCACCAACTCATCCCGATTGCACCCCAACGTGATCCCCAATAAATCGTAAGCAGGTTCTTAGCCCTGCGGGATGGCCGGGTTTACAGGCGGGTTATCAGTCTGGGGCGACGGCTTATGGGCGGATGGCGCTGGCGGCGGGCGCTGGCGCCGGGGTGGCGGGCGCAGCGGGCAAGGCGTCCAGCCGCTTTTCAAGCCCGCGCAGCACCGGGCTGATGCCGGCGCCGACCTGGATCTGCGGGTTGGAGAAACCGTCGTCCTTGCCGGCGTCGATCTCGCGCTGCTTGATCAGGGGCACGGCACGGGCAAAGGCCTGCTCGAAGGAATGCGTCTTGCGCAGTTGCTCGTCGAACATCGCGCGGCCAAAGAAGGTGAGCTCGGACAGGCGCCCGCATCCGTAGGAAGTGTGGGTGGCATCGGCCGCCGTCATGACCAGGGTGGTGTCGCCGGCCAGTGCATCGACCCAGCCGCCGGAATAGCAGGCCGAGATGGCGATGACGCGGTGGCGGATGCCGGCGTTGTCGAGCGCCTCGCGCAGCTCGCCGGGACTGAGCGGCGGCACCTGCAGCGGCCAGTGCGAGGCGGCGAGCTTGAAGTCGCTGGCGCCGTGCGAGGTCATGTAGACCACCAGCACGTCGTTGCTCCGGTCCATGCGCTGGGCGATGGCGTCGATGGCGCGCTGCAGGTTCTGCGTGGTGGCCCAGGGCCGGGTTTGCGTGGTGGTGGCGTGGTTGACCAGATGCACCACGCGGCCTTCGGCGTCAAAGCGCTCGGCCAGCACGCGGCTGACCATGGTGCTTTCACGCAGGAAGACGTCTTCTGCGGCGTAGGGCGCAAACACCAGGCCGTAAACGTCAGTGACCCCGGGGCGCTCGCGTTCGATGGCGGCCATGGTGCTTTCCCACAGGGCCTGCTGGGCTTCAAAGGATTGCTGGCTCAGTTGCAGGCGCGGCTTGTTGTCTGCTGCGGCGCGTTGCGCCGTATAGTCTTCCTGCCAGGCGCGGGCATTGAACTGCCACGTGGTGAGGCCGGTGGACCCCAACAGGACCAGCCCAAAAACCGCAGCACGCACGGTCAGGCCGGTGAACCGGAGCACCAGCAAAATGGCGGCGCCCAAAGACCAGGCAGTGAACACCGCATAAAACACCCAGTAAAGCCAGGGCTCCAGGAACACCGGGCCCTTGAGCCAGCCATGCGCGATAGCGCTCATCAGGCACTGGTACACCAGCGTGTTGGGGAGTGAGGCGATCACCCAGAGCACAAAAGCGGCGCCCACCCCGACCGGGCGTTGGGGCGCTTCACTGCCGGGCTCCGGCGCAGCCGAAGGAAAGGCCCACCACGCCAGGCCGATGAAAAGTGCGGCGGTCCACCACGCCGACAGCCAGGCCTGCACGTCCAGGCGCGCAGGGCCGATGACTTCGATGTACAGCAGCGCGAGTTCGATGACGAACACCAGCGCGGTGAGGATGAACACCTGCAGCGGCGTGGGCGTGCGGCCGGTGACCCGGGGCATCAGAAAAACACCGGCGCGCAGGCCTTCAACAAACCATTTCGACAGGGAAAGGTGGCTCGCCGGCGCCGCAGCGACCTCCTGCTCCATTACGGGTCCAGGCAAGGTGGGCTGGTCGTCAACGTTGACGCCGGTGTCGGTCATGGCGCCGTGGACGATGAAGAGGAATGCACCGGCTTGGCTCCCGCCAGCTCGGGCTGAAGCTTGAGCCGCTGCGGGTTGGCATAACAGACAAAGCGTTTGTTGGTGGCGCGGCCGATGGCGCAGAGGCCGACAGTCTGCGCGACCTGGTGCCCCATCTGCGTGATGCCGCTGCGCGAGACCACGATGGGCACACCCATCTGGGCGGACTTGATGACCATTTCGCTGGTGAGGCGGCCGGTGGTGTAGAAGATTTTGCTGGCTTCGATCCATGAGGAATTGGTCTGCATCCACATCCAGCCGGCGATCGTGTCGATGGCGTTATGGCGGCCCACATCTTCCACAAATAAAAGCATCTCGGGATCACCGCCCGTCATGGCAAACAGCGCGCAGGCGTGCACCGAGCCGGCGGATTTGTACGTGGTTTCCTTGAGCCGTATGGTGTTGACCAAAGAGTAGAGCTGGGCCTGCGTCATATGCGCATCGGCAGGCAGCTCGATCGCATCGACCTCATCCATCAGGCCGCCAAACACACTGCCCTGCCCGCAACCGGTGGTGACCACGCGGCGTGAAGTTTTTTCTTCAATGTCTTCAATGCCGTGGCGCGTCTTGACGGCGGCTGCGCCCACGTCCCAGTCCACTGTGATGGAGTCGATGTCGCTCACGTCTTTGACGAGCCGCTGGTTGCGCAGGTAGCCCAGCACCAGCAGTTCGGGGTTCGCGCCCAGCGTCATGAGCGTGACGAGCTCGCGTTTGTCGACATACACCGTGAGCGCCCGCTCGGCGGGGATGGCGACTTTTTGTACTTCGCCGTATTCGTTGACGGCATCGACCTCGCACGTGAGGGGCGCCTGGGCGTTGGTCAGACGGGGAAGAAGCGGTGTCGAGGCGGTCATGAGGGGAGACTACAACAAAAAAGCCGGCCCCTTGCGGAGTCGGCTTTTGGGGGGGCTGCACTGGGTCAGGATCGAATCAGGACTTCTTGGCGGGGTTGGCGACAGCATCGGGCTGCTTGGTGCTGGGCGGGCTGGTGGCCGTGCCCGCAGGCGAGTGCGCGCCGGCCGCTTCAATCGGCTTGGCTTCGGCCGGGGTGTAGACGAAGGCGCCGGGGTCGGCGCAAGCAGGCGCTGCAGCAGGAGGCTTGGTTTCTTTGCCGGCAGCCTTGGCCGATTTGTAATAGGCGGCGGCGACCTTGTCTTGCGACTTGCAGAGTTGGTAAGCATCGACCTTGCCGCTCCAGGCGGTCTTGGCGGCGGCTTCAGCGGCCTTGGCCTTGGCTTCGTCAGTCAGCACGGGCGTGGGCAGCTTGGCCAGTGACGCGACTGACGCAGCGGTCAGCAAGCTCAGGATCAGGAGTTTTTTCATGGGATTCCTCACTTCAATCTGTGTGCCGTGACTCACGCCTGCACGATCTGGCCGGGTGGATCGACAGGTTTGCTGCGCTGGGCCGGAATGTTGCCGGCTTTCACGTCGTCGTACCAGTATTCGTGGTGCTCGCGCGCCCAGGTCTCATCGACATAACCGGTGCGCATGGCCTTGTAGGCACCCTGCATGCCGATGGTGCCGAGGTAAATGTGGCCGAGGAACATGCACATCATCAGCACGGTGGCCACGGCATGCACCATGTGTGCGACCTGCATGGTGGAGCGCTCGTAAATCAGGCCGGGCAGCAGCTTGTCGAGTACGAAGCCCGAAGACACGACCACGATGCCGAGGAAGAACACGCCGCCCCAGAAAATCAGCTTTTCGCCGGCGTTGAAACGGTTGGAAGGGGGCTCGTGGCTGCCCGTCACAAGGCCGCCGCCTTTGGCAAGCCAGTGCAGGTCACCCTTTTGCGGCCAGTTGTCGCGCAGGAAGGTGAAGAACACGATCACCAGCGACACCGCAAACAGCGGGCCGGCAAAGTTGTGCATGGTCTTGAGCAGCCAGGTGAGCCAGCCGAAGAGCGCGCCGCCGATGACGGGCAGCAGGAAGAACTTTCCGAACGCCATCACCAGGCCCGAGATGGCCAGGATGGAAAACGCAATCGCGTTGGACCAGTGCGCGGCACGCTCAAAGGGCGTGAAGCGTTCGATCTTGCGGCCGGTATCCACACCGTGGGTTTTGATCGAGCCCTTGCTGAAGTAAAAAATCGCGATGGCGAGCACGACGATCAAAAAGAGCGAGCCGCCGTAAGGAATGATCCAGTTGTTGCGCACCTGGCGCCAGGCTTCACCGGCATTGGTCAGGCGCGAGCCGGGGTATTGCACAAAGGGCTGGATCAGATTGCCGGCTTCGGGCGCCTCGCTTTTGGGCAGGCTGCTGTAGCCGGTGACACCCTCGCCCACCTGGCGCCACATGGGTGCGTTGTTGCCGGGTTGCACCTTGGCGCGCTCGCCGTTGGTCTGCTTGGCGTAGTTGGGGTCGGCGCTGGCCTCGGGTTTGACCTCAAAGATGTTCTGGCCCTGAATGCCGCCGGTGGCTGCGGGAGCCGCTGCAGGTGCGGGCGCAACACTGCCTGCCGCCTTAGCCGCGGTGGCCGGCGGGGCGGCAGGTGCCTGCGCGGCAACAATCCCCGTAAGCCCCGCCAGGCTGGTTGCTATCAAAAATATAGCTGAACATGCACGAAACATAAGGCCTCCGGTCACTATTTCGAGTTACCGATCTTGTTGTACTCGTTCTGGCTGTTCTGCGCGCGGGCCTTCAGGCCCTGCTCCCAGCTGGTCTTGTCGCCGGCCTTCCAGCCGGGCGCCGCGAACTGGTTCTGCACGCCCTGGTAGGCCGCACCGTCGGTTTTGACGCCGCTGCCCAGGGTTTGCGGCTTGTCACCGCAGGCCGACAAAGCGGCCACTGCGGCCACGGCAAAGGCCAGTACAAAAAGGCGCTTCATGATTTGGCTCCTGCAGGCGGCTGGCCGGCTTGTTTGGAGCCGTAGGCCGTGCCCCAGCCCCAGACTTCAGCGCCCTTGCCGCGTTGCACCACGCGGGTACGGAAGATGTCGGCAACCACATCGCCGTCGCCGGCGAGCAGGGCCTTGGTCGAGCACATTTCGGCGCAGGCCGGCAGCTTGCCTTCGGCCAGGCGGTTGCGGCCGTATTTTTCAAACTCGGCCTGGCTGCCGTTGACTTCAGGGCCGCCGGCGCAGAAGGTGCACTTGTCCATCTTGCCGCGGACACCAAACGTGCCGGCAGCCGGGAACTGCGGTGCGCCAAAGGGGCAAGCGTAAGAGCAATAGCCGCAGCCGATGCAGACGTCCTTGTCATGCAGCACCACACCCTCTTCGGTGCGGTAGAAGCAGTTGACGGGGCAGACAGCCATACAGGGCGCGTCACTGCAATGCATGCAGGCCACCGAGATGGATTTCTCGCCGGGAACACCGTCGTTGAGCGTGACCACGCGGCGGCGATTGACGCCCCACGGGACTTCGTTTTCGTTTTTGCAGGCGGTGACGCAGCCGTTGCATTCGATGCAGCGTTCTGCGTCACAAACAAATTTCATTCTTGCCATGATGTCTCCAGAAAGGATATTTTTCCGCCGGGCCGCCCCAAGGAAAAAACGGCCCCCTCGGGGGGCAGTGCATTACACGGAGTGAAAAACGTGGGGGTCATATTTTTATGCCCGTTCGACGTTACAGATCGTCGTTTTTGTTTCTTGCATCATCGTCACGCTGTCGTAGCCGTACGTTGTTGCGGTGTTGACGGCTTCACCCCGTACCACCGGCGCTGCACCGTTGGGGTAATAGGCCAGCATGTCGGCGCCTTGCCAGCGACCCGAGAAGTGGAAAGGCATCCACACCGTGTCGGGGCCGACACGCTCGGTCACCATCGCCTGGACGTTGAGGCGTGCACCTGTCGGGCTGTTCAGCCAGACGCGTTCGCCGTTGCGGATGCCGCGGTCCGAAGCGGTCTTCGGATTGATTTCGACGAAGGCTTCCTGCTGCAGCTCGGCCAGCCAGGGGTTGGAGCGGGTTTCTTCGCCGCCGCCTTCGTACTCGACCAGCCGGCCGGAGGTGAGGATGAGCGGGAACTTTTCGCCGACCTTGTCCGCGATATTTTTCTGCTGAATCGTCTTGTAGAGAGTGGGCAGGCGCCAGAACGCTTTTTTGTCGTCATGCGTGGGGTACTTGACCATCAGGTCGGCCCGGGTTCCGTAGAGCGGCTCACGGTGCTGCGGGATGGCATCGGGGAAGTTCCACACCACGGCGCGCGCCTTGGCATTGCCGAACACGTGGCAGCCGTGGACCTTCATGGTGACGCGGATGATGCCGCCCGATGAATCGGTCTTCCAGTTCTTGCCTTCGGCCGCGGTTTTTTCGGCGTCGGTCAGGTCGCCCCACCAGCCCAGTTTCTTGAGCAACACGTGGTCGAACTCGGGATAGCCCGTCGTGATGTCGGCACCCTGCGAATAGGAGCCGTCTTCGGCGAGCAGGTTGACGCCGTCTTTTTCAACGCCGAAGTTGGCGCGGAAATTACCGCCGCCGTCCATGACGTGCTTGGAGGTGTCGTACAGGTTGGGTGAGCCGGGGTGCTTCAGATCCGGGTTGCCCCAGCAAGGCCAGGGCAGGCCGAAGTAGTCGCCGGTCGTGTCGTAGCCGGTGACCTTGTCCTTGCCGCCTTTGGATTTGAGGGTCTTGACGTCAAACAGGTGCATGGTGCGCATGTGGGCCTGCAGGCGCTCGGGGCTCTGCCCGGTGTAGCCGATGGTCCAGACGCACTTGTTGATCTCGCGCAGGATGTCGTCCGGCACGGGCTCGTCCATGCCCTTGACCTTTTGCATCTTGTAGTTCTTCGACAGCTCTTTGGCGAAACCGAGTTTTTCGGCGAACTGATGCATGATCATGTGGTCGGTGCGGCTCTCCCAGAGCGGCTCGATCACTTTTTCGCGCCACTGGAGGGACCGGTTGGACGCCGTCACAGACCCGCTGGTTTCAAACTGGGTGGCGGCAGGCAGGAGGTAAACCGCGCGTTTGGGGTTCAGGTCTTCCGCCTTGCCGGGCATGGCCGCCATGGCGGCCGTGGCCGACGGGTACGGGTCCACCACCACCAGCAAGTCCAGCATGTCCATGGCGCGCTTCATCTCAAGGCCGCGCGTTTGCGAGTTGGGTGCATGGCCCCAGAAGAAGACGGCGCGCAGGTTGGAGTCCTGGTCGATGAGCTCGTTTTTCTCCATCACGCCGTCGATCCAGCGCGAAACGGTGATGCCGGGTTTGCCCATCATCGCGGCCGATGCGTAGCGCCCCTTGATCCAGTCGAAGTCCACACCCCAGGTCTTGGCAAAGTGCTTCCACGAGCCCTCTGCCAGGCCGTAATAGCCGGGCAGCGAATCGGGATTCGGGCCGACGTCGGTCGCACCCTGCACGTTGTCGTGGCCGCGGAAAATATTGGCGCCGCCGCCGGCCACGCCGATGTTGCCCAGCGCCAGCTGCAGGATGCACGAGGCGCGCACGACGGCATTGCCGGTGGTGTGCTGCGTCTGGCCCATGCACCAGACGATGGTGCTGGGACGGTTCTGGCTCATCATGGTGGCCACCTTGAGCGTGGTGGCCTCGTCAACGCCGCAGGCCTCCAGCACCTTGTCCGGCGTCCACTTGGCCATCACGTCGGCCTTGACCTTGTCCATGCCGTAGACACGGTCGTTGATGTATTTCTTGTCTTCCCAGCCGTTCTTGAAGATGTGATAAAGCACACCGAAGAGGAAAGGGATGTCGGAGCCGGAGCGGATGCGGACGTACTCGTCAGCCTTGGCCGCCGTGCGGGTAAAGCGCGGGTCGACCACGATCATCTTGCAGCCGGCCTCCTTGGAGTGCAGCATGTGCAGCAGGCTGACGGGGTGGGCTTCTGCGGCGTTGGAGCCGATGTACAACGCGCACTTGCTGTTTTGCATGTCGTTGTACGAATTGGTCATGGCACCGTAGCCCCAGGTGTTGGCAACGCCGGCCACCGTGGTGGAGTGGCAGATGCGGGCCTGGTGGTCGCAGTTGTTGCTGCCCCAGAAGCTCACGAACTTGCGCATCAGGTAGGCCTGCTCGTTGTTGTGCTTCGAAGACCCCACCCAGTACACCGAGTCCGGTCCGCTCTCCTTGCGCAGCTCCAGCAGCCTGGCGCTGATTTCATTGAGTGCCGTGTCCCAGCTGATGCGCTCGTATTTGCCGTTGACCAGCTTCATCGGGTAACGCAGGCGGTATTCGCCGTGGCCGTGTTCACGCAGCGCAGCGCCCTTGGCGCAGTGGGCGCCCAGGTTGATAGGGGAATCAAATACGGGCTCCTGGCGGACCCACACACCATTCTCAACCACCGCGTCGACCGCGCAGCCCACCGAGCAGTGCGTGCAAACCGTGCGTTTGACTTCAATCTTGCCGGTGCCGTCAGACGTGGTGCCGGGCGCGGCGGCTGTGGCCTTTTTAACCAGGGTCAGTTGCGTGGCGGCAAGGCCCACGCCGACACCCAGGCCGGAGCGGCGCAGAAAGGCGCGCCGGTCCATGGTGGGCAGCGCGTTGGACAGCCCCCGCGACAGGCTTTGCACAAAACGCGCGGAGCCGGTGCGGTGCACGGGATGGACATCAGAAGATTTTTTCGTGAGCAGCATGAAGCTCTCCGTAGAAGGTGAAATCGGGACGGGTCGGGCTCGGGGTGAAGCCGGGCTGCTTAGAGACGGGTGGTCTTGTAGTAGCGCTTGACGTGTTCAGAGAGGCTGTAACCGCCGCCTTTTTCAGGGGCCGGCTTGGGCTCTGGAAGTTCGGCTTGCTGCAGCGCCGATGCGCCGGGCAATGCGACGATGGCCGCGGCTGCCGCGCCGGTGGCGGCTGCGCCGAAAAAGAAACCCCTGCGTGAGGGTTTTGGCTGGCTGTCCTGCATGGTGATCTCCAAGGGAAGGCTTGCTGGTTATGTAACCGGTTGCATAGGACTGTACGACAGAGAGCCGTGCACCACAATGGGTGGGGGCTCTCGACGGCCCAGTCTAGGGAAAACGATAGGCGATCTTATTGTCACTGCGGCACATTCGGGCGATTGGGCCCGCCCAATGCTGTCTCAATTTGAGAAAAAATGTTGACTGCCAGACACGCCTTGGGCATGTGCATTCAAGCCAGCATGTCAAAGCCTTGTGCCTCAACGCTGATGAAGGTCTGCGTGAAGGCGGCCAGCGCCGCATAAAACCGGGCCTTGGGGTGTGCGGTGATGGCCTCGCACATCAGGGGCACCCAGGGCTGCACATGCCGCGCAAAAAACTCGCGCTGGCGCGTGAGGTTGGCCACCTCCACATCGTCGCCGGCGATCAGGTAGCGCATGACTTCGCATAAATAGGCCACGTGGTCTTCGGTTTCGGGCATGGCCTCGTCGCGCGCAAGGCCCAGCGCGGCGATGTCGGTGCGCAAGGCCGCCAAAGGCTTCTCATTCAGGAAGCCGGCCAGGTAGTGCGAGCCAAAGAGATACACCTCAGGCTTGCCGACGCCGCCAAACAACGCGTCGTGTTCGCGGGCGATCTCGGCCAGGCTGTGCGCTCGGGCGGCGGACACGAGCTCGCTCCAAGAACTTTCAAGCAGCCCTCCCGCGGCGGGCGCTTCGGTCACGGCGACACGGAGGTTTTCATGCAGCTCTGCGGAAGGGGCCGCGTAGTAGAGCGCGGCCAGCAGGCCATAGACTTCAGCCCGCGCGGTTTCTTCGTCCAGGGAGGAGGCGGTGAGTTGGGCTTGCATCATGGTGCGTCTGGTGTGGTGGGCTTACCGGATGTCGGTGATCTTGAGTTCGTTTTCGGCGGAATAGATGTCGATGACCCGGCAGTCGCCGCACATCTTGAGGCGATCCGCGGCCGCGCCCTGGAACATGGCGTGCCCCGCAAGCTTGCCCAGCATCGATTCGATGGCCTTGAGCGTGCCGAAGGGCTTGGCGCAGCGTATGCACTGATAGGGCTGGCTTTCATTGAGCACACGCGCCTCTTTGCGCTGCGGCGTGAGCAGCAGGCGCGGCTGCAGCGTGATGGCGTCCTCGGGGCAGGTGGTGGCGCACAGGCCGCACTGCACGCAGTTTTTCTCGATGAACTTGAGCTGCGGGCGGTCCGGGTTGTCTTGCAGCGCGCTGGCGGGGCAGGCGCTCACGCAGCTCAGGCACAGCGTGCAGGTGTCGGCGTTGACGGTCAGGCTGCCGAAGGGCGAGCCTTTGGCGGGCAGCGCGATGGCTTCGGGCAAAGCGGCGGGCGCCTGGCTCATGAGGTGGTCCAGCGCCATATCGAGCGTGCTGCGCTTTTCTTGCGCCACGGCAAAACGTGCCGCAGTGGCAGGCATTGCGGGGCGGCCGCGCGCCAGCGTTTGCAGGTTGGCGTCCAGTGCAGCGACGGCATTGGCGCCCTCCCCGGCCTGCACCAGATGAAAGTGAACACCCGCGTAACCCAGGCCGTTGAGCAGGGTCTGCGCCACGCGCATTTGTTCGGCCAGGCCTTCGAGATAAGCAGGAGCCTCTTCACGCGTCACCAGCACCGCCACCTGCGAGGCACCGAAGGCGATAGCACTGAGCCACAAGTCCAGGCCCACGCTGGCGGTGTGCCACAGCGCCTGTGGAATCACATTGGCCGGCACGCCCCGCACGGTTTTTTGCAGCCGCGCAGCGCGGCCCAGGGCCTCTACAGCTTGCTGGCCGCTCTCCTGGCTGTGAAACAGCAGCACAGGCTGCGTGCCGCCGGCTTTGCCATATGCCGACAGCAGGGTCTTGATGCGAACACCCTGCTCGCTGGCGCGCGGGTAAGCGTAAGTGAGTGCACCCGTCGGGCAGACGGTGGTGCAGGCGCCGCAGCCTACGCAGAGATTGGGATTGACGACGATCTGCTGGCGTTTCTTTTCGCTGCTGACAGCACCTGCCGAGCAGATATCAATACAGGCATTGCAGCCCACCGATTCATTGCGGCTGTGGGCGCAGAGCTTTTGCTTGTAAGCGAAGAATTTCGGTTTTTCAAACTCACCGACCATGTCGCGCAGCTTGACCACCGTGGCGAGCAAGCCGGGCGAAGCCAGGCCGGCAGACGCATTCAGGGCAAAGTAGCCTTGCGGCGGCGCATGCAGTGCGACCAGGGGTTGGGCGCCAAGGTCCAGTACCAGGTCAAACGCCTCCGTGAGTGCTTGCGGCGCGCGGTTGAAGTCAATCGCGCCGGCCACCTTGCAAACAGCCACGCAGTCGCGGTGAGAAGTGCATTTGTTGGCGTCGACCTGGTAGCTCAGGTCGATCGCGCCTTCGGGGCACACGGCGACGCAGGCATTGCAGCGCGTGCACAGGTCCAGGTCGATCGCGTTGGTTTTGTCCCAGGTGGCCTCAAAAGCACCCAGCCAGCCTTTGAGGGCAAGCCGCTCACCGCTGATGACGGGGTATTTACGTTCTTGCGAAGGGAAGCCGGCCTGCGCCTGGGCCGAGACGCCTTGCGCAAAGATCGTCACGTCCAGTGTGTCGGCGACGAGCGCTGCGACCTGCTCTGCCTGGTCGAGCGGACCGACGATCAGCAGGCGCCCGGCGCTTTTGTAGGTGACCGTGGTCACAGGCTCGGCGTCCGGCAGGTGCGCTGCGGCCAGCAATGCGGCGATTTTGGGCGTGGCGCTGGCAGCATCTTTGCTCCAGCCGCCGGTCTCGCGGATATTGACGAACTTCACCACCGAGGTGATGCCCTGGGTCTGCTCGCCCACTTCGGCAAACAGCCGCTTTTCCTGGGTGCAGGCGACGACGACATCGTCGCCGGATTGCGCGGCCTTCTGGAAGGCGCCCGCCTCGCGGCGGCACAGCGCCGAATGCAGCGTCAGGGTTTCATTGAGTGCCGCGCCCAGCGCCTGGGGCTGGAGCGGCATGGTCTGGTTGCAGTCGCAAATCAGTGTGGGCATGGTCTTCTTGGCTGGCACCGGCCGGGTCGGGCTGGGATTGGCTGGTTGATAAAGCGCCTGGCGTTTGCGATGGGGCTATGTCCGGATTTTCATAGGACTGTGCCACGGTTTGGACTGTGGGGTTATTGGCGCTTTCCCGTGGCGGTTCGGCAAGGTCATCTTGCGGGCCGGCGACTTGCACCTGATCCTCGCCTTTTGCCTTGCCTTCCTTGTCCTCTTCATCGTCAAAGAGATTGAGAAACTTCGCGCTGGTCATCTGGCGCAGCATGGCCTCGGGGATGGGGTCGGACCTGGAGTAGTCGTCGATGTAGGTATCCAGGCCGTCCATCACATTGAAATGCGGGTCGGCAAAGAGCTGCTTCATCGCCGCATTGCGCACGTCGGGCGTCACGTCGCCGGCCATGAAGGGCTTGAAGTCGGAATTCTTGGTGAGCAGTTTGGCGTCGGCCAGTGTGAGCGCCTTCTTTTCTGGCGGCGGCTCCAATGCCTCTTGTGGCACCTGGCTTTGTGCAGCAGGGACCTTGGCGTCCGCTACCGGAGCCGCAGCCACCACCGGCTCTTCCAGCGGTTTTCCCTGCGCGATATCAACTTTGCGGCGAGACCATCGCCCCAGAAAACCCGTCGGCTCGTCAGCCATGCTGGCCTCCGCCGGTTTTCTTTTCCGTGCTGACCCGCGCCGGATTGCCGAAACGGTCGGTCAGGGTCTTGAAGCTTTGCGGGCGTTGCCGGCGCTTGACCTCGGGCACGTAATGCTGGTCGACAAACTGCTGGAGCCACTGCACGATTTGCGGCGACGCGGGCACCTGCTCGACCGTTTCCTGCGCGTCCAGCCAGCGGCCGGCGTCGTGGTAGCTCAGGGTGACGATCTGGGGAATCGCAATGGGTTCTTCGGCCAGTTGAGCTTCTTCTTCCATGCGCCACACCACCCAGAAGCAGGGCTGCGCGGTGGTGACATTGAGGTAATAGCCTTCGCCGTCGTCGGTGAACAGTTCGACCTTGAAGCCCGGGTGCAACCAGCGCTCTTCGCGCTCATCTTTCAGCAGCAGGCGGGGCGCCGCGCCAAAACCGTCTTCGTGCGGCACGATTTCGTCCAGCGACCAGCGCCAGGGCTGCCAGCGGTTGTCGATGCGCTCGCGGCGCATGACGACGGCCACGGCGGTGCGCGGCCGGGGCAGCGTGGCGTCTGTTTCGGGGGACTGCAGCAGGAAATCCGACATGCCCGCAGTGTACGGCGGGCAAAAATAACCTTCTGATCTAAACCAGTAAAGACCGGTGCTCCAGAGCAGCACGGCGCACGATATCGCTGATCTGGTCGCCGCCACCGCCCTTTTCTTCCATCAGCTCCAGCAATGCCCTGCGCATGCGGGGGTCCCAGAATTTCTTGAGATGCATGGCGAGTTCCTGCAGCGCTTCGGTGCGGTCGGGCATGGATTCAAAGAAAGCGCCGATCTGGTTGACCATGCGGACCAGGTTGTCGTTGTTCACAGGATGTACTCCAGGTTGACGCGCTCTTTGTGGCTGTACACGGAAAGATCTTCCCCGCGCACAAAACCCAAAAGCGCCACGCCGGCGGTTTGCGCCACATCAATCGCCAGGCCGGTCACGCCCGACACGGCGGCCAGCAGCGTCACGCCGGCCATGGCGGTTTTGTGCACCATCTCGTAGCTGGCACGGCTGGTGACGACGATAAAACCTTCATTGGCATTGACACGGCCGCGCTGCAACGCGCCTATCAGCTTGTCCAGCGCGTTGTGCCTGCCGACATCTTCGCGCAGAACAACAATGTCGCCGCCGGCATTGCACCAGGCGGCCGCATGGGTGGCGCCGGTGGCGCTAAGCAGCAATTGCTGCTCGCGCAGGTTGATCAGGGCACGGGTGATGGCGCCCGCTTCGAACTCCGTACTGCCCTGCACGCGCGGCGGCAGGCGTACCGCGTGCGCCAGGCTTTCGGTGCCGCACAAGCCGCAGCCGGTGCGGCCCGTCATGCTGCGGCGGCGGTCTTTCAGCCGTGCAAAGGACAATGCCGCAATGGTCAGGTGCAGCGTCTCCCCCTGTTCGCTGCTGCTCTGCTCAATGTCGTGGATCTGGGTGTAGTCGTCCACGATGCCTTCAGTCACGGAAAAACCGAAAGCAAAGTCTTCCAGGTCAGAAGGGCTGGCCAGCATCACGGCATGCGAGATGCCGTTGTATTCCAGCGCCACAGGCACCTCCTCGGCTACCCAATCCGAACGGTCGAACGCGCGATGCGCCCGCACCCCGGTGACGGGGGCTTCACGGCAACCTTCAACCACCTGCATGAGCGGCCTCCGCTGCAGAGCTGCCCGCCGGTTGTGACGCCGCATCCAGCAGCTGCAGTTGCTGCTTGTTGAAGCGTGAGTAGGATTTTTGCCATTCGGACGGCTGCGCCACCGGCATCACCTGCACCGCCGTGACCTTGTATTCCGGGCAGTTGGTGGCCCAGTCAGAGCTGTCGGTCGTGATGACGTTGGCGCCCGATTCGGGGAAGTGGAAGGTGGTGTAGACCACGCCCGGCTGCATGCGTTCGGTGACCACCGCACGCAACACCGTTTGCCCGGCACGGCTTTCAATGCCTACCCAGTCGTCGGCCTTGATGCCGCGGTCTTCGGCGTCGTGCGGATGGATCTCCAGCCGGTCTTCGCTGTGCCACTGGTTGTTGTCGGTGCGGCGCGTCTGGGCGCCGACGTTGTACTGCGACAGGATGCGGCCGGTGGTCAGCAGCAGCGGGAATTTGCGCGTGACTTTTTCGTCGGTGGCCACGTACTGCGTGATGATGAAACGGCCCTTGCCGCGCACAAAACCATCCTTGTGCATGAACTCGGTTCCGAGCTCGGCCGTGTCTTCGTTGCAGGGCCATTGCACGCTGCCGTGCTTTTCGATCTTGGCAAAGGTCACGCCCCGGAAGGTCGGCGTCAGCGCCGCGATCTCGGCCATGATGTCGCGCGGATGCACATAGCTCATCGGGTAGCCCAGCGCATTGGAGAGCTTCACGGTGACTTCCCAGTCGGCCAAGCCCGCCTTGGGCGGCATGACCTTGCGCACGCGCGAGATGCGGCGCTCGGCATTGGTGAAGGTGCCGTCTTTTTCGAGGAAAGAAGAACCGGGCAGGAACACGTGTGCGTACTTGGCGGTTTCATTCAGGAAGATGTCCTGCACGACGATGCATTCCATCGACGTGAGCGCCTTGGCCACGTGCTGGGTGTCGGGGTCGGACTGCACGATGTCTTCGCCCTGGCAATACAGCCCCAGGAAGCTGCCGGCGACGGCCGCATCAAACATGTTCGGGATGCGCAGGCCAGGCTCTTCATTGAGCGTCACGCCCCAGGCGGTTTCGAATTCGGCGCGCACCGTGCTGTCAGACACATGGCGATAGCCCGGCAGCTCATGCGGGAAGGAGCCCATGTCGCAGGCGCCCTGCACATTGTTCTGGCCGCGCAGCGGGTTCACGCCCACGCCTTCGCGGCCCACGTTGCCGGTGGCCATGGCCAGGTTGGCAATGCCCATGACCATGGTCGAGCCCTGCGCATGTTCCGTCACGCCCAGCCCGTAGTAAATGGCGGCATTGCCGCCCGTGGCGTACAGGCGGGCTGCGGCGCGAACGTCTGCCGCCGGCACGCCGGTGACGGCTTCCATGGCTTCGGGTGAATTGTCCGGGCGGGCGACGAACTCGCGCCATTCGCGGAAGGATTTTTCATCGCAACGCTCGGTGATGTAGTCGTCGGCCAGCAGGCCTTCTGTCACCACCACGTGGGCCAGCGACGAAATCATGGCCACATTGGTGCCGGGGCGCAGCTGCAGATGGAATTCAGCCTCGACGTGCGGCGAACGCACGATGTCGATCTGGCGCGGGTCGACCACGATCAGGCGGGCGCCTTCACGCAGGCGCTTTTTCATGCGCGAGGCAAACACCGGATGGCCGTCGGTCGGGTTCGCGCCGATGATCAAAATGACATCGGCCTTTTCAACCGACTTGAAGGTTTGCGTACCGGCCGATGTGCCATAGGTCTGGCTCAGGCCGTAACCGGTGGGTGAGTGGCACACGCGGGCGCAGGTGTCGACGTTGTTGTTCCCGAAGGCGGCGCGCACCAGTTTTTGCACCAGGTAGGTTTCTTCGTTGGTACAGCGTGACGAGGTGATACCGCCGATGGAATCCTTGCCGTGCTTGGCCTGGATGCGGCGGAACTCGCTGGCGGCGTAGTTGATGGCCTCGTCCCAACTGACTTCCTGCCACGGGTCGCTGATGTTCTTGCGGATCATGGGCTTGGTGATGCGGTCCTTGTGGGTGGCGTAGCCCCAGGCGAAACGGCCCTTGACGCAGGCGTGGCCTTCGTTGGCCTTGCCGTCTTTCCACGGCACCATGCGCACCACCTCATTGCCCTTCATCTCGGCCTTGAAGGCGCAGCCCACACCGCAGTAGGCGCAGGTGGTGATCTTGTTGTGCTCGGGCTGGCCCAGCATGATGACGGTTTTTTCCTGCAGCGTGGCAGTGGGGCAGGCTTCGACGCAGGCGCCGCAGCTCACGCATTCGGATTCCATGAAGGGCTGATCCTGCCCCGGCGACACGCGCGACTCAAAACCGCGGCCGCTGATGGTGAGCGCAAACGTGCCCTGGGTTTCTTCGCAGGCGCGCACGCAGCGGTTGCACACGATGCATTTGGAAGCGTCGTAGCTGAAATACGGATTCGAGTTGTCGATCGCCGGCTTGCTCTCGTTGCGGAAATGGTTGGCGCCTTCCATGCCGTAGCGCACTTCGCGCAGCCCGGTCACGCCGGCCATGTCCTGCAGTTCGCAGTTGCCGTTGGCCGAACAGGTCAGGCAGTCCAGCGGGTGGTCGGAGATGTAGAGCTCCATCACGCCCTTGCGCAGCTCTTGCAGGCGGGGCGACTGGGTACGCACCTTCATGCCGGCTTCAGCCGGAGTGGTGCAGGAGGCCGGGAAGCCCTTGCGTCCGTCGATTTCGACCATGCACAGGCGGCAGGAACCAAAAGGCTCCAGGCTGTCGGTGGCGCAGAGCTTGGGCACCTGGATGCCTGCATCGACGGCCGCGCGCATCAGCGAGGTGCCCGCGGGAACGGTGACGCTTTCGCCATCGATCTCCAGCGTGACTTCCTGCGTGGACTCGCGTTTGGGGGTGCCGTAATCGGTTTCTTTAAGGTGTTCGAGCATGAAAGTCTCCTGTCCGTCTTGTCTTGTCTTGTGGGTGCTGCCGATCAGGCGGCTTTGCGGTCCGGCACGGTCATGCCGAAATCCTGCGGGTAGTGGTCGAGTGCCGAGAGCACCGGAAAAGGCGTCATGCCACCCATGGCGCACAGCGAGCCGTGCACCATGGTGTCGCACAGGTCGCGCAGCAGCTTGATCTGTTGCGGGCGCTGCTCGCTCGCGCCGTGGGCGATGCGGTCTATCACTTCCACCCCGCGCGTGGAGCCGATGCGGCAGGGCGTGCACTTGCCGCAGGACTCGATCGCGCAAAACTCCATGGCATAACGCGCCAGGCTGGCCATGTCGGCCGTGTCGTCATGCACCACGATGCCGCCGTGGCCCACCACCGCGCCCACCGCCGCATAGGCTTCGTAGTCGAGCGGCGTATCCCACTGGGATTCAGGCACATAGGCGCCCAGCGGGCCGCCCACCTGCACCGCCTTGATGGGCCGGCCCGAGGCCGAACCGCCGCCGTAGTCGTACATCAGCTCGCGCAAAGTCACACCGAAAGCTTTTTCGACCAGGCCGCCAAACCGGATGTTGCCGGCCAGCTGGATGGGCAAAGTGCCCCGTGAACGGCCCACGCCATAGTCTTTGTAGAACGTGGCGCCGCGCGAGAGGATGATGGGCACAGAAGCGAAGGTGATGACGTTGTTGATCACGCTCGGCTTGCCGAACAGGCCCTGGATGGCGGGGATGGGCGGCTTGGCCCGCACGATGCCGCGTTTGCCTTCGATGCTTTCCAGCATGGCGGTTTCTTCGCCGCAGACATACGCGCCGGCCGCCTTGCGTACATGCAGGTGAAAGCTGTGGCCCGAGCCGAGAATGTTGTCGCCCAGAAAGCCGCCCGCCTCGGCCACGCTGATGGCCTCGCGCATGGTCGCTACCGCATGGGGGTATTCAGATCGGATGTAGACATAACCCTGCGTGGCGCCGGTAGCCACTGCGGCAATGGTCATGCCTTCGATCAGCACGAAGGGGTCACCCTCCATGGTCATGCGGTCGGAATAGGTGCCGGAGTCGCCTTCGTCCGCATTGCAGACCACGTACTTTTGCGTGGCTTTGAGGCCCGCCACGGTTTTCCATTTGATGCCCGCCGGAAATGCCGCGCCGCCGCGACCGCGCAGGCCGGCGTCCAGCACCTGCTGCACGATCTCTGTTGCCGGAAGCCCCAGCGCATGGCGCAAGCCGGCATAACCTTCGTGCGCCTGGTAGTCCGCCAGCGACAGCGGGTCTGTCACGCCCATGCGCGCGAACGTCAGGCGCTCCTGCCTTTTCAGGTACGGAATCTCTTCGGTCAGGCCCAGCTGCAGCACGTGGACGCCGCCCACCTGAAAACCAGCGTCGAAAAGGCCGGCCACGTCCTCCACCTCCACCGGCCCGTAGGCGATGCGGCCTGCACCGGTCTGCACTTCGACCATGGGCTCCAGCCAGAACAGGCCGCGCGAACCGTTGCGGATCAGCTCAATGCCAATGCCGCGCTTTGCAGCCTCGGCGGCGATGGCCGCAGCCACCTCGTCAGCGCCCGCTGCCAGTGCGGCGGAGTCACGGGGCACGTAAATTTTGGCGCTCATGCGGCGCTCCCGGCTTGCGCCACCAGGCGGTTGAATTTTTCAATGCCGACACGGGCATGGACCTTGTCGTCCAGCGTCATGGCTGGGGATTGTGCGCACAGGCCCAGGCAATACACCGGCTCGACTGTGAAGGCGCCATCTTTGGTGGGCCCGTGGCCGTCGCTGCCCAGATGGGAACAGGCGTGCGACCAGAGAGCGTCTGACCCCATGGCTTTGCAGCTCTCGGCGCGGCAGATCTGCACCACGTGCCGGCCGGGCGGCTCTGAGCGGAAGTAGTGGTAGTAGGTCACCACGCCATGGACCTCGGCCCTGGACAGGTTCAGGGCTTCGGCGATGGGCGGGACAGCCTCGGACGGGATATAACCCAGCGCGTCTTGAATGCCGTGCAGTATCGGCATCAAGGCGCCGGGCATGTGCCTGGTCGACGCAATGACGCGTTCGACGGCCTGGCTTGCAACTTCATTCATCGTGTGGGACCCCTATCTCTGTCTATGCACAAAGTATGTGCAAGGCAGGGGGTCACGTCCAATTGAATCGGGACACCGCCCCATTCAAGGATTGAATGTATGCAAACCGTTGCCTAGGTTGACTGGCTTCCCAATTTGCTTCCCATGCTCTCTGGATGGGCGCTGTAGTCGGCCGCGTGGCGCAGCCAGGCGGGCTCGGCGGCCAGCGCCATGGCGGCCTCCAGCGTGCGGGAGGGCCGGTCGCTGGCTTGCATCATGAAGCCGACGGGCGTTTCCACGTCCGGGGTCAGCGGCAAGGCCTCGAGTTCGCGGTAACCCTGCACCGCGCATACCAGCGCGCCGGCCAGCACGCTGCAGACCTCACCGACGACAACGGTCAGGGCCAGCGTCAGCATGGAGTTGGTTTCCATCACCGGTTTGACGGTGACACCAGCCGCGGCAAACGCGCTATCTACCCGCGTACGGCTGTGCATGTCGGGCGTCAGCAGGCATAGCGGCAGCTTGGCGGCCTCAGCCCAGGTCATGGGTGCGCCAAAGCGCAATACGTCCGGACTGGGCTTGGCGGCGCGGCGCACCAGGAAATAGCGCTCGGTGTACTGCGGCAGCGTGGTCAGCCGGGTGTTGCGTGCGCTCAGGCGCTCGGTATAGCCCAGCGCCATGTCCAGCGACAGATTTTCGAGCCGGGTTTCGATGTCGTGCGAATTCAGCGACAGCACCACGGGCGTGATGCCCGGGTGGCGCGCGTGCAGCATGGCCGCAAAACGCGCGGCGATGGAAACTGCCGTGGGCACCACGCCAATCGTCAGATGCCCCTTCGGGCTGTCTGCCGAGCTGTCGATCTGTTGTTTGAGAATCTCGCGCTCATGCAGCATGCGCCGGGCGCTGGCGAGCACGCGCTCGCCCTCTTCCGTGAAACCGACAAAGGTACGCCCCCGAACCACGATCGCGGCGCCGAACTCGTCTTCCAGCGCCCGCAAGGCGTTGGACAAAGCCGGCTGGGTGATATTGCAGGCCTGCGCCGCGCGGCCGAAGTGCTTGTGCTCGTCAAGCGCCGCCAGGTAACGCAGTGAGGCCAGCAGGTTCATGGCTTGAAGGCCTCAGGTGTTCTTCGAAATCGTGATGGTCGGGAACTTGGCGGAGAAGTCTTTGGCCTTCGCCGCCACGGTGACGGCCATCTTGCGTGCCACGGCCTTGTAGATGCCGGCAACGTCGCCGTCGGGGTCGGCCACCACGGTGGGGCGGCCGTTGTCGGCCTGCAGGCGGATCTGCATGTCCAGCGGCAAGGCGCCCAGGTAGTCCATCTTGTAGTCAGCCGCCATCTTTTTGCCGCCGCCTTCGCCAAAAATGTGCTCGGCATGGCCGCAGTTGCTGCAGATGTGCACCGCCATGTTTTCAACGATGCCCAGGATAGGCACGCCGACTTTCTCGAACATCTTGATGCCTTTTTTGGCGTCCAGCAGCGCGATGTCTTGCGGCGTGGTGACGATGACGGCGCCCGTCATGGGCACGCGCTGCGACAGCGTGAGCTGGATGTCGCCGGTGCCGGGCGGCATGTCGACGATGAGGTAGTCCAGGTCTTTCCAGTTGGTCTGGCGCAGCAGTTGCTCAAGCGCCTGGGTGGCCATGGGGCCGCGCCAGATCATGGCTTCGTCCTGCGCGACCAGGAAACCGATGGACATCACCTGGATGCCGTAGTTCTCCATCGGCTCCATGTTTTTGCCGTCCACGCTCTCGGGCCGGCCTTCGATGCCCATCATCATGGGCTGGCTGGGGCCGTAGATGTCGGCGTCGAGCAGGCCGACGCTGGCGCCTTCGGCCGCCAGGGCCAGGGCCAGGTTGACGGCGGTGGTGCTTTTGCCGACGCCGCCTTTGCCGGAGGCCACGGCGATGATGTTCTTGACGTTGGGCAGCAGTTGCACGCCGCGCTGCACGCTGTGGCTGGCGATCTTGACGGTGACGTTGACGGACACATTGCCGGCGCCCGGCACGCCCTTGACGGCGGCGATCAGGCTTTTGCGCAGCCCGGCGATCTGGCTTTTGGCCGGGTAGCCCAGCTCGACGTCAAACGAGACATCGCTGCCGCTGAGCTGCAGGTTTTTCAAAGCCTTGGTCGTGACGAAGTCTTTGCCGGTATTGGGGTCCAGCACGGTTTGCACGGCGTTCAAGACGGCCTGTTGGTCCAGGGACATGGGGAAATACTCCGTTGAAACTGACTGAGCGGGGCGGGCGCCTCGGGGGTGGCGCGCCGGCGGGGGTGTTGGCGTGAAGTCTAACGCCGCGAGGCCAGGCCCTGGGGTCATGGGGGCTTGGCAGGGCGGGCGCTGGCCTGGAGACTTAAAATCGCGGGTTACCCCTTTCCAAAGCCTCCAAGGCAAAAAAGCACCTCTATGTCCCAGCGCCGCCTGTTTGTCACCACCGCCCTGCCTTACGCCAATGGCAATTTCCATATCGGCCACATCATGGAATACATCCAGGCCGACATCTGGGTGCGGTTCCAGCGCATGCAGGGCCATGCGGTGAACTTTGTGGGCGCCGACGACGCCCACGGCGCACCGATCATGATTGCGGCCGAAAAAGCCGGCAAGACGCCGCAGCAGTTTGTGGCCGACATCGCCGCGGGCCGCAAGCCCTACCTGGACGGCTTTCACATCAGCTTTGACAACTGGCATTCCACCGACGGGCCGGAAAACCACCAGCTGGCGCAGCAGATCTATCTGGACCTGAAAAAGGCCGGGCTGATCGAGACCAAAACGATTGAACAATTCTTTGACCCAGAAAAGAACATGTTCCTGCCGGACCGCTACATCAAGGGCACCTGCCCCAAGTGCGGCACCAAGGACCAGTACGGCGACAACTGTGAAAACTGCGGCGCGGTGTATGCACCCACGGACCTGATCAACCCGTATTCAGCCTTGTCGGGCGCGACGCCCGTGCTCAAAAGTTCCGATCACTTTTTCTTCAAGCTGTCCGACCAGCGCTGTGTGGACTTTCTGGAAAAGTGGACGCAGGACGGCAAGCTGCAGCCTGAAGTCGCCAACAAGGTCAAAGAGTGGTTCAGCGTGCGCACCAACCCCGACGGCACCCAAAGCGAAGGCCTGGGCGACTGGGACATCAGCCGTGACGCGCCTTATTTCGGCATTGAAATCCCGGACGCGCCGGGCAAGTATTTTTATGTCTGGCTGGACGCACCCGTCGGCTACCTCGCCTCACTGAAGAACCTGCTGGAAAAGCGCGGCGAAAACTACGACGCCTACATGGCCACGCCGGGCCTGGAGCAGTACCACTTCATCGGCAAAGACATCGTCACCTTCCACACGCTGTTCTGGCCGGCCATGCTGCACTTCAGCGGCCGCAAGACGCCCGATAACGTGTTTGTGCACGGCTTCCTCACCGTGAACAACGGCGAGAAGATGAGCAAGAGCCGCGGCACCGGGCTGGACCCGCTCAAGTACCTGAGCCTGGGCATGAACCCCGAATGGCTGCGCTATTACCTGGCCGCCAAGCTCAATGCGAAGAACGAAGACATCGACTTCAATGCCGACGATTTTATGGCGCGGGTTAATAGTGATTTGATCGGCAAGTACGTAAACATTGCCAGCCGGAGTGCGACGTTCCTGTCGAAATACTTCGATGGAAAAATTGATCCCTCGGAATGGGAACTTGTCGGTAGCGGCAAAGAGGACTGGAACACATTTGACCTTGAGATCGCGCAGGCCTACGACGAGCGTGATCTCGGAAAGGCCACGCGGTCGATCATGGCCTTCGCCGACAAGGTCAATGCCTATTTCGACTCCAAAAAACCATGGGATCTTGCCAAGGATCCCGAGAAGATGGCACACCTTCACCAAGTGGTGTCACGATGCATGTTGGCGTTTTGGCGTATGAGCATCTGCCTGAAGCCGATATTGCCGGCTCTGGTCAAAGAAGTAGAAGAGTTCCTGGATGTCCCGCCGCTCAAGTGGGAAGACCTGCACTGGGCGTCGGGCTCACAGTCGCCCGCAGTTCCGAAACAAATCAAACCTTATAAGCACCTCATGCAGCGCGTTGACGTCAAACAACTTGAAGCATTGTTTGAGCCTCCAGCCCAGGCAGAGTCTGGGCAAGCAGCTACTGATTTGATAGCAGAAGCCACCGTACCCGGCGGCGAAGCCATCGCGCCCGTCATCACCATCGACGACTTCGCCAAGGTCGACCTACGCATTGCAAAAATCGTCAACTGCGAAGCGGTAGAGGGCTCAACCAAGCTGCTGCGCCTGACGCTGGACGCCGGCGAAGGCCGCATGCGCAATGTGTTCAGCGGCATTGCCTCTGTTTACAAACCCGAAGACCTGGTCGGCAAGCTCACGGTGCTGGTGGCCAACCTGGCGCCGCGCAAGATGAAGTTCGGCATCAGCGAAGGCATGGTGCTGGCGGCGAGCCATGCGGATGAAAAAGCCCAGCCGGGGATTTATGTGCTGGAGCCTTTGCCTGGCGCGACCCCCGGCATGCGGATTCACTAAGCCTCGATGACGGTTTCGGCCTCGTCAGCGCGCTCCTGAACAGGGGCCGGTGCGCTGCGCGTATCGGCCCCATTCGTTCCAAGCGCCCCATTCACAAAACGCATCGCGGTGCCCGAGCGGCCCGCCAGCTCGCCCAGCACGGCGCCCAGCGACTGCAGCAGCAGCGTAGCGTCGGACGCCTGAAAAGGCGCTTCAGCCACCGCCACCTTGAGCTGCAGCACCGTGTTGAGCGGCAGCCCCGGGTTTTCGGACAAACCGCGGGCAATCAGGCGCTGGCCGATGCCGGTGAGTTGCTCGCGCGTGAGGTGCCCCTGCAAGACGAGCACGAAGTCGCCGTCGCGATGCCGGGCCACGGTGTCGCCTTCTTGCGCCACGCTGGTGATGCAGGCGCCGGCCTGCACCACGGCACTTTGCGCCGTTTCCATGCCGTACTCCTGGCGAAGCTCGATCGCATTGCCAAGCCGCACGCGCATAACGGCGCCCGCGCCGGGGTCGCGCTGCTGGCGCAGCAGCAGGCTGTCAAGGCGCTGAAGCAGCACACGGTGGTTGCCCACGCCCGTCAGGGGGTCCGCGCGCGTCAGGGCGCCGACGCGGGCCTGGTTGTCCCGCTTTTCGCGGCTGCGCAGGTAAAGGGCCACCATCAGCAGCGGAATCTCGAACGCCGCGCCGATCTGGGCGCCGTACTGCGTGGCCGCGCCCAGCGGCAGCAGCCCCTGGGTGCGCAGGATGGGGAACACCGAGCCCAGCGTCAGGCAGGCCATGGCGGCCAGCACCCACATCCCGACCATGGGCCGGCGCCAGACATACCAGCCGGCCACGCTGAGGTAGACCGCCATGCTGCCCACGTAATAAGGGGTGGCCAGGTTGAAGGAAGATTTGTTGCCGATCACCAGGAACGCCGCCAGGATGCCGGCGCCGATCAGCGTCATCGCCAGCAGGCCGCGCGTCAGCCAGGGCGCGTCGCGGTCCACCACCATCTGGCGCAAAAAGAGGTGCAACAGCGCAGCGGTGGTCAAAGTCAGGGCGACCGGTGCGGTGTCGTTCCACCACGCACTGCCGGGCCAGAGGAATTCACCTCCCAGGCCGGTGAGCGCCAGCTGGCCCGCCGCCACCACCAGCACATAAGCGGCGAAAAAAAGATGAATGCTGTCGCGCCAGGACATGGCGTGCACCGCACTCATCATCGCGATCAGCAGGACCAGCCCGATGTACACCCCGAGCAGCAGGTGTGATTCCTTGGACTGTTCGTGAAAGCTCTGGGGATCGGACAGCTGCCAGGGCACGCTGATGGGATAGTTGTGTGCCACCCGCAGGTAGGTGGGCCGGGTTTCGCCCGGCTGAAGCAACAGCTCGAATGCCGGCGTCAGGTGGCGCACAGGCCACTGGGCCCCAGGGATCTGGTCACCCGAGCGCTCCTGTTGCCACTGGCCGGCGCCGGCTGCCCCAGCGGCGGGGCGGTACAAATCCACGCTGTCCATGTTGGGATGCGGCACCGTCAGCACCAGCGGCGTGGGCGTGGTGACCTCCGGCAAGGCAAGGCGGTACCAGAGCGCGCCCCCGCCGCCGGTGGGCATGATGCGCTGCGGCCTGGCGGTCTGGCCTTCACCGGCATCGAACTTGCTGCGTACCTGCTCGAAAGTCAGGGCGCCGGAACTGTCGACAAGGACCACGCCTTCACCCAGGACACCGCGCCCGGCGATGAAAGGGACGGCCTCGGCAGTTGCAGAGGCTACGGCGGAAGGCGGCTCAGCGGGTGTTTCCTGCGCTACGGCCGTGGCGTGAGCCAGCAGCAAACCCGCCAGGCACGCGGCAAGGAATGGCAGGCGCCGCAACAGGACAGCAAGCGAAGAAACAAAAAAGGCAGGCAATCACTTCCCCCGGAAAAGCGTTCGATAAGCGTTCGAAAAGCATGCCAACGACACGCCGAAGTCCGCGCAGACTGAACGCTGGCCAGTATCCAGTCAGGCACGCACCCAAAAGTAACTAATTCGACCTAAATTACGCTCTTAATGTAACGAAACTTTACATTGCCAACAATGGAAAAAAGTCACGCACGAAACGCGCCGCCTGCACGCCGTGCGCGCCACAATCAAAAACCCATGCACTTGCCCGCCTACCTCGCCCCGTTTCGCCCGCGCCTGTTTTCCGCACTGGCGGGCTACACCCGGGAGCGGTTTTTCCGGGATGCCGGCGCCGGCATCACGGTGGGCATTGTGGCTTTGCCGCTGGCGATGGCGTTTGCGATTGCCTCGGGCCTCAAGCCGGAAGCCGGTATCTGGACGGCCATCATCGCGGGCGCGCTGATCTCGGCGCTGGGCGGCTCGGCGGTTCAAATCGGCGGGCCGGCCGGCGCTTTTATCGTGATCGTCTACGGCATTCTGGAGCGCTACGGCCTGGCCAACCTGCTGATCTCGACCGCCTGCGCCGGCGTGCTGCTCTTTTTACTCGGCTTCTTCAAGCTGGGCACGCTGGTGCGTTATGTGCCGGTGAGCATCGTGGTGGGTTTTACCAACGGCATCGCGGTCCTGATCGTGCTGTCGCAAATCAAGGACCTGCTCGGCCTGGTGATCCCCAAAATGCCGGCCGATTTTTTCTCGCAGATCAAGGTGATAGGCGGCCATCTGGGCAGCTTCAATCCGTTCGCGCTGGGGCTGGGCCTGGCCTGCCTGCTGGGCCTGTTTGTCTGGCCCAAGCTGTTTGACACGCAAAACCGCAGCGCGGGCGGCTTCACGACGCGCCTGATCCGGATGATGCAGGCGGTCGAAGGGGTGCAGCTCAAGCGCGCTACGCGCATGGCTTCGCGCATGCCGGGGCCGATTGTGGCGCTGGTGACGCTCACAGCCTTTGCCTACCTGCTGAGCCTGCCGGTCGAAACCATCGGCACGCGTTTTGGCGGCATCCCGCGGGGGCTGCCGGTGTTTGCGCTGCCCGATTTCTCGTGGGAAACCGTGCGCCTGCTGGTGGCGCCCACCATCACGATTGCCCTGCTGGGCGCGGTGGAGTCGCTGCTGTGCGCACGTGTAGCCGACCAGATATCAGGCCTGCCGCGCCACGACCCCAATCAGGAGCTGATGGCCCAGGGCGTGGCCAATTTCGTGGTGCCCTTCTTCGGCGGCATGCCGGCCACCGGCACGATTGCCCGCACGGTGACCAACGTGCGCTCGGGCGCGACTTCGCCGGTCTCGGGCCTGGTGCATGCGTTCACGCTCATCGTCATCGTGCTGGCGGCGGCGCCGCTGGCGGTGCACGTGCCGCTGGCGGTGCTGTCGGGCATCTTGCTGTATGTGGCCTGGAACATGGGCGAGTGGCGCGAATTTGCCAACCTGCGCCACGCCAGCAGCCACTACCGGCTCATCATGCTGGGCACTTTTTTGCTGACGGTGATTTTTGATTTGACGGTGGCGCTGCAAGTGGGCCTCATCCTGGCCTGCGTGCTGTTTGTCAAACGCATGAGCAGCCTGTTCCAGGTGGTCGAGGTGTCGCGCAGCGCCGATGCGGCGAGCTTTCAGCTCTACGGCTCGCTGTTTTTCGGCGCGGTGGCCAAGCTGGACCCGATCCTGAACGTGGTGGAAAGCGCCCCGCAAGGGCTGGTGGTGCGGCTGGACGTGCAGTCGCTGCAGTCGCTGGACACCTCGGGCCTGGACGTACTCGAGCAGTTGCACAAGGCCATCGTGCTGCGCGGTGGCCGGCTGGTGATGGCCGGGCTCAATGCCCAGCCGCGGGCGGTGATGGAGCGCTCGGGGTTTCTGGAAAAAATCGAAACGCTATAAAAAATATAGCGGCAAGCCAAGTCGCAGCTTTGGCTAGAGGCCGATTTCGCTTAGAAATTTGGCCGCTAAAGAGTCGCTCACAAAACCCGGCGAAGCGGTCCGGGCCAGGCGCGGCGCCGCAGACAGTGCTACAGCACGGCAAGGTGCCGCAACAACGCCAGGAGGGTTTTGTGAGCGGCTCTACCGGGTGCCGCCGCTGGGGCTGATGCTCTCTTCGTCGACCGATTCCGTGCCCTTGACCTTCAGGTCGGCATCAAACACCACCGTGAAGATGCGCGCCGTTGACGGCGGGTTCAGGTAACGCCAGTCGTAATGCGTTTCCTGCTTGAGCGCATAAGGCGTGACCTTCATCGGCTTGCCCAGCATCTTGCGCACCTGCTCCATGCGCATGCCAGGCAGCACTTTCTCAAAATTCTGCGGTGTCAGCACCTGCCGCAGCGCGCTCATCTTGCCGTCGGCGCCTATCGTGATCATGTAGTTCACGTTGCCCTGCGGCTGGCGGTTGTATTCAAAAGTGCGGGCGCCGGGCGCGGCGGCGGCGCCGGGCAAGGGTGTCTCGGCCATGTCGCTGGCTTCCCAGATCTTTTCAGGTTCACCGAAACGGGAGCGCACATCGGCTTCGGTCGCCACGCCTTCTTCCAGCTCGGCGATACGTTGGGCGTCGCAGCCCACCAGGCCCAGTACAAATGAGAGCAGACCCATACAGGCGATCGTCCTTAGGGAAAAAAGCGGTGAAAAAAGCGGTGCGGAGCGTGGTAACAATGGGCGCAAGGCAGACCCCGGTAAAATCAGGCAACTATACGAATCAGGCAGTTTAGACCCATGTCCCTCCTCAACTTCTTCCGCCGCTCCGACTACACCTCCGATACGACGCAGTTTATCGACCAGCTCAAGGCCAACAAGCCCACGCTGGAAGCCGAGCAGCGCGCCGGGCGCGCCCTGTTGTGGGACAAAAACCTGAGCCGCGCCGAGCAGGCCGAATTCGGCGAGGCCAGTGTGGCGCAGCAGCCGTACGTCTACGGCACCAGCAGCCACCCCAACGGCAAATAAGAGCCAAATCAGTCTCCAGCCCAAGCAGGACATAGGCTTTTAGCTATATTTTTTATAGCAAATTCAAGCCATTCACGTCTTCACGGCCCTCCATGTCCAAAACCTCCTTTCCTCCATCCCCCCAGGAACTGCCGCCGGCAGACGGCCAGGACCTGTCGGTTGTGGTGAGCCCGGACATGCCCGCCGTGATCGACCAGGTCGCGCTGGCGCGCCTGTACGGCGAGCCGCTCTTTGCCATGCCGCAAGACCTGTATATCCCGCCGGACGCGCTGCAGGTCTTCCTGGAGGCGTTTGAGGGCCCGCTGGACTTGCTGCTCTACCTGATCCGCAAGCAGAACTTCAACATCCTCGACATCCCGATGGCGGCGGTCACGCGCCAGTACCTCACCTATGTCGACGAAATCCGCAGCACCAACCTGGAACTGGCGGCCGAATACCTGCTGATGGCGGCCATGCTGATCGAGATCAAGTCGCGCATGCTGCTGCCACCCAAAAAGGTGGCCGAGGGCCAGGAGCCCGAAGACCCGCGCGCCGAGCTGGTGCGCCGCCTGCTCGAGTACGAGCAGATCAAGCTGGCCGCCCACAAACTCAACGAAGTGCCGCAGTTCGGCCGCGACTTCCTGCGCGCGCAGGTGTATGTCGAGCAATCACTGCAGCCGCGCTTTCCCGACGTCAACGTGGTCGACCTGCAGGATGCCTGGCGCGACATCGTCAAGCGCGCCCGCCTGGTGCAGCACCACGTCATCAGCCGTGAAGAGCTCTCGGTGCGCGAGCACATGAGCATCGTGCTGCGCAAGCTGCAAGGCCGCAAGTTCCTCGAGTTCGAAGACCTCTTCGACGCCACGCGCGGCATGCCGGTGCTGGTGGTGACCTTCATCGCGCTGCTGGAGCTCTCCAAAGAAGGCCTGCTGGAAGTGACGCAGGCCGAGGCTTTTGCACCGATCTACGTGCGCCTCGCGTACACCCCGGCTTAGAAATATTGCCCCCACGCTTTTCACTTCGTGTAATGCGCTGCCCCCCGGGGGGGCCGCCCGCCTGCGGCCCGGCAAAGCCGGTTCCGCGGCTCATGCTTGGTTGAGAAACACCTCTTCAGCCGCCTCACGCAGTTCCACGCCATGACTTCCGACAGCCCCGGTTCACTCAGTTTCGATGTCCTCATCATCGGCAGCGGCCTGGCGGGCCTGACGGCTGCGCTGCTGCTGGCGCCTAAGCACCGTGTGGCGGTGGTGACCAAACGCGAACTCAACGACGGCTCCAGCGCCTGGGCGCAGGGCGGCATGGCCGCGGTGCTGGCCGAGGGAGACTCGGTGGAGCAGCACGTGAACGACACGCTGATGGCCGGCGCAGGCCTGTGCGACGTGCCCGCCACGCGCGCGGTGGTCGAAGGCGCTCCCCAAGCCATTGCCTGGCTGCGCCAACTGGGCGTGGCTTTTTCGGAAGACGGCGAGCACCCCGGTGAGCTGCACCTGACCCGCGAAGGCGGCCACAGCCGGCGCCGCATCGTGCATGCGGCCGACGCCACAGGCGCTGCCGTGCAGCGCACCCTGATCGAGCAGGTGCGCAACGCGCCCGGCATCACGCTGTTTGAGCACCACATGCTGGTGGATGTGATCACTGACCGGCAATTGAAGCAGTCAGGCAACCATTGCTACGGCGCCTACGTGCTCGACACCGCCAGCGCAGAGGTGCTGACCTTCAGCGCCGGCCACACGATTTTGGCCACCGGCGGTGCGGGCAAGGTCTACCTCTATTCCACCAACCCGGACACCGCCACCGGCGACGGCATTGCTGCCGCCTGGCGCGCCGGTTGCAGCGTGGGCAACATGGAATTCATCCAGTTCCACCCGACCTGCCTGTACCACCCCGACGCCAAATCGTTTTTGATCACGGAAGCCGTGCGCGGCGAAGGCGGCAAGCTGCTGCTGCCGGCATCGGCCGGCGGCGGGCGATTTATGCCCGCGCATGATGAGCGTGCCGAACTCGCGCCGCGCGACGTGGTCGCCCGCGCCATCGACTTCGAGATGAAAAAGCACGGGGTGGATTGCGTCTACCTGGACATCTCTCACCAGAGCCCGGTCTTTTTGCAAGAGCACTTCCCCAACATCCTGAAGCGCTGCGCCGAGCTGGGCATCGACATCACGCGCCAGCCCATCCCGGTGGTGCCGGCCGCGCACTACACCTGCGGCGGCGTGATGACCGACCTGGCCGGGCGCACCGACATAGCGGGCCTGTATGCGATCGGCGAAACCGCCTGCACCGGCCTGCACGGCGCCAACCGCCTGGCCAGCAATTCGCTGGTCGAATGTGTGGTGCTGGCGCGCGCGACGGCGCAGGCGATTGACACCCGCACGCCCACCCCGGCACCGGCCCTGCCCGCCTGGGATGAAAGCCAGGTCACCGATGCCGACGAGGCCGTGGTGATCTCGCACAACTGGGATGAGCTGCGCCGCTTCATGTGGAATTACGTGGGCATCGTGCGCACCACCAAGCGGCTCGAGCGCGCGGCACACCGCATCGCCTTGCTGGACGCGGAGATCCAGGAGTTTTATGCCCACTTCCGTGTCACGCGCGATTTGCTGGAGCTGCGCAACCTGGTGCAGGTGGCCGATCTGATCGTGCGCTCGGCCCACGGGCGGCATGAAAGCCGGGGGCTGCATTTCAGCCGGGACTATCCTGATACCGCTGCATCTGCGGTGCCTACTGTGTTGGTTCCGCCTGCGGCTTCAGGCACAGCTTGATCAAGCAACTGGCCCAACCGCTGCCAGCTCGGCAGGTATCCAGCCGCGCAGGCTGTTCACAAAGGCCAGCGCCTCCACGCGCGGCAAGTCTTCTACATGCACCACGGCTTCTTCGTGGATGTGGCCGTCCTGCAATGCACGGGCACGCCCCACGCCGGCCAGCAAACCGCAGCGCAGCGGCGGCGTGACCCAGCGGCCGTCGAGCAGGAAGGCCACGTTGCCGCGCGTGCACTCGGTGAGTTCGCCGTCGGCGTTCCAGAGCAGCGTGTCGAATACCTCCGAATCGGTGGGCGTGAAGGCGTCGTAGTGAGCGCGCCGGGTGGTCTTGCAGCGAACGAATTCGCCATGCGCTTCGTCCAGCGCTCGCTGCGCCAATTGCAGACGCACACGTGCAGGTGAGGCCGGCAGCGCATAGGCCTCGGCGCGCGCACACCCGGCTGCATCCAGCAGCAAGCGAACTCGCCACGCGCCCTGGGCATGCGCATCGGCCACCGACTGCAGCGCGCCTTCCACATGCCGTGCATCCCACGGGTAGCCAAAGTGCTGCGCGGCCTGGGACATACGCGTCAGGTGGGCGTCGGCGTCGCGCAAATGGCCGTCTGCAAGGCCCAGCGTCTCCAGCAGCTCAAACGGCGTGCTGGCGCGCTGCACAAAAGCCTGCTTGAGTTTCCATTCACGCCATTCACCGTCTGCCGTGGCGCCCGAGGTGATTCCGCTGCCGATACCGCAGCGCGCCGCATTGCCGCGCAAGGTCACCGTGCGGATCGGCACATTGAACGTGGCCGCACCGCCCGGGCGCACCACGCCGATCGCGCCGCAGTACACGCCGCGCGCTTCGAGCTCCAGCTCGCGGATCGCACGCATGGCGCGCACCTTGGGCGCGCCGGTGATCGAGCCGCAGGGAAACAGCGCCGCAAAAACATCCGCCAGGCTGCAGCCGGCGCGCGTGCGCGCTTCGACATCCGAGGTCATCTGCCACACCGCCGGCAAGGCCTCGGTATGAAAGAGGCGCGGCACGCGCACGCTGAAAGGTTCGGCAATGCGCGAGAGGTCATTGCGCAGCAGATCCACGATCATCACGTTTTCCGCACGCTCCTTGGCCGAGTTGCGCAAGGCCTCGGCTTGCGCCGCATCGTCCGCTGGATTCGCGCCTCGAGGTGCCGTGCCCTTCATGGGCCGCGCCAGAAGAAGGCCATCGCGCCATTCAAAAAACAGCTCGGGCGACACCGACAGCAGTTGCTCATCACCCGCATCCAGAAAGGCCGCATAGCCACCGGGCTGCGCACGCTGCAACGCATGGAACAAGGCCACGGCCGGGGCGTGGCCCGCATCGCCGGCCAGCACGCCCTTCATCTGCGCCGTGAAGTTGGCCTGGTAGTACTCGCCGTTGGCAATGGCGCGCTGCAGTTCGGCCAGCGCCGCATCAAATGCCGGGCGCGGCAGCACGTCCTGCCATTGCACTTGCGGCGATACCTTGTAGGTGGACTCCGGCCAGGGCAATGCCTGGTCATGCACGGCAAACCAGGCGAGCGGCCCTTCGGCGGGGTGCACCGTGAGCGCAGCATCAAACGCAGGAGCCGCCTCATAACGCAGATAGCCCACGCACCAGGCACCTTGCCGCGCCGCAGCCTGCACCGCGTCCAGCACCACGCGGACGTCCTCGAATCGATGCGCCACCAGCACTTCGCGCGGCGCGCCGAAGGCATGGCGAAGACGCGGCCCCTCTGGATGGCGGGGATCGCTGAAATCGATGAGTGCTGAAAGCGCGCCCGTCACATCAAACGCAGGCCTCTAGGCAGCGCCAATATGCGGCACCAGCCCCGCCACCGGATGCCCCGCCTTCAGCGCCTCGGTGAACGCCAGCATGCGGTCTATCGGCAGACGGGCGCGCAGGCCGAGTGCTGCATCCACGCTGATTTCATTCGCACCGGTTTCCAGCACATGCGCCAGCCCCGCCAGCCCGTTCATGGCCATCCACGGGCAATGTGCGCAGCTTTTGCAGGTGGCGCTGTTGCCGGCTGTGGGTGCCTCGATGAAGACCTTGCCGGGGTTGAGCGTGCGCAGCTTGTGCAGCATGCCGTTGTCGGTGGCGACGATGAACTCTCTGGCATCCATCTCACGGGCTGCTTTCAAAATGCCGGAGGTAGAGCCCACGGCATCGGCCAGCGCCACCACGTCGGCGGGCGACTCAGGGTGCACCAGCACGCGCGCGCCAGGATGTTCATCCTTCAGCGCCTGCAATTCAAAGGCCTTGAACTCGTCGTGCACGATGCAGGCGCCATTCCAGAAGACCATGTCGGCGCCGGTCTCTCGCTGGATGTAACCGCCCAGGTGCCGGTCAGGCGCCCAGAGGATTTTCTGGCCTTGCGCCTTGAGCGTACGCACGATGTCGAGCGCGCAGCTGGAGGTGACGACCCAGTCGGCGCGCGCTTTCACGGCCGCGCTGGTGTTGGCATACACCACCACCGTGCGGTCAGGATGAGCGTCGCAGAATGCGCTGAATTCATCCAGCGGGCAGCCCAGGTCCAGTGAGCATGTCGCGTCCAGGTCGGGCATCAGCACGCGCTTTTCGGGTGAGAGGATTTTGGCCGTCTCGCCCATGAAACGCACGCCGCACACCACCACGGTCCGCGCGGCATGGTCGCGGCCGAAGCGCGCCATCTCCAGCGAATCGGACACCATGCCGCCGGTTTCTTCGGCCAGATCCTGCAGGTCGGGATGCACGTAGTAGTGGGACACCATCACGGCGTTGCGCGCCTTGAGCAACGCGCGGATGCGGGTTTTCAGCGCCGCGCGCTCGGCCTGTGTGGGCTCGGCCGGCACACGGGCCCAGGCCTCGTGCGTGCTGCAGGCAGCGGCCTCGCCGGCGACCGCAACGTGGGGTTGCTCGTACTCAACGCGGATGGTGGGCATTACGGCCTTCATGCTTCAGACCCGGTTAATGGGCGGCATCAAAGCGCATCGAAAAATCCACCGCCCGCACATCTTTGGTCAGCGTGCCGATGGAAATGCGGTCCACACCGGTTTCAGCCAGCGTGCGCAGCCCGTCCAGCGTCACGCCGCCAGAGATCTCCAGCACAGCCCGCCCGGCGTTGATGCGCACGGACTCCTTGAGATCGGGCAGGCTCATGTTGTCCAGCAGCACCATCTTCGCGCCGGCATCCAGCGCCTCGTTGAGCTCATCCAGGTTCTCGACTTCGATCTGCACAAAGTCGGCTTGCGACGCGACTTCGGCTGCGCGCGCCAGCACCTGGCGGATGCCGCCGGCCGCGGCGATGTGGTTTTCCTTGATGAGCACGGCGTCGTACAAGCCCACACGGTGATTGGTGCCGCCGCCAGTGACCACGGCGTACTTCTGAGCCAACCGCAGGCCCGGCAAGGTCTTGCGCGTATCCACAATGACGGCCCGCGTGCCTTTCACGATGTCGGCATAGACCGCCGTTTTGGTCGCGACGGCGCTCAGCAGCTGTAAAAAATTCAGCGCGGTGCGTTCGGCCGACAGCAGCGCCCGCGCCAGGCCGCGCACCTCGAACACCAGTTGGTTGGCCTCGCAGCGCTCGCCGTCTTTCACATGCCAGACCAGCTGGGCCTCCGGGTCCAGCTGCCGCACCGTGGCCTCTACCCAGGCGCTGCCGCACACCACCGCGCTTTCTCGCGCCACCACCTGCGCCCGCGCCGGGCGGTCCGAGGCGATCAGCCCGGCTGTCAGGTCGCCCGCGCCCACGTCTTCCGCCAGCGCGCGCGCCGCGTCTGCCCGGGCCAGTGCCGCCACTGTCACAGCAGAGAAATCAAATGACTTTTTCATAAGCAATCTAAGAAAGAAACCGCACGATACCGTGCACTAAACTATTAAATAGACCCGAAAACTGTCGCAAATGTTACAGCGACCAGCCCGCCAGCCGAATGTGGGGACTTCGCACCTCAAAATGGCGCCTTCCTTTTTTGCGTGATTCAATCCCCAGCAACCATGTTCAGAACCCTGCTCAAATCCAAAATCCACCGCGCGGCGGTGACGCACTGCGAACTCAACTACGAGGGCTCCTGCGCCATCGATGAAGACCTGCTGGACGCCGCCAACCTGGCCGAGAACGAGCAGGTGCACATCTGGAACATCAACAACGGCGAGCGCTTCATCACCTATGCCATCCGCGCCGAGCGCGGCAGCCGCATTATTTCAGTGAACGGCTCGGCGGCACGCCGCGCCGCCGTGGGCGACCTGGTGATCATCGCGGCCTTCGCGCAGGTGCATGAAGAACACGTTGCGGGTTTCAGCCCCAAGCTGGTGTTCGTCAACCCGGACAACCGCATCAAGGAAGAGCGCTCCACCATCCCGGTGCAGCAGCCCTAAGTCGTCATGGCCCGCAGCAACTCGCGGGCCGTCCTCCTTCTTCACACGGCCTCATGAACAACGCTTCGATGACCCGGCGCAGCCTGCGCCATGTGTGGCACCCCTGCACCCAGATGAAGCTGCACGAGGCGCACCCGCCCGTGCCCATCGCACGTGCCGAAGGCGTGTGGCTGCATGACTTTGAAGGCCGGCGCTACCTGGACGGCATCAGCTCCTGGTGGGTCAACCTGTTTGGCCACGGCCACCCGCACATCAAGGCCGCGCTGCGCGACCAGCTGGACCGTCTCGACCACGTCATGCTGGCCGGCTTCACGCACCAGCCGGTCGTTGAGCTGTCTGAGCGGCTGGGCGCGCTGACCGGCCTGGGCCACGCGTTTTACGGCAGCGACGGCGCCAGCGCCACCGAGATCGCACTGAAGATGAGCGCGCACTACTGGCGCAACAGCGGCAAGCCTGAAAAAAGCCGCTTCATTGGCCTGGCCGGCGGCTACCACGGCGAAACCGTGGGCGCGCTGGCCGTCACCGACATCGCGCTTTTCAGGGAAGCCTACGCGCCGCTGGTGCGGCTGGCCGCCACCGTGGACAGCCCCGACGCACGCGGCGCGCAAGCCGGTGAGAGCCCCGCAGATGTCGCACACCGCGCCGCCGCCAGCCTGCAGGCCTGGCTGGAACAGCACCACGCACACACCGCCGCACTCATCGTCGAGCCCATGGTCCAATGCGCCGCCGGCATGGCCATGCATGACGCGGCCTACCTGCGCGAAGCCCGCGCGCTGTGCGACCGCTACAACGTGCACCTGATCGCCGATGAAATCGCCACCGGCTTTGGCCGCACCGGCACGATGTTTGCGCACCAGCAGGCGGGTATACAGCCTGACTTCATCTGCCTTTCCAAAGGCCTGACGGGCGGCACGCTGCCGCTGTCGGCGGTGCTGACCACCAGCAAGGTCTACGAGGCGTTTTACGACGACGACGTGGCCCGCGGTTTTTTGCATTCGCACTCGTACACCGGTAACCCGCTGGCCTGCTGCGCCGCGCTGGCCACGCTGGAGCTGTTTGAGCAGACCGATGTGCTGGCGAACAACGCCGCACTGGCCCGCACGATGGACCAGGCCTTTGCGCCGCTGACGCAGCACGCCGCTGTGCGCAACGCGCGCAGGCTGGGCATGATCTGGGCCTGGGATATCGAGCCCACGACAGCGCCCCACTTCGCACGCCGCTACACGCAGCACGCCATGGCCAACGGCGTCTTGCTGCGCCCGATAGGCCAGACGGTCTACGCCATGCCGCCCTATGTGATGGATGAAGAGGCCGTGGACCATCTCGCACGCGGCACCTTGGCAGCCCTGAACGCAACCCTGGCCGACAAAGGCGATGCCCATGGCTGAAGCCGCGCACAAACCAGTTTCGCTGTTCGTGACCGGCACAGATACCGGCGTGGGCAAGACGCTCGCCAGCGCCGCGCTGCTGCATGCCTTGGCCAAGCGACACCTGCGTGTGGTGGGCATGAAGCCGGTAGCGGCTGGCACCGTGCCCGTTGACGGCGTCCAGGCGAATGAAGACGTACTCGCGCTGCGCGCCGCTTCCACTTGCCGCGTACCACCCGAGCTTGACAACCCGGTGCTGCTGCCCGACCCGGTGTCGCCGCACATCGCAGCGGCCCGCGCCGGTGCGCGCATTGACATCGCCCACATCGTCGCTTGCCATCGCCAGCTCGCATTGCTGGCCGATGCGGTGGTGGTGGAAGGTGCGGGCGGCTTTCATGTGCCGCTTTCGCCGCTTGAGACCGGCGCTGACCTGGCCCAAGCACTGGGCTTGCGCGTGGTGCTGGTGGTCGGTTTTCGGCTGGGTTGCCTGAACCATGCACTGCTCACCGCCGAAGCCATTCGCGCGCGCGGCCTGACGCTGGCCGGCTGGGTGGCCAACCACATTGACCCCGACATGCTGGCGCAGGACGACAACATCGCTTTTCTGCAAAAGCGGTTGCAGGCGCCGCTGCTGGCCACTGTGCCCTGGCAGGCCGGCATCGACGCACGCAGCATCACCATCCACCTTCCCGCCGAATGGCAATGAACACCCCCTCTTCCTGGCTCGATGAATTCCCAACGCGCGTGGCCGAGCTGGACCGCACTCACCTGCGCCGCCAGCGCCGGGTGGTCGTGCCTGAAAGCGGCGCACGCCTCTTGATCGACGGGCACAGCATGCTGGCCTTTTGCAGCAACGACTACCTGGGCCTGGCCACGCACCCGGCGCTGGTGCAGGCGGCTTGCGAAGGGGCGCAGGCCTATGGCGTGGGCGCCGGTGCATCGCCGCTGGTCAGCGGCCACAGCGCCGCCAACGAGGCGCTGGAAAGCGAACTGGCAGCCTTTGTCGGCCTGCCGCGCGCGCTGTATTTTTATGCGGGCTACGCCACCAACATCGGCATCGTGCCGGCACTGGTGGGCGCGGGCGATGCGATTTTTTCGGATGCGCTCAACCATGCCTGCCTGATTGACGGCGCAAGGCTGTCGCGCGCAAAAATCCACCGCTACGCCCACGCCGACCTTGGCGCATTGGACCGCGAACTCGCACAAACTGATGCGCCTCGCAAGCTGGTCGTCAGCGATGCGGTGTTCAGCATGGACGGCGACATCGCCGACATCGCCGCGCTGGTGGCGCTGTGTGAGCGCCATGACGCCCTGCTGCTGCTGGACGACGCGCACGGCTTTGGCGTGCTGGGCCCGCAAGGGCGCGGCGCCCTCGCCGCGGCCGGCCTGCATGGCGCAAAGACTTCGCGGCGCGTGCTGTACATGGCCACGCTGGGCAAGGCGGCCGGTGTGGCCGGTGCATTTGTGGCCGGTGATGAAGCCCTGGTTGAATGGCTGCTGCAAAAAACCCGCAGCTACATTTTTGCCACCGCCGCACCCGCGCTGCTGGCCAGCGCGCTGCGCGTCAGCCTTGAACTCATTGAGCAAGATGAATGGCGCCGCACACATTTGCAAAAGCTCATCGCACGGTTGCGCGACGGCCTCGCAGCGGGACTCAAAGGCAGCCACTGGCAATTGCCACCATCGCAAACCGCCATCCAGCCCCTGCTGATCGGCCGTAACGACGAAGCCCTGGCCGTGATGGAAGGCCTGCGCGCGCGCGGCATCTGGGTGCCGGCGATTCGCCCGCCCACCGTGGCCGAAGGCACGGCCCGCCTGCGCATTGCGCTGTCGGCGGCGCACAGCGAAGCAGATATCGATCTGCTGGTCGAGGCCCTGACCGCCTTGGCGACGAAACACACACAAACACTGCAACCAGCAGAACCCACGTACTGAGCGCTTCACGAGAGCGCTTCAGCTAGACTCAAAAACCAGCCCCCGAAAGGAAAGAGACCATGTCCCACGTTGCAGAACAAACCATCACGCTTCACCGCCCGCGCCCCCTGGCTTCGCAAACCGAGCAGGCAGCACAGGCAGGCGAGCAGCGCTGGAGTGTGGACGCCATCGAGGCCTTGTTCAACCTGCCTTTTCCGGAACTGATGCACCGCGCGCAAACCGTGCACCGTGAAAATTTCGACCCGACGCGCATCGAGTTCGCCACGCTGCTGTCGGTGAAGACCGGCGGCTGCGCTGAAGACTGCGGCTACTGCCCGCAGGCCGCGCGCTACGACACCGGCGTGGAGGCCAGCAAGCTGATGGAGCCGGCCGAAGTGCTGGCTGCGGCCCAGCGCGCGCAGGCTGCGGGCGCCACCCGGTTTTGCATGGGCGCTGCATGGCGTTCACCCAAAGACCGCGACATTGAAAAAGTCGCCGAGCTGGTGCGCACCGTGAAGGCGCTGGGCCTGGAGACCTGCGCCACGCTGGGCATGCTGGAAGACGGCCATGCGCAAACGCTGCAAAGCGCCGGCCTCGATTACTACAACCACAACCTCGACAGCGCGCCTGATTTTTACGGCGACATCATCACCACGCGTGACTACCAGGACCGCCTGGACACGCTGGCGCGCGTGCGCAGCGCCGGCGTCAAGGTCTGCTGCGGTGGCATCGTCGGCATGGGCGAGACACGCCGCCAGCGCGCCGGCCTGGTGGCCGAGCTGGCCAACCTCACGCCCTACCCCGAGTCGGTGCCGATCAACAACCTGGTGAAGGTCGAAGGCACGCCGCTGGCCAACCAGGCCGACCTGGACCCGTTTGAATTTGTGCGCACGATTGCCGTGGCCCGCATCACCATGCCCACAGCGCGCGTGCGCCTGTCGGCCGGCCGCCAGCAAATGGGTGACGGCGTGCAGGCGCTGTGTTTCCTGGCCGGCGCCAATTCGATCTTTTACGGCGACAAGCTGCTGACCACCGGCAACCCCGACACCGAAGCCGATGTGAAGCTGCTCGAGCGCCTGGGCATGAGCCGGTCTGCACCCGAAGCGCGTTAAGCCGCACACCTTGTCTGGCCTCTCTAAACGAGGCACAAAAAAGCACGCTGAAGCTGGTTAGACTCTCGCTAAATTCCGGACCCGCCCATGACGACTCCTGCCGACACCACCCCTCCAGCATCAGCCACGCCCTACGGCACGCTGCCGCCGTCGTCCACGCCATCTACCCCGCCCGCGCGCAAGCCGGTGAGCCTGCCGCGCCTGCGCGAAATGCAGGCGCATGGCGAAAAGATCACCATGCTGACGGCCTACGACGCCACGTTTGCGGCTGTGGCCGACGCGGCCGGCGTGGAATGCATCCTGGTGGGCGACTCGCTGGGCATGGTCTGCCAGGGCCTGACCAGCACCGTCGGCGTGACGCTGGAGACCATGCGCCACCACACCGAATGCGTGGCCAACGGCCTGCGCCGCTCCCAAGCCACAGCATGGCTGATCGGTGATTTGCCGTTCGGCAGCTACCACGAGTCCAAAGAGCAGGCACTGCGCAGCGCCACAGTGCTGATGCAGGCTGGCGCCCACATGGTCAAGCTCGAAGGCGGCGGCTGGACAACCGAGACCGTGCGCTTTCTGGTGGAACGCGGCATTCCTGTCTGCGCGCACCTGGGACTGACGCCGCAGACCGTGCATGCACTGGGCGGCTACCGCGTGCAGGGTAAAGGCGATGAAGCCGCTGCCACGATGACGCGCCACGCGCGCGAGCTGCAAGACGCCGGCGCCGCCATGCTGGTGCTGGAGATGGTGCCCGCGGCGCTGTCGGCCACACTCACACAAGACCTCACGCATTGCGCCACCATCGGCATAGGCGCGGGCAACGGCACCGCCGGCCAGGTGCTGGTGCTGCACGACATGCTGGGCATGAACCTGGGCAAGATGCCGAAGTTTGTACGCAACTTCATGGAAGGCCCCGACAACAAAACCGCCAGCGTGCGCGGCGCCATGGAAGCCTATGTGCGCGCCGTCAAAGACGGCAGCTTTCCGGTGAACGCCACCCACGCCTGGTAGCCCGACGCGACCCTTTCAGGAGACAAGATGCAGATCGTCCACACCATCCCGGAGCTGCGCGAGGCCCTCAGCCCGTATAAACGCCCGTCCTTTGTACCCACCATGGGCAACCTGCACGACGGCCACATCGCCCTCGTCAAGCAGGCCAAGCCGCTGGGCGACGTGAGCGTCTCCAGCATCTTCGTGAACCGCCTGCAGTTTGCGCCGCATGAAGACTTCGACAGCTACCCGCGCACGCTGGACGCCGACGCCGAGCGCCTGAAGGCCGCCGGCTGCAACGTGCTGTTTGCCCCGCTGGAAAAACACCTCTACCCCGAGCCGCAAAGCTACAAAGTGCACCCGGCCACAGACATCAGCGACATGCTTGAAGGCCACTTCAGGCCCGGCTTTTTTATCGGCGTGAGCACCGTGGTGCTCAAGCTCTTTTCCTGCGTGTTTGCCGGCATGCCCACGGGCGTGGCGGCTTTCGGCAAGAAGGACTACCAGCAGGTGATGGTGGTGCAGCGCATGGTGCGGCAGTTTGCGTTGCCGATCGAGATCCTGGCGGGCGAGACCCAGCGTGCCGAAGACGGCCTGGCGCTGTCGTCACGCAACGGGTACCTCAACGCCACCCAGCGCGCTGAAGCAGTGGAGCTTTCCAAAGCGATACGCGCTTTGGGCGAAGCCGCCCGCGCCGGCGGCACGCCCGACCTGCCCGCACTCGAAGCGCAAGCCATGCAGGCGCTGGCCCGCCGCGGCTGGAAGCCCGACTACCTCACCGTGCGCCGCCGCGCCGACCTGCAGGTGCCGCACGGCCCGCTGGCCGATGTGCCGCTGGTGGTGCTGGGCGCGGCCAAGCTGGGCAGCACGCGGCTGATCGACAACCTGGAAATCTAGGCGGCCCCTGCGCAACTTCGGCATGACACCTTCGTGCCGAGGCCGGATTTGCTCCTTTTTTGATAGCTACCAGCCAAGGCAGTAATTGGGCTGGAGGCCAATTTCATCACCAAGCCATGTCAGTCACCCCCGTCTCCATTCGCCTGGCCGGCCAAGCTGACCTGCCGGCCGTCGCGGCGCTGTTTGACGCCTACCGGCAGTTTTACCAACAGCCCGCCGATGCGGCGCTGGCGCTGCAGTTCATCGGGGCGCGCATGCGCAACCGGGAGTCGGTGATCCTGGTGGCGCAAGCGTCGCAAGTGGCGGGCAATGAAAGCGCTCTCGTCGGCTTTTGCCAGCTTTACCCGGGCTTTTGCTCTGTGATCGCCCAACCCATTTACACGCTCTATGACCTGTATGTGGCGCCCGAGGCGCGCAAAACGGGCGCCGGTCGCGCGCTGATGCAGGCGGCCCACGCGCACGCGCAGGCCAACGGCTTTGCGCGGCTGGACCTGACCACCGCCAGGACCAACCAGGCAGCGCAGGCCCTTTATGAGTCGCTGGGCTGGGTGCGGGATGATGTTTTTCTGGCCTACAACAAGACGGTCTAGCCGGGCTGATCAGCCCACACGCGACAACATCGACGGTGGCGCAAGCGCCGCCGGGGGTATAGAGTTCACCAGCAGGCAGTCGTCGCCTGCCGCCACGCTTGCAGGAGTTCACCATGGCCATCCCCCACGCCGCTTCCGGGCAACTCGTCGACGTCCAGCCGCTGGCCGGCAAGCTTTCCGAGGGCCGCACCGTCGCGTTGTTCAAAAGCGAGGAGCTGGAAGTCATGCGCCTGATCATTCCGGCCGGCAAGACCGTTCCCTCGCATCAGGTCAGGGGCGAAATCACCGTGCAATGCCTGGAAGGCGAGGTGGCCTTCACCGCCAACGGCCAGACCCAGCCCATGAAAGCCGGCCAGTTGCTCTGGCTGGCGGGCGGCGTGCCGCATGGGTTGACGGCGGTGCAGGACGCGTCGCTGCTGGTGACGCTGCATTTACGCAAGTAGCCGGCAGGGGCCGTGCCACGGTTGCGCTTTCATGGTGTTTTAGGGCTCCAGCCCAGGCGCCCTCTTGGCCAGCAGCTATTAATTCAATAGCAAGAAGCTGAGAGCAGCGAAAAACAAGTCAGGCCAGCTCGGCCGTCGGCCCCCGGCCCATCAGTGCTGCCACCGCCTCGGCCGGCCGCAGCTTGCCGTCCAGCAGGGCCACCACGCTTTGCGCGATCGGCATCTCGACGCCCAGCCCGCCGGCGCGCTGCACCACGGTGCGGGCGGAATACACGCCCTCAGCCACATGGCCCAATGAATCAACGGCTTGCGCCAGCGTTTTGCCCTCGGCCAGCAACAGCCCCACCTTGCGGTTGCGGCTCAGGTCGCCGGTGGCTGTCAGCACCAGGTCGCCCAGCCCCGAGAGGCCGGTAAAGGTTTCGGCGCGGGCGCCCAGCGCCACACCCAGGCGCGTCATTTCGGCCAGGCCGCGTGTGATGAGCGCGGCGCGGGCGTTCAGGCCCAGCTGCAGGCCGTCACACAGCCCGGTGGCGATCGCCAGCACGTTCTTGACGGCGCCGCCCACCTCGACGCCGATCACGTCGTCATTGGCGTAGACGCGCAACGTGGCGCTGTGAAAGGCGGCGACGAGTGCGTCGCGCACTTCGGCGTGCTCGCTGGCAGCCACCAGCGCCGTCGGCTGGCCGCGGGCGACTTCCAGCGCAAAGCTGGGCCCGCTGAGCACACCCGCTCTTAAATTAATAGCAGCCTGCGCCCGTATTTCATGGACCATCAGCCCAAACGATGCAAAAGAAGAAGAAGAAGAAGTGGATGAAGGCGTATCCAGAGGCGCCTCGAAACCCTTGCTCAGCCAGGCCACCGGCACGCTGGCGTGTTGCAGGCTTTGCAGCATGCTGCGGGCCGCCGACACCGGCGTGGCCAGGATGATGAGGTCTTGGCCCGCGACGGCCTGTGCCAGCGGCACATCGCCGCCTTGCAACAGCAGGCTGTCGGGCAAGGTCACGCCGGGCAGGTAGCGGTGGTTGGTGCGGCTGGCTTGCAGGTTTTTGACCAGGCCCGCGTCGCGCGCCCACAGCGTGACCTGGTGGCGGGACGCGCTGCCGACGGCCAATGCCGTGCCCCAGGCGCCTGCGCCGATGACCAGTATTTTCATGAGCGCGTCACGAAGTAATCACGAAGGAAAGAAAGCCGGGGTGTGTATCCCGGCGCCCCATCAAACGATGATTTGCGGTGCAGCCGGCTCGGCCGCTGCGGCCTGGGCTTGCTGCTGCTCGTACATGGCCTGGAAATTGATTTCTGCCATGTGCACGGGCGGGAAACCGCCGCGCTGGATCACGTCAGCCACATTGCCGCGCAGGTAGGGGTAGACGATCTGCGGGCAGGCGATGCCCAGGATCGCGCCCATCTGGTCTGCAGGAATGTTGCGGATTTCAAAAATGCCGGCCTGCTTGGCTTCCACCAGGAACACGGTCTTGTCGGCAATCTTGGTTTGCACGGTGGCGGTGACGGAAACTTCAAACAGGCCGTCGGCCACAGGCGTGGCGTCCACACCCAGCTGGATGTCCACGGCAGGCTGCTCGGGGTTCAGCAGGATTTCGGGCGAATTGGGCTGCTCCAGCGACACGTCCTTGAGGTAGACGCGCTGGATCTGGAATACGGGGTCAAGATTGGCTTCAGCCATGGTGCTCTTTCGGGTCGGGGAAGGTTGGACAGAGGATTAGATGCGCCGGCTAGCCGGTGACCAGCCGATGATTATATGGAGTGGATATGTAGCCCCCACGGTCGCTCACTGCGTGTAGCTCCCTGCCCCCCGAGGGGGCCGCCCGCCTGCGGTCTGGCAAAGCCAGTCCCGCGGCTCATGCTGGTAGGGAAAGGCCGCCCTGAAATTCAGGCGGGGGTATTCAGTAGGGGCATGAGGCCGCCGCGGCCGTCCAGGGCCATGAGGTCATCGCAGCCGCCTACGTGGGTCTCACCGATAAAGATTTGCGGCACGGTGCGCCGGCCGGTGATTTCCATCATCTTCTGGCGCTCGCCAGGCTCCATGTCGACGCGGATTTCATCGAGTTCGGTGACGCCGCGCTGTTTGAGCAGCAGCTTGGCCTGGATGCAGTAGGGGCAGGTGCCGGTGGTGTAGATCTTGACGGTTTGCATGAGGTTCTCCGGGTCCGGCCGGGCATGAAGCCCGGCACGGGAAGGCAGGTGATCCGGGTTCCAGCAGCTTTCATGCCTGCCGCGCCCGGTCAGCGCCGTATCGAATCAATGGCGAGGACCTGGATCAGGCCTTCTCAAGAGGCAGGTTAGCTTCTTTCCAGGCTTTGAGCCCGCCGCCCAGCGATTGGGCCTGCTCGTAACCGAGCTTTTTGGCGACGGCGACGGCGCGGCCGGCGCGTGCACCCGTGGCACACACCAGAATCAACGGCAAAGCCTTGTTTTTGACGATGGCGGGGAGTTTGCCTTCCAGTTCGCTGAAAGGCACGTTTTTGGCGCCCGTGACGTGACCGGCCGCGAATTCATCGGCTTCGCTGACGTCCACTACCACCGCTTTTTCGCGGTTGATCAATTGCACGGCGCCGCTGGCTGTGAGCGCGCCGGCGTTCATGGCGCCGGAAATCATGGGCCAGATCAGCATGCCGCCCGAGGCGATCGCTATCGAAATCAGCATCCAGTTGTCGATCAAAAATTTCACGGTGTACCCTTTGTGTGTCTTGGCGCTTTTTCAGCGAACCCATGATTTTAGAATAGAGGGAGAAAACGCCCGGCCGGCGGCCCTTCCTAATCCCCTTTTTTCCCTTTTTTCCACTCTCGACCCTTCCCACCATGTACAAACTCGTGCTCATCCGCCACGGCGAATCGACCTGGAACCTTGAAAACCGCTTCACCGGCTGGACCGACGTCGACCTCACGGAAACCGGCGTTGCACAGGCCAAAAACGCCGGGAAACTGCTCAAAAGCGAAGGTTATGACTTTGACGTGGCCTACACCAGCGTGCTCAAGCGCGCCACCCGCACGCTCTGGCACACACTGGACGAAATGGACCGCACCTGGCTGCCCGTGGTGCACAGCTGGCGGCTCAACGAGCGGCACTACGGCGGGCTGCAAGGCCTGAACAAGGCCGAAACCGCCAAAAAATATGGCGACGAGCAGGTGCTGGTCTGGCGCCGCAGCTACGACACGCCGCCGCCGCCGCTGGACGCGAGCGACGAGCGCAGCGAACGCGGCGACCCGCGCTACGCCAAACTGGCGCCCGGGCAGGTGCCATTGACCGAATGCCTCAAAGACACGGTAGACCGCGTCCTGCCCTTCTGGAACGAAGCCATGGCGCCTGCCATCAAGGCCGGCAAGCGCATCGTGGTGGCGGCCCACGGCAACTCCATCCGCGCCCTGGTGAAATACCTGGACAACATCTCGGACAGCGACATCGTCAGCCTCAACATTCCCAATGGCATTCCGCTGGTTTACGAGCTGGACGCCGAACTGAAACCGCTGCGCCACTACTACCTGGGCGACAGCGAGGCCGCGGCGAAGGCGGCGGCCGCCGTGGGGGCTCAGGGTAAAGCCTGAGTTGAAGCTGCACCCGGAGAGTGCACGCCGGATTTGCCAGGAAGCCGGCCGGCCTTTTTCTGTAAAGGTGCAGTAAAAGCGGGTACTTTTGGCACATTTGCTGCGCAGGGGGCACCGATTCGCGGAACTGTGGCGTGAGGCCATTCTCCAAGGTGTATATTGCTTCACATAGGGGGAGCAGGGGTTCCTCAACAGGTTTACGAAGGTATTTCTATGGGTCAGAAGCTCAAGATAGCAGGCTGGATTTCAATCGGTGCTGTGGCAGGAGCGCTCACCACGGTGCAACTGCAGGCCGTGGCCCGCGCCGGCCTCGCGCCTTTGCCGCTGGAAGAGCTGCAACAGCTCGCCTCGGTGTTCGGCATGGTCAAAACCGACTATGTGGAGCCGGTGGACGAGAAAAAACTCATCACCGACGCCATCTCCGGCATGGTGGCCAGCCTGGATCCGCATTCGGTGTACTTCGACAAGAAGTCCTATAAGGAATTCCGCGAAGGCACCACCGGCCGTTTTGTCGGCGTCGGCATCGAGATCAGCCAGGAAGACGGCCTGGTCAAAGTCGTCTCGCCGATTGAAGGCTCCCCTGCCGACCGCGCCGGCCTCAAGCCCAACGACCTGATCACCCGCATTGACGACACCGCCGTCAAAGGCCTCACGCTCAACGAAGCCGTCAAGAAGATGCGCGGCGAGCCCAAGACCAAGGTGCTGCTCACCATCTTCCGCAAGGACGAAAACCGCACCTTCCCGGTGACCATCACGCGCGAAGAAATCCGCACACAGTCGGTTCGCAGCAAGGTGGTGGAGCCCGGCTACGCGTGGATCCGCCTGAGCCAGTTCCAGGAACGCACGGTCGAAGATTTCGTCACCAAGCTCGAGCAGATCTACAAGCAGGAACCCAACCTCAAGGGCCTGGTGCTGGATTTGCGCAATGACCCGGGCGGCCTGCTGGATGCGGCTGTCGCCGTGTCGGCCGCCTTCCTGCCTGAAAACGTCACCGTGGTGTCTACCAACGGCCAGCTGGCCGAAAGCAAATTCACTTACAAGGCCGCCCCCGAGTTCTACCAGCGCCGCAACGGCGCCGACCCTCTCAAGCGCCTGCCCGCAGCCATCAAGAATGTGCCGCTGGTTGTGCTGGTCAACGAAGGCTCGGCCTCGGCCAGCGAAATCGTCGCGGGCGCACTGCAGGACTACAAGCGCGCCACCATCATGGGCAACCAGACCTTCGGCAAGGGCTCGGTGCAAACCGTGCGGCCGCTCGGTCCGGACACGGGCCTGAAGCTCACCACGGCGCGCTACTACACCCCCAGCGGCAAGTCGATCCAGGCACGCGGCATCGTGCCCGACGTCATGGTGGACGAAACCGCCGAAGGCAGCCCGTTTGCCGCCTTGCGCACCCGCGAAGCCGACCTTGAGAAACACCTCAACAGCGGCCAGGGCGCTGAAGTCAAGGACGCCAACCGCGAAAAAGCCCGCGAAGAAGCCTTGAAGCGCCTCGAAGAAGAGGCCAAGAAGACTCCCGAGCAGCGCCGTCCGCCCGAGCTGGGCAGCGACAAGGACTTCCAGCTGGCCCAGGCGATCAACAAGCTCAAGGGCCGGCCTGTGCTGGTCAGCAAGACCGCCGTGGTTGAGCCCAAGAACGAGAAAAAAGAAAACTAGACGACGGCAATAGGGCCATAGCGCCAAGACACCCGGGAACAGTGCCCGCCTTGCGCGGCCGCTTGTTCCCGCGGGTAACCCCTCCCCTGCAAGCCTGAGCACTGACCGGCCTCCCCTTCATGAATGACGATCAGCTGCTTCGCTATTCCCGGCATATCCTGCTCGACGAAGTCGGCATCGAGGGCCAGGAAAAACTCCTCAATTCGCAGGTACTGATCGTCGGTGCGGGCGGTCTCGGCTCACCGGTCGCGCTCTACCTGGGCAGCGCCGGTGTCGGCCACATCACCATCGTCGACCACGACCGGGTGGATACGACCAACCTGCAGCGGCAGATCGCCCACAACCTCGCCCGTGTGAATGAATTCAAGGCCGAATCAGCCCGGCAGGCGATTGCGGCAATCAATCCCGACGTCAAGGTAACGACCGTGACCGAGCGCGCAGACGGCGCGCTGCTGGATCGCCTGGTTCAAGGTGTCGACCTCGTACTCGACTGCACCGACAACTTTGCCACCCGTCATGCCATCAACCGCGCTTGCGTCAAGCACCGCAAGCCGCTGGTGTCGGGGGCCGCCATCCGTTTTGACGGCCAGGTGTCCGTCTTCGACAGTGCCAGCGCAGAGGCCCCTTGCTACGCCTGCGTGTTCCCGGAATCCGAGCTTCTGGAAGAAACCCGCTGCGCCACCATGGGGGTATTTGCCCCGCTGGTCGGCATCATCGGAAGTACCCAGGCGGCCGAAGCACTCAAACTTCTTTGCGGTGTCGGCCAGCCCCTGACAGGGCGACTGCTGATGCTGGACGGAAAAAGCATGGAGTGGAGCGAGATGAAGCTGATGCGCAACACGGCATGCCCCGTGTGTGGCGATGGCGGCGCAAGGCCGCACCGGCACGCCGGCTAACCCAGCGCTGCAAAAGCTATCGGGTGGCCGACGCGGGAATGCGCGAAGCAACACCCGACACGCCGGCTGTCGTCGCCTTGGCCAGAATGGCCGAACAATTCTCATCTTGCCCCGGCCCCGTTTCGATCGTGGCGGCAAGGGCCAGCAAGGGGTTCAGAAGCCCCAGCGCGATCGCTACACCGGCCCGACCAGCGAGCGCGCCCTTGTCAGGTCCGGCGGACGGTGAGGCAAAGGTGCCGGCAATTTTCAGCGGCGACCTGAAACTCAAAATGCTTTGATCCTTGGGCGCAGGGTCGAGGACCAGGTCCAGTGTTTCGTTGGCCAGGTTGATGGTCCCCCGCCCATTGATCACCGTGTCGGTGGTGTCCAGAACAATGGTCTTGCTCGTCATCAAGCCCTGGTTCACACCAAAAGCGGCTGCGGCGCAACGCAGTTGCACATTGCGGTCGCCCCGCACCAGGAACTTGATCACCTCACCGCCATCCAGGCCCATGAACTCCAGAAGGATGTTGCTGATCTCGCCCTTGCCCATCAAAACAGCCATGTCGCCCGAAGCAGAGCCGAGCATTTGCGCCACAGAATTTCCGCGGCCCTTCAGGTCAAACTGGCCGCTGATTTTGCCCAGGCTGCTCTTGCTGGTTTCGACTGCCGGAAACAGCTTGTTGAGCTGCACTGCGCGCACATCCAGCCGCGTGGTGAAGGCCGCCGGCATCACATTGGCGTCGACGCGGATGTTGCCCGCCACCGTGCCGCCCGCAATGCCCAGCGAGATCGGCTCCAGCTGCATCACACCGGCATTGATCTTGACGTGAACACTGCCCTTGTCCAACGGGAGAACTTCCACATGGCGGATGTCGGCCGCAGAATAAATAACGTCTGCATTCATGGCTTTGAGCCGGGTCACATCCAGCGTCGCCACCGGCAGCACCTTGCGAGTCGATGGCGCCGCCTTGGCCTTCTTCACCGGTGCGGGTTGGTTGCCGGCCGTTGAAGCTGCCGCCGTACTTGTCTGCGTAGGCCCTGCCGGGGGCGGCAGGCCGATCACCGGCGCGAGATCGGCGAAATCGAGCAGGCGCGATTGCACCTTGCCCGACAAAAGAGGTGTCGCGGCCGACTGGTCATAGCTCAGCGCGCCGCTCAGGTCGGAGCTGCCCAGCGTTCCCTGGATCTGGCTGGTAGCCCATACCTTGCCCTGCTTGGCCAGCTTGCCGCGCAGCTTGTAGGGCGGCGTCGACGGCAGTACAACGCCCAGCAACTTGTACAGCTCCTCCAGGTTGCGGCCTTGCAGGTCGAACGTGGCATCGATCCCGGCAAGGTCGGCGAGGTTGGCAATCGTCCCCTTGGCCTTCAGGCTGGTTTTCCCGGCCACGGCATTGACCTCTATCGGGAAAGGCGCCTCGAGATCCTTGCTCAGCTGCAGTGCGCCGCCGGTACGCCCGCTGGCGCTGAAGGGTTCATTTTTCCATTTGCCGCTGGCCTTGTAGCTCAGAGGCAACTCGCCCTTAGCCTCCTGCGCGAGCGAAAACTGAACGTTGATGTTTGCGCCTTGCGCGGAGGCCTCGTAATCCAGCGTGCCCCGGTCAATCAACAAGGCATCGATGCGCGGAACGGCTCCTTCATCCGACGTATCACGCGACAAGGCCCAGGTGCGCCGGCCATCAGGCTCCATCTGCAAGCCGATTTCCGGCTCGGTCAGTGCGATACGGGGAATCTCGACGCGCCCTCGCAGAAGCGCAAACAGCTTGATGTCAAATTCGGCGGCAGTGGCTTTGACCAGGAAAGGCTTGTGCGCCCACTCAGGATTGGCAAACTCCACCCCATCCGCCCGGACCGTGACGGTTCGTCCCAGATCCACCGACAAGTGGCGCGTAATTTCAAAACGCCTGCCGAGCTGGTCGGAAACATAACGGTTGATGGGCCCGCGCATGGCGTCCCACGGGAAAAAAGCGATGACCAGCACCAGCACGACAAGCAGCGCAGCCACACCGACAAGGATTCTCTTGAGAAGGACTGGCCGGGAGGAGGAATTATTCATGGATGGCGTTCTGATGGTTCAAGCCCCTTCAAGGACTTGCTCTTCAATCGCCGGCGATGCGCCAAAAAACCACTGCCTGGCAGCGCGCATGCTCTGAATTGCAGAGCCTTGACTATCCGCCAAACACCCCGTTCAGGTCAGTCGGCAGGCACCATAACATGCTGTGAGCATGTGCCTACAACGCGACATTCGTGAGAATGTATGCATGCATACGGCCCATCGTAGGAGGTATCCTACAAGCACTGGCCTTTGCCGCTGGCAGAATGGCCCTCAATGAAAAGATACATTAAGTGACAACAGCCATTTGCGCTTTTGGGACTTTCGTAATACCTCGAAAACCACGCGGCCTCCTACCTGGACTTGAGCAGTGAGACTGAAAACGTACATCGTAGAAGACAATCCCACCATTCGTGAAAACCTGATCGGGACGCTTGAGGAATTGGCACGCATTGATCCCGTAGGAACCGCAGAAACCGAAAACGAAGGCAAGGCCTGGTTAACGGAAAACCGGAACAACTGGGATCTGGCGATTGTTGACCTGTTTTTGAAGCAGGGTAGCGGACTGGGTGTGCTGGCTGCCTGCAGAGACCGCCCTTCCACGCAGAAGGTGGTGGTTCTGAGCAATTACGCCACGGCTGACATCCGGCAACGATGCGCCCAACTGGGCGTCGATGCCGTCTTTGACAAATCCAACGAGATTGACGCCCTGGTGGATTACTGCATCCAGCAGAGCGGCACTGCCGCTTGAAATCAGTCGATCAGCTTGTTCTTGAGCGCGTAATAGGTCAGGTCGCTGTTGGACGAAAGGCTCATTTTTTCCATCACGCGCGTGCGGTAGGTACTCACCGTCTTCACGCTCAACGAAAGCGCCTTGGCAATGTCGCCCGCGGTTTCGCCCTTGGCCAGTTTCAGGAACACCTGGAACTCCCGCTCGGACAACTGCTCGTGCGAAGCCACATCGTTGGGCCGGTTCAGCTGCTGGGCCAGCAGCTCGGCGACCGCAGGGGTGATGTAGCGCTTGCCCAGCGAGATCACGCGGATCGCGTCGACGATTTCGGACGGATCGCACTCCTTGTTGAGATAGCCGCTGGCACCCTGACGAATCAGGTTGACCGCGTAGTGCTCTTCGGGATAGCCGCTCAGGATGAGGATGCCGACATCGGGCGCCTTCGCGCGGATCATGGCGAGTGCGTCGATGCCGCTCTGGCCGGGCATGGACAAGTCCATGACGAGGATATCCAGCTCAACGTTGCGCACGAGGTCAATGGCCTCACGGCCGCTGCCGGCCTCGCCGACGACCCGCAAATCCACCTGGTCGGAGAAAAACTGCCGGAGTCCCGAACGGACAATGGCATGGTCGTCCACAATTCCAATTTTGATCATGTCGCTGTCTTTCTATAAAGCCTGGGCTAGCGGAAAAAAAACTTGAGAAGCCGCGAAAAGAGATGCCCCGAACGGGCGCCTGCTTTAATTTTCAGCATCCATTATTGACGAATTCTTCATTGAAGTACCAAACGGAGTTTGCCGTGAAACGATTTGCGATACCCAAAATGGCCATCAGCCTGCCTTTGGCAGTGCTCGCCGCCGCATTCCTTATCTTCATCAATGAAGCCAGTTTTCGCAAGTCTACCGATGCGGCAGCGGCCATTGAAGAGGCCCAGCTGACCCGCGGCGCGGTCAACAAACTGCTGCAGCGCGTGCTGGATGCCGAGACCGGGCAACGGGGGTATCTCCTGACGGGCGATGCGCGCTACCTGGAGCCCTACAACACGGCCCTGGCCGACATCGACCAGAATCTCGACGCCCTGCGCCAGCTGTTTACCCCCTACCGGGAGCAACTCACGGAATTCAGCCAGATGTCCCGGCATGTCTCGCGCAAGCTCGCGGAAATGGATCTGAGCGTGCGGATGCGAAAGGAAGGCAACGAGGATGCCTGGAAGTTCGTGCTGACGACCGATGTCGGGAAAGAGCACATGGATGCCATTCGCGAACAGGCCAACAAGCTGCAGGCAAGCAGCATCAGCAAGATGGAGCAGGGACAGGTCCAGATCAAAAATACGCTGCAGCTGTCACGCATCGGTGTGGCCACCATGGCTCTGGCAGGCTTGCTGGCGTTCTACATGTACCTGCTGCAGACCAAGGCGCTGCTCGCTTCCGGACGGCGCGAGCAGGAATCGCTGCAGCGGGAGCGCGACTTTCTCGAGACGCAGGTCCGTGAGCGAACCGCCAACCTGGCCGAGTTGGCTACCCACCTGCAGAATGTGCGCGAAGACGAACGCGGCCACCTGGCGCGCGAACTGCACGACGAGCTGGGCGCCCTCCTGACGGCCGCGAAGCTGGATGTGGCCCGGTTGAAATCGCGCCTGGCAGGCAACCTGCCCGAGGCCGCCGAACGGCTGGCGCACCTGACCAACACACTCAACAGTGGCATCGCCCTGAAGCGCCGCATCGTCGAGGATTTGCGGCCGTCGTCGCTGTCGCACCTGGGCCTGGTGGCCTCGCTTGAAATCCTGGCCCACGAGTTCGAGGAACGCTCGGGCATCACGATCACCACCGATCTGGAATCCGTCGAGCTCGGCGGCTCCGCGCAGCTGACGGTCTATCGCCTGGTGCAGGAGTCGCTCACCAACATGGGCAAGTACGCGGAAGCCAAACAAGCGGAAGTCAGCCTGCACAACTTTGACAGCTACATCACGGTCGAGGTCAAGGACAACGGCCGGGGCTTCAAGGTCGAAAGCGTGGGCCCGGGCAGCCATGGCCTGGCCGGCATGCGGCATCGCGTCGAAGCCGCCGGCGGGCGCCTGACCGTCGCCAGCACCGAAGGCGAAGGCACACGGATCTCCGCAGTCCTGCCCAAATCGCTCTGAGCGCGCGCGCCGCAAGCGGCGTTGAAAGGGCCTTGACCGCTCGCCTCAATGCCCCTCATCCGCGCAACTGCAGCGCGGTCTGCACAAGGCGCCCAGGCGGTGCCGCAGCACGCGCTGCGTAACAAAATGTCGGCCCCCTCCTACAGGGCACCGCCGCTGGAGCTGACAGTGGCACACGCTGGCAGCCGATGAGACAAATCAACGCATCTCTTTAACCTAGGCTTCAGGCGTTTCAAAAGTGAGACGCGCCACCCACCGCCACAAAGGAGCCTGAGATGTTGCACTATTCCGTCGTTTTCCTGGTCATCGCGTTGATCGCCGCCGTGTTCGGTTTTGGCGGCATCGCAGCAGGCGCTGTCGAAATCGCCAAGATCCTCTTCTTCATCTTCGCCATCATGGCCATCGTGAGTTTTGTGGTCAGCCTGATCAGGAAGGGCTGACAGCACTGCGCTTTCAACCCTTCTGCACATCACAGCGCGGCCCCTTTTTTTCCGGCCGCGTTTTTTCACCGCCGGCGGCCACTGCCGGTCCACCGAATCGCCGATTTCATTCACCTCTCTGCAAGGATTCAACATGAACACTCAAACCGCCGCCCAAACCGCTCGCCAAGCCTCCGACCAGGTGCTCAACACCGCCGAGAAGGCCGTTGACACCACGCGTGGCTACGCCAACGATGCGCTCGACAAAGCCGAAAACAAGGTTCGTGACCTGCGTGGCGCAATCGACCCTGTCGTCGATTTGCTGGCCACCAAGGCTCAGCGCCTCGCACGCCAGAGCCTGGACATTGCCTCGGAAGCCAAAGACCGCGCGCAGCAATCGCTGTCAAACGCAGCCTCCACCACCACACGTTATGTGTCCGAGCAACCCTTGCGCTCAGTGCTGATCGCTGCCGCCGTTGGTGCGGGCATCGCGCTGCTGGTGTCGTCGGCACGTCACCGCAACCAGAACCAGAACCGCTACTGATAGTCGGACTGAGAACTTACGCGCCCCCGTTCACTGCCTTTCCTGATTTCCTGATTTCCTGATCCTCCTGTCCAAGCCCATCCATGCTTCATCCCCTTTTCTCAACCATCGTGCAGCGGCCAGACCTGGTCGTGGACCATCTATCGGCCTATGCCGCGCTGTTCCACGACGAGGCCTCCAATGCAGGCGCCGAATTGCTGGCGCGTGCCGTGGCCTGGATTGTTGCGGTGTTGTCGGCGGTGGTGTTTCTGGGCCTGGCTGGAACGGCCGTGATGCTGGGCGCACTGCAGAACCAGTTTCACTGGGCGCTGGTGGGCGTGCCAGGCGTGGCGCTGGTCATTCTTGTCGTGGCCGTTCTGAAAGCGCGAAAGCCTTTCGTGAATGAACGCTTTCCAGAGCTGAAAGCGCAAATCGACAGCGACGCCCGCGCCCTGCGCGTGGCGGCCTGAAGCCTTGCGACGCAAGACTCACCCACCAAGACGCGCAATGAATTCCCTCACCTCCCCTACGCCGCAAGAGCGACTGGCCAGCAGCCGCAAGGCCATCGTCCGTCATATGAGCCGTGATGCACATTCGCATGACGGGCAGGATGATGCTGCCGGCGCCGGGCATGACGAAGAAGGCGGCGACGGCAACTTTGACGGCGGCACCTGGAGCATCCTCAAACACGCCCTGGGCGCCTGGTGGCATCACCACCCGGTCAGTGTGGCGTTTGGGCTGGCCAAGCCGACACTCAAACACTACGCCGAAGAAAAACCGCTGCAGCTGCTGGGCATTGCCGCTGCAGCCGGCGCCGCCGCCGTGGTGCTTCGCCCCTGGCGGCTGGTCTCCATTGGCAGCCTGTTGATTGCAACACTCAAATCGTCTGAGCTGTCCGGCGCTTTGCTGGCGATGTTGTCCAGCGCTTCGCCCTCTTCCGACCCAGGCCAGAAATCAAGATGAACACGCCAATCAACACCCCGGATGGGCCGGAGAAATAACCGTTACCGCAGGCCGGTGGGCGTGGTGCCGCTCACCGACAGGCTTTTTCAACCACTGCACTAAAACCATTACATCAACTCAAGAGGAAAACAATATGAAATACGCTCGCGCAATTGCATTCGCAGCCCTGGCAGGCATCACCATCATCGGCAGCGGCTGCGCTGTCGGGCGTGGTCAGTCGACCGCCGGTGAATATGTCGATGATGCAGCCATCACCACCGCGGTGAAGGCCAAGTTCGTTGAAGACAAGACCGTGGCGGCATCGTCCATCAAGGTCGAGACGCTCAACGGCACGGTTCAGCTGTCCGGCTTTGCCAAGTCCAGCGCTGAAAAAGCCCAGGCTGAAAACATCGCCCGCGGCACGAAAAACGTCAAGGCCGTGCGCAACGACATCATCGTTCGCCCTTAAGCGGCTGACGGCAAATCTGGCCGCCCTCAGGGTGGCTGGATGAGGCTGGAAGAAAGAAGAAGGCAGGCATGGAGTTTCCATGCCTGCCTTTTCTACGTCCGGGATGCGGCATGGGTATTGACGTTTCGGCCGGGCAAAAAAAAGCCATCCGATTCGCGTGAACCGGATGGCGCTGCGTCTGGACAACAACGCAGTGACTGGGGCGGCTAACCGGCCGCCTTCACCACCAGCTTGTTGTCTACCGAATTGACGCCCTTGACCGCTTTGGCCAGGGTGGCGGCTTTGTCGCGGGCAGCCTCCGTGGGGGCCGAGCCGTTCAGGGTCACGGCGCCGTCTCGGGTGTCCACGTTGATCTTGAGCGCACTGAGGTCCGGGTCTTTGGCAAGCCCTGCGGTGACAGTCGTGGTGATCGTCAGGTCGTCGATCTTCTCGCCGGCCTTGGTGGCCATGTCTTTGCCCGAAGCTTCGGCGCTTTGGGTGGCGCTTTTCATCGCAGCGCCGGCACTGGCCATTTCGCTTTCGGCCTTGGCCTTGGCCCGGGCGGCCGCGTCCTCGGTTTTGGCAATGGCAGAGTCGAGTTGCTGGCCAGCCGTTTTTCCGTCGTCCTGTTTGCCGCAGGCGGACAAGCCCAGCGCCAGGGCGACAGCGGCGGCGACCGCCAGAGGCCGTAGGGCATTGGCAGCTGGCGAGAAATGCAGGGGGGTAGAAATCATGTCGGGCTCCTTGGGGTGAATGCGCGGATGCCCGGGATGCCTGGGCGGCGCACAGGGGTTTGCGAACCTGAAGTTCGCGCCTGTTCACTCTAGGCAGGTGAGCCGCTTTAGCCAATCGCCATCCGCTGAAACACCCGTAGGACAAAAAGACAGCGCAAACAACGCTGCCGGGGCCGGCTACTTCGCCGGTGAATGGCAGGAGCCGTGCTGTTTTCGAAATTGCGCCGGGTACACGGGCGGCGCCCCTTGCGCGGATGAAAACACGCCCAGCCCCGCGGCCTTGGCGCGCCGCTGTTGCGCTGCATACGGGCCCGGGCTGGAACGGTAGCGATAAGACCAGGCCAGGCCGTGCGCGACCATCCATTGACCGGTGTCGGCACCGTTGAGTTCGATCCTGGCCAGCAAACGGCCGTAATCGTCATGGCGCTTGCCATACACCTTGACGCGCTTGCCCACCACCCGGCGCATCAGCGCATCGCGGGAGGCCAGCCCAAAGGCCTGGCAGATTTCAGGCGCATCGATGCCGTCGACGCGAATGCTCAGAGGCTTGCCGCCGCCGGGCGGCCGCACGCGGACCGTATCGCCGTCGACCACGTAGGTGACCACGCCCGACCATGCAGCTTTGGCGGGTGGCGCCGCCACAGCCGGGGCAGGCCCGGCCAGGAATGTCAAAACGGCCAAAACTGCCAGAGCGGCCACTGCAGGGATGTGAGGGCGCCACAGCGAAAAAAGGCAATTGCTATGAAATTTATAGCTGCTGGACCACGTCTTTATTGGGCTAGAGGCCAAAATCATGCTGAAGTTTGATCCATGAGATCAGCCATGATGACGGTAATGCACGCAGGAATTGGTAAAAGCATGGACAGCCATTGAAGTGAAAAAGGGCCCTCAATATACTGTATGAATAGACAGTTTTACCGGCACACCCCGTTCAACAATCAGGCCGTGACGATCCAACCCTCCAGCGGGTCCATGTCGGCCGGCAAGCCGTAGAGCGGCGCGCCCTGCTGCACCGCCCAGGCCGCCTGCATGAGACACAGCACGGCGTCCAGGCTGTCGCCGCTGGCATCGTCGGCAAGCAGGTCGCGCTGCGCATGGCTGACTTTGAGGCGCAGCCCCAGCCGTGTTTGGCCGTTCTCCAGCGAGGTGATGAGGTCCTTGCGTGCGATCAACCGCTCGGGCGTCTGCTTGGCTTTGTCGTCACTCTTGTATGAGCGGCTGCCGAGAACCTCGCGCGCCAGCAGGCCCGGATACCCCTCAAGCGCGACGCGTTGGGTGTCGCCGTCATGCAGGCCGGGCAGGTGTACGCCCGCCGCGAGCAGGCGCGGCACACCGGCGTGCAGCATGTAGGCAACCGGCGGGTTGACCCATTTCATCGACGGGCTGGAGCCGGCCGGTCCGTCGGCTGCACGGTGGGCAAACTTCCCGCCGATGGGGCGCGCATCGCAGAACGCCGCAAAGGTGGTGCGGATGTCTTCGCGGCTCAAGGCCGCATAGTGGCGCATGCAGGCTTCCCACTGCAGCGGCCAGCCCAGATGCGCCACCAGTTCACGCGGCAGTCCAAACGGAAAATCAAATGCGCCCAGCCAGGGCCCGGGCTGCTGCAGCCAGTGCCCAAATGCCGCCAGAGACTCCAGCCGCTCTATTTTTGATAGCACGCAGCGCCCATGAGACGTTGACCCAAGCGCTAAAACAATGGGTTTTTTTCGGGTCGGACTGCTGGAGAAATCGCAGCCGAGCAGCAAGGGCGCAGTCATCGCGGCATCAATCACGTTCTCAGCCCAGCGCCAGCGCCATCACGCCCGCCGCAATGCAGGCGGCGCCGGTCAGGCGTAAAGCACGGTCGCCCTCACCCAGCAGATGGCCGCCTATCAGCGCGGCAAACAACATGGACACCTCGCGCGCGGGCGCCACATGCGACAGCGGCGCGGTCTGCATGGCGTACAGCACCAGCACATAGGACACGGGGCTGACGACACCGACAAACACCGCGTACTTCCATTGCCGCCTCCACAACACCCTGGCTTCAGCGGGGTCGCGCAGCAACGCGGGCGCCAGCACCACCATGCGCAGCAGGCTGCCCATGTAATCCACCAGGATCGGCGACATCAGCAGGATCTTGACCGCATAGCCATCGACGACGGTGTAGCTGGCAATAAAGGCGCCGCTCAACAGGCCATAGACCATGCCCTTGCGTACCCGCTGGCGCTGCGCCGGGTCGTGCGAGGCGCGCCACAGGCCAGGCCCGCCGGCGACCAGAAACACGCCGCCCACGACACCCGCGATACCGGCCACACCGAGCGCGGAAATCTGCTCGCCCAGCAGCAGGATGGCGGCCATCGACGACAGCAGCGGCCCCGAGCCCCGCGCCAGCGGATAGACCACGGTGAGGTCCGCCTTGCGGTAGCCGCGCAGCAGGACGATGTAATAGATGGTGTGCAGCAAGGCGCTGGCGCACAGCAGCAGCCATTGCGCCCAACCCCAGCGCGGGAGCTCGGTTATGCCGAACCAGATGCCCACCGGCGCCCACGCCACCAGCAGCACCAGGCCGGTAAAAGCGGCAAAGCGCGAATCACCGCCGGCCTTCTTGGCGGCGATGTTCCAGCTGGCGTGAATCAGTCCGGCGAGGAGTACGAGGGCCAGGGCGCCTGGAGACACGCGTCAGGCCTGGCGGTGCGCAGGCCTCAAACCCTGCCGCAGATGGAGGCGGTGGCCATCAGGTCTTCGAGCAGCGCGAACGAGACCTTGCCCGAGACCGAGTACGGATCAAGTTCGGCTTTTTCGGAGTACTTCAGCAAAATCGAATGGTTGAGCTTGGACAGGTTGACCTGGCCCATGGTCCAGCCGCCGAAGCGCCGCTCGGAGATTTCCTCGAAGTGCAGGAGGATCACGTCCTTGTGGCGGGCGTCTTGCTGGATGTGGCCGAAGAGCTCGCTGACGGCCATGCGGCCGCCTTCAATCGCCTGCAGGAAAATGCCGCCGCCGTAGCAGAGGATGCCGGTGATGCCCGAAGACGGGTTGTGCTGGCGCGATTGCGAGAGGATGCCTTCAATGGCTTCCGGACTCGTGTCGACCGCGCGGCTTGCGTAAAGTAAACGTACCAGCATGGTTAGCCTTTCTGCGGGATCAAAGCGAGGAATTCGCGGCGCAAGGTCGAATCCTTCAGGAAGACACCGCGCATCACCGAATTGATCATCTTGCTGTCCATGTCTTTCACGCCGCGCCAGGCCATGCAGTAGTGGCTGGCTTCCATCACGATGGCCAGGCCGTCGGGCTGGGTTTTTTCCATGATGAGGTCGGCCAGTTGCACCACCGCTTCTTCCTGGATTTGCGGGCGGCCCATGACCCATTCGGCCAGGCGCGCGTATTTGGAGAGGCCGATCACATTGGTGTGTTCATTGGGCAGCACGCCGATCCAGATCTTGCCGATGACCGGGCAGAAATGGTGGGAGCAGGCGCTGCGCACGGTGATGGGGCCGACGATCATCAGCTCGTTGAGGTGCTCGGCGTTGGGAAACTCGGTGATGGTGGGCGGCGCCACATAGCGGCCCTTGAACACCTCGTTGAGGTACATCTTGGCCACGCGGCGCGCGGTGTTGTGGGTGTTGTGGTCGCCTACGGTGTCGATCACCAGGCTGTCGAGCACGCCTTGCATCTTGCCGGTGACTTCGTCGAGCAGCTTTTCCAGCTCACCCGGCTCAATGAATTTGGCGATGTTGTCGTTGGCGTTAAAGCGTTTGCGTGCCTGGGCCAGGCGTTCGCGGATCTTGACGGAGACGGGTGTCCCCTCGTCGGTCGCGTCCTGCAGGGGCGTGTCTGATTTCATAAGCATGCCAGATATTACCAGCCTGACCCCAAATCGTCTTGTCCGGGATTTGACAAGGTTTTTAGCCTCCAGCCCATATGTTGTCTGGACTAGCCGCTATTAATTTAATAGCGCTGCCCCGCCACCAGCAAGGCCAGCCGCACCAGGGCATAGGCCACCCAGCCCCGCAAGCGCTGGCCCCAGGGCCGGTGGCTGTGGTCAGCGGGCTCCATGCGCCGCCCCTGGCTCACCATGGCTTCGCGCAAAATGCCCGCCAGCCGGGCGGCAAAGGCCTTGTCTTCCACCACCACATTGGCCTCGCGTGCCAGCAGCAGGCTTAAAGGGTCCAGATTGGAAGAGCCCACGGTGGCCCAATGCCCGTCGACCACCGCGACCTTGGCGTGCAGGAAGCCGGCCTCGTATTCGTAGATCTCCACGCCAGCCGCCAGCAGGGCGCCATACACCGGGCGCGCTGCGTGGTACTGCATGAAGTACTCGTAGCGCCCTTGCAGCAGCAAGGTGACGCGTACCCCGCGTTTGGCCGCGCCGACGAGGGCGCGACGCAGCTTGCCGCCGGGCAGAAAGTAGGCATTGGCAATGATGATTTCCTGGTGCGCCTTGCCGATGGCCTTGCGGTAGGCGCGCTCGATGCTGCTGCGGTTGCGCAGGTTGTCGCGCAGGATCAGCGCCGCCTTGGGGCCGGTGGCGCCGACGTCATTCGCTGCGGCCAGGGGCGTGGTGCCGGTGCGCCCGCCGTAGCCTGCCTCCTTGAACTTCTCCCATGCGGCGGCCATGTGGCGCTGCCGCGCGCTGTAGCCGGCCTGGACGCGCCACCAGAGCAGCGCCATGGCGTCGGCCGCCTCCACCGCCAGGGGGCCGGTCACCGCCACGGAAAAATCAACGCGCGGGGCCTGAAGCTCACCGTGGTTGGGATCGTAAAAATCGTCGAGCACATTGATGCCGCCGCAAAAGAGCAGGTGCTGGTCCACCACGCACAGCTTGCGGTGCAGCCTGCGCCAGCGTTCCGGCACCAGCAGGCCCAGGCCGCTGAGACCGGTGCCGAGGGGCGAGTAGACAAACCAGTCGATCTGGGCGGCCGCGAATTTGTCGCGCCACCTGACCGGCAAGGGGCTGGTGCCGATGCCGTCGACCAGCACCTGCACCGTCACGCCGCGCCGGGCCGCGCGGATCAGTGCCTCGGCCACCTCCGCGCCGGCGCCGTGGAAATCAAAAATATAGGTTTCCAGCTGAATCCAGGTGTGCGCCGCATCCAGCGCCTTGATGAGCTCAGGAAAGAATTCGCGCCCGCCCTGGAGCAACTGCAACGCACCGGACTTGTGAAGTGGAAACATGGCCGGCGGCTTTTTCCTGGAAGTGGGGAGAGTTGGCGGGAAGAGTCATCCCATTTGAACCGACTGGCTGATGTTTGCCAATCCAGTAGCGCCAAACTCACAAAATGTTGCGCCTCTGCCCTCGGCTCACCATTCAGTGTTCAGCGTTCAGCGTTCAAGCCAGGAATTTCGGCAGGAGAAGCACTGCCTCGGCATTCGAGGGCGAGAAGCAGAGGTCGGCGGCCGCGTAGTGCGGCAGCCATTGCGAGGCGGTGTGCTCTCTGGGATTGAGCTTCACATCGCGCACGTGGGGCAGGCACAGGCTGAAAACATGCTCGGTATTGCGTGTGACGCCGGGCGCATAGCGATGGCGCCAGACCGGGTAGATCTCGTACACGTTCGCCAGTCCCCAGTCGCGAAACTGCCCGGGCGCCGCATCAATGCCGGTTTCTTCCAGCACCTCGCGCACTGCCGTTTGCAGCAAGGGTTCGTCCGCCGTGTCTTTGGCGCCCGTGACGCTTTGCCAGAAGCCGGGGTTGTCGGCGCGCTCGATCAGCAGCACATCGAGCTGCGGTGTGTGGATGACGACCAGCACGGATTCGGGGATCTTGAAAGGCTTCAAGGTGTCCCCTCCTCATCAGCTGGTGATATCCAGCGCCTGATCAGGCTGGTTGCGGGTTACGCAGGCGGATGTGCAGTTCGCGCAATTGCTTCTCGTCCACCGGGCTTGGGGCATGCGTGAGCAAGTCCTGCGCGCGCTGGGTTTTCGGGAAAGCAATCACGTCGCGAATCGACTCGGCGCCCGTCATCATGGTGACGATGCGGTCCAGGCCGAAAGCCAGGCCGCCGTGCGGAGGCGCGCCGTACTGCAGCGCGTCCAGCAGGAAGCCGAACTTCTCTTGAGCCTCTTCAGGGCCGATCTTCAGCGCGCTGAATACCTTGCTCTGCACTTCGGCGCGGTGGATACGGACCGAGCCGCCGCCCAGCTCCCAACCGTTGAGCACCATGTCGTAGGCCTTGGCGATGCAGCGGCCCGGGTCGGTGTCCATCCAGTCTTCATGCCCGTCTTTGGGTGCGGTGAAGGGGTGGTGCACGGCGCTCCAGCGCTGGCCGTCTTCGTCAAACTCGAACATCGGGAAATCGACCACCCACAGCGGCTTCCAGCCCTTGGTGAAGAGGCCGGTTTTCTTGCCGAATTCGCTGTGGCCGACTTTCAGGCGCAGCGCGCCAATGCTGTCGTTGACGATCTTGGCCTTGTCGGCGCCGAAGAAAATGATGTCGCCGTTCTGCGCGCCGGTGCGCTTGAGGATTTCGGCAAGGGCCGCATCGTGCAGGTTCTTGACGATAGGGCTTTGCAGGCCTTCGCGGCCCTTGCTCACGTCATTGACCTTGATCCAGGCCAGGCCCTTGGCGCCGTAAATTTTCACGAACTCGGTGTAGCCGTCGATCTCGCCGCGGCTCATCTCGGAGCCGCCGGGCACGCGCAAGGCCACCACGCGGCCTCCAACAGCGGTGGCGGGGGTGCTGAAGACCTTGAAGTCCACCGTCGCCATGACGTCGGTCAGCTCGGTGAATTCCAGGTTCACGCGCAGGTCGGGCTTGTCGGAGCCGAAGCGGTGCATCGCGTCGGCATAGGCCATGACGGGGAACTCGCCCAGGTCGGTGGCCAGCACGGTCTTGAAGATGTTGCTGATCATGCCCTGGAACATGTCGCGAATGTCCTGCTCGGCCATGAAGGACGTCTCGATATCGATCTGCGTGAATTCCGGCTGGCGGTCGGCGCGCAAGTCTTCGTCGCGAAAGCACTTCGTGATCTGGTAGTAACGGTCAAAGCCGGCCACCATGAGCAACTGCTTGAACAGTTGCGGGCTTTGCGGCAGCGCGAAGAACATGCCTTCGTTGACGCGGCTGGGCACCAGGTAGTCGCGCGCGCCTTCGGGCGTGCTCTTGGTCAGCATCGGGGTTTCAATGTCGATGAAACCGTTGGCGTCGAGGAACTTGCGCGTTTCCATCGCCACGCGGTAGCGCAGCATCAGGTTGTTCTGCATGTAGGGGCGGCGCAGGTCCAGCACACGGTGCGTGAGGCGCGTCGTCTCCGACAGGTTGTCGTCGTCGAGCTGGAACGGCGGCGTGACGCTCGGGTTCAGCACGATCAGTTCGTGGCAGAGCACTTCGACCTTGCCGCTTTTGAGGTTGTCGTTGGTCGTGCCATCAGGACGGGCCCGCACCACGCCTTTGACCTGGACGCAAAATTCGTTGCGCACGCCTTCAGCGGTCTTGAACATGTCGGCGCGGTCCGGGTCGCAGACCACCTGCACATAGCCTTCACGGTCGCGCAGGTCGATGAAGATCACGCCGCCATGGTCGCGCCGGCGATTGACCCAGCCGCACAGGCTCACGGTTTGGCCCATGAGGGCTTCGGTCACCAGACCGCAATAGTTGGAACGCATTTGGGAAACGATGGCCATAAAAATACTCGGACTTTCAGCGCCTCACGCGCGGGGTTTGCAGTTTCGCGATTTAAAGGGGTGGGGTCAGGGACGGGGGGACGGTACGGGAAGGAACCACGACACCCATCGAAATCACATAGGTCAGCGCCTCATCGACACTCATCCTGAGCTCGATGCAGTCGCTTTTCTTCAGCATGACGAAATAGCCACCGGTCGGGTTAGGCGTGGTCGGCACATAAACACTCAGGTAGTCGCCCGGCAAATGGTTGACGACATCGCCGCCGGGCGTGCCCGTGAGAAAACCGATGGTCCAGACGCCTTCACGCGGCCACTGCACCAGCAAGGCCTTGCGAAAAGCGTTGCCGTTTTCGGAGAACACCGTGTCGGACACCTGCTTCACGCTGGAATAGATGGAGCGGACGATGGGAATGCGGCTCAAGAAAGAATTGCCCCAGCGAACCAGTTTTTTGCCGAAGAAGTTGCTGGCGATGGCACCCATCAGCAGCACGATCAGCAGCGTGAGCAGCACGCCGAAGCCGGGGATATGAAAACCCAGCAGCTTGTCGGGGTGCCAGGAGCCCGGCAGGATCAGCAGGGTCTGGTCGAGCGTGCCGACAATCCAGTCGAGCACCCACAGCGTGATCGCCAGGGGCACCAGCACCAGCAATCCGGCCAGAAGCCATCGGCGAATGGAAGCCATCACGAGGAGGTCTTGGAAGAAGTGTCGCTGCCAGACGCCTTGGCCGGCGCGGCCGGTGCGGGGGCAGGAGAAGAGGCCGCCGGGGCGGCGGCCGTGCTGGCTGGTGCGGCGGCACCGGTATCAGCTGGCTTGCTGTCACCGCCGTCGGTCTTGGGCGCGGGCGCGCCCGTGCTGTTGCCGCCGCGGAAATCCGTCACATACCAGCCGGAGCCCTTGAGCTGGAAGCCCGCAGCCGTGACCTGCTTTTTGAATGCGGGCTCACCGCATTGCGGACACACCGTGAGGGGCGCATCCGAGATTTTTTGCAGAACGTCCTTGGCATGCCCACAGGACTCGCATTTATAGGCGTAGATTGGCATAGTGCTTAAGGCTTTGAGGGGCTGTCCCGAGATACTTCCGGGACAATCTCGGAAAATTTCCGGGAAATTTGCCTGGAAAAGGCTTCCAGATGCAAAGCCCTCAATTATAGGGCGTCAGGGGCCCTCCCCGGCGGCTTTAGAAGAGCCGCACACGCAGGATGAACTGCATTGCAATCAAGCCCAAAACAAAGCCCAAACCGCCATAAATCAGGCCTTGCAACAGCTTGTTGGTGCGCTTTTGCTCTTGCAGCAGCTCTTCGAGCTCCCGCCGATTGATCCCGGGAGGGGATTTCAGGTACTGCGACAGCAGCCGCGGCAAACCGGGGAGCAGCTTGGCGTAGGCGGGGGCCTCGGCTTTGAGTTGTGCCAACAGTTTCTCGGGGCCGACCTGCTCCAGCATCCATTTTTCCAGGAAAGGCTTGGCGGTGCTCCAGAGGTCCAGGTCCGGGTCCAACTCCCGGCCCAGGCCCTCGATGTTCAGCAAGGTTTTTTGCAGCAGCACCAGCTGGGGCTGGATTTCGACGTGAAAGCGGCGCGAGGTCTGGAACAGGCGCATCAGCACCAGTCCCAGCGAGATTTCCCTCAGAGGCCGGTCGAAATAGGGCTCGCAGCAGGCGCGGATGGCGGCTTCCAGCTCATCGACCCGCGTCTCGGGCGGCACCCAGCCAGATTCGAGGTGCAACTCGGCCACCCGTTTGTAATCACGCTGGAAAAACGCGCTGAAATTCTGCGCCAGGTACTCTTTGTCAACTTCGGTCAGGGTGCCCACAATCCCGAAATCCAGCGAGATATAGCGGCCGAAGGTCTCTGGCGCCAGGCTGACCTGGATATTGCCCGGGTGCATGTCGGCATGAAAAAAGCCGTCGCGGAACACCTGGGTAAAGAAAATGGTGACGCCGTCGCGCGCCAGCTTTTTCATGTCTATGCCGGCATCGCGCAGGCGCTGCACCTGGCTGATGGGAACCCCCTTCATGCGCTCCATCACCATGACGTCGGGCATACAGAAGTCCCAGACCATTTCAGGGATCATCACCAGATCGAGCCCCTGCATGTTGCGGCGCAGCTGCGCGGCGTTCGCCGCCTCACGCAGCAGGTCCAGCTCGTCGTGCAGGTATTTGTCGAATTCGGCCACAACTTCGCGTGGCTTGAGCCGCTTGCCGTCGGCCGAAGCGCTTTCCACCCAGCCGGCCATCATGTGCATCAGCGCCAGGTCTTTCTCGATGGCGGGTTGCATATTGGGCCGCAGCACCTTGACGGCCACTTCCCGGCCGTTCGGCAAGGTGGCGAAGTGCACCTGGGCAATCGAGGCGCTGGCGACCGGCGTGTGCTCAAAGCTCGCAAAAATGCGGTCGAGTGGCCGGCCGAAGGCTTTTTCAATGATGGCGACCGCGATCGCAGAATCGAAAGGCGGCACCCGGTCCTGCAGGCGCGCCAGTTCGTCGGCGATATCGGGCGGCAGCAGGTCGCGCCGGGTCGACATGACCTGGCCAAATTTCACAAAAATCGGCCCCAGCCCTTCAAGCGCTTCGCGCAGGCGCTCGCCGCGCGGCGCCTTCAAATTGCGGCCGACGGAAACGATACGGGTCAACAGGCGTATCCAGGGACGCTGGAAGCTGGAAAGCACCAACTCGTCCAGTCCGAACCGCAGCACGGTCCAGACAATAAAAACACCTCGAAAGAGGCGCGTCATGCAGGCGCCTTCGCAGGCGCGGCGCCCTCACCTGGGGCTGCGGGGCCTGCCGGGGCGGGTGCTTGCGGGCTGACAACCGGGGAGGAAGCGGAAGCCGAAGGAGACAAGGGTGTCTTTGCCAGAAACTGCTTGAGTCCTTCAAACAGCTTGCGGCCCACGTCTGCCACCGCATGGGCAGGCGCATCGCCGATCAGGCGGGAGAGGTCTTCCTCCGCATCCCAGCGAAGGTTTTCGGCCAGCCAGCCCAGTTCAGCGGCCAGTTGCACATCACCTTCGATCTTCACCGGCGGCGGTTTGCCTGCCATGACAGACTGCAAGGCGACGAGCGGGGATTCGGTGGCAACGGCCAGGGACAGGTCTGGCTTGGCGGACGGCGATGCGCGATCGACAAGCCCCGCCGGCGTCACCACCAGATCGATCGAGAAGAGGCCCCACTGAAGGTGAACCACACGCCCGTTTTGCCGCAGCAGACGGTCTTGCGCCTGCTTTTCCTGCATCAGGACGTGGTTCAGGAAAAGCACCAGCCGTTGCTGCCCCTCATCCACCACCCAGGCGGGCGGCTGAAAGCGGGTGGCAATGGATTCCAGAAAAGAAAAAGGGGACGATGTATTCATACGTCCCCCGATTCTGACATGGCCCCTGCAGGAAGGGGAAGCAGGCTTGCGCGTGGGCTTACTGCAGTGCTTGTACCCCGGCGACCAGCCAGCCGCTGCCGCCGCTGCGTGGCTTGGTCATGTTCCAGACTTCGCGGAAGGGGCTGGCGCCTGCGGAGGCGTCTTCGCGAATCATGCCGGAGAACTCGACGCTGGCCATGTAGACGTCGCTCAGCTCTTCAATGCCGAGCAGTTGGGCGTTCAGCATGACGACTTCGGTCTTGTTGACCTGACCACCGGTGTGCGATTCGCGGTCTGCCAGTTGGGTCTTGATCTGCTCGAGCATGTCGTCCGTCATCATGGCACGCAGGCTCTGGATGTCGGAGCGGTCCCAGGCATCTTGCAAGGTCACAAAGTTGGCTTTGCTCGCCTTGAGGAAGCCTTCGGCGTCAAATCCGGCCGGAACGCCCCAGGATTGCGCACCCAGCAAGGCCGAGCCGATCATGGAGCCGCCCGCCGCCGGTGCGGCTGCGTCGTATTTATTGGAATCAAAAGCCATGCTGCTGCGCTCCCAGGGGCGCGCAGACGCATCATTGCCGACGTTTTCAGGGCTGTAATTCTTGGGGGTGGTGGCGTTGCCCGCACCCTGGAAGGCAAAAGGCGTCTGCCCGGGCGCGGAACCTTGCGCGTTGGCCGTTCCGCCCTTGAGCTTGCGCATGATGAAGCCGATCACCACCATGACCACCAGCGCCAGCAAGGCGAACATGATGATCTGGCCGAAAGCGCCGCCCAGGCCCAGCGAGGAAGCCAGCCAGGCGAGACCCAGACCCGCGGCCAGGCCGCCCAGCATGGCGCCCCAAGGCTTCTTGGGCGCGACAGGCGCCGGCGTTGCTGCAGGAGGGGTAGCGGGCTTGGCGGCTGAATTGGCGCCGCCCGGCGCCGCTTCGCGCTTCGTCACGTTAGACGACTGCTTGCCGAATGAGGACCCGCCGCCCAGGCGTTTGGCATCCGCTGCCGTGCCCGCCATGGCCAGGGTGAGTGCGAGCGTCGCAGAAAGAATTGCCGACCAGATTTTCATATCGTCTCCTTGATTGCGGTTTTAAGGCCGCCTGACTTTTTCAATACTTTTCTCAACACTTGATTCCAACATGCAATGCCACCACGCCGCCGGTCATGTTGTGATAGTCCACATGACCGAAACCACCTTTATGCATCAGGGCTTTCAATTCGTCCTGGCCCGGATGCATGCGGATCGACTCCGCGAGGTATTGGTAGCTTGAGTCGTCATTGGCCACCAGCTTGCCGAGCCGGGGAAGTACCTTGAAGGAATACCAGTCGTAAATTTTTTCCAGCGGCTTGGCCACTTTGGAAAACTCCAGCACCAGCAACTTGCCGCCGGGCTTGAGCACACGGTTCATCTCGCGCAGCGCGTCTTCCTTGTGCGTCATGTTGCGCAGGCCGAAGGCAACGGTCACAACGTCGAAGCTGGCATCAGGGAACGGCAGGTGCTCGGCGTCACACACCAGCGTTGGCAAACTGACGCCGGCGTCCAGCAGGCGGTTGCGGCCCTCGCGCAGCATGGCTTCGTTGATGTCGGTGTGAACCACACGTCCGGTACTGCCCACCTTGGGGGCAAAGGCCAGCGCCAGGTCGCCGGTGCCGCCGGCAATGTCCAGCACCTGATAGCCCTCTTTGACATTGGCCACCAGCACCGTGTAGGCCTTCCAGGCGCGGTGCAGGCCCATGGACATCAGGTCGTTCATCACGTCGTATTTGGGGGCGACGGAGTCGAACACCCCGCGCACGCGGCGTGCCTTGTCCTGCTCGTCGACAGATTCAAAACCGAAATGGGTGCTGCTCATGCATCAATGCTAGAGGGCAAAGCCGCCATTGCCCTCGACAACCCTGAGATGACGCGGGGCATTGCGGGCTTATTGCCTGCTTTTATGCTGGAAAAACAACAGTGGCGCGACGCTGGCTTTTGGCCGCTTCGGCACGGTGAGCCAGAAGCTTCGCGCAGCTCGCCAAATCAGTGGCTAGCGCAGCCGTGACCGCCGGCGACCACCATGGGCGCATCGCGCTCGACGCCGGCCGCCTGCAGGCGCCGCTGGTACTCGTCCCAGAGCTGGGCCTGGTCGGCGCCCAGCTTGTAGAGGTAGTCCCACGAGAAGATTCCGCTCTCATGGCCGTCGGAGAACACCGGCTTGACCGCGTAGTTGCCAATGGGCTCGAGCTCGACCACGTTCACCTCGCGCTTGCCGGTTTGCAGGATTTCCTGGCCCGGGCCGTGGCCCTGCACTTCCGCCGACGGCGAATAGACGCGCATGAGCTCAAACGGAATCCTGAATTCGGCACCGTCAGAAAACGCGATTTCAAGAATGCGCGACTGGCTGTGGACCGTCAGCGCAGTGGGGGTGGGTGAACCGGGTTGAAGGCCTGCCATGGAATCGTCGCTTTCTAAAAAGAAAAGGCCGGATGCATCAGGCCTTCATGAGAGTTTGGCATTTTGGCAATAAGCCCGTTGACACCGCAGCCGGGAACCGGCCTAGACCAGCACCCGCTCAATGCCGCCGTGGTTGGCTGCCTCGACATACGTCGGCAGCCACTCTTTGCCCAGGATCTGGTTGGCCATTTCCACGACGATGTAATCCGCCTCGAGCAGGCCGTTTTTCAGGTCGTCACCGTAGCGCGAAAGCCCTTGCAGGCAACTCGGGCAGCTGGTGAGGATCTTGACGTTGCCGTTTTCGGCCACAGTGCCCGCCTCCCGCAAAACGGCCTCGCCCTTGCGCAGCTCTTCTTCCTTGCGAAAGCGGATCTGCGTCGAGATGTCGGGCCGGGTGACGCCCAGCGTGCCCGATTCGCCGCAGCAGCGGTCGTTCTTGAGCACGTTGTCGCCCATCAGCGCCTTTACCGTCTTCATCGGCTCCTGCAGCTTCATCGGGCTGTGGCAAGGGTCGTGATAAAGGTAGCCGGCGCCGGGCTGGTCGGTCCGCAGGGTGATGCCTTTTTCGAGCAGATACTCGTGGATGTCGATGATGCGGCAGCCGGGGAATATCTTGTCGAATTCGTAGCCCTGCAGCTGGTCGTAGCAGGTGCCGCAGCTCACCACCACGGTTTTGATGTCCAGGTAGTTCAGGGTATTGGCCACGCGGTGGAACAGCACCCGGTTGTCGGTGATGATTTTCTCGGCCTTGTCGAACTGGCCGCTGCCGCGCTGCGGATAACCGCAGCACAAATAGCCCGGCGGCAGCACGGTCTGCACGCCCGCATGCCAGAGCATGGCCTGCGTCGCCAGGCCCACCTGGCTGAACAGGCGCTCGGAGCCGCAGCCGGGAAAATAGAACACCGCCTCGGTTTCCGACGTGGTGCTCTTGGGGTTGCGGATGATAGGAACGTAGTCCTTGTCCTCGATATCCAGCAGCGCACGCGCCGTCTTCTTGGGCAGGCCGCCCGGCATCTTCTTGTTGATGAAGTGGATCACCTGCTCTTTGACGGGCGCCTTGCCGACAGTCGCCGGCGGCAGCGCCGTCTGCTTGCGGGCCAGCCGGCGCATCAGGTCGTTGGCCAGGCGCTGGGCCTTGAAGCCCACGTCCACCATGGCGCCGCGCATGAACTTGATGGTCTGCGGGCTGGTGGCGTTCAGGAAGATCATCGCCGCAGCGTTGCCGGGCCTGAAGGACTTTTGCCCCATCTTGCGCAGCAGGTTGCGCATGTTCATCGAGACTTCGCCGAAGTCGATGTCCACCGGGCAAGGCGTCAGGCACTTGTGGCACACCGTGCAGTGGTCGGCCACGTCCTCAAACTCTTCCCAGTGCTTGATGCTCACGCCGCGCCGGGTCTGCTCTTCATACAGGAAGGCTTCCACCAGCAGCGAGGTCGCCAGGATCTTGTTGCGCGGGCTGTACAGCAGGTTGGCGCGCGGCACGTGCGTGGCGCATACCGGCTTGCACTTGCCGCAACGCAGGCAGTCTTTCACGCTGTCGGCGATGGCGCCGATATCGGACTGCTGCATGATCAGCGACTCGTGCCCCATCAGGCCGAAGCTGGGGGTGTAGGCATTGGTCAGGTCGGCGTGCAAGAACGATTTTTCAGTGTTTTGGGCCTGTAGCCCACGTCCTTCATAGGCCTGTTGCTCCTGATTTCGTAGCAACTTGCCTTTGTTGAAGCGCCCTTCCGGATCCACCTTTTGTTTGTATTCCGTGAAGGGCCGCAGCTCTTCGTCGGTCAAAAACTCCAGCTTGGTGATGCCGATGCCGTGTTCGCCGGAGATCACGCCGTCGAGCGAGCGGGCCAGCACCATGATGCGCGCCACGGCCACATGCGCGGTTTGCAGCATCTCGTAGTCGTCGCTGTTCACGGGCAGGTTGGTGTGCACATTGCCGTCGCCGGCGTGCATATGCAACGCCGCCCAGACACGCCCCTTGAGCACGCGCTTGTGGATGGCATTGCACTCTTCAATAATCGGCAAAAACGCGCCGCCCGAGAAGATCGCCTGAAGCTGTGCGCGGATATCGGTCTTCCAGCTGGCGCGCAGCGAATGGTCCTGCAACTGCGGAAACAGCGTAGTCACACCCGCCAGCCAGCCGGACCAGAGCGTGCGAACCTCGCCAATCAGCGCAAGCGCCTGGCCCACACGGTCTTCCAGCAGCTCGGCCGATGGAATGTCGTTGGCATCGTCCGACTTGCCCAGTGGCAGGTTGCCCTTGAGGAAAAAAGCCTCCAGCTCGTTGCAAAGCCGTATCTTGTTGGCCAGGCTGAGCTCGATATTGATCTGCTCGATGCCGTCGGTGTACTCCGCCATGCGGGGCAAGGGGATCACCACGTCTTCATTGATCTTGAAGGCGTTGGTGTGCTTGGAGATCGCGGCGGTGCGCTTGCGGTCCAGCCAGAATTTCTTGCGGGCGTCAGGGCTGATGGCGATAAAACCTTCGCCGTGGCGCGAGTTGGCAATGCGCACGACTTCCGAGGTGGCGCGTGCCACGACATCGGCGTCGTCGCCGGCAATGTCGCCAAACAGCACCATCTTCGGCAGGCCGCCGTGCTTTTTCGATTTGGTCGCGTAGCCGACCGCCTTCAGATAGCGGTCATCAAGGTGTTCAAGCCCCGCCAGGATGGCGCCGCCGCGCTTTTGCTCGGCGAACATGAAATCCTTGATCTCGACAATGCTGGGTACGGCGTCCTTGGCATTGCCGAAGAACTCCAGGCACACAGTGCGGGTGTGCGCCGGCATGCGGTGCACGATCCAGCGCGCACTGGTGATCAGGCCGTCGCAGCCTTCTTTCTGGATGCCGGGCAAACCGCTCAGGAACTTGTCGGTGACATCTTTGCCCAGGCCTTCCTTGCGGAATGTTTTGCCGGGAATATCCAGCCGCTCGGTGCGAATGGGCGTCTTGCCATCGGCTTCGAAATACTGAAGATCGAAACTGGCCATTTCGGCGTCGTGGATCTTGCCGAGGTTGTGGCCCACGCGCGTGACTTCCAGCCACTGCGCCTGGGGCGTGACCATGCGCCACGACGCGAGGTTGTCCAGCGCCGTGCCCCAGAGCACGGCTTTCTTGCCGCCCGCGTTCATGGCGATGTTGCCGCCTATGCAGGAGGCTTCGGCAGAGGTCGGGTCGACCGCGAAGACGAAGCCTCCACGCTCGGCGGCATCGGCCACGCGCTGAGTCACCACGCCGGCTTCGGTCCACACGGTGGCGACAGGCTTTTCAACGCCCGGCAGCGAGACCATTTCGACCTCGGTCATGGCCTCAAGCTTTTCGGTGTTGATGACGGCCGATTTCCAGGTGAGCGGAATCGCTCCACCGGTATAGCCCGTGCCGCCGCCGCGCGGAACAATCGTCAGGCCCAGCTCAATGCAGGCCTTGACCAGGCCGGCCATCTCGACCTCGGTGTCGGGCGTGAGTACCACGAACGGGTACTCGACGCGCCAGTCGGTCGCATCGGTGACGTGAGAGACCCGGGAGAGACCGTCGAACTTGATGTTGTCTTTGAGCGTCAGCTTGCGCAGCTTGCGTTCGGTCAGGCGGCGCAGGTCGTACATCTCACTGAAGGAGGTGTAGAAGCGGGCAACGGCGCCGCGGGCGGCGTCCAGCAGCTCGCCCACAATGGCGTCGCGCTGCTGGTCTGCATCGGGTGTGCGGCGTTTTTCGACCTCGGTGAGGCGGTGCTGCAAGGCATCGACCAGCAGCTTGCGCCGCTTGGGGTTGTCCAGCAGATCGTCCTGCAAATAGGGATTGCGCTGCACGACCCAGACATCGCCCAGCACTTCATACAACATGCGCGCGGAGCGGCCGGTACGGCGTTCGTCGCGCAGGCGGTTCAGCAGGTCCCAGGCACGCTCGCCGAGCAGGCGAATGACCACTTCGCGGTCGGAAAACGAGGTGTAGTTGTACGGAATCTCGCGAATGCGGGCTTCGCCGGTCTTGGCGTCGTCGGCAAAGACGTTGAGTTCTTGAAGTGTAGTAGGGGCGTTCATCGTGAAAAGCCAGCGGCTTCAGACCCATGTCCAGCGCTGTTGCCCTATATTACCGCAGCGCACCATTTGGAGCGCCAAGGCAGACAGTCGTAAGTGCCCTTATGGAAATCCCGCTTGTCGGCGGGGCGCCAAATCGCTTAAATCGGTCTGTCATAAACAGTTTTTAGACTGTCCCGTTTAACTTGACGCGCCACGAGCACGTCCAATTCCCAGGAGTTTTGATGAAAAACCGTCTTTCCGCGTTCGCTTTTGCGGCCCTCGGCCTGTGCGCGCCTTTGGCCAGCCAGGCCCAGACCGAGATCCAGTGGTGGCATTCCATGACCGCCGTCAACGGCGAATGGGTCAACGACCTGGCCAAGCAGTTCAACGAAAGCCAGAAAGACTACAAGATCGTCCCCACTTTCAAGGGCACGTACGACGAATCCATGACCGCCTCCATCGCGGCCTACCGCGCCGGCAATGCGCCCCACATCCTCCAGGTGTTCGAAGTCGGCACCGCCACGATGCAGGCCAGCAAGGGCGCCATCGTCCCGGTCGGCAAGATCATGCAGGACGCCGGCGAGAAGTTCGACCCGAAAGCCTACATCCCCGCTGTGGCCGGCTATTACACCGCGCCGAATGGCCAGATGCTGAGCTTCCCGTTCAACAGCTCCACCACCATCTTCTACTTCAACAAGGACGCGTTCAAGGCGGCCGGCCTGCCGACTGACAAGGCGCCCGTCACCTGGCCTGAAGTCGTCAATGCTGCCGCCAAACTGAAGGCCTCCGGCCACAAATGCCCCTTCACGACGGCCTGGCAGAACTGGACGCAGGTGGAAAGCTTCTCCGCCTGGCACAACGTCGAATTCGCCACCAAAGCCAACGGCCTGCAAGGCATGGATGCGCGCCTGAAGGTGGATTCGCCGCTGCACGTTCGCCATATCGAGAACCTGGCCAACATGGCCAAGCAAGGCCTCTTTGTCTACAAGGGCCGGGGCAACGTGCCTGAAGCCAGCTTCGTGTCGGGCGAGTGCGCCATGATCAACACCTCGTCGGGCTTTTACGGCAACGTGGCCAAAAACGCCAAGTTCGCCTACGGCCTGGCCCCGCTGCCTTATTACCAGGACGTTCCCGGCGCGCCGCAGAACACCGTCATCGGCGGTGCCAGCCTCTGGGTGATGTCGGGCAAGAAAGCGGAAGAATACAAGGGCGTGGCCAAGTTCTTCAGCTTCATCTCCACACCTGAAGTGCAGTCGGCCAGCCACAAGCGCACCGGTTACCTGCCTGTGACGATGGCTTCGTACGACCTGACCGAAAAGTCCGGCTTCTACAAACAGAACCCGGGCACCGACGTCGCAGTCACGCAGATGATCCGCAAGGTCACCGACAAGAGCCGGGGCATCCGCCTGGGCAACTATGTGCAGATCCGCGCGATCGAGGACGAAGAACTCGAGCAGGTCTGGAACGGCAAGAAGTCGGCCAAGGAAGCTTTGAGCTCCATCGTCAAACGCGGCAATGAGCAGCTGGAGCGCTTCCAGAAAGCCAATAAGGGCTGATCGCCCAAGAGACAGAGCCTGGCCCGTACACCGGGCTAAACTCGGCCCGCTGCGCCTCTTCCTGTCACCGGGGAGGGCCAGGCGGGTTTTTATGTTTTAGCACTCACAGTTTTTGCCCACCGAAGGCCCTATGGAAAAACGCGTTGTCTTTCGATCCAGCTGGCTGCCCTGGCTGCTGCTGCTGCCGCAAATGGCGGTTATTTTGGTGTTCTTCTTCTGGCCGGCGGCGCAGGCAATCCTGCAGTCGCTGCAGCAGCAAGACCCCTTCGGCACTTCCGTTGAATTTGTCGGCCTGGCCAACTTCAGGCAACTGCTGGACGACCCGAGCTATGTGGAGTCCTTCAAGACCACCGCGTTTTTCTCGGTGATGGTCGCCGGCATCGGCATCAGCCTTTCACTGGTGCTGGCCGTTTTTGCCGACCGCATCGTGCGCGGCGGTATGTTCTACAAGACCATGCTGGTGCTGCCCTACGCCGTCGCACCGGCGGTGGCCGCCGTACTGTGGGTGTTCATGTTCTCGCCTTCGCTGGGCGTGGTCGCCTATGCGCTGGGCAAGATCGGCATCAACTGGAACCACCTGCTCGACTCGGGCCACGCCATGACGCTGATCGTGATGGCGTCGGTGTGGAAGCAGATCTCGTACAACTTCCTGTTCTTCCTGGCGGGCCTGCAGTCGATTCCCAAGTCGCTGATTGAAGCGGCGGCCATTGACGGCGCGAAACCCTGGCGCCGCTTCTGGACCATCCAGTTCCCGTTGCTGTCGCCCACGACCTTCTTCCTGCTGGTGATCAACGTGGTCTACGCCTTTTTCGACACGTTTGCCATCGTCGACGCCGCCACGCAGGGCGGGCCGGGCAAAGACACGGCCATCCTGGTCTACAAGGTGTACTACGACGGCTTCAAGGCCATGGACCTGGGCGGCTCGGCTGCGCAGTCGGTGGTGTTGATGGTGATCGTGGTGGCGCTCACCGTCATCCAGTTCCGCTATGTTGAGAAAAAGGTGCAGTACTGATGAAAACGACAACAAAAAATACGACGGGAGCCCACCATGGTTGAGAAACGCGGAACCCACGGCATCCTCGCGCACGTGATCGTGATCCTGGGCGTCCTTATCGTCGCCTTTCCTCTCTACCTGGCTTTTGTGGCGTCTACCCACACCGCGCAGGAAATCGTGCAGGCACCCATGCCCTTGCTGCCGGGCACCAACATGATCGACAGCTACAAGGCAGCGCTGTTCGGGCGCGAGTCGGCTGCCGGCTCCAACGCCCCGGTGGCGCACATGATGTGGGTCAGCTTCGTCACGGCGATGGTGATCGCCATCGGCAAGATCACGATATCGCTGCTGTCGGCCTTCGCCATCGTGTACTTCCGCTTCCCGTTCAAGAAGACCTGCTTCTGGGCCATCTTCGTGACGCTGATGCTGCCGGTGGAGGTGCGGATTCTGCCCACCTACAAGGTGCTGTCCGACCTGAACATGCTCAACACCTATGCGGGCCTGACGGTGCCGCTGATCGCCTCGGCGACCGCGACTTTCCTCTTCCGCCAGTTCTTCCTGACCGTGCCCGACGAGCTGACCGAAGCCTCGCGCATGGACGGCGCCAGCCCGATGCGCTTTTTCTTTGACGTGCTGCTGCCGCTGTCGAAAACCTCGATCGCGGCGCTCTTCGTCATCCAGTTCATCTACGGCTGGAACCAGTACCTCTGGCCGCTGCTGGCCACAACGAGTGAAGACATGTATCCGGTGGTCGTGGGCATCAAACGCATGATCGCCGGCGGCGACGGCCAGAACGAATGGAACGTGGTCATGGCCACCGCAATCCTCGCGATGCTGCCGCCCGCCCTGGTGGTGGTGCTGATGCAGAAGTGGTTCGTCAAGGGCCTGGTCGATACCGAAAAATAAAGCCAGCCAGCCCTCCAAAACAAGCAAGAACAACCAAGACACAACGGAAATACAGACATGGCATCCCTATCCTTTAATAACGTCATCAAGCGCTACGGCTCCGGCAAGGACGCACTGCAGGTGCTGCACGGTGTGAACGCCGAAATCAACGACCATGAGTTCATCGTCATCGTCGGGCCTTCGGGTTGCGGCAAGTCGACCCTGCTGCGCATGGTGGCCGGGCTCGAAGAGGTTAGCGACGGGCAAATCTCCATCGGCGGCAAGGTTGTCAACGAGCTCGAACCTTCCGAGCGCGACATCGCCATGGTGTTCCAGAACTACGCGCTTTACCCGCACATGAGCGTGTTCGACAACATGGCTTACGGCCTCAAGATCGCCAAGGTTCCCAAAGACGAGATCAAGACCCGCGTCGACAAGGCCGCCAAGATCCTCGAGCTGGGCCATCTGCTGGACCGCAAGCCCCGCGCCCTCTCGGGCGGGCAGCGCCAGCGCGTGGCCATGGGCCGCGCCATCGTGCGCCAGCCGCAGGTGTTTTTGTTTGACGAGCCGCTGTCCAACCTGGACGCCAAGCTGCGCGTGCAAACTCGCCTGGAGATCCAGAAGCTGCATCGCGAACTCGGCATCACGTCGCTCTTCGTCACGCACGACCAGGTCGAAGCCATGACGCTGGCCCAACGCATGATGGTGATGAACGCCGGCCGCATGGAACAGTTCGGCACGCCCGAAGAGGTGTACAACCGGCCCGCCACCACCTTTGTGGCGAGCTTTATGGGCTCGCCGCCCATGAATTTGCTCAAGCAGGCACCGAATGCCGACTTCGGCGGCAAGCCGGGCGCCATTCTGGGCATACGGCCCGAGCATCTGACAGTGGGCGCCACCGGCTGGCCCGTGCAGGTCGACACGATTGAAATGCTGGGCGCCGAGCGCCTGCTGTACTGCCGCATGGGCAGCGAAGCCATCATTGTGCGCACCGACGAAAGCCTGTCTATCGCGCCCGAGATCGGCGCGACCATCCACGTCACGCCGCGCGCCGACCGCCTGCACTGGTTTGATACGGAAACCGGCAAACGGATTTAATCCTTCGGCTTTCGTCTCTACAGGTCCTGAGCACACCCATGACAAACCCCGTCTCCGCCGCCAATTGGCCTTATCCCCGCTGGGTCGCGCATCGCGGCGCCGGCAAGCTGGCGCCTGAAAACACCCTGGCCTCCTTCATGCTGGGCGCCCGCCACGGCTACCGCATGTTTGAGTGCGATGTGAAGCTCAGCGCCGACGGCATTCCCTTTTTGCTGCACGACGCCACGCTGGAGCGCACCAGCAACGGCAAAGGCGTGGCCAGCGAATTGAACTGGGAGGCGCTGGCAAAGCTGGATGCGGGTGGCTGGCACTCCCCGGCGTTTGCCGCGGAAGGCCTCGCCAGCTTTGAGCGCATTGCCCGTTACTGCCTGGACAAGGGCTATTTCCTGAACATCGAAATCAAGCCCACCCCGGGTGCCGAGGCCCGTACCGGCACCGTGGTGGCCAACGAGGCGGCCCGGTTGTGGCAGGGCACGGCCGTGCCACCGCTGCTCACCTCTTTTCAGCCGCTGTCGCTGGAGGCCGCCAAAAGCGCCCAGCCTCAGCTGCCGCGCGGCCTGCTGCTCGACCAACTTCCCGCCAATTGGCTGGAAACGGCGGCAGGCTTGGGCTGCGTGGCCATCGTCTGCAACCACAAGCTCTGGAACGCAGACACGGTGGCCCAGGCCAAAAAGGCCGGGTTCAAGCTGCTGAGTTACACAGTGAACGACGAGGCGAATGTCCAGCGGCTGCTGGCGCTGGGCACTGACGGCATCATCACGGACCGGGTGGACATCTTCAAGCCCGACTAGGCTGTCAGGCCCGCCAGGCGCCCAATACCACCCACTGACACAGCGCTGCGCCAACCACCATGCCGGCATAAGTCAGCATCTTCCCGTCATGGCCGAAGAACACCAGTCCGGCCAGCAGCACCGACACGTTTGCTACAAAAACAATAGCTGCTTGCCCATACCACGTCTGGGCTAGAGGCCTTTTTGACTTAAAAATTCCACCCATCAGCTGCGTGGCCAGCACCAGTAGCAGGGCCACAGCGGCAGCCGGCAGGACAAGATTGAGCAGGTGATTGGCCAGCAGGTAGAAGGTCATGCGCGTAAGGGTGGTTAAAAACTCGCCGGGCTCCATAACAGGCCCAAAACAAACGCCAAAACGGCTGAAAAAAGGACTATCAGGGCGATTGTCAGGCCTTCGTACCGCCCGAGTCGCTTCAATTTTATAATCGCAGGATGTCAGTCTGGGCCCTTGGGCTAAACCACAACACCGCACCGCTCGATTTGCGCGGCCGGTTCGCCTACGCCCTGGACCAGGTCGAGCCCACTTTGCGCGCCCTGCGCGAGTCGCTGGCGCGCCAGCCCGAGGCCACACTGCTGTCGACCTGCAACCGCACCGAGATCTACTGCGCCGGCGAAAAGACCGACCTGGACCACACGCTGGACTGGCTGGCACACAGCGGCGGCGTCTCGCCCGCGCTGCTGCGTTCACATGCCTACACGCTGCAAGGCGACCAGGTCGCCCGCCACGCCTTTCGGGTAGCCAGCGGGCTGGATTCGATGGTGCTGGGCGAGCCGCAGATTTTGGGCCAGATGAAAGACGCCGTGCGCGCCGCTGAAGACGCGGGCGCCATGGGCACCACGCTGCACCAGCTGTTCCAGCGCTCCTTCGCCGTGGCCAAAGAAGTGCGCAGCAGCACCGAAATCGGCGCGCACAGCATCAGCATGGCGGCGGCCAGCGTGCGGCTGGCCGGCCAGCTGTTTGAAGACCTGAGCGACATCAAGGTCCTGTTTGTCGGCGCCGGCGAGATGATCGACCTGGCCGCCACCCACTTTGCCGCGAAGAACCCAAAAGCCATGGCAATCGCCAACCGCACGCTGGAGCGCGGTGAAAAACTGGCCGGCCGCTTCGGCGCCGAGGTGATGCGCCTGGCCGATCTGCCCAGCCGCCTGCATGAATTCGACGCCGTGATCAGCTGCACCGCCAGCACGCTGCCCATCATCGGCCTGGGGGCGGTCGAGCGCGCCGTGAAGCTGCGCAAGCACCGTCCCATGTTCATGGTCGACCTGGCTGTGCCGCGTGACATCGAACCCGAAGTCAAGGCCCTGCCCGACATTTACCTCTACACCGTCGACGACCTGGCCCATGTGGTGCAGACCGGCAAAGACAGCCGCCAGGCCGCCGTGGCGCAGGCCGAAGTCATCATCGACGCGGGCGTGCAGAACTTCATGCACTGGTTGGGCCAGCGCCGCAGCGTGCCGCTGATCCAGCAGCTCAACGCGCAGACCGACGAGTGGCGTGCCGCCGAAATCGTGCGCGCCAAGAAGCTGCTGGCGCGGGGCGAGCCGCTCGACACCGTGCTGGACGCGCTGACCCGCGGCCTCACCCAGAAAATGCTGCACGGCACACTGGCCGAATTGCACGCGGGCGACGCCAACAGCCGCGAAGCCACGGCACAAGCCGTCTCCAGGCTGTTCCTGCGCGGCCAGCTGCCCAAGATCCAGCCCGACGACAAAGAGCGTTAGCGACCGCCGCTGCAGCCGCCCCACTGACGCCTGGCAGCGCTCTCGCCGCCCACCCGTCGCCCTGAATGCCCTGCGGCTTTTCCTTTTTCCCGTCCCCACCGCCATGAAACCCTTTCTCCGCCAAACCCTGGACCGCCAGCTTCTTCGGCTGCACGAGCTGGATGCGCTCCTGTCCGCCAGCGACGTGGTGAGCGACCTGAACCGCTTTCGCACCCTGACCCGTGAACACGCCGAAGCCAGCGTGATCGCCGAACAGTACCTGCGGCTGACCACCCGCGAGGCCGACCTGGCCGGCGCCGAGGGCATGCTGGCTGAAGCCAAAAACGACGCCGACATGGCTGCGATGGCCGAAGAAGAAATCGATGCGGCCAAAGCCGATATCGCGCAGATCGACGAGGCCCTGCAGCTGATGCTGATCCCCAAGGACCCGGACGACGCGCGGGCGGCCTTCATCGAAATCCGCGCGGGCACGGGCGGCGACGAGTCGGCGCTGTTTGCCGGCGACCTGTGCCGCATGTACACCCGCTTTGCCGAGCGCAACCGCTGGCAGGTTGAAATCATCAGCGAGTCGCAAAGCGAGCTGGGCGGCTTCAAGGAAGTGGTCCTGCGCATCGACGGGCCGCTGGATGTGATGGGTGTGGGCGTTTACGGCAAGCTGCGATTCGAATCCGGCGGCCACCGCGTGCAGCGCGTGCCGGCAACCGAAACGCAAGGCCGCATCCACACCAGCGCCTGTACCGTGGCCGTGCTACCTGAGCCGGACGAAACCGTGGCCATCCAGATCAACCCGGCCGACTTGCGCATCGACACCTACCGCGCCAGCGGCGCCGGCGGCCAGCACATCAACAAGACCGACTCCGCCGTGCGCATCACGCACCTGCCGACGGGCATCGTCGCCGAATGCCAGGAAGGCCGCAGCCAGCACAGCAACAAGGCGCAGGCGCTCAAGGTGCTGACCGCCCGCATCCACGAAAAAGACCGCTCCGAGCGCGCCGCCAAAGACGCCGCCACACGCAAGGGCCTGATCGGCAGCGGCGACCGCAGCGACCGCATCCGCACCTACAACTTCCCCCAGGGGCGCCTGACCGACCACCGCATCAACCTGACGCTGTACAAGCTGCTGGCCATCATGGAAGGCGATATGGGCGATGTCGTCACGGCGCTGCAGGTAGCGCGCGGGGCTGAGTTGCTGGCTGAGCTGGAAACCGCGAACAGCGGGCTTTAAGACTTACGCCCGATGACCCGCCCTCGGTGTTTACATACCAAATCGGCCTCTAGCCCATATCCTGCATTGGGATGTAGCTATGTTTTTTATAGCGACACTGCCGCTTCGCCATGCACACGCCCATGAGTCAACCTAGCTGCGCCCAAGCCCTCGCCGCCGCCCAGGCCTTGGGGCTGGACCGCCTGGACGCCCAGCTGTTGTTGCTGCACGCGCTGGGCAAGCCGGGTGACGCACGGGCCTGGCTGCTGGCGCACGATACCGACCCCCTGCCCGAAGAAGCCCACCAGGCCTTCCGGGCGATGAGCCGCAGACGCGCCGCCGGCGAGCCGCTGGCCTATATCGTCGGCAGCAAGGCGTTTTTTGGCCTCACGCTGCAGGTGGACGCCCGCGTGCTGGTGCCGCGGCCGGACACTGAAACGCTGGCGAGCTGGGCGCTGGAAGTGCTGCAATTTCCCAACGTACCTGCGTCACCGGACATTCTGGATCTGGGCACGGGCAGCGGCGCAATCGCCCTGGCCATCGCGCACATCCTGAAAGCGACCGGCCGCCAGAGTCGTGTCGTGGCGGTGGATGCGAGCGCTGACGCCTTGGACGTGGCCCGCGAGAACGCCGCCCTTTTACGCCTTGATCTGGACTTCATGCAAAGCCACTGGCTTGAGGAAGTTAGCGGACACTTTCACCTGATCGTCAGCAATCCGCCCTACATTGCCAGGGATGACCCCCATCTGGAGGCGCTGACCCATGAGCCCCTGACAGCGCTGACCGCCGGGACGGACGGGTTGGACGACATCCGGGAGATCGTGCATCAGGCCCCCTCCAGCCTGCTGCGGGGCGGCTGGCTGCTGCTGGAGCATGGCTACGACCAGGCGGCGGCAGTGCGCCAGTTGCTGGCCAGCGAAGGTTTTGAGCAGGTTCAAAGCCGGCGGGATCTGGCCGGCATCGAGCGCTGCTCGGGCGGCTTGTGGCCGGGCGGGTGACGCGGCAAGCGGGGAATCACGCAAAAAACCAAACGGCGGGATAATCAGCCCGTTGAATTCTGGTTTCCAGATTCCATCTACTTGAAATGTGACATGTCCCGGCTGAAGGTTCTCAGCCCGGCACGGCCCCTGGGCCCACCTCCAGCATTCCTAAAGGACTTCATCATGAGCACCACCGACCCCACCCAGCAACGCATCGCCGAAATCGTCAAATCCAGCGATGTTGTCCTCTTCATGAAGGGCACGGCACAGTTCCCCATGTGTGGTTTTTCAGGCCGCGCCATCCAGGTGCTCAAGGCCTGTGGCATCAACAAACCGGCCACCGTGAACGTACTGGAAGACGAAGAAATCCGCCACGGCATCAAGGAATTCAGCAACTGGCCGACAATTCCCCAACTCTATGTGAAGGGCGAATTCATCGGCGGCTCGGACATCATGATGGAGATGTACCAAAACGGTGAGCTCCAGCAGGTGCTGGGCACGACCGCCAGCTGAGCCTGCACGCCGGGCATGGCGCCGCGGCATTTGCTGCGGGGCCCGGTCAGTACCGAAAGCCGGCTAGCGCGTGTAGCCTGAGCAGGCTCCGGCGTTCACGGCGCCCTTGCATTCCCGCGTGAGGCGGGCGTGGCGCTGAGCCGGTGTCTCTTCGGAGCCCGAGATGAACTTAACCCTGCCGCCCGCGCCGTTGGTGCCGGCGGAACCGGATTTGGCCTTGGCCTTCTTCGTTTTTGATTTGACGGGCTTGCTGCCCTCTTGCGTGGATTGAGCCTGCGCCACGGCGTTGCCGCCCAGCAAAACGGCAACCGCCAGCAGGGCCAGCACGGACCCCTTGAAGAACTTTGCGTTCATTTTTCTATCTCCCTTTTCACTCTCACATACGCCTCACGCCATGACGTGAAGACGCTCCCATGCCTGCCGGGGCGGGTGACACCGCTTGTCCGGCAAGCCCATTCTTATTGCAGTTTCGGATCCCCAAACACCTCATCGTCGGGCGGCGCGTCGGCCGGCAGCCGGAACCCCTCGCTGGCCCATGCGCCCAAATCGATGTTCTTGCAGCGCTCGCTGCAGAAGGGGCGAAAGGGGTTGCTGGGCGCATAAACGCTTTCGCCGCCGCAACCGGGGCACACCACCAGCTTGACGGGAGCAGGCGCAGAGTCTTTTTTCATGGCAGGCATGGCTTCAGGCAGTTCTGAATGGGTCAACCAGGTCGGGGAGCAGGGAAAGACGAAGTCAGGAGCGGATCAGGAGCAGAGTGTCAGCTCGAACGCCGAGTCCTCGGTGCTGGCATGCAGCCGGTCATCGCTTTCGTGGCGCATGAGGCGCACCGACACAATCAGGCGGTTGCCGCTGATTTCCGGAATCAGGCCCAGGGCCGGGTCGATCCGCAGGCGCAGCAGCTGAAACGTACGCCCTTGGGGCAGCGTCTGCTGGTATTGCCCGGCCGGGGCCACGACTTTCTGCGGCGCGCCGGAGTCACGCAGCAAGGTCAGCAACACGCGAATGGATTCGGCCAGCGGCACCAGCGGGGTAATCCAGCGCTGCAAGTCTTGTTTGCGCGTCGCGGCATCCAGGTGCTGCCACGCAAAATAAGCCGGCAAATCAAATTCGCAGGTCCCGCCCGGAATGCCGACACGGCTGCGAATGCTCATCAGCCAGTCGTTTTCAGTCAGCGAGTGGCCTGCCTTGCCCGGCAGGCTGTTCAGGGCCGAAAAGCACCCTTCAAGCTGGCCGGTGACCTCGTCAAGAACGGCTTCCGAAATGGCCGGGTTGCCGCGGTAACCGTTGAGGACGTGCTTTTGTTTCTCGAGATCCTTGAGCACGTCGGTTTTCAGGTCAGCCCGGGCACCCACGTCCATGATTTCGAAAATGGTCGTGATGGCGTAATGATGATCGGTCGGGCTCTCGCGCTCCACCAGTTCGCCAAGGCGGCGAAACAGGTGCTCCAGGCGCAAATACGTGCGTATGCGTTCGTTAAATGGATACTCGTAAAGAATCACAGCGCTATTTTCGTCGGCTTCAATGAAGGTGTATGTCTGTGCATCATAGCCCGAAGCGCGCAGCCAGCTGGCGGACTTCGGCGTCAAGGGCCTCCAGCGACAACCCGTCGTTATAAAGGCAAATGTCGGCTGCCGCCAGACGCTGGCTTCGACTGGCTTGTCCGGCCAGAATTTTCTGCACTACGTCCTCAGGCCAGCCATTGCGGGCCATCACGCGGTGGATTTGCGTGCTTTCGCTGCAATCGACGACCAGCACCTGGTCCAGTTGCTGCCGCCAGCGCCCGGACTCCACCAGCAGCGGGATGTCAAAGACGACACAGCGCTTGCCGCCGCCCACGGCCTGCTCGTACTGTCGCAATGTCTCGAGACCTACCAAGGGGTGAACAATGGATTCCAGGCGGCGCTTGGCGCCCGGATCATCAAACGCGAGTTTGCGCATGCGCTCACGGTCCAGGGCGCCGTCGGCCGCGATGAGGTGTGCGCCGAATTGCGCTGCAAGCTCCGGTATGGCGGCGCCGCCGGCTGCAGTCACCGCGCGGGAAATTGCATCGGCGTCCACCAAGGCTGCTCCGCACGCCACCAGCGTACGTGCCACCGTGCTCTTTCCGCTGCCAATCCCGCCCGTCAACCCGATACGCAAAGCCGTACCGCGCATGGCATCAGAGGCCGACAAACCGCAGAATCGACTGGGGTCCGAAAATCATGGCGGTGAATCCCGCGCCCGCCAGGAAAGGGCCGAACGGGACGTAACCGCCCTCCCGCAAACCGCTGGAGAACTTGAGCGCAATGCCAATCACCGCGCCGATCACGGAGGCCATCAGAATTATGGGGACCAGCGCAGGCCATCCGAACCAGGCACCGAGTGCAGCGAACAGCTTGAAGTCACCGTAACCCATGCCCTCTTTGCCCGTCACCAGTTTGAAGGCCCAATACACCAGCCAGAGGGAAAGATAGCCGGCAACCGCACCCCACAGGGCCGTTGGCAAATTGACAGCAGGGTTCCACTGCAGCGCGGCAACAATCAGGCCCGCCCAAAGCAAGGGCAAGGTGATGTCGTCCGGCAACAAGGTCGTGTCCCAATCAATCATGGCCAGCGCAAGCAATGCCGCTGAAAACCCGCACCAAGCCAATGCCGTCAGCGACCAACCCCAGCGCCATGCACAGAAAAAGAACAGCCCGCCCGTCACGGCCTCTACCACGGGGTAACGCAGGCCATAGGGCGTACCGCATACCGAGCACTTGCCCCGGAGAAACAGGTAACTGACTACGGGAATATTTTCATACCAGCGTATGACGTGGCCGCAGCTTGAGCAGCGCGAACGCGGCACCAGCAAATTGAATTTCTCGGTGGGTTCCGGCTGTTTGTCCGCAAGTTCGGCGCATTCCTGCGCCCATTGGCGCTCCATCATTTTCGGCAACCGGAAAATGACTACATTGAGGAAGCTTCCAATCAGTAGGCCGAATATCCCGGCAAGCACTCCCGCTATTTCCGCAGGCAAGCCAATTTCCATCAAACCACGGCGCCCAGCTTGAAGATGGGCAAATACATGGAAACCACGATGCCGCCAATCAAGGTTCCCAAGAACACGATGATGATCGGCTCCATCAGGCTTGAAAGCCCCGCCACCATTTCATCAACCTCTGCCTCATAAAAGTCGGCGGCCTTGCCCAGCATGTGGTCGATTGAGCCGGACTCTTCACCGATCGCACACATTTGCAGCACCATGGTGGGAAACAGGTTGGCATTGCTCATCGCAGCCGTCAGGCTGGTGCCCGTGGAAACTTCCTGCTGGATTTTCTCTGTCGCGTCCGCATACAGCGAGTTACCCGAAGCGCCACCGACGGAATCCAGCGCCTCGACCAGCGGGACACCTGCGGCAAACATGGTGGACAGCGTGCGAGTCCAACGGGCAATACAGGATTTTTCGATCAGCGCGCCAAATACGGGCACTTTAAGCAACAGCCTGTCCATGAACTTCTGCATCTTTTCATTACGCTTCCAAGCCTGCATGAAAAAATACAAGGTGCCCCCAATACCGCCAAAAATCAGCCACCAATAAGACACAAAAAACTCGCTGATTGCAATCACCACCAAGGTTGGTGCAGGCAAGTCAGCACCAAAGGAGGAAAACACACTCTTAAACGCCGGAATCACGAAAATCATGATCACCGCCACCACCACGAACGCGACCACCACCACCGAAATGGGATACATCAGGGCCGACTTGATCTTGGATTTGATCGCTTCGGTCTTTTCCATGTAAACCGCGAGTCGGTCCAGCAGGGATTCCAGAATACCGGCGGCTTCACCGGCTTCAACCAGATTGCAGTACAGCGCATTGAAGTACATCGGGTACTTGCGAAAGGCCGCGCTCAGGGAAGTACCCGTTTCCACGTCGGTGCGCACATCGTTGAGCAATTTGGTGACGCTGGCGTTGGGATTGCCCCGGCCCACAATGTCAAAAGCCTGCAGAAGGGGCACGCCCGCCTTCATCATGGTGGCCAACTGACGGGTAAAAATGGCAATGTCTCTGGGTTTGATGGACTTGCCGGCGCGCATCTTGCGCTTCTTGATCTTGGTAGGCAATACACCCTGCCGGCGCAGTGAGGACTTGACCTGGTTCTCGCCAGCAGCACGGATCTCTCCGCGGACTTGCTTGCCGCCGCGGTCTTTGCCCTCCCACTCGAAAACAAATTCCTTGATGCCTTTGGATACTGCAGTTGCCATGATACTTTCTCGTTGTATGGACAGCCTTAAAGCGCCCCGCCCTCACGGTAACCCGCGAATGTACCGGCTTTTGAACGCGCCACATTAAACATTGGTGCAGCCCAGAATCTCTTCCAGCGAAGTCATGCCGAGTTTAACTTTAGACAAACCCGACTGCCGCAGGCTCCTGACGCCCTCGATTTCCGCCTGAGCTGCGATTTCCAGGGCGCTGCCGTCGCGAAGGACGATACGCTGGATCTCCTCGGAAATGGGCATGACCTGATAAACGCCCACCCGACCTTTGTAACCATTCGTACACATAGAACAACCCACGGGGCGGTAAGGCGTCCAGGAGCCATCCACATCATCTTCCTTGAAGCCCGCCTCAAGCAAAGTCTCGCGCGGGATATCCGCAGGGGTCTTGCAATTGGGGCACAGGCGCCGCGCCAGGCGCTGAGCGGTGATCAGAATCACGCTGGAAGCAATATTAAAAGGCGCGATGCCCATGTTGCGCATACGCGTCAGTGTGGTCGGTGCGTCGTTGGTGTGCAGCGTCGACATGACCATATGCCCGGTCTGCGCAGCCTTGATCGCAATGTCGGCCGTTTCAAGATCCCGGATCTCACCGACCATGATGATGTCGGGATCCTGCCGCAAGAACGCCTTGAGCGCGACAGAGAAGGTCATGCCGGCCTTGTCGTTCATGCTGACCTGGTTGACGCCAGGCAAGGTAATTTCGGCCGGATCTTCCGCCGTGGCGATATTGACGCCCGGCTTGTTAAGAATATTCAGGCAGGTATAGAGGGACACGGTCTTGCCTGAGCCGGTAGGGCCCGTCACCAGCACCATGCCGTAAGGCCGCTGGATGGCGGCCATCAATCGCTCTTTTTCAATGGCCTCATAGCCCAGGGCGTCAATGCCCAGCTTGGCGCTGCTCGGATCGAGAATACGAATGACGATTTTTTCGCCATACATGGTAGGCAAGGTGCTGACCCGGAAATCAATAACACGATCCGGGCCGATCTTGAGTTTCATCTTGCCGTCCTGCGGGACGCGCTTTTCCGAGATGTCCAGCTTTGAAATCACCTTGATACGGGCCGCCAGTTTCTCCTTGATGGCAACAGGTGGCGACGCGATTTCCCGTAGCTCCCCGTCAACCCGAAACCGGACACGGTACGTATGCTCAAAGGGTTCGAAATGCAGGTCAGACGCTCGCATGCTGAAGGCGTCTAGCAGCATCTTCTGCAGGAACTTGACGACCGGCGCATCCTCAACCTCCGAAACGCTGGCTTCACTGTCTTCGGCGCTGGCGTCTGTGGTGGACTCGTCGAATTCGAAGTCGTCGCCGATAATGCTTTCCATGGCCTCGGCGGCCGTGGTATTGGACGCCTCCACCAGCTTGGATAGCTTGTCGTATTCAGCGATGACCCAATCCACTCCCATCTGGGTGGAAAATTTGATTTTTTCCGCCGCCTCCTGATCAGAGGGATCTGCGGTCGCGACAATCAGCCGGTTGTTGCGCTTGCTCAAGACAACGATGCGGTACGTTGCGCAAATCTTGGCGTCCAGCAAGCCTTTGGGCAAGCGCTGTATATCGATGGCTTCCAGGTCCAGCAGGGGGGCCGCAAAGGCCGTCGACATGGTGTGGGCCAAATCAAACGCGGATACCGCGCCTGAGCCCGTCAATTCGGCGATGAAGCTGGTGCGGCTGCTTTGAGCCTTGCGGAAAATATCCTCGGCAGCTTTTTGCCCCAATTTGCCGGCCATCACCAAAGCCCTGCCCAGGCCAGGTAAAGCCATGGACGGCGGTTGGTTTATAGCAGTATCGACAGCGGCCATGGTTCTCAGGTTTTAGCTCAAATGGGTATCATCGCCTATAGATTCCTGGGTGTAAATCGAAAACACCCGTGCCGCCCCCGAGGACGCTGGAACTGTGCGAAGAAACGCACATATGAGACAGAAAACGGGCCGAAAGGCCTGGTCGGGGTGAGAGGATTCGAACCTCCGGCCTCTACGTCCCGAACGTAGCGCTCTACCAGGCTAAGCTACACCCCGCCAACACACCCGGATGTCAGGAACGCCTCTCCAGCAGTTGGGAGGCGAGCTGCATCAAGGCATCACTGTAAATGTTTTGCGGCAGCAACTGCAAGGCGTTGAGCGCACATTGAGCCTCTACCGCTGCGGCATCGCGGGTCGCCTGCAGGGCGCCTGTATGCTGAACAATCGAAATGATGCGTGCCATCTGATCGGTTCCGCCGGTCTCAATAGCCTGCTGAATGGTGGTGCGCTCCTCTTCGGTGCCTCGCTGCATCGCGATGATGAGCGGAAGGGTGGCCTTGCCCTCCCTAAGGTCGTCACCCAGATTTTTACCCATCTCCGACACGTCGCCGTCGTAGTCCAGCACGTCATCGATCACCTGGAAGGCCGTGCCCAGCGCCTGGCCGTAAGCCGCGCAACTTTGCTCGACCTCCGCCGATGAGCGCGCCAGGAGCGCCGCCAGACGGGCGCTCGCCTCGAAAAGCTTGGCCGTTTTCGATCGGATCACTTTGAGGTAACCCTCTTCCGACAGCGTCGCGTCATGCATGTTCATGAGCTGCAAGACCTCCCCTTCGGCAATCACGTTCGTTGCCTCAGCCAGGGTTTGCATGATGCGCATGTCCCCGGCCTCCACCATCATCTGAAAAGCACGGGAATATAAAAAATCACCCACGAGCACGCTCGCCGGATTGCCAAATGCCTCGTTGGCGGTAGCTCGCCCACGGCGCAACGTGGACTCATCCACCACGTCGTCATGCAAAAGAGTCGCTGTATGGATGAACTCGACGACAGCCGCGAGGTTATAGCGCTGCGCCTGCCTGTAACCCAAAGCGCCGCACATCAACAGCAGCAAAGCCGGCCGGAGCCGCTTGCCGCCAGCCGCGACGATGTACCGGGAGACCTGGCTGACCAGCGGCACTTCGGACTTCAGGCGCAGTTCGATCACCGCATCCATTCCCCGCATGTCGTCGGCAATCAGGGCGAGGGCTGCGGCAGTGCTTGAGGAATTGGCAGACAAAAGGCGGTCCAGACGTAAGTTTGGGCAGATTATAGAAAGCACCCCGCCCGCCCCGTCCCGCCGGCACCCGGATTTCAGCCTGAAAAGGCATTGAAAAGGGGCTTCTGGTCAAATTCTCCCTGGCATGCTAGAATATTGGGCTCTGCGGAAATCCGTCTGCAGAACTCAAATTACGAGGTCTTACATGTACGCGGTCATAAAAACCGGTGGCAAACAATACAAGGTTGCTACTGGAGAAAAAATTAAAGTAGAACAGATTGCTGCGGACGTAGGCCAAGAGATCGTTATTGACCAGGTTTTGGCTGTCGGCACCGGCAGCACAATCACGGTTGGTACGCCCTTGGTGTCCGGCGCCACTGTTACAGTCACTGTCCTTTCACAGGGTAGGCACGACAAGGTTCGCATTTTCAAAATGCGCCGTCGCAAGCACTACCAAAAACGTCAGGGCCACCGTCAAAACTACACGGAACTGCAAATCGGCGCTATCGCCGGCTGAGCACGGACGTACCAGGAGTAACGAAAAATGGCACAGAAAAAAGGCGGCGGCTCTACGCGAAACGGGCGTGATTCACAGCCCAAAATGCTTGGCGTGAAGAAATTCGGCGGCGAAGTCATCAACGCAGGCAGCATCATCGTGCGCCAGCGCGGCACCAAGTTCCATCCAGGCGTCAATGTCGGCATCGGCAAAGACCACACCCTGTTTGCACTGGTTGACGGCTCGGTCTCGTTTTCCGTCAAGGGCGCGCTGAACAAGCACACCGTGAATGTGACCCCGGCGTAAGCTGATCACTTCGATAAGTCACTTCGACTGAAACGAAGCCCCGACCTGTCGGGGCTTTTTTATTTGTAAACTTGATCTCCGGCCCCATCGCACCTCGCCTTAACCGCAGCACTCCATCATGAAATTTGTTGACGAAGCCTTTATTGACATTGCCGCAGGCGATGGCGGGAGTGGCTGCGTCTCGTTCAGCCACGAAAAATACAAAGAGTTTGGTGGCCCCAACGGCGGCGACGGCGGTCGCGGCGGGCACGTGTATGCCGTGGCGGACATCAACCTCAACACGCTGGTGGACTTCCGGTTTTCGCGCCGCCATGAGGCCCGCAATGGCCAGCACGGCATGGGCTCCGACATGTTCGGCGCCAAGGGCGACGACATCATTCTCAAGATGCCGGTCGGCACCATCCTGACCGACGGTGAGACCGGAGAAGTGCTTTACGAACTGCTGGTTCCCGGCGAACAGGTGCTGATCGCCAAGGGTGGCGACGGCGGCTTCGGCAACCTGCGCTTTAAAAGCTCAACCAACCGTGCGCCCCGCAGCAAGACGCCCGGCTGGCCCGGCGAGCGCAAAAGCCTCAAACTGGAGCTCAAGGTGCTGGCCGACGTCGGCCTGCTCGGCATGCCCAACGCCGGCAAATCCACCTTGATCTCGGCGATTTCCAATGCCCGCCCCCGCATTGCCGATTACCCTTTCACCACGCTTCACCCCAACCTGGGCGTGGTGCGGGTGGGCCCCGAGCAAAGCTTCGTGGTGGCCGACCTGCCCGGCCTGATCGAAGGCGCCTCCGAAGGCGCGGGCCTGGGCCACCTCTTCCTGCGGCACCTGCAGCGCACCCGGCTGCTGCTGCACATCGTGGACCTGGCCCCTTTTGATGAAGGCGTGGACCCGGTCGCGCAGGCAAAAGCCATTGTGGGCGAACTCAAGAAGTACGACGAGGCGCTCTATGAGAAGCCGCGTTGGCTGGTGCTCAACAAGCTCGACATGGTGGACGCCGACAAGCGCGCAGCCATCGTCAAGGATTTCGTCAAGCGCTTCAAATTCAAGGGCCCGGTGTTCGAAATCTCGGCACTCACGCGCGAAGGCTGCGAGCAGCTGATCAAGACGATCTACCAGCACGTCAAGCAGGTCCAGAAAAGCGAGCAACCCGAAGAAGAAGTTGATCCGCGCTTTGCCCCGCTGCCTCCAGAGCCGCCTGAATCGTCCTGACGCCTTCGTTTTAGCTAAAGCCGCAAGCAGGTGCAAGGCGCCGCTTGCTATAAAAATAGTAGCTACTTTCCCTTGTATTCATTGGGCTAGAGCCCGAAAAGCACTTAAACATGCAAGAAAAAACAGGCTCCCCCATCCTGCGCAACGCCAAACGCATTGTGGTCAAGGTGGGCTCCAGCCTGGTCACCAATGAAGGCCGCGGACTCGACGCCGTGGCCATCGGCCAGTGGTGTGAGCAGCTGGCCACCCTCGTCAAGGATGGGCGCGAAGTCATCATGGTGAGCAGCGGCGCCATCGCCGAGGGCATGAAGCGCCTGAACTGGACCACGCGGCCCAAAGCCATCCACGAGCTGCAGGCCGCCGCCGCGGTGGGCCAGATGGGCCTGGTCCAGGTCTATGAAACCAAGCTCCGCGAAAACGGCATCGGCAGCGCCCAGGTCCTGCTGACGCACGCCGACCTGGCCGACCGTGAACGCTACCTCAACGCGCGCTCCACCCTGCTGGCACTGCTGCAGCTCGGTGTGGTGCCCGTCATCAATGAAAACGACACGGTCGTCAATGACGAGATCAAGTTCGGCGACAACGACACCCTGGGCGCGCTGGTTGCCAACCTGGTGGAGGCCGACGCGCTGGTCATCCTCACCGACCAGAGAGGCCTTTACACCGCCGACCCGCGCAAAGACCCCGCCGCGCAATTCGTACACGAAGCCAAGGCCGGCGATGCATCGCTGGAAGCCATGGCAGGCGGCGCAGGCTCCAGCATCGGCAAGGGCGGCATGATCACCAAGATCCTGGCGGCCAAGCGCGCGGCCGGCTCAGGTGCGTCGACCGTCATCGCCTGGGGGCGTGAACCCCAGGCGCTTATCCGGCTGACGCAAGGCGAGTCCATCGGCACGCTGCTGGTGGCGCAAACCCAGAAAATGCAGGCACGCAAGCAGTGGATGGCCGACCACCTGCAGATGCGCGGCGCGGTAACGGTGGACGCCGGCGCCGTAGGCAAGGTGCGGGATGAAGGCAAGAGCCTGCTGCCCATTGGCATGACGGCGGTTCAGGGGGAGTTTTCCCGGGGTGACGTCATCGCCGTGCGGGGCCCGGAAGGTGTGGAAATCGCCCGGGGCCTGGCCAACTACTCAAGCGCGGAGGCCAGGCTGATCTGCCGTAAGGCGTCTTCGGAGTTTGAAAAACTGCTGGGCTATACCGGTGAGCCTGAAATGGTGCACCGCACCAACCTTGTCCTGACGCGCTAGGCCTCAGGCGAAAGCCTGGTTCGCCAGGGCTTCGCGGCAGCGCCCGTCAGTCCGTGGACATCCTGAAATTCGGGCTCTTCAGCCGGGAGACCAGCGCATCGACCGAAGGCGGCGGAGCCGCGCTGTCACACGCGCCGGCTTTTGCAAAGCGCAGGGCATGCTTGGACGGCATGTTGTCAAACAACGAGCGCCACTGCGGATCTTTCGCATGGCTCCACTTGCCGTCAAGCGAGGCGCGGGCATACGTCTTGAACTCGCCCGTCGAGCAGCGTATGCCTTCATACATGGCGTTGCGCGCGCCGCTAGCGCTGGTGGCCACCATCACATAGCGAACCAGGCTGTCTTTTTCCGATATCTGGATGGTGGCGGGGTCTACGCCATACACCAGCTGGGAATTGGGCGACACATCAAACACGACCAGCTTCTTGACGTCAAACGCCGGCGGAGGAGGGACCTCGGTTTCCTTCCAGTCGGGATTATCCGGCGCGATAAAGGCGGGATTCTGGGCCCACGCCACATGGAAACCCAGCAGGAGCGCCACAGAGACCAGGAAAGCGGATTTGAAGTTCATGTTTTGGTGGATTGGGTATTCGCATCCAGGCTGGTCTGCGGATCCGGTTCAAAGGTGGCGCCAGGCGGCAATTCAAAGGCGGATCCCGGCCTGGCGGCCGGTTTGTGGAAGGCGTCGCCGCCAAGGCCGGGAGAAAGGCCGGCGTCACCAGCAGGACTCATGTGGTCGCGCTGATGCACGCCTCCACGCAGGTAGCGGTTGCGGTGGTCGGGGCGGGAGTCGGTACGGTTCTCCACGCGGGGCACAAAACGCGACAGCTCGGTCAGCGCCATTTCATACACACCGCGCTTGAACTCCACCACCACATCCAGCGGCACCCAATAGTCGTTCCAGCGCCAGGCATCGAACTCGGGGTGATCGGTTGCGCGCAGGTTCAAATCCCAGTCGTGGCCGACCAGTTGAAGGAGAAACCAGATTTGTTTCTGGCCTTTGTAATGTCCGCGCGCATCGCGGCGGATGAACCGGTCAGGCACCTCATAGCGCAACCAGTCTCGGGTTCGGGCCAGCACATTCACATGCTGCGGCAACAGCCCCACTTCTTCATGTAACTCGCGGTACATGGCCTGCTCGGGATTTTCGCCCCGGTCAATGCCACCCTGCGGAAATTGCCACGAGTGGGTACGGATACGTTTGCCCCAAAATACCTGACTTCTCTGGTTGAGCAAGATGATGCCGACGTTGGGCCTAAAGCCGTCCCGGTCAAGCATAATCAAACCTCAAATTTTTTAAACTGAGTCCATTATGCACAGCGAAGGCCCCAGCGCCAAGCGCACAGCGGACTGCAGCACCCCTTTTCCACTCGTTTTTCGTTCCTTTTTTACCCCTTTTCCACCCTTTTTTCCGACCCCGGAATTCCAGAAAACCGCCCATGAAAGCCTCCCAGTTCTTCATTTCCACCCTCAAGGAAGCGCCTGCCGACGCAGAAGTCGTGAGCCACCAGCTCATGATGCGGGCGGGCATGATCAAGAAACTGGGCGCCGGTGTTTACAACTACATGCCGATGGGCCTGCGCGTGATCCGCAAGGTCGAGGCTATCGTGCGCGAGGAGATGAACCGTGCCGGCGCCGTTGAGATGACCATGCCGGTGATCCAGCCGGCAGAGCTCTGGCAGGAAACCGGCCGCTTTGAAAAGATGGGCCCCGAGCTGCTGCGCATCAAGGACCGCCACGGCCGCGACTTTGTCGTCCAGCCGACCAGCGAGGAAGTCGTCACCGACGTGATGCGCCAGGACATCAAGAGCTACAAGCAGCTGCCCAAGAACCTGTACCAGATCCAGACCAAGTTTCGCGACGAGCGCCGTCCCCGCTTCGGCCTGATGCGCGGGCGCGAGTTCATCATGAAGGACGCCTACAGCTTTGACCGCGACCAGGACAGTGCCAAGGTCAGCTACCAGGTCATGGCGGCTGCCTACCGCAAGATCTTTGACCGCTTTGGGCTGACCTACCGCGCCGTCGCGGCCGACAGCGGCGCCATCGGTGGCGACCTGAGCGAAGAATTCCAGGTGATCGCGGCGACCGGCGAAGACGCCATCGTCTACTGCCCCGGCAGTGACTACGCCGCCAACATGGAAAAAGCCGAGGCGCAGGCGCCCCAGGGCGCGCGCAAGCCGGCATCGCAGGCCATGGCCAAGACACCTACGCCTGGCAAGGCCACTTGCGCCGACGTGGCCGAGCTGCTGGGCATCCCGCTGCAAACCACCGTCAAGTCGCTGGTGCTGGCCACTGACGAACTCGATGAGACGGGCAAGATCATCAAGTCGCAAGTCTGGCTGCTGCTGCTGCGCGGCGACCACGACATGAATGAGATCAAGGTCGGCAAGGTAGAGGGTCTGGCTGGTTTCCGTTTTGCCACGCTGCCCGAGATTGAAGACCACTTCGGCTGCAAGCCGGGTTACCTGGGCCCCCTGAACCTGAAGAAGCCCGTCAAGCTGGTGGCCGACCGTGAAGTCGCGGCGCTGGCCGACTGGGTGTGCGGCGCCAACGAAGTGGACTTTCACCTCACCGGCGTCAACTGGGGTCGCGACCTGCCCGAGCCAACGCTGGTGGCAGACATCCGCAATGTGGTGGCGGGCGACCCCTCACCCGACGGCAAAGGCGCACTGGTGATCGAGCGCGGCATCGAGGTAGGCCACGTGTTTTACCTCGGCACCAAATACAGCAAGGCGATGAACGCCACCTTCCTCGGCGAAAACGGCAAGCCGCAGTTCATGGAAATGGGCTGCTACGGCATCGGCATCACGCGCCTGCCGGCCGCCGCCATCGAGCAAAACCACGACGAACGCGGCATTATCTGGCCCGACGCCATTGCGCCGTTTACCGTGGTGCTGTGCCCCATCAGCCCCGACCGCTTTCCCGAGGTCGAAGCCGCTGCCAACAAGCTCCACGCGGAGCTGCTCGCAGCCGGTGTGGACGTGATCCTGGATGACCGCGGCGAGCGCCCCGGCGCGATGTTTGCCGACTGGGAACTGATCGGCGTGCCGCACCGCGTCACCATCGGCGACCGCGGCCTCAAGGAAGGGCAGCTGGAATACCAGCACCGCCGTGATGCGGCCTCCAGCAAAATTGATGCGGCCGGCGCCTTCGATTTCCTCAAGGGAAAGCTGGCGCTTTGACATTGGCATGGCTTTCGCAGATACCGTGAATATGCCCGCATCCGGCTCGCCCTGTCTTGCAGGGGCAGGGCTGATTTCGAGAAGAAAATGCCTTCAGGCCTTACCAATCCTGGGCAGTTCACTATTGATTTCAGAGCAAGCCAGCGCCGGCGCGCAGATTGAGGAACCCCTCATTGACTCAGTGCGCACCGCGCTGAGCTCGGCCATCGCCAACCAGGCGCCGCCGATTCCGGAGTTCAAAGACACCGAAAGCCGCCTGGCTTATCTGCGCTGGCTGGGCGCCATGAGCGAACGCCTCAAGAAGAAAAAACCCGAGTGGCAAATCCGCAAGGAGTTTTTGCAGACCGTCTGGTACGAAAGCAGGCGCGCCGGGCTGGACGTGACGCTGGTGCTCGGCCTGATCCAGGTCGAGAGCAACTTCCGCAAGTTCGCGGTGAGCAACGTCGGCGCGCGCGGCTACATGCAGGTCATGCCCTTCTGGACGCGCGTGATCGGCGACGGCGACGCGGGCAAGCTGTTTCACATGCAGACCAACCTTCGCTTTGGCTGCGTGATCCTGCGCCACTACCTGGACCGGGAGCGCGGCGATTTGTTCATGGGCCTGGGGCGCTACAACGGCTCGCGCGGGAAGTCGCCGTATCCGAATGCGGTCATGGGAACAAGCAAGAACTGGGAATTTTCAGGCTGAGACTTTCTTAAGAGAAAAGTGCTTCTAGCCCAATAACCACGATGGCTACCCGCTACAAATAAGATAGCAAGCCGCGCACAACCCGGCCACCGGACAGCTCACCGTGTAGCGCCCGAAAAGCCTCTCTCAGCAGCAAACCAGGCTAGCACGGGCACGGTACCGGGCAACACCGGTTCCACACTGACCGGCAGCGACTGCCACGCATAGGACTGGCCCTCGTGCATGTGCAGCTCGCCGGTCCACTCAAACACCTTGCAGAAGTTCAGGCGCACCAACGCATGCGGATAGTCGACCATCTCGACCTTCCAGGGATGCACGGCGGCGATGGTCACGCCGATTTCTTCCTGAAGCTCGCGGCGCAGCGCGGCTTCAACGCTTTCGCCTTGCTCGAGCTTGCCGCCGGGGAATTCCCAATAACCTTCGTAGACCTTGCCGGGCGGCCGCGATGTGAGCAGGAAGTCGCCGTCAGGGCGGATGAGCACGCCCACCGCGACATCAACCACCTTGCGGTCGGCGCCGCCTTCGCGTGGACGCTCACCGTCGGCGACCAGCACGCTCATGTGGAGTGGTCTGGGGCTTGGTCAGATGGAGCCGCAGCAGCAGCGCCTGGGCGCTCGTAGGCCGCAATGGGTACCGCCGCTACAGGCCGGCTGGCACTGTCGCGGCCGGCATAGTCGCGGGCGAACTGATAGGCCACACGGCCGCTGCGCGAGCCGCGCTCCAGCGCCCAGACCAGGGAGGCCGGTTTCGCCGCCGCGATCGCGTCCGGGCTCACGCCGAAGGAGGACAGCCACTGCGCGACGATGGTCAGGTATTCGTCCTGGCTGAAGGGGTAAAAACTGACCCAGAGGCCGAAGCGCTCGGACAGCGAAATCTTTTCTTCAACCACTTCACCGGGATGCACCTCGCCGTCATCGCTACGGGTGTAGGTGAGGTTTTCCGTCATGTACTCGGGCAGCAGGTGGCGCCGGTTGCTGGTCGCGTAGATCAGCACATTGGGCGTGGCCGCCGCGACGGAGCCATCGAGGATGGACTTGAGCGCCTTGTAGCCGGGCTCGCCTTCTTCAAAACTCAGGTCGTCGCAAAAGACGATGAATTTTTCGGGGAGCCCCGACACCACGTCAACAATGTCCGGCAGGTCGGTCAGGTCGGCCTTGTCGACTTCAATCAGACGCAGGCCACGTGACGAATACTCATTGAGGCAGGCCTTGATCAGCGAGGACTTGCCGGTGCCGCGCGCGCCGGTCAGCAACACGTTGTTGGCGGGCTTGCCCAGCACAAACTGCTCGGTGTTGCGCTTGATCTTTTCTTTCTGGTCGTTGATTTCCTTGAGGTCGCCCAGGCTCATGTTGCCGATGTGCCGCACCGGCTCGAGCGAGCCATGGCCGGAGCTGCGCTTGCGGTAGCGGTACGCGATGGAGGCGCTCCAGTCCGGCGCCGTCAGGGGCTGCGGCAGCACGGATTCAATTCGCGCCATAAGTGACTCGACGCGGGCGATCAGGCGTTCAAACTGCTCGTTCATTTTCTGCGCCGCTTAGCTGCGGTAGTCGGCGTTGATCTTGACGTACTCGTAGGAGAAATCGCAGGTCCAGACGGTGTCCGAAGCCGCACCGCGGCCCAGCACCACACGCACCGTGATCTCGCTTTGCTTCATCACGCGCTGGCCGTCGGCTTCGACATAGCCGGGATGCCGGCCGCCGTTTTTGGCCACCAGCACGTCGTCCAGGTACAAATCGATCTTGGTCTGGTCCAGATCGTCAATGCCCGCGTAACCGACCGCCGCCAGGATGCGGCCGAGGTTGGGGTCGCTGGCGAAGAACGCCGTTTTCACCAGCGGAGAATGGGCGATGGCATAGGCCACCTTGCGGCATTCTTCGCCGGTCTTGCCGCCTTCGACCTGGATGGTCATGAATTTGGTGGCGCCTTCGCCGTCGCGCACGATGGCCTGCGCCAGTTTCTTCGCGATGTCGAGCATGGCGGCGCGCAAGGCCTGGCCGTCTGCGCTGTCCAGCGAGGTCACAGGCGCGTGTTTGGCCTTGTTGCTGGCAACCACCACAAAGGAGTCATTGGTCGACGTGTCGCCGTCCACCGTCACGCGATTGAAGGAGCCTTCGGCCAGTTCTTTGGCCAGTTGCGCCATGAGCGGCTGGGCAACACAGGCGTCAGTTGCCATAAAGCCGAGCATGGTGGCCATATTGGGCCGGATCATGCCCGCGCCCTTGCTGATGCCGGTGATGGTAACTTCAGCGCCTGCGAGTTTGATGCGTTTTGAGAAGGCCTTGGCCACCGTGTCGGTGGTCATGATGGCTTCGGCGGCGTTGCCCCAGTTGTCTTCTTTTGCGTTGTCCAGCGCCGCAGGCAGACCGGCAGCGATGCGATCGTTGGGCAGCGGCTCCATGATGACGCCGGTAGAAAACGGCAGGATCTGCTCGGGCGCAAGATCGAGCAAGCGGGCCAGCGCGATGCAGCTGGCGTGCGCGCGGCTCAGGCCGTCGTCACCGGTACCGGCATTGGCATTGCCGGTGTTGATCAGCATGGCGCGTATACCCGCCGTCTTGCCGTCATTTTTGGCAAGGTGCTCGCGGCAGATCTGCACGGGCGCGGCGCAAAAGCGGTTTTGCGTGAAGACTGCGCCTACCGACGCGCCTTCGTCGAGCAACAGCACGGAAAGATCCTTGCGGTTGGCCTTGCGGATACCCGCCTCTGTAATACCCCAGCGCACGCCGGGTACGGGGTAGAGATCGGCGGCAGGCGTGGCAACCAGATTGACGGGCATGTTGAAACTCCGGAAAACCAGTGAGAGGTTGCAGGTGCTGGAGACGCTTGGTTCAGCCCAGCGCTCAGTTCAGGCGGCCGTGGCAGTTCTTGTATTTCTTACCGGAACCGCAAGGGCATGGGTCGTTACGGCCAGCGCGGGGAACGCCGCCGGCCGGGATGGCCGATGCGCGCCGCGAGTCTTCGTCCACCGTCGTTTCGACTTCGCCAGTTTCCGTGGGCGCCGTGTAGGTGACGTTGGCGATGTTTTCGGCGCGGCTTTCCATTTCTTCAGCGGCTTGCTCCAGCTGCTCGCCCGACTGGATCTTGACGGTCATCAGGATCTTGGTGACTTCGTTTTTCACGCTGTCAAGCAACTGGCCGAAAAGTTCAAACGCTTCGCGCTTGTATTCCTGCTTGGGTTGCTTTTGCGCGTAGCCGCGCAGATGAATACCCTGGCGCAGGTAGTCCAGCGCGCTCAGGTGTTCACGCCAATGGCTGTCGATGCTTTGCAGCAAGACCACGCGCTCGAACTGCATGAAGTTTTCTTCGCCGATTGTTTCGACCTTGTGGTCAAAAGCAGCATTGGCGGCAGCGATGACCTTTTCAACCACTTCGTCGTCGGTGATGGCCGTGGCAGCGTCGAGCTCCGCGCGCAGGGGAAATTCGATCTGCCATTCGTCGCGCAGCACGTTCTCCAGGCCCGTCACGTCCCACTGCTCTTCAACGCTTTCCACCGGCACGTACTGGCGCGCGAGGTCGGTGAAGCAGCCTTCGCGCAGCGAGGCGATCTGCGCCTGCAGGCTGCCTGCGTCCATGATGTCGTTGCGCTGCTGGTAGATGACCTTGCGCTGGTCGTTGGCGACGTCGTCGTATTCCAGCAGTTGCTTGCGGATGTCGAAGTTGCGGGCTTCAACCTTGCGCTGGGCCGACTCGATGCTGCGGGTCACGATGCCCGCCTCGATCGCCTCGCCGTCGGGCATCTTGAGCCGCTCCATGATGGATTTAACGCGGTCGCCCGCGAAAATGCGCATCAGCGGGTCGTCCAGGCTCAGGTAAAAACGCGATGAGCCGGGGTCACCCTGGCGGCCCGAACGGCCACGCAGCTGGTTGTCGATCCGGCGTGATTCGTGGCGCTCGGTCGCGATGATGCGCAGGCCGCCCAAAGCGGTAACCTGCTCGTGCTCTTCTTTCCACACAGCGCGCAGGCGGGTGATTTCTGCTTCTTTCGCGGCGGCGTCCAGCGCCTCGTCCGCTTCCACTGCTTCAACCAGCTTTTCAACATTGCCGCCCAGCACGATGTCGGTGCCGCGGCCTGCCATGTTAGTGGCGATGGTGATCATCTTCGGGCGGCCGGCCTGCGCGACGATGTCGGCTTCACGGGCATGCTGCTTGGCGTTGAGCACCTGGTGCGGCAGGTTTTCCTTGATCAGCAGCTGGTCGATGATTTCGGAGTTTTCAATCGAAGTCGTGCCGACGAGCACGGGCTGGCCGCGGTCGTAGCATTCGCGGATGTCCTTGATGGCTGCTTCGTATTTTTCGCGCGTGGTTTTGTAGACGCGGTCCAGCTGGTCGTCGCGGCGGCTCACGCGGTTGGGCGGGATTACCGTGGTTTCGAGGCCGTAGATTTCCTGGAATTCGTAGGCCTCGGTGTCGGCGGTGCCGGTCATGCCGGCCAGCTTGCCGTACAGGCGGAAATAGTTCTGGAAGGTGATGGACGCCAGGGTCTGGTTTTCAGCCTGGATCTGCACGCCTTCCTTCGCCTCAACGGCCTGGTGCAGGCCATCGCTCCAGCGGCGGCCCGACATCAGGCGGCCGGTGAACTCGTCGACGATCACCACTTCGCCGTCTTGCACCACATAGTGCTGATCGCGGTGATACAGCAGATTGGCACGCAGGGCTGCATACAGATGATGCATCAGCGAGATGTTCGCCGGGTCGTACAGCGTGGCGCCTTCGGCGATCAAGCCCAGGTTGAACAGCAGGCGTTCGGCGTTCTCGTGGCCTTGCTCGGTCAAAAATACCTGGTGGGTCTTCTCGTCGATGGTGAAGTCACCGGGCTTGGTGACGCCCTCGCCGGTGCGCGGATCGGCTTCACCTTCCTGGCGCGTCAGCATCGGCACGACCTTGTTCATCGCAAGGTACATCTCGGTGTGGTCTTCGGCCTGGCCGCTGATGATGAGCGGCGTACGCGCCTCGTCGATCAGGATGGAGTCCACTTCATCGACGATGGCGTAGTTCAGGCCGCGCTGCACGCGGTCTGCCACTTCGTAGACCATGTTGTCGCGCAGGTAGTCGAAGCCGTACTCGTTGTTGGTACCGTAGGTGATGTCGGAGCCGTAAGCAGCCTGTTTCTCTTCGCGCGACATGTTGGGCAGGTTGATGCCGACCGTCAGGCCCAGGAAGTTGTAGAGCTTGCCCATCCAGCGCGCGTCGCGGCTGGCCAGGTAGTCATTGACCGTCACCACATGCACGCCCTTGCCGGTCAGTGCATTGAGGTAGACCGGCAGCGTGGCGGTCAGGGTCTTGCCCTCGCCGGTGCGCATTTCAGAAATCTTGCCGTTGTGCAGTGACATGCCACCCAGCATCTGAACGTCGAAATGCCGCATCTTCATGACGCGTTTGCTGCCCTCTCGCACCACAGCAAAGGCTTCGGGAAGGATGGCGTCCAGTTCCTCGCCCGCGGCCACACGGTCCTTGAACTCCTGGGTTTTGGCGCGGAGCTGGTCGTCGTCCAGCTTCTCGTACTGGGTCTCCAGCGCATTGATGCGTTCTACGGTTTTGCGGTAGGTTTTGAGCAGCCTGTCATTGCGGCTGCCGAAAATTTTGGTCAGGATGTTGGAAGCCATAAATGCGAGGCCGCCTTGACCGCTCCCCTTGAGCTGGCAATGCGGCCGAAATCCCTTATTGAGTACGGAACCTAGGTGTGGGCGCTATCAGCGAGTTCAACTGTGCGCAAACCTCTGATTTTAACTCTGCCGGGGGGGCCGTAGGGCTGCCGCCCCTAAAACGCCAGGTCAGCGAAGAGTCAGCACAGAAAGCCGCGCATTGCGCTTGTGGCATGCGCGCCTGCTGAATCGCCTTAGTGAGGGCGTGGCAGTTGAGGCAGGCCGGGCACAGCAGGCTGAGGAGAGACCGCGGCCACCGCCGGTTTCGGCAAATTGCGCCCCGCGGTCAGGAATTTCTGCGGATCCTGGAAAACGCCCTGAACCAGCACCTCGAAGTGAAGATGCGGGCCGGTAGAACGTCCGGTGGTGCCGACCTCGGCGATTTTCTGTCCGCGTTTGACCAGGTCGCCTTTTTTCACCAGCACGCGCGAAGCGTGGGCGTAGCGCGTGACCAATTCGTTTCCGTGGTCGACTTCGACCATGTTTCCGTAGGCCTGATGGTATTCCTGTGTCACGACCACACCGCCTGCAGCAGCAAGGATCGGCGTGCCCGGCTCGGAAGGGAAATCCAGCCCGGTATGCAGGGCCGAGCGCCCGTTCATGGGGTCGATGCGCCAGCCGAAGGCCGAGCCCAGATTGCCGCCGGCCACCGGCTCCTGGGTGGGAACCATCATCTTCTTGATCTTCTGGTCGAAAAGGCGGGATTCCATGACGGTCATCAGGTCGACCCGCTGATCGGTGAGTTTGTCCAGGTCAGCCAAGGTGGCCTGCAGCTCCTCCATGGTGAGCGAAGGACCTGCCACCAGTGCCCCGCCTCGGCCGGGCAGAACCTTGATCTCACCCGGATTGACGCCCGCAAGACCGGAGACCCGTTCGCCGAGGGCTTCGAGCTGCATCATCTTGGCCTGCATTTCACCGACCCGCTTGGCCATCACGTCGAGGTTTTCGCGCATGAAGCGGTCACGTTGGTCGAATTCATCCTTGACCATGAGCTTGACCAACGAACCGATGACAGGCCAGCCTTCACGGGCACCCTTGAGAAACACCCAGTGATACAGGCCGGCGGCCACGAGCATGAGCGCCAATGCGGCGACAAAACCCGCCAGAACCAGTTTTGTGCCGCTTAAATAGATGGCCCGGCTTTTCGCCAGCCACGCATCCGTGATAATCAAATGCACTTGTCTACCTCTTTAAAAGCTTGGGCGCCTAAGCCCGCGCACCGCACATCATGACCACCGACCGGCGCCTTCCACAGGCGCTTTCTGCATACCAGGCTGCGGGGAACGCCCCGTCCCTGGCGCGGCTCACGGAGCTCGTCCAGGAATCCAGCGAGAGGCTCAAGGCCATTGAATCGCTGTTGCCGGAAGCCTTGCGCCCTGCTGTCCAGGCCGGCCCTATTGATGGCGATACCTGGTGCCTGCTGGTGAGCGGCAATGCAGCCGCTGCCAAAATCCGGCAGCTACTGCCTCTTATCCAGGCCCGCCTTCTCGGCAAAGGTTGGAAGGTTACCTCAATTCGACTCAAGATACTAATAGTCAAAAAGTAGTAGCCCAGGGGGATCATAAAAACCCCGACGCACCTGGAACAGCCTGTTTGCCTGATTGCCTGCTACAAAATTGGTAGCGTATGGTACCCATGTGGCATGGGAAAGGCAAGAATCGGGATAAATGGTGCCGCTTGTCGGAATCGAACTGACGACCTACCGCTTACAAGGCGGTTGCTCTACCAACTGAGCTAAAGCGGCACAAGGAAAGCTATTTTACTTGACCCGTTTCAGTGAGGGCCGCGTACGTGGCGGCTTGGGAGGCTCCGGCGGATCGGAGCCCTCATCGCCCTCGCCGGGCGCGCTTTCGGGCACCAGCTGCATGATCTTGCCTTCGGGACCTTCCGCTGCATTGTGCGGATGGGCAGTCGCCGCTGATGGCGAGGCGGCCATACCCGCTCCCGCTGCGGGAGGGTTGCCGTCACTTCCGGGTTCGCCGCCAGGGGCTGTGCCCGCAGCAAGCGCACCCATCGGGAAAGCCATGCCCTGCCCGTTTTCGCGGGCATAAATGGCAATCACGTGGCTGATCGGGACCATGATTTCCCGGGCACTGCCGGCAAAACGCGCCTTGAACTCGATGAAATCGTTGCCCAGCTTGAGCGACGAGGTCGCGTCAAAACTGATGTTGAGCACGATTTCATTGTTCTTCACGTACTCGCGCGGCACCTGCACGGTATCGTCCACCGACACGGCCACGTAAGGCGTGAAGCCGTTGTCGGTGCACCAGTCGTACAAAGCCCGTATCAGATACGGACGCGTTGACGTGGAGTCCAGGGCGTTCATGAATTCAGCCAAGCTGCTTGTCCAGAAATCGGGTCAGGTGGATTATTTCCGCATGACCTTTTCGGACGGCGTCAGTGCTTCGATATAGGCGGGACGCGAAAAGATGCGTTCGGCGTACTTGAGCAACGGTGCGGCATTTTTCGACAGGTCGATGTCGTAATAGTCGAGGCGCCACAGCAGCGGAGCAATCGCCACGTCCAGCATGGAGAAGTTGTCGCCCAGCATGAACTTGTTCTTCAGGAAGATCGGTGCAAGCTGCGTCAGGCGGTCGCGGATGTGCGAGCGGGCTTTTTCAAGCGCCTTCTCGTTGCCCTTGGAGGCGCGCGATTCCAGCGTGCTCACGTGCACGAACAGCTCTTTCTCAAAGTTCAGCAAAAAGAGGCGAACGCGCGCACGGTCAACCGGATCGCCGGGCATGAGTTGCGGGTGCGGGAAACGCTCGTCGATGTACTCGTTGATGATGTTCGACTCGTACAGGATCAGGTCGCGCTCGACCAGGATAGGCACCTGGCCGTAGGGATTCATCACATTGATGTCTTCGGGCTTGTTGTACAGGTCAACGTCGCGGATTTCGAAGTCCATGCCCTTTTCAAACAGCACAAAACGGCAGCGATGCGAGAAGGGGCAGGTTGTGCCTGAATAAAGGACCATCATGGTGCGGAACTCCTAAATGCAAAGGAGTGGATACATATAAAAAGCATCCACTCCAGAAGGTGCCGGGAACCAGGTCCCGGCGAAAAAATTACTTGACGTCTTTCCAGAACGCCGCATTCAGGCGCCAGGCGACGAAGGTCAAGCCGAGAAGAAAAATCAACACCCAGACACCAACGCGAATGCGGGTGTTCTGGGCCGGCTCAGCCATCCACTGCAGGTACCCCACCAGGTCGCCCATGGCCTGGTCGTATTGCAACGGCGTCATGGTGCCGGGCGTGACTTGCTTCCAGCCCTTGAAGACGGAAACTTTGTGGCCGTGCTCTTCTTTTTCGTCAAACACCGGGGTGCGAACGCCCTGCAGTTCCCACAGCACGTGCGGCATGGCCACGCTCGGGAAAGCCAGGTTGTTCCAGCCCGTGGCCTTGGTGTCATCGGGGTAGTAAGTGCGCAGGTAGGTGTACAGATAGTCGGCACCCGTGCCGTTGTGGCCGGCGCGCGAACGCGCAATCACGGTCAGGTCGGGCGGGTTGCCGCCGAACCAGTCTTTGGCCTGCTTGGGATCAATCGCGGCTTTCATGGTGTCGCCCACTTTTTCAGTGGTGAACAACAGGTTGTCCTTGATTTGCTGGTCGGTCAGGCCGATGTCTTTCAACCGGTTAAAACGCATGAAAGCGGCTGAGTGACAGTTCAGGCAGTAATTGACGAACAGCTTGGCGCCGTTTTGCAGGGAGCCCAGGTCGTTGGTGTTGTTGGGTGCTTTGTCCCAGGCAATGCCGCCTTCGGAGGCATGTGCACCGGTCACCAGACCAATGGCCGCGATCAGGGAAAAAATCAGTTTTTTCATTGTTGTTATCTCCTGCTTAGTGGCCGTGAAAAACGATACGGTCAGGCGGCGTCTTGGGCGTACCCTGACGGCTCCACCACGGCATCAAAAGGAAGAACCCAAAATAGAACAGGGTACCGAGCTGGGACACACGCTCGCCGATGGCGGACGGCGGCTGAACGCCCAGGTAACCGAGCACCAGGAAGTTGACAACAAAGATGCCGTACATGTATTTGTGCCAGTCAGGGCGATAGCGGATGGACTTGACCGGGCTGTGATCGAGCCATGGGAGGAAGAACAGGATGATGACGGCACCACCCATCACGACCACGCCCCAGAACTTGGCGTCAATGCCCTTGACCATCATGCCCCAGAGTTCACCCAGGAAAGGCACGCCGGCCAGCGGTGCGGCCAGCGCATCCAGGCCCTTGGCAATACCGGCACCAGCGGAAGGCGCAACCAGGCCGATCCAGTTGGCGATGGAAGGCAGCAGGCCCAGCAGCAAGGCGGCGCCGATGGCGATCACCAGCACGGCAGGCTTGAAGATGCCGGAGAGTTTGCGGCCGGCCAGCACGGCGGCGACGATCGCGATGATGCCCAGGGCACCGGCCATTTCACCGGTGATGGCGCGCAGCATCGAGTAGTAAGGCGTGAAGTACCAGACCGGGGCGATGTGCGCCGGTGTCTTCAACGGGTCGGCCGGGATGAAGTTGTTGTACTCCAGGAAGTAGCCGCCGAACTCGGGTGCGAAGAAGATGATCGCCGTGAAGATCATCAGGAACATGCTCACGCCGAAAATGTCGTGCACCGTGTAGTACGGGTGGAAGGGAATGCCGTCCACGGGGTGGCCTGCAGCGTCTTTCGGCGCGTTCGGGCCCTTGATTTCAACCCCGTCGGGGTTGTTCGAGCCCACTTCATGCAGCGCAATGATGTGCGCAGCCACCAGGCCCAGCAGCACCAGCGGCACGGCGATCACGTGGAAAGCGAAGAAGCGGTTCAGCGTAGCATCGCCCACCACATAGTCACCGCGGATCAGCAGTGCCAGATCAGGGCCGATGAAAGGAATCGCGGCAAACAGGTTGACGATCACCTGGGCGCCCCAGTAGCTCATCTGGCCCCATGGCAGCAGGTAGCCCATGAAGGCCTCGGCCATCAGGCACAGGAAAATCGCGCAGCCGAAGATCCAGACCAGCTCGCGTGGCTTGCGGTAGCTGCCGTAAAGCAGGCCGCGGAACATGTGCAGGTACACCACCACGAAGAAGGCCGAAGCGCCGGTGGAGTGCATGTAGCGGATGAGCCAGCCCCAGGGCACATCGCGCATGATGTATTCGACAGAGCCGAAGGCCAGTGCGGCGTCGGGCTTGTAGTTCATCGTGAGGAAGATGCCGGTCACGATCTGGATGACGAGCACCAGCATGGCGAGCGAGCCGAAGATGTACCAGAAGTTGAAGTTCTTCGGTGCGTAGTACTCGCTCATGTGCTCTTTGTAGAGCTTGCTGGCGGGGAAACGGTTGTCGATCCAGTTCATCGCCTTGACGGCGATCGGGGCATCGGGGGAGATTTCTTTGAATTCAGCCATAACTGATCCTGGTTCGGTGGGGTTCTTTGGCAAGCGTCAGGCGCTGGCTACAAGGTCTTTTGAAGGGCCGGTCTAAAAGCGCCTTCAGGCCTTTTTGTCTTCACCGATCAGCAAACGGGTGTCTGACAGGTACATGTGGGGCGGCACTTCGAGGTTGTCCGGAGCGGGCTTGTTCTTGTAAACGCGGCCGGCCATGTCGAAGGTCGAGCCGTGGCAGGGGCAGAGGAAGCCGCCGGCCCAGTCGTCGGGCAGCGAAGGCTGCGCGCCGGGCTGGAACTTGTCGGAAGGCGAGCAGCCCAGGTGCGAGCAGATACCGACGACCACCAGCGTTTCGGGCTTGATGGAGCGGTTTTCGTTTCGGGCGTAAACGGGGGTCAGTTCGTCGGGCTTGCGCTCGGACTTGGGGTCGGCCAGCAGGGCATCGACCTTGGGCAGCTCGGCGAGCTGCGCGGGCGTGCGCTTGACGATCCAGACGGGCTTGCCGCGCCATTCGACGGTGATTTTTTCACCGGGTTTAACGTCGGAAATATCGACTTCAACGGCCGCACCGGCGGCTTTGGCTTTTTCGGAGGGCTGGAACGTGCTGACAAAGGGAACAGCGGTGGCTGCAACGCCTGCGCCGCCAACGACGCAGGTGGTGACGAGCCAGTTTCTTTTATCTTTATCGACGGTGGAGCCAGGGGGCACACCGTTCACGCTTGCTTCGCTTGCTTGGGTCATGAGAGTCCTTCAAGAACTGGCTTGAAATAGGCTTAGTGGGGTCAACCCGCAATTGTAGCGGAGCGCGATGTCGTTTTTCAAGGCAAAGGCCGGGGTTCGGGTGCATCCGGCCCCGCCTCACGGCAGCCGGAGCGCCTCTTTTTTAAGCATCGCCCGAATTGCTCATACTTTGTTTCAAGCAAAGCTTGCGGGACGCTTTCAGAAACAGGCCGAGCGCTGATAATGTTTTTTTCGGGTGGCGCAACAACAACGCGCCGGCGCCCACAACAATCACCAACAAGAGGAGCAGCGCATGACAATGATGCAGGAATTCAAGGAATTTGCCGTCAAGGGTAACGTGATCGACCTGGCGGTGGGTGTGATCATCGGCGCGGCCTTCGGCAAGATTGTCGATTCGGTCGTCAGCGACCTGATCCTTCCGCTGGTCGGCGCGCTCTTCGGCAAGCTCGACTTTTCCAACCTCTTTATCGTGCTGGGTACGGTGCCGGCCGGCACGGCGACCACGCTGGACGCGCTGAAGAAAGCCGGCGTGCCGGTCTTCGCTTACGGCAACTTCATCACCGTGGCGGTCAACTTCATCATCCTGGCCTTCATCATTTTCCTGATGGTCAAGCAGATCAATCGCCTCAAGCGCGACCAGCCCGCACCGGCGCCCGCTGCAACACCCGAAGACATCGTCTTGCTGCGCGAGATCCGCGATAGCTTGAATAAGAAGTAGCCTTTTTGCCGGGCAGCTATCTGCTATTAATTTAGTAGCTACCAGCCTAGGCAGTGATTGGGCTAGAGCCCGATTTCGCTTGATTTTTCAGGCAGCAACAAGCTGCCGCGCCACGCGCACCGCCGCCAGCAGGCTGGACGCATCGGCCACGCCGCGCCCGGCAATGTCAAACGCCGTGCCGTGATCCGGACTGGTACGCACCAGCGGCAGGCCCAGCGTCACATTCACGCCTTGCTCCACCCCCAGGTACTTGACGGGAATCAGCCCCTGATCGTGGTACATCGCAACCACCACATCAAACTCACCGGGTTTGCCGGCGGCCTGGCGCGCCCGCATGAACACCGTGTCGGGTGCGAAGGGACCGCTCACATCCAGGCCCTCGGCGCGCGCCGCCTCGATGGCCGGCGCGATGATGGCCTGCTCTTCGCTGCCGAACAGCCCGCCCTCGCCGGCGTGCGGGTTCAACCCCGCCACCCCGATGCGCGGCGCACGCCCCAGGCCGGCGCCGACCGTGCGGTGCGTGATGCGCAAGGTCTGCAGCACGTTGTCAAAGGTGACGGCTTCAATCGCTTGCCTGAGCGACATGTGAATGCTCACCAACACCGTTTTCAGCTCGTCGTTGGCCAGCATCATGCGCACCGGCACGTCGCCCACGGGCTTGCCCAGAAAGGCGGCGGCCTCGGCCTGCAGCATTTCGGTGTGGCCCGGAAAGCCGGCGGCCCAGCCCCCGGCGGCAGCCAGTGCTTCTTTGTGGATGGGCGCGGTGACGAGCGCAGCCGCCTCGCCGGCCAGCACGCTGCGGGCCGCCCAGACGATGCAGTCGGCCGCAGCTTGCCCTGCCAAACTGCTCACCAGCCCATATGGAATCTGGGCTGGCAGCTCACATTTTTGTAGCAGCGGGATGCAGCGCGGCGGCACGCCGGGCAAGTCGGCCAGGCTCTCAAGCTGCGCCACGGGCAACGCCAGCGGCGACGCCACCAGCGCCGTGGCGCGCCGCAACGCCGCCACATCGCCCACCACCGCGCAGCCGGCCATCGCGGCGGGCGCATCGCGAAAGGCTTTGGCGATGATTTCCGGGCCGATGCCGGCCGCGTCGCCCATGGTGATGAGCAGGGGTTTATTCATGGGTGCGTGCTTCTTGTCCGTATTGGCCAGATTGCCGGATGCAATTGACCGCCAGACAGCCCATAATCGCGAAAAAAGGGACGGCCTTCCGGCGAAACGCTGGCGGCGGTGAAACAGAGACAGGGAGTTCAAGCAGATGCATTCTTGGGCTATTTTGGCGCAATCCTCGCAGCAAGGGCCGGCGGGCGGCTGCACAAGCCCCTGAAACGCCATGGATGCTGCTCTGCGCCCCCTGCTCTCCAGCGCTGAAATGATGCTGTGGAGCGCCGGCGCCGGCGCGATCGGCCTGGTCGTCCTGCTGGCTCTGGCCGACACCCTCTACAGCCGCACCCGCGCCGCATCGCAAACGCTGACTTACCTCGCCCTTTGCTGGGGGGTCGTCATGTTGCTGTGCGGGCTGCCCGCCGCCATCTGGCCCGGCCTGAAGGGGCCGCTGGGCATTGCGCAAATCCTTTGCGGGCCGATGTGCGCCGCCATGGGCAGCTACGGCGCCAGCGAATGGCTGTCGGCCCACCAGCGCGACCGCACGATGAAAGTCAGCCTGCTCGCGATCACCCTGCTGTGCCTCATCGGCGGGCCGCTGTGCCTGCTGCTGGCGCCGGCGTGGCAGCTGCCGGTGTCCGGCGCGCTGGCCATTGCCAACCTGTCGGTGGTGCTCTGGCTGTCGGTGCGCGCCACGCAGCTGGGCGACAAGCTCGCCTGGGGCCTGGCGGCCGGCTGCCTGTTCACGCTGCCCGCCCAGATCGGCCTTTACAGCCTGGCGCTCAACACCAGCCGCCCGTCACTGGCCTTGCAGGCCGCCGTGGCAATGGCGGCCTCGCTCAGCCTCATCATCACGGCGGCGATGCTCTGGCTGCGCAACCGGGAGACGCGCCAGCTGGCGCAGGGCGACGTCTCGCGGCGCGACCCGATCACCCAGCTCTACAACGGCGTGGTGATGGTGCAGAAAATCATCTGGGCGCAGCGCCGGCGCCAGCGCACCCGGCGCGACGGTGCGCTGATGGCGGTGATGGTGTTCGAGCCCGAACGCCTGTTGCCGCAGATCGGCCAGACGGGCCTGAACGACCTCTACATCCAGCTGGCGCGCCGCATGCAGCGCCACACGGGCGCCGTCAACCCGGCCGGGCGCTACTACGACCGCTGCTATGTGGTGCTGCTGGAGACCATGCATTCGCCGCGCTGGATGCGCACGCTGGGCCTGCGCGTGGCGTCCAGCCTGCGCCGCCCGATGGACGTGCCCTCACTGAGCGGGGTGCGCATCCGGCTCACGCCCGACATCGCCGTGGGCATTGTTCACCTGTCGGCCGCCGACAAGGATGTCGACCAGTTGCTGCACGAAGTCCAGTCGGTGGCCGAAGCCGCGCGGGGCATGCGCTCCCGTGCGGCGATGCTGGATCCGGAAACCCACGCCGCCGTGCCGGTGGAGCATGCCGAGCTGGGCTCGAGCTGGCGCGCGCTGCGAAACGCCGCGAAGCCGGGAGCGTCCTCCGGGCCATCCCGCGGCAAGTCGGGCGCCAAGCTGCCACGGGCCGGGCGGCATCGCCACAAGCCGGCCTGACAAGCCAGTGCGACGGATCAGGCCGGGTTGTCGATATCGATGAACTCGTGGACCAGGCCCAGCTGCGCCGCGACGTGCGCCGCCACGGCCGGCGCGCCGTAGCGCTCAGACGCATGATGCCCGCAAGCGATGAAGGCAACGCCCATCTCGCGCGCGTAATGCGCCTGGGGTTCCGAGATTTCACCCGTGATGAAGGCGTCGGCGCCCGCCGCGATCGCCGCCTCAAAGTAGCCCTGCGCCCCGCCGGTGCACCACGCTATGTTTTTGATAGCTGAATGCTCAGGCCCCACCTGGGCTACAGGCCTATTTAGCACTTGACTCACGTGAGCGGCCAGCGCCGCGGCATCGGCAAACCCACCGCCGCCCACGCGCCCGCCGATAAAACCCAGATCCTGCTCACCAAAGCGCCCGGTCACGGCCAGGCCCAGTTGCACCCCCAGTTGCGCGTTGTTGCCCAACTCGGGGTGCGCGTCCAGCGGCAAGTGGTAGGCATAGAGGTTGATGTCGTGCGCCAGCAGCAAGGCCAGGCGCTGTTTCATCCAGCCGGTGACGCGGCCGTCCTGCCCGCGCCAGAAGAGGCCGTGGTGCACAAAAATGGCGTCGGCCCGCGCTGCGATGGCCGCCTCGATCAGCGCCCGGCTGGCGGTCACGCCCGAGACGATCTTGCCCACCTCGGGCTTGCCCTCGACCTGCAGGCCGTTGGGGCCGTAGTCCTTGAAGCGCGCCGGCTGCAACAGCGTGTCAAAGGCCTGCAGCAAATCCTGTCGTGTGGTGCTCATGCCGCGATTGTCTCAGGCGCTCAGGTTTTCTCCAGCCCCAGCAAGGCATCCTTGAGCATGAAGTCGGCCGGCACGGACCCCAGCCAGATGCCCAGCACCATGCGGAAAAACTCTGCGTCACCGACCGGTGCGCCCTGCGGCTGTTCGGCGATGAAAAAGCTGGTGCCTTTGCCCGGCACAAACTCCATCGCGAACGAATCGCCGGGCATCAGCTTGCTGCGGCCCGAAAAAATGTCGATCAGCCGGTTGCTGGACACCGAATGGCGGCTGACGGCGTCGCGGCTGGCGTTGTCGGCCATGCCGCGCAGGAAGAGCCGGCCCAGGTCGGTGCCGGAGACCTCGCGCAGCGCCACAAAAGCCAGCCGGACCGGCGTGCCCAGCTTCATCGCCTCGTCGGCCGACGTGACCTTGCGGCTCGTGTACAGCGCCATGTCGTACACCTTGAAGATGGCCTTGAAGCGCGTACCGGCGCCGTTGAGCTGCAGCGCCGTGCCCTGCGCCACCAGGCTGGCCGGGAATTTGGTCGTCGTGGGCGCCGCCAGGGCTGGCAGCGCCAGACCTGCCGAACCGGCCGCCATGGCAGCTGCGCCGCGCGCGAGCCAGGCTCGCCGTGAATAGGGGTGCATGAGTGTCTCCTCCGGTTATGGTTGTTGATCGCAGGGTGCCGTGCCCGGCCTGCCCACGTGCAGCCTTGCAGCTGCCGCAAACATGGTAGCGGAGCCAACCGGCGTGCTTCCTTACAGCGCCGGGGGGCTTGAGGCGATAAACTCATCCATCCGCGCCGCGCGCTCCCCCAGCCCTGCGCCTCCGGGACTTTCTGCCCTTTTTCGCATGTTTCGCCTCTCTCGTACCGGCGCCCAGACGCCCACCGCCCCATGAAACGTACCTGGCTTCTTTTTTCGCAAACCGTCACTGTCCTGCTGGCAGCGTATTTCGTCGTTGCCACGCTCAAGCCGCAGTGGCTGGACCGCGGCAACCTGCCGGGCGTGTCCGTGATCGAAGCGCCCGCCGGCAACGCGCCGCGCAGCGCCGGTGCGGGCGCAGGTTTTGCCTCGGCCGCCAAAGTCGCGTCCGCGGCGGTCGTCAGCATCAACACCAGCAAGGCCGCGGCCAAAAATCCGCACGCCGAAGACCCGTGGTTCAAGTTTTTCTTCGGCGACCAGAGCCCCAATGAACCGCAGGGCGGCCTGGGCAGCGGCGTCATCATCAGCGCCACCGGCTACATCCTGACCAACAACCATGTGGTTGAAGGCGCCGACGAGATCGAGGTCATCCTCAACGACACGCGCAAGGCCAAGGCGCAAGTCATCGGCACCGACCCGGACACCGACCTCGCCATCCTCAAGATCGACCTGGACAAGCTGCCCGTCATCGTGCTGGGCAACTCCGACGCGCTGCAGGTGGGCGACCCGGTGATGGCCATCGGCAACCCCTTCGGCGTGGGCCAGACGGTCACCGGCGGCATCGTGAGCGCGCTGGGGCGCAACCAGCTGGGCATCAACACCTTTGAGAACTTCATCCAGACCGACGCGGCCATCAACCCCGGCAATTCGGGCGGCGCGCTGGTCGACGTGAACGGCCACCTGATGGGCATCAACACCGCGATCTATTCGCGCTCGGGCGGCTCCATGGGCATTGGCTTTGCCATTCCGGTGTCGACGGCGAAACAGGTGCTCGAAGGCATCGTGAAAGACGGCCAGGTCACGCGTGGCTGGATAGGCGTGGAGCCGCAGGACCTGAACCCCGAGCTGGCCGAGACCTTTGGGCTGAAGCCTTCGGCAGCCAAAGACGGCGGCGTCATCATCACCGGTGTGCTGCAAAACGGCCCGGCCGCGCAGGCCGGCCTGCAGCCCGGCGACGTGATCACGGCGGTGAACGGCAAGGGCGTGCGCAATGTGAGCCAGCTGCTGACGGCCGTGGCAGCCCTCAAGCCCGGCACGCCAGCGCCTCTGACGGTGCTGCGCAAAGACAAGGAAAGCGAGATTGCGGTCACGCCGGGCAAACGCCAGCGGCCCAAGGTGCAGCAGCAGCGCTAGGCGGTCTTGCATCCGCAACGGGCCAGATCCGGCCAAACGTTGCGGCATGGCTTGCTACTGATTTAATAGCTACAAGCGCACGTACTCATTGGGCTAGAGCCCGATTTCTCTTAAAAACAGAAGGAAGGAAAGGCAGGCGCCCGGCTGTACCGGGGCCAGGCCTGTGCGCCTCAGGACTTGGCCGCTTCGGCCTCGGCGTCGTCTTCGGGCTTTTTGGTGCTCTTGACGAAGAGCTGCGCGGCGACGATGCCAACTTCATACAGGCCGCCGACCACACCCAGCAGCATGATCATCGAGCCCGCGTCCGGCGGCGTCACCAGCGCGGTGCCGACGGCGGCCGCCACCCAGAAGTAGCCGCGGTATTCGCGCAGCTGGGCCACGGTGATCACACCCATGCGCACCAGCAAAATCACCGCGATCGGCACCTCAAACGCCAGCCCGAACGCCAGAAACATGCCGAGCACGAAGTTCAGGTATTCCTCGATGTCAGGCGCGGCGGTGATCGACTTGGGCGCAAAGCTCTGGATGAAGTGAAACACCTGGCCGAACACGACGAAATAACAAAACGCCACGCCGATGAAAAACAGCAGCGTGCTGGAGATCACCAGCGGCATCACGAGTTTTTTCTCATGCGAATACAGGCCGGGCGCCACAAAGGCCCACACCTGGTAAAGCACCACCGGCAGCGCAATCATGAAGGCCGCCATGAACAAAATCTTGATCGGCACCACAAACGGCGAAATCACGTTGGTAGCGATCAGCGTGGCGCCCTTCGGCAGCGAAGCGATCAGCGGCGCGGCCAGGATGTCGTAGAGCGCGCCTGGGCCGGGGAAGAATGCCAGCACGGCGGCGGCGATGCCGATGGCGATCACCGCCTTGATCATCCGGTCGCGCAGCTCCATCAGGTGCTGCACAAAGGGCTGCTCGGTGCCCGCGAGTTCGTCGGGCTTGTCGGTGTTGGGGTCGCTCATGGGGAAGGAGGTGTGCGCTGTGTGGGTTGCGCCGGTATGCGCGCCTGGCAAGAAAGGTCAGTGGGGCACTTCAAAGCGGGCGGCCCGGCTGCGGGCGAAACCGCGCCACACGGGCTGCACCGGACTGAGCCCGGGTGCGCACGCCCGAACGGGCCTTGTACCACTGGGGCGTTGCGCCCTGCTTGAGGCGCCACTTCTTTTTCGGGTGCTTGTATTCGGGGAAGATTTCCATGCCGGGCAACGCACCGGAAGACGAGTCACTGGTGGCCTCGGCCCATGATTTTTCAAAATCGCTGGCGTTGGTCTGGATGGAGTTCTCCACGTCACGGGCCGCGCCCTCGACGGTTTCCTTCATCTTCTTGAGCTCGTCCAGCTCCATGGAGCGGTTGACTTCGTTCTTGACGTCGGCGACATAGCGCTGCGCCTTGCCCAGCAAGGTGCCTACCGTGCGCGCCACGCGCGGCAGCTTCTCCGGGCCGATGACGATCAGCGCGACCGCGCCTATCAGCGCTATTTTGGAGATGCCGAGATCAATCACTGAATGTCAGGCCTGAATCAGGACTTTTGTTTGGCTTCGACGTCGATCGTCGTTTTGTCGGCGGCTTGCGCGTTGGTCGTGACGCTGGCGGGCGGCACGGGCACGTCCGCGGGCGTCTGGCTGCCGTCTTTCATGCCGTCTTTAAAACCCTTGACGGCGCCGCCGAGGTCGCTGCCCATGTTTTTCAGCTTTTTGGTGCCGAAAACCATCACCACGATCAACAGCACGATCAACCAGTGCCAAATGGAAAATGAACCCATGATTTGCTCCTAATCTGGAAATTGTGAGGTGTCAGTGCAGGTAAATGCAAAAACTTGCGGAATTGCCGGTTTGCACAGAACTGGCTTGATTCTAAAGGCCCGGCCTGTCAGGACGCTGAGTACACACATTGCCCTACCGGGTTAGTGTGGCTGCGGCCGCCAGGGTTCCCTCTGACGATGTTCCTTCTTACCCAGCCGGGGCCGCAGAACCGGCTTTGCCGGGCCGCAGGCGCAGCGCCCCCTCGGGGGGCAGCGAACCACACGCAGTGGGGAGCGAGGGGGCCTGGTTAACCCTTCAGCCAGGGGCGGGGGCCACCGATCACGTGGAAATGTAAGTGATGCACTTCCTGCCCGCCTTCCGCGCCGGTATTGGTCACGATGCGGTAGCCGCCTTCCGGATAAGGGTTGCAGCCCTGCTCCATCGCCAGCCTGGGGGCCAGCGCCATCAGGCGGCCCAGCATCGCGGAGTGTTCCGGGCCGACCTGCGCCATCGAGGCGATGTGCTCCCTGGGGATGATGAGGAAATGCACCGGCGCCCAGGGGTTGATGTCGTGGAAGGCGAAAAACTCGTCGTCCTCGTACACCTTGCGGCTGGGAATGGCGCCGGCGGCGATCTTGCAAAAGAGGCAGTTGTCGGGGTGGCTCATGGCTGGGGTTAACTCGAAAAAGGGTTAGGTAGGACGATGGCTGTTAAAGCGCATCCAGCCCCGCACGCAACGATACAAATACCAGAGCCACACGATGCCGTAGGCCACAAAACCCGGCAGCACAAACAGCAGCCACAGCGGCGAGAGCAGCACCAGCCAGCCCAGCGTCCACCAGAAGGTGCGGATCATGTAGTTGTGGTGGTCGATGTAGAGCGCGTCAGATTCGTCGGCGCGGCGGATGTAATTGATGATCACGGCAATCACCGCGAACACACCGCCGCTGAACCAGGCCAGTGTGTGCAGGGCGTACAGCACGTGCATCACGGTGCGGTCGTTGGGGCTTTTGCCTTCGAATTCGGCCAGGTCGGTTTCCATCAGGTCAGGTTCCTCAGGTTCAAGTCAAATTGAAAGCCGGCTCAAGGCTTTTCCGCAGCGTCGCGGTGCTGCGCCTTGCGCAGGGCCTTTTCCTCGATGCCGCTGGTGCCTTCGCGGCGCTCCAGCTCGGCGATCACGTCTGCGGGGCTCAGGCCATAGTGCGCCAGCGCGATCAGGCTGTGAAACCACAGATCGGCCACTTCGCCGACCAGTTTGCCCTTGAGCTCGGCCGTGGGGCCGCCGTGGTCGATGTCCTTGGCGGCCATCACGGTTTCGGTGGCCTCTTCGCCGATTTTTTTCAGGAAAGCGTCGGGGCCTTTGTGCAGCAGGCGCGCCACATAGCTGGTGTCCGGGTCGCCGCCGTTGGCGGCCTTGCGGCTTTCAATGATCTGCGCCAGGCGCTGGAGGGAGTCATTCGTGGTCATGTTTGCCGGGGCTCTGTTTGTACATGGTGGTCGGGTCTTTCAGCACGGGCTCGGTGACCACCCACTGGCCGTCTTTATACACACTGAAAAAGCAGCTGTGGCGGCCCGTGTGGCAGGCGATGCCCGGCGTGTGGCCGAGCTGCGTCACCTTGAGCAGGATCACGTCGTTGTCGCAGTCGAGGCGAATCTCATGCACCGTTTGCTGGTTGCCGGACTCCTCGCCCTTGTGCCACAGGCGCCCGCGCGAGCGGCTGTAATACACCGCCTGGCCGAGCTCGGCGGTTTTTTGCAGCGCCTCGCGGTTCATCCAGGCGAACATGAGCACATCGCCGCTGGCGGCTTCTTGCGCAATGACAGGGATCAGGCCCTTGTCGTCCCAGCTGACGTCGTCTAACCAGTTCATGGTGTGTATTGTCCGAGATTTGGGTGCGGTTACAGAAGCTCTTAAACCAAGGGCATCGCGGAACCGGCTTTGCCGGGCCGCAAGTGCCGCCCCAGCAGGGGGGAAGGCGCTACACGCAGTGAGCGTCCGACGGGGGTTACAACCTAACCGGGATGCCGCGCTGAGCCATGTGCTGCTTGGCTTGTTGAACGGTGTATTCGCCGTAATGAAAAATACTCGCGGCCAGCACCGCATCGGCGCCGCCGGTCTGTATGCCGTCGGCCAGGTGTTCCAGGTTGCCGACGCCGCCCGAGGCGATCACCGGCACGCTGATGGCGTCGCTCACTGCGCGGGTCAGCGCCAGGTCAAAACCTGACTTGGTCCCGTCGCGGTCCATACTGGTCAGCAAAATCTCACCGGCGCCGCGCCGCGCCATATCGGTAGCCCAGGCCACGGCGTCCAGGCCGGTGTTCTTGCGCCCGCCGTGGCTGTAGACATCCCAGCCGGGACCGACCGGTTCGCCGGCGGGTGTCAGGCGCTTTTCGTCTTCGGCGCTGCGGCGCTTGGCGTCGATCGCCACCACGATGCACTGCGAGCCGTATTTGGCGGATGCGTCGGCGATCACCTGCGGATTGGCAATCGCGGCCGAGTTGAAGCTGGTCTTGTCGGCGCCGGAATTGAGCAGGCGGCGCACGTCTTCAACAGTACGAACGCCGCCGCCAACCGTCAATGGAATGAAGACCTGCGAAGCCACCGCCTCGATGATCGGCAGGATCAGGTCGCGCCCGTCGCTAGTGGCAGTGATGTCGAGGAACGTGAGCTCGTCGGCGCCCTGCTCGTTGTAGCGCGCCGCGATTTCCACCGGGTCGCCCGCGTCGCGCAGCTGGGTGAAGTTGACGCCCTTGACGACACGGCCGCCCGTGACGTCGAGGCAGGGAATGATTCGTTTGGCTAACATGCGCCCCCACGGTCGCTCACTGCGTGTAGCTTCCTGCCCCCCGAGGGGGCCGCCCGCCCTGCGGCCCGGCAAAGCCGGTTCCGCGGCTCATGCTGGTATTCAGAACCGCTCTTCATTGCAACAATGGTCATCCGTTCAATTCGTCAGCGCGGGCCTGGGCCTTCTCGAAGTCGAGGTCACCGCTGTAAATCGAGCGGCCGCAGATCACACCTTCCACGCCCTCTTCCTCAACTTCGCACAGCTTTTCGATATCAGCCATGTTCGAGAGGCCGCCGGAGGCGATCACGGGAATGGTCAGCGCCTGGGCGAGCTTGACGGTAGCGTCGATGTTGATGCCGGTCAGCATGCCGTCGCGGCCGATGTCGGTGTAGATGATGGATTCGACGCCGTAGTCCTGGAATTTCTTGCCGAGGTCGATGACTTCGTGGCCGGTCATCTTGCTCCAGCCGTCGGTGGCGACCTTGCCGTCTTTGGCGTCGAGGCCGACGATGATGTGGCCGCCGAAAGCGGTGCAGGCATCTTGCAGGAAGCCGGGGTTCTTCACGGCGGCCGTGCCGATGATGACGTAGCGCAGGCCGGCGTCGAGGTAGCGCTCGATGGTGTCCAGGTCGCGGATGCCGCCGCCCAGCTGCACATCGATTTCGCTGCCGACTTCAGCCAGGATCTGCTTGATGGCCGCCTCGTTCTTCGGCTTGCCCGCAAAAGCACCGTTCAGGTCCACCAGGTGCAGGCGGCGCGCGCCTTTGTCGACCCAGCTGCGCGCCATGGCGGCGGGGTCTTCGCTGAAGATGGTGGATTGATCCATGTCGCCCTGTTTGAGGCGGACGCAGTGACCGTCTTTCAGGTCAATCGCGGGGATGAGTAGCATGTGGCGGTAAAAAAGACGGTAAAAAAAGAAAACAGGGTGCTCAGGGTAACAAAAACTCCGGCGTCCCGGTACTGGGTCTGACCCAAGTCGGATATGGGGTGCTAGGGGTTCCAGTGCAGGAAGTTGCGGTACAGGGCCAGCCCGTGGTCGGCGCTTTTCTCGGGGTGGAACTGGGTGGCAAAAATATTATCGCGTGCAATCGCCACCGCAAAGCGCGCGCCGTAGTCGGCCTCGCCGGCGATGTGGTGTGCATCCGACGGGCGGGCGTAAAAGCTGTGCACGAAGTAAAAGTACGCGCCGTCGGGCACGCCAGCCCACACGGGGTGCGCCTGGGCAGTGCCTGCCCCATTTTGGTGAACCTGGTTCCAGCCCATCTGCGGCACCTTGTAGCGGCTGCCGTCGGGTTGCAACCGGCCGGCCAGCTCGAACTTGACGACCTCGCCCGGGATCAGGTTCAGGCCTTTGGTGCCTGCGCCGCCGTCGCCGGGCACGCCTTCATCGCTGTGGGTGAGCAGCATCTGCATGCCGACGCAGACACCGAACAAAGGCTTGTGGGCGGCAGCGTGCAGCACCGACTCCAGCATGCCGGACTCAGCCAGCTCGCGCATGCAGTCGGCAATGGCGCCCTGCCCGGGCAGCACGATGCGCTCTGCGTTCATCACGTCTTCGGCTTTGGAGGTGACCATCACCTCAAAGCCGCTGCCTGCGGCCACGTGCCGCACCGCCTGCGAGACGGAGTGCAGGTTGCCCATGCCGTAGTCGACCACGGCGACAGTTTTGGGTTTTGCCATCAGGAATGAGGATTGAGGATTGACGGTTGAGAAGGTGTGTTTGCTATGAATTTAATAGCTACTTATCCATATCCCTATTGGGCTAGAGCCCTAAAAGACCATGAATCGGCGGTCGGGTCTTACAGCGAGCCCTTGGTCGAGGGAATCACGCCGGCAGCGCGCGGGTCGATCTCCAGCGCCATGCGCAGCGCACGGGCAAACGCCTTGAACACGGTTTCAGCCTGGTGGTGGGCGTTTTCACCCTTGAGGTTGTCGATGTGCAGGGTGACGAAGGCGTGGTTGACGAAGCCCTGAAAAAATTCATACGCCAGCTGGCTGTCGAAGGTGCCGATCATGCCGCTCTTGAAGGGCACGTGCATCTCCAGGCCCGGACGGCCCGAGAAGTCGACCACCACGCGCGACAGCGCTTCGTCGAGCGGCACATAGGCGTGGCCGTAGCGGCGCAGGCCTTTTTTGTCGCCCACGGCCTTGGCCACCGCCTGGCCCAGCGTGATGCCCACGTCTTCAACCGTGTGGTGGCCGTCGATGTGCAAGTCGCCCTTGGCCTGGATGTCCAGGTCGATCAGGCCGTGGCGGGCGATCTGGTCGAGCATGTGGTCAAAAAAGCCGATGCCCGTAGACAAGCTGGCCTGGCCGGTGCCGTCCAGGTTGAGCTTGACGGTGATCTGGGTTTCGGCGGTGTTGCGCGAAACCTCGGCGGTTCTCGGTGCAGAAGGAGCAAGGGTGGGGGTGGTCATAGGGATTCTTTAAGCGCCGCCAGCATTTGTGTGTTCTCGTCCGCGGTGCCGACCGTCAGGCGCAAACAATTGGCCAGCAATGGATGCATTTTAGAAACGTTTTTGATAAGGACCTTGCGCGAGCGCATACCCTCAAAGGTTTTGGCGGCATCGGGCACGCGCACCAGGATCATGTTGGCGTCGCTTTTCCAGGCTTTGACGCCTGGCAAGGCCTGAAGCGCATCAAAGATCCGCACGCGCTGGGCCAGGATGTCTTTGGCCTGGGCGGCGAACACGTCCTGGTAGGCCAGCGCAAACAGCGCGCACTCGTAATTGAGCACGCTGATGTTGTAAGGCGGGCGCACCTTGTCGACCTCGGCGATCAGGGCTTTGGGGCCCATCATGTAGCCCAGGCGCACGCCGGCCAGGCCAAACTTGCTCATGGTGCGCATCAGCAGCACATGTTTGTGTTTGGCGATGCGGTTGATGTAGCTTTTGCTGGAAAACGGCTGGTAGGCCTCGTCCATGACGACCAGGCCACCTTGCTCGCCCACGGCTTCGATGATTTTTTCGATCACCGCGTCGTCCCACAGGTTGGCCGTGGGGTTGTTCGGGTAGGCCAGGTAGACCAGCGACGGCTTGTGCGCCTTGATGGCGGCCAGCATGGCGGCTTCGTCCAGTTCAAAGTCGGCCGTCAGCGGCACGCCGATGAATTTCAGGCCCTGCAACTGCGCGCTCATGGCGTACATCACAAAGCCCGGCAACGGCGCCAGTATCGAGCCGCCTTCGACGTCGCAGGCCATGGCCAGCAGCGAGATCAGCTCGTCCGAGCCATTGCCCAGCATGATGTCAAAGCCCTCGGGCATGCCCGCGTGGGCGGCCAATGCCCGGCGCAAGTCGTTGACGCGGCCGTCGGGGTAGCGGTTCAGCGCCACTGCACCCAGGCGCTCACCCAGCTTGGCCTGCAGCTCGGCCGGCAAGCGGTGCGGGTTCTCCATCGCGTCGAGCTTGACCATGCCGGCCGAGTCCTGGATGGCGTAGGCGTGCATGGACTGCACGTCCTGGCGGATCAGTTGCTTGAATTTGGGGTCTAACAAAGAGGTAGAAGGCTCGGTCATGGGGCTTGCTCCAGCAGTTCAATGCCGGTTTTAAAGGGGTTGATCACCTGGACACCGCCGTAGTGCTGCTCGTGCACCAGGTCTTCGCTCAGCAAGTAGCGGCATCCCAGGTGCTGGGCCGCGGCAACGACCAGGCTGTCGCGGTAATGCAGGCCGTAGCGGCTTTCCACTGCCCAGGCGGATTCAACCGTGGCGTGGTCGGTTTGCCAGGGCTGCCACAGCTCATAGCGGCGCACTTCAGCGCGGGCATCGCCGGCGGGCATGGGCGGATTGATCTTGCGGGTGGCCAGCAAGTAGAACTCATTGAGCACCTGCGTGCTGATGCGGCCGGTGCCGCGCTGCCACAGCACCGTCAGCCAGGCCAAGGCGGCCTTTTGCTTGGCCGGGTCAGCCCCGTCTTCGCTGTAAATCAGGATGTCGGCGTCGACAAATACGCCGCTCGTGGTGGCGGTGCTGCTCATGCGCCGCGCTCGTCAAGGTCGATACGCGTGGGATACGGCTGCCCGTCAGACACCCAGAGCCGCGCCTTGTTCTGCCAGTCGTGCATGGCCCGCTGGTAGGCGTCGGTGCGCTGCATCTTCTCGGTCAGCATCTCGCCCACGAGGCGCGAGACGCTGGTATTGCGCTTGGCCGCCTCCACCCGCACCCATTCGAGGGCGGCGTCGTCCACGGTGATGGTGACGTTCTTCATGGACTGAAGTTTACACGAAATTCGTGTTACACGAAGTTCGTGTAACCTTATCAATCCTATTTAAGGAGGTCATCATCGATCCAATAAGCCCTCAAGAGAACAAAGCAAACTATCAGGCCTATAAAAATCCAGGTCAGCGCCGCTGCAAAAGCCAATACGGCTGAGTCCGACCAAAACACGTAGAAAGATGGCTTTCCTCTACATCCAGGCCAGTAAAAGACCTTGTTTGCCCAAAAGGCTGTTATCCCCGAATAAATCATCCCTCCGGACAACAGCATCCCGAAAACCACCCTGCCAAAGGATTTCATCGCTTCCCATGGGCTTTCACGAGTGTCCCTGGCCGTGGCCCTTGTGGACGGAGAGGTTTGCCCAGGCGTTCGCAAAATTACAACGAATAGAAGTAACCACCCCAGTAGCAACACATAACCCGTGAGTTCATTCAGCAGGGAAGCCTTGCCGGGCTTGTACAAAGAAAACCCCACGACAAGAAAAACAAAAATGGCGCCAAACAACGCGACCCAAAAATGACCCGACGATGTACTGGGTGGTGTGCGCAAGTCAGTTAACTTTTTCATAAACGCCAGCCAGTATCGAGCCGTGTTTAGGACTTAAGCGGGTTTGCGCCCTACTTCAGGCGCATCTCGGCCGCACGCGCATGCGCCTGCAGGCCTTCACCGTAAGCCAGCTCGGCAGCGATCTTGCCCAGCACCTGGGCGCCGGCTTCGCTGACTTCGATCAGGCTGGAGCGCTTCTGGAAGTCGTAGACGCCCAGCGGCGAGCTGAAGCGTGCCGTGCCGCTGGTGGGCAGCACGTGGTTGGGGCCGGCGCAGTAGTCGCCCAGCGATTCGCTGGTGTAGGCGCCCAGGAAGATGGCGCCGGCGTGCTTGAGCAGCGGCTCCCACTTGTGCGGGTCGCGGCTGGAGACTTCGAGGTGTTCGGGGGCGATGCGGTTGCTGATCTCGCAGGCCTCTTCCATGCTGCGGGTGTGAATCAACGCGCCGCGGCCGGTGAGGGACTTGGCGATGATTTCGGCGCGCGGCATTTCGGGCAGCAGGCGGTCAATGGCGGCTTGCACGGCGTCAATGTAGGCCGCATCGGGGCACAGCAAGATGCTTTGTGCGAGCTCGTCGTGCTCGGCCTGGCTGAACAAATCCATCGCCACCCAGTCGGCGGGCGTGCTGCCGTCCGCCAGCACCAGGATTTCCGACGGCCCGGCAATCATGTCGATGCCGACCGTGCCGAAGACGCGCTTCTTCGCACTGGCGACGTAGGCGTTGCCGGGCCCGGTGATCTTGTCGACCTTGGGCACGGTTTGTGTGCCGTAGGCCAGCGCGGCCACGGCCTGCGCGCCGCCGATGGTGAAAGCGCGGGTCACGCCGGCCACGTAGGCGGCGGCCAGCACCAGGGCGTTCTTCTCGCCCTTGGGCGTGGGCACGACCATGATGATCTCGCCGACGCCGGCCACGTGGGCGGGAATGGCGTTCATCAGTACCGACGAGGGGTAGGCCGCCTTGCCGCCGGGCACGTAAATGCCAACGCGGTCCAGCGGCGTGACCTTCTGGCCCAGCAGCGTGCCGTCTTCGTCGCGGTAGCTCCAGCTTTCACCGCTGGCCTTCTTCTGGGCTTCGTGATAGCTGCGCACGCGGCGCGCCGCTGCTTCAAGGGCATCGCGCTGGGCGGCCGGAATCGCGTCGAACGCGGCTTTCAGCTCGGCCTGGGTCAGTTCGAGCTGGGCCATCGAAGAAACGTCCAGCCCGTCAAACCGCGCCGTGTATTCGAGTACCGCCGCATCGCCGCGCTGTTGCACATCGGCCAGGATGTCGGCCACACGCTGCTCGATGGCTGCATCGGTGTCGGCGGACCAATGCAGCCGCGCCTTGAATTCAGCATCAAAAGTGGTTGTAGCCGTTGATAGGCGTGCGGGAGCAGCTACTAATTTCATAGCATCAGGCTTTTAACAAAGATGACGATGTGGCGGCAGACAGGTCGTCGATCAGCTTGCGGATGGGCTCTTGCTTGAGCTTGAGCGCGGTCTGGTTCACGACGAGATGCGAGCTGATGTCCATGATGCGCTCGACCTCAATCAGGTGATTGGCCTTGAGCGTGCTGCCGGTCGACACGAGGTCAACGATCGCATCGGCCAGGCCCGTGAGCGGCGCCAGTTCCATGCTGCCGTAGAGCTTGATCAAATCAACGTGCACGCCCTTGGTGGCGAAAAAGTCGCGGGCAATCGCCACGTACTTGGTGGCCACTTTCAGGCGTGAGCCCTGGCGCACGGCGGCGGCGTAGTCAAAGCCTTCGCGCACCGCCACGCTGATGCGGCATTTGGCGATCTGCAGGTCCAGCGGCTGGTACAGGCCCTGGCTTCCGGATTCGAGCAAGGTGTCTTTGCCGACCACGCCCAGATCCGCACCGCCATATTGCACATAGGTCGGGACGTCGGTAGCGCGCACCAGCACCACGCGCAGGCCGGGCTGGTTGGTGTCCAGGATCAGCTTGCGGGATTTTTCCGGATCGTCGAGCACCTCGATGCCGGCGCTTCGCAGCAGCGGCAGGATGTCGTCGAAGATGCGGCCTTTGGATAACGCCAGGGTGATCATGCTTTGACTCGCTCTATGTCGGCGCCGATTCCGCGCAGCTTGGCTTCCATCTGGTCGTAACCGCGGTCCAGGTGGTAGATGCGGTCCACCAGCGTTTCGCCTTCGGCCACCAGACCGGCGATCACCAGGCTGGCAGAGGCGCGCAAATCGGTCGCCATCACGGTGGCGCCCGACAGTTTTTCGACACCTTCCATGACGGCGATCTTGCCGTCGATCTGGATCTTCGCGCCCAGGCGCACCATCTCGTTGACGTGCATGAAACGGTTTTCAAAAATCGTCTCGGTCACCGTGCTGCTGCCTTGCGCGATGGCGTTCAGCGCCATGAACTGGGCTTGCATGTCGGTCGGGAAACCGGGGTACTCGGTCGTGCGGAAAGACTGCGCCTTCATGCGGCCGCTGGCCTGGATGCGGATAGAGCCCGCGTCCGCCGTCACGGTCGCGCCGGCTTCGCGCAGCTTGTCGATCACAGCGTCGAGGTGGTCGGCGCGGCCGTGCTTCAAAACCACGTCGCCGCCGGCAGCAGCCACGGCGCACAAAAAGGTGCCGGTTTCAATGCGGTCAGCCACCACCTGGTGGGTGCAGCCGTGCAGGCGGTCTACGCCCTGGATGCGGATGCGGCGCGTGCCGTGGCCTTCGATCTTCGCGCCCATCTTGATCAGCATTTCGGCCAGGTCGCCGATCTCGGGCTCTTGTGCGGCGTTTTCCAGAATCGTTTCGCCTTCGGCCAGGCTGGCGGCCATCAGGAAGTTTTCGGTGCCGGTCACCGTCACCATGTCGGTGGTGATGCTGGCGCCTTTGAGGCGTTTCTGGCCGGCCGGCAGCTTGGCGATCATGTAGCCGTGTTCGACCACGATCTCGGCGCCCATGGCCTGCAGGCCCTTGATGTGCTGGTCAACCGGGCGTGAGCCGATCGCGCAGCCGCCCGGCAGCGAGACCGTGGCTTCGCCAAAGCGCGCCAGCAGTGGACCCAGGGCCAGCACCGAGGCACGCATGGTCTTGACGAGTTCGTAGGGCGCCTCCGGCGAGCTCAGGGGGCCGGCGTTGATCACCACGGTGCTGGGTGCCGCCTCATTGCGCTCAGCTTCGACGCCCATGTTGCGGATCAGCTTGAGCATGGTGGACACGTCCTGCAGGCGCGGCACGTTGTGCAGCGTGACCGTGTCGGCCGTGAGCAGGGCTGCGCACAGCTCCGGAAGCGCGGCGTTCTTCGCACCGGAGATCTCGACCGTACCGGCCAGCGACTTGCCGCCCTTGATGAGTAATTTGTCCATGTCGTGCTTGTTTCTTTTTAGTTCGCGTTGTTGTTGCTGTTGCTGGCCCACTCGGCCGGCGTATAGGTTTTCATCGAGAGCGCATGCACCTCATCGGTCTGCATCCGGCCGCCCAGGGTGGCGTACACCTTCTGGTGGCGCTGGATCAGGCGCTGGCCTTCAAAGGCGCTGGACACCACGGTGGCGTACCAGTGCCGGCCGTCGCCCGACAGCTCGATGTGTTCGCAAGGCAGGCCCGCGGCGATGATGGATTGGAGTTCTTCGCTGGTCATGTTGTTCAGTCAGTGTCTTATTTTGTAGCCGGTGCGCAGCATGTTGACCGCGACACCGCTCACCACCAGCAACGCGGTGGTCACGATGCCCAGGCTCAGCCAGGGGGAGACGTCGCTGACGCCAAAAAATCCATAACGGAAACCGTCAATCATGTAGAAAAACGGGTTGAGGTGGCTGACCTTTTGCCAGAAAGGCGGCAGCGAGTGGATCGAATAAAACACGCCGCTCAGGAAGGTCATCGGCATGATGACAAAGTTCTGGAAGGCGGCCATCTGGTCGAACTTTTCAGACCAGAGGCCGGCGATCACGCCCAGCGCGCCCAGCATGGCGGCGCCCAGCACCGCAAACAGCACAATCCACAGCGGCGCCACAAAAGCGGGCTGGCCGAAGAACACGGTGACGGCAAACACGCCCGCGCCCACCAGCAGGCCACGCGCGACCGACGAACCGACATACGCAAAGAACCAGTGCCAGTGCGACAGCGGCGTGAGCAGCACAAACACCAGGCTGCCCATGATCTTGCTCTGGATGAGAGACGAAGAGCTGTTGGCAAATGCGTTCTGCAGCACGCTCATCATCACGAGGCCGGGCACCAGGAAGGCGGTGTAGCTGACCTGGTCATACACCTTGACCTGGTCCTGCA
>CALRQR020000016.1:0-121108 GCA_943370375.1 Synechococcus sp. UW140
ACGCCGGTGAAGGTGCCGGTGGTAGCTCCCGTCGAGGTGAGGATGGTGTAGCGGGTGTTGCGGGCATAGTTGCCCGCACCTGCCTGCACATCTACCGTGCCGCCGTTGATGGTGAGCGTGCCCGGAGCGCCAACGACATTGACGCGGTCGGCGTTGCCGGCAGCGTCGGTCTCGACGCGGTAGACGGAGCCGGGCGCAAAGGTCAAGTTGCCGTTGACTGTGAGGGTGCCGATGGAATTACCGGGGGCCAAAATGCCGCCGCTGGCGACGTTCAGATTACCGATGTTGCCGTTGCCGCCCAGCGCGCCGCCGCTGTTGACGGTGGTGGCCGAGGTGATGGAGCCGTTGACCGAGAGCGTACCGGCGTTGACTGTTGTCGCGCCCGTGTGGGTGTTGGCCCCGGTCAGAACCAGATTGCCTGAACCAGCTTGGGTGAGCGTTCCGGTGCCTGAGATGGAGTTGGTCGCTGTGTAGGCATCGCTGCGGTTGAAGGCCAGCGCGGCGTTGTTGAGCACATTGCCTGTGATGGAACCTGTGGTGCCGCCGTTACCGATTTGCAGCGTGCCGGCTGAGATGGTGGTGCCGCCGCTGTAGGTGTTGGTGCCCGACAGCACCAAGATGCCGGTGCCTTGCTTGGCAAGTGTGCCGCTGCCGCTGATGTCATTGGCGGCGATGAGAGTGCCCGTGCGGTTGAACACCAGCGCAGCGTTGTTGTTGACAGCCCCGGTGCCCAGCGAACCGGTGCCGCCGCCGTCGCCGATCCGCAGTGTGCCGGCTGAAATGGTGGTGACGCCGGTGTAGCTGTTGTTGCCCGACAGGGTCAGGGTGCCGGCACCTGTCTTGGTCAGGCGGCCCACTTCACCGATGGCATCGCTGATCACACCTTGCTGGGTCAGTGTCTTGCTTGCGGCGGTGTCGATGGTGCCGCCCAGGGCGCTCAGCGTGGTCGCGCGGTTCATCGTGAAGCTGTCAGTGCTTCGCAGCGCACCGCCGTTGAAGACGAGCCCGCCTGTGGCATTGCCCAGGCTGGCATTGCGGTCCACGGAAACGACGCCTGCATTGATGTGCGTGCCGCCGGTGTAGGTGTTATTGCCGGTCAGCGTCAAGGTGCCCACGCCCGTCTTGGTGAACCCGACGCCGGGCTTGCCCCCAATTGAGCCGGCCGCCGTGAGGTCGGCGTCGGTCTGAATGGTGCTGTTACTCTGGAGGGAAATAGTGCGCGTCGTGGTAAAGGCACCGGTGGTGCGCAACGTACCCCCCTCGAGGGTCAGGAGGCCCTGCGCGCCCAGGTGCTCGTCTGCGGAGATCGACAGCGTGCCTTCCCTGATGAAAGTGCCGACATAAGTGTTGTTGGCGTTGGTTAGAACCAAGGTGCCGGCGCCCGTCTTGGTCAGGCCGCCCGTCCCGACGATCATGCCATCGTGGGTCAGCGTGGTGCTCGCGTCGGTCAAGATCGTGCCGCCGTTCAAGAGCGTTGTGTCGCGGTTCATCGTGACGTTGCCGGTCGTCTGTAGCGTGCCGGCGTCGAAGAAAAGCTTGCCGGCCGCGTGACCCAGGTTGGCATTGCTGGACACGGAAAGCACGCCGTCGAAGAAAGTGGTGCCGCCTGTGTAGGTGTTGGCGCCCGACAAGATGGTGGTGCCGGTGCCGGTCTTTGTAATGCCGACGCTGCCGGCGTTGACACCTGTTCCGCCTGAGCCTGTCTGGTCGGCGATGGCGTCGGCTACCGTCTGCGTGCCTGAGGCTGGGGCGAATTTGAGCTGAGCATTGCTGCCTTGCAGGAAGATGCCCGAGCCGAAAGCCAAACCCGCCCCAGAGGTCCCGGTTCCGGCCGCGCCGCCGGTCACGCTGTTACCGTTTATCTGGGTGTTTTCGCCAATGGTGAGTGAACCGCCGTCCATCACGAAGATGGCGCCACCCATGCCTGCACCACCACCGCCGCTCACGCCGCCAGTGCTGTCTGTGCCACCGATGCCTCCAGCGAAACCGCCAGCACCCGGCGTCGTCGTCTCGCCGCCAAAGCTGCCACCACCGCCGCCGCCAAAACCCCCGGCCCCGCCGATGAAACCGCTCCCACCCCCACCGCCGCCAAAACCTCCGCTGCCTCCCTTCAAATCCGCAGCGATGCCGCCGCCGCCGCCGCCGCCGAAGCCACCATCACCGCCTGCGGTGATCAAAGAGCCGGCGGCGCTGCTACCGCCGCCGCCGCCATAGACGCCGCCAGCGCCGCCGTCGCTGAGCCCGTTACCAGCCGCACCGCCATTGGGTCCACCGCCTGTGCCGCCGGCATAGGTGAAACTTATGCCATACCCGCCATCTCCAAACAATCCGCCGCCGCCGCGACCCGCCTCGTTGGCGCCTGCAAGCGTTCCTCCACCATTGCCCCCCATGCCGCCGCCGCCGCCAAGACCCGCGTTGAGACCGGTCGTCCTTCCACCGCCGTTGCCCCCCGTTGCACGGTTGTTGTTAATGGATACGTTGTTCAATGTGACGGCTGCGCCAGCGCGCACAAATACGGCGGCGCCGGCCCCCATGCCACCACCGCCTGGCGCGTAGCCGTCTCCGCCATCCCCGCCCTTCGCGCGCAGGTTCTGCATGGTCAGGTCGTTGACGGTGACGTTGCCCGCGCCGACAAAGAAGCCGCGGTAGGTGCCGGCGCCGTTCAGTGTGTTGCCGTTGCCGTTGATGGTGAGGTCTCTGTCGATCACGCCCAGATTGGTGCCAAGGGTGATGGGGGCCATCAGGTTGATCGTGTCTGCGGTAATGTCACTGATGCAGGTGACCAGTTCGGCGGATGTGCCGGCACTGCAGGTAGCCGCGCTCGCTTGAGGGGTCACGCACCAGGCTAGCAGGCAGGCACCGGTCAGTAGGGACAGGCGCGGCACTCGGGCTGTGCTGCTTGCATTGCCTTGACTGCCGGCGCCCCGGCCGGCGCTGGCGATTTCAGAGACGACCTGGCGCACGCCCAGGGAAGCGTTGAAGATAACCCGGTGAAAGTGGTTCATGGCGGAGGTTCTCGGTGCAAGGCAGAGCGGGCGGTGGAGCGGCACATGGCATCGCGGGGAATGCCGTCAGCGCGTGGACTTGCCCGATTAAAAAGAGCCCGGCGAGATCGCTCTGCTTGATCTGCCGGGCCTGGAATTTCTTCTGAAACGACTCTAAATTTCAGGAAGCTACCGATGGGCTACGGATCGGGGTAACGGGGGTGGGAGGCCGTAGGCAGTTGCTTGGCGGGCACACCATTGCCAGTGATCGGCCTGGTTAGCCGTGAATGGGGTGCGCGCGCAGGCCGCAAAACGTCAATTGCGGGAACCCGCAAGCCGTGGTGTGAGGCATTGAGGCCGGCATCCAGGTCCGTTCACGCCGTCTGGGATAATCACACCCATGAGCGGCAATACCTTCGGAACCCTTTTCGCAGTCACCAACTTTGGTGAATCCCACGGCCCGGCCATTGGCTGCGTGATTGACGGCTGCCCGCCGGGCATGGATTTAAGCGAGGCCGACATCCAGGTCGACCTGGACCGCCGCCGCCCCGGCACCAGCCGCCACGTCACCCAGCGCAACGAGCCCGACGCCGTCGAGATCCTCTCCGGCGTCTACCAGGGCAAAACCACCGGCACACCGATCTGCCTGCTTATCCGCAACACCGACCAGCGCAGCAAGGACTACAGCAACATCCTGGAGACCTTTCGCCCCGGCCATGCCGACTACGCCTATCTGCACAAATACGGCCTGCGCGACCCGCGCGGCGGCGGCCGGTCGTCGGCCCGCCTGACGGCGCCCACGGTGGCCGCCGGTGCGGTGGCCAAAAAGTGGCTGGCTGAAAAGTACGGCACCGTGTTTCGCGGCTGCATGACACAAGTCGGCGATGAAGTGATTCCGTTCGAGTCATGGGACCACGTGCCGAACAACCCGTTTTTTGCGCCCGTGGCCGATGTGTCAAAGCTCGAAAGCTATATGGACGCGCTGCGCAAGGCCGGCGACTCCTGCGGCGCGCGCATCCGCGTCACGGCCTCCGGCGTGCCGGTGGGCCTGGGTGAGCCGCTGTATGACAAGCTGGACGCCGACATCGCCTTTGCCATGATGGGCATCAACGCCGTGAAGGGTGTGGAGATCGGCGCCGGTTTTGCCAGCGTCACGCAGCGCGGCACCACGCATGGCGACGGCCTGACGCCCGAAGGTTTTCAGTCCAACAACGCCGGCGGCGTGTTGGGCGGCATCAGCACCGGGCAAGACCTGGAAGTGTCAATCGCCATCAAGCCGACGAGCTCGATCATCACGCCGCGCCAGTCCATCGACACCGCCGGCAACCCTGCCGAAGTGGTGACCAAAGGCCGCCACGACCCGTGCGTCGGCATCCGGGCCACGCCGATTGCCGAAGCGCTGCTGGCGCTGGTGGTGATGGAGCATGCGCTGCGCCAGCGTGCGCAGAACGCGGATGTTGTTGTCACCACGCCCGACATCATGCGAAGCCGCAAATAGATCTACTGCACGGCTCCGGTCCTCGACGCGACCTCGAACCGCTCGCTACGATTTCTTGAGGACTTCGCGCTAAACCACACCGTCAGGGCTCAGGCGGCGCCGACCGGAACGGGTTGAAGCCCGTGATCAGCGCCGTGGCCGACAGCACCAGCACGCAGCCCGGCAACATGCTGATTGTCACCGGCTCACCCAGAAACAAGCCACCCCAAGTCACGCCAAACAGCGGGATCATGAAAGCCGCCGACGTGGTGGCGCTGGCCGGTATTTCGCGCATCAGCCGCATGCTGATCCAGTACATAAAACCTGAGGTGAGCGTGCCCAGCACCAGTACCGCCGCCACGGCACCTGGCGTCAGGACGGCCGAAGGCGCCGCGATGCCACCCGGCACGACCAGGAGCAGCGCCCCGCTGATATGCACCACCGCCGACGAAGGCAGCGGCGAATAGGCCATGGTCGCGCGTTTCATCTGGATGGCGCCAAAACCGTAGGCGGCCGAGGCCCCCACGCAGGCCAGTGCCGCCAGAATCACTGTGGGCGTTACCGCCACAGGCCCCAGTTGCACCAGCAGCGCCACACCCGCAAAGCCCACAGCGCAACCCAGCAGGCGCACGCGGGTGAGCTTTTCCTCACCGGCCAGCGCGGCTGCCATCACGCCAAAAAGCGGCGCGGTGGCATTGAGCACCGCGGAGTAGCCCGCCGGGATGATCAGCGCCGCCCAGTTAAACAGCACAAAGGGAATCACCACCGACAGCAGACCCACCCATGTCAGGTGCGGCCACGCACTGCGCGGCGGCCAGCGGTCGCGCAGGGTGCTCATGAGCAGGCTGAGCACAATGGCGGCCAGGGTGCAGCGGGTGGCGGCCACCACCCAAGGGCCGAGGGCCGGGCTGGCGATGCGAAGAAGGGGAAATGACGCGCCCCAGAGGGCGGACATGGCGATCAGCTGGATGAAATGTCGGGTTTGCATGAAGCGCGCGGGGGCGGCGGTCGGGAGTGTTGGGGAGGGTTTGGTGATTGTGCAAGATTCGGGGGGAAGCTGCTGGTGGGAGGATTTTCTTAAATGAAATTGGCCTCTAGCCCAGGGACGGTCTTGGGTTGTAGCTCCTGAATTGATAGCGGTTGGGTTGTTCGGTCTTTGTGTTTTTTGCTGAGGGCAACCCCCGGCCAGCAAGACTCAGCAAAGAGTGCAACCACCGGAACAAGCCCCGCCCTAAATCAGATTCCTCATCGCCTGCGCAGTCTCCCGAAGCACAGACAACACCCTCCCAACCGCCTCCTCGCTCGACTCATGCCCCATAGGCATCGTCACACTCAGCGCCCCCACGACATCCCCATGCCGGTCTCGCAGCGGCACGGCAATCCCGCGGTAGTTCAGCTCGAGTTGCTGCTCGGAAATCGCCCAGCCCTGCGCGCGCACCCGCGCCAGTTCGATACGCAGGCGGTCCTTGCTGGCGATGGTGAAGGAGGTGTAGGCCTTGAGTTCGTGGTGCGACAACCAGTTCTCCAGCCAGGGGGTTTCGCGCATCGACAGCATCAGCATGCCCGCGGCCGTGACTTGCGCCTGCACGCGTGAGCCCAGCACGTAGCCGGTGTTCATCGCGCGGCTGGAGCCGTTGCGGGCGATGTAGACGATGTCGTCGCCGTCCATCACGCTGACGTACGCGCTCTCTTGTGTGCCGGCGGTCACGCGCTGCAAAAAGGGCTGCACGATGCGCGGCAGCCGGGCCGACTCTAAATAAGACTGGCCCAGGCGCAGTACGCGCGGCGTCAGCCAGAAGAGCTTGCCGTCGCTGGAGACATAACCCAGGTGTTCCAGCGTCAGCAGATAGCGCCGTGCGGCGGTGCGCGTCATGCCGCAGCGCGCCCCGGCCTGGCTCGCCGTCAGGCGCGGGTTGGCGTCGTCAAAGCATTCAATGATGGACAGCCCTTTTTCCAGCCCGGCGATCCAGTCGCGCTTGTCCAGCTCAGGTGCGCGCGGAGCCTGCAGGGCATCGGATGGCGGGGTCGGGGCGGGCGTGGTCATGGCTGGAGTATTGAAGAAAGTGGGCAAAGCGGGATAGGGCAAAAACGTAGGTCAAACCCTTGTTTCGTACGATTATCGAACGATATTGATCGATTGTCGATCAGGTGACGGAAATTTTGCTTTCTAAACGGCCGGTTGACTCCTAAAGTCCAGCTCGATCTCCCCGAAATAGCCGATCATCGAACATTCGGGGCAAAACCAGACCCACAGCGGCCCCGGCCAATTGAGACCCTTCTATATATGCTTCCCACCATTCAGGGCAACACCGACGTGTACTTGATCCCCGGCGATCCGGTGGAACAGGTGCGCGCGCCGGACGTCTTCAACCTGATCTTCAAAACCATGGGCATCAACGCCGTGCTGGTGCCCGTGCACGTGGCGGCGGGTGATATTGAAACCTTCGTGCGCTCGGCCTTCCTGGCCAAAAACATCAAGGGCATGTTCCTGGCCATTCCCCACAAATCGCTGGTGATGGGTTTGCTGTCGCACTGCAATGACTACGGCCGGGTGGCGGGCGCGGTCAACGGCATCCGCCGCAACGCCGACGGTTCGCTCGAAGGCGGGTTGTTTGACGGCAAGGGACTCGTTTCAGCGCTGGACTATTTCGCCATCGGCTACGCCGGCAAGCGCGTGCTGATTCTGGGCGCCGGCGGCGGGGCTTCGGCCATTGCCGCCTCGCTGGCGATTGCCGGCAGCAGCGCCCCGGCGGAAATCGCGCTGTACGACCCCGTGCCCGGCAAGGCCGAGGCGGTGGCCGCCCACATCGCCGGCGCCGCGCAGGCCGCCGGCACGCGCGTAGTGCAGGCCCACAGCAGTGACCCTTCCGGCTACGACCTCGTCGTCAATGCCTCGCCACTGGGCCTGCAGGCCGCCGACCCCTTGCCTTGCGACGTGCAGCGCCTGGCGCCGCATGCGGCCGTGGTCGACATCCTGATGAAGAACCAGCCGACGCCCTTCGTACGTGCCGTACGCGCACGGGGGCTGGTGGCCCAGCCGGGGTTCGAAATGCTGATCCAGCAGGCGCCAGATTACCTGGCCTTCTTCGGCTACACCGAAGCGGCCGAGGCGGTGCGGCGCGACGCGACTTTCATCCGCGAGCATCTGTACCCGGCCGCGTTGGTGGGTGAAATCCGCCGTGTGCCCGGCGGCAGCCACGGGCAGCCTGCGCCGCTGGCCGATGCCGCCATTTTTTGACGATTTTTGACGAAGTGCCCCGATTTTTAAACCCAGAGGAGACAACCATGAAAAAACGATTTGCTCTTAAATTGATAGCGGCTTGTGCAATCACCATAAGCACTACAGCCAGTTTTTCTCAAGATGTGATCAAGATCGCCAACATCGTCGAGCTCTCCGGCGGCGGCGCCACGGCGGGCACCAACTTCAAGAACGGCGTGGAGCTGGCCGTCAAGGAAATCAACGCCAGCGGCGGCGTGCTGGGCAAGAAGATCCAGACCACCACGGCCGACACGCAAAGCAACCCCGGCATTGCCAAAGGCCTGACGCAAAAAGCCATCGACAACGATGTGTTCGCGATCTTCGGCCCGGTGTTCTCCGGCTCCATCATGGTCAGCATGGCCGAATCGCGCCGTGCTGAAGTGCCCAACTTCACCGGCGGCGAAGCTTCCAGCATCACCGAGCAGGGCAACCCCTATGTGTTCCGCACCAGCTTCACGCAGGCTGATGCCATGCCCAAGGTGGCGCGCTATATCAACCAGCAGGCCAAGCTGAAAAACATCGCCATCATTTATGTGAACAACGACTTCGGCAAGGGCGGCAACGACGCCATCAAGAAGGCCCTGGCCAAAACCGATACCAAAGTGGCGGCGGAAATCTCCACCGAACCCGGCCAGGTCGACTTCTCGGCCGCCGTGCTGCGCGCCAAGCAAAGCAATGCCGACGGCCTGTTTGCCTATTCCAACGAAGAAGAATCCGCACGCCTCTTGCGTGAGCTGAGGAAGCAAGGCTGGAACAAGCCCGTGATCGGCGAAACCACGCTGACCGGCCAGAAGGTGATTGAGCTGGCCGGCGAAGCCGCCAACGGCGCAATTGCGCACGTGGGCCTCACGGTCGACGCGCCGCAGCCCGCCATCCGCGCCTTTCGCGCCAAGTTCGAGAAGGAATACAAATACGTCTCCGACCACAACGGCATGAAAGGCTACTCGGGCATCTACGTGCTCAAGGCCGCGATTGAAAAAGTCGGCAAGCTGGACCGCAAGGCCGTCGCTGCTGCGCTGCACACCCTGAAGGTGAAGGCAGTGGACCAGCCCGGCGTGCTGATGGACGTGTCGTTTGACAGCAAGGGCGACCTGGACCGCGAGAGCTTCATGATTGAAGTGAAGAACGGCAAGCAGGAAGTGGTGGCGATTCTGCCGGCGCTGGGCGCAGCAGCCGCGCCTGCTGCAAAGAAGTAAGCACGCAGCCCGGTGCCATGCTGCGTGAGCGGCGTGGCACCTCTTCATTCCTTCCAGTACGCACCCCACCCGTAGTAGCGACGCACTGCCATGACAGACTTCCTCCAACTCTTTTTTTCGGGCCTGGCCACCGGCAGCATTTATGCGCTGGCGGCCCTGGGCTTTACCTTGCTGTGGCAGGCGTCGGGCACCATCAACTTCGCGCAAGGCGAGTTCGTGATGCTGCCGGCCTTCATGATGCTGGGCTTTATCTCTCTGGGCGCGCCCATGCTGGTGAGCTTTGTCTGCACCGCGCTACTCGCCGTGCTGCTGCTGGGCTGGCTGTTCAAGCGCGGCGTGGTGGACCCGCTCTTCAAGTACGGCATGATGCCCATCGTCGTGGCCACGATTGGCCTGTCGATCGCGATGCGCAACGGTGTGCGCGCCGGCTACAGCGCTGAAGCCCATCCGTTTGCCAGCCTTTTTCCCGACAAGCTTTTCAACATCGCCGGTGTCACCATCACGATGCAGGACATCGGCACCTTCGCGCTGGCGCTGGTGGTGGTCATGGCCACGCAGGCCTTCCTTGCCAAAACCGTGACGGGCCGCGCCATGCAGGCCGTGGCGCAGAACACCGAAAGCGCTTCCGTGCTCGGCATCAATGTGCCGCGCATGATTTTTTACACCTTCGCCATCAACGCCGTGCTGGCGGTGGTGGCCGCCATGCTGGTCACGCCGACTTACCTCGCCAAGTTCGACATGGGCGAGGGCCTGGGCACCAAGGCGTTTTTTGCCGCCATCATCGGCGGCTTCAACAACTCGCGCGGCGCCTTGCTGGGCGGCTTGATCGTGGGGGTGTGTGAAAACCTGGCCTCGGCCTATATCTCGCCAGCCTACAAGGACGCGGTGGCGCTCGTGATCTTCATGGTCGTGATCCTGTTCAAGCCGCAAGGCCTGCTGGGCAAGAAAGAGGAGCGCAAGGTATGACACTCCCCGGCAAAGTTTCCACCGTCATCGCGGCCCTTGGCCTGGTGCTGGTGCTCGTGGCGCCGCAGTTTTTGAAGAACTACGGCATCTACCTGCTGACCTACTGGCTGGTCTTCATCATCGCCACCATGGGCCTGAACCTCACTATCGGCTATGCGGGCCAGAAGTCGCTGGGCCATGCGGCCTTCTTCGGCATAGGCGCCTACACCGTCGCGATCCTGATGAAAGCCGGCTTCAGCTTCTGGCTGGGCCTGCCCGCTGCGGCATTGATCTGCTTCATCACCGGTCTGATCCTGGGTTTTCCGGCGCTGCGGGTGCAGGCCATTTACCTGGCGTTTGCCACGCTGGGCTTTAACACCGCCATCTGGCTGGTAATGCGCAATGAAGAGTGGCTCACAGGCGGCACCTTCGGCATCAACAACATCGCGCGGCCTTCGCTCTTTGGTTATTCCCTCGAAGGCAACCTGGCGTACTACTACTTCGTGCTGGCGGTCACCCTGCTGCTGGCCGGGCTGCTGTGGGGACTGCTGCGCTCGCCCTGGGGCAAGGCCTTCACGGCGCTGCGCGACAACCCGATACGCGCCGAAAGCCTGGGCGTGAACATCCGAACCTACACGCTGCTGAGCTTTGCGATTGGCGCGGTGTATGCGGGGATTGCGGGCGCGCTGTTCGCCTCGCTGGTGCAGTTCATCGAGCCAGGGCCCTTCAACGTGGCGGCGTCCATCATGCTGTACCTGATGGTGGTGGTCGGCGGCGCGGGCTACTTCTTCGGGCCCGTGATTGGCGCGGCCGTGGGCGTGGTGCTGCCTGAATGGCTGCGCGACGTGCCCGGCGTGTCCAACTGGTATTTGCCACTGTTTGGGCTCTCGGTCGTCTTCCTGATGGTCTGGCTGCCCGATGGCCTGCTCAGCATTCCTGACCGTCTGCGCGACCGCCGCGCGGCGCGCGCCGCATCGGCCGCGCGGGCGGCGGCGGCCGGTAAAGTGGGAGCGTCATCATGAGCGGCGCATTGCTGAAAGTCACGGGCCTGAAGAAGGCCTACGGCGCCATCCAGGCGGTGGCGGGTGTGTCGTTCGAGGTGATGCCGGGCGAGATCTTCGGTGTCATCGGCCCCAATGGCTCGGGCAAAACCACCATGTTCAACAGCGTGCTGGGGCAGATCACGCCCAATGAAGGTTCGATTGAACTGAACGGCAAGAACATCACCGGCCTCTCGCCGCTGGAGCTGAGCCGGCGCGGCGTGGGCCGCACCTTTCAGACGCTGCAGGTCTTCGGCAAGATGACGGTGCGCGACAACCTCATCGTGGCCGCGCAGGAGCACAAGGGCAGCATGTTCAGCCGCATGTTCGCGCCGGGCGATTCAGGCCTGGGCGATAAGGCCGACGCGCTGATTGACCAGTTCCGCATCCGCCACGTGGCCGACAAGCCCGCCGGCACGCTGAGCTACGGCCAGCAAAAGCTGGTCGACATTGCCATGGCCTTTATGGCCGAGCCCGACCTGGTGCTGCTCGACGAGCCCTGCGCCGGTGTGAACCCCAGCCTCGTGGGCGGCATCTCGTCGCTGCTCAAGGAGCTCAACCAGAACCCGAAGTTCGGCCGCAAGAGCTCTTTTGTGGTGATTGAACACAACATGGATTTTGTGATGGACCTGTGCCACCGGATCATGGTGATGGTGGAAGGGCGGGTGATGGCCATCGGCACACCGGCTGAGATCCGTGCCAATAAAGAGGTGCTGGACGCCTATCTGGGGAATTGAAGATGACCACCGACATCTGCATTGAATTCGACGACGTGGTGGCGGGCTACAAGGATTTCATGATCCTGAACAACCTGTCTTTCAAGGTCCGGCGCGGCTCCATCACCTTGCTGCTGGGCCCCAACGGCGCGGGCAAGTCCACCGTGCTCAAGACACTGTTCGGCTTGCTCAAGCCGCGCCAGGGCCGCATCCTGCTTGACGGCGCAGACATCTCCGGCGCCAGCCAGAAGGAACTGCTGGCCAAGGGTATCGCCTTCGTGCCGCAGGGCCGCAACCTGTTTGGGCAACTCACCGTGTTCCAGAACCTGGAGCTGGGCGGCATCACGCTGGGCACCAAAACCACGCATGAACGCATCCCCGAAGTGCTGGAGTTTTTCCCGCGCGTGAAGGAGCGCCTGCATTCACAGGCCTCGGCACTGTCGGGTGGCGAGCAAAAGCAGCTTGAGATCGGCCGCGCACTGCTGCTGCGGCCCAAGGTGCTGCTGATCGACGAGCCTTCCATTGGTCTTTCGCCCATCGTCGTGCAGGACGTGTTCAAACTGCTGCAAAAGCTGGCGGCGCAGGGCACGACGGTGCTGATGGTGGAGCAAAACGTCAAGAGTGCGCTGAAGATTTCTGACGACGCCATCGCGCTGGAGTCCGGCCAGCTGGTGCTGCACAAGCCGGCTGCGCAACTGCTGGCCGATCCGAACATTGAGCGCCTCTTCCTGGGTGGCGGCCATGTGCCGGGCGCGGCCGTGCCGGAGCCCGCGGCGCAAACCCCCTGAACATGCTGCAAACCTGAACCGGAGAACACCATGAGCACTGCCACGCAAGCCACCGCCGCCGACCGCGAAGCGATTCCGGAAGTCGCCAACCCGCTGGGGCTGGACGGCATCGAGTTCATCGAATACACCACCGCCAAGCCGCAGGCCCTGGGCCAGGTGCTCGAGATGATGGGCTTTCGGCCCGTCGCGCGCCACCGCTCCCGTGAGGTGTTGCTGTACCGCCAGGGCGGCATGAACGTCATCGTCAATGCCCACATTCCGGCCATGCCCGACGGCGCCGCGCCGACCGACAAACCCGTGATCGCCGCCATTGCCTTGCGCGTGCGCGATGCGGCGGAGGCCTATCACCGCGCGCTGGATCGCGGCGCCTGGGCCGTGCCCTCACGCGTGGAGGTGATGGAGCTCAACATCCCGGCGATTCACGGTGTGGGCAAGAGCCGCATTTACTTTGTCGACCGTTACCAGACCTTCTCGATCTATGACGTGGACTTCGTGCCCATCCCGACGGTGGAGCCGCGCCCGCCTGCGGTGGCCGGCCTGCACTTCTTCGGCGTGGTGCAGTACATCGGCAATGACCGCACCGAAGACTGGGCCGAGTTTTACCGTGAACTTTTCGGTTTTACGGACTTGCCCGACGACCAGCGCTTCGGCATCCTGCCCAAGGGCCGCATCCTGCGCAGCCCGTGCCCCGCCTCATCGCACTTTTACCTGCAGCTGATTGAGCCCGAGGCCAGCGTGCTGGATGTGGAGGGAGATGAAGCCCTGCAACGCATCGGCCTGGGCAGCCCCGACGTCCTCGCCGCAGTGGCTGAGCTCGGCAAGCGCGGCGTCGAATTTGTCGAGTCACGCGGCGTGCACACCGAGGACCGCGGCGCGCTCACACGAACCTGGATGGGCAGCGTGAGCTTCGAGCTGGTCCACAACGAACGCTGAACCAGGCGGCACACACCATGAGCCACTACAGCGGAAACATTGACGACTTCGGGATGGACACCATCTCGCTGGCGGGGCCGCTTGAGGCCAAGCTCAAGGCCGTGCGCGCAGCCGGCTTCTCGCAGATCATGCTGGCGGCCAAAGACATCGTGGGCCACCCCGATGGCATGCAAGCCGCGGTGGCAGCCGTGCGCGCCAGCGGTTTGCGTGTGACCGGCTTTCAGGTGCTGCGCGATTTTGAAGGCCTCTCGGGCCACCTGCACGAGTACAAGATGGACATTGCCAAGTCCATGCTGGACATGTGCCATGCGCTGGACTGCCGGCTGTTGCTGGTGTGTTCGTCCACCTCGGTACACGCGACGGGCGAAACGGCCGCCCTGGTGAAAGACCTGCGCAAGCTGGCCATGCTCGCCATTCCGATGAATATCAAAATTGCTTACGAGGCTTTGTCCTGGGGCCGCGTGATCAATGAGTTTCCGCAGGCCTGGGAGATCATCTGCCAGGCCGACATGCCCAACCTCGGGCTGGGCTTTGACTCGTACCACATGTTCGCCACCGGCACCTCGCTGGACGAGCTGGACATCCTGGATCCGGACAGGATTTTTCTGGTGCAGCTGGCCGACTTCATGTGGACCGAGATCAAGTCGGTCGAAGAGCGCATTGCGACGGCTCGGCACTTCCGTGTGTTCCCGGGTGAGGGCGTGCACAGCGAGGCGCTGGCCACCTTGGTGACACGCTTGCACGGACTGGGTTACCGGGGTGATTACAGCTTTGAGGTGTTTAACGACGACTACCAGCAGATGCCGCTGCCGGCCGTGGCGGAGCGGGCCTGGCGATCAGCCTTATGGCTTGGGGAGGACGTTCTTCGTCGCTCCGTGCCCTTGCCCAACCAAATGCGCTTGAAGCGATAAGGCCCGCAAGTTGACAAGCCGCAAGCATGAATTATTTTGAGAGTTAAATCGAATGAGCAGTATTTTTGAAGGTTTCCTCTCCTCATCCGAAATCCTGGAAGCGTTCAGCGAGCGCAATTTCCTCGATGCGATGCTGCGCTTTGAGGCCTCGCTGGCGCGTGCGCAGGCCAGTGCCGGGCTGATTCCGGAGGCGGCTGCGCAGTCCATCGCCGGCACCTGCAAGGTCGAACTGTTTGATGTGGCCAAGATCGTGCGCGAGAGCGGGCGTGCCGGCAGCATTGCGATTCCGCTCGTCAAGGCCCTGAAGGAAACCGTGGGGCTCTTTAACAAGGAGGCCGCGGGTTATGTGCACTTCGGCTCGACCTCGCAAGACGTGATCGATACCGCGCTGGCGCTGGTCTCGCGCAACGCGATGAACCTGATCGAGGCCGACATCCGCAAGGCGGTGGCGGCGTTGCTGGCCTTGGCGCGCCGCCACGCGGCCGACCCAGTGCTGGCCCGCACCCTGATGCAACCGGCCTCGGTCACCAGCTTCGGGTTCAAGTGCGCCGGTTGGGCCGCGCCGCTGGCGCGCAGCCTGCAGCGCCTGCAGGTCGCTGGCGACAACGCGCTCAGCGTGCAACTGGGCGGGGCCGTCGGCACGCTCGCCCAAATGAAGGGCAAGGGCCCGCAAATCACGGCGCTCATGGCGGCTGACTTGAAGCTCAAGGCCTCGGCTTTCCCCTGGCACACGCAGCGCGACGAATGGGTGGCGCTGGGCTGTGAGCTGGGCTTGCTGGTGGGCAGCCTGGGCAAGATCGCCAAAGACATTTCATTGATGGGGCAATATGAGGTTGGCGAGCTGGCCGAGCCAACCGAGCCGGGGCGCGGCGGCTCTTCAGCCATGCCGCACAAGCGCAATCCTGTGGCCTGCATGGTGGCGCTGGCCGCCAGCGCACGCGCACCGCAGCGCGTGGCCGCCTTGCTGGCCACCATGCCACAAGAGCACGAACGCGCGCTGGGCAATTGGCAGGCCGAGCTGGCCGAGTGGCCGGGTTTGCTGATGTCAGCGCATGGTTCTGTGCGCGCGATGGCGCAGGCTTTGCCGGGCCTGCAGGTCGATGTGCAGCGCATGCGCGCCAACCTGGATACCTTGCGCGCCGAGCTGCCCGCGGAGGCCGCCGACGAATGGTTTACGCCGGAGCTGGCGAAGCAGGCCGCGGGCCTGGCGAATGCCCAGGCCGATGCAATCGAGGCGCAGCTTGTACCGGCCACAACAACGGATCACCGAGTGAAGGTAACGACATGAATGACTATGACAAGGGAATGATCAACCGCCGCCGTGTGCTGGGCGATGCGTGGGTCGACAAATCGATCGCCAAGAGCAACAGCTTTAACGGCGAGTTCCAGGACCTGATCACGCGCTATGCGTGGAACGAAGTCTGGGGCCGCCCGGCGCTGGGCGACAAGACGCGCCGCCTGATGGTGCTGTCGACCATGATCGCGCTCAAGGCCTATGAAGAATTTTCCATGCATGTGCGCGCGGCGCTGGACGGCCCGCCCGAGTCGCGGCTCACGCCCGACGACATCAAGGAAGTGATCTTGCAGGCCGCGATTTATTGCGGCGTGCCGGCGGCCAACCATGCGTTTGCGGTGGCCGGCGATATCCTGCGCGAAAAGGGCCTGCTGCCCGCTGCGGAGAAACAAGTATGAAGAAGCCGCACCTGCATTGGACCCAGGAAGGCCAGGGGCCTGCCGTCGTTCTCAGCCACGCGCTGGGGTGCGATACGGGCATGTGGGACGGCGTGGCTGCCGCGCTCAAGGGCCGCTACACCGTGCTGCGCCACGACCACCGGGGCCATGGGCAATCGGAAGCGGTGCCTGGCCCGTACACCATTGATTTGCTGGCCGATGATGTGGCCGGCCTGATCAAGGAACACAGCGCCGCTCCGGTGCATTTTGTCGGCCTCAGCATGGGCGGCATGACTGCGCAGGCGCTGGCCGCCCGGCACCCGCAGCTGCTCAAAAGCATCACCATCGCCAATGCCGCCATGCACTACGACGACGCGGCGCGCGCCATGTGGGCCGCGCGCGTGAAGACCGTGCTGGAGCAGGGTGTGGCATCGATTGCCGACGGTGCGATGCAGCGCTGGTTCACGCCCGAGTTCAGGGCCGATGAAACCGGTGGTGGCATGCGGCGTGTGGCGGCGCTGCGGGAGAGGCTTGTGAACACCGATGCGGCCGCTTACGCCGCCAGCTGTGAAGCGGTGGCTCACATCGACTTTCGCGCGAGCAATAAATCCATTCAGTGCCCGGCCTTGGTGATTGCCGGGACACGCGACGAGGCCACGCCGCCGGCCATGTCCGAAGCTATCTGCAAGAGCATTCCGGGAGCACAGCTCAAAACCTTGCCGGCCGCTCACTTAAGCGCGGTGGAGCAGCCAGAGGCTTTCGCTGAATTGCTGGAGCGTTTTTTCGAAAGCGTGCGCTGACATGTCTTCGCCCGGCCATGCCACGCTGGGCATCGCTGTGGCGGGCGCCGGTGTCATCGGCCGGCGGCATATCGAGCTGATCCAGGCAAATCCGCGCACCCGGTTGTGCGCAGTGGTGGACCCGCAGCCTGCGTCAAAAGACCTCGCTGCCAGTTTGGGTGTGCCGCACTTTGCGCGCCTGGAGGACCTGTTCGCCGGCCCGGCTGCGGCGCAGCCCGACGGCGTGATCCTCGCCACCCCCAATCACCTGCATGTGCCCGGCGCGCTGCTGTGCGCGCAGCACCGCGTGCCGGCCCTGATTGAAAAACCTGTGGCCGACTCGCTGGAGGCCGGCCTGCAACTGGCCCAAGCGCTGGCGAAGCAGCACACCCCCATGCTGGTGGGCCACCACCGGCGGCACAGCAGCACGCTGCAAGCGGCGCGGCGCGCCATCCAGTCGGGCCTGCTGGGCCGTGTGGTCACGGTGACGGGAAGCGCACAGTTCTACAAACCCGACAGCTACTTTGAGCAAGGCCCCTGGCGCCAGCAGCCGGGCGGCGGCCCCATTCTTATTAACCTGATCCACGAGATAGACAACCTGCGCTATCTGTGCGGTGAACTGGAATCCGTCTACGCCGTGGCCTCCCGCGCAGTGCGGCAGCTGGCGGTGGAAGACACGGCGGTGATGACGCTGAAGTTCACCAGCGGCACGCTGGGTACGTTTACCTTGTCAGACACCGTGGCGTCGCCGCGCAGCTGGGAGCAGACGTCGGGGGAAAACACGGCTTACGCGCGCTATCCGTCGCAAGACTGCTACTTTATTGCCGGCACAAAAGGCTCGCTGGGCGTGCCGACCCTGCATGCCTGGACGCACGCCCCCGAGGGCGCCGGCGAGCCGGGCTGGAACACGCCCTTCACGGAGCAAAATCTCACGCTGGAGGCTGTGGACCCGCTGGCGGCGCAACTGGATCATTTCTGCGATTTGATCGCTGGCAAGGCAGCACCGATAATCACGGTAGCCGATGCCCTGCAAAGCCTGCGTGCCGTGGAGGCCGTGCGGCGCTCGATTGCCACCGGCAGGGTGGTCGGCCTGCAAGACCTCGCCACCGAAAACAGCCAACCTGAACACCTGGAAAGAACTGCTTCATGAAAACAGCCCTGGTCCTCAACGGTCCCAACCTCAACCTGCTGGGCACGCGCGAACCCGCCGTGTACGGCTCGCAGACGCTGGCCGATGTGGAGGCCCTGTGCGTCAAAGCCTGCGCGGCCCATGGCTTCAAGCTGGACTTTCGCCAAAGCAACCATGAAGGCGCGCTGATCGACGCCATCCATGAGGCCGGCCGTGCGCAGGCCGCAGGCACGCTGGCCGGCGTGGTGCTCAACGCCGGCGCCTACACCCACACCAGCGTGGCGCTGCACGACGCCATCAAGGGCGCGGGCGTGACGCTGATCGAGCTGCACATCAGCAACGTGCATGCACGCGAAGCCTTTCGCCACCACTCCTACATTTCACCGGCCGCCAAGGCCGTGATGGCGGGCTTTGGCGTCAAGGGCTACGCGCTGGCCATCGCCGGCCTGGCCGAGCTGGCCGGCTGAAGCTGTTTCGGCGCTGACAGACCATGGCCGCGCCACCCAAATTCCCGGTTGACGAACGCGAGGTCGAGTTCAGTGCCATCCGCGCGCAGGGCGCGGGTGGGCAAAACGTCAACAAGGTTTCCAGCGCGGTGCACCTGCGCTTTGACATCCACGCCTCTTCACTGCCCGATGTCATCAAGGAAAGGTTGCTGTGCCTGTCCGATAGCCGCATCACGCAGGAAGGCGTGCTGGTGTTGAAGGCGCAGCAGCACCGGACGCAGGAGATGAACCGCAGTGATGCGTTGGCGCGCCTGCAGGAAGTGATCGACGGGGTCTCTAATCCGCCCAAGGCGCGCCGGGCAACCAAGCCGACGTATGGATCGAAGCAGCGGCGGCTCGAAAGCAAGAGTCAGCGGTCGGCAACCAAAGGGCTGCGCGGGCCGGTGCGGGACTAAGTTGCCCCGTCGGGGTGAGTTTTAAGCCTTTTAGGCCTCTAGCCCAATCACCACCTTGGCTAGTAGCTATCAAAAATATAGCAACTACAGGCTGTCCCGAACCCCGGCAACAATCTCCAGCGACCTGCGCGCCACCGCCGGATCAAAAATATGCGTCGTCACGATCAACTCATCCGCCTGGGTTTCGGCAATAAAAGAACGCAATCCCTCCCGAACTGTCGCAGGTGCCCCCGCCACCGCATAGCGCAGCATGCGCTGCGCCCCGGCTTTCTCGGCGGGTGACCAGTAGGCTTCGATGTCGTCAATCGGCGGGGGCATGGGGCCGGGTGTGCCGCGCAGCAGGTTGGTCATGGCTTGCTGGACGGAGGTCTGCTGGTAGCGGGCTGCTTCGTCGCTGTCGGCGGCCACCACGTTGGCGGCCACCATGGCGTAGGGCTTGTCGAGCTGCGCTGAGGGTTCAAAGCGGTCGCGGTAGAGTTCTAGCGCCTGCATCAGCATGTCGGGTGCGAAATGCGAAGCAAAGGCAAAGGGCAGACCCAACGCCGCAGCCAGTTGCGCGCCGAAGAGGCTGGAGCCCAGGATCCACAGCGGAACCTGCAGGCCCGCACCTGGCACGGCGCGGATTCTCTGGCCGGGTTCGACCTCGCTGAAGTAGTGCTGCAGCTCCTGCACGTCTTGCGGAAAAGTGTCGGCGTTGTTCTGGTGGTCGCGGCGCAGTGCGCGGGCGGTCACCTGGTCGGTGCCGGGCGCGCGCCCCAGGCCCAGATCGATACGGCCGGGGTAGAGCGAGGCGAGTGTGCCGAACTGCTCTGCAATCACCAGCGGTGAATGGTTGGGCAGCATCACACCGCCCGAGCCCACACGAATCGTCTGCGTGCCGCCGGCCACGTGGCCTATCACCACGGCGGTGGCGGCGCTGGCGATGCCGGGGTTGTTGTGGTGCTCGGCCAGCCAGAAGCGCTTGAAGCCCAGCCGCTCGGCATGCTGGGCCAGTGCCAGGGTGTTGCGAAAGGCATCGGCGGCCGAAGCGCCCTTGACGATGGGCGACAAGTCGAGAACTGAAAAGGGAATCATGGGGATATGTGGTGGGTCAGGCGCCTGATTACAAGGTGCGACGGGCCAGTTTAGGAGCTTCGCGATGGCCGCACGGGTGGCAGGGTATAAAGCTTTCATGGCAGATCCGGTCAACCCTTCATCGCTCCCATTGCCTTCATTGCCTTCTGAAGCGCAGCAACTCTTGCGTACGGCTACACGCGTCGAAACCCCTTGCGGCAGCGGCGTGATGGTCTGGCACACCTGGGGGCTGGCCACGTGCCGCCCCGAACTCGCACCCCTGGTGCTCTTGCATGGCGGCAGCGGCAGCTGGATGCACTGGCTGCGCAACATCCCTGCGCTGGTGGAAACGGGCCGCTGGGTGCTGGTGCCTGACCTCCCCGGATTTGGAGACTCTGCTGTGCCGTCCGGCGGCAGCGACGCCGATGCGCTGCCCGAGCCCATGGAGGAGGGGCTGACCATGCTGGTGGGCAGCGCTGCCTGCGACCTGGTGGGTTTCTCATTCGGCGGCATGGTGGCCGGCTTTATCGCCGAGCGCTTTGCGGCACGCGCCGCACGCGTGGTGCTGGTGGGCGCGCCCGGCCTGGGCGTGGCGCTTGAAAAGGCGATACGGCTGCGTGCATGGCGGCATCTTGCCGACGAGGGTGAGCGTGATGTGATCCATCGCCACAACCTTGCCGCGCTGATGCTTCGCCACGAGGAGTCCATCACCGAACTCGCGCTGCGCCTTCACATCGCCAACGTGCTGCGTGACCGCATGAAAGGCCGAAACCTGGCGCGCACCGACGCGTTGGCGCAGTCACTGGCCCGTGTGGGTTGCCCGGTATATGCGGTTTACGGCCGTGAAGATGCGCTGTACCGCGGCAAGCTGGACTTGCTGCAGGCGGCGCTGGAGAAAGCACCGGATTTCAGGGGCCTGGCATTGATTGATGACGCCGGCCACTGGGTGCAGTTTGAGCGGGCCGGCGCGTTTGATGAAGCGCTTCTTGCAGCGCTGGACGCCGGCCTTTAGTTTCTTTACGGGTTACTGGATGGCCAGCAACTCGATCTCAAACGTCAGGGTCGCATTGGGCGGCACGGCATTGCCGGCGCCGCGCTCGCCATAGGCCGTGGCGGGCGGGCAGGTCAGTGTGGCCTTGCCGCCGACCTTGATCTTTTGCACGCCTTCTGTCCAGCAGGGCACCACACGGTTCAGCGGAAAGGTGGCGGGTTCGCCGCGTTTGTAGGAGCTGTCAAATTCCTTGCCGTCGGCCAGAGTGCCGCGGTAGTGCACTTTCACGGTGTCGCTGGCTTTCGGCTGGGGGCCGGTGCCGTCTTTGGTGTGCACCACCTTGACGCCGCTGGGCAGGGTTTCGGCCGGGGCTGCGGCAAGGGCAGCTGTGGAAAAAGCGAGGCAGGCCAAAGTGGCGGTCAGGATTTTCATGCGGTGATGGCTTTCAAGTACGGGGAGGGGATTTCCGCCTGGCTTTTCAGGCCTGCGCGGGGCGATGCGGGATTATCCTCCCGCGCCTGAAGGGCAGCGTCCCCTATCATGAGACGCCGTGTATCGCCTCGGCATTCATCCAAAGCCCACCAGATAGCCCAAAGAGGACGCCCCATGAACCGTCGCGATGATCACGATGCCCGCAGGAGAGAGTTTTTACAGCGTGCCGGCCTGGGGGCTGCGGCGCTCGGGGCCCTTCCGCTGGAGGGCTTCGCGGCGGGGCGTGAAACGCTGCCTTTCGGCAACGGCGAACGCGAACTGGTCACCTACCCGGGCAAGCGCCCGTTGCTGCGCGTGACGACGCGGCCGCCGCACCTGGAAACGCCCTTCAGCGCATTCAGCGAAGGGGCGATCACGCCCAACAATGCTTTTTTTGTGCGCTACCACCTGGCCAATATTCCCAAGCGCATTGATGCCAAGACCTACCGTCTGCGGATCGGCGGGCATGTGAAGCAGTCGCTGTCGCTGTCGCTGGCGGAACTCAAAGCCCTGGCGCCACCTGTTGAGGTCGTCGCCGTCAATCAGTGCTCGGGCAACAGCCGGGGATTCGTCGAGCCGCGCGTGTTTGGCGCGCAGCTGGGCAACGGCTCCATGGGCAATGCGCGATGGGTGGGTGTGCCGCTGCGGGCCGTGCTGGAAAAAGCCGGTGTGCTGCCGGGCGCCAGGCAAGTCGCGTTGAACGGCCTGGATACACCGGTGTTGCCCCAAACACCTGATTTCATCAAGGCATTGAACATCGACCTGGCGCTGAGCGCCGAGCCCCTCGTGGCCTGGTCCATGAATGGCGCCGACATTCCTTTCCTTAACGGCTACCCGATCAAGCTCATCGTGCCGGGTTACTTTGGCACCTACTGGGTCAAGCACCTGAGCGAAATCGTCGTGATGGACCACGACTTCGGCGGCTTCTTCATGTCGACGGCTTACCGCGTACCCGACAACGCCTGCCAATGCGTGCCCGCGGGTACGGCGCCCACGGCGACGCGGCCCATCACGACGCTGCCGGTGCGCTCTTTCATCACCAGCGTGGCGGGTGGCGCGCGCCTGCCGGTAGGCAAGGCCGCGCACCTCAAGGGCATTGCCTTTGACGGTGGCAGCGGCATCCGCAAGGTTGAGGTGTCCGAAGACGGACAGCAGTGGCGCGAGGCTACCTTGGGCAAAGACCTGGGCCGGTTTTCGTTTCGCGAATGGAGCTTTGACATGACGCCCCAGCGCAAGGGGGAGTTCAAGCTGATGGTGCGTGCCACCAACATGCAAGGCGATGTGCAGCCTGCCACCGCCAGCTGGAACCCGGGCGGCTATGCACGCAACGTTGTTGAAACCACGCGCCTTGTGGCGGTCTAGGAGCGCGCCATGAAACACATGAATTTTTCAAGCCAATCGATCGCACGGCGTTTTCTGTCTGCCGTTGCACTCGCCCTGGGCTGCGGCGCTGCCATGGCGCAGGCGGTGCAAACCGTGACGCTGCCGCTGGAAACCGCCAAACTCAAACCGTCCAGGCTGGCCGGCTACCAGATCGCGATGCAGAAATGCGGTATCTGCCATTCGGCCGACTACATCAGCCAGCAGCCACCGGCCATGACGGCCATGCAGTGGACCGCCGAGGTGCGCAAGATGGAGCATGCCTATGCGGCGCCGCTGAGCGACAGCGATGTGGCGCAGATCGGCGAATACCTGGCGGTGACTTATGGCGGGGCCAAGCCCACGCTGGGCCCGGTGGTGCCCGCCAAGCCCCCGCCGGCTGCTGCATCCCCCGGCGCGCCCGCTGCGGAGGTGGATGTGCAGGCCGTGCTCAAGGCCAATGCCTGCCTGGGCTGCCATGCCGTTGCGCAGAAAATCGTCGGGCCGGCCTACCATGACGTGGCGGTCAAATACAAGAACGACCCGCAGGCGCTGGCCAGGCTGGAGGCCAGCATCAAGGCCGGTGGTTCGGGCAAGTGGGGGTCCGTGGTCATGCCGCCGTTTGGCAATTTGAGCCCGCAGGAACTCAAGGCGCTTGCGGCCTTTGTGTTGAAGCAATAGAGGGTTTTTACTCCCTCTGCACCACCTCTTGCTTTGGGAGCGGGTGGGTGCGGCCGGCAAACTTGCATGCACATTGACCGGGGGTTACGATCCGTGAACGATTCACTCTGTGCCTGGTTCCATGGTGGCTCTTGCTGCACAACTCGACTTGCCCCGCCGGCTGCATAAAGGCGTCAGCGACCGTCCGCAGGACTGGCTTGGCACGACGCCGCTGCTGGACCTGGACGACACCAAGCTGCGCCTGAAGGCTCGCGCGATTGTCCAGTTGTGCCCCACCGACCGTGACAAGGCGCTGGCCATCTATCGCTTCGTCAAGCGCTTGCCCTATACCAAGCGAGTCAAATTGCAGTACCCGACGGCCCGCGACGTACTCGAGGCGCGCGGGGGCGACGGCGACGACAAGGTGACGCTGCTGATCGCGCTGATGCGCTCTGCCGGCATCCCGGCGCGTGTGCGCTACATGGAAATGCGCGGCGAGATGCTGCGCGGACTGATACCCCGGCCCACGCCGGCCGCGCGGCCGCTGGCGGAGTTCTGGCTGGGCCGCTGGGTGCGTACCGACACCTACATCTTCGATGCCGAATACGTGGCTGCCGCTCTCGACCGCCTGAAAGCGGACGGCTGGGAGTGCGGCTGGGGCATCCACATCAATGCCCAGCTTCTGTGGGACGCAAAGAACGACGCCTTTCTCGGCGGCGTGCCCACCGAGCAGGACCCCATGCTCACACGGCTTCTGTGCGTGGTGAGCGATCCCCTGGAACTGGTGTCGGCATCCCTGCGGAGCAACGGGCTGCGTTACCGCCGATCATTGCGTGCCTTGCAATGGAATGCGCTGGCGCCCACCATGATGCGGGCCATTCGCGAGCTGCGGGCCGGCTCTCGTTTCTACTGAAATGTTCTACCCCATCCGACGCATCAACTCAGGCACAGATGACACCAGCATCGCAATGCCCGAGCATGTCAGCAGGCTCAGCACCAGCCTGCGAAAGGCCAGGTCACTGATACCCGTGTAAACGCGCCCGCCCAGCCAGGCGCAAATGAGCGCAGCAGGCGCCACGATGGCCAGCATAGGCAGCGTCTCGCGATTCACAAGGCCGGCGGCACCATAGCTGGCCATGGTGACGGTCAATACGGCCAGATTGAAGTTCTGGATGACGGCGCGCTGGGCGCCCTTTTCGTAGCCCCGCAGCGTGCACCACAGCGTCGGAATCACGCCGCTGAAACCGCCCAGCGCACCCATGAAGCCACCGGCGACGCCGATGGTGCCGTCGGCGACGCGGCCCCCATGGTGGATGCGGGGAAGCTTGCCCGAAAAAAGCATGGCAGGGCACCATACCGCCAGCAGCACGCCGAGAAACAGCTTGAACAACTGGACGTCAAGCCGCGGCAACAACAGCAAACCCAGCGGCAACCCCAGCAGGCCGCCGGCCAGAAATGGCAGCAGGCGTTTCCAGTCTGTCGTGCGGCTGACTGTGAAGGCGGCCATGACCTGGCCTGTCAGGCCCCCGAACACCGCCATGACAGCGGCCAGCTTCGGGTCTATCGACCAGGCCCAGAACGACATGGCAACAAGGCTGAAACCAAAGCCCGACAGGCCCTGGACAAACCCCGCCGCCGCCGCGCCCGCGACGATCAGGATGATTTGAGTTTCCAACTCAGGCGTAGTCGCTCACAGGCACGCAGCTGCAGAACAGGTTGCGGTCGCCGTAGACGTTGTCGACACGGCCCACGGGTGGCCAGTATTTGACCTGCTTGAGCGAGGCCAGCGGGAAGGCGCCGGTCTCGCGTGAGTAGGGGCGGTCCCAGTCGGCACCCATCAGGCTGGCCGCCGTGTGCGGCGCATGCTTGAGCGGGTTGTTGTCTTGCGGCCATTGCCCGGCCTCGACTTTGCGGATCTCTTCGCGGATGGCGATCATCGCGTCGATGAAACGGTCCAGCTCGGCCAGGGTTTCGCTTTCGGTCGGCTCCACCATCAAGGTGCCGGGCACGGGGAAGCTCAGCGTGGGCGCGTGAAAGCCGTAGTCCATCAGGCGCTTGGCCACGTCTTCGGCGGTGACGCCGCTGGTGTCTTTCAGCGGGCGCAGATCGAGAATGCATTCATGCGCGACATGGCCGTTCTCGCTGGCGTAGAGCGTCGGGAAGTGGTCTTTCAGGCGCGAGCTGATGTAGTTGGCGCTCAGAATGGCGACTTCGGTGGCCTGCGTGAGACCTTCAGGGCCCATCATGCGGCAGTACATCCAGCTGATGGGCAACACAGCCGCGTTGCCCAGCGGCGCTGCCGAGACAGCGCCGACGCCGTTGACGGGAATACCCGCCGTGGCATGGCCGGGCAGGTAAGGCACCAGGTCGGCCACGACGCAGACCGGGCCTACGCCGGGGCCGCCGCCGCCGTGCGGGATGCAGAAGGTCTTGTGCAGGTTCAGGTGGCTCACGTCGCCGCCGAATTCGCCCGGCGCGGCCACGCCCACCAGGGCGTTCATGTTGGCGCCGTCCACGTAGACGCGCCCGCCATGGCTGTGCACCATCGCGCAGAGTTCCTTTACCTGCGTTTCAAACACGCCGTGCGTGCTGGGGTAGGTGATCATCACGCAGGCCAGATTGGCGCTGTGCTGCTCGCACCTGGCCTTGAGGTCGGCCATGTCGACGTTGCCTTGGGCATCGCAGGCGGTCACGACGACCGTCATGCCCACCATCTGGGCGCTGGCTGGGTTGGTACCGTGGGCCGAGGAAGGAATCAGGCAGATGTTGCGGTGGCCTTGGCCTTTGGCCTCATGAAAGGCCTTGATCACCAGCAGGCCTGCGTATTCGCCTTGCGAGCCGGCATTGGGCTGCAGGCTGATGCCTGCATAGCCGGTGGCCTGGCACAGCCAGTCGCGCAGCTGCTTGTCGAGCTCGGCATAGCCCAGCAGTTGCTCGGCGGGTGCAAACGGGTGGATGTTGGCGAACTCGGGCCAGGTGATGGGAATCATCTCGCTGGTCGCGTTGAGCTTCATGGTGCAACTGCCCAGCGGGATCATGCTGCGGTCCAGTGCCAGGTCTTTGTCGCTGAGCATGCGGATGTAGCGCAGCATGCCGGTTTCGGAGTGGTGGGTGTTGAAGACCGGGTGCGACAGGAAGGCGCTGGTGCGGCGCAGGTCGACGGGGATCAGCGACTCGACGCCTTTTTCGAAAGCGCTGACCACGGGTACGGTCTGGCCGGGCTTGGCGAAGAAGGACCACAGCAGTTCGATGTCCTTGCGGCTGGTGGTTTCGTCCAGCGACACGCCCAGGTGGTTATTTAAGCGAAATCGCAGGTTAGCCCCCGCCGATCTTGCACGGTCAGCTATCAAATTAGTAGCATCACCGGTTTTCACCGTCACGGAGTCAAAGGCGCCCGTGTTGGTGATTTCATAACCCAGATCTTGCAGGCCGCGCACAAAGATGGCGGTGTAGGCGGCCACGCGCTCGGCGATGCGCTTGAGGCCCTGCGGGCCGTGGTAGACCGCGTACATGCTGGCAATCACCGCCGGCAGCACCTGCGCGGTGCAGATGTTGGAGGTGGCTTTCTCGCGGCGGATGTGCTGCTCGCGGGTTTGCAGCGCGAGGCGGTAGGTCGGGTTGCCGTGGCTGTCAACTGTGACACCGACGAGGCGGCCGGGCAGCGAGCGCTTGAATTCGTCGCGGCAGGCGAGGTAAGCCGCGTGCGGCCCGCCGTTGCCCATGGGCATGCCAAAGCGCTGGGTGTTTCCCAGCACGATGTCGGCGTCCCATTCGCCGGGCGGGGTCAGCAGCGTGAGCGCCAGCAGGTCGGCCGCGACGCACAGGGCCGCGCCGTCGACATGCGCCTGGCCGGCCAGCGGGCGCAGGTCATGGATGCTGCCGGTGGTGGCGGGGTATTGCGCCAGCACGCCGAAGTAATTGCCTTCGGCCATCAGTTGCGGCACCGTGACGGCGGCCGTGCTGACCTTCACCTCGATACCCAACGGTTTGGCGCGCGTTTGAATCACTTCAATCGTCTGGGGATGGCAGTCGCCCGCCACGATAAAGACATTGCTCTTGCTTTTCACGCTGCGCTTGGCCAGGGTCATGGCTTCTGCGGCCGCAGTGGCTTCGTCGAGCATGGAGGCGTTGGCGATCGGCATGCCGGTCAGGTCGCACACCATGGTCTGGAAGTTGATCAGCGCTTCCATGCGGCCCTGCGAGATCTCGGCCTGGTATGGCGTGTAGGCCGTGTACCAAGCGGGGTTCTCGAGGATGTTGCGCAGGATCACGCCGGGCGTGTAGGTGCCGTAGTAGCCCTGGCCGATGAAGTTCTTGAACACCTGGTTCTTGGCCGCGATGGCCTTGAGCTGCTTGAGTGCGGCTGCCTCCGTGACAGGGGCCGGGATGGCCATGGCGGTGCTGCGTGCAATCGATCGTGGAACGATGCCTTCGACCAGCGCGCGGCGCGAAGCCGAGCCCACGATGCTGAGCATGTGAACTTCATCAGCGTCGTCAATGCCGATGTGGCGGGCGATGAACTCGGAGGGGTTTTCAAGATCGCCCAGGGGCTTGGCGGATTGCATCAACATATCGGGTCCCGTGTCAGGCTTGGAAGCCAGGAGTCAGAAAAGAATCGGTCAGAAAATCGGCGAAAGAAAAATCAGGCGAAGTTCAAGCAGCGAAGGCGGTGTAGCGGGTCTCGTCCATCAGCGCATCCAGTTGGGAAGGATCAGACAGCTTGACCTTGAAAAACCAGCCGGCGCCCATCGGGTCGCTGTTGGCGAGCGAGGGGTCGGCTTTCAGGGCTTCGTTGATTTCGGTGACTTCACCGCTGACAGGCATGTACACATCGGCAGCGGCCTTCACGGACTCGACCACACCGGCGGTTTCCTTCTGGGCGAAGGTCGCGCCGACAGCGGGCAGGTCCACAAACACCACATCGCCGAGTGCGTCCTGCGCGTGCACGGTGATGCCGACGGTGGCAATGCTGCCTTCAATCTTGAGCCATTCGTGGTCTTCGGTGTATTTGACGGTCATGAGGTTCTCCAGGGTTGAGTGAGGAATCGAAAAGGGAACGCGGGGAACTCCGTGGTTACCCGCGGTAGTAACGATTGGGCGTAAAAGGCATGGCGGCCACTTCCATGGGTACGGCCTTGCCGCGAACGATGGCATTCACGCGCGTACCCAGCGCCGCAAATTCAGGTTTGACATAGCCCATGGCAACCGGCTGGTTGACCGTAGGGCCCAGCAGGCCGCTGGTGACTTCACCAATGACCGTGCCGTCGGTGCTTTGCAGCTCGGTGTGGTCGCGCACGGGTACGCGCTCCAGCGCCACCAGGCCAACGCGCTTGCGGGTGAGCAGGGCAGGGTCGGCCAGTTGCGCGAGGATTTTGTCCGCACCCGGGAAGCCGCCGGCACGTGCGCCGCCCGTGCGGCGAATCTTTTGCATGGCCCAGTTGAGACTGGCTTCTACCGGTGTGGTGGTCGTGTCGATGTCGTTGCCGTAGAGGCACAGGCCCGCTTCCAGCCGCAGCGAATTGCGCGCGCCCAGGCCGATAGGCTTGACTTCGGGCTCGGCGAGCAGAGCGCGTGCGAGCGTGTCGGCTTGCGAAGCCGGCACCGAGATTTCGAAACCGTCTTCGCCGGTGTAGCCGCTGCGGGTGATGAAACAGTCGCAGCCGGCGACGGTGAAACGCCCGCCGGTCATGAACACCAGTTTCTCGACGCCTGGGGCCAGCCGTTGCAAGGCAGTCACGGCTTGGGGGCCCTGCAGCGCCATGAGTGCCATCTCGGGCATGGGGATGACGTCGCAGCGCGATCCGATGTTGGCCTGGATGTGGGCGATGTCACCCACTTTGCAGGCGCCGTTGACGATGACAAAGAGGTCGCCGCCGTTCGCATAGTCGCGGTTGAAAAACATCAGGTCGTCGATGATGCCGCCGTCGTCATTGAGCAAGAGGCCGTAGCGTTGCTTGCCGGCGGGCAGGTCGATCACATCCACCGGAATCAGCGACTCCAGCGCCGCTGCTGCATCGGCGCCCACCAGACGCAACTGGCCCATGTGGGACACATCAAAAAGGCCGGCGGACTGGCGCGTATGCAGGTGTTCCGCCATCAGGCCCGCGGGGTATTGCACCGGCATGGAATAGCCCGCAAAAGGCACCATGCGCGCGCCAAGCTCCACATGCAGGTCGTGCAAGGGCGTTTTCAGCAGGGTTTCTGGGGCGGCGGAAGCGACGGAAGGGGTGGACGAATCGGACAAGGCATTCTCCGGGGGGCAAACACGGTCATGGCAAGAATATGTTCTCGATCCATGGGCTGCCCCTGCTGTCCACTTTACCTGAGAGATTCACCCGGCGATGCAGGTTTGCTCCTTCGGTGGGCTGCCCGTGAAAGGCGGCCTCTCTCCAGTAGGGAACGCCTTGCCGCGTGGTGCGCCGCAGGGCGGTTGCCAGTCCTTTTGCCTGAGCGTTCAGTGCGACTCAAGGGGATGCCCCCGGGGTGCTCGTGCGCCTTCGGCGGTTTTCGCGAAGAAAACTCTCTCCTGACCCGGCAAGTGTAACGGAAGCGGGTTTTAAGACCCGCCGGATCGTCAGCAGTTTCTCAGGCGGCCTGGTGTTGCGGCAGCAGCATGGCGATGCGCTCGCTGATGGAGTCGGCACGCTCGTGGCCGGCGATTTTTTCGATTTCCTCGATCATTTCGCGCGAGGCGGTGAGCATGGTCTCGCGGTCCTTGGCGTTGCGCAGCGCTTCGCGAAAGCGTTCGGCCATTTCTGGATTGCGCCTGGCGAACATGCGCTCGCAGATGTCGAACAGAAACATGCGGGTCGTAGCAAGTGAGCGTTTGCCTTCAAACTGATCAGCCGAGACCTGGATGGCCTGCGTGGTTTCCGGGCTGGGAAAGTCCTTCAGCTGGGTGGGTGTGAGTTTTGGTGCGGGCGCGGGTACCGGTGTCGGGACAGGTGCTGCGGCAGGCGCGGCGGTTTTGCCGGGATGAGCCTCCAGAAAACCTTCGCGCAAAAGACGCAAGGCAATGGCTTCGCCGTCGCCGTCAAACAGCGGACGGAAATCCTGGGCAGATTTGCTGCCGTCGGCCATCAGCAGCAGGGTGCGCTCGCGCTGGCCAAGCGTTCTCACGCCGGGCTTGAGCTCGGCGCGGGCACGTTCGGTTTTGTGGAGCTGCATGGGTTTCATCCTCAAATGAAACCCCGAGCATGGCCGCCTAACGTGACAGGTTCATGAACCCCGGTGGAAAGGGGTTATTTGGCGTAGACCAGGTCGCGCAAGCCCAGCGAGAGTTGCGGTACGTAAGTGATCACCATCAGGCAAGCCAGTATCACCAGTACAAAGGGAAGCAGGTAGGGGATGATGCGGTCCAGCGATATTTTGGCCACTGTGCAGGCAGCAAAAAGATTCACACCGAAAGGTGGCGTGATCATGCCCAGCGCGAGGTTGACCACCATCACCAGGCCGAAATGCACCGGGTCTATGCCGAAGTGCACCGCCACCGGCGCCAGGATGGGAGCCAGCACGATGATGGCTGCACTGGTTTCAATGAACATGCCGATGATGAACAGCGCCGCGTTGACGCCCAGCAGGAAGAGGGCAGGTGACTGCAGTACAGCTTCGAGCCAGCGGCCGATGGCGTCAGGCACGCCGGCCCGGGTGATCAAAAAGGCGAACAGCCCGGCGTTGGCGATGATGAACATGATCACGGCGCTGGAAATCACCGACTTGCGCAGGATGACGTACAGGTCGGCCAGCTTGATCTCGCGGTAGATCACGATACCGACCACCAGCGCGTAAAAGACGGCCACCGCCGAGGCCTCGGTCGGCGTGAAAATTCCGCCGTAAATGCCTCCCAGGATGATCACGGGCATCAGAAGCGCCCAGCCTGCCTGCCAGATGGCCTTGCCGACGCCCAGGCGGCCATCGCCGTCGTTTTTGCCCCAGCCTTTCCAGCGGCAGTACAGGTGCACGAACAGCATCAGTGCGCAGCCGATGAGCAGCCCGGGGCCGAAACCGGCGATGAAGAGTTCACCGATGGAGACTTCGGCACTGACGCCATAAAGAATCATGGGGATGGAGGGCGGAATGATCACGCCCAGCTCTGCGCTGGTAGCCTGCAGGGCCGCGGCATAGGCGGTGGGATAGCCGTGCTTGATGAGCGCAGGGATCAGGATGGCGCCGATGGCGAACGTGGTGGCCACCGACGAGCCCGACACGGCTGCAAAAATCATGCAGGTCAGCACGCAGGTCATGGGCAGGCCCCCCTGCACGCCGCCCACAATACTTTTGGCGAACTCGACCAGCCGGCGCGAGATGCCGCCGGTTTCCATCAGGTTGCCGGCCAGGATGAAGAAAGGGATTGCGGCCAACGGAAACTTGTTGATGGAGGAGAACATCTCCTTGACGGAGATCAGCATGTTGGCGTTGGAGGCCTGGATGCCGAAGATCGAGGCCAGGCCGATGGACACGGCCACGGAGACGGTGAGCGCAAAGCACAACACCATGGTGGAAATCATCACTGCGGTCATTGCGCTGTCTCCAGTTCGTTGCGCTGTGGGTCCAACAGGTTGCCGATGATGCCGATCACGCAAAACATGCCGCCCACCGGCATGGCCACATAACCCCAGAACATTGAGATGGACTCCAGGCCGGCCATGGATTGCACACGGCCGCGCAGCGAATAGTCCCAGCCCCACCAGACGATGACTGCGATGAGTGCCAGGGCGGCGAGGCAGACGAACCCATCGAGCACGCGCCGGATGCGAGGAGGGCTCCATCGGTAGAGCACGTCGACGCTGACCATGGCGCCCTGCCGGAAGGCCATGGGGATGCCCATGAACACCATCCAGATCAGGCTGAGGCGGATCAAAATTTCGCTCCACTCGGCGGGCTGCTCCAGAACGAAGCGCGTGACGATCTGGAACATGCCCAGCGTTGAGGCGATGACCAGCATCAGGCAGGCTACCAGCATGGAGAAGCCGGTGGTTAAGCGTTCAAGTTTGAGGAAGGCTTGTTTCATGGCGTATCCTGGTGGGCCAGGCGATGGGTGCAAAGAAAACGCCCGCAAGCCAAGTGTTTGCGGGCGTAAGGTGCTACAAAAAAAGTAGCAACTACAGATGACTTGCTTATTTGTAGTTCCGGATCGCGTCGATGTTGCTCTTGCCGAACTGCTTTTCAAATTCTGCGTTGACAGGAGCAAGCGTGGCGACGAACTTTGCCTTGTCGACGTTTTCGATCACGGTCATGCCTTTGGCGCGCAGCTCGGCCACGCCATTGGCGTCGTCTTGATCCACGCGGGCGCGGTTGGCTTTGGTCGCTTCCTTGGCCGCATCGACGAAGGCCGTCTTGTCGGCGGCGCTAAGCTTGTCGAAGGCTGCCTTGTTCATCACAAAAATGCAGGGCGAATACACATGGCCGGTCAGTGACAGGTGCTTTTGCACCTGGTCGAACTTGGCGGACATGATCACCGAAAGGGGGTTCTCCTGGCCGTCGACCGTGCCCTGCTGCAGCGCGGTGAACACTTCAGGAAACGCCATGGGCGTGGTGATGATGCCCAGGCCTTTGTAGGCCGCGATGTGCACCGGGTTTTCCATGGTGCGCATCTTCAGGCCCTTGAGGTCTTCCGGCGCCTTCACATCCCGTTTGCTGTTGGTCATGTGGCGAAAGCCGTTCTCGGCCCAGGCCAGCGCCTTGAAGCCCTTGGCGTCGAACTTGGTCAGGAGGTCCTGGCCGATAGGGCCGTCCAGCACGGCGCGAGCGTGCGCCTTGTCGCGAAACAGGAAGGGAACGTCGAGGATTTTGGTCTCGGGCACAAAGTTGGGCACCGGGCCGGTGGACGAGAACGCCAGCTCCTGGGTGCCCAGTTGCACGGCTTCAATGGATTCGCGTTCGCCGCCCAATGCACCGTTGTAGAAGGTCTGGACCTTGTAGCGGCCGGACGTGCGTTTCTCGACTTCCTTTGCAAAGGTGTCGATGGCAACGCCCTGGTGGGAGTTCTGCGCCGTGGAGATGCTGATGCGCATGGTGCTTTGCGCGCTTGCGGATGCGATAAATCCCAGGCCCAAGGCGATACCGGCCAGCAGTTTCGAAATTTTCATGTTGTCTCCAGAGTAATCGTTTTGTTCAGAAAATTCGCGACTACGGCGTGAAGCCGTATGCACACCTATTATTACTTCGCCCTACAAAGCTATGTGCGCGGGTTTTCGCTTAAATAGGCCGCAATAATGCTGTCAAAGTCCCTATCCGGCAAGAGGCCCAGGGCTCTGGCGCGGGCTGCGTCGATGGATGCCGGCCAGCTGGTCACGATGCTGGAGATCGCGGGGTTTGGCGTCCAGTCGATCAAGGCGGTGGCCTCCTTGCCGGCCGCGCGTTCAAGTGCGGCGGCCATTTCTCCCACGGTGGTTTTCAGTGCAGGCAGGTTGATGGCCGTGCGTGCGCCCCATTCGGCATCGCTGGCCCCGGCAGCGCGTATCAGCCCTTCGATGGTTCTCGCGGGGGAGGCCAGGGCGACCGCTGTCTCGGGCGGAACCGGGCATGCCGCCCGCACGCCTGCCAGCGGCTCGCGGATCATGCCGCTCAAAAAACTGGACGCCGCGCCATTGGGCTTGCCGGGCCTGACGCTGACGGTCATCAGCCGCACATTGCGCCCGCGTATGAAGCCCTTGCGTGCGTAGTCGGCCACCAGTTGTTCGCCGATGAATTTCTGGATGCCGTAGCTGTTCTGCGGTGTGGGCAGCGTTCTGTCATCGATGACGGGCGGCAAGGGCTGCGCGGGCGAATTGCCGAAGACGGCCAGCGAACTGGCAAACACCACCGTGGGCGAGGTGCCCAGCTTGCGGCAGGCTTGCAGCAACGCGCGCGTGGCGTCGACATTGCTGCGCATGCCGAGATCGAAGTCGGCTTCGCATTCACCGCTGACGGCGGCGGCGAGGTGAAAGACCAGCGCGTCGTCAGCGCGCACCACTTGCGCTGCCGCATTGCCGCTCTCCAGAAGCTCGTTGAGGTCGCCCACCACGACACGAACCCGACGGTCCGCCGTCAGTGCAGCGTGCGGAGCGACGCGGTCAACGAGCGTCACGGTCTGGATGATTTGCGGCGGGCCGCCTGCAAGAGAAAGTTTTCCTTGTTCAAGCAGTTGGTGCGCCAGCCTGGCGCCCAGGAATCCGGCGCCGCCGGTGATGACGATGTTCATGTGAAGCTTTGCCTCTTGTCTCTGCTATCGCAGTTGTTATTCGCCGTAGCTTGCTGCCCGGCGTGCTTCACAGTTTAGTGGGAATATCGCTGTGACGTTGTATGCGCCGGACGCTAACGCGACCTGAGCTTGAGCAGCCGGTCACGGGCAGCGGCCAGGTGTTCGCGCAAGGTGTACCAGCGCTGAGAAAACTCATCAGGCAAATCAAGCGCCACAACCTGCCGCTCGATGTTGTCCAGCCGCTCCAGCAGGCGCCGCAGCGCCATGGGGTTATCGGCGGCGACGTCGTCCATCTCGGCTTCCAGAAACTTCAGGTCGCCGTAGAAATGGTGCAGGGCCGAGCTGATGCGCCAGTCAAACAGTTTGGGAATCCAGGCCAGCAAGACAATGGCGATGGCGAGAATCGGGACAACGGCATAGAAGATCAATTCCGCATACTGCGCCGTCCGGTAAGGCAGCAGGGTTTCCATCCATGGGCGTGAGCCCAGGCTGTACGCGCGGGCGGTGGAGGACAGCGGGAAGTCGCTGCCCCTAAAACTGGGAAACTGCCCATGGCGCTGCAAGAAGTTGGGTATCTCGTGAATCTCGACGGCGGCATCCAGCAATGCGCGCTGCAGCGCAGGATGCACTTCCGGCCGTACCAGCAGATGCGTTTGCAGGCTCATCAGCGTGAGGTCCCTGGGCGGAATGTCGCCGCGCAATTCAATCGCGCCCTGCGGCAGCAGCAGCGGCTGCAGGTGCGGGTCTTGCGCGGCCAGCGCCCCGGCATGCTCGGCGCCCAGCAGCTGTATACCGCTGCTGCGGGTCAGCAACTGCACCGCCTGTGAGTCTTCACCGGCGGCCTGAAACACCAGGTCAACCTTGCCGTCTATCAGGGCATTGGCGGCCGCGACGCCGGTGGCACTGTCAAACTGGACGTCCGCAGGCCGCACGCCCGCATGCTCCAGCATCAGCCGGGCCGCAATGAAGGACGACGACGAAGCCGGTCCTGCCGCGATGCGAAGGCCTTTGGCTTGCGCCAGCGAAGACGGCCCGTTGATCGTGGAGAAGATCCACACAGGCTCCTGGCCCACGACGGCCAAAGCTTGCACCTTGGCCTGGGCATTGGCGTAAATGCCATGGGCAAATCCGATGCTGGTGGCGTCTCCCGCGCGTATGAGCCGCTCCAGCGAGCCCTTCTGCGTGTCCGAATACACAATCTCGGCGCGCACGCCGACGCGTTCAAGTTGCTCGGCGTAGCGCTGGGCCAGCATCGAGTAGCCGCCTTGCGGCGAGCCCGCGCCGATCACGGCTTCGGCGGGCGGCAGCGCCTTCCATTGCGTGGCGGCCCACCACAAGGCAAAGGCCGTACACAGCAGCACCGGCAGATAGAACAGCCACCAGCGCCGGCGATAAAGGAGCAGCAGCCTCATCGCCCTTATCTCCCTCTCATCCGGTAAAGCCGCTGGCGCACAAACTCGATATGTTGGTGCAGCGTGTAGCAGCGCGCCATCAGATCGCGGGGCGTGGCGAAGGCCATCAAGGCCTTGTCGATGCCGTTCAGGCGGAGCAGGAAGCGCGTCAGGTCCAATCCTGAAAGCGATTCCTGGCTCAGGTCGTTTTCAATGAACTTGAGCTCCCCATACCAGCGGTTGACCCGGCTTTCCAGCATCCAGCGCAGGTAGGCCGGGATCAGCCGCATCAGCCACAGGGCCAGCAGGACCACCGGCAGCACGATGAGCAAAATGCGTTCTAAGACCTGCGCCCACCAGAACGGCAGCAGCCGCTCCAGCCAGGGCAGGCCATGCGTCAGGGTTTCACGCGCCTGGGGTGCGGTCGGGAAGTCGATGCGCCGCAGAGAAGGAAAATCACCCGCACGGTGAAACAGGCCTCCACCCGCATGAACGTCCATCGCCACCGCAATGGCCAGACGCTTGAGGGCAGGGTGCAGGCCGTCTCGGGCGACCAGGCTGGCGGTGGTCGTGAGCAGCGTGATGTCGCGCGGAGGAATCCGCGCATCCAGGGTGCCTTGCGCCAGCAGACGGGATTCGAGGTAAGGGTTGCGCTCGGTGATGGCGGCGGATTTGCGGATGTTGGCCAGGTGGATGCCCGGCAGGATCAACATGTTCTGCACCACAAAGGACTCGGGCGCGGCCACGATGAACACCACATCGACCGCGTTTTGCCGCAGCGCCTGCACGGCCAGGCTGCCGGTCATTGGGGACAGCGTCAGGTCTTTGGGTTCAATCCGGGCCTGCTCCAGCAGCCTGAGCGCCACTTTGCGGGTGCCGCTGCCCTCGGGGCCGATCGCCACACGCAACCCCTGCAACTGATTGAGCGAGTCGATCTCGCGGCCGCGCGTGAAGATCCATACCGGCTCGACGTCCACATTGACCAGCGTTTCGACGCGGCTGCGATCACGCCTTTCCAGCGAACTGCCGAGGTAGCCGAAACCGCCCTGCATGAGCGCCAGGTCCGAGGGGTTCGCGCCCTGTCGCAGGCGCTCAAGGTTTTCCTGTGAGCCGGCGGATGTCTGGATATCCAGCGTGATGCCGTGGGCCGCGAACCTCTCAGCGTAGCGCTGTGCATGAAGATAGTAGGCGCCGTCCGCGCCCGCTGTGGTGATGCTCAGGCGCGCCGATGGCATGGGGTAGGCGAACAACCACAGGCACGTAGCCGTGGCGGCGGCTGCAAGGACCATCGGAAGCCGGATCCAGAGCCATTTGCGTTGGTATAACTTCGCCATGCGCACAGGGAGTCGTCCTGTAAAAGGTTGTACCTTTATAGCGCAAAGCCGTTACTGCTGTCAGACGGAGTAACGTGAAGAGCAGCGTATCAGGCTGGTGCTGCTTTCACCCTGGGTTTGGAGGCGGTCACGCCCAGCAGCCACAGGTTGAGTCCCGCATGCCGGCTGATCAGCAGTGCCGAGACGATAGGCCCGATGAGGCCTGCAGCAAGGCCGGCCATGAGCAACACATAAGTGTCCGTCACGCCGATCTTCTTCAGCAGGATGCGGCTTGCCGCCGTGAAGAAGACATGCAGCAGGTAAATCGCAAAGGACCAGGAGCCGACGTAAGCCAGGTGGCGTGAGCTCCACCCGCTGCGCAAAAGCAAAAAGGCGCTACAGACGCCCAGGCCGAGTGCGGCGATGGAATTGCCCTGCTCCGAGAACTGCGGAAACAGCATGGCCGCCGTGGCGGCGCAAATGAAAATGGCCGCCGCAGCGCCGCGCGCCGCCGGGCCGGTGATCTCGAATCGCTTGCAAGCCAGGCCCGCCAGGAAGAAGGGCAGCAGGTACACGGCGCCCTGGGCGGCAAAGTAATTCGGCGGGCTGAAGAAATCAAAGAGCACGGCGCACAGGGTCCACGTCAGTGCAAAGCTGGCCGGTGTGGACAGCGCCTTCAGGTGCTCAAGCAGAACGACCACCAGGAAGACGATGAACAGCGCTTCGAGAAACCAGAAGTGCCCCACCGGCACGATGTGCAGCAGCCACCACTGGTTAACAGCACTGTTGGCGCCGGGCGTGAAGGCCTGAACGACGGCAAAGAGGGTTCCCACTGTGATCAGCGGAAGCAGCAGCCGGCGCACTTTGCCTTTGACAAAACCGACTGCGTTGCCCTGATAGGGGCGAAAGCCGTAGACGTAACCCGAGATAAAGGAGAACAGCGGCATCCGGATGTACGCCAGTGCCTCATTGAACACCTGCAGCCAGTGGCCTTCAGGAATCCTCAGCCCGACGGCGGGTGTGTCTCCGACCACATGAAACAGAACCAGCAAGACGCACGCAATGCCCCTTAACGTATCCACTTCCAAATTGCGTTTCATTTTCTGGCCGGTCATCGGATGCGGGGTCCTCTCTTCGTGCACTTCGTGCGTGGTAAATCCCGAACTCGAAAAGTTCGTGTGTAGAGCGTAATCAATCGTCACCAGAGCGTGAGACCGGAGAAAACGCAAACTGTTGCAAGCGGTATCGCTTTGCACAACATCCGCCATCAACCGCACAGCTGTTACGTTGTTGCAACGAATGCACCTCCTGCTTGTCAAATGAATCAAGCGGGAAAACCCTAAACTTAAGTCAATCTCCTACATCAACTTTCTCGCTTGGCGCACGGCGTCATCTGGCGATCTGTTCGATTCTCAACCAGCTGTTTCCGCGGCGCCGTTGCACGGCGATTTACGCGGGACAAACACAGGGAAGTGACATCCAGAATGAAGTTTCATACTCCGCTTTCAGGCGAAGATTCAGCGCGCTATGCGGCGCTGGTAGAACAAAGCACGTCCATCACGCGGCACGCCGAACTGCTCGAATGGTTGCAGGGCGATATGCAGCAGTGCCTTCCGCATGACATCCTGCTGGCAGGGTGGGGCAACTTCCAGGAAGGCGTCATCCAGCATGACGTTGTCTCCAGACTTGCAGGTGCACGCTCCTATGCCGCGGGCACCGATAGCCTGCCTTTTCTTCTCGGTAAGTTCTACGACCGCTGGCTGGCCGCCGACAGGCAACCTTGTCGCCTCGGCTTCAGTGAATTCGAGTATTTGCTAGGGCAGGCGAGTTTGCCGGGTTCCTTCAGCAGCAGCCTTCGCGGCATGCGCTCGGTGCTGATCCACGGCCTGCACGACACGCGGGCGCAGCAGGACTGTGTGTATGTCTTGATGTGCGCGAACGACATTCCCGCCGAGCCGGCAAGCACGGCCCTGCGTATGTTGATGCCCAGCATGGACGCTGCGCTAAGGCAGATGGCGCCCCTGCCGCAGCAGCGCCGACCGGCAGCCCTGCCCGTGCGCGGTACCGCCGAAGAGGGCTCGGGCCTGAGCGAGCGTGAAACCCAGATCATGGCCTGGGTGGCCATGGGGAAAACCAATTCCGAAATCGGCGCGATCCTGAGCATCAGCGGGTTCACCGTGAAAAATCATATGCAACGGATTTTCCAGAAACTCAATGTGTTCAACCGCGCCCAGGCGGTGTCCAAAGTGACGAGGGTGGGCGTTTATGGCTGAAGCCAACCCTCTTGACTCCGCATCGGCCTGGCTGAACCAGCGCGAGCCCCGGTCTATGGGATTGGGCCGCAGCCATCTGTTCACCGCCGTCGAAGCCGGGCTGGATCCGCTGGTGCTGGTATTTTCATTGTGGGCACTGGCTTTCTACTATGAAGGCTCGGTGCGGCCTGCCTACCTCATCTTGTCCGTCATCGTGTTTTCATTGACGTTTCCGGGCAACTCCCAGCTTCGTTTGCCGATCTGGAAAGTGCTCTTCAAGATTGCCTTTCACTGGATCTGGATCGCAGGCCTGCTGCTCCTCACGGGGTATGTGACGGAGTACTTTCACAAGTTTTCGATGGCCGTTTTGGTCCACTGGCTGTGGGTAGCTCCTCTGGCTCAAATCGGTGCGCACCTAGCCCTCAGGGTGGCCGCGCCGCAGTTGCTGAAATTGCAGGGACCTCCCCGCGGCGCAGTGATCGTTGGCATGAACGAGCAGGGCGTGTCTTTGGCCAGCCACATTGCCGGCTCGGCCTATTCGGGTATTGACCTGAAGGGGTTCTTTGACGACCGCGGCGAAGACCGCAGGACGGCGCAGGACGGGCAAGGCGGGCACCGGCTGGTCGGAAAAATCGACGACCTGCCGGCTTACGTCAAGCAGCACCGGATTCAGTTCATCTATCTGTCGCTGCCCATGGCCTCCCGGCCGCGCATCCTGCAGGTGCTCGACGGGCTCAAGGACACGACGGCTTCGATTTATTTTGTTCCCGACATGTTTATCACCGACCTGATCCAGGGGCGCAGCGACACGGTGTGCGGCGTCACCGTGATCTCGGTGTGCGACACACCTTTTCGCGGTGCTTACGGGGTGCTCAAGCGGGCCAGCGACATCGTGCTGTCGCTGCTGATCCTGATGCTGATATTGCCGGTCATGGCCGTCATTGCATTGATGGTGAAGCTGGACTCTCCGGGCCCCGTCATCTTCAAGCAGCGCCGCTATGGCCTGGATGGCGAGGAGATCCTGGTCTACAAATTCCGGTCGATGGCTGTCACTGAAGACGGCGGCACCATCCGGCAGGCCAGCAAGAACGATATGCGCGTGACCCGCCTGGGCGCCATCCTGCGCAAGACTTCGCTGGATGAACTGCCGCAATTTATCAACGTGCTGCAGGGCCGGATGAGCATCGTCGGCCCGCGTCCACACGCCGTGGCCCATAACGAGATGTACCGCTCGCTCATCAAGGGCTACATGGTGCGTCACAAGGTCCGGCCCGGCATCACAGGGTGGGCGCAGGTCAACGGCCAGCGCGGCGAAACGGACACGCTGGACAAAATGCAGTCACGCATCGATTGCGACCTGGACTACCTGCGCAACTGGTCGCTGCAACTCGATTTTTTCATCATCTTCAAAACCATCCGGCTGGTTTTCAAAGATGGTGCGGCTTACTGAAATGAGAAAGGAAAGGCGTCAATCCGTGAACCCGCAAACCCAATAGGGCAAGGCCAAGGACGATCGCCGTACATCATGAAGTCTCTGTTTTCTTTCGATCACCCCGGCGCGGAGACCCTCGTTTGAATCCCCGCCACAAACTACTTCCGCTTCCGCTCCTGCTGCTCGGCCTGCTGCCGCTGGCCGCGCAGGCCGACGACCTTGACACCCTGCAGTTCAGGGCCGGCCAAAGCGTGATGCATGACAGCAATGTGTTCCGGCTGTCCGACAGTGCCAACGCGCAGGCGGTGATCGGAACGCCCGACCGCGATGACACCGTCGCAGTCACCACGGCGGGCTTCAAGATCAACAAGCCCTATGGCCTGCAGCGATTCGAATTCGACGCCAATATTGAAGACCACCGCTACAGCCGGTTTTCCTACCTGGACTTCACAGCCGTGAATTACGCCGCAGCCTGGCGCTGGAGCTTCACGCCGGCGCTGCATGGCAACCTGACGACGGACCGGCGCGAGTTTGTAGACACCTACGCCGACGTGCAGGGCACAGGGCAGATCAACCGGCGGACCAATCGCTCCACCATTTTTGATGCGGAGTACGAGATCGACGGCGTCTGGCGCCTGGTGGGGGGCGTGTTCGAGCGGACCAGTTCCAACAGCCAGTCCAATACTTTCGAAGGGGACTCCAAAGTCCACGGTGGCGAGGCTGGTGTGCGCTATGTCTATCCCTCCGGCACGTCGATGGCGTACCGGTTCAGGGACGGCAAGGGCGAATACCCCGGGCGGGTGCTGTCGCCGGTGTCCGCCGGCAGCTTCACCGACCGTGAGCATGAGTTCCGCTTCGACTGGGCGCCCACCGCCAAGACCACGCTGCGGGCCAAGGTTGCGCATTTCGACCGCAATCACGATGGTTTGGGCGCGCGCGACTTTTCCGGCGTGACAGGCCAGCTCGATGCGGCCTGGGCCATCACGCCAAAAACCAGCCTGGCCGGCGGTGTGGTGCGCGAGCTCGGCAGCTACCAGACCACTACCGCCAGCTACTACGAGGGCTGGCGCTTCTTTGTGGCCCCGACCTGGAAGGCCACTGAAAAAACCGCGGTGCGCCTGCGCTACGACCACGGCTCGCGCGACTTCAAAGGCCCGCTGCCGGGATTTGCCGCCAGCGGGCGCCGCGATACCACCAACTTGCTGTCACTGGGCGTCGAGTGGCAGGCCATGCGTGCACTCAAGCTGAGCGCTACGGTGCAGACCGACAGGCGCAAGTCCAGCGAACCCGGCTTTGACTACAAGAGCAATACGTTTGGCGTGGCTGCCGACGCGAGCTTCTGATGACTGCTTCCCCGAAAGGCGACAAGATGAAACCACTATCTTTGAAATCCATGACCCGATACCTTTTGACGGCCGTGTTCTGCGTGGCCGCTATGCCGATGTTTGCGCAGACGGCGCCGCCGTCCCCATCGCTTCAAGCCGCGGCGACAGCCGCAGCGCCTGCGCCTGCTGCGGCACCGGCTGGGCCTGCGGTGCCCAACAACCAGGATTACCGGCTGGGCGCAGGCGACGCCATCGGCGTGCAGGTCTACCAAAGCCCCGATCTGTCCATCGATGCGCGCGTATCGGAGAGCGGCGTGATCAGCTACCCCCTGGTGGGAAGCGTCCAGCTGGGCGGGCTGACGATTGCCGATGCCGAGAAGAAGATCGCAGACGCTTTGCGCAGCGGCGGTTTTGTGAAAGTGCCTCAGGTCAACATCGTGCTGCGCCAGGTGCGCGGCAACCAGGTGGCGGTGCTCGGGCAAGTGAGCCGGCCGGGCCGATTCCCGCTGGAGACCTTCAACACCCGCGTCAGCGACATGCTGGCGGCTGCCGGCGGCACCACCGCGACGGGCGACGACGTGCTGATCGTCACCGGCCAGCGCGAGGGCAAGCCGTTTCGCAAGGTGATCGACATTCCGGCGCTCTTCCTCAACGCCAAATCGGATGAAGACATCGTGCTGGCCGGCGGCGACACCCTCTACGTCAACAAGGCGCCCATGTTCTACATCTACGGCGAGGCGCAACGCCCCGGCCCCTATCGCATCGAGCGCGGCATGACGGTCATGCAGGCGCTGGCCCAAGGCGGCGGCCCGACCGTGCGCGGCAGCCAGAACCGCCTGAAGCTGCACCGCCGCGACGCCTCGGGCAAGGTGGTGGAAATCACACCGAGCCTCACCGACCCCGTTCGCCCCGAGGACGTGATCTACGTTCGCGAAAGCCTCTTTTAATTTCCGCCGGACGTACTGCCCATGACACTCCATCAATTTCTGCTGATCCTGCGTGCCCGCTACCGGGTGGCCCTGCTGATCCTCCTGCTCGCGGTCTCTGCGGCGCTGGCGGTCAGCCTGATTCTGCCCAAAAAATACACGGCGCAGACCGCCGTGCTGGTCGACATCCGTTCGCCTGACCCGGTGGCCGGTGGCACCCCCTTGCAGGGTGTGGTGGCGCCCAGCTACATGGCCACGCAGGTCGACATCATCGGCGGCGACCGTGTGGCGCAGCGTGTGGTGAAGATGCTCAAGCTCGATGAAAACCCGAGTACCAAAGAGCGCTGGATGGAGGCGACAGAAGGGCGCGGCACCCTGGAAGGCTGGCTGGCGGATTCCCTGCAAAAGCGGCTGGACGTGCGGCCCGCGCGTGAAAGCAATGTGATCAACATCACCTACAAGGGCAGCAATCCGGAAGACGCTGCGAACATCGCCAACGCCTTTGCCCAGGCTTACCTGGAGATCAACCTGGCTTTGAAAACCGAACCCGCCCGCATTTACGCGGAATGGTTTGACGCCCAGACCAAAACATCGCGCGCCAAGCTGGACGAAGCCCAGGCGCGCCTGTCGGAGTACCAGCAAAAAGCCGGCATCGTCAGCAGCGACGAACGCGTGGACTATGAAACGGCAAAACTCGGAGAGATATCGTCCCAGCTGACCACCGTGCAGGGCGACACCACCGACAGCCAGAGCAAACGCGGCTCGCGCGGCGACACGGTGGCCGAAGTGATGCAAAGCCCGCTGATCAACGGCCTGAAGGCTGACGTCGCGAGGCAGGAGGCGAAAGTCCAGGAAGTCAGCGTGCGGCTGGGTGAGAACCACCCCGAGCGCCAGCGTGCTGAGGCTGAGCTGGCCGCCCTCAAGAGCCGGTTGAGCAACGAGACGGCACGCATCAACGCCTCCATAGAGACCACCTACCGCGTCGCCAAGGACCGTGAGCGCGAACTGCAAGGCGCGGTCGGCGCGCAAAAATCCCGCGTTCTCGCCCTGAACAAACAGCGTGACGAATTGAACGTCTATCGCCGTGATGTCGAGTCGGCCCAGCGCGCCTACGAAGCTGTCAGCCAGAGTGCCTCACAGACACGCTTGCAAAGCCTGACCAACCAGACCAACGTGGTGCGGATGAATGTGGCGACACCGCCCGTCAATCCGTCCAGCCCGCGGTTGCTGGTCAACTTGCTGATCGCCGCTTTTGGCGGGACCCTGCTCGGCGTTGCGTGCGCACTGCTGCTGGAGCTCACCAATCGCCGCGTGCGCTCTGCCGAGGACCTGGTGCAGATGCTGGGCTTGCCCGTGTTGGCCAGCATTTCTTCCGGCACGGGAGCTGGCCGGCTTAACGGTCCGCGCCGCCTGGCGCTCGGCCATGGAGGATAAAGATGAACAGAAATAACACTGCCACCGCGGTTCGCCCGGTTCCCTTGACCGTGCCCAGCAAGCCCGCCATCGGCTCGGGCCGTTCCATCGGCCAGATCCTGGTCGATGCGGGGCGCCTGTCGCCGCTGGATGCCGATCGCATCGTGCACTTCCAGCAAGACCGCGGCGCCCGCTTCGGCGACTCCGGCAAGGCGCTTGGATTGCTCACTGAAGATGATGTGCGGTTTGCGCTGTCGGTCCAGTTTGACTACCCCTATCTCGCCCGCGAGAGCAACTTGAGCCGCGAGCTGGTGGCGGCCTACCAGCCCGACAGCCAGCCTGTAGAGCAGTTGCGCGCACTGCGCAGCCAGTTGATGCTGCGCTGGTTCGACACCGGCGCCGAGCGCCGCGGCCTGGCCATTGTCAGTGCCGGTTCCAAGGAAGGCCGCAGCTACATCGCGGCCAACCTGGCCATCGTGTTTTCGCAACTGGGCCAGCGCACCTTGCTGATCGATGCGGACATGCGCGCGCCGCGCCAGCACCTGCTGTTCAACCTCGGCAAAGGCGCGGGTCTGTCAGACATGCTCGCGGGCCGTGCGGGTCCGGAGGCTGTTGTCAGCGTCGCCGCGTTGCAGGACCTGTCGGTGTTGCCTGCGGGTGTCATCCCGCCCAATCCCCAGGAGCTGCTGGGCCGGCAGGAATTCTCCAGGCTGCTGCAGTCGCTCGGCCAGGATTTCGACATCATCATCATCGACACGCCGCCCGCGAGCGAGTGCGCGGATGCCCATACGGTGGCGGTGCGTGCAGGCGCCGCTTTGGTGGTGGCGCGGCAAAACGAGAGCTCGGTGCCGCAGATGACGCGCTTTACCCATAGCCTGCGCGAGTTCGGTGTCGCGCTGGTGGGCTCGGTGCTCAATGATGCTTGAGGCGACCCTTCGCCAGACGCTGCAGCACAGCCAGCAGCGCCGCTGCCAGCAAGCCGCCCGCTGCATCCGCCGCCAGATCGGACCAGCTCGCCGAGCGGCCCGGCAGAACCATCTGGTGCAGCTCGTCCATGCCGCCCACCAGCAGTGCACCCGCTACACAGCATACGGCCATGCGCCAGCCGCGCATGCCGCCGGCCAGGCCCGCAGCCATGCCGACGACCGAAAAAGTCAGCAGGTGAGCCAGCTTGTCCCAGGGCGCGGGGAAAAGACCCACCGCCACGGGCTGGGCGCCGCCCACATACAACACTGCGGCGCTCAGCACGACCGTCAGCGCCGCGAGGATGCGGACGATGTGCGGAACATTGCCGCGGAAATTGTCAAGAAGAAGGGCTTTGACCATGCGCGCAATTTTCTCATGCCCCGGCCCGGCGCGGCGGTGATGCCATGCTGAGATCCGCCGCCGCGAGCCCCCCCGACTGGCACAGCCGCTGGTCGCTGTTGCTGGCAAAAATCGAGCGCGTGCAGGGCCCTACCGAAGGGCAGGCGCTGCTGGCCGAGCTGAGCCATCCCCGTGCGCCCTCCGTGCTGGCCTTTGCCAATGCCCACGCGATGAACTCCATGGCCGTGTCGGCTCCCTTTTTTGACGCCATGCACTCGGCCGACCGTGTGCTCAGGGACGGTTCCGGCATGGCCACGCTCTTCAGGCTGCTGCGCATGGAGCCGGGTCTCAACCTCAATGGGACCGACCTGATTCCAAGGCTGATACGCGCCTTCGACGGGCGGGGCATTGCGCTGTTCGGCACACGCGAGCCCTGGCTTGAAAACGCCTGGCAGCGTGTGCAGCAAGACCTGGCGCCGCACAGCACGGTGATACGTGCCAACGGCTTCCTCGATGCCGGGGCTTATGCCGCGTTCGCGGCCGAGCACAAACCGGCGCTGATCGTGCTCGGCATGGGCATGCCGCGGCAGGAGGAAGTTGCGGCCGGCCTTCGCGCGGTGCTCGGCTACCCGTGCCTGATCGTCTGCGGCGGCGCCATCATTGATTTCCTGGGCGGCAAGACGCCGCGCGCGCCGCTGTGGATTCGCCGGGCAGGCATGGAGTGGGCGTTTCGCCTGGCACTGGAGCCGCGCCGCCTGTTCCAGCGTTATGTGATCGGCAACCCGCTGTTCCTGTCGCGGGCGCTGCGGCTGGCATCTGCCAGCCGGCGTTGATTTAATGGTGAAATTGGCCTCTAGCCTATATGGGGTATAGGCTGTTAGCTATTTATTTGATAGCGGACTGGGGTTGGGGCCGGGACCAGGATGCCCAGCCTGCGCTAAGGTCAGGTCATCTTCGCTGTAGCGGTTGGCCACGTCGGGCGTGCAGTCGCGCTTGACGATCTTTCCGGGGTTGCCCAGCACCACGCTGTAGGGCGGCACGTCTTCAAACACATAAGCGCCGCCAGCAATCCGGCTGCCCTTGCCCACGGTCACGCCGCCCACAACGATGGCGTGCGGGCCTATCCACACTTCGTCTTCGATGATCGGGTAGAGGGTGAGCCTGCGGCCTTGCGCATCGATGTGGTCGCGCTGGCCCAGCGTGACGCCGTGGAACAGCGTGACGTTGCTGCCGATGCGCGCACCGGCGTTCACGACAATGCCGCGGCCATGCGTCAGTGCCAGTCCCGGTGCAATCCGGGTCCGCCACGGTATCTCGATGCCGGCGAGCTGGCTGACCAGGCGGTACAGCAATCGCGCGGGCAGCAGGGCCAGCCAGCGCCAGTGGGCAGGCAGTTGCCCGGCCGCCTGGCACAGGCGCAAGCAAACGACCACACGAAACGCCGGGTCCAGCAGGGCGCCTTTCAGGGTGAGCGGATGAGCGGACTGCCCGAACTTTCGATGGGTGTCGGCTTTCAGGGCGTGCATATCATTCTGTCCAGAGTGGGTTGACCGGCCGCGGCAGGTGCGCAAAACCATTGCGCGGAATCGCGCAGGCCGCCGGCATAGGGCGTCCACTGCACGCCGAGTTGATCGCTGGCCGCCTGTATGTCCAGGTGAATATGCTGCGACCACAGGCCCAGCAAACCCGGCGGCAAGGCGTCGGGCAACTTCACGCTGCGGCTGCCCAGAAGTTTCAGGCCACGTTCAGCGGCCTTGAGCGGCGGCCCGCAGACCCAGGCATCGAGCTGAAGCTGGCGCCGGCCGATGCGGCGCACCGGCGTTGCCTTGATCTCCAGGGCCAGATCCACAAAATAATCGTTCCAGCGCGGGCTGTCGGGCGCTGCCAGATTGAATGCAGGCATGTCGCCGTGTGCCAGCGGCAATTGCAGCGCCAGCAGCAGGGCCTGGCAAACGTCGTTAACGTGGACCAGGTTGGCCCAGCCGTCGCCCGCAATGCCCAGGTCGCCCAGGCGCCCGGCCTGCAGCCACCTGCCGATACGCCCCACCCACAACTGGCTGCCGGGGCCAAAGACACAACCGGGCCGCAGCACGACCGCTTCACCGCCATGCTGCACGAAGTCGCGCATGGCGGCCTCGGCCTCGCATTTGGCGCGGCCGTACCAGCCCAGGCCGGGGTCCAGCGTTGCACCTTCGCGTACGATGCCCTCGGCAGGGCCGTAAACCGACATGGTGCTCAGGTGAACGATGCGGCGGCAGTCGGCCTGCAGGGCGGCTTGCACCAGCGCCCGCGCGCCGCCGGCAATCGAAGCCGCGTCGCCGGCCACGCAATTCACCACCGCCTCAAACCCCTTCAGGGCTTGCGCCAGCTCACGCGGGTTGCGGCTATCGATTTCCAGCCAGTGGGCATCGTTTTTCATGTGCCGTGATGCCCCGGTGGCCTCGGCCCAGGGCGTGGCCCGCAGCATCTCCAGCAAGCGCGCGCCTATGTGCCCGGAAGCGCCCAGCACCAGGATTTTCATGCGGCCTCCTTCATATGCAGCGGTGAACGCTCTGCGCGCAGCTGCCGTGACAGGAAGCCGCCCAGCCGCAGCGACAGCGCAATCAGCGTCAGCGTCGGGTTGGCCTGGCTGGAGGTCGGAAATACGGCGCTCCCGGCCACGAAAAGATTGCGCACCGAATGCACCCGGCAGTCGGCATTGACCACGCTGCTGCGTGCGTCCACACCCATGCGCGCGGTGCCGATATGGTGGCCGCCATACGCGCCGAAACGCATCAGGTCTTCTTCCAGCGTGTGGCGGTTGTAGTCAAGGTGGGCCTTGCCGCTAAGGGCGAATTCGTCGGCCATCACATCCAGGCTGGCGCCCACGGAGTCAATGTCGGCGCGGCTGTAGCGCCAGTCGACCTTCAGGCGCGGCATGCCCAGCGCATCGGTGCTGTCGGTCAGCGTGACCCGGCTGTGGGCCTGCGGGACTTGCTCTCCATGCACTTCCAGGCTGAAGCGGTTGGTGCGGTTGCGCAGGATCACCGACGGGAATTTTCGGTCCGCAAGGGTGCGTTTCGTCAACCAGTGCGCCAGGAAGGCGGTGGTGTCCAGCGGGTCCGTCACGACGTTCAGCAGATGGCGCGCATACACGCCGGCCGTGGGCGGCGCACCGTCCTTGAGGCGCTTGCTGTATTCGTAGCTGATCATTTTTCGGGCCAGGAAGAGGCCGGACAGCACACCGCTGCGGTGCGCCGGGTCGGTGATGCGCGGAAAGTGCAGGCGCGCGACGGCATTGGCCAGGCCCAGGCGCTTTTGCTCATCGGCCGCCACCGAGAGGCGCCGCCGGCAGTAAATGCCTTCCGGCGACACTTCATAGCCATGCCGCACGTTGCGGGTGGGGCCGTGCACCGTCAGCGTGCCGACGTTGCCGGCGATGTGGCACATGTAATAGCGGCCGACCACGTCGTGCTGGTTGCCCACGCCTTGCGGCACGACGTCGCGCGAGGCGAGCAGCAGCCGGGCGGTCTCAAGCCCACCCGTGGCCAGCACCGTGTTGCGCGCGGCAACGGAAAACTGTGTGCCGTCGAGCGTGCGAACCTGCAGCTCGCGCACGGCCTGGCCGTCGGCCTGCAGCTGCAGTGACGTGCAATTGGCGCCCAGCAGCACGTCAAGGCCAGGCGCGAGCGCCAGCCGTTTGGCATAGCGGCTACCAAAGTGCGTGGGGCAGGAAAAGCGCTCCAGCCCGTTGCTCAGTACGCGCCTGCTGTCGAAGCCGGCAATCAGGGGACCGGTCTCCGGCGCCAGCGCTTCACAGGCGTCGTAGAGAAAGCGCCCGGCTTCGGCCAGGGCATTGGCGCGCGGGTACCAGGGCAGCAGGTCTTCGTACGACAGCGGCCATCCGCTGTGCGGAATGTGCGCGCGGGTTTCAAAATCAATCGGGTCGAAGGGCATACAGCGCCCGCCCCAGATCGCCGACGAGCCGCCCAGGCGCCGCTGCCGGTATTTGCCGGGCGGGCTGTGCAGCTGCTCGTCGGCCACTTCGCCTTCATACAAGTCTTGCGTGGGCGCATGCGGCTGCAGTTGCCCCGACTCCAGCAGCAGCACGGAATGCCCTTCGTCGGCCAGCGAGAGCGCCAGCGCGATGCCTGCCGGGCCACCGCCGACCACACACACATCCGCCTGCAAGCGGCTGCCGTTCGCAATGCTGTTGGCGTCGCGGATCATGCCGGTTTGTCCTGTGAAGCGGCAGGTGCGCGCAGCGCCCGGCCGGCCACGCCGAAATCGCGCTGGTGAATCTGGGCCACGCTGGAGAAGAAGCGGGCGATGGAAAAATTCCGCTCGTACAGGGCGCGCCCGTTCTGCTCCAGCGAAGCGCGCAGCCCTTCATCCTGCAATACCTGCTGCAGCGCAGCCGCGATGCCGGCCACATCGCCGGGTTCCACGAAGCAGGCGTTGACGCCGTCTTGCAGCACCGACGGTATTTCACCGACCGGGCTGCACACCACCGCGACGCCGTTGGCCAGTGCTTCCAGAATCACCAGAGGCAGGCCTTCGTCATAAGACGGCAAGACCAGCACATCGGTGCGCGCCATCAGCCGCGCCACCTGCTGCTGATCCGACCATCCGGCAAAACGCACAAAACCGGCGATGCCCAGCTCCCTGGCTTTGGCTTCATAGGCTTCGACGTCACCGCCGCCTGCCAGGATCACCTCCAGCTGTGCCGTGTCAAAGCCCGGCAAGGCCAGTGCCTGCAGCAAGTCCGACACGCCCTTGCGCTCCGACAGGTTGCCCAGGAAGAGCACCCGCTGCACCGCGGCTTCCCCGGCGATGCGCCGCGCATGCGTCGGCTCCGGTACGCCGTTGAAGACGATATCCACCCGGTCCTCGGGAACCCCCAGGTCTTCGATGACGAATCGCCGCGCGGCCGAACCCAGCACCACGACGCTGGCCGGCAGCGAGAACACCCAGCGCGTCAACGCCTGCAACGGGCGCGCCAGTGAATGATAGAAATGGTGAAGTTGTGCAGCGTGCAAATGCAGCACCACGGGCACGCCCAGCGCGCGGCAGGCCACAATGACGGCACCCTTGCGAAACAGGCTTAAGCGCTCGGCCATGTTCACATGCACGCCGGCGAGCCGGCCGCTGAACTTGCCGCGCGCGATGCGAACCAGGGCGGTGGCGAGGACCCAGAATGAGTACAGGGCGTTGGCGCCGCCGCGTGTGTCGAGCGGCCTGAGCTCGGCAGCATCGACAGAGGCGATGGCGGAAGAAGAGGCCTGCGCCTGGATCAGATAGTCGGCCACCTTGAACATGCCGCCGCCCATGGGTGTCCACGGGCAGGCGATGTAGATGTAGCGGCCTTCCCGCTCGCCGATGGCGGTGCGGGGCAGCGATTCACTTTGCATGGTTGCTTTCCTGTAAGGGGGTCAGGGGGCTGGGTTGCCGGGGCGCGCCGAACAGGGCGCGCTTGAAGAAGTGGGTCATGGGCCGCTCCAGCCACACATAAGACAGGCAGCCCGCCACCACCACGGCCAGGCTCACGGCCAGAGCGATGGCCAGGCTGTCCTGCACGCCCATGCGCTTGAGGGCCATCACGCCGGCCGGCACTACGAAGGTGTGCGACAGGTAAATGGAATAGGATGCGTCGCCCAGGAACGACAGGCGCGAAGCCAGCGGAGCGCGCAGGGTCCAGGGTTCCAGCCAGACGGCGCCCAGCACGACCAGCGCGGCGCCGCAGCCCCAGGTGGCGAAGCGGTCGGCCGAGTGTCCCCAGTCGGGGGCGAACATGAACACAGCCCCGATGGCCAGCACGGCCAAACCCATCAGCGGTGATGCATGCCGAAAACGCAAAAACGCATGGGCGATGCACACGCCGAGGATGAACTCGAACACGATGGTCTGCGCGTAAAAATTCAGCGCGACGGAGTCCGGCAACAAATACCCGCCCAGAAATACCAACCCGAACGCCGCCAGGCAAAACCGGATGCGCGGCGCGCCCAGCCCAATCGCCATGGCAAACACCGCATAAAACAGCATTTCGAAATTCAGCGTCCAGCCGACCGGCAGCGTAGGCTGCACCAAACCCCAGGGGCTCATGGCGGGGATGAAAAGCAGGGATGCCGCAAGATGCCCGGGCTCCACCGATGAGCGCGAAGCCAGCGCCGGCAGCGCCAGCAGCAGTGCCACCTTGAGCAGCGTGTAAAACCAGTAGAGAGGTGCAATCCTCAGCAAGCGGCGGCGCATGAAAACCCAGGCGGCACTGATGCGGGCAGCACCGCCCGCCGGCAGCGAGCTGGTCGACATCGCCATCACGAAACCGCTGATGACAAAGAAGATGTCGACCCCGGCGGAGCCGTCGGCCCAGTAGTGGCCGGGCCCGGTGCCGGTGATGTGGATGGAGATGGCCTGGGTGATGTGCATCACCACGACCAGCATGGCCGCGGCAAAGCGCAGGATCTGCACACCGGAAAATTGCTGCGTCGCTTGCGGGGTGACCCTCAATGGACGGCCTCCTGCAAGGGCTGGCGCAGCGCAATGACGGGCTCTTGAAGTACTTTGCTGGCGATGGCCTCACGCGCGGGGCGCTGGCGATGGAGCAGGCCGCGCAGCAGGCCGGCCGCATTGAAGCACCAGGACACCACGGAATACAGCGCTTTGGTGATGGAGCGTTTGCGCCAGGTCATCAACAGCAGTGGCGCGCAGGCGATGGCGCAGAAAAATGCCAGGCGCCAGGACGCGGGCGCAGGCCAAAGTGCCACGCTGGCCAGCACCACCCACCAGGCCAGCACGGCCAGGTAAAGGCGCAGCTCGCGCAGGCCATGCAGTGCCAGCGGCAACCGCGGTTGGCCCACCGCAGCGCGCACCAGTTCGCCCAGTCCGCAGATATAGCGCGTGCGCCAGCGCCGCATCAGCAAGCGGTAGGGCGGCGCATCGTGGCCGAAATGGTTGGCGGCATCGGCCGGCAGCCGCCACAGGCGCCAGCCCAGTGCGCGCAGCCGGATCGCCAGGTCGAATTCTTCGTAGCTGTGCAGGTTGCGGTCGGAAAAATACCCGGCCGCCTCGATCGCGCTGCGCCGGTACAGCCCGCCGCCGTCCAGCCGGTCGACATTGCCGGGACGCAAGTGCGGCGAGGCGCGTTCGCCGCGGGCCAGGTACTCCAGGCTTTCGGTGTTTTGTTCCACCACGCGGCCGCCCACGCCGGCCACATCCGCATGGGCATCCAGGAAGGCCAGCGCCTTCTCCAGAAAACCTTGCTGCATCTGCATGTCGCCGTCGAGGATGTAGACGAAGTCGCCGCGCGAATGCTGGTAGCCCAGTTGCGGGCCGGCGCCGCAGCAGCGCTCCTCGGGGTTGGCCAGCTGCACGATGCGTATCGGGTAGGCGGTGGCCAGTTCAACCGTACGGTCGCTGGAGCACGAGTCCGCAAGGATCACTTCGCCGCCCACGGTGGCCACCGCGCGCAGCGCGCTTTCCACGGTGGACTCGATGCGCTGCTCTTCGTTGAGCGCCTTGATGATCACCGAGACGCGGCACGCGGGCAGGGCCGGCACGGCGAAAAAGGCCGGCTGAGCAGGCTGGGCGGGTGGGGTTTGGCCAAACGGTATCGGGTTCATTTTTATCCTGCCTCGACGGGGCTTGCGCTGGCTGCGGGTACCGTGCGGCGCTGGCGCCACTGCTGCCAGCTCCTCACCAGGGGGCCGGGCATCAAGAGCGCCATGGCGGCCGTCAGCCACCAGCGCTTTCCGCTTGCGGCGCGGCGCGCGTTGATCAGCCACGCCCATCCCTCACGGCGGCTGCCGGCGGCCAGGGCCAGCCGGGCGAGCGTGATCTGGTGTTGGGCCACCAGCCACAGCGAGGAGTTGCGCTGCAGGGGCGGCATGGTGCCCGACAATGCGCGCTGGCGCATGCGCTCCAGAAAAGGCGGCATGGCCAAGGCGGCATGACCGCTGCTGAGGCTGCCTGGGGCGGCAAGCCGATAGGCCATCAGCGGTGCGTGGGCCAGCGCCACCGGCGCCTGCTCCGCCAGGCGGAACCACAGGTCCAGATCCTCGCCGTGCGATTCGCCGGGCGGAAAGCAGGGCTGCATCTGCAGCAGGCGCGCGCGCCGCACCGACACCGCGCTGGTGCACAAGGTGGGTGAAGCCATCCAGCGCCGGGGCAGGTCCTTGATCAATTCGATCTCGGGCGCGGCCGGCATCTCCGGCCAGCGCGGCGGCCACATGGCCAGTGTGTCGGGCACCGGCAGATAGTCGGTGGCCACGGTATCGGCTTCAGGAAAACGTATCTGGGTCCAGGCCAGCGTGGCGAGGTAGTTGGGGTGGTGCCAGTCGTCGGCATCGAGAAAGGCCACCCATTCCCCTTGTGCCAGCGAGATGCCGTGATTGCGCGCCGCAGAGACGCCGGCATTGGCCTGGCGCACCAGGCGCACGCGCGGGTCGTTCATGAAGCCCACGAGTTCGGCGCCGCCGTCGGTGGAGCCGTCGTCCACCACGATCACTTCAAAGTCCGTCCAGGTTTGCGCCAGCACCGAATCGATGGTGCTGTTGATATAGGGCGCCTTGTCGTAAAGCGGGATGACGATGGAAAACTTCATGGACTGAACCTGGCTGTGGCCAGGGGAGGTTGAGGGTCTCTGGAAAAAGCAGGCGCCGTGCGCTGCACCGGCGGCGCGTTGGCCGGCAGGCGTTTGCGCTCGCGGGCCTCGCGCGCGGCGGAGGCCAGCGCCATCAGCAGCAGCACGTGGGCGATGAGTTCAGGGCCGTAACCAAAAAGCAGCAGCGGCACTTCGCTGATGGCGCGCAGCGTCAGCGCCACAAACAGGGCCAGCGTCAGGCCGCCGCTGGCGCGGGCGTAGCGGATCGACAGCACCAGCAGCACCAGCGCATAGAGCACCAGCGCCGCGGCGCCCACCGTTCCCGAGCGCGACAGCGTGTCCATGAACTGGTTGTGCGCATGGGTGGCGTTGGGCATGCCGATGGCTTCGCGAAAGCTGGCGTCCCACAAGGTCGACCCGTAGCCGAACACCGGGTTGCGTTGCCATTCGTCATAAGCGATTGCCCAGATCTGGTCGCGCCCTGTCATCGAGGCCAGCTGCGCGCCCTGGGCGCTGTCAAAGAAACTGCTCAGGCGCGCGTCGAGCTCGCCGAACATCAGCAATGCAGCGGCCCCCACAACGGCCGCCATGAAGACCAGCAGCGTGACGATGCCGAACTCGGGCCGCACCGGATCGCCCACGCGGCGCATAAAGCCGGGCCCCTGGCGCACGATGAGGACGCAGGCCGAGCACAGTACAAAGGAGATCCACGCGGTTTTAGACTGTGCGAGGAACAGCACGCCCAGGCCTGCTGCCCAGGCGAAGCGATTGAGCCACACGCGCTGAAATGGCCGCGCAAGCAGGCACAGCAATGCCAGCTGGGCCAGCATGCCCAGCGACACGGCATGGGGCGCCAGGCCCGCCAGGCGCGGCACGCCCGGCAGCAGGCCCTGGGTGTAAGAGGCATCCAGCACCAGGCTGGGCTTGAAGGGAACCAGCAGCAAGCCCGCCACCAGAAAGAGCAGCAGGGCATTGCGTGTGGCGCCAAACGCCAGGTCGCGCTCGGTGGCTGTCGCCAGCACCGCCGCAAAACCGATCACCAGCGGGTAGACATAGTCATGCGACAGGTGCGGGTGCGCGCCCAGCAGCGCGGGCGCGGCCACCGTGCCGCCCCAGAAAAGAATGAAAACGACGAGCAGGATGGAGGGCGCTTGTGCGGCCCGGTCGCGGCGTATCCAGTGCGTGATGACGCGCTCGCCGGCCAATGTGAGCAGCAGCAGCGAAGCCAGCGGCTGCATCAGCGACACCAGTGGATGCCGCACCATCACGACCACCTGGTCGAAATTGGTATTGCTGCTGGAGAGATCGCGGCCCGACAGGAAGTTGGCCATGGCCACCATCAGCAAGATGGCGTAGAAGATCCAGTGCATATAGCCCTGGGCCCGGCGCGAGGTGACATGCACCGCACCCGCCATACCCAGCGCCGCCGTGAGCGCCGCCAAAATGGCGCCGGCGACGAGGACTGCAATCACAACGGTTTGTTCCATGTGATGGCCTTATGGATGTTGCTCGCCCAGCGTGGCGGGCAGCGCGGATGAAGGCGCGGTGTCGCGGCGCAGAAATTTCGCCAGCCCCGGCACAAAGCGGATCACCATGTCGGACGCATCCTGGCCCAGCAGCTGCGGCCGCACGATCAGCAACATGGCGGGCAGCACTACCGCTGCCAGCGCGCCGGCAGCCAGCGAGAGCAGAGGGAGGTCAAACCTTGCCGTTGTGTGCTGTGCGGCCAGAACGCCTGCGATGCTGAGTGTGCTCAGCAGCAAGCCGCGCAAGGCGTCCGGCAGCAAGGCCGTTGCGCGAAGGCCGAGGGCGCGGAAGGCCGCGACAGCGATGACGGCCGCACGCAGCACCAGCAGCCCGCCGGCGACGGCTGCCGCCACATGGATGCCCTGGCCCGCCAGCAGGTAAAACCCCGCCGCGCCCGCAGCGACCAGCGGCAGCTGCAGCAAGAACTCGTAATGTTTGCGCCCGGTGTTCCACAGCACCGGCGTCGACAAACCCCAGATGACATAGGCCGGCATGCAGAGGAACAGCGCGCCCAGCACCCAGGCCGCGTCGCTCCAGGCCGGGCCGTACAGCACGCGCACGATATCGCGAGACAGAAAAGCCAGTGTCACAAAAGCCGGTACGCCCAGCACGACGATGGTGGCCAGCATCTGCAGGTAGGCGCGTCCCAGCCGGGGCAAGTCATTTTGAAGGCGGGCGCCCGCCGCCAGGAAGGCCGGCTGCAGCGCGCCCAGCAGCAAGGTGTTGGGCATGGTGGCCAGGTTGTAGGCCACGTTGTAAAGGCCCAGCGCCTGCGCATTGAGCAGGCGCCCTATCAGCACGCGGTCCAGGTTGTTGAGCAGCCAGTTGACGATGTTGGTAAAGAACACCGTGTGCCCGGTGCCGACGGCCGAGCGCGCACCGGCATACCAGAACAGCGGGCGAACCGCATGGGGTTTGAGCGCGTAGCTGGCCGTCAGTTGCACGGCGGACTGGACCAGCCATGCCGCGACCAGTGATGCTTCGCCCTGGCCCATCAGCGCCATGGGCAGGCCGACGGCGATATAGCCCGCCGCGTAGCTGCCCACCTGCACCAGCCCGACCGCGCGGAAGTTGAGGTCTCTCTGCAGCAGATAGGTGGCGGGTGCGGCGGCCGCCGTCAGCAGGCAGGCGAGCGACAGCCATTCAATGACAGCCTGCGCGCGCGGTTCGCGGAAATAAGCCGCCAGCAAAGGTGCCAGCAGGTACACCGCCACCATGGTGGCCAGGCCCACAATGATTTGCCAGGTCCAGGCAAAACGCACGTCGTCGTCCTGCAGGTCCTGGCGCTGCAGCAGGCTCCAGCTGAAGCCGAAACCGGAGACAAAGGTGGCAAACGTCAGCACCACCATGCCGATGGCGAACACGCCGAAAATATCCGGCCCCAGCGTACGGGCCAGGACGACTTGGGCCATCAGCTGCAGCGCAAAGCGTGCCGCCGTGGAAGCCGCACTCCATTTGACCGCCGCAACGCCCGGCCGGCCGAGTCCGCTCACGCTCAGGGCCTTCCCGCCTTGTAGCGTCGCACGGCGATCACGCCCATGAGCACCAGCGTAGCCAGCAGCATGCCGTAAGAGCGCCAGCCGGATTCGCCGGCGTCAAACTCATCGGTGGAAGGGTTGGGCCGGACGACGGGACTGTAGACCGCGCGCACCTTGACGGTGTCGGCGCCGCCGGATGGCAGTTTCATTTGCGCAGCTTGTGCGGCCGTTGCAGCCTTCACGGCAGGGGCCCGCGGCGGTGGGTCTGAAGCGTCGGAATAAGCCGATGCTGAAGTCATCCAGGCAGCCGCCAGAACGGCGGTAATCAGGGCTTTAGGCAAGGCTTTAAGCATGAATTTCTCCTCTGTCAAAGCAGGAGATGAGTTTGTTGTGCGGTGCAGCAATCGGCAATAGTCCGAATGGCTCATGGCCTGCTTCGTGCTGGTGAAAGCAGATGTGTTTTGCGTGCATGCGCAGGCCGTTTTTGTTGCAAAGCGACTACGCGCTGACGGCTGGACGGATGGGGCCGTTCGGACTATTGCGCGCAGTGGGCGCGGCATGTACTGCGGTAGAACTTGGCGCTGCAGTCCGGTAGCCCTCGGGGTTGCGCTGCTGCCAATGCCAGGCGTCGCGGCACATGTCGTCCATGGTGTGCGCCGCATGCCAGCCCAGTACGCTTTTCGCCAGCGATACGTCTGCGTAATACTGCGCCACGTCACCGGCCCGCCGGGACGCGAACTCAAAGGGAATGGGCCGCCCGCTCGCGCGCTCGAAGGCCTTCACCACACCCAGCACACTCGTGCCTTCTCCCGTGCCCAGGTTGACGGTAAAGCTCTGGCCCTTGTCCAACAGGGCCTGCACGGCGGCCACATGGCCGGCGGCCAGGTCGACCACATGCAGGTAGTCGCGCACGCCGGTGCCATCGGGGGTCGGGTAGTCGCTGCCGAAGACTTGGAGGCGCGCGCGTTTGCCCACAGCGACCTGGGTCACAAAAGGCATCAGGTTGTTGGGGATGCCGTTCGGGTCTTCGCCGATCAGTCCGCTGGGGTGTGCGCCCACCGGGTTGAAGTAGCGCAGCACGCCGGTGCGCCAGCCCGGGTCCGACACGCGCAGCGAGGCCAGGATGCCCTCACACATCAGCTTGCTGTGGGCATAGGGGCTTTCGGGCGCGCAAGGGAAACTCTCATCAATGGGCACACTGGCCGGATCGCCATACACCGTGGCGGTCGAAGAAAACACCACGGAACGGCAAGCGGTGGTGGTGGCCATGGCCTCCAGCAGGCTCACCAGGCCGCTCACGTTGTTGCGGTAGTACATGAGGGGCTGCTGCACGCTTTCGCCCACTGCCTTGAAGCCGGCAAAGTGGACGGCGGCAACGCAGCCGTGGCGCCTGAGCACCTCGGCGACAAAGGCGGTGTCCAGCACGTTGCCTTTTTCGCAAGGCACGCGCCGGCCCGTCAACTGTTCCAGCCGCTGCAGCACGGCAGGGTGGCTGTTCGAAAAGTCGTCAAGGATGACCGGACGCAAGCCGGCCTCCACCAAGGCCACAAAAGTGTGGCTGCCGATGTAACCTGCGCCGCCGGTGAGCAGCACGCTGGGGGTGTTGGGTGTCATGAATAAATTGCGAAGAAGGCTGCAAGGCAGCGGGTTGATGCGCGTTGATAAAGCATGAATCGCGATGCGGGAACGGCGGCTGCGTGCAAAGCAAAGCGCCGTTTTGCGGAATGGGTGCAGTGTCTTTTGACACATGACGGCAGCGTGTCAGCGTAAGCCGCAACCGGGCGTCAGATGGGTTGCGCCGGGGCCTAAAGCGTGTCGAATCGTTCAGTAAGCACTTGTGAATGAAACGCACAAACCGGCGGCAGGCGCCTGCCTGCACGCGGAGGGGGTGAAGTCGTTGCTCCAGCCGGTGCAACGCGCAAGACAGAAAGTCACAAAGGTTTCGATGCCCTGTGTGGGATGCGGTGACTTCGGGGCCGGCACTCCAGTTTTTAAGCATTTTTGGCCCCCAGCCCTTTAAGGACATGGGCAAGCAGCTATTAAATTAATAGCAATCTGCTTTGCAAGCTGCCACGGGCGTCGTGCATCAAACCCCAGCGCGTGCTTTTTACAACGCTTTCAGGGCAAAAAAAATCCCGGTGGAAACCGGGTTTTTGGGGGGAATCGCGTGGCGCTTACATGCCGGCGTAGTTGGGTCCGCCGCCGCCTTCGGGCGTGACCCACACGATGTTTTGCGTCGGGTCCTTGATGTCGCAGGTCTTGCAGTGCACGCAGTTTTGCGCGTTGATCTGCAGGCGGTCGGTGTTGTCGGGGTTCTTCACGAACTCGTAGACGCCCGCGGGGCAGTAGCGGCTTTCGGGGCCGGCGTATTTGGCCAGGTTGATGTTGACCGGCACGCTCGCATCTTTCAGCGTCAGGTGCGCGGGCTGGTGCTCTTCGTGGTTGGTGTTGGAGACGAACACCGAGCTCAGGCGGTCGAAGGTGATCTTGTTGTCGGGCTTGGGATACACGATGGGCGTGCACTCGGCCGCAGGTTTGAGCTTGGCGTAGTCGGGCGTGCTGTTGTGAATCGTCCAGGGCGGGCTCTTGATGCCCAGCTTGGGCAGCAGCCAGTGCTCGATGCCGGTCATAAAGGCGCCGACGTACAGGCCCTTCTTGAACCAGGACTTGAAGTTGCGCGACTGGTTCAGCTCCGCTGCAAGCCAGCTCCTGGCATAGGCTTCGGGGTAGGCGGCCAGCTCGTCGTGCTGGCGGCCGCCGGTGACGGCCTCATACGCGGCTTCAGCGGCCAGCATGCCGCTCTTGATGGCGGCGTGGCTGCCCTTGATGCGGGCGGCATTGAGGTAGCCGGCTTCGCAGCCGATCAGTGCGCCGCCGGGGAACACCGTCTTGGGCAGGCTCAGTGCGCCGCCCGCGGTGATGGCGCGCGCGCCGTAGCTGATGCGTTTGCCGCCTTCGAGATACTGCTTGATGCTGGGGTGGGTCTTCCAGCGCTGCATCTCTTCAAACGGGCTGAGGTAGGGGTTGCTGTAGTCCAGGCCGGTGACCATGCCCAGCGTGACCTTGTTGTCCTCCAGGTGGTACATGAAGCCGCCGCCGTAGGTCTGGCTGTCCATGGGCCAGCCGGCGGTGTGGATGACGAGGCCTGCCTTGTGTTTGGCCGGGTCGATTTCCCAAAGCTCTTTCACGCCGAGCGCGTAGCCTTGCGGGTCGCGGCCTTCGTCGAGCTTGAAGCGGTTGATGAGCTGGCGGCCGAGATGGCCGCGTGCGCCTTCGGCAAACACGGTGTACTTGCCGTGCAGCTCCATGCCGAGCTGGAAGTTATCGGTGGGTTGCCCATCTTTGCCGATGCCGAGGTTGCCGGTGGCCACGCCTTTGACGGAGCCGTCGTCGTTGTAGAGCACTTCGGCTGCGGCAAAACCCGGAAAGATTTCTACGCCCAGGTTTTCGGCCTGCTGCGCCAGCCAGCGCACCACATTGCCCAGGCTGATGACGTAGTTGCCTTCGTTGTGAAAGCAGTCGGGCACAAAAAAGTCCGGCGTCTTGAGGGTGCCTTTCTCGGTCAGGAAAAGCACTTCGTCGGCGGTGACGGGCTGGTTCAACGGCGCGCCCTGGGCTTTCCAGTCAGGGATGAGTTCGGTCAGCGCCTTCGGGTCCATCACCGCGCCCGAGAGAATGTGCGCGCCGGGCTCGGAGCCTTTCTCAAGAACCACGACAGAAATGTCTGTGCCCTTTTCTGCGGCGAGTTGTTTCAGGCGGATGGCAGTGGCCAGGCCGCCCGGGCCGCCGCCCACCACGACCACGTCATATTCCATCGCTTCGCGGGGGCCGAACTGGGCCAGAATTTCTTGGGTATTCATCGGGGGACTCGCTGATAATGATTTTCAGGAAAGATTGCTGTCTCGCGCTGGATTTTATGCCGCGAATGCAGTGATGCGAACGACCGTTCTCTTTTGTGCAGCTTTAATTGAGAGGAGCCTCTAATGGCCTACAGCTTGGATCTCTCAGGGCGTGTCGCCCTCGTGACCGGCGCATCGGGCGGGCTCGGCGCGCAATTTGCCAAAACGCTGAGCAAGGCAGGCGCTGCCGTGGTGCTGGCCAGCCGCAGGCTGGACAAGCTCAAGGCGCTGCGCGCGCAGATCGAAGCGGCCGGCGGTGACGCGCACGTGGTGGAGCTCGACGTCACCGACCACGCCAGCATCAAGGCCGGTGTGGCGCATGCCGAAACCGAAGTCGGCCCCATCGACATCCTTGTCAACAATTCGGGCGTCAGCACCACGCAGCGCATTCAGGACGTGGGCGAAGAAGACTACGACTTCATCTTCAACACGAATGTCAAAGGCGCGTTCTTTGTTGCGCAGGAAGTCGGCAAGCGCATGCTGGCGCGCGCGCGCGGCACGGCGCCGGGCACCTTCTCCGGCGGGCGCATCATCAACATCGCCTCCATGGCCGGGCTGCGCGTGTTGCCGCAAATCGGCGTGTATTGCATGAGCAAGGCGGCCGTGGTGCAGATGACAAAAGCCATGGCGCTCGAATGGGGCAAGTTCGGCATCAACGTCAATGCGATTTGCCCCGGCTATATCGACACCGAGATCAACCACCACCATTGGGAAACCGAGCAAGGCAAGAAGCTGGTGCAGATGCTGCCGCGCAAGCGCATCGGCAAACCGGAAGACCTGGACGCATTGCTGGTACTGCTGGCCAGCGGCGAGAGCCACTTTGTCAACGGCGCCGTCATCGCTGCCGATGACGGATTCGGCGCCTGAGCGGATTCACCCGCCTGCAGAAAACCACAGGGCGTGGCACAGTGCACCTTCTATTCACTTGCTGATTCACGGAGACTGAAATCATGTTGGAATCTGTACTGCCTTACCTCGGCCCGATAGGCCTGATCCTTCTGGCGCTGCTCGCCGGCGTTGTCAGTCCCGGCCCCAGCTTTGTGCAGGTGGCGCGCATTTCCGTGTCGCGCTCGCGTGCCGACGGGCTGGCTGCCGCAGTTGGCATGGGCCTGGGCGCGCTGGTGTTTGCCATGCTGGCGCTGGCCGGCCTGCAGGCCTTGCTGGCTGCCTTGCCAGGCGTCTACATGGCACTGAAAGTGGTGGGCGGCCTCTACCTGATGTGGATGGCTTTCAACATCTGGCGCGGCGCGCGCCAGCCGCTGGAAATGGGCGGCGCCGGCGACGGCGTTTCGCGCCAGACGGTGTGGCAGTCGTTTCGACTCGGCTTGGTCACCCAACTCAGCAACCCCAAAATCGTAGTTGTCTACAGCAGCGTCTTTGCGGCCTTGCTGCCTGCGCAGTTTCCGCTGCCGGCTGCACTGCTGGTGCTGGCGGGCGTGCTGGTGATGGAGACCGGCTGGTATGCGGTGGTGGCGCTGGTGCTGTCGTCGACCGTGCCGCGCGCGGCTTACTTGCGCAGCAAGGCGCTGGTAGACCGCGTGGCCGCCGGCGCCATGGGCCTGCTCGGGCTGCGCCTGGTTGCCACCGCGCACGCTGCCTGACGCATGCTGACGGGCATTCTGGCCGGCCTTGCGGCGGGAGCGCTGTGGGGCCTGGTGTTTGTCGCACCGCGCATGGTCGAGATGGGCGCGGGCGGCTATTCGTCGATTGACCTCACAGCGGGGCGCTTTGCCGTGTACGGTGTGCTGGCCGCGTTGGTCATGTTGATCGGCATGCGCAGCCGCCGCCTGCCCACGCTGCGGCAGGCGTGGGCCGCGCTGGTGATGAGCGTGCTGGGCTTCAGCGGCTACTACCTGCTGCTGGTGCTGGCGATTCGTGATGCGGGCACCGAAGTGCCGTCGCTGGTGATCGGCACCATCCCCATCTGGGTCATGTTGCTCGGCAAGCCGCAGGGTTTGCGCTGGGCATCGCTGCTGCCGGGGCTGGCACTCACGCTGGCAGGGCTGGCGCTCATGATGGGCTCCACGCATGAAGCAGGGCAGGGCGCTGCCACCCATTTCTGGCGCGGCATGCTGTTCGTGTCGGCTTCGCTGGTGTGCTGGACGGCGTTTGCCATCCTCAACTCCGCCTGGCTCAAGCGCCACCCCGAAGTCAACGCCACCGACTGGGCCAACTGGCTGGGTGTGGCCACGGGCCTGGGCGCGCTGCTGATGTGGCTGGTCGCCGGCTCCGGCATCCACGTGCTGGCCGGCCGCGAAGACCGCTGGATGTTTGTGCTGCTCTGCGTGATCGCCGGTGTGGGCTCGACCTGGCTGGCCACCATTTTGTGGAATATGGCCAGCCAGCGGCTCAGTGCCAGCCTGTGCGGTCAGCTCATCGTGAGCGAGACCATTTTTGCGCTGCTGTATTCCTTTGCGTGGGACGGCCATTGGCCCACAGGGGTGCAACTCGCCGCCTGCGTGCTGTTCACGCTGGGCATTCTTGCGTCTATCCGGGCGCATCGCTAGGCCCCACTCATACCCCTCCATCATGAAAATCGAAATCCCCGATAAGAAAAAGCTGGTCCGCGAGATGACCATCCCCATCCGCTGGGGCGACATGGACGCCATGGGCCATCTCAACAACGGTACTTACTTTCGCTACCTCGAATCCATCCGCATCGACTGGATGTATGCGATAGGTTGCAAGCCGAATCCGAAGGGCGAGGGCCCGGTCATCGTCAATGCCTTTTGCAACTTCTACAAGCAGCTCGAATACCCGGGCGATGTGCTGATGAAGATGTATGTGAGCGACCCGGGCCGCAGTACCTTTGAAAGCTGGGCCACCATGGAGCGCGTGGACGCGCCGGGCGTGATCTGCGCCGCCGGCGGCGCCACCACCATCTGGGTGGACTTTCCGGCGCAAAAATCCAGGCCGCTGCCGGACTGGATGCGAAAACTGGTTGAAGAATAATTAAGGAAAAAAGGCCTGTAGCCAAGGTGGTGTATTGGCTTTTAGCTATCAATTAGATAGCAAACGTGTGCTTGCAGCGCCAGCCTGGCCCCGGCTCCGCCCTCAACCCGCCGTCAACGCACCACGCGAAAGTTCTTCTCGTTGTCTTTCAGCCAGCGCTGTGCAATTCCCCGTGTCTGCTGTTCAGGCGCTGAGTACGCCTCCTGGTCCGGATGGAAGTCGCGCCTGAAGTAGGCCATCAAAGGTTGGGCGGTGTGCCAGATGGCGCCGTTGCGCCCCCAGAAGTAAGTCATCGCACGCCACCAGGTGCCGGGCCTGAACAGCGTGCCGTCGTGCCAGAGGTTGAGCACCGTCTGGCGGCCTGAGTCAAATGAAAACACCAGCAAGGCATAGAGGTACCAGCGGATGCGCCACGCGTAGTTGCCCTGCAGGGCCTGGTACAGGTCATAGGCCACTGCACGGTGCTCGGTCTCTTCAGCCGCATGCCAGCGCCACAGCATCTGCATGTTCGGGTCGGCCTTGTCCAGCGATCTGTCGTGGCGCAGCATGAAGTCCGCCAGCACGGCGGTGAGGTGCTCGTAGGCGGCCGTCACCGCCAGCATGTGACGCGGGCTCACGTTTTTGGAGCGCGCAAACTCAATGCGCGCCGTGGCCCAGTGCTGCCAGCGGTTGACCAGGCCCTGCTTTTCCAGGTGCGCGTTGTAGAGCCCATGGATATGGCGGTGCGTGGCCTCCTGGCCGATGAACTGCGCGGCGGCCTCATGCAGCAGCGCGTGCTCGGGCGTGCGGGGCAGCAGTTTGACGCAGTCGCGCACAGCGTCGATGAAAGACTGCTCGCCGACCGGGAAACTCATCGACAGCGCGTTGTGGTACTGGCTCAAAAAGGCATCGCCGCCGTGCCAGTGGCGATCAAAGCCCTGGCTCAAGTCCAGTTCCAGCTTGCGCACCGTCAGCCCGGAGGGACTGACCGATCCGGTGGCGCCAGAGACTGCGGCAGACGTAGCAAGAGGTGTCATGGATGAGTGATTCAGGTCTTGCAAAAAGGCCCGTTAGTGAGCATTATTCAGTTTTGGGCTGCACCCCACAACTCGCCTATTGCTCAGTTTTCACACCATGACCCTGCCCGGCGCGCCTTCCAGCCCTTCCCCCTCTGACAACATGCGAAAACTGCCTACGCAGGACCGCGCCCAACGCACCATAGAGACCATTTTTCAAGCCACTGCTCAGATTGTGGAAAGCGAAGGCGAGGGCGGTTTGACGACCAACAAGGTCGCGAAAAAAGCCGGCTTCTCGATCGGCACGCTGTACCAGTACTTCCCCAGCAAAGAGGCGATCCTGCTGGCGATGATCAACCGCGAGCGGCGGCGCGTGCTCGATGAGCTGCAGGCCTTGATGAAACGCGCAGTGCAAGAGCGCCGCGATGCCGACTCCGCCGTGCGTGAGCTGGTGCATACATTGGTCGAGTCTTTCGGCAGCGGCCCCAAACACAAGCGCGCCATGATCCGGCTGGCGTGGCGCATGGACCACCACGAAAACATCACACAGGCGCTGCGCGAGGCGTCCGAGCGCAATGCCTTTGCGCTGTCGCAGCTGGGGGACCCGACGCTGCGTGCGCCCACGCCGGCCTTGATGTTTGTGGCCACACGTGCGGTGATGGGCGCGATCCGCAGCGCTTCGCTCGAAGACTCGCCGCTGCTGGGCACGCCCGAGTTTGAAGATGAACTCGTGCGCATGGTGCTCGGCGTGATCAGGGCCTGATCACGCGCGCGACGGCGTAGCGGTCAGGCGGGTTTGGGTGGCTTGGGCACGCGGCCCATCAGGTAGAACTCGGGGTTGGGTTGCATGTTGCTGAAGCTCGCCATGCGGTTGGAAAGGCCAAAGAACGCGGTGATCGCCGCGATGTCCCAGGCGTCTTCATCGTCAAAGCCGTGGCCGTACAGCGCCTCGAAGTCGGCGTCTTCAATCTGGTCGGCCTGCAGGCAGACCTTCATCGCAAAGTCCAGCATGGCGCGCTGGCGCGGCGTGATGTCGGCCTTGCGGTAGTTCACCGCCACCTGGTCGGCCACCAGCGGCTTCTTTTCATAAATGCGCAGGATGGCCCCGTGCGCCACCACGCAATACAGGCAGTTGTTGGCCGCGCTCGTGGTGGTGACGATCATCTCGCGCTCACCCTTGGTCAACGTGCCGGCGGGATTGGAGCCTTCTTCCTTGAGCATCAGCGCGTCGTGGTACGCGAAGAAAGCGCGCCATTCGGCGGGGCGGCGGGCCAGGGCCAGGAAGACGTTGGGCACGAAGCCGGCTTTTTCCTGCACTTCCAGGACTTTGGCTTTGATGTCGTCGGGAAGGTCTTTCAGTTCTGGGGCGGGGTAGCGGATGGGCATGGTGTTGTCTCTTGGCTTGGGATTGAACAGCGTCTTTTGACCCATGATACGTTTACCCAAGGCAAGGCGCAGCGCCCAAAAAAAAAGCGCATGACCGCGGTCATGCGCCATCGCCGTCTCCGGGACCGCTTACTTCCGGCCCCAGGGAAAGCTCTCAGCCTTTAGACCGCCAGGCCCAATGCTTTCGCAACGCCCGCGCCATAGGCTGGATCGGCCTTGCTGCAGTTGGCAATGTGGCGCTTCTGAATCTCGACGGACGCACCGCCTACCGAGCGGGCGGTGTTCTCAAACAGCAGTTGCTGCTTTTCCGGCGTCATCAGGCGAAACAGCTTGCCGGGCTGCGAGTAGTAGTCCTCGTCCACGCGGTGGTTCCAGTGGTCGGCCGCGCCTTCGATCGACAGCGGCGGCTCGGCGAAGTCGGGTTGCTCCTGCAAAGCGCCCTTGCTGTTGGGTTCGTAGCCAATTTCTGAACCATTGTTGCCGTCCACGCGCATGGCGCCGTCGCGGTGGTTGCTGTGGAAAGGGCACTTGGGTGCGTTCACCGGAATCTGATGATGGTTCACGCCCAGGCGATAACGCGCGGCGTCGCCGTAGCTGAAGAGGCGCGACTGCAGCATCTTGTCGGGCGAGAAGCTGATGCCCGGCACCACGTTGGCCGGCGAGAAGGCGAGCTGCTCGACTTCGGCGAAGTAGTTTTCGGGGTTGCGGTTGAGCTCCAGCACGCCGACGTCGATCAAGGGGTAGTCGCCGTGCGGCCAGACCTTGGTCAGGTCGAAGGGGTTCAGGTGGTAAGTCGCCGCGTCTTTCTCCGGCATGACCTGGATCTTCAGGTTCCAGCGCGGAAAGTCCTTGTTGTCGATGGCGTTGAGCAGATCGCTCTGGGAGCTTTCGCGGTCACGGCCGACCAGTTCGGTGGCTTCGGCGTCGCTCATGTTCTGGATACCTTGCTGCGTGACCAGGTGGAACTTGACCCAGAAGCGCTCGTTCTTCGCATTGAGGAAACTGAAGGTGTGGCTGCCGAAGCCGTGCATGTGGCGGTACGACTTCGGAATGCCGCGGTCGCTCATCACGATGGTGATCTGGTGCAAGGCCTCGGGCAGCAGCGTCCAGAAGTCCCAGTTGTTTTCGGCGCTGCGCAGGTTGGTGCGCGGGTCGCGCTTGACGGCGCGGTTCAGGTCGGGAAACTTCAGCGGGTCGCGCAAGAAGAAAACCGGCGTGTTGTTGCCCACCAGGTCCCAGTTCCCTTCTTCGGTGTAGAACTTGACGGCGAAGCCGCGGATGTCGCGCTCGGCATCGGCCGCGCCGCGCTCACCGGCCACGGTGGAAAAGCGCAGCACCAGTTCGGTCTTCTTGCCGACCTGCGAGAAGATTTTGGCTTTGGTGTATTGCGTGATGTCGTGCGTCACCGTGAACGTGCCGTAGGCGGCAGAACCCTTGGCGTGCATGCGGCGCTCGGGAATCACCTCGCGCGCAAAGTGCGCCAGCTTTTCCAGGTGCCATACGTCCTGCAGCAGCACCGGACCGCGCGGGCCTGCGGTTTGTGTGTTCTGGTTGTCAACGACCGGTGCGCCGGCGGCGGTGGTGAGTTTGCTCATGTGGGCTCCTTTGAATCAAAGTGGTGACTGGCTGTGTCTCATCAATAGATAGAGGCTATTGACGGTGGATTGATTGTTGTCAAAAACTATTTTCAGCGCAAGGCCTGTCCGATAGTAATTATTCAAAGCGCCGATAGCCAGATGAGACAACGCTCTTCGCGCCGCCTAATGTCGCGCGTTTGTTTGACGATGCGGTGACCATTCAATCACGACGAACGGAGAGTGCATGAAATGCCATCGCCCCGGCTATGCTGGCAGCTTCTATTTCAGGAGCAGTTCACCATGGATTCCCAATTCGACAAAGGCCTGGCCACCCGCAAGCAGGTGATGGGCGAGGATTTTGTGGCTAACGCGTTTGGCAAGGCGACCGATTTTTCCATGCCGATCCAGCAGTACATCACCCGCAACGCCTGGGGCGATGTGTGGCAGCGCCCGGGCCTGGACCTGAAGACGCGCAGCATGATCACCGTGGCCATGCTGGCCGCCATGGGCAAGCAGCACGAGCTCAAGGGCCATGTGCGCGGCGCGCTCAACAACGGCGTGACACCGGAGCAACTGCAGGAAGTGTTGCTGCATGCGAGCATCTACTGCGGCCTTCCCGCGGCCGTCGAGGCTTTTCGCACGGCCGCCGAAGTGGTGGACGCGGCCAAACCATGACGCAGATACGCCTTTGCGAGGAGGCCGACTGGCCCGCCGTGTGGCCGCTGCTGCGCGCGACGTTCGAGACCGGCGACACCTACGCCTTTTCCCCGGAAAGTACTGAAGCTGAAATCCATGCCGTATGGATGGAGGCTCCTCGCGCTACCTACGTGGTGCGCGAAGGCGACGCGAGCGATGGCCGTGTCCTGGGCACCTACTTCATCAAACCCAATCAGCCCGGCCTGGGCTCGCATGTGTGCAACTGCGGATACGTGGTCGCACCTGAAGCGCAGGGCCAGGGGCTAGCGTCGGCGATGTGTGAGCATTCGCAGCGCGAGGCGCTGGCGATGGGGTTTCTGGCGATGCAGTTCAATCTGGTGGTGTCGACGAATGAGCGGGCCGTCAAGCTGTGGCGCCGCCTGGGTTTTGATGTGGTGGCGGCCTTGCCGGGCGCCTTCCGGCACCGGCAGCTTGGCCTGGTGGATGCGTATGTGATGTTCAAGACTTTGCGGAGTTGAGGCCGGGACAAAGGCCCGGCCTCAACAAGAAAACCTTAGACCCATCCCTCCAGCACCACCTTTCCGCGCGCCTTCCCGGACTCCACCAACGCATGTGCCTTGCGCAAGTTGGCCGCGTTGATCGCACCGAATGTTTCCGTCAGCGTCGTGCGGATCAAGCCTGAGTCGACGAGTTGGGCGACCTCGTTGAGCAGGCGGTGCTGCGCCACCATGTCGGGCGTGCCGAAGAGGGGCCGGGTGAACATCAGCTCCCAGTGGATGGATGCGCTTTTGCGTTTGAACAGCGTGATGTCGAAGTTCACCGGGTCGTCGATCAGGCCGAACTTGCCTTGCGGTGCGATGGCCTCGGCGATTTGCGCCAGGTGGCTGTCGGTTTGCGTGAGGCCCACGATGTAGTCCACCGCGGGGATGCCGATGCGTTTGAGTTCTTCGGCAATCGGCCGGCTGTGGTCGATGACGTGATGCGCGCCGAGCTCCTTCACCCAGGCCTGGGTTTCGGGCCGCGAAGCCGTGCCGATCACGGTGAGCGAGGTCAGGCGCGTGGCCAGCTGCGTCATGATGGAGCCGACGCCACCTGAGGCGCCGATGATCAGCAGCGTCTTGTTGTTGGGCGTTTTGCCCGGCACGATGCCGAGCCGGTCAAACAGCATTTCCCAGGCGGTGATGCTGGTCAGCGGCAGGGCGGCGGCTTCGGCAAAGCTCAGTGTTTGCGGCATCCGGCCGGTGATGCGTTCATCGACCAGATGCAACTCACTGTTGGTGCCGGGGCGGGCGATAGAGCCCGCGTACCAGACCTTGTCGCCGGCCTTGAACAGCGTGACCTCTGGGCCGACGGCGCGCACGACACCGCTGGCGTCATAGCCCAGCACCTTGTAATCCGGGCCGGCACTGCGGGCCGCGCTGGCGCGCACTTTGGTGTCCACCGGGTTGACCGACACCGCCTTGACTTCCACCAGCACGTCGTGGCCGGTGGGTGTCGGGTCGGGCAGGGTGATGTCGGTAAGGCCGGTTTGGCCTGCGGCGTTGAGTGCGTGGGCCTGGGTGTAGCCGATGGCTTTCATGGGGGTTTCCTTTGCGGTGTGAGCGGGTCGAACGTGGTTCAGAACCGATGTCTGAATTGATGGTTGAACTGTAATGAATTTGAAAGTGAAGATAAACAAGCTTCAACTTGAAGCTATTTGCAAATAAAATTTGTAAATGAAAGCCCTGCAAGACCTGGAAATCTTTGTGCGTACTGTCGATACCGGCAGTCTTTCAGCCACCGCCCGCGGCCTGGACCTGACACCCGCCGCCGCCAGTGCGGCACTCAAGCGGCTGGAGGAAGAGCTGCAGGCGCCGCTCTTTGTGCGCTCGACCCGCAGCCTGCGCCTGACGCGCGAGGGCGAGGTGTTTCTGGCGCATTGCCGGCCCGCGCTGGCGGCCTTGCGTGACGCGCAGCTGGAGCTGGCCAGCGGCCGGCAGCAGGTGCGCGGCATGCTGCAACTGGCGGCGCCTTCGGACTTCGGCCGCAACCTGCTGCTGCCCTGGCTGGAGGCCTTTCAGCAACTCCACCCCGATATCCAGTACCGCCTGCATTTGTCTGACCGCGTCACCAACGTTTTCAGCGACCTGGTGGACGCCGCTTTTCGCCAGGGTGAGCCGCCCGACTCGAGCATGCTGGCGCTGCCGGTAGACCTGACCAACCGCCGCGTGCTGTGCGCCTCGCCCGCCTACCTGGAAAAGCACGGCACACCCGGCACCCCGCAGGCCCTGGCCGCGCACGCCTGCCTGTGCTTCATGCTCGGTGAAGACGTGTACGACCGCTGGCGCTTCTGGCGTGATGGCGAGGAGGCGGCAGTTCGTGTGGGCGGCGGCAACATTGCCAACGACGGCGATGTGGTGCGCCTGTGGGCGCTGGCGGGCCGCGGCGTCATCTACAAGTCGGGGCTGGATGTGGCGGCTGACCTGGCGGCAGGCCGCCTGGTGGCGCTGTGCACTGAGTGGCAGACGGAAGCGTCGCCCATCTACATGGTGTTACCTGGACGCAGGCAATTGACACCGGGCCTTCGGCTGCTGCGCGAGTTCATTGGCGAGCGTTGCGCCGCACTTGGCAAGGCTTAGCCACGCAGTCTGCGCTGCTTTGCCGCAGCCGGCAAGCAGGGCATTGAAGACCGCCCTTACTTCAGGGTTGGGTTCAGGACTACACGGCTTCAACCGCATCGCGCGCACAATGAATTTTCAGCCGCCACTCAGGCGGATTTCAAAGTAGCCCGGCCAGCAGGCCCGCGCGCTGCAAACCCTGAAAGGAAAACCCCCAATGCAAGTCCAGGTCAATTCCAAGAACACCCTGCACACCGGCGAGTCTTTTGAGCGCTGGGCCAGCGACGAACTCCATACATCACTGAGCCGTTTTAAAGGCGACATCACACGCATTGAAGTGCACATGAGCGATGAGAGCAGCGAAAAGGCCGGCCTGGAGCAAAAGCGCTGTGTGATGGAAGCGCGGCTGGCGCACCACGAGCCGCTGGCCGTCAACCACAACGCACCGAACCAGGACCTGGCTTTTCGCGGCGCGAGCGACAAGCTCAAGCGCGTGCTGGACCATACGCTGGGCAAGGCGCGCGACCACCATCGCGACCGTGAAACCATCCGCCACGAACCGGCGCCGGAACCCGGGGCGTCGTAAGCCCCTGGACTAAGGCCGGCCGTGGGCCATGGGCTTGACCATGGCAAAGCGCCGGAACTGCGCACCGCGCAACTCGATGTGCTGCTCTTCCTTCACCGTGAAGCCCTGGCGCTCAAAAAAAGGCCGGCCCAACAGGCTGGCTTCGGTGAATAACTCTTGCACATCCAAGGCACGCAGCGCGGCCTCCGCCTGGCCCAGCAGCCGTGACGCAACGCCGCGCCGTGCGGCAGTAGGCGAGGTGAACATCAGGTCGATGTGGCCGTTGTTTTCGTAGCCGATAAAGCCCAGCAGGGCCTCACCGTTTTCCGCATCCTGGGCCACCAGCACCTGGATGGGTTTCAGGCGCCTTTCCCACAGGCTGAGGTCGGGCGGGCGCGGCGCCCATGCGGCGCGCTGCGCTTCGTCATAGTGGCTGGCGGTCAGCCCGTGAATCGCGTCGGTGAAAAGCTGGGCGACCGCCCGCAGGTCTGCGTGTGTGTAGGGCCGGATGAGCATGTCTGAAAGTGGCAATGAATCGTCAGAAAATTTAAGCGTTTTATGGCCGTAGCCCAATAACTACGTGGACAAGTAGCTCCTGATTTGATAGCAAGCCGAAGCAAACCGAAGCAAACAGCAACTACCCGAAATCAGAAACTGCCCAGGTAGTCCATCTTGCCCAGCGGCACACCCTGGCTGCGCAGGATGGCGTAGGCCGTGGTGACGTGAAAGAAGAAATTGGGCAATGCGAAGGTGAGCAGGTAGGGCTCGCAGTCAAAGGTCATTTCCTTGCCGCGAATCTTCAGTGTGACCTGGCCGCCTGCACGGGTGTTGATTGATTCCTCGGTCACGGTCTTGAGGAAGTCCAGCGTCTTGGCGATGCGGGCCTCCAGTTCGTCGAATGTGGTTTCGGTATCGGCAAAGCTGGGCGCGGTGAGGGCCGTCAGGCGTGCGGCGGCGAATTTCGCGGCGTCGCTCGCGCCCTGCACCTGGCCGGACAGCGGATACATGTCGGGCGCCAGGCGAGCGTTGACGTAAGTGGTCAGATCAATATTGTTGGCCGCCGCGTGGGCTTTGGCTTTCTCGAGCACGGCCGACAGGTTGTGAAAGCCGCGGATGAAGACGGGAATGGAGGCTTGGTAGAGCGTCAGGGGCATGGGAGTTCTCGTGGACGGTGAGGGTTCGGCAAGATGGCCAGGTGGCGCTAGACGCCGGAGACGATTTTGTCCCTGTTGCGAAAACCTTGCTCGCTGCGCCTTGAACGGGGTGCTCAGGACCCAGCCATCAACTTGTGCACCAGGTCGGCGGTGGTGGATGCTTTGTATTTGCGCATCAGCCGGGCGCGGTAGATCTCGACCGTGCGGTGGCTGATGACCAGCGCGCGGCCGATTTCCTTGGAGGTCATGCCATCCATCAGGTGGGCGGCCACTTCGCGTTCGCGCGCGGTGAGCTCTGCCGTGACGGGGCGGCGCGAGCTCAAGTCTTCAAACGTCCAGATGCCGGCTTCATGCGGCGCGCTGCGGTTGAGCGCCCGGCCGGTGACGTGGCACCAGAAGGTTTCGCCCTTGTTGCGGCCGTCGACGCGTTTCATGATGCGGTCGTCCGAGTAAAGCCCCTTGGCGTTCAGGATCGGGATCATGCGCGCGCCAATGCGCTCGTACTCGTCCGCGCTGGGGTAAAGGATCAGGAAGGACTGGCCGGCGAGTTGCTCGCGCGTAGCGCCAAACATCTCGCACAAATGCTGGTTGCAGTCCACAATCGAGCGATTGCGGGACAGCACCAACCCGACGGGTGCCAGATCGAAGGCGAGCTGGTAATCCACTTCCACAGTACTTACCTTTAGGGAAAACTACGTAACTTGATAAGTAGTATCGTAATGGATTGCAGGAAGAAAATCCTGACCACTGGATGACACAAGGAGACTATTCGTGAAGAAACTTTTCCCTTCCGCTGCGGAGGCCCTCAAAGGCATCGTCAAAGACGGCCAGTTGATGGCTGTTGGCGGCTTCGGCCTGTGCGGCATTCCTGAGGCGCTGATCGATGCGCTGCGCGACAGCCAGGTCAAGAACCTGACGGTGATCTCCAACAACGCAGGCGTCGACGACTTCGGCCTGGGCAAGCTGCTGCAGACGCGGCAGATCAAAAAAATGATCGCCAGCTACGTGGGCGAGAACAAGGAGTTCGAACGCCAGTACCTGGCCGGCGAGCTCGAGCTGGACTTCACGCCCCAGGGCACGCTGGCTGAAAAGCTGCGCGCGGGTGGCGCGGGCATTCCGGCCTTCTTCACCAAGACCGGCGTGGGCACCCAGGTGGCCGACGGCAAGGAGCTGCGTGACTTTGACGGTGAGACCTATGTGATGGAGCGTTCGCTGGTGCCGGATGTGGCGCTGGTCAAGGCGCATACGGCCGACAAGTCCGGCAATTTGCGCTTTAACCTCACGGCGCGCAACTTCAACCCGGCCGCCGCAATGGCCGGCAAGATCTGCATCGTCGAGGTGGAGAAGCTTGTCGAAATCGGCGAGCTGGCGCCTGACGACATTCACCTGCCGGGTATTTATGTGCACCGCATTGTGCTCAACGCAAATCCCGAGAAGCGTATTGAGAAGCGAACCATCACCGAGAAAGCAGGAGCCTGATATGCCGTGGACCCAAGACCAGATGGCGGCGCGCGCCGCCCAGGAACTCGAAGACGGTTTTTACGTGAACCTCGGCATCGGCATCCCGACGCTGGTGGCCAATTTCACCGGCGACAAGGAAGTGTGGCTGCAGTCGGAAAACGGCATGCTGGGCATCGGCCCTTTCCCGACAGAAGACGAAGTCGATGCCGACCTGATCAACGCCGGCAAGCAGACTGTCACCACCATCAAGGGCTCGGCCATTTTCGGCAGCCATGAGAGCTTCGCGATGATCCGCGGTGGCAAGATCAACCTCTCGATCCTGGGCGCGATGCAGGTCAGCGAAAAGGGCGATCTGGCCAACTGGATGATCCCGGGCAAGATGGTCAAGGGCATGGGCGGCGCGATGGACCTGGTGGCCGGCGTCAAGCGCGTGATCGTGCTGATGGAGCACGTCGCCAAAAAGAAAGACGGCACCGAAGACATGAAGATCCTGCCGCAGTGCACCTTGCCGCTGACGGGTGTGGCGGTGGTGGACCGCATCATCACCGACCTGGCCGTGATGGACGTGACGCCCGAAGGCCTGAAGCTGGTGGAGCTGGCGCCCGGCGTGACGCGCGAAACGCTGCAGGCCAAGACCGGCGTGAAGCTGATCTGAACGGCCCCGGCCTGAAAAGGCCCTGAACCTCACAACAAAAAGCCGCAGCCTTCTTCAGGCAGCGGCTTTTTTGCTTCCCCGGGCGGATTTGTCGCCCTTGTCTTTTTCCGCCGTTCTGTCCCGTTGTTTGCGTTCCGCAGCCACGCCGGACTTGCGCCTGGTGGTTGGCGTGTTTTGCAGCAATTCGTCCCTGGCCAGGTTTTCGATCATGGCCAGCAGCACGGTGCGCGTGGTCTTGATGTCTTCGGGCGCGATCCCCTCGATGCTCACATTGTTGGTGTCTTCCGCCATGGGCACCAGCAGCGTCTTGAGCGCGCGGCCTTCTTCGCTCAGGTAGACATACATGTTCTTCTTGTTCGTGGGCAACTGCTTGCGCACGATATAGCCCAGCGACTCCATGGCCTTCATGGCGGTAAACGTGGTGGGTTCCATCACGCCGGCACGTTCGCTGAGCTCTTTTTGCGTCAGCCCGTCCGATTCCCAGAGGATGCGCAGAAAGGTCCAGTGGCCAAAAGGCACGCCGTGCTGCGCCAGCCGGACCTGCAGCGCCCGGTGAAAGGCGCGCGAGGCATCGCGGATCAGATGCGCGAGGCGGTCATTGGGAACGGCTTCGCGCCAGTGGCGGATGATGTTTTGCGTGTCATTGCTCATGAGTTGGCATTGTGACTGACTTGGTGCCCGGGTTGGCAACTCTCGCCGGTCTGGGCGGATTTGAGCAGCGCCAGGCAGGCGGCGGTGGTGGCGCGGGCCCATTGCCCGCTGTGCACGGGCGGCCGGCCCTCGATGACGGCGGCAAACAGCTCGTCAATGACTTCCTGGCGCGGGATGGCCGGCGCGGGAAGGGCTTCGAAGGTCTTTTCGCCGTCGGTGTAGATGGCGATGCCGCCGGGGCCTGGGCGCAAATCAGCTTTTTCGCAACTCACGATGAACTGGCCAAAGTGCTGATGTTGCAGGCCTTGCGGCAAGGCGGTGCCGGCCGTGTAGAGGCTGCCGCCGTAGTTGCGCGCCGCTTTCAGCGCGGTTTCGTCTGCAGATGTCGCCGCAGCCTCCAGGCGCTTTCGGGCCGCGCCGTAGTCGGCCGGGTTTTTGGCCTGGCCCATTTCGCCGATGTTGCCCAGCAGTTCGTCCGAGTCGTAGTGGCCGTAACCGCTGTAGGTAGCCGAGGCAAACGCGCCGCCTTCAAATTCAATCAATGCGCTGTAGGCCCCTTCGGTGGGGCGGGCGGCGTCCCATGCGCCGGTGTGGGCGCGCACGCTGCGCACCAGCCCGCCGCCCAGCAGCCGCACGATGTCCATCTGGTGCGTGGCCTGGCTATGGATCACGCCGCCGCCGGCCGCCGTGTCCAGCTCTTCAGGACGGCGCGGGCGGTAAAGAAAGTCGGTGTAGTTCATGGCGTGGATCATCTTCACCGCGCCGTAGCGGCCAGTGTCGATGAGCTCACGCGTGCGCCTGATCGGCGAATTGAAACTGTGGCTGTGGCCCACGAGGAGGTGAACGCCTGCGCTTTCGGCCGCATCAATCATGCCGGTGCATTCCTGCACCGTCAGGGCCATGGGCTTTTCCACCATCACGTGTTTGCCGAAGGAGGCGGCCAGGCGGACGTGGTCGGCGTGAAACTGGTGGGGCGACGCAATATAGAGCACCTCGACCTCGGGGTTGGCGCACAGTGCTTCAATGGACTCGTAGGACGGAGCGTTGAAATCTTTTTCAAACTGCGCGCGGGCCTGGGCGATCGGATCGGTCGCACCCACAAGCGTGACGCGGCTGTCGTGCACAAAGGTGGGCAGCATGAGCGTGAAGGCCCGCCCCAGGCCCACCACGCCAATCTTGAGTAGCCGGTTTGTCATAAGTCCAGTACCAGTTCAGGCGATTTTGCCCGGGAGACGCACACCATGATGTGGTCGGCCTGTTCTTCATCGGTCAGCACCATGTCGCGGTGTTCGGCCTCACCGGCCAGCAGCCGGGTTTTGCAGGTGCCGCAGGTGCCGCTTTCGCAGGAGCTGGCCACGCGCAGGCCGGTGGCGCGCAGGGCCTCAAGGATGGTTTGTTCGGCGCTGACTTCCATGCTCTTCCCGCTCTTTTGAAGCCGCACGGTGAAGGGCGTGTTCTCCGCATACACCGTGGCGTCGACGCCGAAGCTTTCAAAGTGCACCGAGCCCGAAGGCCAGTGGCCCGACATGTCTTCCACACTGTCCATCAGGCCTTTGGGGCCGCAGCAGTAGACGTGCGCGGCGGTGGGCTTTTCAAACACAGGCCAGAGGTCCAGCGCCTGGTCGATGTTGCCGTTGTCGTGGTGGATCTGCACCTTGCCGGCAAACTCGGATTGAAGCTCTTCAATGAAAGCCGTGCTGCCCGCGTCACGCGTGCAGTAGTAAAGCTTGAAGTCGGCATCGGTGCGCTGGAGGTGCCGCATCATCGACAGCACCGGCGTGATGCCGATGCCGCCCGCGACAAAGATCGATTGCGCGGCATGGCTTGCCAGCTCGAAGTTGTTGCGCGGCGCGCTGACTGAAAGCAACTGCCCTGGCTGCACATCGCCGGTCATGCTGACCGAGCCGCCGCGGCCGCGCTCGTCCCGCTTGACGGCGATCTGCCAGGCGCTGGTATCGGCCGGGTCGCTGCACAGCGAGTAATTGCGGCGCACGCCGTTAGGCACTTCGACCGTCAGGTGCGACCCAGGCGTGAAAGCGGGCAGCGGCGCGCCGTCCGGGTGGCGCAGCTCGAACAGGTAAATGCCTTGTGCGACTTCTTCTTTGCGCGCAACTTTCAGTGGGAAGAAGTCGGGCTCCGCCGCTGGAAGGGCGCCCAGGGCCGCGCTAGGGTTAACGCTCATCGTTGTCTCCACAAATTTTCTTGACAAATCGCCAAATCGCGATAATCTTAGTCATCTAAGAATAATCCGCTTGATCCGTATTTGCAAGCTGTTTTTGACGACCGTTTTTTGGGCCCGCCCGCCTCGGGGCTGGCCATTGACCAGAAGGATATATCGCGATGTTGACCGCTGAAGAAAACGAGCTGCTTTGCCGCGTTGAGGGCCAGGCCCCCATGGGCCAGCTGATGCGCCGCCACTGGACACCTGTCTGCCTGATCGAAGAGGTGAGCGAACCCGACGGCACCCCCGTCAAGGCGCGCGTGTTCGGTGAAGACCTGGTGGTGTTTCGCGACACCAAAGGCCGGGTCGGCGTGATGGACGAATACTGCCCGCACCGGCGCGTCTCGCTGGTGTTCGGCCGCAATGAAGACTGCGGCCTGCGCTGCCTGTATCACGGCTGGAAGATGGACGTGGAGGGCAATGTGCTGGAGATGGTGTCCGAGCCCGCGGCCAGCGGCATGGCGCAAAAGGTCAAGCACCTGGCTTACCCGGTCAAAGAGTGGGGCGGTTTTGTCTGGGCTTACATGGGCCCCAAAGAAACGCAGCCTGAATTTGAGCCACCGGCCTGGGCCCCAACGGCCGATGCCAAGGTGACGATTGCCAAAGCCTTGATCCCCTGCAACTGGGCGCAAATCCTGGAAGGCGCGATCGACTCCGCGCACAGCTCCAGCCTGCATTCGTCCGACATGGTGCCGGCGCGCGTAGAAGGCGCTGAAGCCACCGACACCAACTGGCTGCGCCCGTCAACCGACAAGGCGCCACGCATGCAGGTAGAGCGGGGCGCCTACGGATTCCGCTATGCGGCCATACGCCGGCCCATCAAGAATGCGGCGGCCAACGACTACATCCGCTCCACGGTATTTGTAGCGCCCGCCACCGCGCTGATCCCGCCCAACAATCTCTACAACGTGGCGAACATCAACGTGCCGATGGACGACACGAACACAGCGTTTTATTTCATCGCCTGGGGCCACCCTGAGCAGACGCCCGACACCGACACCTGGCGCAAATTTCTGGGCCAGCAACTGGGCGCCGACCTGGACGCCACCTATGCGCCGCTGCGCAACCGCGAAAACAACTTCTGGCAAGACCGCGCGGCGATGAAGGCCGGCAACTTCACCGGCATCACCGGCTTCCCGAACCAGGACATCGCCATGTGGGTCACGATGGGCCCGATTGCCGACCGCACGCATGAGCGACTGGGCGCCAGCGACATGGCGGTGGTGGAGTTTCGCAAGCAGATGCTGGAGGCGGTGCGTGCCTTCCAGTCGGGCGAAACCGCCATCGGCACCGGTGCGTCGCGCATTCCTTCCAGCATCGTCGCGTTCCAGGCCATCGTGCCCAAGACCACCGACTGGCGCGCCTACCAGGCCTCGTATGTGTGGGACACGCGTGAGCCCGCGCTTGAGCCTTCTTACTCGACCTGATTTGTTCGCGTTTCGTTCCCGCTGCTTTTCCGTTTTCAGTTTCCGTTTTCATGTTCCCGCCACGCAAAGCTATTAGCCTATAAAACCACCAGGAGACAAGCCCCATGAATTCCATTAACACCCCGCGCCGCCTGCTACTGGCCAGTGCCTTGCTGGCGGCCGGCACGCTGCTGCCGCAGTTTGCCAATGCCCAGGGCGCCTACCCCAATCGCCCGATCAAGTTCGTCGTGCCCTACGCGGCCGGCGGCCTGCCAGACACGGTGGCGCGCATTTTTGCGCAGCGGCTGGGCGACAAGCTGGGCCAGGCTGTGGTGGTAGACAACCGCCCCGGCGCCAATGGCGTGGTAGCCGCGCAGGCACTGGCCACGGCCCCCAAAGACGGCTACACCTTCCTCGTGACGGACGGCTCGATGTTCTCCATCAACCCTGCCATCTACAAGAGCCTGGGCTACGACTACAAGCGCGACTTCATGCCGGTGTCGCTGGCCGCGCGCGCGCCGCTCTACCTGGCGGTGCACCCCAAGGTGCCGGCCAACACCTTCCAGGAGTTCATCGCCCTGGCCAAGGCCAAACCCGGCACGCTGAACTACGGCTCCTCCGGCATCGGCAGCACGCACCACCTGACCATGGAGGCCCTGAAAGCTTCGCTGGGCCTGCAGATCACCCACGTGCCTTTCAAGGGCACCGGCCAGTCGGTGCCCGCGCTGATTGGCGGCCAGGTTGAGGTGCTGTTCTCGGCCCTGCCGTCGCTGGTCGGCTTTGTCAAGGGCGGCCAGGTCAAGCTGCTGGCCACCAACTCGGCCCAGCGGTCGGCCCAGGAGCCCAACGTGCCGGCCATCGCTGAAACCATTCCGGGTTTTGATTTCGCGCCCATCGTCGGCGTGCTGGCTGCCACGGGCACGCCCACCAGCGCGATTGACCGCATCAGCGCCGAGATGGCGCAAATCGCCAAGATGCCCGAAGTGATCGCCACGCTGAGCAACGCCGGCATCGAGCCCATCGGCAGCAGCCCGGCCGATTACGGCAAAGCCATCCTTGGTGAGAACGAGCGCCTGGCCAAAGCCATCGTGGCCTCCGGAATCAAGCCAGAATAACTTTTACCGAATCTCTACCAAGGAACAAACCGCGACATGTCAAAACTGAAACTGACCTTCGGCTGCTGGAACTATGACCGCACCCGCGCCCTGATGGACGGGAGCGTGCAGCCCGATGGCATCGACCTGAACTACCTGAATATGCCGGTGGAAGAAACCTTCTTCCGCATGCTCAGGCACAAGGAGTTTGATGTCGCAGAAATGTCGCTCTCGTCGTACACCGTCTCCATGTTCAACGAGTCGCGGCCCTTCGTGGCGATTCCGGTGTTTCCTTCGCGCTTCTTTCGCCATTCCTGCATCTACGTGAATGCCAACTCCGGCATCCGCGAAGCCAAGGACCTGATCGGCAAGCGCGTCGGCAACCCCGAGTACCAGATGACGGCGCCGGTGTGGATACGCGGCATCCTGTCCGACCACTACGGAGTTCCTGTCGACAGCGTGACCTACTTCACCGGCGGTGAAGAAGAGCCCGGCCGTTCGGAGAAGATCAAGCTGGACCTCCCGCCCAACATCAAGGTCGAACGCATCGGCCCTGAGCAGACGCTGGCGCAGATGCTGCTGGACGGCGAGATCGACGCGCTCTACACCGCGCGCATGCCGTCGAGCTTTCTCAAAGGCGGCGGCAAAGTCAAACGCCTTTTTGAAGATTACGAACAGGTTGAGCGCAACTACTTCAAGGAAACGAAAATGTTCCCCATCATGCACACGGTGGCGATTCGCCGCGACGTGTATGAAGCCAACCGCTGGGTGGCGCGCTCGATGATGAAGGCGCTGGAAGAGTCCCAGCGCCGCACCTATGAAGACCTGTATGAAACCGCTGCGCTCAAGGCCATGCTGCCCTGGCTGACTTCGCACGTCGAGCAGGTCAAGCGCGAGATGGGCGAGGACTTCTGGCCCTACGGTTTTGAAAAGAACGAAGCCACGCTGCAGACATTTTTGCGCTACTCTTTCGAGCAGGGGCTTTCCAAACGGTTGCTGAAGCCCGAGGAGCTGTTTGCCCCCGAGTCGCTTGAGGCGTTCAAGATCTGACGCCGCGAATTCAAGCGCTATTATTTTGATAGCTACAGGCCAAGTCTGCGTATGGGCTAGAGGCATATTTGGCACTTAATCTGAATGTCTGACTCATTATTGGGCTACCTGCTGGCGAGCGGCGCGCTGCTGCTGTTCACCGCCTCCATCCTGATCACCAAGGTCGCCTCGAACCGCCTGGACCTTGGGCTCGGCTTTCTGATCGCCACGTCGACCAACGTCGTGTTTTCCGCTCTGGTCTTGCTGGTTCAGATGAACTTGAGCCATGAGGGGCTGGGCTGGGACATGCGCGCCTTCTTCATGTTTGCCGGAGCCGGCGCTTTCTCGACCTACCTCGGACGCTGGTTTTTTTACGAGTCCGTGGTGCGCTTCGGCCCCGCCAAGGCCAGCATCTTCCAGATCAGCAGCCCGCTGTTTACGGCGCTGATGGCCTGGCTTCTGTTGGGTGAGCGGCTCAGTGTGCTGGCGGCGCTGGGCATGGTGATGACGATCGCGGGCCTGATGCTGGTGAGCTACAAGCCCGGGTTTTTCTCACGCCGCAGCACGGTGGCCGCGATGGCGCCAGACGGCGAACCCGCGCCTGCCGTCGAAAAGCCGCGCGCGCTGCAGCGCCTGATGCAGTCGGTGCTGTTGCTGGGCATGGGCAGTTCGTTGGCGTACGCCATCGGCAATGTGCTGCGCGGAACGGCCGTGCGCGACTGGAACGAACCCATCCTGGGCGCCTTGATCGGGGCGGCCACCGGCCTGGCTTTGCAGCTTGTGTTCAGCTCTGGAAAAAAAGCCGTCGCTTCCCGCCTGCGCCAGGCCAGCCGCAGTGGTCTGGCACTCTTTGCCCTGATCGGCGTGACCACCATTTCCGCGCAGATGTGTGTCATCGGCTCCATGCGTTTCATACCGCTGTCCGTCGCCACCCTGGTCACCCTGTGCACGCCCGTCCTGGTTTTTCCGCTCAGCTACCTGCTGTTCAGGAATGAGGACAAGATCACGGCCACCGTGCTGGCCGGCAGTGGCTTGACTTTGCTCGGCATTTTCCTCGTCGTGATGCGCTGACAGGCCGCAGGGGCCGAAAACCCGCACAGCTCCATCCCGGAGCTGTGCGATTTTCAGTGTGTCATCTGGCCAAAGCGGCCGCCGTTGAAGTCTTTCATGGCCTGCATGATCTCCTCGCGGCTGTTCATCACGAAGGGGCCGTGGCCGACGATGGGCTCGTCAATCGGCTCGCCACTGAGCAGCAGCAAGGTGGCATCGCCGTTGGCTTCAATCTGCAGGTCTTGCCCGGCGCGGTCCAGCAGCGCCATCTGCGCTTCGCGAACCACTTCCTTGCCGTTGACCAGCACCGTGCCGTGCAGCACCACCACGGCGGCGGTGCGGCCTTCGGGAACAGTCAGCGAGGCGGTCTTGCCTTGCTTGAGCCGCAGGTCCCACACGTCAATCGGCGTGAAGGTGTGCGCCGGTCCCTTGTGGCCGTTGTAGTCGCCTGCAATCACGCGCACTGAACCTGCGCCGTCAGGCAAGTCCACCTGCGGAATCTCCTTGTCTGAAATGCCCTGGTAGCCGGGCGCCGCCATCTTGTCTTTGGCCGGCAGGTTCACCCACAACTGCACCATCTCAAACGGGCCGCCGGTGCGCGTGAACTCGCGCGAGTGAAATTCTTCGTGCAGGATGCCTGAGGCGGCTGTCATCCACTGCACGCCGCCCGGGCCGATCACGCCGCCGTTGCCGGTGGAGTCGCGGTGCTCAACCTCGCCCTTGTAGACGATGGTCACGGTTTCAAAACCGCGGTGCGGGTGCTGGCCGACGCCACGCGGCTTGTCGGTGGGCTCAAACTGCGCCGGGCCGGCGTAGTCCAGCAACAGAAAGGGACTGACTTGCGCGCCCAGCGTGTCGTAGCTGAACAGCGAACGCACAGGAAAGCCGTCACCCACCCAGTGGCCATGGGGATTGCTGTAGATGCCCAGAATGTCTTTCATCGTGTTGCTCCTTCTTTGCTGTGTGATGCCCGTGAGTCCGGGTCATGCAGTGCATATGGGGACGCAGGGGCGCTCGCAATAGGCACCAAAAACGCACGTCTGAGTTCTATTGTTAGAACAATCCTCTGGCGTCGATGCCTAGAACTATCGTTTCTAAAAACCAGAAACAGACCGTTGAAGAGACCCCTCAACCCATGTTTGCCGATTCATATGTCGAAACCCCTATGGATACCGCAAAACGCTAATGCGACTATTTATCAACTGACAGAACTGACAAAAACAGGGATGAGGCCGGCGATCAGGTGAGGTGATTCTGAAAAAAAAGGAAACGCAAGCAATGGCAACCGAGGGACCGGATACTTTTCCGAAGCTGCTTCTCGAGCATTCGAAGCAGCGGGGCGGTCAACCCGCCATCCGCGAAAAAAACCGCGGCATCTGGCATACATGGACCTGGGCAGCATTGGCCGAGGAGGTGGCCGCGCTGGCGTGTGCGTTGTCGGCGCGAGGTGTGCAACGCGGCGCCCACGTGGCATTGATCGGTGACAACCGGCCGCGCCTGTATGCAGCGATGTGCGCAGCGCAGTGGCTGGGCGCTGTTGCCGTGCCGCTCTACCAGGACGCGGCGGCCAGCGAGATCTTGTCCCCGATCCAGCGTGCTGGCGTGACGCACGTCTTCGCCGAAAACCAGGAGCAGGTCGACAAGCTGCTCGATATCCTCCCGCAATGCCCGGCGATCCAGTGCATCGTCTACGACGAAGACCGGGGCCTGTGCCACTACCGCCAACCCCAGCTCGTCAGCTACGCGGCGCTCCTGGCACAAGGGCGCGACTTGGCAGACACGAACGGCGATGCCCTGCAGTCCGAGATGCAGTGCGGTAGCGGCCAGGACGTGGCTTTCCTGTTCTTCACATCTGGCACCACCGGCCCCTCCAAAGGCGTGGTGCTCAGCCATGCGGCCCTGATTGATCGCGCCCGCGCAGCCGCAGCGGCCGAGGGACTGAACGACAGGGACGTTGCCACCGCCTATCTTCCGCCAGGGTGGATCGGCCAAAACCTCTTCAGCTACGTGCAGCCCATGGTCGTGGGCTATTGCGTGTGCTGCCCCGAGTCGTCCGACACCATGCTCACCGACATGCGCGAGGCGGGCCCGACCTATCTGCTGGTGCCGCCCCGGGTGCTGGAGGCGCTGCTGTCCCAGATCTCTATGCGGATCGAGGACACGGGAGGCTTTAACCAGGCGCTGTACCGGCGCGCGATGGCGCTGGCGCGTCGCGTGGGCCCGCGCATTCTGGCCGGCGAAGACGTGGGGTTCGTTGACCGCATCGCTTATAAGGTGTTCGATCTGCTGATCTATGGCCCGCTGCGCGATGTGCTGGGGATGAGCAAGGTGCGCGTGGCGCTCACAGCGGGTGATGCGGTTGATCCGGAGCTGCTGATGTTCTTTCGCTCGCTGGGCATCAACCTCAAGCAGCTCTATGGATCGACCGAGACCGGCTTCTTCGTGGCGATGCAGCGCGACGGTCAGGTCAGGCCCGGTACCGTGGGCACGGCGGTGGACGGTGTTGAACTGATGATCACGGCGCAGCGCGAAATCCTCGTGCGCTCGCCGGGGCTCTTCAGGGAATACCACGGCGACCCGCACACCACGGCACAAGCCCGCAGCGAAGACGGCTGGTTCCGCACCGGCGACGCCGGCTACATCGGTGACGACGGGCACCTGCGCATCATCGACCGCTTGATGAGCGTAGGCGCGTTGAACGACGGCACGCTGCATGCGCCCAAGCTGCTGGAGAACCGGCTCAAGTTCGGCCCGTCCATACGGGAGGCGGTGGCTTTCGGCGACGGGCGCGACACGGTCTGCGTGCTGGTCGACATCGACGTCGCTTCCGTGGGCCGCTGGGCCGATAAACAAAGCATCTCTTACATGGGCCAGGCCGACCTGGCCTCGCGCGAGGAGGTGTACGGACTCATCGCCAACAGGATCGCCGAACTCAACGCCGAACTGGCGCTCGACCCGGCGCTGGCGACCTCCCAGATCCACCGATTCGCCATCCTGCATAAGGCGCTGGATGCCGATGACGGTGTGCTCACGCGCACCGGCAAGCTGCGCCGCGGCGCCATCGCAGCGCGTTACGGTGCGGTGGTGGACGGCATGTATGCAGGCCGGCCTTCTGCGCAGCTTGAAGACGGAACCGAACTCAAGATCCGCGACGCGAAGACCTTCGCGCCCGCACCGGCAAGGAAAGCAGCGTGAACACAGCCGTACTCCAGACCTCCCCGCAGCGGGCCTTTGCCGTGGGCGCGCCGATTCTCGAACTCAACTCGATTTCGCTGAGCTTCGGCGGTGTGCAGGCGCTGACCAACATCTCCTTCAATGTGCTTGAGCATGAGATCCGCGCCATCATCGGTCCCAACGGCGCCGGCAAGAGCTCGATGCTTAATGTCATCAACGGCGTCTACCAGCCGCAGGAGGGCAGCATTACCTTTCGTGGCGACCGCCTGGCGGGCATGACGCCCACGCGCGCCGCCAACATGGGGATTTCGCGGACCTTCCAGAACATCGCGCTGTTCAAGGGCATGTCGGTGCTGGACAACATCATGGCGGGCTGCAGCCTGCGCGTGACCGCCAGCTTCCTTGAGACGGCCCTGCAATTGCCGCGCGCGCGCCGGGAGGAAGCCGAGCACCGCGAGGTGGTCGAGGAAATCATCGAATTCCTGGAGATCGAGCACATTCGCAAGACGCCTGTCAGGCGCTTGCCCTATGGCCTGCAAAAGCGTGTGGAGCTGGGCCGCGCGCTGGCGGCGCAGCCAAAGATCTTGCTGCTGGACGAGCCCATGGCCGGCATGAACATCGAGGAAAAGCAGGACATGTGCCGCTTCATCCTGGACGTCAACGACCACTACGGCACCACAGTCCTGTTGATCGAGCATGACATGGGCGTCGTGATGGACCTGTCCGACCGCGTGGTGGTGCTCGACTACGGCAAGAAGATCGGCGACGGAACGCCCAGCGAGGTCCGGGCCAACCAGGATGTGATCGACGCCTATCTCGGCGTGGCGCACTGAGGAAACAAGCATGGCATTTTTCATTGAAGTCCTGGTCGGCGGCCTCCTGGCAGGGATCATGTACGCGCTGGTCGCGCTCGGCTTTGTGCTGATCTACAAGGCGTCATCGGTGTTCAACTTCGCGCAGGGCGCGATGGTGTTTTTCGCCGTCCTGTCCTTTGTCGGCTTCATGGAGCTGGGCCTGCCGTTCTGGGCGGCGCTGCCGGTGACCATCGCACTGATGGTGGCGGTGGGCATGCTCACCGAGCGGTTCGTGCTGCGGCCGCTGGTCAACCAGAGTGAGGACACGCTGCTGATGGCGACGATTGGCCTGACCTTTGTGATCGAAGGCGTGGCTCAGCTCGCCTGGGGTGTCGAGGTGCGGCGCCTGGACCTGGGCATCAAGGACGAGCCCATCGCCTGGCTGGCTGACAACGCGGGCATCCTGGTCAGCCAGCTGGACATCACGGCTGGCGTGGTTGCCAGCATCATGGTGGCGGCGCTGGCGCTGCTGTTCTCGCGCACCAAGGTGGGCCGCGGCCTGCGCGCAGTGGCCGACGACCATGCGGCCGCGCTGTCCATCGGCATCCCGCTCAAGCACATCTGGGCACTGGTCTGGGCGACCGCCGGCATCGTTGCGCTGGTGGCCGGGATGCTGTGGGGCGCGCGCAGCGGCGTGCAGTTTGCACTCACCTTTACCGCGCTGAAGGCGCTGCCGGTGCTGATCATCGGCGGCTTTACTTCGGTGCCTGGCGTCATCGTCGCCGGCCTGATCGTGGGCGCGGTCGAGAAGATCACCGAGGTGTATGTCGGCCCCTACGTGGGCGGCGGCATCGAGGGCTGGCTGCCCTACGTGCTCGCGGTGCTGTTCCTGCTGGTCCGGCCTGAAGGCCTGTTCGGCGAAAAAATCATCCGTCGCGTCTGACCGGGAGCCTCAACATGTTTTATAGAGAAACCGGCCAGTTCTTCACCACCTACGGGCAAGACCGGCAACTCCTGCCCTTGCGGCAGGACCGCATCGGCATGGCGATCCTGTTTTTTGTCGCGGCGGTGGTGGTCCCGCTGACCGCGAGCGACTACTGGCTCAGTGCCATCCTGATCCCCTGGCTGATTTTGTCGCTGGTGGCATTGGGTCAGAACATCCTGATGGGTTACGCCGGGCAGCTGTCGCTGGGGTCGGCGGGTTTTATGGCCGTGGGGGCGTTCGCCTGCTACAACTTCATCCTGCGCGTGCCGGGCATTCCCTTCATCGTCGCGGTCGCACTTTCCGGTTTGTGCGCTGCGGCGGTCGGCATCCTGTTCGGCTTGCCCAGCCTGCGCATCCGCGGCCTGTACCTGGCGGTCGCGACGCTGGCCTCGCAGTTCTTCATCGTCTGGGCGCTGGACAAGTTCGGCTGGTTCAAGAACTACGACACGTCGGGTGTGGTCACGGCGCAGCAGATCGTCGTCTTCGGTCACCGCTTTGTCGCGCCGGGAGAAAAGTACCTGCTGATCCTGGCCATCGTCGCGGCACTTGCACTGGCGGCCAAGAACATGGCGCGCGGCAGCACCGGACGCGCCTGGATGGCCGTGCGCGACATGGATGTGGCGGCCGAGGCGATGGGACTGTCGTTGCTGCGCACCAAGCTGCAAGCCTTCGCCATCAGCTCGTTCTACTGCGGGGTGGGCGGTGCGTTGTTCGCCTTCGCGTACCTGCAAACGGTGGAGCCCTCGGCATTCAACATCGAGCTGTCGTTTCGCATCCTGTTCATGGTGATCATCGGCGGCATCGGCACCATCCTGGGCTCGTTCCTGGGCGCGGCATTCATCCTGCTGATGCCGATTTTCCTGAACGTGGCCTTCCACACCTTCCTGGGCAAGGCCATCGACGCCAGCATCGCTTCCGCGCTGGAGCAGGTGATCTTCGGCGTGCTGATCATCACTTTCCTGATCGTCGAGCCGCTCGGCCTGGCGCGTCTCTGGCAACTCACCAAGGAACGGCTGCGCCTGTGGCCGTTCCGGCATTGAAGACAGTTTGAACCGACCCATCCAACCACAGGAGATACGCAGCATGAGGATATTTACCATTCTTCGCCGCGCCCTTCCGGGCATTCTTGCCGGCAGTGCCATCGCCGCAGCCGCGGCTTTGCCCTCGGCCGCACTGGCCCAGGCCAAGGAGCAGTATTTCGGCGTGCCGAGCAGCCGCGTCGGTCCGTATTCAGCCATGGGCACCGGTTACTACGGCGGCATCATTGATTACCTGAATTACGTGAACATGAAGCAGGGCGGCGTCAACGGCGTCAAGCTGACGTATGAGGAATGCGAAACCGAGTACAACGCCGCGCGCACGGTCGAGTGCTACCAGCGCCTGCTGAACAAGGGCACGCAGAAGATGGTGGTGTTCGACACGCTGGGAACGCCTGGCGCCTATGCCGTCATCGGCCGCATGCAGCCTGACAACGTGGTGCTTGCGCAGTTTGGCTACGGCCGCACCGATGCCGCCGACGGCCGCGTCTGGCCGTGGGTGTTCGGCGCGCACAGCAACTATTGGTCACAGATCGCGATGAAGATGAATTTCATCGCCGGCAAGGAAGGTGGCATTGCCAAGATGAAGGACAAGACCATCGTCCACCTTCACATCGACACCGCCTATGGCCGTGAGCCGCTGCCCGCGATGCGCGTCATCGCCAAGGAGTGGGGCTTCAAGCTGATCGAGATCGCGGTGCCGCCGCCCGGGCTGGAGCAGCAGTCGCAGTGGCTGCAGATCCGCCGCGAGAAAGCCGACTGGGTCACATTCTGGGGCGCGGGCTCGGGCATGAACTCGACGGCGATCACCACAGCGGCACGCGTGGGCTTTCCGCGCGAGAAGATGATTTACGTCACCTTCGGCGGTGCCGAGGAAGACATGATCCCGGCCGGCGACGCAGCCAAAGGCACCTTCGTGGTGGCCAATGCCGTGCCGGGCAAGTTCCCGCTGATCCAGGACATCGAGAAAGTCGTCTACGGCGCGGGCAAAGGCAATATGCAGAACCCGCAGCGCGTAGGAACCGTTTACTACAACCGCGGCGTGGCCGCGGCCGTGATGTGGATTGAAGGCATGCGCAACGCCCAGCGCATCCACAAGAAGAACGGCCAGACCGTCAACGGCCCGGAGTTCCGCGACGGCTATGAGGCGCTGGACATGACGCCTGCGCACCTCAAGGAGCTCGGCATCGAGGGCATGATCCCGCCGTTCAAGCTGTCCTGCGCCAACCATGAGGGTGCCGGCAAATTCCGGATGATGCAATGGGATGGCGCCAAATTCCAGATGGTGACCGACTGGGTGGGCCCGCCTGATCCCAAGATGATCCGGGGCCTCATCGAGGAGTCCGCGGCGAAGTACGCCAAGGAAAACAACGTCACGCCAAGGTCCTGCTCTTGAGCGCAGTCGCTGAACCCGTAGTAGCCGCAGTCTCCGGGGCTGCGGCGCCTCCCATCCTGTCGGTGCGCAACATCGAGGTCGTCTACGACCACGTGATTCTTGTGCTGCGCGGGGTTTCGTTCGAGGTGCCGCAAGGCGGCATCGTCGCCTTGCTGGGCGCCAACGGGGCGGGCAAGAGTACGACGCTCAAGTCCGTCTCGACCTTGTTGGCCTCTGAGCGCGGCGCAGTGACCAAGGGCTCGATCGAGCTGCGCGGCCAGCGCATCGACAAGCTTGCGCCAGGCGACCTGGTGGGCATGGGCATGGTGCAGGTGATGGAAGGCCGGCACTGCTTTGGCCACCTGACCGTGGAAGACAACCTGATTACCGGCGCCTACACGCGGCCGATTTCCGGCAAGCAGGTGCAGGATGCGCTGGAGAGGGTCTACGCCTATTTCCCGCGGCTGAAGACACGGCGCACCAGCCTGGCCGGCTACACCTCGGGTGGTGAGCAGCAGATGGTGGCGATAGGCCGCGCAATGATGGCCAAGCCCAGCATGCTGCTGCTCGACGAGCCGTCGATGGGCCTGGCGCCACAGATCGTGGCCGAGATCTTTGAGATCGTCCGCGACCTCAACAAGAAGGAAGGCGTCAGCATTCTGCTGGCCGAGCAGAACACGAACGTGGCCCTGAAGTACGCCGACTACGGCTACATCCTGGAGAGCGGCCGCATCATGATGGACGGCCCGGCCAAGGCACTGGCCGAGAACAAGGACGTCAAGGAGTTCTATCTCGGGCTGTCGTCGGAGGGCCGCAAGAGCTTTCGCGACATGAAGTCGTATCGCAGGCGCAAGCGCTGGCTTTGAGCCTTAACGGCTCATCGGCCGGCGTCCTTGCTGGCTCGCACATCGGGCAACGCTGAGCTGCGGCGGCTGACCGCCTGCCCATACGTTCCATCAAAAACCTGCTGACCTGATTCGACATGGGCCGTCCGCTCACGTAAGCGCCTGTCGCCTGAGTCATTGCGCACCCCGCAAATCTTTCGCGGAAAGAGGTAAGCGGCAAGTAGCGGGAAGCTGCTAAATCATGAATGAATTCAATGGCTTGGCGGATGACGATGAGATGGTGTGTTGGGTGATGGAGCGGGTGATGGGAATCGAACCCACGCTATTTGCTTGGGAAGCAAAAGTTCTGCCATTGAACTACACCCGCTTGAAAAACCATTATAGGTAGCGGCGTTGCGGGCGCCAGCAAGGCGGGTGCAAGGCCGTTGGTAAGGAAATTTACGTGTTGTTTTTACGACTTATCTTCCTATGTCGCGAAATGTAAGTCATCGGTTACTATCTCTCGATTAAGGCCTCAAGCCGTTCGCTCGAAGCGTAAAGGCCGCCGTTTCGCCATGTCAGAAACCTGTTTTGAGCGACTTTGAACGACACCAACCTATTTAGCCCGAGCGAGTACACCGCCGCCTTGCTGCTTTATGTTCGCCAGCATGCGGCGCGTGTGCGCGCATGCAGGGTGCTGGAGATGGGCACGGGCAGCGGTGTGGTGATGGCGACGCTTTTGGCGCTGGGCGCGGAAAGTGCCCTGGGCGTGGACCTCGAAGCCCTGGCCGTTGAGGCCACACAAAATTTGCTCAGCCAGGAGCACTTGCTGACAAGGGCCAGCCTGGTTCAGGGCGACATGTGGGCGGCGTGCGGCGACGAGCAGTTCGACCTGGTCGTCACCAACCTTCCGCAGTTTGCCGCCGACCATATTGAATACGATGGCCGCCTTGCAAGCTGGAGCGCAGGCGGTCCGGATGGACGCCGCAATGTGGATCAGTTTTTGGGCGGGCTGAGTCATCACCTGGCTCCCGGCGGCCTGGCGGTGATGACGCACAACGTATTTCTCGACTTCGACAAGACCCAGGCCTTGGCGCATAGCCTGGGCTTGCAAGCCCGCGTCGCCTACTGCGCGTCGGCGCCATTACCCTTGCACAAACTGGCCAGCCTGAGTCCCAAGGTGCTGGCGCGGTTTACGGGCCAGGGCATCCATCACGTGGGCGACTACTGGTTTATCGACTTTGACCTGGTTGAGATCAGCTGGAAGCACGAGGGGCTTGATGCGAATCTGCCGCATGCATGATGCAATGACATCGCTGCGCCGCGTCCTTGCCATCGGCCTGGCACTGCTGTGTTTTAACGCTGCGGGCCAGGACGTCAAGCCGTCATCGGCGATGCCGGCCGGCACGCAGAAAGCCGCAGGCTGCGATGACGCAGCCGACGTGTTGTCACGCGTCATCTGCACCAAAACTCTGAGGGTCGGAGTGCGCACCGGCTATCCGCCGTTTGCGTTCGAGGACGCCGGTGTGCTGCAGGGCTTTGAAATTGACCTGGCGCGCGTTCTGGCAGGCTCACTCGGCGCGACGCCGGTGTTCGTGGTGGTCACGCCCGCCAACCGCCTGGCCATGCTGGGGGAAGGGCGCGTCGATATGGTCATTGCGACCATGGGCCACACCTTGCAACGGGACCGGGAAGCCGTTTTTGTCAGGCCGCACTATTACCAGTCGCAGACCATTGTGCTGGGACGCAAAGAGCTTGAGATCGGCGGCATGGTCAAGCTGCGCGGCAACACGGTGTGCGTGACGGTGGGCAACAGCACCAATGCAGAGCTGTCGGTCAATGGCGCGCGCCTGAAGCTTTTTGACAAGGCCTCCAGTCTGGTCGATGAACTTCGCCTGGGCGGCTGCTCGCTGGTGGCGCAGGACGACAGCTTTTTCGCGTCTTATCTGCAGCAGCCTGCATTTGCCGCGGCCTACGAAACCAAGTTCGGCTTTGCGCCGCTGCCCTGGGGCGTTGCCGTGTCGCGGGACGGTGGGCAGCGCCTGGCGGACGTGCTGGCCCTGTCGATGCAGCAACTGCATATCTCGGGTGCGCTGCAGTCGCTGGCCAAAAAAGACGGCGTGGACTCGCCGTTCCTGGAGCAGCAGCGCCTGTTGTGGTCCGGCAGCCACTGCTCGCAGATCACCTCGTTGATTGACCCGAAATGTGTGATGGCGCCGCTGGACAACCAGCTGGAGCCCACGCCGTTTGCGCACCGCGTGGACCAGCTGGAACACGCCATCCATGAGACAACCGGCACCAAAGTCACGCTGGCCATGTTCAAGACCTGGGTGGCGTTCGACTTGCTGTTTGAAGGAATCTGGTTTTCCCTCTTGCTGGTGGCGGGCGCGGTGCTGGCCACCTGGGCTTTTGCCCACGTCTTTGGCGCGGGCCTGACGTCGCATAAGTCCTGGGTAAGGGGGTGTATGCGCGGCCTGCTGTGGCCCATGCAGTCCACGCCGCTGATTTTGCTCATGGTTCTGGCGAGCGTGCTGGTCGGTGCTGCCGGTGCGACCTCACCTCTGGTGGCGCTTGCCGCAGCCGTGCTGGTGCTGGGCCTCTTTAACGGCAGCAACGCGGGGCAGGCCGTGGCAGAAGCCATGGTCACGCTGCGTGAGGAGCGCGCACCGGCCGAGCCCGCCTTGAGCGCCGCGGTCTACCGGGCCAGGGCGCAGATGGTGGCCTTTATCGTGAACGCTACCCGGGGCAGCCCCGCGGCGTCTGTGATGGGCGTGCCGGAACTCCTGTCTGCACTGAATGACGTGGCGTCGTTCTCCAGCGAGCGCATCACCACCTACACCTTCTTGCTGATCTTCTACGTGGCGCTGGTCGCGCTGGTGCACCGCCTGGCCGACCTGTGGCAGGCGCGGCTGGCCCTCAGCAGGGGCTCCTATGCTTGACATGCTTTCCCGGTTCTTGCCGGAGTTCCTGTCCGGCCTGGTGGTCAACTTCCAGATTGCCATTTGCGCGCTGCTGGGTGGCTTGCTGCTGGGCGCACCGCTGGCGGCAGCACGGTTTCGCAACGGCCTTGCCTCCACACCGGCGGCCTGGCTGGTGGCGCTGCTGCGGACGGTGCCGACGTTTGTCGTGATGTTTTTTCTGGTCAATGTCGTGCCCGCCACGGTGTCGATCGGCCACTGGCAGTTTGGCATGACGCCCTGGCTGGCGGTGGTGCTGTCTCTTACCCTGTATGCCGCGGCTTATGTGTCCGACCACGCCGTCGAAGCGATGCGGCAGTTGCGAAGCGGCTCGCCGGTGGCGGCCATGCTGTTTGTGATGGGCCTGGTGCGGGCCTTTTTTGTGATGGTGCTGTCCTCAGGCTTTGGCGCCGCGGTGGGCGTGGTGGAGGCCACCACCATCACGCTGCGCGCCATTGAGACCCTGCCCAAGGTGAGCGACAGGCTGCTGCTGATCGGCGTGGTCATCCTGATCTTCACCGTGTGCTTCCAGCTGATCTACCACGTCATCAACCATTGGCGCGGCAAGCTGAACCAGCGCTTTCACCGGCCCGTGCAGGCCGCCCGCCTGGAAGGGGTCGAGCAGCCTTAATGGCTTGTGCAGGCTTGTGATCAAGGCCGCAGGTAAGCCCAGCCTTCGTGCTGCTTCTTCATGATTTCGGTGACGCCGGCGGGCACATAGCTGATGCCGGCGAGCATGTCGTCTTTGGTCAGCTTCTGGCCGCGCATGGTGTTTTCGCAGGCGGTGACCTTGACGCCGGCTTTGGCGGCGTCGGCGATGCGCGCGCCGGTGGGCGACTCGAGCTTGAGCATGCCGATGCCGGGGCCGTAGGCGACGATTTCAATCTCGACATTGGCGGCGCCCACATCGTCCTGCAGGTTCTTGGCGTTGTTCAGCGCCAGGTTCCATTTGGCCGGGTCGTTGTCGCTGACCTGAATTACGATTCCTTGGCGTTTTGTGCCTGTAGCCAGCGTGGATTGTGCACGTGCAGCTATCAAAAATGTAGCAACTGCGGTGGCTGCGCCGGCTTGGACGAAGAGTCTGCGGTTCATGGTGAAGAGTCTCCTGAAGGAGGGCTTATTTCAACACAATGGCCGGATGAAACAAGCCCCCGAACCGCTGCAAGAGGGTTCAGGGGGCAGGGCCGCATTATTCCCCGGCGGGCACGGGCACAGGCGTGGCAACTGGCACCGCTGTGGTGGGCGCCGCGGGCGTGCTGCTGCCCGCATGAATGACATGGTCGGGTGACTTCCACAATTTGCGGACAAACACCACGACCTGCCACACGACCAGGGTTCCGATCATGGCCAGCAAGGTCCCGCTGATGGGGCGGTTGACGAAGACGCTAAAACTACCCCGGCTGAGAAGCATGGCGCGGCGGAAGTTTTCCTCCAGCATGGGCCCCAGAATGAAACCCAGCAGGAGTGGCGCGGCCTCCATCTCCAGGCGCAAAAACAGATAGCCCACCAGGCCGAATACGGCGGTGATGTAGATGTCGTCCAGGCTGTTGTTGATGCTGAAGGTGCCGATACAGCAGAAAAAGAGGATCGCGGGAAACAACACGGTGTAGGGAATCTTGAAGACCGACAGCCAGTAGCGCACCAGGGGCACGTTGAGGATGACCAGGAAGCAGTTGCCCACCCACATACTGGCCACCAGACCCCAGAACAAATCGGGGTGGCTGGCGATCATGTTGGGGCCTGGCTGGATCCCCTTGATGACGAAGGCGGCCATCATCAGGGCCATGACGGCGTTTTCGGGAATGCCGATGGCCATGAGCGGGATAAAGCTGGTGCGCGCCGCCGCCTCGTCGGCAGCCGCTTGTCCGGCTACGCCTTCGATGCATCCGGTGCCGATCTCGTGCTTGTATTTGCTGAACTTCTTGTCCGCTGCATAGGCGGCGAACTGGGCAATCGTGGGACCGCCGCCGGGCAGGATGCCCAGGACCGAGCCGATGATGCTGCCGCGCAGGGCGCTGGGGATGATGCGCTTGAACTCGGGCCAGGTCGGCATCAGCTTGATCTCGCCGTTGAACGGCGTGAGCACGTTCTTGTTGTCGAGATTTTTCACGACCTCTGCAATGCCGAAGCAGCCAAGGGCAATGCTGATCAGGCCAATCCCGTCCATCAGGAAGGGCAGGTCCATGGTGTAGCGCGCCGTGCCGCTGTTCACATCGGTACCCACCATCCCGAGCAGCACGCCGACCATGGCCATGGCCAGGCCATTGAGCAAGCTGCCGCTGCTGACAAAGCTCACACAGAAAAACCCCAGCAGCATGAGGGCGCAGTAGTCGGCCGGCCCGAACAGGAAGCCCACTTCACCCAGTGGTACCGCCAGGGTCGAAAGCACCACAATGGCCACAGTGCCGCCAATAAAGCTGGAAATGCCCGCGGTGAACAGGGCCAGCCCGGTTTTGCCTTTGAGCGTCATCTGGTAGCCGTCTATACAGGCGACGATGCTGCTGGCATGCGGGATCTTCATCGTGATGGCGCTCACGCTGTCGCCGTATTGGGCCCCGTAGTAAATGCCGGCCAGCATGATGAGCGCGCCGCCGGTGGGAATGGAATAGGTCAGGGGCAGCAACAGGCTGATGGTCGATAGTGGGCCCAGTCCCGGCAGCAGTCCGATGAGTGTGCCTACCGTGCAGCCAAGGGCGCAATAAAGCAGGTTTTGCCAGGTCAGCGCATGCTCGAAACCCAGCGAGAGGTTATGCAGGATGTCCATCAGTAGAGAGGCAGGCTAAGGCCGAGAAAGTTTTTGAAGGCAAAGGCAACCAGGATCAGACCCACCGAGATCTTGATGTTGCGCACCACGGAATACGACGTACCGGCAAGCGTGGAACAGAACACCAAAAATACGATCGCCAGAATCATGTTGATGTACTGGGAGATCACGGCAAACCCGACAAGCGCCAGCAAAATGATGGCAATATTTTTGACGCCGTAGTCCAGGGGGACGGGGTCATAGAAGTGCGAACGCACTACCGTGAGCGCGCCAATCAAAAACAGCAGGGAGCTCACAATCAGGGGAAACATTCCGGGTCCGGACCGGCTTAATTCGCCGATCTTGTAGTTCAGCGACACCAGGCCAAAGAGCAGGGCGATCGCCATGAGGCACAGGCCCCGTACGAAGTTGCGGTTGTTCATGTTCATGTGAGCCTGCTCCATGGCTGCGCCGCTGCGGGCGTTGTCACAAACGGGGGGTGAGTCATCCGTGTCTCCTTGTGGTGGGCCCCGGCCTTGTCTGCGCACAAGTTGCTGCTGGCGAGGCTTTTGGGGTGGAGCGGATGTTAGGAAGCGAGGCTTCCAATCGGCTTTCGTTTTGCGCGGCCCAACTCAAAATACGTGTTATCACTAACAGGCACAGACGCGCCTGTAAAGCCGCTGGCTGCGGCGCAATCGAGTGCGCTCAGCCCTGCGAGCCTGATGCCAGCGGCAAGCGCAGGATGGCTCGCAAGCCGCTGCCGGAGACCGGATCGGCCAGCTCGATGTCGCCGCCGTTGCGCCTGGCATAAGCGCGTGCGATGGCCATGCCCAGCCCGGCGCCGCGCGCGCTGTTGGCGGACGGGGCTGCCGAATGAAAGCGTTCAAACACTTCAGCCCTTCGCGCTGAGGCGATGCCGGGGCCGTCGTCGCGAACTTCGGCCAGTGCCGTGCCATCCTGGGTGCTCACCATCACGGTGATGTGTCCGCCGGACGGCGTGTAGACGATGGCGTTGTGCACCAGGTTGGACAAGGCCTCGTGCAACTCGGGGCCACGCGCCAGTACCGGCACATCTCCCGCGGCGTCTGCCCAGCCCAGGTCCTGGTTTTTCTCATGGGCCAGCGCCAGGTATTGCAGCACCACGTCTTTGGCGACGCTGTTGAGATCCACCAATCCAGGGGCGCCTTCCGGCGGCGCGCTCTCGGTCGCATGGGCCAGCGACAGCAACTGCTCGCACAGGCGCCGGCTGCGCGAGATTTGCACGACCATGGCGCGCAAGGTGGTGTGAAGCTGTTCCGGGTCTTTTTCGCGCAGCGCGACGCCTGCCTGGGTCAGCATGATGGCCAGCGGTGTGCGCAGCTGGTGTGATGCGTCGGCCAGAAATTGCGACTGCTGCTCCAGCAGATCGCAGTAACTGGCCAGGTGCAGGTTGACGGCGTCGACCAGCGGCGCCACTTCATGCGGCACGCCGCTGGTGTCCAGCGGCTGGAGGTCGCGGCCCTTGCTTTGCAGCACGGTTTTGCGCAGGCGCTCCAGGGGCCGAAGAGACCAGGTCACGCCCAGCCAGACCAGCAGGACCATCACCAGCACCATGCGGGTGTCGCGGATCAGCTCTTGCCGCAAGGTGGCGGCCTGCGCGCGGTCGCGCGGCTCGGTGCTTTCGGCCACCTGGATCAGCAGGTCGAAGGCCTGGCCGCGCCCGTCAAACACCTCGCCCTGGAGTGCCACCACGCGGACCGTATGGTCGCGGTAGAAGCTGTCGTACCAGACCGCGGGGGATGGGAGAAGGGAGGAGTTTGCAAAGGACTGCCGTGCGGGCGGTGCGGGCAGGTCGGTCTGGCCCAGCAAAGTCACTTCGCTTGCGGCGGCAGTGCCTCGCGGCGTCAACCCGATATGCAGGTGCTTTTGCAGCGGGCTGACACCATCTACCACCGCCTGCACCGCCAGGGGCGCGTTCAGGCGCAGCGCGCCGTCCTCCCCCACCGACAGGCTGCCGCGCAGCACATGGACGGACTCCAGCATGGCCTGGTCGTAGGCGTCTTGCACCTGGTTGCGCAGGGCGCGGTAGTCGTTCCAGCTGTCCAGGGCCAGCAGGCCCAGGATGGCCGGGAGCAGCAGCGTCAGGAGGCGCGCGCGTATGCCGAAGCGGTCGGGGTCAGTCCGCAGTATCTTCATCCGGCGCATGCGCTTTATGTGCGTCGTTCGCAACAGCCTCCAGCATGTAACCCAGGCCGCGCACGGTGACGATGCGCACGTCGCCCCCGTCGAGCTTGCGGCGCAGCCGGTGCAGCACCAGTTCGATGGCATCGGGGCCGGCATTGCTGTCGGCCGGAAAGACCTTGGCCGAGAGTTGCGACTTCTCCACCGGCGAGCCGCTGCGCGCCAGCAACACCGACAGCGCGGCGCCCTCGCGCGGCGTGAGCTGCAGCAGCGTGCCGGCCAGCGTGAAGGCGCGGCTGTCATGGGCGCATGAGAGCGAGCCGCATTGCAGCGGCGCGTGTGAGCGCCCGCGGCTGCGGCGTACCAGCGCGCTGAGGCGGGCTTCAAGCTCTTCAATCGCAAAAGGTTTGGTCAGAAAATCGTCGGCCCCGACGTTCAGGCCTTTGACCCGGTCCTGCAAGGAGCCCTGCGCGGTCAGCACCAGCACGGGCGTACGGTTGCCGGCCTTGCGAATGTCTGCCAGCAGATTGAGCCCGTGTTTGTCGGGCAGCCGCAGGTCGAGCACAACCGCGTCATAGTCGTTGCCGGCCAGCAGCGACTCGGCGGTGCCGGCGTCCGGGGCGTGGTCGGGCACAAAGCCGCTTTGCTTGAAAGCGCGCACCAGCCACGAGGCCATCTCGGCTTCGTCTTCCACAAGTAGAACGCGCATGAGGGTAAGTCTCGTGTGTGGCGGTGTGGCGGTCAGCTCAGCGCTGGATGTCGCCCAGGCACAGGTACTTCATCTCGAGGTATTCCTCCATGCCATGGCTGGAGCCCTCGCGGCCCAGGCCCGATTGCTTGACGCCGCCGAAGGGCACGTGTTCGGTGGCGATCACGCCCACGTTGATGCCGACCATGCCGTATTCCAGCGCCTCGGCGACGCGGTAGATGCGGCCGATGTCGCGGCTGTAGAAGTAGCTGGCGAGGCCAAACTCGGTATTGTTGGCCGCGTCAATCGCTTCCTGGTCTTGTTTGAAGCGAAACACCGGCGCGAAGGGGCCGAAGGTTTCTTCTTTGGCGCACAACATGTCGGCGGTGGCTTCGGACACCACGGTGGGCTCGAAGAACTGGCCTTCAAGCTTGTGGCCGCCCACCAGCAGCTTGCCGCCCTTGGCCACCGCGTCGGCCACGTGGCGCTGTACTTTCTCAACGGCGGCGTCTTCGATCAGCGGGCCTTGCGCCACGCCGTCTTCAAAGCCGTTGCCCACCTTCAGCAGCTTGACCTTGGCGGCGAATTTTTCAACGAATTGGTCGTACACGCCGTCTTGGACGTAAATGCGGTTGGCGCAGACGCAGGTCTGGCCGGCGTTGCGGTACTTGCTGGCCATGGCGCCTTCCACGGCCGAATCCACGTCGGCGTCGTCAAACACGATGAAGGGGGCGTTGCCGCCCAGCTCCAGCGCCAGCTTTTTCACCGAAGGCGCGCTTTGCGCCATCAGGATGCGGCCGACTTCGGTGGAGCCGGTGAAGCTGATGTGGCGCACGGTGTCGCTGGCGCAAAACACCTTGCCCACGGCGATCGAGTTGCTGCTGTCGGCCGTGAGCACATTGAGCACGCCCGCCGGGATGCCGGCGCGCACGGCCAGCTCGGCGGCGGCCAGCGCCGTCAGCGGGGTCAGCTCAGCGGGCTTGATCACCACCGGGCAGCCGGCGGCGAGGGCCGGGGCGACCTTGCGGGTGATCATGGCCAGCGGGAAGTTCCAGGGGGTGATCGCCGCGCAGACGCCTATGGGCTGCTTGATCACCATCAGGCGGCGGTTGTTGTCGAACTGGGGCAGGGTCTCGCCGTTGACGCGTTTGGCTTCTTCGGCAAACCATTCCACAAAGCTGGCGCCGTAGGCGATCTCGCCCTTCGCCTCGGCAAAGGGCTTGCCCTGCTCGGCCGTCATGATGCGGCCCAGGTCCTCCTGGTTGGCCATCAGCAGCTGGTACCACTTGAGGAGGATGGCGTGGCGTTCCTTGCCGGTCTTGCTGCGCCAGGCGGGCCAGGCGGCGTTGGCCGCCGCAATGGCGGCTTCGGCATCCTGGGGGCCCAGGTCGGCCACATCGGCCAGTTTGCGGCCGTTGGAGGGGTCGTTGACGTCAAACCGGGCCTTGCCGGCAACCCATTGGCCGTTGATCAGGGCGTCAGTCTTGAACAGGCTGGGGTCTTTAAGGAGGGAGATCGGGGAGGTCTTCATATCCATGGCTTGTCTCTTTCAGGTGCTCTCTGGGGGCGTTGGACGGTCCGGGGGCCGGTTGGGCAGCTTTTAAGCATAGCGCGTTGGCCTTACCCCCGCTGTCACCCCCGGGAAAGCTTGACCTCGGTCAGGCGGGCTCCTGGCCGCCAAACTTATAATCAAATGTTTAAGTAAATCAAGTATTTAGCCGCAGTCGAACGCGTTGTTTTGGCTGCAGGCGGCCCCAACTGGCAGAACATGAGCACATCCACCCCCACGTCCAACACCACGCCTGTCGTCACCGTCTCGGAAATTCGCAAGACGTTTCTCGATTTCTTTGCGTCCAAGGGCCACACCGTGGTGCCTTCCAGTTCGCTGGTTCCGGGCAATGACCCGACGCTGATGTTCACCAACTCGGGCATGGTGCAGTTCAAGGACGTGTTCCTGGGCACCGACAAGCGTCCCTATGTGCGCGCAGCCTCGGTGCAGGCCTGCCTGCGCGCCGGCGGCAAGCACAACGACCTGGAAAACGTGGGCTACACCGCGCGCCACCACACTTTCTTTGAAATGCTGGGCAACTGGAGCTTTGGCGACTACTTCAAGCGCGAGTCGCTCAAGTGGGCCTGGGAACTGCTGACCGAGGTTTACAAGCTGCCGCCCGAGCGCCTGCTGGCCACCGTCTATGAAGAGGACGACGAGGCCTACGACATCTGGACCAAGGAAATCGGCCTGCCGCCCGAGCGCGTGATCCGCATCGGCGACAACAAGGGCGGACGCTACAAGTCCGACAATTTCTGGATGATGGCCGACACCGGCCCTTGCGGCCCCTGCAGCGAAATCTTTTACGACCACGGCGACCACATCCCCGGCGGCCCGCCCGGCAGCCCGGACGAAGACGGCGACCGCTTCATCGAGATCTGGAACAACGTGTTCATGCAGTTCGACATGGCCGCCGACGGCAGCGTCACCAAACTGCCCGCGCCTTGCGTCGACACCGGCATGGGCCTGGAGCGCCTGGCCGCCATCTTGCAGCATGTGCACAGCAACTATGAGATCGACATCTTCGCTGCGCTCATCAAGGCCGCCGCACGCGAGACCGGTGAGAAAGACCTGGACAACAAATCCCTGCGCGTGATCGCCGACCACATCCGCGCCACCGCGTTTTTGGTGAGCGACGGCGTCAACCCGTCCAACGAAGGCCGCGGCTATGTGCAGCGCCGCATCATCCGCCGCGCGATTCGCCACGGCTACAAGCTAGGCAAGAAAACGCCTTTCTTCCACAAGCTGGTGGCCGACCTGGCCAAACTGATGGGCGAGGCCTATCCCAAGCTGAAAGAGGGCGAAGCCCGCATCACCGCGGTGCTCAAGGCCGAAGAAGAGCGTTTCTACACAACGCTCGCCAACGGCATGGGGCTGTTGGACAGCGAACTTGATTTAGCGTTTGCGACTAGGTGGGCGAAAGAACAGTCGACTAGCTTGAGTAGTTGGACGGATCATGGCTCGTTCGCTACTTACAACTTGAGTCGTTCCGTCGATGGAATTTCTTCGATTGCAGTTGGCAGTTCGGAAGATGAGTTTCGCAATCCCGCTTACCAGCAGATGGGTACCAAATTCGTTCACAGGGATTGGCGCGGTCTTGTCCTGCCCGGCGACGTGGCCTTCAAGCTGCATGACACCTATGGCTTCCCGCTGGATTTGTCGGCGGACGTCTGCCGTGAGCGTGGCGTGGAAGTCGACGAGGCAGGCTTCAAGGCCGCCATGGACAAGCAAAAGAACCAGGCGCGTGCCGCCGGCAAGTTCAAAATGGATCGCGCACTGGAATACACCGGCAACGGCAACATTTTCACCGGCTACGAGTTGCTGGAAGAGCCTGCCAAAGTGGTGGCCCTGTATGTTGACGGCGCAGCCGTTCAGGCCCTCAACGCAGGCCAAAGCGGCGTGGTGGTGCTGAATACGACGCCGTTCTACGCCGAGAGCGGCGGCCAGGTCGGCGACCAGGGCCGGCTGACAGCGGCCCCTTCGACAGGCTCAGGACACACGGAATTCGTGGTGGACGACACCCTGAAGATCAAGGCCGACGTGTTTGGCCACCACGGCACGCAGGAAGCCGGCACGCTAAAAGTCGGCGATACGGTGACGGCGCAGGTCAACACCGCTTTGCGCGCCGCCACCGTGCGCAACCACAGCGCCACGCACTTGATGCACAAGGCGCTGCGCGAAGTGCTGGGCGACCACGTGCAGCAAAAGGGCAGCCTGGTGAACGCCGAACGCACCCGTTTTGACTTTGCGCACAACGCGCCGGTCACTGACGCGCAGATCCGCGAGATCGAGGCACGCGTAAATGCTGAAATTTTGTCCAACGTGGCAACCGACGCCAGCGTGATGGCGATGGAAGACGCGCAGAAATCCGGCGCAATGATGCTCTTCGGCGAGAAGTACGGCGAGACGGTGCGCGTGCTGACGATCGGCTCCAGCAAGGAACTCTGCGGTGGCGTTCACGTCAAGCGAACCGGCGATATCGGCCTGTTCAAGATCGTGACTGAAAGCGGTGTGGCAGCGGGTGTGCGGCGTGTGGAGGCCGTCACCGGCGAGAACGCGCTGGCCTACCTGCAGTCGCTTGAGTCCACCGTGCAATCGGCGGCCGGCTCGCTCAAGGCCAGCCCGTCGGACCTGCAAGGCCGCATCGGCCAGGTGCTGGACCAGGTCAAGTCGCTGGAAAAGGAAATTGCCGCGCTCAAGGGCAAGTTGGCCTCGTCGCAAGGTGATGAGCTGCTGGCGCAGGCTGTGGATGTGAAGGGCCTGAAAGTGTTGGCCGCGAAGCTCGAAGGCGCCGACGCCAAGACGCTGCGCGACACCATGGACAAACTCAAGGACAAGCTCAAGACGGCTGTGATCGTGCTGGCCGCAGTCGATGGCGACAAGGTGCAGATCGCCGCGGGCGTGACCGCCGACAGCGTGGGCAAGGTCAAGGCCGGCGAGCTGGTGAACTTTGTGGCCCAGCAAGTGGGCGGCAAGGGCGGCGGCAAGGCCGACATGGCCATGGCCGGCGGCACCGATGCGTCCAAGGTGGGTGATGCGCTGAAGTCCGTGCAAGCCTGGGTGGCTGAGCGCGCCTGACAACCGGGCAGGGCGCCGGCTGCCTTCAGCCGGTTTGAGTTCAACCTGAATTGCTATCAATTCAGGAGCGTACTGCCCAGGTGGACAAAGGGCTAGAGGCCAATTTCGCTTAAGAAATTGGCCTTTTTCTTTGGGCGCGCTAAACCTGGCAAACCCGTTAAACGGTAGCCCAGAACACCGCAAACCAGCTTTTAGGGTCCGTCCAGTATTCAACCTGCTTGAACCCGGCTTGCTGCAGCAGTGCGGTCATGGTTTCGACCGTGTACTTGTAAGAGCATTCGGTGTGGATGCGCTCGCCGGCGCCAAAGCGGCGCTCATGGCCCGGCCAGCGCACCGTCAGGTCGCACCCGGCCTCCAGATGCATCTCGATGCGTGACAGCTCTGTATTAAAGAGGGCGACGTGGCGCCACTGCCGCACATCGAAATCCGACTGCAGCAGCTCATTGATATTGAGCAGCAGGTTTTTGTTGAAGGCGCCCGTCACGCCCAGTGCGTCGTCGTAGGCTGCTTCCAGCAGTTCCGTGTTCTTGACCAGGTCGATGCCCAGCAGCAGGCCGCGCGCCTTGCCCTGTGCCGGGTCGGCGATGTGCTGCAGAAACTGCAAAGCCTGGGCGGGGTGGAAGTTGCCCAGGCTGGAGCCCGGGTAGAAAAACACGCGGTCATGGGTTTGAACCTGATCCGGCAACACCAGGCCTGCGGAGAAATCCATGCCCAGGCCGACGATGTCGAGCGCCGGAAAGCTGTTTTGCACCTGCTCGGCCGCGTCCCGCAAAAAATCGACGGAGATATCAACAGGCACGTACTGGCGAGGTTGCAGGTGGGGAATCAAGGTCATGGCCTTGGCACAGTTGCCTGCGCCCAGGTCGATCAGGCAGGGCTTGGTGATGCCCGCGCTCGCCAGCGCCTGCGCGATGTCGGTATGCACGGCTTCGAAAATGCCGGCCTCGGTGCGGGTGGGGTAGTACTCGTCCAGGCCGGTGATGGCCTCAAACAGTTTGGAACCGAGTTCGTTGTAGAAAAACTTCGGGCTCACGGTGGCCGCTTCGGCGAGCAGGCCTTCGGCAATCTCGTCCGCGGCGCCGCCCGCCGCGCCTGGCAGCGTTTCGCCGGCGTCGTCGTAAAGGTTGATGAACTGGGGCGAGGCGGTCGCCAGGGCATCGGCGAGGCCGGGAAATTTGAGGGGCAGGTTCACGGTAGATCAGCCATTTAAGTGTTATCGAAAGATTTAAAAGCAGTTTGCAAACCGGACGTGTAGGACTGTGCCGCCCAATCCGCCGGCAGGCAAGACTGCCAGGGCATATATAGGACCAAATCTGTCCGCTGACCTCCCGCCCCGCCTTCCGTACGACTCTCTGTTAGTCTGGGACTGACACCTTATCCTTACATTTCCATGAAAAATGCACCGATGCCCCGCCTGGCGCGCCTGTCACGTCGTTTGCTGCTGCAATACCCCGTGGCCTGTGCGGCGTCAGCCGCGGCGGCGAATACGTTCGCTCAGGGCTTGACGGGCCCGGCCTACGAGGTGGCGCCCTGGCCCGGGCCGGTATCCGCTTTTTCGCTGGTGGATACGAATGGCAAGACCTGGCGCCTGGCCGACCTGCGCGGCCGGGCGGTGATGCTGAATTTCTGGGCCAGCTGGTGCGAACCCTGCCGGGCTGAGATGCCCACGTTGCAGCAGGTAGCCGATTTCTATGGCGCCGACAAACTGCTGGTGCTGGCCATCAACTTCAAGGAACCGGTGGCGCGCGCCCTGCAATTCACCAAAACAACCGGGGTGACCTTGCCGGTATTGCTGGACCTGGATGGCAAGGTGGCGCGGGGCTGGGGGGTGAAAGTCTTTCCGACCACGCTGATGATTGACCCTGCCGGCCGGCCTCGCCAGCGGGTGACGGGCGAGGTCGACTGGACCAGTACAACCGCCGAAAAGCTGATCGCCGGGTTGCTGAAGGCCTGATGCTCCGGGGCAGGGGCGATAATTGCGGCCCAGACATCCCGCAGCATCTTTACCTGCCGCGGTGCACGTCTCCCTCACCCCACCCGGAGATCTTTTGATGACCACCGTACGCCGAGCCTTTCTGAAAAACACCGCGGCGGCTGCCGTGGCCGCGGCATTGCCCGCCATCACTTTTGCCCAGACGCCTGCGGCGGCACCCAGCCGGCGCCACTTTGCCCCTCAAAGCGGCGCCTGGCGCACTTTTGACGTGACCACGCGTGTAGACATCGTCAAGCCGCAGGGTGTGACGAAGGTCTGGCTGCCGATTCCCTCGGTCAACAGCGACTACCAGCACTCGCAAGGGAACAGTTTTTCGAGCAATGGCAGCACGCAACTGACGCAGGACGGGCGCGATGGCGCGAAGATGCTGTACGTCGAGTTTCCGGCCTCAGAGGCCAAGCCCTATGTGGAACTGACAAGCCGCGTGCAGACGCAGGGCCGTGCCATTGACTGGGCACAAAAAACCGCCGCTGCCGAAAGCGCCGACACGCTGCGCTACTTCACGCGCCCCACCGTGCTCATCCCGACCGACGGCATTGTGCGCAAGACCGCACTGGCCGCCACGCAGGGCGCCAAAACGGATGTCGAAAAAGCGCAAAAAATCTACGACTGGATTGTGGCCAACACCTACCGCGAGCCCAAGGTGCGTGGCTGCGGCGAGGGCGACATCAAGACCATGCTGGAGACCGGCAACCTGGGCGGCAAGTGCGCTGACCTCAATGCGCTGTTTGTCGGCCTGTGCCGCTCTGTGGGGCTGCCCGCGCGCGATGTCTATGGCATCCGCCTCGTACCTTCCGTCTTTGGGTACAAAGAGCTGTCGGGCAACCCGGCCAGCCTCAAAGGGGCGCAACACTGCCGCTCCGAGGTCTACCTCAAGGGCTACGGCTGGGTGGCGATGGATCCGGCCGATGTGGCCAAGGTCATGCGCCTGGAAACCGCCGACTGGATCAAGACCACCCACAACCCGGTGGTTGAACCCGTCAACAAAGCACTCTTTGGCGGCTGGGAAGGCAACTGGATGGCCTACAACACGGCGCATGACGTCGCCCTGCCAAAGTCTGCCGGCGAGAAGCTGGGCTTTTTCATGTACCCCGTGGGGGAAAACGTGGCGGGGCGCTTTGATTCCTACGCACCGGACGACTTCAAGTATCAGATCACGGCGAAAGAAATCACGGGCTGAGTCGTGACCCGGCGCCATGTTTGCTGAAAAATGCCCTCGTCGCAGGGCATTTTTTTCGCCTTGCGGCTGGGGGGGGCTATTTCAGCAGCCGGCCTGAGCCGTGCTGCTAGCCGGCACGAAACTGTTGCATGGCCTGGCGCAGGTCATCGGTTCGCCACAAAGCCATGGTTTTGTAACCGTCCCAGAGCCCTTCGTTGATGACATGCATCGGCGGTGGAAAAGAAAACGGCGGCAGCGTGAAGTTGATGGGGCGATACATGTAGTTCACGCCGTTTTCCAGCGATTGAAGGTCGGCGTTTTTTCCGCCATTCGTTTCGTAGCGGATCAGGGTGTTGTCGTGCGTCAGCAAAACGTAGCGCGCCTTGCTGGCCAGCATCGTTTCCAGCGCGCGGCCAATGAGCTCGTAGGTGAAATGAATCAGGCAATCCCGGCAGAAGATGAGGTCGACTTCCGGCAAGGTGTCTTCCACCACGTCGACACGGATGAACCGGCGCTGCGCATTGCCGAATCGCGCCTGGTTCGCACTGACGATTTCGGGAACGATGTCTGCGCCGACATACTGTATGCCGGCCAAATCGACATGTGCCATCCAGTTGAAATCGCCGCAGGGCAGATCCAGCATCGAGCCGACGCCCAGTTGTTTGAGCAGCACGGGGAGTTCCGCGCGCAAGGTCGCGGTGTAGGCCAGCTCCGAGCCCTGGCCGGAACGGCTTTCTGCGCTATCCCAGAGGTTGCCCTGGTAGACGGATTCAAAAAAGCTTTGGCGATCTGACATTCTTCGACCTTGGGCATTGCACAGGAACCGACTATGACACGTCCGGGCGGAGGTGCCTTCAGGACCGTGGCGTCAAGTCAGCGGTGCGGCCATCAACCGGGCCAGCAAGGCCTCATACCCCGCGACAACACCGGCGTCGGCAGGCCGGTAACGCCCGATCAGCTCGCGTTGCCGCGCGGTGTAAGCGTCGGCCCCAGCGTCGTGGCGGTCAAACACCTCGAGCAGGCGTGCGCAGCCAGCCTGAACGTCATTGCCTTCGTAGTAGTAACCCAGGTCGGCGCACAGATGGGCGTTGTGCACCAGCGGATACCCCTGCCAGCAGACTTCCAGGTAAAAGTAGTTGAGCGCGTTCTCCCACTGGTGTGAGATAACGACATCGGTCATTTCGCTGAGAAAAGCCGGTGTTTCAAAGACGCCCAGGAAAGAGGCTTTGTGATCGCGCACGATGTCGAGCTGGTTCATGAGCGCGACGAATTCCTTGCTCTCCTGCGCCAGGCGCAAGGCATTGGTCACATGCAGGTAAGCGATGGCATCGGGATTTCGCCGCCAGGCTTCTTCGGCAATCAGGATGGGGTAGAGGCAGAACTTGACCACATCGAGGTTTTGCTCCATCACGCTGAGCCGGCGCGGGCCGGGCCGTGGCGTGTACTGGCCGGCATCCGGAAAGTGGCGGCTGCGCTCTTCAATAAACATCGGGTCCCAGACAAAGGGCACGACGGTGGCCGGCCTGCGCCGCAGCGTTGAAAAGTAATGCTGGCTGATGGGCGCCACCTGCGGGATGACCCACAGGTCGTCATAGCGCTGATTGACAAAAAGCTCGTAGCCCCACAAAGGCCTGCCAAAGAGGATGGACTCCATGGTGTGCACATATTCGAAACCGCAGCAGTACGACACAAGCCGGGTGCCGCGCTGCTTGAGGTAGTCCGTCTGGACTGCGCTGATTTGCCCGCCCAATTCGATCAACACATCCAGTGAATCTTTGGCGTCTTCAAAGGTGACGGTAGGCCAGCGCTGCTGGTCCCAGGGAAGTGCCGGCGTGATGCGCACGGCGGTGGTGTTGACCAGCTGCACAGAGCGGACCATCGAAGACGCCTTGAGGGCTTCAGCCAGGAAGACGGCGTTTTGTTTGATGCCGTTGTTCCAGAGCGTTTCAGCCTCCTGGTGCAGGCCGATGGTGATGCCGATGCGAAGGCCGGAAGAAGGGGCTGCCATGGCGCGCGAAAAATCTCAGACCGCTTGCCGCACCGGAAGTGCCGCGAGCAGTTGATCGTAGGTGGCCACCAGTTCAGGATTGGCAGCCGTATAGGCCAGCAGGTGCTGCCTTTGTTGCCGGGCATAGGCCTCTGCCGCGCCGTCGTGGCGTTCCAGCACCTGCGTCAACTGGCGAGCGCCTGCTTCCACGTCATTACCGGGGTAGTAGTAGCCCAGCTCCGTGCACATCGAGGCGTTGTGCACCATGGGGTAGCCCAGCCAGCAGACGTCGAAGTAGAAATAATTCAGCGGGTTGTCCCACTGGTTGGAGATCACGACATCGGCGTGTTCACTCAGGAAGTTGGCGGTGTCGTAGCGGCCCAGGAAGGAGGCCTTGTTGGCGTTGACGATGTCGAGCTGGAACATCAGCAGCTGGAACTCGCGGCTTTGCTCCGCCAGGTGCTTGGCGCTGCACACGTTCAGGAATTCGATGAGTTGGGGTTTCGCCCGGAAAACCGTCTCGGCGATCAGTATGGGGTAGATGCAGGCTTTGACCACATCCATGTTGGGCTCCATGACGGCCAGCCGCTTGGCGGGGCGGCCTGGCTGGTAGCGCCCGCCATGGGGCAACTTCGCCACGCTGCCTTCCAGCCATCGCGGGTCCCAGACGAAGGGCACTACTTTGGCGGGGCAGCGCCTGAGCGTCTGGATGAAGGCCAGTGAGTTGTTGGCCACCTGGGGAATGACCCAGATCTCGTCGTAGTGGCGGTTCATGTAGACACCATGGGGCCAGATGGGGCGCCCGAAGAGGATGGACTCCAATACCACCACGTACTCGCTGCCGCAGCAATAACTGACCAGGCGGGTACCGGCTGCTTTCAGTTGCAGGGACTGCTCTTCACTGATGCCGCCTCCCAGCTCGATCAGGACATCCAGGTCGTTCTTGACGGATGCAAGGGTGACCACCGGAAAGCTCTTGAGGTCCCAGGGAAGCTGGTCGGTGATGGGCACGTCGGTGGTGTTGACCAGCTGCACACGGTGCCCGAGCGGAGAGGCGAGCAGCACGCAGGCCAGGTTCAGGGCGTTTTGTTTGATGCCGTTGACCCAGAGGCTTTCATCGGGCGCTCGCAGGCCGATGGTGATGCCGATGCGCAGGGCCGGCATGCTCAATGCGCTCCGCAGTCAGGCCGGGCGGGTCGGGCGCATGGGCAGGGCGCAGCTATCAGCCCGCTGTTCATCGGGTTCTTGCCTTCGTCGGGTCTTTCCAGTCGTACTCGACATGGCGCCGGATGATCAGGCAGCCGGGTGGCGAATCAATGAGGGTGACGGATGCGCCCGGGTCACGCGGGTCTACATAGACGGTGAAAGTGGCCAGCAACTGGGTGGCCTTGTAGCCGCCAAGTTCTTGCTGCGCGATGCTCCTGCAGGCAAATGGGGCGACCGAAATGCGTTCTGCCGCGACCGAGCAACCACCGGTTGCATCGGGGACTGCTGTCAATGAAAAAGCCAGGGACGCATTTTTGTACTCGACGCCGCTGAGGGAAAAGAAGGGCCCGCCATCGGGGTTCTTGCGGTCCCAGTCCACCAGCACGTCATTGCCCGTACTGCCGTTGACGGTCAGCGACGAGAGGCGCGAAATGGCGGGCAGGCAGCGCTTCACCCCCACATTGGTGGCGGCGGCGGTGAGCGCATCCAGCGGCACGCCGGGTGCGGGCGCAGCGGGTGCCAAGGGGCCGGCGGCCCGCGGCGGCGACACCTGGGCGTGGCTGGTGAGGCTCAGCGTGCAAAGAATGCCCGCCACCAGCAGCATGCGCAGGCGGGGCGCTTCGCTTGAAGGTATTGGAAAGGAAAGGAAGTTCATGGTGCGCCTGTTTTGTACAGATTGACCAGCGCTTCATTGTAGGCACGCACGTTGTCTTCGTTCTCCGGATCGAGGACCCGCAGGAAAGTCCTGGCGCGCGCCCGGTAGCTGACCAGATCCGCATCGTGCTGGGCAAACGCCTGCATGAGGGCCAGGCCGCCTTCCTCACAGTCAAAACCGGGATAAAAATAACCGCAGTCCCCAATGAATGTGGAGTTGTGGATCAAAGGATAGCCGCCGTGCAGCGCTTCGTAATAGATGTAGTTTTGCCCGTTTTCCCACTGGTGGCAAACCACGGCGTCCACTTGCGACGACAGGCATTGGTACACCGGAAAGCGCCCTTCGAAGGTGGCCAGGCCGTGCCGCACGATATCAAGGCTGTTGGCGAAGCCGACAAAGGTGATGTGGTCCTTGAGATGAAAGGTGTTGTAGACCCGCAGCAGCTCGATCATGCGCGGGTTGGCACGGTGGGCCATGTCGATGAGCAGCATGGGCAGATGGCTGGTCTTGACCATGCAGATATTGGGCTCGAAGATTCCCAGGCGCCACTTTTTGCGGCCAGGCTTGTAGCCAAAGGTCTGGCCGTCTGTGAGTGTGGCGGCAGCCCTCTCAAGGACTACGGGGCTCCAGAGGTGTTGCATCAGTCGCACCGGGGCCCTCATGGCGCTGCCAAAGTAGTGCATGCAGCTGCGCTCGTATTCCGGCAGGGTCCATATCTCGTCGTAGGGGGTCCCGGCGATCAACAGCCCGTGAGGCTTGTTGAAAATCATGCGTTCGATGTCAATGACGTAGTCATTGCCGACGCGCATGGTCACAATTTTCCCGCCGCGCTCGCGGAAATTGACCGCCCACTCCCGGTTCAACTGGGCACTCATCTCGATCATCACATCGAGTTTTTCGGATGCCGCGGCCATATCAATGATGGGGACTGGCGAGTCCGCCATGAAACGCTGGGCGTCTGCCGCATCGCCGTCACCGCCGCCGCTGACCAGGTAGGTCTCGCCCACATTCGGCGCACGCATCAGCAGCATGACCAGGAACAGGCAGTTTTGGTAAATACCGTTTTCCCACAGGGACTGCTCTCCCTTGCGGACATAGATCGACACGCCTACCCTGAGGCGGCCAGGCCCGGAGCCCTCTGCGGCGCCTGCCTGCTGGGCAGATTTGGGTTTTGTCATGCTGCGACCCCTTTGTCTGCCGTATCGCGGAAGAGGTGCTGAAGCCTTCGGGCGTAGTTTTGCAGATTGCGGTGGGCCAAGGGATCAACGGACGCGATGACCTTGTTGGCCTGGCTGCGGAAATGATCCAGGTGCGCGTCATGCCCGCTTGCGGCCAGCAGCAGTTTGCGTGCGCCTTCGTGCGTGTCGAAGTCGGGGTAGTAGTAGTCTGAATACCCCGCATCCCGCAGCCAAGGTGAGTTGTGTATCAAGGGGTAGTTGCCGTACAGGGCATCGAGGTAGTTGTAGTTCTGGTCGTTCTGCCACTGGTGCGCCACCACCGCGTTGGCGTGCTGCACCATGTAGCCGGCGAAATCATGGCGGCCCTGGAAGATGGCTTTTTGCTGCCTGACCAGGTCAAGGGAGTTGGCCAGGTAGAGCAGGGTGGGGTGGTCCTTCAGGTGCAAGGTGTTGAGGACGTGCATGAACTCAACCTGGGCGGGGTCTGCGCGGAATGCCTCATCGCAAATCAGCATCGGGATGTTGGAGCACTTGACCACCGACACGTTGGGCTCGAAGGTTGCCACGCGCAAGCCGGCTACCTTGCCCGTGGCGTCCGGCACCCGCTTTTTAAAGCCGAACGAGTATTTGTCTTTCTCGAGTTCTTTGACGCGCTCGGCAAGGAACTGCGCAGACCAGATATAGGGAACCTCATAAACCGGGCACCGATGCAGGGACCGGAGCAGGGGCGCGAATTCGGTGAAGTCCTTGGGCAGGGCCCAGATCTCGTCGCAGCGGTCGGCACGGCTGAAGAAGCCGGGGCTTTCAAAGACGGTCGGCTCGATCAACCCGACATAGGGCTGGCCGGCGCAGTACCAGATCACTTTTTTGCCCTGTGCCCGCAGGTAGTCGAGCCATTTCACATCAAGCGCGCCCGCCATTTCAATCGCAACATCGATCTGGTCCGTGGCCTCATGGGTCGACATCATCCGCAGTCCCAGCGCGTCCATGTTCACCTGCGGGGGCATGGTGCTCTGGTCGCCGCCGTTCAGCAGAATGACGGACTGGACGAAGGGAAGCTTCTGGAAGGCCTGGGCAAGGAAGACGACATTTTGCCCAAGGCCGTTTTCCCAGATGTTCTGGCCGGCGTGGGTGAGAACTGAAATGCCAATTCGCATGGTTTTATCTCTTCAAAAAGCCGTGAGCGCCGGCAGCACTGAAGCCGCTCGGCGCTCACTGGGGGCCGGCAGGCCCCGCTTGGTTGACGGAAGGCACCTCAGCGCATTCTACTTAACGCCATTTCCAGCTTGCGCCGAAGTTCAGGCCCCACTCCTTGCCGGTGGTCGAGAGGCCAAAGCCCCATGCGCTCTTGCCGTCGTTGTTCAATGCCTTGAAGTTGATACCCAACGCACCGTAACCTTTGTAGTTACCGACACCCACACCCAGGGCTTTTTCGCCGCCTTCCAGGTTGGGCATGTAAGTGCCTGCCATGGCCATGCTCATCGCGATGCCGGAGTAGGCAATGCGCCTGACGTCGTTCAACTGGGAGACGTTCACGGCATCCGTCGGGGCAATACCGGGTGCGACGTTGGTGATGCGGCGTTCGTTGCCAGGCGAGCCCACCGACACCGTGTTGGGCTGGTCGGCCACCGAGTAGGCGCCCAGTGCGACAGAGCGGTTGGCCGTGGCTTCGGCGCTGGCGCCCAGTGCCACCGAATCGTTACCGGATGCCAGCGAGTTGGAGCCCACGGCAGTGGCCGGATCGGCAATGGCGCGTGCCTGGAAGCCGATGGCGACAGAGCCTTCGTAGGTGGCCGTAGCCCGGAAGCCGATCGCTGTCGTGTTCTTGTCCTGGGCCAGTGATTGCGAGCCGTAGGCCGTGGCGCCGGTGGCCACCGTCGTAGTGGTGGCGCCATTGACACCAGCGCGGGTACCGGCGCTGGCGCAAAGGCCCGTCGCGGTAGTGTCGGCGCCGTTGGCCACGGTGCAGTCTGAAGGCGTTGTCACGGTTTGCATCGCCGTGCTGTTGAACGCATTGCCTTGCGTCATCAACCCGCCGCCGCCGGCGCCACCTGCGGTGGATCCAATGATGGAGCCCCCGTTGGTGTTGGCCGCGTTGGCTGCGCTGACCAAGGGTGCCAGGGCATTGGTGCCGGACACGGCCGTTGACAGCCCGGTCGACAGGGATGCAATGCCGCTGTTGGCGCTGCTCAGGCCTGTCGACAGCGATGTCACGCCGCTGTTGGCGGTGCTCAGGCCCGTCGAGAGGGAACTGAGGCCCGTGGACAGTGAGCTGATGCCGGTCGAAGTCGAAGTGGACAGCGAACTCGTGCCAGTCGACAAGGAACTCAGCCCTGTCGACAGCGAACTGATGCCGGTGGAGGTCGACGTCGACAGCGAAGTGACGCCGCTGGTTGCGGTGCTCAGACCGGTGGACAGCGAACTGAGGCCGGTCGAGAGTGAGCTGACTCCGGTCGACGTCGAGGTGGACAGCGATCCCAGGCCGGTGGACAGCGAACTGATGCCGGTAGAGGTCGAGGTCGACAGCGAGGTGACGTTGCTGTTCGTGGTGCTCAGGCCCGTCGACAGCGAGCTGACGCCGGTTGACAGGGAACTCACTCCGGTTGACAGGGAACTGATGCCGCTCGACGTTGAGGTCGAGAGCGAATCAAGTCCCGTGGACAAGGAACTGATACCGGTGGAGGTCGAGGTCGACAGCGAGCTGACGCCGGTAGACAAGGAACTCACGCCAGTCGACAGGGAGCTCACGCCGGTGGACAGCGAACTGATGCCCGTGGAGGTTGATGTCGACAGCGAGCTGACGCCGGTCGACAAGGAACTCATGCCGGTGGACAGCGAACTGATGCCTGTGGAAGTCGACGTCGACAGGGAACTCGTGCCGGTGGAGAGCGAGCTGATGCCGGTCGACGTCGAGGTCGACAGCCCGTCAATCGCCGTGGACAGCGAACTGATACCGGTAGAGGTCGAGGTCGACAGCGACGTGACATTGCTGTTGGTGGTGCTCAGTCCGGTCGAGATGGAGCCGACGCTGGTTGACAACGAGATAAAGCCAGTCGAGAGCGAGCCGAATCCGGTGGACAGCGAGCCGAACCCGGTCGACAGCGAACTGAAGCCCGTGGAAGTCGAGGTCGACAGCGAACTGATACCGGTCGACAACGAGCTGTCAGCGGTTGATGTCGAAGTTGACAGCGACGTGACGTTGCTTTCCGCGGTGCTCAGGCCGGTGGACAGCGAACTGAAGCCAGTCGACGTCGAGGTGGACAGTGAGCTGAAACCGGTGGAGATCGAGCTGAACCCTGTCGAGACAGAGCTGAAACCGGTGGAGAGCGAGCTCAGGCCGGTCGACAGCGAGCTAAAGCCGGTCGAAGTCGATGTGGACAGCGAACTGAATCCGGTCGAGATGGAACTGAATCCTGTAGAGACCGAGCCAAAGCCGGTCGACAGGGAGGCGATACCGCTCTCGGCTGTGCTCAGGCCGGTCGACAAGGAACTGAAGCCGGTTGACGTCGAGGTCGACAGCGAACTGAAGCCGGTGGAAATCGAGCTGAATCCAGTCGAGACAGAGCTGAAGCCGGTGGAGAGCGAGCTCAGACCGGTCGACAGCGAGCTAAAGCCGGTCGACGTCGAGGTTGACAGCGAACTGAAGCCGGTAGAGATCGAGCTGAATCCGGTCGAGATGGAACTAAAGCCTGTAGAGACCGAGCCAAAGCCGGTGGACAGGGAGGCGATACCGCTCTCGGCTGTGCTCAGACCGGTAGACAAGGAACTGAAGCCCGTCGACGTCGAGGTCGACAGTGAGCTGAAGCCCGTCGAGATCGAGCTAAAACCAGTGGAGACAGAGCTGAATCCGGTAGACAGCGAGGTGACGCTGCTGTTGGTGGTGCTCAGGCCCGTGGACAGGGAGGTGATACCGCTGGTAGCCGTGCTCAGGCCTGTCGAGGTTGAGGTCGACAGCGACGTAATCCGGCTGTCTGCGGTGCTCAAACCGGTAGAAGTCGAGGTCGAGAGCGAACTGATGCCGGTCGAAGCAGAAGTCGACAGCGACGTGACGTTGCTGTTGGTCGTGCTCAGTCCGGTGGACAGGGAACTGAAGCCCGTCGAAGTCGAGGTCGACAGCGAGCTGAAACCGGTCGAGATGGAGCTGAAGCCTGTGGAGACCGAGCTGAAGCCTGTCGACAGCGACGAAATACCGCTTTCTGCAGTGCTCAGGCCGGTGGACAGCGAAGTAATGCCGCTGGTAGCGGTGCTCAGGCCCGTCGATGTCGACGTCGAGAGCGATGTGACGTTGCTGTTCGTCGTGCTCAGGCCGGTAGACAAGGAACTGAAGCCGGTCGAAGTCGAAGTCGACAACGAGCTGAATCCGGTCGAGATGGAGCTGAAGCCTGTGGACACCGAGCTAAAGCCGGTGGAGAGCGACGAGATACCGCTTTCTGCCGTACTCAAGCCGGTAGACAACGAACTGATGCCTGTGGATGTAGAGGTCGACAGCGAGGTGACGTTGCTGTTGGTGGTGCTCAGGCCGGTGGACGTCGATGTGGACAGCGAGGTAATCCGGCTGTCTGCCGTGCTCAAACCGGTAGATGTCGAGGTCGAGAGCGAACTGATGCCGGTTGAAGCGGAAGTCGACAGCGACGTGACGTTGCTGTTGGTGGTGCTCAGGCCCGTGGACAGCGAGGTGATGCCGCTGGTTGCCGTGCTCAAACCGGTAGAAGTTGAGGTCGAGAGCGAGCTGATGCCGGTCGAAGCAGAAGTCGACAGCGACGTGACGTTGCTGTTGGTGGTGCTCAGGCCAGTGGACAGCGAAGTGATGCCGCTGGTAGCCGTGCTCAAGCCGGTAGAAGTCGAGGTCGAGAGCGAGCTGATACCGGTCGAAGCGGAAGTCGACAGCGACGTGACGTTGCTGTTCGTGGTGCTCAAGCCCGTGGACAGCGAGGTGATGCCGCTGGTTGCGGTACTCAAGCCTGTCGACGTTGAAGTAGACAGAGAGGTAATCCGGCTGTCGGCTGTGCTCAACCCTGTGGATGTCGACGAAGACAGCGAGGTCACATTGCTGTTGGTCGTGCTCAGGCCGGTCGACAGCGAACTAAAGCCCGTCGAGGTCGAAGTCGACAGCGAGCTGAAGCCCGTGGAGATGGAACTGAATCCGGTCGATACCGAGCTGAAGCCGGTGGACAGCGACGAAATGCCGCTCTCGGCGGTGCTCAATCCTGTGGACAGTGAGGTGATGCCGCTGGTGGCGGTGCTCAAGCCTGTTGATGTCGAAGTCGACAGCGACGTAACGTTGCTGTTCGTGGTGCTCAGGCCGGTGGACAAAGAGCTGAAGCCCGTCGAAGTCGACGTCGACAGGGAGCTGAAACCCGTCGAGATGGAGCTAAAGCCTGTGGAGACCGAGCTGAAGCCCGTGGACAGCGACGAGATGCCGCTTTCTGCAGTGCTCAAGCCGGTGGACAGCGAACTGATCCCCGTGGACGTGGACGTGGACAGCGAGGTCGTGCGGCTGTCGGCGGTGCTCAGACCCGTCGAGGTCGAAGTGGAAAGTGAGCTGATGCCGGTCGAAGCGGAGGTCGACAGTGACGTGACGTTGCTGTTCGTGGTGCTCAGGCCGGTAGACAGCGATGTGATACCGCTCGTCGCCGTGCTCAATCCAGTCGAAGTTGAGGTCGACAACGAAGTGATGCGGCTGTCGGCAGTGCTCAAACCGGTGGAGGTCGAGGTCGACAGCGAAGTCACATTGCTGTTGGTCGTGCTCAGGCCTGTGGACAGCGAGCTGAAGCCCGTCGAGGTGGAGGTCGACAATGAGCTGAAGCCCGTAGACAGCGAGGTGATGCCGCTGGTGGCAGTGCTCAGACCCGTTGACGTCGAAGTCGACAAGGAAACGATGCTGCTGGTAGCCGTGCTCAATCCCGTGGATGTCGAAGTCGACAGCGACGTGACGTTGCTGTTGGTGGTGCTCAGGCCCGTGGACAGCGAGGTGATGCCGCTGGTTGCCGTGCTCAAACCGGTAGAAGTCGAGGTCGAGAGCGAGCTGATGCCGGTCGAAGCAGAAGTCGACAGCGACGTGACGTTGCTGTTGGTGGTGCTCAGGCCAGTGGACAGCGAAGTGATGCCGCTGGTAGCCGTGCTCAATCCCGTGGATGTCGAAGTCGACAGCGACGTGTCTTTGCTGTTGGTGGTGCTCAGGCCCGTGGACAACGAGGTGATGCCGCTGGTGGCGGTGCTCAAGCCGGTAGAAGTCGAAGTCGAGAGCGAGCTGATGCCGGTGGAAGCAGAAGTCGACAGCGACGTGACGTTGCTGTTGGTCGTGCTCAGACCTGTGGACAGCGAAGTGATTCCGCTGGTGGCGGTGCTCAGACCCGTTGACGTCGAAGTCGACAAGGAAACGATGCTGCTGGTAGCCGTGCTCAATCCCGTGGATGTCGAAGTCGACAGCGACGTGACGTTGCTGTTGGTGGTGCTCAGGCCCGTGGACAACGAGGTGATGCCGCTGGTGGCGGTGCTCAAGCCGGTAGAAGTCGAGGTCGAGAGCGAGCTGATGCCGGTCGAAGCGGAAGTCGACAGCGACGTAACGTTGCTGTTGGTGGTGCTCAGACCCGTGGACAGCGAAGTGATGCCGCTGGTGGCGGTGCTCAAGCCGGTAGAAGTCGAGGTCGAGAGCGAGCTGATACCGGTGGAAGCAGAAGTCGACAGCGACGTGACGTTGCTGTTGGTGGTGCTCAGGCCCGTGGACAACGAGGTGATGCCGCTGGTGGCGGTGCTCAAGCCAGTAGAAGTCGAGGTCGAGAGCGAGCTGATGCCGGTCGAAGCAGAAGTCGACAGCGACGTGACGTTGCTGTTGGTGGTGCTCAGGCCAGTGGACAGCGAAGTGATGCCGCTGCTGGCGGTGCTCAGACCTGTCGAGGTTGAGGTCGACAACGACGTAATCCGGCTGTCTGCGGTGCTCAAGCCTGTAGAAGTCGAGGTGGAGAGCGAGCTGATACCGGTCGAAGCGGAAGTCGACAGCGAAGTCACATTGCTGTTGGTCGTGCTCAGGCCTGTGGACAGGGAGCTGAAGCCCGTCGAAGTGGAAGTCGACAACGAGCTGAAGCCGGTCGAAATGGAGCTGAAGCCTGTGGAGACTGAGCTGAAGCCGGTCGATAGCGATGAGATACCGCTTTGTGCGGTGCTCAGGCCGGTGGACAGGGAACTGAAGCCCGTCGAAGTGGACGTCGACAACGAGCTGAAGCCGGTCGAGATCGAGCTGAACCCAGTCGACACGGAGCTGAACCCGGTCGACAGCGAGCCAATACCCGTGGATGTGGAAGTCGACAGCGAGGTGATGCGACTATCGGCGGTGCTCAGGCCTGTTGAGGTCGAAGTCGACAGCGACGTCACGTTGCTGTTAGTGGTGCTCAGGCCGGTAGACAGCGAGCTGAAGCCCGTCGAAGTCGAAGTCGACAACGAGCTAAAGCCGGTGGAGATCGAGCTAAACCCGGTCGATACAGAGCTGAATCCGGTAGACAGCGAGGTGACGCTGCTGTTAGTGGTACTCAGGCCCGTGGACAGCGAAGTAATGCCGCTCGTTGCCGTACTCAGACCGGTGGATGTCGAGGTCGACAAGGAGACGATGCTGCTGGTGGCGGTGCTTAGGCCTGTGGAAGTCGAAGTCGACAGCGACGTCACGTTGCTGTTGGTCGTGCTCAAGCCGGTAGACAGCGAGCTGAAACCCGTCGAAGCCGAAGTCGACAGCGAGCTAAAGCCGGTCGAAATGGAGCTGAAGCCTGTGGAGACTGAGCTGAAGCCGGTCGACAGGGACGAGATGCCGCTTTGCGCGGTGCTCAAGCCGGTAGACAGCGAGCTGAAGCCTGTCGAAGTCGAAGTCGACAACGAGCTAAAGCCGGTCGAAATGGAGCTGAAGCCTGTGGAGACGGAGCTGAAGCCGGTCGACAGCGAAGTGACGCTGCTGTTGGTCGTGCTCAGCCCTGTGGACAGGGACGTGATACCGCTGGTGGCTGTACTCAGGCCGGTGGAGGTCGAGGTCGACAGGGAGACGATGCTGCTGGTCGCGGTGCTCAAGCCCGTCGAAGTCGATGTCGACAGCGACGTCACGTTGCTGTTAGTGGTGCTCAAGCCGGTGGACAGCGACGTTATGCCGCTGGTAGCAGTGCTGATACCCGTCGAGGTTGAAGTCGATAGCGAGGTAATGCGGCTGTCTGCCGTACTCAAACCGGTGGATGTCGAGGTCGAAAGCGAGCTGATACCAGTGGAGGCCGAGGTGGACAGCGACGTGACATTGCTGTTCGTAGTGCTCAGACCGGTGGACAGCGAGCTGAAGCCCGTCGAAGTCGAAGTCGACAGCGAAGTAATGCCGCTCGTGGCGGTGCTCAGACCCGTCGAAGTCGAGGTAGACAGCGAGCTGATACCAGTGGAAGCAGACGTGGACAGCGACGTGACATTGCTGTTCGTGGTGCTCAAGCCGGTAGACAGTGAGCTGAAGCCCGTTGAGGCCGAAGTCGACAGCGAACTGAAGCCCGTGGAGATCGAGCTGAAGCCGGTCGAGACGGAGCTAAAGCCGGTAGACAGCGAAGTGACGCTGCTGTTGGTCGTGCTCAGCCCGGTGGACAGGGAAGTGATGCCGCTGGCTGCAGTGCTCAGACCTGTAGACGTCGAGGTCGAGAGCGAGCTGATACCAGTTGAGGCGGATGTCGACAGCGACGTGACATTGCTGTTCGTGGTGCTCAAGCCGGTAGACAGTGAGCTGAAGCCCGTTGAGGCCGAAGTCGACAGCGAACTGAAGCCCGTGGAGATCGAGCTGAAGCCGGTCGAGACGGAGCTAAAGCCGGTCGACAGCGAAGT
>CALRQR020000017.1:0-118163 GCA_943370375.1 Synechococcus sp. UW140
AGGATGTCGAACTCCGCCGTCTTGAACGGCGACGCCACCTTGTTCTTGACCACCTTGACCCGGGTTTCGTTGCCGATCACCTCTTCACCCTTCTTGATGGAGCCGATACGGCGGATGTCCAGGCGCACCGAGGCGTAGAACTTCAGCGCATTGCCGCCGGTGGTGGTTTCGGGCGAGCCGAACATCACGCCGATCTTCATGCGGATCTGGTTGATGAAGATGACCATGCAGTTGGCCTTCTTGATGGTGGCGGTGAGCTTGCGCAGCGCCTGGCTCATCAGGCGGGCCTGCAGGCCGGGCAACGAGTCGCCCATTTCGCCTTCAAGTTCGGCCTTGGGCGTGAGCGCCGCCACCGAGTCCACCACGATCAGGTCCACCGCGCCGGAGCGGGTCAGCGAATCAACGATTTCCAGCGCCTGCTCGCCGGTGTCGGGCTGGCTGATCAGCAGGTCTTGCAGGTTCACGCCCAGCTTTTGCGCGTACTGGATATCCAGTGCGTGCTCGGCATCGACGAAAGCGCAGGTGCCGCCCAGTTTTTGCATTTCGGCGATGACCTGCAGGGTCAGCGTGGTTTTGCCCGACGACTCCGGGCCGTAGATTTCAACCACACGGCCGCGCGGCAGGCCACCGACGCCCAGGGCGATGTCCAGGCCCAGGGAGCCGGTGGAAACGACCTGGATGTCCTCGATCACCTCGCCGTCGCCCAGCTTCATGATGGTGCCTTTGCCGAACTGCTTTTCGATCTGGGCCAGGGCGGCTTGCAGGGCCTTGGCCTTTTCGGTGTTCAGGGCGGCGCTTTGTACAGGGTTTTGGGCGGGGTTCAGCTTGCTGGTCAGTTCCATGAAAAACTCCTTGAAAATCAATGATGTAAAACTTGTTGCAGGGTTTCCGGCGTCTCTGCTTTTAATCACAGCGCTGGATGCATGACCAGTACTTTATGGGCGCTATAAAAATAAGTAAACCCTATTTTTAGTCAGTTTGCCTGATCAATTGGGATACCATGATTTCATGCCTGAAGCCGTCAATCCACCTCACCTCTCCAGCCCCTTCGGCGCCACCGAGGCCGGCTGGCGGCAAACCCACCTGGGCCGCCTGATGGGCCATGCGCTGCGCCGCTTCGACGAACGCGTGCTGTCGCTGATGGCCAGCAGTATCGAGGTGCCGCTGGCGCTCTCCAACCTCGCGGCACGCGACCAGGTCGGCGCCGCGCACATCCACATCACACGCCACCTGGCAGTCGGCGGCTCGCGGCTAACGGACCTGGCGCAAAGCGCCGGCATGAGCAAGCAAGCCATGGGCGACCTCGTCGACCAATGCGAAGCCTGGGGCCTGGTGACGCGCCAGCCCGACCCGCATGACAAACGCGCCCGCCAGGTGGTGTTCACCGAATCGGGCCTGCTCTGGCTGGAAGCCTTTCACCAGGCCGTGCGCCAGGCTGAAGACGAGTTCCGCCAGGCGGTGGGGCAGGATGTGGCAACCGTCGTGGCGCTGGGGCTGGAGGCTTATGCTGGGGCGTGAGTCCGCTTTCACATAGCAGCATGAGCCGCGGAACCGGCTTTGCCGGGCCGCAGGCGGGCGGCCCCCTCGGGGCAGGAAGCTACACGAAGTGAGCGACCGTGGGGGCTTCCTCTGTCAGCAAACTTGCTGCTGCAAAGGCCTAGAATTTGTCCCAGAACACCAAACCGCCCTGCAGGCCTGAAACAGGGGCTGATATCCGGAGACAACCATGCGCATTCTGATTGCCGAAGACGACCAGGTTTTGGCCGATGGCCTGTTGCGTACGCTGCGCGCCTCGGGCGCTGCGGCCGACCACGTGGCCAGCGGCACTGAAGCCGATGCCGCGCTGCTCACCAACACCGAATTCGATCTGCTGATCCTGGACCTGGGCCTGCCGCGCATGCACGGGCTCGAAGTGCTCAAGCGCCTGCGCGCGCGCGGCTCGGCGATGCCGGTACTGATCCTCACCGCGGCCGACAGCGTGGAAGAACGCGTCAAAGGCCTGGACTACGGCGCCGACGACTACATGGCCAAGCCGTTTTCGCTGCAGGAACTCGAAGCCCGCGTGCGCGCGCTGATCCGCCGCGGCATGGGCGGCGCCAGCAGCACCATCAAGCATGGCCCGCTGGTGTACGACCAGGCCGGCCGCGTGGCCACCATCGACGGCCAGATGCTGGAGCTGTCAGCGCGCGAACTCGGTTTGCTCGAAGTGCTGCTGCAGCGCGCCGGCCGCCTGGTCAGCAAAGACCAGCTGGTCGAGCGCCTGTGCGAATGGGGCGAAGAAGTCAGCAACAACGCGATCGAGGTGTACATCCACCGGCTGCGCAAGAAGATTGAAAAAGGGCCGGTGCGGATTGCGACCGTACGCGGCCTGGGCTACTGCCTTGAGAAAATCCCGGGCTGACCCCTCTTGCCCCTTCCCCCGCTGGGGGAAGGCTGGGATGGGGGCCAGCGGCCTCCAGAGCATGCGATGCAAAGCCGATCAACCACCGTCAGCCCCCATCCCTACCTTCCCCCAGCGGGGGAAGGAGCAAAACCGGCAGGCCTTTAATTCGGAACACCCCAGCCAGTGGCTCTAAGACTCTTCCAGCGCGAAAGGCGCAGCCTCTTCGGCGAAATCCTCGACTGGATGCTCACGCCGCTGCTGCTGCTGTGGCCCATCAGCCTGGCGCTGACCTGGCTGGTGGCGCAGAACATCGCCGGCAAGCCATTTGACCGCGCGCTCGAATACAACGTGCAGGCGCTGGCCAAGCTGGTGGTGGTCAAAAACAACCAGGTGCAATTCAACCTGACGGCGCCGGCGCGCGAAATCCTGCGCGCCGACGACACCGACCTCGTCTACTACCAGGTGATGGGCACGCACGGCGAACACCTGAGCGGCGAGCACGATCTGCCCGCGCCACCCGACGAAGACAAACCCACCAACGGCGAGGTGCGCCTGCGCGAAGACGTGATCCAGGGCGAAGACGTGCGCGTGGCCTATACCTGGCTCAAGGTTGACGTCAAAGCCGCAGCGCCGGCGCCCAGGCCCGCCACACCACGCGGCGACAAAGGCGCGGGCGCAGCGGAAGCCGCACCCAGCCAGATGGTGCTGGTGCAAGTGGCCGAGACGCTGGAAAAGCGCAAGACCCTGGCCACTGAAATCGTCAAGGGCACGATGGTGCCGCAGTTCGTCACGCTGCCGCTGGCGGTGCTGCTGGTGTGGCTGGCGCTGGTGCGCGGCATCAAGCCGCTGGCCCAGCTTGAAAAGCGCATCCGCGCGCGCAAATCCGACGACATGAGCCCGCTCGATGAAACCGCGGTGCCCGAAGAAGTTGCGCCGCTGGTGTCTTCCATCAACGATTTGCTCAGCCGCCTCAAGGTGTCGCTGACCACGCAAAAACGCTTCCTCGCCGATGCGGCCCACCAGCTCAAGACGCCGCTGGCGGGCCTGCGCATGCAGGCCGACCTGGCGCAGCGCGAGACCGACGCCGACGAGCTGAAAAAGTCGCTCAAGCACATCGGCCGCGCCAGCATTCGCGCCACGCACACGGTCAACCAGCTGCTGGCGCTGGCACGCGCCGAAACCACCGGCCGCAGCCTGGCCAAGCAGCACATCGACCTGGTGCATGTGGTTTCAGAAGTGATGGCCGACTCGGTGCCCCGCGCCCTCGAAAAGCAGATCGACCTGGGTTACGACGGCCCTGAAGCCGGTGAACAGGCCACGCAGCTTGAAGGCAACGCGACCCTGCTCAAAGAGCTGGTGCGCAACCTGCTGGACAACGCCATCAACTACACGCCTGAAAAAGGCCAGGTCACACTGCGGCTGATGACCGACCGCTTCAGCGGCGTGCTGGTGCTGCTGGTCGAAGACTCGGGGCCGGGCATTCTGGAGTCGGAGCGCGAGCTGGTGTTCCAGCCGTTTTACCGCACGCTGGGCACCAACGTCGATGGCTCAGGCCTGGGCCTGGCCATCGTGCTGGAGATCGCCAAGCAGCATGGCGCGACCATCTCGATTGAAGACGCCGTCTTGCCGGGCCACCCGCAAACGCCCGGCACGCGCGTCACCGTGCGCTTTGTCGGCATGGACTTGCCTGACGGGCCGTAGCCGCCGTTGACGCATCCGTGCATTCGCGCCAGATTCCTTAAAGAAAAAAGGCCTCTAGCCCAATCACCATATTGGGTACGCGCTATTAAAACAATAGCAACTCAGGATTTGGCGGGCGGCCACTTGTCGTAAAGCTTCACGCCCACGCGCTCGCCCCACAGCTCGATGTCTGCCGCTGTGCCCGCATGCGGATGGTTGGCGCTGTTGCCGCGCACATAGCCCAACGCCACGCAGGCGCCAGCCAGCGGGCTCCAGCCAACCGACGAGATCTCGCCCACCGTTTGCCCGCCCAGCACAATCGCCTCGCCGCCCCAGGCAAAGGCGTGCGGCGTATCGAACACCAGCGTGACCAGCTTCTTGCGCAGCGCCAGCCCCTGTGAATTGAGCAGCGCGGCCTTGCCAATGAATTCAGCCGGCTTGTCGAGCTTGACGCTGAAGGCCAGGCCCGCCTCCCACGGTGTTTCGTCCGGACCGAGCTCTGCGCCCCAGGCACGGCGGCCCTGCTCAATGCGCAGCGCATCCAGCGCGTAGTAGCCCGCATCACGAATGCCCAGCGCCTTGCCGGCCTCCATCAGCGCGAGGTAAACGTGGCGCGCCATTTCAATCGGTGTGTAGAGCTCAAAGCCAGGCCCGCCCACATAGCTCATGCGGGCGGCGCGCACGCGGGCAAAGCCCACGTCGATCTCTTTCGTCCATGAAAACTTCAGCGCCTCGGGCGACAAGTCGTCCGGGCTGACGAGCGCCAGCAGCTCGCGCGCTTTCGGCCCCATCACCGACAGCACTGAATACATTGCCGACACGTCGGTCAGCACCGCATGCTCTGCTTCGCCGATATGGCGCGTAATCCAGTCGAAGTCGCGCACGGTTTGCGCCGAGCCGGTGATGATGAGGAACTGACTCGCCGTCTGACGCATCACCGTCAGGTCGCTCTCAAAGCCGCCGCGCTCGTTCAGCATGGCGGTGTAAACCATCTTGCCGACAGGCACGTCCATCTCGTTGGCGCACAGGCGCTGCAGCACGACCAGTGCATCGCGGCCTTGCAGCAGGTATTTGGAGAACGAGGTCTGGTCGTAGAGAGCAACTGCTTCGCGCGTGGCTTTTTGCTCTTCGATCATCCAGGGGAGCCAGCCGGGTTTGCCGAGCGTGTAGTCGGGCCGTTCAACACCTTCCGGCCGGAAATAGCTCGCCCGCTCCCAGCCGTTCTTGCTGCCAAACTCCGCCCCTTTGGCCGAAAGCATGTCATACAGCGGCGAAGTGCGCAGCGGCCGCGCCGTTTCCAGCTCCTGCCTTGGCCAGCGCATCGCGTAGTGCAGGCCCAGCGTCTCGCCGGTGCGCTCGGCCAGCGCCTTGCGGTTGCCGGTGAAGCTGCCGAAGCGGCGAATGTCCACGTCCCACAAATCGGTGCTGGGCTCGCCGCCCACAATCCATTCGGCCATGAGGCGGCCCGCACCGCCGCTGTTGGCGATGCCGGCTGAATTGAAACCGGCGCAGACAAAGTAGTTGCGCAGCTCGGGCGCTTCGCCCAGGATGAAGTTGCCGTCGGGCGTGAAGCTTTCCGGGCCATTGAGCAGCATCTTGACTTCGGCGGTCTCCAGGCAAGGCGTGCGGTGCATCGCCGCCGTCATCAGGGGCTCGAACTGGTCCCAGTCTTCGTCCAGCAGCTCGAACTGGAAGGTGGCCGGAATCGGGTCCATCTTCCAGGGCTTGGCCTGGGGCTCAAAGCCGCCCATCACCAGGCCGCCGACCTCTTCCTTGTAGTAGATGTAGCCGTCCGGGTCGCGCATGACCGGCAGCATGGGGTGCACGCCCGGGATCTTGCCGGTGACGATGTAGAAATGCTCGGCTGAATAGAGCGGCACGTTCACGCTTGCCAGCTTGCCGAACTGCCGCGCCCACTGGCCGGCGCAGTTGACGAGGACTTCGCAGCGCACGTCGCCCTGCGCAGTTTTGACGCCCACGGCCTTGCCGCTTTCAATGATGACGCCCGTCACCTCGATGCCTTCAACCATCTTGACGCCGCGGTTGCGCGCGCCCTTGGCCAGCGACATGCACAGGTCCGCCGGGTTGGCCTTGCCATCGCCCGGCAGCCAGATGGCGCCCTGCAAATCGTCGGTGCGCATGATGGGGTATTTGTCGCCCGCTTCTTGCGGTGAGATTTCATGGCATTCGACGCCAAAGCTGTTGGCCATCGCCACCTGCTTTTTGAGCACCTTCATGCGCCCGGGCGTGCGCGCGACGTTCACGCTGCCGCACTGCTTCCATCCGGTGGCCAAACCTGTTTCGGATTCGAGCGAGGCGTACAGCTCAATGCCGTACTTGCTCATCTGCGTCATGTTGCGGTTGGGCCGCATCTGGCCAACCAGCCCGGCCGCATGCCAGGTGGTGCCACTGGTGAGCTTGCCTTGCTCCAGCAGCAGCACATCGGTTTTACCCATCTTGGCCAGGTGGTAAGCGACGGAGCAGCCGGCGATGCCGCCGCCCACAATCACGATCTCTGCATGGCTGGGAAGCGTCGTGGGGGTCATGGCGTAGGCCTCACAGAAGTTTGGGGTTTTTGATCAGGAGAGTCTTATTGCCATGACGCCGCCGACGATGGCGCAGGTGCCGACAAAGCGGCGCACGGTAAAAGCCTCTTTCAGCAACCAGCAACCGATCAGCACCGCGAACAGCACCGAGGTTTCGCGCAGCGCCGCCACGGTAGCCACCGGCGCGCGCGTCATGGCCCAGAGCGCAATGCCATAAGAACCCAGCGAAGCCAGCGCGCCGCCGGTGGCGACCGGCCAGCGGTGTTTGGCGTAGTCCGCCATCGCGCGTCCGCGCCGCGCCATCATCAACAGGCCGAAGGGCCAGCCGTCGAGCAGGAACAGGGTGGCGACGTATTGCAGTGCATTGCCTGAGGCCCGAACGCCCAACGCATCAACCACCGTATAGACCGCGATGATGACGGCATTGGCCAATGCAAAGCCGACTGCCTTGCGTGCATGCAGCGCGTGGCGGCTCAGGCCCAGTACCAGCACGCCGCTGCAAATTCCCAGAATGCCGGCCCAGGCCAGCGGGGTCAGGGTTTCGCCCAGCGTGAAGGTCGCCGACAGCGCCACCAGCAGCGGCGCCACGCCGCGCATCAGGGGATAGGTAAGTCCGAGGTCGCCGTGTTTGTAGGCCTGCGTGGTGGCGATGTAGTAGCCGATGTGGATCAGCACCGAGGCGCCGATGAAAGGCCAGGCCTCCACGCGCGGCAGGCCCACCAGCAGCACCAGGGGCAGGGCCAGCACCGAGCCGATGAGGTGGATAACCGCCATGTCCAGTGACTTGTCGGTACTGGACTTGACCAGCGCGTTCCAGCCGGCATGCAGCAGCGCGCCGAACAACACGGCACACAGCACCGGCCAGGTCAGGGCCAGCACTTCAGGCGGCAAGCGACGGCCTTGCGGCGGGAAGGGCGCAACGCCGCGCCCGCGCCAGGAAGTGCGACAGCAGCGGCGTCACTTTGTTCTCGTCTTTGGCCAGGTCGTCCCACAGGCGCAGCTTCACCGCGTCCGCAGCACCGGGTTGCTCGATGAAACGTGCGGCTTCGTCGGCGGAGAAGATGCCGCCTTGCAGCAACAGGCTTCGTTTGGAATCTGCGGAGAGGGCGGAGTGGTAGCCGCGCCGCGCGGCGCACAGATAACGCTTGGCATCCACATGCAGCTTGATGGCGTCGAGCACTTCGTCGGTGAACAGGCCGCGCAGGAATGGCAAGGCACGGTACTGATGCACGTCGTCCACCCCACGCAGCGAAGGCGTCTCGCCCAGGTCATGCAGCAGGTGGCCGAGGTCGTGCAGCAGGGCGGCGGTGACCAGCGCGTCGCTCGCGCCTTCGGCCTCGCCCAGCGCTGCGGTTTGGAGTGCGTGCTGGAGCTGGGTTACGGGCTCGCCGCTGTATTGCTCGCCGCCGCGCTCTTTAAAGAGGTGTTCGATGTCGTCAAAGCTCAGCACGTGAATTCCTCAAAAATCATCCATTCCATGGCATCGAATAGGTTTTCAAATTGGTAAAACTCTTGATCGCTTCCTGCACGCCTTCTTTATAGCCCAGGCCCGAGTCCTTGATGCCGCCGAAGGGCGTGAGCTCCAGGCGGTAGCCGGGTACTTCACGCACGTTGACGGTGCCGACGTGCAGCTCGCTCACAAAACGGTTGATGTAATCCATGCGGTTGGTGCACACCGCGCTGGAAAGCCCGTAAGCCGTGCCGTTGGAAATCTGGATGGCTTCGTCGATGTTTTTGAATCGGATCACCGGCGACACCGGTCCAAACGTTTCTTCGCGCGCCACCGTCATCTGCGGCAAGACATGGTCCAGCAACGTAGGCGAATACAGCGCGCCGCGGCGCTGGTTGCCGGCCAGCAGTTTGGCGCCCTGGGCCACGGCCTCGTTCACGCGCGACTCAAACAGCATCGCGGCTGGCTCATCGATCACAGTGCCCATGTCGTTGGCCTTGTCGGCGGGGTCGCCGTACTTCCAGGCCAGGGTCTTGGCCAGCACCTGCTCGACAAACTCGCCGGCCACCGCCTCGTGCACCATGAGCCGCTTGACCGCGGTGCAGCGCTGACCCGAGTTTTTGTAGGAGCCCTGTACGGCCAGCGTAGAGGCTTCGTCGATGTCGGCATCTTCCATCACGATGATGGGGTCGTTGCCGCCGAGTTCCAGCACCACGCGGCGGTAGCCGGCTTTGGAGGCGATGTACTTGCCGATGGCCACGCCGCCGGTGAATGTCACCAGGTCAACCATCGGGTTGGTGATCAGTTCGTCGGCAATCTCGCGCGGGTCGCCCGTCACCACGCTGAGCATCTCGGGCGGCAGGCCCGCCTCGTACAGGATGTCGGCAAACAGGATGGCGGAGAACGGCACCTTCTCGGAAGGCTTGAGCACCATGCGGTTGTTGGTCGCAATGCTGGGCACCACCTTGTGCGCCACCTGGTTCATCGGGTGGTTGAAGGGCGTGATGGCGGTGATGACGCCCAGCAGCGGCGAGCGGTGCGTGTAGACACGGCGCTTCTTGCCGTGGGGCGTCAGGTCGCAGCTGAAAATCTGGCCGTCGTCTTTGAGCACTTCGGTCGCGCCGAAGAGCAGCACGTCGCTGACGCGGCCGGCTTCATAGATCGCGTCTTTGAGGCACAGGCCGGCTTCTGCGGTGATGAGGTTGGCGACCTGGCCCAGCCGCGACTGGATGATGGCTGCCGCGCGGTTAAGGATCGCGGCACGCTCATAGCGCGTGAGCTGCGGTTTGTAGGCATGCGCTTTGGCGAAGGTATCCCGCACTTCCTCGAGCGTGGCCTTGGGCACGGTGCCGATGCGCTTTTCTGTGAAGGGGTTGAAGACTTCAATGGCCCGGTCGCCGCTGCGATCCGCGCCGGCCTTGCGGCCCGCCAGGCGCATGGCATTGAGCTGATGGTCCTGGATGTACTGGTCAATCACGCTGCGGCTTTCGAGAGGTGAAGATGAAAAGCTTCGGCTATTGCGCGTAGTTCAGCGCCAGATCGAAGGCATCGAAGTTGCGAAAACGCCGGCTGCGGTCCAGCCCGGGCAACTCGCGGTTGACGATCAGCGGCACGCGCTGCTCGCTCATGCCGCCGTGCGAGCGCAGCGGCACTTCAAGCGCAGAAAGATCATGGCGTGAAGCCGAAGTGCCGATCACGGTGAAGCGCTCCGACACCGCGACCAGGTCACCAATGCGGTCGGCAGGCAGCTCGAAACGCTCGGCGGCCTGCTCACGCGTGAGCACCACCTCCATGCCCTTGAGCGCGGCCAGCCGCTTGCGCGCGGCCTCGATGTTGGTGCCTTCCGGCAGGTAGACCGTGGCGAAAGAGCCCAGCGCGCCGTGGTGGACCACATAAGGGTCGGTGATCGGCAGGATCACGCGTGCGACGGTTGCACCCAGCCAGTCGTCAAACCAGTCCTGCAGGTAGATCACGTCGGGCGTGCCGTCCATTGCGACCTTGGCATTCATGCCGTGGTCGGCCGTGAGCACGATCACGCAACCCAGGTCGTCGAGCTGCTGCATGTAGCCGTCCATCATGCGATAGAACGAATTGGCGCCGTCGGTGCCGGGCGCGTGCTTGTGCTGCACGTAGTCGGTGGTCGAGAGATACATCACGTCGGGTTTGTGCTTCTGCATGATCTTCACGCCGGCGGCAAACACGAACTCCGACAGGTCGGCGCTGTACACGCTGGGCAGCGGCTGGCCCACCAGGCCCAGCACGTCTTCAATGCCGTTTTCTTCGAGCGTGACCTGGTCGGCTTTCTCGGACGAAAAGCAGATGCCCTTCATTTTGTGGCCCAGCAGCTTGCGCAGCTTGTCTTTGGCCGTGATCACTGCCAGCGATTTGCCGGCATCCGACAGGGCGGCGAGCAGGGTCGGTGCGCGCAGCCATTTCGGGTCATTCATCATGACCTCAGTGCCCGTCGCGGTGTCGAACAAATAGTTGCCGCAGATGCCGTGCACGCTGGGTGGCGCGCCGGTGACGATGGAAAGGTTGTTGGGGTTGGTGAAGCTGGGCACCACGCAGTCGCCCGTCAGGCCCGAGCCGAGCGCGAGCGTGCGCTTGAGCCAGGGCATCTGGCCGCCGGCCACAGCCTGCGCCAGATAGTCCGGCTCGCAGCCGTCCACGCAAACCACGACCGTGGGTTTGGCGGGCAGCTTGTAGGCCCGGCCGTTGACTTTCACTTCAGTCCCTGATTCAGCGTTTGCCACGTGATGGCCCTTCCTTGACTTTGGTTTTTTCTTTGTCTTTGACTGCACCCGTGGTGCTGGCGACCAGCCGGACGGGCTTGGCGCCGGCCTCGGCCTGCTCGGCAAGCCCGGCCTGCCTGCGCAGATCGTTTTCGATCGTGCGCTCCTTGCTTTCAATCACGTGCTGGAACATCGCGCGGCCCGCCGCGTCGGCGTCGCCCGAAGCAATGGCCTTGACGATCTGCCGGTGTTCGTTGGCCGACATCGGCATCAGCCAGCCGTCGGCAAGGTTCAGCCGCCGGAACAGCGAAAGCTCCTTGATGAGCTTGCGGTAGATATCGGTGAGCTTGCGGTTGCCCGCCATTTCAACCAGCCGGTCGTGAAAAGTGAGGTTGAGCAGGTGGTAGGCGTGGGGGTCTTCAGCCTTCACCGCTTTTTCCATCGCATCGACCAGGCCCTTGAGCTCCTTGATCTGGGCCGGCGTGTTGTTTTCCGCGAGTCGGCGGCCGACGAGTTCGTCCATCGCCGCCCGCAGGTCAAAGATCTCGACGGCTTCGTCGATGGGGATGTCGCGCACAAAGACGCCGCGGTTCTTTTCGTTGCGCACCAGGCCTGCCTCTTCGAGCATGCGGAAAGCCTCGCGTACGGGGCCGCGCGAGACGCCCATTTTTTCAGCCAGCGTGGCCTCAATCAATTTGCTGCCGGGCTCGTACTCGCCGGCAAGGATGGCACGCTCGATTTCCTGCTGCACCACAGTGGTGAGAGAACTGTTCTGGAGTTGCGCGATGGTGGGATGCAAAGCAGCGTTCATGCCCTGAATTGAAGCACAAAAATGTAGATTGTCAACAATCTGCAATAAACAATTGACAAGATAGAAGGGTCGGCGTTAAATAAAAAATGAGCTGGGTTGATATGACCTGAACACAGGTTGGTCATCACAGTGTCACTACCCCGACACGATCAAGTCACAACATTGCAGGTTCTCCAATAAAGGATTTTTTATGCAGCTGGCTACCCAACTCAAGTCCCTCTCGAAAGCAATCGCCATCCTGGGCCTGCTCGCCGGCGCTACCGGCGCCTTCGCCCAGAAAACCCAGCTCCTGGTTTACACCGCGCTGGAAACCGACCAGCTCAAGGCCTACCAGGAAGGCTTCAACAAGGTCTACCCGGACATCGAAATCAAATGGGTCCGCGACTCGACCGGTGTAATCACCGCCAAGCTGCTCGCCGAAAAATCCAACCCGCAGGCCGACGCCGTGATGGGCGTGGCGGCCTCCAGCCTGGCCTTGCTCGACAAACAGGGCATGCTCGAACCCTACGCGCCGATCAATCTTGACGGCATCATGAGTCAGTACCGTGACAAGAAGAAGGTCCCCGCCTGGTTCGGCATGGACGTGTGGGGCGCCACGGTGTGCTTCAACACCGTTGAAGCGGCCAAGAAGAACATCCCCAAACCCGAGACCTGGCAAGACCTGACCAAGCCCATCTACAAAGGCCAGATCGTCATGCCCAACCCCGCCTCCAGCGGCACCGGCTACTTCGACGTGACCGCCTGGCTCACGCTCTTCGGCGACAAGGACGGCAAGGGCGGCGGCTGGAAATACATGGACGGCCTGCATGAAAACATCGCGCAGTACACCCACTCCGGCTCCAAGCCCTGCAACATGGCGGCTTCCGGCGAATTTCTGATGGGCATTTCTTTCGAGTACCGCGGCAACGCCAACAAGGCCAAAGGTGCACCGATCGATCTCGTGTTTCCGAAAGAAGGCCTGGGCTGGGACCTGGAAGCGTTTGCCATTCACAAGGGCACCAAGAAGCTGGACGCCGCCAAGAAGCTGGCCGACTGGGCTTCGAGCAAGGACGCGATGATGCTGTACGGCAAAAACTTTGCCATCACTGCGCAGCCTGGTCTCGCACCACCGCTGGCCAATGTGCCTAAAGACTATGAGTCACGCTTGGTCAAGATGGACTTCAACTGGGCGGCCGACAACCGTGAGCGCATCCTGAATGAGTGGACCAAGCGCTACAACAGTAAAACTGAAAAGAAGTAGTAGCCCCCTGTCGGCGGCCTTTGGCCGCTGTCTCCCCCTCAGGGGGACAGCCGCTGTGGCCCGGCAAAGCCGGTTCCACGCGGCTGCTTGCCTTTCGTATCGGCGCGCCCCAGGCAATACACACGTATGACCCACGAATGAACAACGACACTTTTCTGAACCTGCGCCACATCCGCAAGGAGTTCGGCGCTTTCACCGCACTGCAAGACATCAACCTGGACATCCGCAAGGGCGAGTTCGTTTGTTTTCTCGGCCCATCGGGCTGCGGCAAGACCACTTTGCTGCGCATCATTGCTGGCCTGGAGGTTCAGACCTCGGGCGAAGTGCATCAGGGCGGGCGCGACATCTCGCTGTTGCCGCCGGCGCTGCGTGATTACGGGATCGTGTTTCAGAGTTACGCACTGTTCCCCAATCTCAGCGTGGCTGACAACGTGGCGTATGGGCTTGTGAATCGCAAGACACCCAAGGCTGAAGCCGCCAAACGCGTGAGCGAACTCGTCAAGCTGGTGGGCCTGCCGGGCAGTGAGGCCAAGTACCCCAGCCAGTTGTCGGGCGGCCAGCAACAACGCATTGCGCTGGCGCGGGCGCTGGCCACGTCGCCGGGTTTGCTATTGCTGGATGAGCCTCTTTCGGCGCTTGACGCGCTGGAGCGGGTGCGCCTGCGATCGGAGATCCGCGCGCTGCAGCAAAAGCTGGGCGTAACCACCATCATGGTGACGCACGACCAGGAAGAAGCCTTGAGTGTGGCCGACCGTATCGTGGTGATGAACCACGGCCTGATCGAGCAGGTCGGCACGCCCATGGAGATTTACCGCGAGCCCGCTTCGCCTTTCGTGGCCGACTTTGTCGGCAAGGTCAACGTGATGCAGGTACGTGTGAGCGGCGGCGAGATGAAGTTCGGCGCCTTGTGCCTGCCCTGCGACGGCGCCGACCGTGATGCCAAAATTTACCTGCGGCCCGAAGACGTGCTGGCCCGCCCGATTGCCGCCGGCGACGCCCATGTGTTTGATGCCACCATCGAGAAGATCGAGTTTCTGGGATCCTTCTGCCACGTGCACGTGGCCTCGCCCGCGCTGGGCGGCCACAAGCTCACGGTCTATCTCTCGCTCAATTTCCTTTCCGAGCAATCATTGCAGATCGGCTCGTCGCTGCCGCTGAAGCTGCTGCCCGAGCGCATCAAGGTGTTCTGATGCCGGTGTTCACTGCCCCTGCTCCGGCCGCAGTGCGCCAGAAAACGCACTGGATTGACCACCTGGCCTATGCTGCGCTTGCGCTGGTAGCTATTGTTTTAATAGCATTTCTGGCCGCACCGTTGCTGGCGATTCTTCAGCAAGCGCTGCTGGGTAAATCCGGCGACTTCGTCTGGTTCGATAACTTCATCGAGTATGCGAAGACCCCGGCGCTGCTCGAAAGCCTGTGGAACAGCCTCTGGGTCTCCACCGCCGTCACGCTGATCGCCGTGCCGCTGGCCTTTGGTTTTGCCTACGCACTGACGCGCTCGTGCATGCAGTACAAGGCGCTGTTTCGCGGCATCACGCTGATCCCGCTGCTGGCGCCTTCGTTGCTGTCGGCCATCTCACTGATTTACTGGTTCGGCAACCAGGGCGTGCTGAAAAGCTGGATGCAGGGCATCGGCATCGAGCAGATCTACGGCGCACCCGGCATTGTGGTGGCCGAATGTTTTGCGGTGTTTCCCCATGCGCTGATGATCCTGGTCACGGCGCTCAGCCTGTCGGATGCGCGTCTCTACGAAGCGGCCAACGCCATGGGCACCAGCGCCAGGCGCAAGTTCTTCACCATCACACTGCCGGGCGCCAAGTACGGGCTGATCTCGGCCGCGCTGGTCACCTTCACGCTGGTCATGACCGACTTCGGCATTCCCAAGGTGATTGGCGGCAACTTCAATGTGCTGGCCACCGATGTGTTCAAGCTGGTGATAGGCCAGCAGGACTTCGCCAAGGGCGCGGTCGTCGCCATCTTGCTGCTGGCGCCTGCCGTGCTGACTTTCGCGGTCGACAAATACGTCAGCAAGCGCCAGACCGCCATGCTGACGGCGCGCGCTGTGCCCTACCGGCCCACGCCGTCTCGCGGCTACGACTGGGTCATGACGCTGTACTGCTGCGCCATCGCCTTCCTGGTGCTGGCCATGCTGGGCATGGCGGTGTTCGCCTCTTTTGCCAGTTTCTGGCCGTACAACCTCAAGCCCAGCCTGCGCCACTACACCATGGGCCTGGTTGACGCGGAAGTCGGTGTCGGCTTTGTCAACAGCCTCAAGATGGCTGCCGGCACCGCCTTCTTCGGCACGGCGCTGGTGTTCATCAGCGCCTACCTGCTGGAAAAAACCAAGGGCATGGACGGCCTGCGCGGCTTTGTGCGCATGCTGGCCATGCTGCCCATGGCCGTGCCCGGGCTGGTGCTGGGCCTGGGCTACATCTTTTTCTTCAACGCGCCCGACAACCCGCTGAACGGCCTGTATCACACGCTGACGCTGCTCACGCTCTGCACCATCGTGCACTTCTACACCACCGGCCACCTCACGGCCGTCACGGCGCTCAAAGCGCTGGACGGCGAATTCGAAGCCGTCAGCGCCTCGCTCAAGGTGCCCTTCTTCAAGACCTTCTGGCGCGTCACCCTGCCGATCTGCACGCCGGCTCTGGTCGACATCGCACGCTACTTTTTCATCAACGCCATGACGACGATTTCCGCCGTCGTCTTCCTCTACTCGCCCGAAACCAAAGTCGCCTCCATCGCCATCCTGAATCTGGACGAAGCCGGAGAAATGGGCGCTGCTGCGGCGATGGCCGTGCTGATCGGGCTCGCGTCGACGATTGCCACCTTGCTGTTCATGGCGCTGGCCTGGTGGATCAACCGCCGCACACAGGCCTGGCGAGGCGGCGCACGCTGAATACGGGCATGCAAGACCACCGCAACCTTCGCATGCTCACGTGCTACACAGCCTGGGCGAACGACCGCCTCTTCACCGCGCTGGATCAACTGCCGCCCGGTGAAGTGACAGCGCCGCGCGCCACCTCCTTCGGCAACATGCTTCGCACACTGAACCACGCCTATGTGGTGGACCTGATCTGGCAGGCCCACCTGCAGGGCCGGCCGCACGGCTTTACCTCCCGCAATACCGACACCACGCCCACGCTGGCGCAGTTGCGCGAGCAGCAGCAGGCGCTGGACGACTGGTACATCCTTTATGCGGACGGTTTGACCGGCGATCTGCATAGTGAAGTTGTGCGTTTCAAATTTGTCGACGGCGGCGAAGGCGCCATGACGCGCGGCGACATGCTGCTGCACATCGTCAACCACAAGACCTTTCACCGGGGTTATGTGGCCGACATGATGTACCAGGTGCCGGCGAAGCCGCCCAGCATGGACCTGCCGGTTTTCCTGCGCGACGCCGCGCCCGGCCTGGCCTGAATGAATTGAAACGAACACCCCACAAACAATAAAGAGGCAATCCATGGACAGAGACAAAATCCTTTTAACGCCCGGCCCGCTGACCACCACGCTGCGCACCAAGCTCGCGATGCTGAAAGACTGGGGCTCCTGGGACAGCGACTTCAACGCGGTGACGGCAAGCGTGCGCAAAAGCCTGCTGGCCGTCATCCATGGGCAAGACTCTCACGTCGTTGTGCCTCTGCAAGGCAGCGGCACCTTCAGCGTCGAGGCGGCGGTGGCTACCGTGGTGCCGAAAGACGGCCATGTGCTGGTAATGGATAACGGCGCGTATTGCAAACGCGCGGCCAGGCTCACCACGCTGATGGGCCGGCGCTGCACTGTCATGCCTTTTGACGAGGCGGCGCAGGTGTCCCCCGCAGCACTGGCCGACCAACTCAAGGCCGACGCCAGCATCACGCACGTCATGCTGATCCATTGCGAAACCGGTGCGGGCGTACTCAACCCACTGCAGGAAATTGCTGACGTCTGCAAAGCTCACGGCAAGGGCCTGCTGGTGGACGCCATGAGTTCCTTCGCCGCGATCGAGATCGATGCGCGCAAGGTGCACTTCGATGCGCTGGTGGCCGCCAGCGGCAAATGCCTTGAAGGCGTGCCCGGAATGGGGTTCGTCTTTATTCGCAAAGCCATCCTCGACGGCTGCGCCGGCCGCAGCCAGTCACTGGCCATGGACCTGCACGACCAGTACGTCTATATGGAAAAAACCACGCAGTGGCGCTTCACCCCGCCCACGCATGTGGTGGTGGCGCTGGCCGAGGCGATTGCCCAGTTTGAAGAAGAGGGCGGCCAGCCCGCGCGCCTGGCCCGCTACGAGAGCAACTACCGGACGCTGATCGCGGGCATGGCCAAACTCGGCTTCAAGCCCTTCCTGGACCCGGCCATCCAGGCGCCCATCATCGTGACCTTTCACGCACCGGCCGACAGCCGCTACGACTTCAAAAAGTTCTATGCCGCTGCGCGAGATCGCGGTTTTGTCCTATACCCAGGCAAGCTCACCCAGGTAGAAACTTTCCGGGTGGGCTGCATCGGTGCGATCGGCCCGAATGAGATCGAGCAGGCCGTGCTGGCCGTGGAAGGTGCTCTGCAGGACATGGGCATCACGTCCGCAGCGCCAGCCGCCTGAGAACGTCTCTCCACCAGCCTGAGCCGTGGAACCGGCTTTGCCGGGCCACAGGCGGGCGGCCCCGGAGGGGCTGGAGCCCGTGGCTCCAAGCCTGCCTGCGCAGGCTTGGACGGGCGACAGAGGTGAAGCGTCTCGCGAGCCGCGGCCTGCAAGGCCTCGCGAACCACACGAAGTGGGGAGCGTGGGGGCTTAATGAAATCGGCGAAATGCCTCCGAGGGCAATTCGCCAAACATTTGCTGGTAGTCGTGCGCGAAATGACCAAAATGCCAAAACCCCAGGTCCGTTGCAGCCGCCGTCACCGACGTAGCGGTCTTCAGCGCCTGCCTGGCGGCATTCAGGCGCACGGCACGCAAGTAGGCCAATGGGCTGATGCCCAGCGCCGTCTGAAACCCGTTTTGCAAGGTTCGCCGGCTCACACCGAGCTGCTCGCACAGCGCCAGCACCGTGGGCGGCTGATCGAGTTGTGCATGCACCAGTTCGCGGGCGCGGCGCGTCAGCGTCCAATGCCCGTGCGTGCCGACAGCGTCCGCGCTACCCGCCGGTGCCAGAACGCGGCCGAGTTGCTCCACCACGCTGTCGAGCATGGCCGCCTGCACAGCGGACGACTGCAACAGAGCGGGAGCTGCCTCCACCGTATCCAGCACCCCAACAAGGCACTGCCTGAGCCCCGCCTGCGCCGCGCCGTCCAGCCGGCGCAAACCGGCCTGCGCACCGAGCCGGGCCTGCAGCGCAGGGTCATGCTGGCCGCAACGGTGCCAGGCGGCCTCATCAAGCTCCAGGCCCAACATCACATGTCGCCGGGACGAGCGAAACTCAAAACCCGACGCACCCGAAAACACATGCAGCGCCCCCGCATCGCTGGGCGCACCGCAAAACACACTGGGCCCATCGACCTGCAGCGGCAGCCCCAGGGCAAGCGCACCGTCCCGGATCTGGCCCGTCTGGTAAACAGACTCCCGCAGGCTTTCCACAAAGAGTCGCAAGCCCGAGAACTCCAGCTGCCGCACCTCACCGCCAAAAGCCCCGCGAGAAAGCTGCAGGTAGCTCTGGTTCCAGCCCGTGAGTGCCGCCGCCTGCTCGTCCGCATCGGCAAACGACGCGTGGGACAGCAAGGCAGGCCGGGCGGAATCGGAAGGATGTGCCATCGGCGCATTCTTGCAGGATTCGTGCCGCATGCAAGCTACGCTTTGAAACAGTTCGACTTACTTTCGCCCACTTCGCCGGCGCCCCATTCGCGCAACTTGCCGAAATGGGATTTCAGCGCGCCCACCCCCGCCCTAGGATGCAACACGGCCTTACCGGGCCGACAACCTTGCAACCTATAGGGAGCCACCATGTCAGAACGTTCCAGCGTCCAGTACGCAAAAGTCGACGGCAGCTACTTTGAAAAGCGGGGGCTCAGACGCTATGCCGGCGTCTGGTCGCTCTGGGCACTCGGGGTAGGCGCGGTGATCTCCGGCCACTTCGCCGGCTGGAACCTGGGCCTGGCCAACGGCTGGGGGAGCATGCTGTTGGCCACCATCATCATTTCGGTGATGTACCTGGGGCTGACGTTTTCGCTGGCCGAAATGTCGCCCGCACTGCCGCACACCGGCGGTGCTTATTCCTTTGCACGCACCGCCATGGGGCCGTGGGGCGGCTTCCTCACCGGGCTGGCCGAGAACGTGGAATACGTGCTGACGCCGGCCGTCATCGTGTTTTTCATCGGCAGCTACATGGGCAGCATCTTCGGCACGCCGCCGGCCTGGCAGCCTTTGTGGTGGATCGGTTTTTACATCGTCTTCATCGGGCTGAACATCATCGGCGTCGAGCTCTCATTCAAGATCACGCTCGCCGTCACGCTGCTGGCATTGGCCTGCCTGGTGGCCTTCTGGATCAGCGCCTTCCCCAAAATCGACTTCGCACGCTGGGCCATGAATGTGGGCGCCGGCGGCGCGGTGCTGCCTGAGGGCCGTGGCCCCTTCCTGCCGCTGGGCTTCGCCGGCGTGCTGGCGTCACTGCCTTTTGCGGTGTGGCTGTTCCTGGCGATCGAGCAGTTGCCGCTGGCGGCCGAAGAGTCCGTCGACCCGCGCCGCGACATGCCGCGCGGCATCATCGCCGGCATCTTCACGCTCATCCTCTCGGCCTTCATGATTTTGTGGCTGAACCCGTCGGTCGCGGGCATCGGCTCGCACGCGCTCAGCACCTCGGCCGAGCCGCTGCTGGACGGCTTCAAGGCGATCTATGGCGATGGCATCGCCAAGGTGCTGGCAACGATCGCGGTGCTGGGCCTGGTAGCCAGCTTTCACACCATCATCTTTGCCAAGGGCCGGCAGATCTATTCACTGAGCCGGGCCGGTTACTTCCCCTCGTCGCTGTCGGTCACGCACGGCAGCCGCAAGACCCCGCACATCGCCATGATCGTCGGCTCGGTGGTGGCGCTGGTCGTGATGTTCGTGCTGTGGTTTTCGCTGGGCGTTGACAAGGGCTCGGCCGTGATTGGCGGCACTTTGCTCAACATGGCGGTGTTCGGCGCCATGTTCTCTTACGTCATGCAGGCGCTGTCGTTCATCCGCCTGCGCAGCAAGCTGCCGAACATGGAGCGCCCCTACCGCAGCCCGCTGGGTGTGGCGGGTGCGGGGCTCACATTGCTCATCGCGCTGGTCACCATCTACTTCCAGCTCAGCGACCCGGTCTACCGCGTGGGCGTGCTCTGGGTCGCGCTGTGGTTTGCCATCGGCATCAGCTACTTCGCAGTGATGGGCCGGCACCGGCTGATCCTCTCGCCGGAAGAAGAATTTGCGATTGGCCTGGCCGAAAAAGGCCGGGCAAGCGCTCACCCCTAAAACCACAAGGCGCCCACCACCATGCCCAAAAAGACCACCAAATCCTCCGCACTCCACCCGGCCCTGGAGATGCTGCGCAAGTCGGGCGCCAACAAGATGAAGGTCGCCGTCAGCGACATCGACGGCGTGCTGCGCGGCAAGTACCTGCACAAGGACAAATTCTTCGGTGCGGCCGAACCCTACCCGGCGGGTGGCTTTGGGTTTTGCGACGTGGTGCTGGGCTGGGACATGATGGACACCTGCTACGACAACACCTCGGTGACGGGCTGGCAGCACGGCTTTCCGGATGCACTGGCGCGGCTGGACCTGGCCACCACGCGCCATGTGCCCTGGGACAACAACGTTCCCTTTGTGCTGGGCGAATTCGTGAACGCTGACGGCACGCCGCATGCGGTGTGCCCGCGCCAGACGCTCAAGCGCGTGCTCAGGCGTGCCGAAAAAATGGGCGTCATGCCCATGACGGGCATGGAGTTCGAGTGGTTCAACTTCCTGGAAACGCCGCAAAGCTGGGCCGCCAAGAACGGCGTAGGCGCCGAAAAACTCACGCCCGGCATGTTCGGCTATTCGCTGCTGCGCATGAACCAGAACCAGGACTTCTTCAATGCCATCATGGACGAGATGCTGGCCTTCGGCATCCCGATTGAAGGGCTGCACACCGAGACCGGACCGGGCGTGTACGAAGTCGCCATCGGCTTCAGCGAAGCGCTCGAGCAGGCCGACCGCGCCATCCTGTTCAAAACCGGCGCCAAGGAGATCGGCGCGCGCTTCGGCATCATGCCCAGCTTCATGGCCAAGCCGCACCAGCAACTGCCCGGCTGCAGCGGCCACATCCACCAGAGTTTGTCGGACGGCAAAAACAACCTCTTCTACGACGCGAAGAACCCGCGCAAGATGAGCAAGCTCTTTGAAAGTTATGTGGCCGGCCAGGTCGCCTGCATGATGGAGTTCGGGCCCATGATCTGGCCCACCATCAACAGCTACAAACGCCTGGTCGACGGCTTCTGGGCGCCCGTCAAACCCACCTGGGGCATGGACAACCGCACCGCCAGCTTTCGCGTGATTGCCGGCAGCCCCAAGGCCACCCGGCTCGAAACGCGCTGCCCCGGCGCCGATGTGAACCCTTATCTGGCGATGGCGGCCGTGATCGCGGCCGGCCTGCACGGCGTTGAAAAAGGCCTGAAGCTGGGCGCGCCCATCACCGGCACCAACAGCGGCGCCGAGCACATTCCCCGCGCACCGCGCACCCTGATCGAAACCACCCGGATTTTCCAGAAATCGGCCATCGCCCGCGACTGGCTGGGCGATACTTTCGTGGATCACTTCGCGGCCACGCGTGAGTGGGAGTGGCGGCAATGGCTGGACGCCGTGACCGACTGGGAAATGAAACGCTATTTCGAGATTATTTAATCCTTGAACCCTCTTTTGAACCCTTTGATGCAAATCCGGCGACTTGAAATATCCGACGCACCCGTTTACCGGGAGCTGCGTTTGCGCGGCCTGCGCGAGCACCCTGACGCCTTCACCTCCAGCTTTGAAGAAGAAAGCCTGCGTTCCCCGGCCGACACTGAAAAGCGGCTGGCCGCCACGTCGGACACCGTCATGTGGGGTGCGTTTGTGGAGGGCACGCTGGCCGGCGTCGTCGGCATGACGCGTGAGACGCGCCTGAAGAACCGCCACAAAGCCACGCTGGTCGCCATGTATGTCGCGCCGGAGTACGGCGGTCAAGGGCTGGGTCTGGCACTGGTCAACACGGTAGTGCAGGCGGCAAAGTCCTCGGACGTAGAACTGCTGGTCCTGACCGTGACCGACACCAACCGGCAGGCCGCCGCCCTCTATGCCCGCGCCGGCTTTGCGTCCTTCGGCATCGAGCCCGACGCGATCCGCGTGAACGGCGTACCGTTCGGCAAGCAGCACATGTATTTGCAACTCACCTCCGCCACCTGAATCCGCCTCAACCAGAAACCATCCCCATGAGCACCACCAACTTTTCTTTTCCCACCGCCATCCGCTTCGGCGCCGGCGCCCGCAAGCAGGTCGCGCAGGCGCTGCTTGATGCCGGCTGCAAACGCCCGCTGATCGTCACCGACAAGGCGCTGGGCGCGTTGCCCGTGCTGGCCGAGTTCAAGACGCACCTGGCGGGCCTGGACGTGGCCGTGTTCTCGGGCGTCTTTGGCAACCCGACCTGCAGCCAGGTCATGGACGGCGCTGCAGCGTACAAAGCCCACAAGGCCGACTGCGTGATCGGCTTTGGCGGCGGCGCGGCGCTGGACGTGGCCAAGGTGGTGGGCGTTGCCGCCACGCATGAGGGCGACATCCTCGAATACGTCTGGGACCACCCCCAGGTGCGCCCCATCGTAAATGAGCTGCCTTACTTCGTGGCGCTGCCCACCACCTCGGGCACCGGCTCCGAAGTCGGCCGCTCATCGGTCGTCAGCGAAAACGACACGCACATCAAGCGCGTGGTGTTCAGCCCCAAGATTCTGGCCAAGGTGGTGTTTGCCGACCCGGAGCTCACGCTGGGCCTGCCACCGCACGTGACGGCCGCCACCGGCATGGACGCGCTCACGCACAACATCGAAAGCTACCTCTCGCCCGCCTACCACCCGCTGTGCGACGGCATCGCGCTCGAAGGCACGCGCATCGCGGCGCGCGCGTTGCTGACGGCCGTGAAAGAGCCTTCCAACCTGAAGGCGCGCAGCGACATGATGATGGCGTCCATGATGGGCGCCATCGCCTTCCAGAAAGACCTGGGCGCCGTGCATTCGTGTGCGCATGCGCTGGGCACCGTCTGCGACTTGCACCATGGCCTGGCCAACGCACTGATGATCGACACGGTGCTGGCCTGGAACTACGAATCGGCGCCCGCCAAGTTTGACGAGCTGGCCCACGTGTGCGGCGTCGCCGGCGGCGGCAAGGCCTTGGTGCCCTGGCTCAAGCAGCTGAAGGAAAGCGTTGGCATTACCGGCTCGCTGTCGGCCCACGGCGTGAAGCGTGAGCACCTGCCGCGCCTGGTCGAAATCGCCACGGCCGACATCTGCCATCAAACCAATCCACGGCCTTGCAAGTCCGAAGACTTCCAGCGATTGTTCGAGGCCGCTCTGTGATCGCCGCCAGCCGCCTCAAGATTGGGCTCTCGGCCTGCTTCTCGCACGCCGACCCAACCCGCTCCTTCTTCACCGGCAAGACGCTGCAGTACGTCGAACAGTCGATTGCGCATTGGCTCATGTCCTCGGGCGCCATGGTGGTCATGGTGCCTTGCCCTACAGGCAGCACGCAGCGCGGTGACGTGACCTACGAACACTATGCGCAATGGCTGGACGGCCTGGTGCTGCATGGCGGCGCCGATGTCTGGCCCGGCAGCTATGGTGAAGAGCCGCTGGAAGAAAAATGGTCAGGCGACCGTGTTCGCGACGAATACGACAAAGCCCTGGTGGCCGCGTTTGAAAAAGCCGGCAAGCCCGTCTTTGGTGTCTGCCGCGGCCTGCAACTGCTGAACGTGGCTTTTGGCGGCACGCTCTACCAGGACATCAATACGCAGGTGCCAGAATCCTTTGTGCACCGCGACGCCGTCACCTACGACCAGAACTTTCACAGCGTGAACATCGTGCAAGGCTCAAAACTCTCGTCCATGTACCCCGGTGTCGAGCGCGTGCGCGTCAACAGCATCCACCATCAGGGTATCAAGGATTTGTCGCCCGAATTTGAAGCCGAGGCTTTCAGCGTGGACGACGGCATCGTGGAAGCGATACGCCGCAAGGACAAAACCAAGAGCTATATCGCTGCCACCCAGTGGCACCCCGAATTTCACAAACCCGGCTCCGACACGATTGACGACGCCGCCGTGCTCGACGACTTCCTGACCGCCGTGGCCGAAGCCAAAGAGAAAGCCAAGCAAGCATGAACACTCTCGCCATTCATAACCCCGCCACGGGCGCACTGATCACCGAACTGCCGGCTGACGACGCGGCCTCGGTGGCCGCCAAGGCGCAGCGGGCGCGCACCGCCCAGGCCGCCTGGGCGGCCGTACCCATGGCCGAACGCAAAGCCTGCATCACACGTTTTCGCGCGGGCATCGTGGCCGAGCTGGACTCGCTGGCCGCCATCATGACGCGCGAAACCGGCAAGCCGGTCAAGATGTCGCGCAACGAGCTCAACGGCCTCTTGGGGCGCATCGACTTCTTCCTCGCCGAAGTGGGCGGCGCCACCGGCACACAAACCGTCTTCAACGACGGCGGCATGACCGAGCAGATCGAGCACACGCCGCTGGGCGTGGTGGCCAATATCTCGGCCTGGAACTACCCCTGGTTTGTCGGCGGCAATGTGTTCATTCCGGCGTTGCTCACGGGCAATGCCGTGCTGTACAAGCCGTCGGAGTACGCCGCGATGTCCGGCCTGGCCATGGCGCGCCTGCTGCATGCGGCCGGCATTCCGCAAGACGTGTTTGTGCCCTTGATTGGCGGTGGTGCGGTCGGTGCTGCGCTGATGGAGCAAAAGATCGACGGCCTCTTTTTCACCGGCTCGCATGCCACCGGCGCCAAAATCGCGCAGGCACTCGGCCCACGCCTGGTCAAGCTGCAACTCGAGCTCGGCGGCAAGGACCCGACTTACGTGACCGAAGACGCCAACGTGAAGAACGCGGCCGAATCACTGGCCGATGGCGCGATGTACAACACCGGCCAGAGCTGCTGCTCGGTCGAGCGCATCTATGTGCACGAAAAGATCTACGACAGCTTTGTGGCTTCGTTCATCGACACGGTCAAGACCTTCAAGACGGGCGACACCCTGAGCGACGACACCTACATCGGCGCCATCACGCGCGCACCGCAGCTGGACGTGCTGGACGCCCAGGTCGCCGACGCGAAAGCCAAGGGCGCAACTTTGCTGGCCGGTGGCAAACGCGGCGCCGGCCCGGGCAACTGGTACGAACCCACCGTGTTCAGCAACGTGAACCACAGCATGGAGCTGATGCGCGAAGAAAGTTTTGGCCCCATCATCGGCATCCAGAAGGTCTCGGGCGACGCGGAAGCCGTCAAGCTCATGAACGACACACGCTACGGCCTGACCGCCGGCGTCTTCACACCCGATGAGGCACGCGCCAGGGCCTTGCTGGCTCAGGTCAACGCCGGCAGCGTCTACTGGAACTGCTGTGACCGCGTGAGCCCGCGTTTGCCGTGGAGCGGCTACGGCGATTCGGGCGTCGGCCTGACGCTGTCGACCTACGGCATCCAGACCTTCACCCGGCCCAAAGCCTGGCATCTCCGTCAGGCTTGAACATGGCCCCCACGCTTTTCACTTTGTGTAATACGCTGCCCCCCGAGGGGTCTAATTTTCCTTGGGGCGGCCCGGCGGAAAATTGTCTTGTCATGTGGGGGATATTGTGCGATTGACCCTTTTCGACCTGGACCACACCGTGCTCAACGGTGACAGCGATGTGCTGTGGTGCGACTTCCTGATCGAAAAGGGCATCCTCGGTAAAACCGAATTCACCGCGCGCAATGCCGACATGGCCGCGCGCTACCGGGCCGGCACCGTGGGCCTGAAAGAGTTTGCCGACTTTTATGTGGGCACGCTGGCCGGGCGAACAACTGAAGAGTGGGAGCCGCTGCGGCAGGAGTTCCTGGCCGACTGGATCGTGCCGCGCGTCACGCCGGCGGCCCTGGCACTGGTCGACAAGCACCTGGAAGCCGGCGACCTGGTGGTCATGACCACCGCGACCAACCGCTTCATCACCGAGCTGACGGCCATCTACTTTGACATCGAGCACCTGATCGCGACAGAGCCCGAGATGCAGGGCAACTTGTTCACCGGCAGCACCACGGGCGTGCTCAATATGCGCGAAGGCAAGGTTGAGCGCCTGCATGCCTGGCTCACGGCACGGGGCTTGCATTTCAAGGACTACAAAACCACGGCCTACAGCGACTCGATCAACGACCTGCCGCTGCTCGAGGCCGTCAAGCATCCGGTGACGGTGAATGCCGACACGACGCTCGCGGCCATTGGCGTCAAGCGCGGCTGGCCGGCGCTGCAGCTGCACTGATCGCAATTTCCGGTTGATCGCAAGTCCGGTAGCGGCCAGCGCAAAACCGCCGCCGTGGGCAGAATGGCACTTTCACCTCACGTGCCTATGCAAGCCCCCCTTCCCATTCCCTTTCAACGCCTGGCATGGTCCAACCTTGCCGCCCAATCCGCTGAGCAGTTGAGTCTGGCGGCCGTGCCGCTGGTGGCGGTGCTGATGCTGGGCGCCGGGCCCGGTGAGATTGGCCTGCTGGCGGCGCTGCAGACTTTGCCCTTTCTGCTGTTGTCGATTCCCCTCGGTTTGCTGGCCGACCGTGTCTCGCGCTGCCGCCTGATGGTGGCCGCTGAAACCCTGCGCGCATTGTCTTTGCTGGCGCTGCTGGCCATGGTGCTGTCGGGCCAGCTGTCGATTGCCGGGCTGGCGCTGCTCGGGTTTATCGGCGCCGTGGGCACCGTCTGTTTCAGTGTGGCAGCGCCTGCGCTGGTACCGGCCATCGTGCCGCGCGCAGCGCTGGCGCGCGCCAACGGCCGGCTGGAGCTGGCGCGCAGCATGGCTTTCGCGGGCGGGCCGGCGCTGGCCGGTGCGATGGTGGCCTGGGCGGGTGCGTCGTCGGCCTTTGTGCTGGCAACGCTGCTGTCCGGCGCGGCCGTGGCCCTGCTGCTGGGCCTGGCCGAGCCGGCACGCACACCGACTGCGAGACGTCATGCCCTGCTGGAGATTCGCGACGGTGCGCAATTTGTCTGGCGCCAGACCTATTTGCGGCCCATGGTGATCGCCGGCACGGTCTGGAATATCGCCTGGTTTGTGCTGCAGGCGGCTTATGTGCCTTACGCGGTGCGCGTGCTGGGCCTGACAGCACAAGGCGTCGGTATCACGCTCGGCGCTTATGGCGCGGGCATGGTGATAGGCGCACTGCTGTCGCCGCGTGTGGTGGCGGCCATGCCGTTTGGCCGCGCCATCCAGCTCGGCCCGGCGGTGTCGGTGCTGGCCGCCGCAACCATGGTGGCCACGCTGTTTGTGCCCAGCGGGGTACTGGCAGGCATGGCATTTTTCCTGTTCGGCGTCGGGCCCATCGTCTGGACGATCACCTCGACCACCCTGCGCCAGAGCGTGACACCCCACGCCATGCTGGGGCGCGTCTCGGCGGTGTTCCTGGCGGTCAACGCCGGCTCACGCCCGATCGGTGCGGCGTTGGGCGGCGTAGTGGGCGCCTCCATGGGCGAAGCGGCCTGCCTGTGGCTGGCATTGGCCGGCTTCGCGGTGCAGGCGGGGGTGATTTTTGCTTCGCAGCTGCATGCGCTGCGGCGACTGCCCGAGCCGGTGGCCTGAAAGCCTGCCAGCGCGGCGGCTGGCCGGCCTCTTCAATGTTTAAGCATCAAATCGGCCTCCAGCCATTGCCAGTCATTGAGAGGTCGCTATCAAAAAAATAGCGCCAACCCTTACTCGGCCGTCAGGTGCTTGCCCACAATCCCGGCCAGCTCAAACATCGTCACCTGCGGCTTGCCGAACACCGGCAGCAGCTTGGCGTCGGCGTTGATGGCGCGCTTGTTGGCTGCGTCCTGCAGGCCTTCGGCCTTGATGTAGTCCCAGAGCTTTTTGATGACCTGGGTGCGCGCCACCGGCTCGGCGCCGATCACCGCGGCCAGAGCGTCACTGGGCTTGAGGCCTGCGCCCGGCTTGGCGACTCTCGGCGTCTTGGGCTTGGCGGTTTTGGCGGCCGGCGTTTTCTTGGCGGCGACTTTTTTGGCCGCCACCTTTTTCGCCGCCGGTGTTGCACCCTTGGCCGCGACGGTCTTGCCGAAAGGCGTCTTCACCGTGCCGGTCTTGGCCGCCGCCGGTTTGCGCGGCGGGAACTTGGACGGCGCGAATTCAAAATTCACCTTGTCGGCTTCCTTGTCCCAGGCCAGCATGGCCTTGAAGGGGCGGCGCGTGCGCATCGAGACAAACTTGTCGAGCAGATCGGTCTTGCCGGTTTCCAGCAGCTTGTGCATCTGCTCGCGCTCGATAGGTTGCTGCAGGATGACCTGGCCGGTCTTGAAGGTGCAGCTGGGCGTGGGTTGCTCATTCGTGGGCACCGATTTTTCGCACACGTAGTTCTTGCCCAGCTCCAGCACGCGCGAGCCGCAACGCGGGCAGGGGCCCAGCGACTGCTGCACGCCGAAGTCGATGATCTCGCCGGTCTCGCCGTTCTTGTCGTCGCCGAAATCGAACTCGAGCTTGTAGTTCTTGGTTTCTTCGTCGAACTTGATCACCATTTCGGCGGTGAAAGGCCAGCCGGCCTTGGAGCGAAAGCCGTCCAGAGGCCCGATCTTCTTGTCGCGCAGGAACTGCTCGACCTCGGCCACTTCAAAGGTGCGGCCGGCGGGCGTCTTGCCGAAGCTGAAGCCGCAGCCGTCGTCGCCTTTTTTGCCGGTGCAGGTATAGCGGCGGTAGTTTTCCTTGATCACGCCGCCGCAGTTGGGGCAGGGCGCCGACAGCGTGGCGTAGTCGCCGGGAATCGTGTCCTTGTCATAGCCCTTGGCCTTGTTGACGAGGTTTTCCGTCATGGCGGCGATCTCGGCCATGAAGGTTTCGCGGCTGAGTTTGCCGTGCTCCATCTGCGCCAGCTTGTGTTCCCACTCACCGGTCAGCTCGGCTTTGGAGAGCTCTTCCACGCCCAGGCCGCGCAGCAGCGTCATCAGCTGGAAGGCCTTGGCCGTGGGGATCAGCTCCCGGCCTTCGCGCAGCATGTATTTCTCGGCAATCAGCCCTTCAATCGTGGCGGCGCGGGTGGCCGGCGTGCCCAGGCCTTTTTCCTGCATGGCTTCACGCAGCTCGTCGTCGTCAATCGTCTTGCCGGCGCCTTCCATCGCGCCCAGCAGGGTGGCTTCCGAATAACGGGCGGGCGGCCGGGTCTTCAGCCCCTTGGCCTCAACCACTTCGGCGCGCACCATCTCGCCCGGCTTGACCGGCACCAGGCTCTGGCCCTTGTCGCCGTCCTTGGCGTCGGCCACTTCGTCGGCGGCTTCCTTGCCGTAAATCGCCAGCCAGCCCGGCTTGACCAGCACCTTGCCCTCAGTCTTGAAGCTGTGGCCCACGGCCTGCGAAATGCGCGTGGTCACCAGGTATTCAGCGCTCGGGAAGAACACCGCCATGAAGCGGCGCACCACCAGGTCATACAGCTTTTGCTCGGCATCGCTCAAGCCGCTAGGCGCCTGCAGCGTTGGGATGATGGCGAAGTGATCGCTCACCTTGGCGTTGTCGAAAATGCGCTTGCTGGGCTTGATGTAGTTGCCCTTGATGGCCGTGGCTGCATGCGGCGCCAGGTGCTTCATGCCGCTGTCGGCCAGCATTTCAAAGGTCTGCTTGACCACCGGCAGGTAGTCTTCCGGCAGCGCACGCGAATCGGTACGCGGGTAGGTCAGCGCCTTGTGGCGCTCATACAGGCTCTGCGCAATCGAGAGCGTCGTCTTGGCCGAGAAGCCGAACTTGCCATTGGCCTCGCGCTGCAAAGAAGTCAAATCAAACAACAGGCCGGCGGCCTGCGTGGTGGGCTTGCTTTCTTCCGTCACCGTGGCGGCCTTGCCGCGCACGGCCTCGGCAATGGCCAGCGCTTCGCGCTCTGTCCAGACGCGGTCGGCTTTCAGCTCGGCGTCGGGTTCCGTGTTGTCGGCATTGGCTGCGGCCTTCTTCCATTTCGGGTCAAACCATTTGGCTGGGTATTCACCGGCTTCGGCCAGAAAGGTGGCGTGGATTTCCCAGTAGTCGCGGCTCACGAACTTGCGGATTTTTTCTTCGCGCTCCACCACCACCGACAGCGTCGGCGTCTGCACGCGGCCCACGGTGGTCAAAAAGAAACCGCCGTCGCGCGAGTTGAAGGCCGTCATCGCACGCGTGCCGTTGATGCCGACCATCCAGTCGGCTTCCGAGCGCGAACGTGCCGCGTCGGCCAGGCCCTGCATCTGCTTTTCGCTGCGCAGGCTGTCAAAACCTTCGCGGATGGCGGCGGGCGTCATCGACTGCAGCCACAGGCGCTTGACCGGGTGCTTGCTGCTGGCGTACTGCTGGATCAGGCGGAAGATCAGCTCGCCTTCGCGGCCCGCGTCACAGGCGTTGACGAGGGCGTTCACGTCCTTGCGCTTGGCCAGCTTGACGATGGCGTTGAGGCGCGTCTTGGTCTTGTCGATGGGTTTCAAGTCAAAGTAGGGCGGAATGACGGGCAGGTTGGCAAAGCTCCACTTGCCGCGCTTGACGTCGAACTCTTCGGGCGCCTGGATCTCGACCAGGTGGCCGACGGCCGAAGTGACCAGCCATTCGTCACTCTCGAAATATTCATCGTGTTTTTCGAACTTGCCCGCCGTCGGCGTGATGGCGCGGACGATGTCCTGCGCCACCGAGGGCTTTTCTGCAATCACAAGGGTTTTCATATGTACTTCTTCAAACCTTCTACATCTTCGGGGAACATTTCCCCGCTTTCCGCAAATACGACTTTGCCTTCACGGCTGCCGGCCGGCACCTTGAGCACCACCACCACGGGCAGGCCCACGGGCTTGGGCAAAAACTTCGCGACCTCGGGGGTCAGCATCCCGGCGGGAAAGCTGTAGCCCTTGGTCTTCATATATGTAGCGGCTGCCGCCGGCTGCTTGTCGATGGACAGCGCCAGCACCTCCAGCCCCTGGGCCTTCTGGGCCCGCCACAGGGCTTCTATATGGGGCGACTGCACCGCACAAAAAGGGCACCAGCTGGCCCACCAGTACACCACAAGCGTCCTTCCTGAGGCCGCAGCGGGCGTCCAGGCGCTGCCGTCCAGCAGCGTCAGCGCCGGCAGTTGCAGGGTGCTGCCGACCTTGGGCAGGGGGCTTTCACCGGCCTTGGCCCACGCCGGCAGGCCCAGCCCGGCCGCGGCCGGCAAGGCCAGGGCGGCAGTCGTCTGCATCAGGTTTCGGCGGTTCAACACGGGGGGCTCCTTGGGCGCATCACTACAATAGCGGCTCTCGCGCATGTACGCGCGCGGGTGCGCACGCATGCGCACGCACGCGCACATGCATGAATTAACCATACCAAAAAAATACGTCGTGTCAAAAAACCAGGCTTCTGAGCGCCCCGCGCCACTTTCTTCCCAGCCCGCGGCGCCAGCGCCTGCGTCAGACGGCCGCCGCATCCAGACGCGGCGCTCCGGCGTGCACGGCAAGGGCGTGTTTGCCGTGCAAGACCTTGCCGAAGGCGAGACGCTGATCGAGTACGTCGGCGAGATCATCAACTGGAAGGAAGCGCTGCGCCGCCACCCGCACGACCCCAAAGACCCCAACCACACCTTCTACTTTCACATCGACGAAGACCATGTGATCGATGCCAAGCACGGCGGCAATTCCTCGCGCTGGATCAACCACAGCTGCAAGCCCAACTGCGAAGCCGACGAAGTGGAAGGCCGCGTCTTTATCAAGGCACTGCGCAACATCCCGGCGGGTGACGAGCTGTTTTATGACTACGGCCTGATCATCGACGCGCCTTACACCAAGAAGCTGCTGGCCGAATACCCTTGCTGGTGCGGCGCCAAAAACTGCCGCGGCACGCTGCTCTCGCCCAAGGACGACGAGAAAAAGGGCAAGAAGGCCAAAAAGAAGTCCGGCAAAAAAGCAGAGGCCAAGGCGGACAAGAAAAAGGCCGATAAGAAGGCTGAGCAGAAGTCCGACAAGAAAGCTGACAAAAAGCCCAAGAAGAAAAAGAAAGACTGATCTGGTCTTTCACCCGCCGGCCACCGGCCAGGCCCCGCGCCCCGAGCTTTCATGACCACTCCCCCCGTTACCCCCATCCGATGGCCCGCCGAGGCCCTCTGGGAGGCCGTGGCGCCCTCCCTGCCGGGCTTTACGGTCGAGGTCCTGCCCGAGATTGACTCCACCAACACCGAGCTGATGCGCCGCTTTCGCGGCAGCCCCACGGTGGAGCCCCGCCCCGAGCCGCTGCTGCTGGTGGCCGAGCAGCAAACCGCCGGACGCGGCCGGCTGGGCCGCCAGTGGCAAAGCCGGCGCGGCGACAGCCTGATGTTTTCCCTGGGCCTGCCGCTGGCGCCCGTCGACTGGTCGGGTCTCTCGCTGGTAGCCGGCATCAGCGTGGCCGAAAGCCTGGAGCCCCTGGCCCCTGGCGCCAAACCCCGCATCGGCCTGAAGTGGCCCAACGACCTGTGGCTTTCCACGCCTGAAGGCGAGCGCAAGCTGACCGGCATCCTGGTCGAAACCGCCAGCTGGGAAGGCCTGCGCTACGTCGTGATCGGCATCGGCATCAACATCCGCGCGGTGCCGCTTGATCCGGCGCTGCCCGCATCGGCCCTGCCCAGCGTCCCGCCGGGCGGCCTGCAGGACCTGCTGCCCGAGCTGGACGCGCCCGCCGTGCTGCTACGCGTCATCCCGCCGCTGGTGCAGGCGGTGCAGGCTTTTGCGCAATTCGGCTTTGCGCCCTTTCAGGCCCGTTTTGCCGCGCGCGACGTGCTCGCGGGCCGGGCCGTGCGGTTGTCTGACGGCACCACCGGTACGGCGCACGGCGCAGGCGAAAACGGCGCACTGCTGGTGCATACTGCGGCTGGCATGAAAGAAATCACCAGCTCCGAAGTCAGCGTGCGGCCTCTTGCCGACGCCAGCGGATCCGCCCCGCCCTCCGCAGAAGGCGCACGCCCATGCTGAGGCTGGTGGTGCTGGTGCTGCTGCTGGCCAATGGCGGCTACTTTGCCTGGCGGCAAGGCCTTTTGACCGACTACGGCTATGGCCCCGCCGCGCAGGCCGAGCCCCAGCGCCTGGCCCAGCAGATCCGGCCCGAGGCGATGCGCCTTTTGACCGCCAGCGAGGCGCGCCAGCTCGACAGCACCCCCACGGCAGCAACCCCTGCGCCCGAACCGGTGGCCGAATGCCTGCAGGCCGGTCTCTTCACCCCCGAACAAACCGCCGCCCTGCGCGCCGGCCTCGAAAGCAGCCTGCCCATCGGCAGCTGGTCACTGGAAAGCAGCACCGAGCCAGGCCGCTGGATCGTCTACATGGGCAAGTACGCCAGCGAAGACGCGCTGGCCAAAAAACGCAGCGAGCTGCGCGGCATGGGCGTGTCGTTTGAACCGCTCGTCAACCCGGCGCTGGGCCCCGGCCTGTCGCTCGGCCACTACGGCTCGCAGGCCGAAGCCGAACGCGGGCTGGCCGGTGCCGCCACACGCGGTGTGCGCACGGCCAAGGTGGTGCTGGAGCGCCCTGAAGCGCGCGGGCAGTTGCTCAAGCTGCCGGCGGTGGATACGGCGCTGAAAGCCAAGCTGGAGCCGCTGAAGCCGCAGTTTGCCGGCAAGGCGCTGCAGGCCTGTAGCTGAGCCCCCGTTCAACGGGCTTATACGCAAAGCCTTGTTGCTATTAATTTAGGAGCTGATAGCGCATGCCCTGCTTGGGCTACAGGCACTATTTGCTTAAAACTCCTCTGAGCCACCAAAACTCTAGACAGCTTTAAAGTGCCGCAGCGGCACGCAAGTCTGCAGCCGGGTAACGGCCTGGTCCATCAGCGCGGGATGCAGTTCGTGGCCCAGCCTGGCGGCGACGTCCAGGGTGGCGTCGGCGCCTAGCTGCATCAGGTGCTCAAAGTCGCTGCGGGTGCGGGCCAGCGGCACGACGTTGTCGTTTTGCCCGTGCAGCAGGTGCAAGGTGGTAAGCGTGGGCGCGCGGGCCGGCCAGATCTGGTAACCGCCGCCAAAGGCCAGCAGCCGGCCGGCCAGGCCGTCGTGGGCATCGGCCAGCGCCAGTGCCAGGCTGGCGCCCGCGCCGAAGCCGGCCAGCGCCGTGTCGGACTGCAGGATGTCAAAACGCTGCTGCTGCGCGCGCACAAACGCGGCCAGCGCTTCCACGCGGGCCGCCAGGGCCTCGGCATTGTCCAGGCCGGCTGCGGTGGCGCCTGCCGCATCGGCGTGCGGGCCCGTCAGGCCCTGCGGCATCAGCACGGCGGCTTCGGCGAAAGCGCCGCCCAGCAGGTTGCCCAGCTCCAGCATGTCGGCCGCCATGCCGCCCGCGTCGTGCAGCAGCACAAACAGCTGGCGGGGCGTGCCGTTCACGGGCAGCAGTTCTATGGTTTCGGTCTCTGGCGGGTTCATGGCGGGCAAGCGTGAGCAGGGTGAAAAAAGGCAATTGAGGCCTTTTCAGGCTCTTTCAACCACTTTAACCAGACCGGCCTTTTTACGCAGCATTACGCCGCCGCGGTTTCCCCGCGCTGCGCGTCTTGCGTGATCAGCGACGAATGCAGCCGGATGCCGGCCGCCACGCCGCTGGCCATGGCAAAGGTGATGCTGTGCGGCACGCGGGCCATGTCGCCGGCGGCGTACACGCCCTCCACGCTGGTCGTGCCCCAGGCGTCGATGTGCACGATGGGGCCAAAGGGCGAGTCGTCGAACGCGCAGCCCAGCGCCTCGGCCAGCGGGCTGGCCATGCGCACCTGCGTGCCCACCAGCAAGGCCTTGATCGCCACGCGCCGGCCGTCCTGCAGCAGCACGCCGTCCAGCGCGGGCGCCGTGCCATGCAGCTCGGCAATGGGGCTGATTTCAACCCTGACCTTGCGCGCGGCCAGCTGCGCCTGCTCTTCGGCAGACACCTCGACCACGCCTTGCGTGAACAGCGTGACGTCGCCCCAATCGGCAAACATCATGGCCTGATGGACCGACATCGGGCCGGTGCCGAGCACGCCGACGGCGCCGCCGCCGATTTCATAGCCGTGGCAATACGGGCAGTGCACCACCGTTTGGCCCCAGCGCGCCTCCAGGCCGGGGATGGCGGGCAGCACGTCGGCGACGCCAGTGGCCAGCAGCAAGCGGCGGCCGGTGAACCAGCGCAGGCCGTCTTCGGCCTCCACGACAAAGCCGGCCTCTCCGGTCTGAACACGGCTCACCCGGCCATTGAAGACTTTGGCCGTGGGGTAGGCCAACAACTGCTGCCGTGCCTCGGCGAGAAGCTGCGGGCCGGGCTTGCCGTCGTGGCCCAGCACGCCGTGCGACTCGGATGCAAAGCGGTTACGCGGCAGGCCCGCGTCGATCACCAGCACGTTTCTTCGGGCGCGCGCCAGCTGCAGCGCGGCCGACAGCCCGGCAAAGCTGCCGCCCACAATGATCGCGTCATGCAGCATGGTGGCCCTCCGGCGGCAGGACGTGCGCGGCGTGACCCGCATGGCCCGTATGCGCCGCCATGGCGCGGTTGAAGTCGGCCGACAGATCGGCCAGCGTGACCTCGCCCAGCCGCCTGGCCAGAAGCGCTTCGGCTTCGCGCAGGCTGCCGGCCAGTGCGCGTTGCACCGACTGCTCGATGACGCAGCCGCCGGCATGCGGGCTCTCGCCTTCGTCCGCAGGCGTTTCTTCGGCGCCCACCGCCATCTGCACGTCCAGCAGCGTGACGGAGGCCAGGTCACGCGCCAGCACCCAGCCGCCGCCGTGGCCGCGCTCGGACACCACAAACCCCGCCTCGCGCAGGCCGGCCATGGTTCGCCGCACCACCACCGGATGGGTGCGCAGGCAGGCCGCCAGCTCGTCGGAGGTCATCGGCCCCTGGCGGTGCGCCATGTGCAGCAGGGCATGCAAAACGGCTGAGAGCCGGCCTTTTGATTTCATGTAACTTATCATGTTGCATGATTGTACGCATGCTGCCGACCCGCGCCCGGCGGCGGCGCAAATCCCCATCCGGCGTGCGGGAAATCAGCCCTCGGGCGCCAATCGAGGCAAATTCCGGCCGGCTGGGCGAAAATCAGCGTTTTTTACGCATTCCCGGCCCTCCGGAACCACACCATGAAAATCGCAAAAGACACCGCCGTCACCCTCAGCTACAAGGTGGCGGACGCCCAGGGCAAGCTGGTCGAACAAAGCAGCGCGCCCATGGTTTACCTGCACGGCGGCTACGGCAACACCCTGCCCAAGATCGAAGAAGCACTGGACGGCCAGGAGCCGGGCTTTCAGACCGTGCTGGCGCTGGAGCCGCAGGACGCCTTTGGCCTGCGCGACGAAAGCCTGGTGCGCACCATCCCCCGCACGCAGTTTCCGCCCGGGGTCAAAGTCGGCGGCCAGCTTGAAGGCCGCGGCGAAGACGGTCGCCAGCAGGTCTTTAACGTGATGAAGATCAAGGGCGACACTGTCATGCTGGACGGCAACCACCCGCTGGCCGGCAAGGCCCTGCGCTTTACCCTGAAGGTGACTGACGTGCGTACCGCGTCAGAGGAAGAAATCGCCCACCGCCACGTCCACGGCGAGCACGGCCACCACCATTAATCTGCACATAACGACCGATTAGCGGATTTTCCCCCGGCGTTACCCCCCGTTACGGCTTGTACATGCCCACTGGCCTACAGTGGGAGTGAGCCTACACACCCCGCTGACAACCGATGACAGTCCCGGCGCCAGGTGGTGGCTAATGTCGTGGATTAACTTTCGGGGGTTCGATTCCATGGTCATCAGCGCGTTTCTTGTCGAGGACAAGCCGGACATACGCAGAACTTTGGTGGAAGCCATGGAAGAGATCGCGCCCCTGCGCTTTGTCGGCCATGCCGATTCCGAGACCGGCGCACGCCAATGGCTGGGGCAGCATGAGGCCGACTGGGACCTGGCCATCGTCGATCTCTTTCTGGCCGAAGGCTCCGGCTTTGGCGTGCTCAAAGATTGCCAGCGCCGCACCGCCCGCCAGAAGGTGATCGTCCTGACCAGCCACAGCCAGGAAAACCTGCTGGCGCGCTGCCGCGAGCTGGGCGCCGACGAAGTGTTCGACAAATCGCATGACGTGGAAAAGCTGGTGAGCTTTTGCCGCCAACACGCCGCAAGTCTGGATGGGAAGATTCCGCCGACGCAGTAATCACCGTTCAGCCCCCATCCTTTCAATCGGCCGTTCGGGCTGAGCCTGTCGAAGCCTTGGTTGTTTCGGACCTATATTGTTTTGAGTTCGGAGCCGGGGCTCGGGCTAGCAAAATCCAGCAAACTACGCAGCGCCAGAACAGGCAAGGCTTCGACAAGCTCAGCCCGAACGGTGTGCGGAGGTTCAACCGGGCGGCAATCCCATCAGCGCCAGCACCGCCGCGCCCAGCAAACCGTTGGCCTCTGCCAGGCTTTCAATGACTTCAAAATGGTTGCGCCCTTGCGCCACCAGCAGTTGCACAGGCTTGCCGCCAGCGGCCACCGCAGCCGCAAACTCGCGCGACTGCCGCTGAAACTCCGGCGTCTCCAGCGTGCCATAGGCCACGATGAGCGGCGCCTTGAGCAGCCCCAGGTGGCGCTGCGGGCTCAGCGCCTCTTCGATCTCGTCGGTAAACCGCACATAGCTGCTGCGCGCAGAAAGCCGCGGCGGCTTCAAATCGAAAATGCCGCTGCAGCACAAGCCGCCTTTGATGATGTCCGCCGGCAAGCCATAGCGGCCCGCCCAGTCGGTCGTCAGCACCACACCCGCCAGGTGCGCACCCGACGAATGCCCCAACACGTGAATGCGCCCGGGGTTGCCGCCAAAACGCGCCGCATTGGCATGCACCCAGGCCACCGCACGCCTGACCTGACCGGCCATCGCCATCAGGTTGCCGTCCACGTCCTGCACCGCCGCGAAGTCGGGCACCACCAGGTGCGCCCCGGCGCGCACCAGCAGCGCTGCCGGAAAGCCGTAATCACGCGCCTGGCCCGAGCGCCAGGCCCCGCCGTGGATGAAGACGGCAATCGGCGCATCGGGCTTGGCGGTGGGGTACACATCCAGGCCTTCGATGGCGCTGTCGCCATACGCAAAGCGCAGTGGCTCGCCGACGACCGCGCGCGCGGCCTCGCTGCTGTCGGCGTAGCGCTGCAGCACCTCGGCCGCATTGGGGGCGTACACGGCCTGGTTGTAAGAGGCATCCAGCTCGGCCTGGTCCATGTCCAGCCAGACAGCCGGGCCCTTCATGCCGAAGTCTCCGCGCCCAGGCCCATCAACGCGATTTGCGACTTGAAAAGCGCACTCGCCGGGTCGGCCCATTCGAGCACGTTGTCGAAGTGATGCCGCCCGGCCGGTGCAATCAATTGCGCCGGCTCGCCGCGCGCGGCCCACCATTTGGCCACCTCGCGGCTTTGGCGCAGGTAGTCCTCGGTTTCATTGCCGCCCACGGCCACCAGCAACGGGCAGCGCACCATCGCGCCACGCCGCAGCAAGGACACCTCGGCCACGACCTCGGGCGTCAGGCCCAGCTTCTCATTGCGAAACGACAGGCGCACGGGTTCAAGGTCGCCGAGGCCGCTCATGAAGCAGGCGCTTTTGACGAGGTCAGCGGGCGCATCGAACTCACGCGCCCAATCCGTCATCAACACCTGGCCGACCAGGTTGGCGCCTGAGGAATGCCCGGCGATATGGATGCGCGCCGGGTCGCCGCCGTGCAACGCCACGTTCAACCACAGCCAGTGCAGGGCACGGCGCACCTGTGCGCCCATCTCCGGCAAGGTGGCATCAGGCACCAGCGTGAAGTCAAGCGCGACAAACATCGCGCCGGCGCCGACATACGCGGGCGCGGCAAAAGCACTGTCGTCTTTGGAAAGCGCGCGCCAATCGCCGCCATGCAAAAACACCAGAACCGGGGCCGCACCGCGCGCGCCGGGTACAGGGAAAAGATCGAGCCTATCGTCGTCACCCAGGCCGTAGGCGATGTTTTCCATACACGCCAGCGAAGCCTTGGCGGCCGCACTGCGCTCAGCGTATTCGCGCAGGTAGACCGTCACGTCGGGCACGGTGCCTCGGCTGTTGTATTGACGGTCGAGTTCTGCCTGGTTGTAGCCGCGCCAGACGGCGACCGTGTTTGCTTCGCCCGACAAGCTATTCGACCTTGGCGCCGGAGATCTTCACCGCGCGCGCATTGCGCACGCTGTCGGCCACCAGGAAAGCGGCAAATTCTTCGGGCGTGCTGGCCACCAGGTCATACGACTTGGCGACGATTTCCTTTTGCACAAACTCGGGGTCTTTCAGGATGCGCGTGACTTCGGCGTGCAGCTTCATGATCACATCACGCGGCGTGCCGGCCGGCGCGAAGAGGCCAAACCACGCATTCGACGGCACATCCGGAAAGCCCGACTCGGTAAACGTCGGCACATCGGGCAGCGCCGCCATGCGCGTCTTGCCGCCTACCGCCAAGGCCTTGAGCTTGCCCGCCTTGATGTGCGCCTGCGACGAGGCCGCGCCGGAGAACGTCAGCTGCACCTCACCGGCCAGCGCCGCGGGCACGGCCTGCGGAATGCCTTTGTAAGGCACATGCACGATGTCGATGCCGGCCTGGGCCTTCAGTGTTTCCATCGCCAGGTGCGGCTGGCTGCCGCTGCCGTACGACGCGTAGTTGAGCTTGCCCGGGTTGGCCTTGGCGTAGGCGATCAGCTCTTTCAGGTTGTTGGCAGGCACGGCCGGGTTGGCCAGCAGCAGCTGGTTGAGCAGCACCAGCTGCGTGATGGGCGCGAAGTCTTTCACCGGGTCATAGGGCAGCTTGGCGTAGAGGTGCTGGTTGATAGTGAGCGTGGAATCAGTCGTCACCATCAGCGTGTAGCCGTCAGCCGGCGCACGCGCCACAAACTCGGCCGCCAGCAGCGTGCCGGCGCCGGGCTTGTTGTCCACCAGCACCGGCTGGCCCAGGCTGCGGCCCAGGCGCTCGCCGATCACGCGCGAGATCACGTCGATGCCGCCGCCTGCGGGGTAGGGCACCACAATGCGGATCGGCTTGGAGGGGTAGCTTTGCGCCAGCGCGGGGGCGGCGATGAAAAAAGAGGAGGAAGCGGTAAAGGCCAGCAGCAGCGCTGCCAGGGAAGACTTGAACACGGTCATGCGGTCGCTCCAGAGAAGAACAGGCTGTCACGCCATTTTGATCGCGGCGCGCCGGTACATTGCCGGTTGCCGTGATAACACCCATCCCCTTGCAGCATCTGTGCCATGCACAGTTCACAATTTAATTATTCACGGTTGAAGTAATTTGTCAACGCGGGACTTCACGGTCTGCAGTCCCGGCCTAAACTGGCAAGCACCTTTTCAGGAACTCCTTTTGGCTGAACCCGCACACGGCTCCCCGCAAGCCGCACCCACCCCCAACACACCACGCGCCACCTGGGTCATGCTGTTCGCGCTGACGACGGCCGTCGCGCTCAGCCAGTCGTTCCGCACCGTGGCGGCCATCATGGCCGCGCCGCTGCAGGCCGACTTTCATTTAACGGCGCAGGCGCTGGGGCTGTTTGCCGGCGCGTTTCACTTTCCGTTCGGTGCGATGCAGCTCTTCATGGGCATAGGCATCGACCTGCACGGTGTGCGGCGCACCGTGCTGGCGGCGTTTCCGCTGGCGATTGCGGGCTCTGCACTGTCGGCGCTGGCGGGCAGCTATGGCGTGCTGGTGGCGGGCCAGGTGTTGATCGGCATGGGCTGTGCGCCGGCCTTTCTGGTGTGCACGGTATTCATCGCGCGCCACTTTCCCACCGGCCGCTTCGCCGCCGTGTCGGGCCTCACGCTGGGCCTGGGCGGGCTGGGCATGCTGCTCACCGGCACACCGCTGGCCTGGTTGATCGAGGCGCCCTCGTGGCGCATGGGCTTCTGGGTGCTGGGGGCGATGGCAGCGCTGGCGTGGTCGCTGATTTTTGTTTTTGTGCATGAGCCCGCGCAATATGCCGCCGCCGCACCGCGTGAATCGGTGCGCGAGGCCTTTGCCAAATTCGGCGCGCTGCTCACCCTGCCTTACAGCTGGGGCATTTTGATCATGTCGGCAGTGGGTTACGCGTCCTTCATCTCGCTGCGCGGCCTGTGGCTCGGGCCCCTGCTGATGCAACGCCATGAATTTTCATTGGTGCAAAGCGGCAACGTCGCGCTGGTGATGTCGGTGGCCTCGCTCTTCGGCCCGCCGCTGTTTGGCCGGCTGGACCCAGGCCCCGCACACCGCCGCCGCTGGATCACCGGACTGACGCTGCTGCTCGCCATACTCTTCGCCGCGTTTGCCTTCACCCACAGCACGCTGATCGACGTGGCCGGGCCGGTGGTGATCGGCCTGCTGTCGGGCTACCTGGTGCTGCAGTACGCCGACGTGCGCGCCGCCTACCCGGCCGCGCTGACGGGCCGCGCCATGGCGGTCTTCACCATGGCGATGTTTCTGGGTGTGGCGGGCATGCAGTGGCTCACGGGCCTGGTTGCCTCCATCGCCACGCAGCGGGGTCTCGACCCCTTCACTGCGGTGCTGGCCTGCATCGCGGCGCTGCTGGCAGCCGGGGCGGTGGCTTACCGGCTGCTGCCGGCACCACCTGCCTCCGTTTAGTCGGCGACTGTCACCACGTTGTTGCCATACGTGATGCGGTTGGCCGCGGCCGGTACCACCTGGATGGGCGGCACATTGGCCAGCGTGATCGGGTTCGGTGCCGCGCCGCTCAGGCCGCGCGGCACAGTGCGCACCACCTGGCTGTCCGGCAGCGGCGCGCCGGTTTTCAGGTGGGCGTACATCATGTCCATCGCCTGCACGAAGTAGCGGTGCAGCGGCACCAGCCGGTGGCTGTAACCCGGAAATCCCAGGAAGGCATCAAAGTGCTGGGCGTTCGTGACCTCGATGTACGACAGCTTGCTGCTGCGGCCTTCCACCATCTTGTTCAGGCCCAGATAAGGCCGCGAGGTAAACGCGACCGGCACCAGCGTGTCAGAGCGGCCGTGCACGATCAGCGCGGGCTTGCCCTGCAGGTTGGCGGTGCGCAGCACCTGCTGAATGCCTTCGCGCACGCGCAGCGCGTCGGGCGTGGTGCCGGTGACCAGCGCGCGCAGGCACAGCGCGCCGGGGCTGTTGTAGTCCTGCAGATTGCCGGGCGAGATGGAGGCCGCGTCCAGCATCGGCCCGCCCACGCTGGCGTTGTTCACGATGTTGATGCCTGCCGTCGGCGGCACACCGTTGCCGGTGCCGAATGAGGTCGCCAGCGGGCCCGCAGGCGCAGGCACCACCAGATTGGGTGTCGGCGATGCGGCAGGCGCCGTGGCGGCAAAGCTGTAGCCGCACAGGTTGTCTTGCACACCGGCGCGGCCATAGGCGTTGGCGTACGTCAACGCGACCGGCAGGGTGGCGAATGAATAGTGCGAGGCCTGCAAATCATTGCCCTCGGGCTGCCAACCCGCCTGCACCAGCGTGGCCATAGCGCTGCTGGCCTGCTCGGCCGTGGTGTTGCCGTTCACCATGCCGTTGGCCTTGAGCACGGCGCAGCGGTTGGCGGCGATCACCGGGTTGATGGTGTTGAAGACATTGGTGGTGGGCGAGGCCAGCGCGGCGCAAGGCTGCAGCAGATTGGCCAGCGTGGTGTAGTCATACAGCGGCTTGCCGGTGCCGGCCAGCGTGCTGTTGCCGCGCCGCACGCTCAACCGCGTATCGGGCACCAGCTGGATCTGCGGCTCACCCACCGCCACGCCGCTGATGAGGCCCTGCGTGTCGAGCTCGGCCGCCGCCAGCGCCGCGCCGGCGCCGTTCGAAACGCTGGACGCAATCACGATGGTGTTGGACGGATTCAGCGTCCGCAGGCGCGCGCCGCCGTCGCGCGAGGGCTTGCCATAGCGCTCGTTCAGGATGTAGTAGGCGAACTCCACCGACTGCAAGGTATAGCGGCCCCAGTCTTTTTCGGAGTTCTGCTGCGAATGCGCGTGCTTCACGGCAAAGCGGTTGGGCCAGGCGGTGTTAAAGGCCGAACGCTCGGCCGGGCTCAGGTTGGCAGTGAAGTTGGAGGCATTGCCGGCCGCACCCGCATCGGCGCGCAAGCCGTTTTGCAGATGCACGGTGTTGTTCTGCAGGTCATGCATGCCGCTGCCGGTGCCCTTGTCGGTGTAGGCCACGGCACAGCCGTTCTTCAGGCCCCACTCGCCTGACGAGCCGATCGCGCCGTAAATGCCGCGCGAGCCGCTGGAGGTGCCGGTCACGATGCAGGGGCTGGCCGGGTTGAAGCTGGCCGGCACCTGCACCATCAGGGTGACGTTCTGGCGGCCGCTGCCGTCGTCGGAATAGGCGATGTATTCGGTGCCGGCGATCTTGCCTTCGCTGGCGGTGACGTTGCCCCGGGCGTCCACATTGGGGCCGTAGAGCGTGCCGTAGCCGCCGCCCGGAGAGATGTCGAGGATGGCGCGGTAGTTGTTGTAGATGGCGATGCGGCGCAGCTCGGCGGCGCTGGGGTTCAGCGGGTCCACCGGCTGCGGCGCCGGTGCAGCCAGGCCGCTCTTGCCCAGGCCGGCGGTCAGCAGGTCGTCGTTGCCGCCGTCGTACACGCCGACGGTGATGCCGCCCACGTAGCCGGGCTTGATGTTGACCTGCTCGCCTGCGCCGCTGCCGCAACCGGCGAGCAGTGCTGTCAGGGTTGCCGTGGTGACCAGGCTGGTGGTTTTGGTTGGTTTCAAGTCGTCCTCCGTTGGTGTTGTCGCGCTTGCAGTGCGCCAATCATCGTCGGGCTGATGGTCGCCGTCTATCCGCTTTTGCGCGTTGATGTGTAAGAGTTTTACGTCGGCGCCTGCGGCGATGGAGCAAGCGCTTTTGCAAAGGCCGCAGGCCCCCATCCCAGCCTTCCCCCAGCGGGGGAAGGAGCAGGAACTTGGGGCGGGGGTTGGTATGACTCCTTCCTCCTCTGGGGGAAGGTGGGGATGGGGGCCTACGGCGTGGGATTCATCACAATACTGGCTACATCAACCAGCCCCGGCGGTAGAAGGAGCAAAACGACTACACCGCCTCGGCCCGCACCGGCCGCCTGAACAGCTGGTGCACCAGCGCGCGCATCCACTGGTGGGCCGGGTCGTTGTCGGTGCTGCTGTGCCACACCAGCCGCACTTCATAGGCCGGCGCACCCGGAATGCCCCAGACACGGCAGTCATAGCGCTGGCGCAGGTTGCGCGCGTACATCTCGGGCACGATGGAGAGCAGGTCGGTCGTCAGTGCCAGCTCGGGCAGGGCGCCGAAGTGGCGCGCCCGCAGCACGATGCGGTCTTCCAGCTTCATGCGCACCAGCATCTGCTCCACACTGCCGTGAAAGGTCGCCGTGGGTGACGCGACGACGAAGGCCGCTTCGGCCAGCTGCTGCGTGGTCAGCGTGCGGCCGCTGCGGCCCGAGGCCGGACGCCACTGCGGCGAGGCCACCGCCACATAGTTTTCACGGAACAGCAGCTCCGTGCGTATGCCGCGATGCCTGGGCTGCAGGATGCCGATAGCCAAATCAATTTCGCGCGCCTCCAGCGCCGCCGCCACTTCATTGGCCGCCACCGATATGTTGGAGAGCCGCGCCCCCGGCGCCTGGGTGCGCAGCGCGCCGGCCAGGCCGGGCAAAAACAGCATCTCACCCAGGTCCGACAGCGACAGCCGCCAGTGCATGTCGCTGTGCGCGGGCTCAAAGTCTTCATGGCCGGTGACCACCGTCTCCAGCGCCAGCAGCTGCGCCAGCACGGCAGGCGCCAGCTGCTCGCACAGGCGCGTGGGCTTGAGGCCGGAGGGCGCGCGCACAAAGAGCTCGTCTTCAAAGTAGTCACGCAGCCGCGACAGCGCATTGCTGGTGGCCGGCTGCGACAGCGACAGCGCCTTGCCGGCCAGCGTGACCGAGCCGGTGCGGTGGATGGCCGCAAGTACGCGCAAAAGGTTCAGGTCGAGCTGGCGGAAGTTCATGCGCTTGTCTCCATCAGGGTTGCTACTGATTATTCATCAAATGGATGTGCCTCATCAGAAAAATCCATTTGCCGTATGCCTTGCGCCTGCGTAAATTGCCTGAATAACAAGCCGCCGCCAACCCACCTGCGGCCCGTACGAGAGAGACAACACGATGACACCCACACCGCAATCCGGCAGAGGCAAGCGCCATGGCTGAGCGCTCCTTTACGCAAGAAGTTGAAAAGCTGCGCCTGGGCGAAGGCGACGAGTTCCGCGGCGAAGGCATCCTGGCTGTGACCAAGGCGCTGCTGCAGGCTGGCGTCTCCTACGTGGCCGGCTACCAGGGCGCACCCATCTCGCACCTGATGGACGTGCTGACCGACGCCAACGACATCCTGGCCGAGCTGGGCGTGCACTTTGAGCACAGCGCCTCAGAGGCCACGGCTACCGCCACGCTGGCCGCCTCTGTCAACTACCCGCTGCGCGGCGCCGTCACCTTCAAGGCCACCGTGGGCACCAATGTGGCGTCCGACGCGCTGGCCAACCTCGCCTCGGGCGGCGTCACCGGCGGCGCGATGCTCATCGTGGGGGAAGACTACGGCGAAGGCTCCAGCATCATGCAGGAGCGCTCGCACGCGTTTGCAATGAAGTCGCAGGTCTGGCTGATCGACCCACGCCCCAATCTGGAAAGCATCGTGCGCGCGGTGGAGCTGGGCTTTGAACTCTCGGAAGCCAGCCGCACACCGGTGATGCTGGAGCTGCGCATACGCGCCTGCCATGTGCACGGCCGCTTTGCGACCAAGGCCAACAAACGCCCCAACTTCACACTCAAAGACGCCATCGAAAACCCGCAGCGCGACACCAGCCGCGTGGTGCTGCCGCCGGCCAGTTACGCGCAAGAGCAGGAGAAAATCACCGACCGCTGGCCCGCCGCCGTCAAGTTCATCCAGGAGCGCGAGTTCAACGAGTTCTTTGCCGAAGGCGCGCAAGATTTCGGCATCGTCATGCAGGGCGGCCTTTACAACAGCGTGCTGCGCTCGCTCGAAATGCTGGGTCTGGCCGATGCCTTCGGCCAGTCGCAGGTGCCGCTCTACGTTCTCAACATCACCTACCCGCTGATCGACGACGAGTTCAAGCGCTTTTGCCTGGGCAAGCGCGGCATCCTGCTGGTCGAAGAAGGCCAGCCCGACTTCATCGAGCAGAGCCTCAACTCGCTGCTGCGCAAAGCCGACGTGCAGACCAAGGTGCACGGCAAAGATGTGCTGCCGATGGCCGGCGAATACACCGGCGGCGTGGTGCTCAAAGGCGTGGCGCGCTTTATCGAGATGTATGCGCCCCACTTGCTGGAAGGCCGCGAGCTGCCGGCCTCCGCACAGAAAGCCTCGACGGGCCTGGCCGTGATGGAAGGTAACCCCAAGGCCTTTGCCATCAAGGCCGCGGCCGACGAAGTGCAAGGCCGCCCACCCTCGTTTTGCACCGGCTGCCCCGAGCGCCCCATCTTCACCGCGATGAAGCTGCTGGAGCGCGAGCTCGGCAAGCACCACATCAGCTGCGACATCGGCTGCCACTTGTTCTCGGTGCTGCCGCCTTTCAACATCGGCGCGACCACCATGGGCTACGGTCTGGGCTGGGCCGGTGCGTCGGCCTTCAACACGCCTGACACGCAAAAACGCACCATCGCCATGATGGGCGACGGCGGCTTCTGGCACAACGGGCTGACCAGCGGCGTGGGCAATGCCGTCTTCAACCAGACCGACAACCTGCTGCTGGTCGTCGACAACGGCTACTCGGCCGCCACCGGCGGGCAAGACGTGCTGTCGTCGCGTGCCGTCAACGCGATCCGCAGCACCAACAACCCGATTGAAAAAGCCGTGCGCGGCGTCGGCGTGACCTGGGCCAAGACGGTGACCAACACCTACAGCCTGACCCAGATGCGCGATGTGCTGCGCGAAGCGCTCACCACCAAAGAGAAGGGCCCGAAAGTCATCGTCGCGCAAAGCGAATGCCAGCTCAACCGCCAGCGCCGCATCAAGCCGCAGATCCGCAAGCGCATTGAAGGCGGCGAGCGCGTGGTGCGCGAGCGCTTTGGCATCGACCCCGACACCTGCACCGGAGACCACTCCTGCATACGCCTGTCGGGCTGCCCCTCGCTCACCATCAAGCCCAACCCTGACCCGTTGCGGCGCGACCCGATTGCGACGGTGATCGACAGCTGCGTGGGCTGCGGCCTGTGCGGCGAGGTGGCGCACGCCGCCGTGCTGTGCCCCTCGTTCTACCGCGCCGAGATCATCAACAACCCGACGGGCTGGGACCGCTTCAAGCTCGGCCTGCGTACCAAAGTGATTGGCTGGCTGCAAAACCGCATTGAGCGCCGGCTGGAAGGGATTGCGGCATGAGCGCCGTTCTCGACCACCCAGCAACCACCTCGACGCAGCAGGTTCCGGCCAAACATGGCATCACGATTGCCATCCTGGCCATGGGCGGCGAAGGCGGCGGCGTACTCGCCGACTGGCTGGTCGACCTGGCGGAGCAGAACGGCTACTACGCGCAAACCACTTCGGTGCCTGGCGTGGCGCAACGCACCGGCGCGACTGTGTATTACCTTGAGATGTTTCCCGAAGCGGCCACGCCCACCGGCCGCATGCCGGTGATGGCGCTCAGCCCCATCCCCGGCGATGTGGACGTGGTGATTGCCTCGGAGCTGATGGAAGCCGGCCGTGCATTGCAGCGCGGCCTGGTCACCGCCGACCGCACCACCTTTGTCGCATCGACCCACCGCGTGTATTCGATGACCGAGCGCACCGCCATGGGCGACGGCCGCGTCAGCGCCGAGAAATTATTGGCCGGCGGCCAGGCCGCGGCCAAACAATTCATCACCGCCGACTTTGCGCACCTGGCCGAAACGACTGGCAGCCTGATCAGCCCCGCGCTGTACGGCGCGCTGGCCGCCACCGGCCGCCTGCCTTTTGACCGCACGCAGTTTGAAGACACCATCTCGCGCGGCGGCGTGGGCGTGAAGTCCAGCCTCAAGGCTTTTGCCGCCGGGTTTGATGCGGCCGTACAGGCGCTGAAACCCGCCGCCCCGGCCATCGTGGCGCCTGCCACGCCGGTGCCGCCGGTCGGCCCCAAGCTCGGTGCGCTGCGCATGCGCATCCAGTCCAGCTTCGCAGCCGCCAACCACGCCACACTGACCGCCGGCATCCTGCGCATGGCCGACTACCAGGATGTGGACTATGCAGGGCGCTACCTTGATCTGTTGCAGCCCCTGGCCCGCGCCCTGCCTGCCGATGCGGGTGTCGCCGCCGAGCTGATGGACGAAACCGCGCGCCACCTGGCGCTGTGGATGTCGTATGAAGACACGGTGCGCGTGGCCGACCTCAAGACGCGGCGCTCGCGTTTCGACCGCGTGGGCGGTGAAGTCAAGCTCAGCCAGACGCAGCACCTGGGCATCAACGAGTTTTTGCATCCGCGCATCGAGGAGATTGCCGACACCTTGCCCGCAGGCCTGGGCCGCTGGTTGCTGGCCACGCGATGGGCGCGCGCCTGCGTCGAGCCCTTCACCCGCAAGGGCCGCGTGGTGCAGACCAGCTCGATCCGCGGTTACCTGCTGCTGTATGCGGTTGCCGCGATGCGGCCGCTGCGGCCCCGCTCATTGCGTTTTGAAGTCGAACACCAGCGCATCGCCAACTGGCTGGGCAGCATTGTTCAGCTGACGCCCTCGCAGCCCGCGCTGGCGCTGGAGGTGGCACGTGCGCAACGCCTCGTCAAAGGGTATGGCGACACGCATGCGCGCGGCTGGGGCAATTTTGAAAAGATCATGGCCAAACTGCCGCAACTGCAAGCCATGCCGCAAGGCCCCGCGCAGCTCAAGGCGCTGGTCGCGGCCGCGCTGGCTGACGACAGCGGGCAGGCGCTGGAAAAGCTGTTAGCGGCCACAACGTGAGTTGGAGGATGAAGACCTTGTTCACACTCGCACTCCCATCCGCTAGCCCGAGCGGTTTTTCCGTTCGCCCTGAGCCTGTCGAAGGGCTTATCCCAAGCGTCCATCCGTTCGCCCTGAGCTTGTCGAAGGGTTGCGCCCGTTTGTCAGAAGGCTTCGACAAGCTCAACCCGAACGGGAGTGGGTACCAGCCCGAAAGAGGCCCTTCGACAGGCTCAGGACGAACGGGGAAAAAACCATCGTGAACCCGCATTGACGACACCCCTTCGCCCGACCATCATCGATTTCAAACCAGGAACAGGAGACAAGACCATGAAGACGCCATTTTCGAAAGCCCTCAAGCCCACCGTAGCTCTGCTGATCGCCGCCGGCTTTTCCGCCGGTGCCCTCGCGCAAGAGGTCACGTTGCGCCTCGTCAGTGCGTTTGCCGAAAACGGCATTTACGTGCAGCGCCTGCAGCCGTGGATCACCAAGGTCAACGCCGAAGGCAAAGGCGTGCTGCAGATCAACTTCCTGGGCGGGCCAAAAGCCATCCCGACCTTTGAAGCGGGCAACGCGGTGAAGACCGGCGTGGTCGACATGGCACTGAACACCGGCGCGTTTTATACCAACGTGATGCCCGAGGCTGACTTCCTCAAGCTCACGCAGATCCCCGTGGCCGAGCAGCGCAAGAACGGCGCCTTCGACGCGATCAACAAGGTCTGGAACGAGAAGGGCAATATGCAATACCTCGCCCGCATGGTCGAGAACCAGCCCTTTCACATCTACACCAACAAGAAAGTCGACAAGCCCGACCTGACGGGCCAGAAGATCCGCATCACGCCGGTGTACCGCGACTTCTTCCAGGCGCTGAACGCCAACGTGATCACCACGCCGCCCGGTGAGGTCTACACCGCACTGGAGCGTGGTGTGGTTGACGGCTACGGCTGGCCGATTGGCGGCATCTTTGACTTGAACTGGCACGAGAAAACCAAGTTCCGCATCGACCCGGGCTTTTACGACGCCGAGGTCTCGCTCATCATGAACCTGCCCGCGTACAAAAAGCTCACTGATGCGCAGCGCAACTATCTGCAAAAGCAGTTGCTGGCATTGGAAGCGGAAAACACCTTCTGGGCCAAGTACACAACGGACGAAACCGCGCGCCAGGAAAAGGCCGGCATCCAGACCATCAAGTTTGATGCGGCCACCTCCAAGGCCTTCCGCGACAAGGCCTATGACGTGGGCTGGGCAGGCGCCATCAAGCAAAGCCCCGAGATCGCACCGCGCTTTAAAGCCCTGTTCTCCAAATAAGCCGTGATAGACCGGCTCTCCAACGCCTATGGCCGCTTCCTGGCAGCGCTGTCGCTGCTGGGCTGCGCCATCTTGCTGGCCATGATGTTCATCATCGTGGGCGATGTGGCCCTGCGCAACCTGGCCATGCCCGGCCTGCCGCAAGGCCTGGCGTGGAGCAACGAAATCTCCGAGCTGATGCTCTACCTCATCACCATGTGCGTGGCGCCCTGGCTGCTGCGCCAGGGCCAGCACATCCGCGTCGACATCATGCTGCAGGCGATACCGCCGCAACTGGCGTGGTACCTCGAATGGATTGGTGACCTGATCGGCTTTGTCTGCTGCGTGGCGATCGCCTGGTTTGGCGCGCAGGCGGCGTGGTCCAGCTATGTGTCGGGCGCGGTGAATATCAAGACGCTGGTGACACCTGAATGGTGGGCGCTGGCACCCTTGCCTTTTGTCTTTGTTTTATTGGCCATCGAGATGATCTTTCGCATGATCCGGCTGCAGCGCGGTGTGCGCGGGCCACGGCATGACGCGGTGAGCGCGGCATGAGCAGCTGGGGCATCGCCGCCTGGCTGATGTTGGGCGGCTCCACCGTGCTGCTGTTTATCGGCATGCCGGTGGCGTTGACTTTTATCACCATCAATCTCATCGGTGCGTGGCTGTACATGGGCGGCGAGCCCGGGCTGATGCAGCTGGCGCGCAGCAGCGTGAGCTCGGTCACGGCGTTTTCGCTCACGCCGATTCCGCTCTTTGTGCTGATGGGCGAAATCCTGTTTCACACGGGCCTGGCGCTCAAGGTGATTGAGGGCGTCGAGCGCCTGATCAAACACGTGCCCGGCCGCCTGGCGGTAGTCGCAGTCGTGGCCGGCACGGTGTTCTCGGCGATCTCAGGCTCGACGATTGCCACCACCGCCATGCTGGGCTCGCTCATGCTGCCCGTCATGCTTTCGCGCGGCTACCACCCGACGATTGCCGCCGGTCCCATCATGGCGATTGGCGCGGTCGACATGCTGATCCCGCCCTCGGCGCTCACGGTGCTGCTGGGCTCGCTCTCGGGCATTTCAATTTCGAAGCTGCTGATTGGCGGCGTACTGCCGGGCGTGATTCTTTCGATTGCGTTTGTGCTGTGGATCGTGCTGCGCGTGAGCATCAGCCCGCACCTGGCCCCCGCCGACAAGGATGACGCCGTGAAGCACACAGGCTGGGCACGCTGGAGCCTCTTCTTTGGCTATGTGCTGCCCACGCTGTCGATCTTTGGCGTGGTGGTGGGCGCGCTGGCCGCCGGCTGGGCCACGCCCACCGAATGCGCGGCGCTGGGTGCGTTTGCCACCATGCTGCTGGCGCTGTGCTACCGCGCGCTGACGTGGGACGCGGTGCTCAAGGCGCTGAAGGGCACGGCGGGCATCTCGGGCATGATTTTGTTCATCATCCTGGGCGCGACGACGTTTGCGCAGATCCTCTCGTTCTCAGGCGCCAGCAGCGGCCTGGTGCAGTTCATCACCGGCCAGGGCCTGTCGACCAACATGATCGTGGTCGGCATGATGCTGATGCTGATTTTTCTGGGCATCTTTGTCGACCAGGTCAGCATGATGATGATCACGCTGCCCATCTTCATGCCCATCGTGCAGGCGCTGGGCATAGACCCGATCTGGTTCGGCGTGATGTTTCTCATCTGCATGCAGCTGGGCTTGTTGCTGCCGCCGCACGGTTTGCTGTTGATGACGATGCGCGGCGTGGCGCCGCCCTCGGTCACCATGGGCCACATCTTTGTGGCGGTGGTGCCGTATGTGGCGATGAGTTTGATTCTGCTGGCTGCGGTGTTCTGGATTCCGGCGATTGCGACCTGGTTGCCGAAGTTGATCGGGTAGGGGTTGCTCTCTTTTTGATAGCTAAAGGTCAAGGCTCTGTCTGGGCCAGAGGCCGATTTTTCTCATAAATGTGGCCTCGCCTTGGTTAGCGCCGCGGGCCCCCATCCCTACCTTCCCCCAGCGGGGGAAGGAGCAATACCGATCCAACTCCCTCCCCCGCTGGGGTTGGGCAGGGGGGGGGGCCAGCAGCCTCCGAGCTCCTACTTCGCGTCGCTGTACACCGTCGCCCGCGACACGCCCATGTGCGCAGCCGCAATCTCCGCGCCGCGCCGAATCTCCAGATAGCCCGCGCGCTTAAGGTCGCTCACCAGCTGCTTCCGGTCTGAGGGCTTGAGCGAGCGCGAGGTGGTGGCGCGCGCGGCGGCGAATTCGTCGATGCACTGGCGTATGCGGTCGGCGTTGGCCGCGTCCAGCGTCTCCGTCACGGCGCTGCTTTCAATCGCGGTGAACTGCGACATCGCCGCCTGGAAGCCGTTGAACAGGGTCAGGTCCACATTCAGGCAGATCGCCGCCACATAGTCGCCGTCTTCATTGCGAATGCCTACCGAGGTGCTTTTGACTTTGCGGCCGTCGGCAAACTGGTTGGCGTAGTTGGCGATCACCGCCGGGTAGTCCGCGTCCTGGATGCGTGCCAGGCCCAGCTCCGTCGCGGGCTGGCCCACGCGGCGGCCGCTCAGGTTGTTTTCAATCGCCAGGATGGCGTTCTTCGGGTGCGTCAGGTCGTGCACCACCACTTCGCAAAACGGCGCAAAGGTTTTGCCCAGGCCTTCGGCGATGTTCTTGAGTTCGGCGAGCAGGTGCTTGTTGGAGGAGGCTTTGGTCATGGTGGCGGCCCGGAGCGTTTTCAAACTTTAGACAAATTGTCTGGTGGGTGATCGTATCGCAGCAGGGTAGTGGCGTCATCCTGACTGTGGGCGCAGGCTTCAGGTGTTTGATAATTTATCCAATATTGGATATATTATCCAGCAATCAGACAATAAGGCAGTAGCGAAAGACACCACCATGCAGCCCCACTACATCGACCCACGCACGGGCAAGCACTACCCCCTGACAGACCGCCGCTGGCGCTCTGACGACGGCAACCCGATGATGATGAGCACCCTGCCCGGCATTGGCCGCGCCGACATCGACACGCGTGAGCGCTCCATCTGGCGTTACCGCGCCGCGCTGCCGCTGCCCATAGCCAGCAGCGCCAGCATGGGCGAAGGCTGCACGCCGCTGGTTGAAAAGCCCTGGGGCGAGCTGCGGCCGCTGTTCAAGCTGGAGTGGTTCAACCCCACCAGCAGCTTTAAAGACCGCGGCGCTTCGGTGATGGTGTCCTTCCTCAAACAACTCGGTGTGGACCACATCCTGGAAGACAGCTCCGGCAACGGCGGCGCGGCGATTGCGGCGGCGGGTGCGGCGGCCGGCATGAAGGTCAAGATCCTCGCGCCCAGCTACACGCCCATGCCCAAAGTCGCGCAGATACGCGCGTTCGGCGCCGAAGTGCAACTGGTCGAAGGCCCGCGCGAGGAGTCTGAGTACGAAGCCATTCGCCAGTCAGAGAAGATTTTTTACGCCAGCCACAACTGGCACCCCTTCTTTTTGCAAGGCACCAAATCATTGGCCTATGAGCTGTGGGAAGACCTGGGCTTCAAGGCGCCCGACAACATCATCATCCCGACCGGCGCGGGCAGCAATGTGCTGGGCTGCCACATCGGCTTTACCGAGCTGCTGGCCGCGGGCCAGATCAAGAAACTGCCCAAGCTCTTCATTGCTCAGCCGCTCAACTGCTCGCCCATCGACGCAAGCTTTACGGCCGGCACGGATGCGCCAGTGGATCGCATCGTGAAACCCACCATCGCCGAAGGCACGGCCATAAAGCGCCCGATCCGTTTGGTCGAGTTGCTCCACGCCATCCGCGAATCCGGCGGGCAAACCGTGGCGCTGACCGAAGAGCAGATCACGAATGCCGTGCGCCAGCTGGCCCGCACCGGCCTGTACCCCGAACCCACCAGCGCATCAGCCGCCGCCGCGCTGGAGTTGCTGCACAAGTCAGGCGCCATCAAGGCGAGTGAGACGACGGTGGTGTTGCTGACGGGCACGGGCTTGAAGTCGACGCAGTTCATGACGGAGCTGTTTCTTTAACTCCCTCTCCCTCTGGGAGAGGGCGGGGGTGAGGGCCAGCGGCCTTCAAACACCCACAGCGCAACATCGACCACCGTCAGCCCCCATCCCAACCGTCCCCCAGCGGGGGAAGGAGCAACACCTTTCCCCGCTTCAACTCCCTCCCCCGCTGGGGGAGGGCAGGGGCTGAGCGCTGCGGCTCCAGATGCGCCTGCGCGCATCTGGACAGCGCGAAGAAGCCCAGGCTCAGACTGGGCTGCGGTCTGCAAGACGGGGCCAGCGGCAGTCGCAAGCCCATTTGCTATTAATAAGATAGCTAGAAGCCAATACGGTGATCGGGCTACAGCCACTTTTTGCTTAAATTTTCCGGCCATAGCCGTCAGGGGAAAGGCTTCTTCCTACACCCCCGCGGATTTCCATCCGATAGGTGGCGGCGCAAAGCCTGGCCATCATGGCTGGGCTTGCAATGAAACACCCACCCTAACTAACTAACGGAAAACACCATGACCATCCTCTGGACCATCCTCATCGGCTTCATCGTCGGCATCGTCGCCAAATTCCTCATGCCCGGGCGCGACCCCGCTGGCTTCATCATCACCGTGCTGATCGGTATTGCCGGCTCCTTCATCGCCACCTACCTCGGCCGCGCACTGGGCTGGTACCAGATCGGTGAATCAGCAGGCTTTATCGCCGCCGTACTGGGCTCGATCATCTTGCTGGTGATTTACCGCATGGTGTCCCGCAAAGGCTGAGCCCGCCCGGCAACAAAGCCGCGCACCAAAACAAAAACCCGGCAGTCGCCGGGTTTTTTCTTTGGGGGCCCACTCGCTGGCCTCAGTGCTTCTGCTCTTCAGCCAGCATGTCCGCATGGCGATGCACCAGCTTCCACGCATCGCCCTCCACGCGAAACACCTCAGTCACCCGCAACTTCATAGGCATCGCATCAGGCTTGCCATGCATGTGCACCTTCGCCTTCTGAAAGCCCGTCCAGTAACCCACGGTGTCACCAGCCGCCATCTCCAGAATCTCAAACTCACTCACACCGCCCTCTTCAAACGCCCCGGCGTCATGCTCATACCGGTCCCACACTTCCTGCGTGCCATGCACCGCCCCGCCACCCGGACACATAAAAGTAGCCGGTGAATCCAGCGCAACGATCCGCGCCAACGGCGTCGCATTGCCACTGACATAAGCGCTGGCTGCATGCTGCCGCGCTTTCATAAAAGTATCGAAGTCCTGGTGTTTGCTCATTTTGGGTCTCCTTAAAGGGACCAAGTTACGCCTGGGGTGTGAGGTGTGGCGTAGGACGGGGGATTAGGGGGAAGGCGGAGAAGGGGCACTGCGGCGGATGATTTGGTGAATATTTACCTACGAATCTGCAAGGTTCCGGACTCATAAACCGCAGTAGTACCCTAGCTACAAAGCGACTTCAGGGGGATGATGGTTGTCACAAAGTGTTATCACCATGCGGGCCATCCCGTCGATATCTCTTCATGTGATCTATTAGGGGAAAAAAGCTGGGGAGCCTATGACTAGCGCAAAGACATTGAGTTTGCCCTCAAGCCCGAAACGTTTTATCGCAAACGGGCGTTACATGACTAGCGGACAGCCTCGCAGAGGAGGGATCGCCTCCGTGTACCGAGCGCTAGATACAACCAACGAGATCTACGTAGCACTTAAGGTGTTCCGCGCGATATCCGGGACAGATGATGTTGTCGAAGAGTCCTTTAGACGAGAAACACAAGCACTATCCGACCTTAAGCATCGAAATATCGTGCAAATTCTGGACTCAGGGTTTGATACAGACTCGGGTGAGCATTACATCGCGATGGAGTGGATTGATAAGGATTTAGCTGCGGTATGCGAAGCCAAACCTTTTAAAGATTGGTCCGAATTTTTTAACTCGTCGGGTCGGCAAATCCTTGAGGCGCTGGCGTTTGCACACACGCATGCAACTGTTCATCGAGACATCAAACCTAGCAACATACTACTTACGGCGGAAGGCATCGCGAAAGTTTGCGACTTCGGCATATCAAAAATACGGAATTTTCTGGAGCCAGGCGTAACACTGGCTCAATACGCGTCAATCCCATACGCACCACCGGAGTCGGACGATGGGACCTACAGCTACAGCCGCGACGTCTTCGGCTTTGCTGCGCTCGCTATCGCTACTCTCAGAGATCACCCACCGCGGAATCATCAAGATCTCGTTGAAGCCTTAGAAAGTCTCGCCATTGACGAGCCCGTCAAGCGGCTACTTAGAAGATGCCTAAGCTTAGAAAATCCTAGAGATCGTCCGCAAAATGCAGCTCAGCTCCTAAGTGAGTTCGATCGATTGCAGCCGAAGAAATCCGTCGAATTCAAAGGCACTATATTGATCAATCTGACGGACAAGGTTAGACGCATAGTGGAATTCGATCTAGGTTTTACGACGGAAAACACGATTCAAAGCTTTATCGAGACAGATCTAGCCGATTCAATTGGAGAGCATGACAAAGTAGATCCCAAGCCACACCCAGATGGGACCCCACCACTTGGCAAAGCGATCCGTCTCTATGGCAGTCGGTACGGATACGTAGCGGTGATGGCTCCACCAAACGGGCAACGACTTGTATTGGTTTCAGCTTTGGACATTCCGCCATCAGAAATGGAAAGACGTCGTGATCACAGCTGCAAAACCGGCTATCGATTTGTTTTCTCCGGAGTGTCTACCGAGGAATCGTTACGCCACGTGGCAGATCTAAATGAACTTCTTCTGCAGTTCGGAGCCGATCAAAAAGTTCAAATATTGAAGCAACGAGAGCAAGCCATCTATAAGACGTGGTTGGACTTGCTAAGCGCGAAGACCGAGTTAGAGCGCGGTAGAAAATTGAGATTTCGATACGAGAAATTCGAAGCCTCAGGATCGATGGTGAGATTCAAACTGGCTTCGGGCCAGCGCGTGGAAGTCTTAGAGGAACAAGATATTCGAGTTGAACTTCCAAATGGAGACTTCTATTTTGGAACCGTGGTTTCGGTGTTGGACGATGTAGCACTAATTCAAGCAAACCAACGAAATCGAGTTGAAACAACCGCTCTGCCAGATTCTGGAAAGTTTGAAGTCGACACAACAAAAGCAGACGCCGCTCTAGACAAGCAGAAATCTGCATTGGATGCCGTGCGCTACGGTCGTTCGGTTGATCCATTGTTGGGCGAGCACATCATTAATCCCGAGAATGTTTCGATTCCCAAGGTGCTAGAGATTGATTTTTTGCAAAAGCAGATCGACGATGACAAAAAGGACGCTGTGCGGATTGCAATGGCACGACCTGCTTTGATGGTGGTTCAAGGCCCCCCCGGCACAGGGAAAACAACGTTCATAACGGAGTTGGTACTTCAAACTCTCCGGGAACACAACGAGGCTCGAATACTTCTGACGTCTCAAACACATGTTGCATTAGATAACTCGCTCGAACGCATATCGAAGGAAAGCCGGGGGGCGGTACAGGCCGTTCGAATTGGAAATGAAGAAGATGAAAGAATTTCGATAACCACAAAATCACTCCTTATCGACAGTAAATTACCCGTGTTGAGGCGCTCCGCACTTGCTCAAGGCAAAGAGTTCATTGAAAAGTGGGCAACTGCAAGATCGGTCGAGCTCAGTGATACTCGCATGGCAATGGCCTTGGAGCGCCATGCCGGTCTAACCGAGAGAGCCGAATATGTGGAAAGTCAGGTCGGTGACCTACGGCCAATGTTGTCCGAAGAGAAGAGAAAAAGTCTTGGGAATGCAGAGCTTGTTGATCTTGATGATCGGTTGAATGGCTTTATCAAGGAGAAGGACGCACTGGGACGCGACCTGAAGGAGTCGCTAGCCGAGCTACGAAAGTATGAGAATGACAAAGATACCCTGAATCATTTTTCGATGGCTTCTGCTTCAGAGCTTCGAGGTTGGGCAGACGCTTACGCGCCCAACACAGAGGACGGAAAGCAACTCAGAAAGCTTCTAGTGGCTCACGCGGATTGGGAGGCTCGTTTTGGGCGAAGTCAGGAATTTCGAGCTGCATTGATTGCCTCATCGCAAGTAGTAGCCGGAACATGCTTAGGTGTTATGGGCATACCTGGAAGAAACGAAATTGTGTACGACTTGTGCATAGTTGACGAAGCATCCATCGCGACTCCCACCGAGGTACTAGTTCCTATGTCTCGTGCTCGCAGGACAGTGCTGGTCGGCGATCGCAAACAGCTTTCTCCCTTTCAAGATCCTGCTTTACAAGCATCGGGATTGCTTGAACGGTTTCAGCTAAAGCCAGAAGATCAAAAAGCAACACTATTCAATCTACTCAGTGACGGACTGCCAAGCGATCTGCGAAAAACCTTAGCCACCCAGCACCGCATGCTTCCTGCAATTGGAAACTTGATCTCCGCTTGCTTTTATAAGAAGGAGTTGGAAAGTATCGAGCGCCCGCCGCTGACACATCTACAAGGAGTTTTACCTCGTCCAGTTACATGGTTCTCAACAAGCAGGCGACAAAACAGAGCGTCTTCGCCGGCAGGAACCACTCATTGGAACGATCTGGAAGTACAGCTAGTCGTTCGAATGCTAGCAAAGACCGACTTTGTTATGAAGCACGGTAAAGCCAAAGGGAAGAAGATCTCCGTGGCAGTTCTAACTGGCTATGGCGAACAGAAGAAACGCCTTCGCTCCGCCATTGACACCAAACAACATGAATGGGTGAGTTTTTCAGATATTTATGTGAATGTCATCGATGCATTCCAGGGTCGCGAAGCGGACATGGTCATCTTTTCCGTCACGAGATCAGACTCGAGAGGGCTTGGCTTTCTAAAAGAGATGGAAAGAATAAACGTCGCGCTTTCGCGAGGTAAGGAATTGCTAGCTATCGTGGGAGATCATCAGTTCTGCCAAGAAGCCGATGAAAGAACGAACCCGCTGAAGGACGTCCTCGACTACATCAAAGGGAATCCTCAAACCTGCGCTCTTGAAGAGGTGGCGGAATGAGTCTAAGTCAAGTACTTGAGAGCGCAGCCCATGCCAGGCCCGGATATACGCTAGCCACCTTTAAAGAGGGCGCCCTGCCGTTTTTTTTGATTACCGCGCGAGTATTAACCTTAGAGAAAAAAATCCTAAGCCCCATTGAAGAAGGTTGTTTACGGGCAGTAGATGCTGGGTTGACCTCTCCCGAAGATATCTGTGCGTTTCTCGGACTTCCCAGATCTGTTCTCACTAGTATTCTTGCTGCTCTGAATGCACGCGAATGTATTAGTTATACCCGTAGCCCAGGGGAAGCATCTGCCAAGGTGGCCATCACCCCAAAAGGCCGCGTGGCACTCGTAGATGCAACGACTATCGTTCCACAGGAACGAATCATTAAGCTAGTTTTTGATCCATTCTTAAAGCGCGTCGTATTTGTGCCCCTCGGTTCTCTTTTCAAGCCTCGCGAGATAAAGGAGATCGGTTGGTTGGAAATTCCCTTATGCGGTTCTAAGCGCCCCGAAGTGGAGGATATTCCTTTACCTGATTTGGACCGGGCTATTACGCGCGCTCGTCCACATGGCGAAGAAAGGAGTGAGCTTTTAGCGCTACGTCGTATTGAACGGCGAGAGCTAGTTTTCTTACCCAGCGTGCTTCTTTTCTACAAGGCAATTCATGGTGGAGAAGTACAGATCGCTTTTTTTCAAGACGATAGCTTTTCCGTCGAGCATGAGAATGCATTTCGCGAATTGGGGGGGCCAGATCAAGTAGGCGCAAAAAATGTTCTCGCGTCAGCTGAAGTTCCAAATGTCTCTGATGTGCTCATAGACTCCGACATAGCTTCCGCTCTGGTAGAACTAGAACAAAGAACGTTAGCTCATGATGAAGGTCTCTTAAACGAACCGCTTGCGACTACAAAAGTAGCGCCCGTGCAGGGTAGCCTCCGCGTGATGACTCAAAGACTGGTGCGTTGCCATGAGCATCCTGGTCTTCTATCAAAAGCTCTTTCTATCAGCACAAATCGGCTGTTAATTATTTCTCCTTGGATTACTCATCAAGTTGTTGATCGACCGTTCTACTCATCCCTTGAAACATTGCTCCGGAACAACGTGGATGTGCACATAGGCTATGGGCTTGCAGATCGGGTTGATGCACAAGGAAAGATTAAGGCGCATCAGAAACCAACTATCTCACCTATTGCTCAAACGGCGCTAGAAGATTTGCAACGGCGGTTTTCTAATTTTTCTCTTAGATTTATTGGAAATACACATCGAAAACATCTCGTCTGCGACGACAAATTTGCCATAGTTACTAGCTTCAATTGGTTGTCATTCCGTGGCGACCCAAAACAAAAAGCTCGTGATGAACTAGGGTATTTGGTAACCGAGCCTCATGACGTGATCAGTCTATTCAACGATGGATTTGAGCTACTCAATCAGGGATATGACCATCCGATCCCTACTGTGGGCGGGTCAAGACATAGATAATCCATCGAAGTACTTTGAAGTACCGACAGTACTAGGCAACGCATGCCGGTCATCGAAGGTGTCGCCAAATCGAATTAGGATAGATACATATGCGTAACTCATACGCTTGCGTACGACCGGGAAGTACGTAAAAGCCACTTCAGATCACTCGATGCCCCACGCCGTCTCCCGCCTACGCACCTCTCGCCTGGCGCGCGCCTCCAAACCCTTTCTTGCCCGCGGCGGCCCGCGCAACGCACGTTGTGACGGTTGCCGACTGATCCCCAGCCATTGCATGTGTGCCTTGCGGCCGGCTGTGCCTACGCGTGCGGGGGTGTGTCTGGTGATGGCTGATATTGAGGCGTTGAAGCCGAGCAACACGGGGTGGTTGATTGCGGATGTGGTGGCGGATACGTTTGCGTTTGAGTGGGCGCGTACGGAGGTGGACCCTGCTTTGCTGGCACTGCTGGCTGATCCGCAGTGGCAGCCTTATCTGGTGTTTCCGGGGGAGTTTGTGGCGGCTGAGCGGGTGGTGACGGATGTGGTGGCTGTTGATGCACCGGGCGACAACACCACCACAACGACAAACAAACGTCCGCTGTTTGTGTTGCTGGATGCGACGTGGCCTGAGGCGCGGAAGATGTTTCGCAAGAGCCCTTATCTGAATCACTTGCCGGTGTTGAGTTTGCAGAGTGAGCAACTCTCGCGCTACAAGCTGCGGCGGTCGCAGCGGGATGAGCACTTTTGCACTTCTGAAGTGGCTGCGCTGTGCATGGGGCTGGCGGGTGAGACGCATGTGGCGCAGACGCTGGAGGCTTATCTGGATGTGTTTACCAATCACTACCTGAAGGCCAAGCAGCAGCAACCCCTGGACCTTGAAGACGCGGCACATGTTCACATGCGTGGCCTGCGTTTGACTGAATTGACTCACCCCTGTTGAGCCTCACTTCGTGTAGCCTCCTCTCCCCTTGCAGGGGACGGTGCTGGCGGCCGGGCAAAGCCCGTTCCGCGGCACCTGCTGGTGAAAGCAGTACCGCTGTCTTACCGCTATAGTCCCACCCCATGAACAGACCCTACCTGCGCAAGCGGCCAACATCTTCCGACGACAGCGAAGGCATTGTCTGGCGGCTGGTAGCTGCGGTGGTGGCGGTGCCCATCTTTGAGATCTCGCTTTACCTGGGCCTGTACCTGATTCTTTCGCCGCGCAGCCTGACCTGGCTGCTGATGGCGATTCCGCTGTGGATGCACGCGGTGTATGCCGCTGCGGCTGCCGCCGTGGGTCTGCTGTTTGGCTTCAGGGGCATCACGTGGCTGCTGGGCCATCTCTTCCTCACGCATCGTGGGGACGATCAGAACAAAGCGGTGACTTGTCTGCTGTGGGGCGGCTTGCTGGGGCTGGCGTTTGTGGCTTCGCGCTTTGTAGAGTAGGCGCCCCGCCCGCCGCGCCGCTGTGAACGGGCGGATGGACGGACGGGTGGATGCTGGTGAAGGCGTTTGCTACTAAAACAATAGCGTCTAGTCCATATGGTTATTGGGCTAGAGCCACTTTTCCCTTATAAAACTCTCTCAGACGTTGACCAGCCCAAGAAATGCCTCGGGGTAACGCAGGCCGGCCGCCGCATCCAGCGGGAAGGCTTTGTCCAGCTCTGCCAGCTCAGCCGGGCTGAGCACCACATCCAACGCGGCGATGTTCTGGTCAAGATAGCTGCGGCGCTTGGTGCCTGGGATGGGAATGATGTCTGCCCCTTGCGCCAGCACCCAGGCCAGTGCGATTTGTGAGGCGGTCACGCCTTTGGCCGCGGCCAGTTGTTTGACGGCATCGACCAGCGCCAGGTTGCGCTTGAAGTTCTCTTCGGCAAAGCGGGGTGAGAACTTGCGGCGGTAATCGTCGGCGGGCAGGTCTTCGGGCTTGCTGAAGGCGCCTGTGAGAAAGCCGCGGCCCAGCGGGGAATAGGCGACCAGGCTCACGCCGTGCTCGCGGCAGGCAGCCAGGGTGCCGGTGGATTCGGGGTCACGCGTCCACAGGGAGTATTCGCTTTGCAGGGCGGCGATGGGGTGCACCTTGCAGGCGCGGGCGACTGTGGCGGCCGAGGCTTCAGACAAACCCAGGTAACGCACTTTGCCGGCCTTCACCAGCTCTGCCATGGCGCCCACGGTGTCTTCAATGGGCACGGTCTTGTCGACGCGGTGCTGGTAGTAGAGGTCGATCTGGTCGATGCCCAAACGCTTGAGGCTGGCGTCGCAGCTGGCCTTGACGTATTCAGGCCGGCCGTTGACGCCGCGCACCGCATCGTTGGCCGGATCGCGGGTGATGCCGAACTTGGTGGCGATGAACACGTCTTGCCGGCGGCCGGCGATGGCTTTGCCGATGAGAAGCTCGTTGGTGAGCGGGCCGTAGATGTCGGAGGTGTCGAGAAAGTTCAGGCCTTGGTCCAGCGCGTGGTGGATGGTGGCGATGGACTCGGTGTCGTCGCGGTTGCTGTAGAACTCGCTCATGCCCATGCAGCCGAGGCCGATGGCGGAGATGGTGGGGCCGTTGCGGCCAAGGGTGCGGGTTTTGATCATGGTGTGTGCTTTCAGGTTGATGGCGTTATTTGAGGTTCTCTTGAATCGTGGCGGCCGCCCTCCCCCGTTCGCCCTGAGCCTGTCGAAGGGCTTGTCGCACGGGGAAGGCTTCGACAAGCTCAGCCCGAACGGGGTTGGGGTTCAAGCGCGCTTGGGCACTGCGCGCATCTCTTCATACAGGTGGATCTTTTTGCGGATGAACTGCAAGGTCTCGCGCTGCTTGCGTATGTCGGCCTCCAGGCGGGCAGCGTGTTCTTCGAGCATGGCTTGCCGTTCAACCAGGCTGCCGTCGCCATTGCCTTTGCGCAGCAGTTGGGCGTAGCGCTGCATGGCCTGCATCGACATGCCCGTGGCGCGCAGCCGCACCAGAAAGTCAAGCCAGCGCATGTCGGCATCGCTGTAGCGGCGCGCGCCGCTGCGCCGGCCTATGGGGGCGATGAGGCCGATCTGCTCGTAATAGCGCAGGGTGTAGGCGCTCAGGCCTGAGGCTTCTGCGGCTTCGGCGATGCTTAAAAAAACGGTGGGTGAGACGGTGCTTGCTTGAGTCATGAGGGGACTGTAAAACTTCGAGCGCACTCTAAGTCAAGGGGCGCCAGTCATAAAACCCTCCTGGCGTTGTTGCATCGCTTGCCGTGCTGTAGCACTGTCTGCGGCGACGCGCCTAGCCAGGACCGCTTCGCTGGGTTTTATGCCTGGCGCCGCAACGTCTACATCCAACTCGCGCTGACATTTGCTTGCATTGAGCCGGGCGCATGACGGCCTGCCGGCACGGGTTCAGGCGTGCCTTGCCATACAGTCACAAGCTTCATCCTCCAACCCCCACTGCCCATGCACCCACAAGCCCAGCCGACCCGCATCACACTCGCCACGTTTGCCGCCCTTGCCCTTTCGCTGCTGCCAGTGGCCGCTGCGCAGGCCGCCACCCCGGCTGAAAAGCCGTATGTGGGTGGCTACACGCAAGGCACGGTCGACACACGCTCGCAGCTGATGCTGCTGGACGACAACACCTTTTGTTTTACCTTTATGGGCGGCTCGCTCGACATGCTGGTGGGCGGGCGCTGGAAGGCCGAGGGCAACGGTGTGCGCCTGCAAGAGGTGCGGCAAAACGGCGCGATCTTTCCGGCGTTTGGCAAGGTGGCGACTGACAAGAAGGACAGCGTGGCGTTTGACTTTCACGGCTATTCACTGTCTAACGCCACATCGGCCGTGTTTGCCACCGGCAGCGATGAGGCCTTGCCCACCACGCTGCGCCCGCTGTTTAAAGAAGACCAGAACTCCTGGTCTGACAGCTACACGCTGCCGCCCATGCCGGTGGCGCAGGTGCGCTACTTCTACATCGGCGATGTAGAGGTGGATGCGAACCGCCAGCCCAAGCGGCTGCGCGTGGTGCAGTACCGGCGCGGTGATGCCAACGCGCTGCGCGTGGGCTACAACCAGGCCTTCGGCAGCCCGCCGCTGGACCTGCAGGCCACGCTGAAAAGCGATGTGCTGCACGTAGACGGCAGCCGCTTTGGCAAGCGCGACGCGCTGCCCAATGAAATCCTGGAAGGCATACGTGCGCACTGCATACGGCCCGCGCTGGTGCCGGGCGCCCAGCGGCCAGCAGAAGAAGGCAGCGAAGAAGAAGCGCACGACAAAGCCGCCGCGGCCGTGGGCAAGGTGGTGGTGCGCAATGCGCCGCTGGCGCCGGTGAAGACGTTTTACCTGCCGGTCTCAGCGATGCAAGGCGCGCCGTACTTCCCTGGTACGGAGAAGTAAGAGAGCAGAGAGCGAAGAGCGCGAAGCCGCTAGTGGGTAATCACCACCAGCACGCTGCAAGGTGCGTGTTCGATCAGCGACTTGGACACGGAACCGCGCCACCAGCGCGCCGCCCAGCTGTCCAGGTGCTTGTGCCCGACGACCACCAGATCGGCTTCGATCTGCCGGGCGTAGGTGGCGATTTCATCGACGGTTTCGCCGTACAGCACTTCGCCGCTGCTGGCCTCATGGCCTGACTCGATCAGCCGGCGCAAGCCGTCGTTGAGGATGCCCTGGTACCTGGCCTTCTCCTGATCGACGACGCTTTGTTCATAGATGTAGCCTTCGGCGGCGACCAACTGCCGCAGCGGCGGCATCACGGCAATGAGCGTCAAAGAGGCCCCGCTCCACTGCGCAATATCGCGGCAGTCCAGGATCGCTTTTTGGCCTGATTGAGAGCCGTCATACGCCAGCAAAATTCGCTTGTACATGGTGTGTCTCCCGAATAAGGTGACTGGGCGGTTTCAAGAATAGGCCTGCTGTGGGAGCTGGTCAATTGATCGCCCCGGCGCCGGCAGGGTCGCCTAGCTTGCGGGGCCAAAGCGGTAGCGGCGACAATTGGGGCCAATACTCCTGATCTCCCGATCCCAAAGCACCAAAGCACCAAAGCCTCACCATGACCCAAGACCCCAACCGCGCCAACGAACTCAAGAAGATGGAGCTCTGCGACTCCTGCGCGGGCATACAGCGCAATTGGCGCAAGGCGCCGGGCCACCCCGAGCTGGTGCAGGGCGACCCGCGCCATGAAACGCGCCGCCACGGGCTCATCACCATCACGCGCTACAAATGCGACCGCTGCGGCACGGCCTGGGAATACGAGAACGACAAGACCAACCAGAAGGCGGGTTGGTCGGTGGTGGGGCGCTAGGGTCTACGCCGCCTACCTGCTTACCTGCTTTGTTTGACCTGGGCATCGCATTCGGCACGAAGCTTTTGCAGCTTGCCCTTCTCGGCGCCAAATACTTTGTCGTCGAGCTTGCTGACGGCCTTGGTGCCTGAGAGCCCGGCCAGGTGAGACGCCTGTTCAAGCCCGGTTTTACAGGCGCGAAAGTTGTCCCACGGGTTCGCGCCGCTTGTCACGGTGGGCCATTCTTTGCGTTGACCGTCCAGCGCGGCTTTGGTCAGCCGCAGCCGCTGCGCGTACTTCATGGCCTCCGGGTCCATCGCGCCAATCGCATATTCATTCAGAACGCGCTGCGACTTGGCGGCCAGGGCCAGCGCGTCTTGCTCAGCCTGGGCGGCTTGCGCGTTGACGAGCGTGGAGGCACATAGCAACAAAATGGGAAAGAAGGTTCGCATCAGGCCGACCATACAGGAATTAAAACTTTACATAGCGCTTCAATACTGACCGCAACACGGGCTTTTGAATGACACGCACGGCGCAACACCGGGGGCACTATTTAAAGCAAAAGCGCTCCAAGGCCTGAAGCGCCTGAAAGGACACGGAATGAAACGACGACTGCTACTTGCCACATCGCTTGCCACTTGCACGCGCATTGCCCTGGGTGGCGCGGCTTACTTTGCGCTGTTTGGTGCACACGCCCAACCCAGCTACACCGTGACCACGGCCCAGTTGCAGGACGCGATTGCCAAGCGCTTTCCGATGCGCAAACGCGCTGAAGGCATTCTCGACCTCACGGTGCAAGCGCCGCAGCTGCGCATGATGCCCGAGCAAAACCGGCTGGGCGCCGTGATGGCGGTAGAAGCCGGCGGCCAGGCGCTGCGGCGCGCCTACCCCGGCACGTTTGATCTGGACTTTGCGCTGCGCTATGAGGCCAGTGACATGACGATTCGCGCGCATGAGCTGCGTGTGAACGCGCTGCAGTTTGACGGCCTGCCGCCGCAGGCGTCGATGCTGCTGGGCAGTTACGGGCCGCAGCTGGCAGAGCAGGCGCTGCAAGGCGCTGTGCTACACACGCTCAAGCCGCAAGACCTGGCGCTGCCCGACAGCATGGGCGTGCAGCCGGGCAGCATCACCGTCACGGCCAAAGGGCTGGTGATCGCGTTTGTGAACAAGCCGATGAGTTGAGCCGCGGGCAAGGCAAGGAGCTTCAAGTCCAGGCGCAGCCAGGCAACAATCGCGTCATTCCCTGAGGTAAGGCACTGTCAAAACAAATATGATGAATGCATGGTGCCTTCAACAAACTTCCCGGCAGAAGGTGGCTGCGACTGCGGCTATGTACGTTATCGCGTCTCTACCGCGCCCCTGGTCACTCACTGTTGCCACTGCCGTTGGTGCCAAAGAGGAACTGGCGCGTCGTTTGCGCTCAATGCCATGTACGAGGCAGACCGTGTGCACAACCTTGCAGGCCAGCCCGAAGTCGTAGACACGCCGACTGCAAGTGGCGCGGGACAAAAAATAGCTCGCTGCCCGCGCTGCCACACGGCGATCTGGAGTCACTACGCCGGCTCAGGACCCATTACCAGGTTCGTCAGGGTTGGCACGCTGGATGACCCTGATGCCATGCCGCCAGATATCCACATCTTCACAGCGTCGAAACAGCCTTGGGTGATCATCCCTCCCGGGATGCCGGCATTTGAGGCCTACTATGAAAGAGACGCGGTCTGGAACGCTGCAAGTCTTGAAAGATTCAGGGCTTTGCTGCCCCAGATTGAAGCGTATAGAGCGGCCCGCAAAAACGCCTAGGGCTCATGCCGCGCAGCCGGCGACGCTTGAAATTCGGCGGACATTTGCAAACCGCGAGCCCCACCCCAGCCCTCCCCCAGCGAGGGGAGGGATCCCAATGCAAGGCTTCTAGCTGCCCTGCCCGCCCGCCAGCGCCTGCACATACGCGCGCAACGAAGTTTTGCCGCGCACGGGCGTATCAGCGGTGTAGAGCCGGTCGCGCGTGATCGCTGTCATCGCCGCATAGGATTTGGCGGCTGCGGGCGAAAAGCCCATGGCCTTGAAAGCCTCTTCCCATTTTTCTCGCGGCGCAACGCGCACCGAGACCGGCTTATTTAGCGCCTCAGAAAAAGCCGCGGCCACGTCGCCCGGGCCGTACTGCTCTGGCCCTTCAACATAAAAGAGGCCCGTCTTGCCGGCGGGCTCAGTCATCAGCCGCGCGGCGAATTCGCCCAGGTCTTGCGGCGCCACCATGGGCAGCTTGAAGTCTTCCGGGTACATGGAGTCGATCACGCCTTCTTCGCGCGCGGTCTTGAGCGCAGCGTCCCAGTTGCTCATGTAGTAGGCCGCGCGTATCACGCTGAAGGGCACGGGCTGGGCCTGCAGGGCCTTTTCCATGTCGTAAAGAATGCCCAGGTCGCCCGCGCGCTCCACGGGTTGCGCGCCGTAGGTGGACTCGGCCACGATCTTTTCAAAGTGCGTGCCTTGCAGCGCTTCAATGATGGATTTGGCGGTGGCGCGTTCTTCCGCGTCGGTGTCGGTGGCGGGCGCGGCGGGCGGGTTGAGCAGAAAGAGCCGCGTGCCTTGCTGGAAGATCTTGCGCAGCGCCGGTACGTCGTGAACATCGGCCAGCGCAACCTTGGCCCGCTGGGGCACGTCGTGTTTGGCTTTGCCTTCACGGCCCGATTTTTTTGGGTTGTGTGTGATGAGGGTGACGGGTTCGCCCGCGTCAAGCAGGCGTTTGACCAGCGCCGAGCCAACGTGGCCGGTGCCACCAAGAATGATGTGCATGGGAATCTCCTTGTGTTGTGTGTCAAAACTTCATGCTCACGGCATGAGCGGGTTTTCGATGACAGTCACAACAGCCCTGGCAAGTCAGAACGCGCTGACAAGGCGTTAACGGAATAACGCAGGGTGATACATGCATTCACAAAATGCATTAGCAGCAAGGATGGTGCAGGCAAAAAAAAGACAGGCCGTAGCCTGTCCTTTTTTAGGGGTAGCGGCCTTGAGGGGCCGCGTGCCGCTTACTTGCTGGCAGCAGCCTTCACGTCGGCCTTGCCTTCAGCCTTGACGGCATTGGTGTCGAGCTTGGCTTTGGTCTTGTCGGCGGTTGCGTCGATCTTCACGGAGTTGACCTTGGCGTTTGCGTCCACAGCGGTGGTCGCTGCCTTGGTGTCTGCATTGACGGCGGTTTTTTCAGCTTTGGCGGTGGCCTTGGCTTTGTCGCCAGCGTCTGCCTTGGCGGCCTTGGCATCTGCCTTGGCTTTGGCTTTAGCAGCCTTGGCGTCAGCCTTGCTGGTTTTTTCAGCGGCGGCGGCTTCAGCCTTCACGACCTTGGCGTCAGCCTTGGCAGCGACTTTGGCTTCGCTCTTCACGGCAGCTGCGTCAGACTTTTCAGCCTTGGCTTCTGCCTTGACGACTGCAGGAGTAGCCGGTGCGACAGGCGCAGGGGTTTGTGCGGCAGCAACGCCAACGAACAGGGTGGCGATCAGGGAAGCGAGCAATTTGTTCATGAGAGTCCTTTGAATGGATGATGGATGGCTGATAAGAATGTTGAAATCACGTAGCCGTGTGTTCAACGGCACCCATCACCGCTTTGTTGACCCAACACACACAACGTTGCACAACACACCTGCGCTTTACAGGATCTGTCGCTATGCGGCGACAAATGCTACTCATCCCACTTTTGCGTAGCGATGATGCCGTCGAATCTCTGAAGGGCGCTCGCTGCTTCGCCTTTACCTTCGAACGTGATGTAGATCAGCACACCCTGCGCGGCCATGATGTACTGAAGGAAGTAGGATTTGCCGCCCGACAAGCCAGACGACTCTGAACCGGACGAGTAGATGACCTTCCCCTCTGGTGCGGGTAGCTCAGACACCGGCCTGATCACGGTTTTGCCACCATTGGTCGCCAACTGGGTCATCGGCCCTTGAGCAAAGCCTTGCGTCAACTCTTTGGTGGAGCGAACAGGGTCCGGACCACCGCCGGGCCTCCCGCGCATGACGCTGACGAGCGCCTTTTCACCCTCTGCACCAAAACCTTGAATGGGATTTCTGGTGCCATCGAATCGCCAGGTCGATGGGAACTCAAGATGAAGCGGGCGAAGATGGAGCGTACCGACTTGCTGAGCGAACGCGGGAACGCTTGTGATCAGTGCAAGAGAGAGAAGAAGCGCGGGGTAGTTTTTCTTCATGTCTGTAGTGCCGTAATCGACGGATACCCGCTATTCATCAAGCAGATCACCGCGATAGAAACTCCAGGCCGTTCCATCGTGCAGATAGAAATGCCCATCGGCACAGAAGTCCTTGCCGGGAAAGAACTCGCGGTACGCCTTGGGGATGAGCCGCACCAGTTGCTCGTCGCTGAGCTCGTCGAACTGCTCGGGCGTGATGGGTTTACCGACTCTGGGTTTGAAGGATTCCATAGGGCTTGGCTAGATGAAGAGATGTTTTTGAATTGCTAACGCGCTCGGCGCAACTGCCCGGCGGGGGCTGACGCGATCATATGGGATGGGACCGATACAACAGACCATGGAAGGCTATGATGATTTGCTGGAGGGGGGGCGCGCCACAACCAGCCAGGTCTGCGGCGCACCTGAGGCAAGGTTCAACCGCCTGTTGGTTCAGGCTCGTCACAACAAATCATGAATAACAAGACCAAATGGGCCGTTGCGGCCATCGCGGCCGCGGCGGCTTTGCTGGCGGTGGGCACAGCCGTCGTTCTCAATAGGGGCGGCAAGCAGGGCGAAACGCCACCCCCAGCCACCACGGCAGCAGCGTCGCCGCTGGACACCAGCAAGATCCTGACAGGCATGCAGGATGTGCTGGCCGGCTACCGAAAAATCATTGTGCTGTTTGCCAATGAGAAGACTTTGGCCGCCGGTGAGAAGGCCATGGCCAACCAGGTAGGCCAGGGGCTGTTTCATGAAAACCGCCAGCGCGTGGCCGAGCTTGAAACGCAGATGGCGGCCCTGATGACGTCGGGCAGCCCGCAGCGCTTTGATGCGGTGGCGGGCCTGCTGGACTACATCGAAAGCGACAAGAGTCTGTTCGATGCGGACCGGTTGGCATTTCGCGAACTGCTGCGCAGCCTGCAGGCCGCAGTGGCGTCGGATTCATCGCTACCGGCCATCAAGCTGCACAAGCGCATCGGCGAAGACCTGGACGCGCTGCTGGAGATCGAGCGCAATTACGAAAAAGAAATCCGCCTGGTCTTTGGCCGGTTTGAGCCACGCGCCATTGAGCTCAAGCGCGAACGCTGGGAAGACTATGTTGCCAGCCTGAAAAAACTGTATGCGCGCGCGCAGATCCTGAAAGACTTTGGCGTGGTGATGCCCTATGCGCTGCCCAAGGCACCCACGCGCAAGGGCAAAGGCGAAGAAGAAGGCGAGGTGTTTGGGTACAGCCTGCCGCCCAAGACGATTGTGCTGACCTTCGATGACGGCCCGCACGGCGTGTACACGAGCGAGATCGCGGCCATCCTCAAGCAATACGGCGCGCCGGGGATCTTCTTTCAGGTGGGCAGCAACCTGGGCACGGTGGCGGCAGACGGCAAGACCAAACTGGGCCCGCGCGCAGAGGTGAGCCGCAAGTTGCTGGAGGCGGGCCACACGCTGGCCAACCACAGCATGACGCATGCGCAACTGTCCAAGCTCAACGGCCAGGGGCTCAAGTCGGAAGTGCTGGGCACCGACGACTTGCTCAAGGCGGTGGATGCACGGCGCTCGCCGCTGTTCCGGTTTCCGTATGGGGCGCGCAACGACGAGGGCCTGGACGTGCTCTCGGCTGCGCACCTGCGCTCGGTGATGTGGAACATCGATTCGCTGGACTGGGCCGACCCGGTGCCCAGCTCGATTGTTGAGCGTGTGCTGCGCACGGTTGACAAAGAGGGCCGCGGCATTATCTTGTTTCACGACATTCACGAGCGCACGGTGAAGGCGCTGCCCGCCATCCTGGACCGCCTGGTGGCCGAGGGCTACCAGTTTGCCGCTTGGGACGGCAATGGCTTTACCGCCGCCAAGGGCAACACCGCCGCAGTGACGCCGGTGGCGGCCAACCCGGGCTACAGCGATTCGTGGGCCATCGTGATCGGCATTGACGACTACGCCAACTGGCCCAAGCTGCAGTACGCGGTGCGCGATGCGCGTGCGATCCGCGAGACGCTGATCCAGCGCTTTGGCTTCAGCGCCGACCACGTGCTCTCGCTGGAGAACCGCGAAGCCACGCGCGCCGGCATCCTCGGGGCCTTTCACGACAAGCTGACGCACAGCGGCATGAAGAAGAACGACAGGCTGTTTGTTTTCTTCGCCGGCCACGGCGCGACACGGCAGCTCAGCTCGGGCCGCGACCTGGGCTACATCATCCCGGCCGATTCGGACCCGAACAAGCTTGCCACCGACGCGGTGCCGATGACGGAGCTGCAAAACATTGCCGAGAGCCTGACGGCCAAACATGTGCTGTTTGTGATGGACGCCTGCTACAGCGGGCTGGGCCTGACGCGCGGTGCGGGCTCCAGCAACTTCCTGCGCGACAACGCCAGGCGCCTGGGCCGGCAGATGCTGACGGCCGGTGGCGCCGACCAGCTGGTGGCCGACGGCGGGCCCAACGGTCACTCGGTGTTCACGTGGACGCTGTTGCAAGCGCTTGCGGGCAAGGCCGACCTGAACGGTGATGGCCTGATCACCGCGACCGAGCTGGCCGCCTACGTGGCGCCTGCGGTGTCCGCGGTGTCGCGCCAGACACCGGCTTTTGGCAGCCTGCCGGGCTCTGAAGGCGGCGACTTTGTCTTCGCACTGCCGGCCGAAGCGGAATTTTTGAGTGCACAGACCAGCCAGCTGTCGATAGACGCGATCGCGCTGAACAGCAAGCTCGACGCGACGCGCCCACCCGTGCCGGCACCTGCGACCGCTGCGGCGCCCGCTGCCGGCGAGAGCCCCGCCGCGCTGCCTGTATCAGCCACGGTGGTGGTGAAAGACCTGCAGGGCGGCGAGCAGAAAATCGTCACGCCGCTGGCCGTGCCCAGCTCTGCGCGCCAGCTGGCCCAGCGCGCCAACGACCGAGGCCTGCAGCTCTATAAGGAAAAGCAGTACGCCGAAGCCGAGGCACAGTTCACCGAAGCGCTGAAGCTGCGCCCCGACTTTGCGCTGGCGGCCAACAACCTGGGATTTGTCTACTTCAAGCAAGACAAGTTCAAAGAGGCTGCGCGCTGGTTTGAGAACACCGTGAAGATGGACCCGTCACGCGCCGTTGCCTACCTGAACCTGGGCGACGCCCACGCCAAGGCAGGCGATGCCGCGAAAGCGAAAGACGCCTTCCGCCGCTACCTGGAACTGGCGCCCACGGGACCGGGCGCCGCTCACGCCAAACAGCAGCTTGAGAAGGCCTGAGCCAGAGGGCAACATGGGCCACGCATCAACACCCGCTCAACAGGTAGTCATCGTCGGCGGCGGCGTGATCGGCAGCGCCATTGCGTACTTTCTGGCGATGCACCCGCGCTTTGACGGCAGCATCACCGTGGTCGAACGCGACCCGACTTATACGCAGGCTTCGTCGGCGCTTTCAGCCAGCTCGATACGGCAGCAGTTTTCGCAGCCGGTGAACATTGCGGTCTCGCAATTCGGTATTGAGTTCTTGCGCAACATCAAAGCGCACCTGGCGGTTGACGGCGATGTGCCCGACATCGGACTGACGGAGCGCGGCTACCTGTACCTGGCGACTGAAGCGGGTGCGGCCACCTTGCGTGAGAACCACGCCACGCAGCGCGCGCAGGGGGTTGACGTGGCGCTGCTGACGCCGGCAGAAGCGCAGCAGCGCTTTCCGTGGCTGCAGGTCGATGACCTCGCGCTGGCGTCGCTAGGCCTGACGGGTGAAGGCTGGTTTGACGGCTACGGTTTGCTGATGGCCTTCAAGCAGAAGGCGCGCAGCCTGGGTGTGCAATATGTGAAGGCCGACGCCACCGGCTTTGTGCACAGCGCGGGGCGCGTGCAGGCAGTGGCGCTGCAGGGCGGCACGCAGCTGCCGTGTGATTGGGCGGTGAACGCGGCGGGCGCGTGGGCGCGGCCGCTGCTGGCGGGCACGGGGCTTGACTTGCCGGTGTATGGCCGCCGGCGCTGCGTATACGCGTTTGCCAGCCCGGCGAAGACGCCGCAATGCCCGTTGGTGATTGACCCCAGCGGTTTGTGGTTTCGCCCCGAGGGCGACATCTGGATTTGCGGCCTGCCGCCCGCGCAGGATGAAGATGGCAACGACGCGCCGCTGGACGTGGACTACGAACGCTTTGACCAAGCCTGGCTGACGCTGGCGCACCGGGTGCCGGGCTTTGAGGCGGTGCGCCTGCAACGCGCCTGGGCCGGCTACTACGAATACAACACGCACGACCACAACGCGCTGCTGGGGCCGCACCCGCACTTGCCCAACCTGTTGCTGGCCAATGGCTTCAGCGGCCACGGCCTGCAGCAGTCGCCTGCCGTGGGGCGCGGCCTGGCCGAGTGGATCGCCGAGGGCCGCTACAGCAGCCTGGACCTGTCGCCGCTGGCGGCCGGGCGGCTGGTGGAGGGAAGCGCCTTGCTGGAAAAGAACGTTATCTAGCGCCCGCTGTCTCGCGCTATGAATTCAGGAGCTACTTCCCCTCGTGTTTATTGGGCTGCAGCCCTTTCTGACCTGCGGTGCGCCCCGCACGACAAGCGCGCTTTACCGGCGGCCCCCGGCTGTCCTATAGTCACAGACGCATTGCGCAACCCTTTTTTTGCGCAACACTTCCTACCGGAGAGCCTTCATGCCCACGACCCCACGCCGTCTGACTGGCCCAACGCTCGCAGCCCTGGCCGCCGCCCTGCTGCTGCCGGCCGGTGCGCAAGCCGCTACGCCGGCCGAAAAAGCCTTTGTGGGCCGCTACACCCAGGGCGCCGCCGACTCGCAGGCGCAGTTGACGCTGCTGGAGGACAACACCTTTTGTTTTGCCCTGGTCGACGGCGCGCTGGACCTGCTGACGGGCGGCCAATGGAATGCGGAAACCGGCAAAAACGGCGCTGGCATCCGGCTGCGTGAGGTGCGGGTCGACAGGCCGCTCTTTGCCGCCTTCGCCCGGCCTGCGGCTTCGCCCGGCAAGGAGGTCACGTTCAGCTTTGACGGCCGTTCGCTCGCCAATGCGCGCGCGCCGGTGTTTGCCATGTCTGCCACGGAAGCGGCGCCGGCTGCGCTGCGGCCGTTCTTTGTGCAAGGCAAGTTCAACTGGAATGAACACTACGCGCTGTCCGCGGCAAGCGACGCGGCGCGCTATTTTTTCATCGGCGAGGTAGAGCTGGACGCAGCCGGCAAGCCTCAGCGCGTGAACGTCACGCAGTACGCAGTGGGCAATGCGGACACGGTGCGCGTGGGGTTCAGCGTGGTGCAGGCCATGCCGCGCATGGACGTGCTTGCAGCGCTGAAGGGCGATGTGCTGCAGCTCGATGGCCAACCCTTCGGCAAGCGGGAAGATGTGCCGCCCAAGGTGCAGAAGGAATTGCGCGAGACCTGCATAGCCCCCTCGCTGTCCAGCAACGCCACCGACAACGGCCTGAAGACCGGCGGCAAAGGCTATGGCAACGGCATCCTTCCAGTGAAGACGTTTTACATGGATCTTTCTGCCGTACAGGGCGCGCCGCTTTTTGACGGCGCCGCCAAGTAAGAAGCCAACAAACAATCACCTGGGCTTCAGGCTGAAAACAGCTTGCCGCTGAACACCCAGTGCAGGGTGCGCACGGTGAGCACCGCCAGCGCCAGAGTCAGCGCCGCCAGCAGCAGGCCGGCCAGCCCATGCAGCAGCGCGCCGCCTTGCGCCTGGGCATACACGATGGCGGCATTGGCCAGCGCCGCCATCGGAAAGCTGATGGCCCACCAGCCCGGCGAGAAGGGCACATCGCGGCGAAACACCTTGGGCGACACCACCACAAAGACAAAGAGCGCGAAGTAAAACAGCGCACCGGCAAAACGGTCGACCTGGCCGAACACATGGACCCAGGCGAGAAAGCCCACGGCAAAAGGCGCCATCAAAATCATCAGTGAAGGCCGCATGCGAAGGGGCAACGGCTCGCCATGGGCCAGGCGGTGGACGATGAGCGTCCACAGCACGAGCGCGACCATGGTGCCGACGGCCATGGCCAGCAAATTGATTTCACCGGCCCAGGCCATGGGCATGTGGCCGCCGGTGACGCCGATGTCCAGCACGCCGACGCCGGGGATGATCCACACCGGCAGCATGTGGGCGGCGTCCAGCCTGCCCTTGAGCAGGCGGCTGCCGACCAGCAGCGCGAGCGCCAGCGTCACCGCCACGCCCACCGTCCACAGGCCTTGCGCGAAAGCCTGGCCGTAAGGCATGAGCACCGACGACAGCAGCAGCAGTGAAATGGCCAGCTGGCCGAAGAAGTTGCCAGACACCGGGTCGGTGAATTCCTGGCGCACGGCGCTGGGGTGCAGCGCGAGTTTGGCGAGGTAGCCGGCCGAGTGGGCGATGAACACGGCCAGCGCGAAGAAGCCGGTGGCCTCGCCGATAACAGCCGGCGCGCCGAAAGCCGGCGCAGCAAGGCGCCAGGCCAGTGCCATGCCCGCCAGGCCCATCACCGCGCCATAAAGGTTGATGGGCAACTGGCGGATGGAATAAGCGCCCGAGCCGAAAGCGGAAGAAGGTGCGGGTCCAGATGCGGATGCGGTAGAGGCCGTGGTCGTGCTCATGGGAAGCCTTTTATGGGATCAGGAAGAATTGGCTGAATTTGTCGTGTACGTTATTTTCGGCTATGCTGCCTTGAACTCAATCCCGCAAATCCGGCCAATCCAGCCAAAGAGGCGCCCATGTCTGCCACCCGCACCATTTCCATCCTCGCCGTTCCGCGCGTCCAGATGCTGGACGTGATCGGGCCGGCGGACATCTTTGCCGAGGCCGCGCGCCAGCTGGGCAACCCGCGCGCCTACCGGCTGCAGCTGATCGGCACACAGGCCGGCGAGCTCAAGGGCGGCAACGGCCTGCGAATGGCGGTAGATACCACCATCCAGACCCACCGCGGCCGCATCGACACCTTGCTGGTGGCGGGCAGCCCGCACGCTGAAGAGATCACCGGCAACGCGGAGATCCACGCCTGGCTGCAGCGGCAGGCGCGCTCGGTGCGGCGCCTGGGCTCGGTCTGCTCAGGCGCTTTTTTGCTGGCCGAGGCGGGCCTGCTGGACGGCAAGCGCGTGGCGACACACTGGAACTCCACCGAACGGCTGGCCGCGCGCTTTCCAACCTTGCAGGTAGAGCCCGATTCGATTTACGTGAAGGACGGCAGCACCTATACCTCGGCCGGCGTCACCGCCGGGATGGACCTGGCGCTCCACCTGGTGGAGGAAGACCACGGACGCGACCTCGCGCTCAAGGTGGCGCGCGAGATGGTGATGTTCTTGAAGCGGCCGGGCGGGCAGTCGCAATTCAGCGCGCACCTGGCGGCGCAGACGGCCGACAAATCGGTGGTGCGCGAGATCCAGGACTATGTGCTGACCCACCTGGGCGCCGACCTTTCAGTGCCGGCGCTGTGCCAGCGCGCCGCGATGAGCGAGCGCAACTTCGCGCGCGTGTTCCGCGCGGCCACCGGCGTCACGCCGGCGGGCTTTGTCGAGGCGGCGCGCATCGACGAAGCACGCCGCCTGGTGGAGGCCTCGGATGTGCCGCTCAAAAAACTGGCCGACACGCTGGGTTATGGCAATGTGGACGGCTTCCGGCGCGCCTTCACCCGGCGGCTGGGCGTGAGCCCCAATGATTACCGCAAGCGGTTTGCGGATCAGCGGGCTGGCTGAGCGGCGCGGTCTTGCTCCTTCCCCCGCTGGGGGAGGGAGTTAAGTCGGGGAGGAAAACAAGATCAATGCGCCGGCTGCTGCTTGCCCCACACCACCGTGTCGTTGAGGGCGTAGACGGCGCAGGTCACCTTCTTCTGCGCGCAGTCGCCGAGCTGCTCGTTCAGCCCGGCCAGGCTGGTGACGGTGCCGAAGCGGCCGTCACCGGTGATCATGAAAGCGCGCGGCTGCGACTGCAGCAGAAACTGTTTGTAAGCCAGGCGCAGCGCGGCGGGGTCGCTGCCTTGGCCCAGCACGGGCAGCGCTGCATCGTTGGCCAGATCGGCATGGCCGGAGGGCGTGGGCTCGCCGTTGGCGCCTATCACCACGCCCAGGTTTTTGAGCCGCTCGCGCCACAGCACGAGTTCGGCGTCTATGCGTTGGGGCAGCTCCATCACCAGCTGTGCGGGGTAGGCAAAGCCCAGGTTTTCGCCGCCGGGCGAGATGTTGATGGTCACGCCCATCAGGCGCGCTTCGGCATCAAACAAACCGCCGCCGCTGGAGCCGGCCGAGATGGAGGCCGATGTCTGGATGGTGGGCAAGTTGCTGGTGGCGTTGGCCCGCAATGACGACACCAGGCCTTCTGAGAGCGTGAGCTCGAGGCCGTGCGGGCTGCCGATGGCGTACGCCTTGGCGCCCACCTGCACGGTGTTGACCGGTGCGATGGCGACGGGCGTGAGCACCACGCCCGGCTCGGTGTGCAGTACGCACAGGTCGTGCTCCGGGACCGGGTCGCGCGTGATGCGGATGACTTTCGCTTCACGCTGCTTCTGCGTGAGCTTGACGGTGATCGCCTTGGTGACCACATGGCACGCCGTGACCAGCAGGTTGTGCGAGATGGCCACCGCGCTGCCGATGCCGACCTGGTTGTTGCCGACGTCGGCTTTGACCGTCCACACCGCGGGGGCGGCTCGCTTGAAGATTTCTTCGGGCTCCAGCGCGAACGCGCTGGCGGTGGCGGCCGTGGCGGCAAGGGTGATCAGCAGGCGGGCAATCTTCATGAGCCAGTTTAGGGCGCAGTGCAAGCCGGCAGGTGTAGGCAGGCGCGCCGAAAAGGCCCCCCTGCGCACCGCTTGTCTAGCCCGCCTCAGCCAGCAGCTGCCCGATCGCCGCGCCGAGCGCCAGGTCGTTCAGGTGGCCGAAGTGGCTCAGGCGCAAACGGCCCTGCCTGTCGATCAGCACCACGCTGGGCGTGCCGCGCAACTGGTAAGCCGCCATGGTTTGCGGAATCGGCCCAACAGCTGCGGGCAGGTCGGCGCCGATGGGGAAGCGCAGGCGCTGCTCGTGCACAAACACCTGCAGCGCCTCATGGTTCATGACGCGGTGATGCTCGAACACGGTGTGAATGCCAATGACGGCGACTGACGATTCGGGAAAAGCGTGGCGCACGGCGGTGGCTTGCGGCAGGCCGTGGCTGACGCAGGCCGGACACAGCATCTGGAAGGCGTGCATGACAACGACTTTGCCGCGCAGGGATTCGAGTGTGATGGGCGAAGGCGTGTTGAGCCAGTGCGCGACGTGCCACTCAGGCGCGTGAGCATCATTGTTGGTTTGCATAAAGGCTTTCCGAAGGCTTTCAAACATACTTTCAGCGCGGCCTGCATGCCGCAGGCCGCGCGTGTCGGGTCACGAACAGGGTGAGGCGTGTCAGGCTGCGCGGCTCAGCTTGACGGGCGCGAAATCCACCGGCACGGCAAACGCCACATTGACGTAGTTGGTGAACAGGTTGAGCGCCACATGCGCGAGGATTTCCACGATCTGCTCGTCGTTAAAACCGGCCTGGCGCACGGCCTGCACATCGGCCTCGGAGATGTTGCCGCGCTCGTTCACCAGCTTGAGTGCAAACGCGAGCACGGCAGCGGTGGCCGGGTCGGCAGACTGACCGCGTTGCGCGGCGGCCATGCCTTCGGCGCTGACGCCGGCCTTGCGGCCGAGCGCGGTGTGGGCGGCCAGGCAGTACTCGCAGGCGTTGCGGTCGGCAACGGCCACGGCGATCTGCTCGCCGAGTTTGGCGTCAATCACACCGCCGCCCAGTGCGCCGAACGAGCCCCACATGCTTTTGAGTGCTGCGGGCGAATTGGCAACCGCTTTGAACATATTGGGCGTGGCGCCGAAGGCCTGGTTCACCTGGTCGAGCAGGGCTTTGCGGTCGGCAGAGGTGGCGGCGGCGGTACGGTCGATCAATGGAATGCGTGACATGGTGAAGTCCTTTGGAAGGGTTGATGAAGGGAAACACTTCGCGCGGCAGCGGTTTGAAAGCCGCGCTGCACAGAACGAAGTTTCTCGCCATAATCAGGACTTATTGGATGAATTCCTCCATCAAATCATCCTTTTCGTCCCGGACCTCCCAAAATACCTATGACCACCACCCACGAAGGACTTGACCGCCTTTCCGCCCTGATGGACCGCTTTCGCGTGCGGGCCCATATGTTTCACAACGGGCCGCTGTGCGGCGTCACGCACTTCACGCCCGAGGCCGGGCTGGGCTTTTTGCATGTGATGCGGCGCGGGACCATGGTGGTGACGCACCGCGCAGGCGCGGCCGCGGGCGCGCCCCAGCGCGTGGAGGTGACTGAGCCCAGCCTGGTGTTTTACCCGCGGCCTTTGGCGCATGACTTTCACAACGCACCGGTAGAAGGCGCTGACTTCACCTGCGCCACGCTGGCATTTGACGGCGGCGCCAGCCACCCGCTGGCGCGTGCGCTGCCGGCGCTGGTGGTGTTGCCGCTGTCACGCGTGCAGGGGCTGGAGCACACGCTGGCCCTGCTGTTTGCCGAGACCGAACAGGTGCGCTGCGGGCAGCGGCTGCTGGCCGACCGGCTGTTTGAGGTCTTGCTGCTGCAGTTGCTGCGCTGGCTACTCGACCACCCCGATCATCCCGAAGGAGGCGGCGTACCCGAGGGCCTGCTGGCGGGCCTGGCCGAGCCGCGCCTGGCACGCGCGTTGGCAGCGGTGCATGAAAAGCCCGGCGATGGCTGGAGCCTGGAGCGAATGGCGCAATCGGCCGGCATGTCGCGCAGCGCGTTTGCGGTGCTGTTCAAGCAGAAGGTCGGGCAAACACCAGCCGACTACCTGGCGACATGGCGGCTGGCGATTGCGCAGGCCGAGCTGCGCGGCGGCCAGTCCCTCAAGGCCATTGCGGAGCAGCTGGGGTATGCCAATGCGTCGGCGCTGTCGCGCCTTTTTGTGCAGAAGACAGGCGTGTCGCCGCGGGAGTGGATCAAGGCGGTGGGGTAGTGCGGGGCACGTGCGGGCCGCATTTGCTACTAAAAAGATAGCTGCAAGCCAAGGTGCAGCCTGCGCTGTAGGCCAATTTCACATAAATTCGGATTGACTCCTTCTCCCTCTGGGAGAAGGCGGGAATGAGGACCGGCGGCGCTTGATGTTTGGGCGGCGTGTGCTTGTGAGGCTGCCGGCCCTGTCTTGCAGACCGCAGCCCAGCCGGAGTCTGGGCTTCTTCGCGCTGTCCAGATGCGCGCAGGCGCATCTGGAGCCGCGGCGCTCAGCCCCTGCCCTCCCAGAGGGAGAGGGAGCAAGAGACGATGCACTAGGGTGCCGGCCGCGGCGCGCCGCCCTGCGGCAATGCATACGCCCGCACATAGTCGCCCGCGCGCGTGCCCAGCGAGCCATGGCCGCCGGCCACCACCAGCACAAACTGCCGGCCGTCGGCGACGCTGTAGCTCATGGGTGTGGCCTGACCGCCGGCGGGCAGGCGTGCTTTCCAGATCTCGTTGCCGTTGTTGACGTCGTAGGCGCGCAGGTAATCGTCCAGCGTGCCGGAGAGGAAGGCCACGCCGCCAGCCGTGGTGAGCGGGCCGCCCAGGCTGGGCACGCCCATCCGGAATGGCAGGGGCACGGGCGAGAGGTCGCGCACGGTGCCGTTTTTGTGCTGCCAGGCGACGGCGCCGGTGGTGAGATCGGCACCGGCCACATAACCCCAGGGCGGCGCCTGGCAAGGGATGCCGAGCGGCGACACAAAGGGACGCAGCTTGACGGCGAAAGGCGCGCCGAGATTTTCGTTGAGTGCAGGCAGGCTGCCTTCGGGCAACTTCTTGCCTTGCACCATCAGCGCCGTGTCGTCGGTGCGGGGCACCAATTGCGAAACAAACGCCAGGTAGGTTGGCGTGGTGAAGGCCATCTGCCGCACTGGGTCTACCGCCACGCCGCCCCAGTTGAAGACGCCGAAGTTGCCGGGATACACCAGCGTGCCCTGCGTGGACGGCGGCGTGAAGCGGCCCTCATAACGCAGGCGGTGAAAAGCGATGCGGCAATACAGCTGGTCGAACATCGTGGCGCCCCACATGTCGCGGCCCGTCAACGGCGGCGGATTAAACGACAACGCCGACTTCGGCTGGGTGGGCGCGGTCTTGTCGCCCTTGGCAGCACCTTGCGGCGCGGGGACTTCGGTCACCGGCAGCAGCGGCACGCCGGTGCGGCGGTCCAGCACAAAAATCTCGCCCTGCTTGGTGGGCTGCACCAGCGCGGGCACTTTTTCACCTTTGATGGTGAGGTCCAGCAGGCTGGGCTGGGCCGGCACGTCATAGTCCCAAAGGTCGTGATGCACCGTCTGGAAGTTCCAGCGGACTTTGCCGGTGGCCAAATCCAGTGCGACGACGGAGGACGAGTAGGTTTCCACCGCCGGACTGCGATTGCCGCCCCACTGGTCGGGCGGCTGGTTACCCAGCGGCACATAGACCATGCCCAGTGCTTCGTCGACGCTGGAGATGGACCAGCTGTTGGGCGAGTTGGGCGTGTAGACCTGGCCGGGCGCCAGTGGCGCGCTGTTGTTGGGCTGGCCTGAATCCCAGGCCCAGGCCAGCGTGCCGGTGTTGATGTCATAAGCGCGGATCACGCCGGACTGCTCTTTGGTGGACACGTTGTCGAGCACCGTGCCGCCCACGATGATGAGCCTGGATGTCACCACCACGGGCGAAGTGGAGTAGTAGGCGCCGGGTTTGACGTTGGGCATGCCGGCCCAGAGATCGATCTGCCCCTTGCCGCCGCCAAACGACGAGCAGGTTTTCCCGGTGTCGGGGTTGAGCGCGATCACGCGGCCGTCGGCCGTCGGCATGAAGAGCTTGGCGGTGCAGCCATCAGCGGTGGCGGGTGCCGGCATGGTGGCCGCCGGCTGGTAAGACAGGCCGCGGCAGGTGAGGTGCTGCAGCGCCAGTTGGCCCTGGATCCCGGGGTTAAAGCGCCAGACCTCCGTGCCCGTGGCGGCGTCGAGTGCGATCACCGACTGGTGCGGCGTGCAAAAGAAAAGGCGGTTGCCGACTTTGAGCGGCGTGACTTCAAACGTGGTTTCCTGCGGGTCGCCGGGCTGGCCCCGCATGTCGCCGGTGCGGTACTGCCAGACCATCTCAAGGCTCTTGACGTTGCCGGGCGTGATCTGCGCCAGGGGCGAATAGCGCTGGCCGTGGCCGGTGCGGCCGTAGGCGTGCCATTCACCGGGCGGCACGCCGTCGGCCGGCGCTGCCACGCTGCCGCCCATGGGTGCCAGGGGCTGCAAGCCCACCAAGCGGTTGTCGTCATGAAACCAGGTGACGACCGTCACAACAAGAAAGACGCCGAGCGCCGAACCCAAGGCCCAGCGGCCGCCGCGCACGCCGAAAAAGCCTTCATGGCCAATGGCGTCGATGGGCCAGGTTCGGGCGACCCGGGGCGTCATCAGCAAAAGCCCGATGACAAACACCACGCCGCCGCGCGCGGCCAGCGGCCACCAGTCGAGCCCGGCCTCCCACAGCGCCCAGGCCAGTGTGCCGGCAACCACCAAGGCGAAGATCCACAGCCCGGCCGGGCTGCGGCGCGCCAGCATGACGCCGGCCAGCACAAAGCCCAGGCCCGCCAGCAGGTAGTAGGAAGAACCGCCCAGCACCACAAGCCAGAACCCGGCCAGCAGCAGGGGCACGCCGAGTACCAGCAGGACAATGCCCGCGGCCCAGGCAGCGCGGCGCTTCAGGGGGTCGACCGGCTCGAGTGCAGGGTTGACGGGGGATGGGTTGTAAGTCGGCATTGTTGTTGTGTTCTGTAGGGAATGCGGCTCAGCCGTCGGCCCGCATTGGAGAGCAGAAAAAACGCAGAGGCTGAACAGCTAATTTAGTCCGCGCGCGCGGCCGCCGGCGTCAGCCTGCGGCTGAGACGGCTGTAGGCACGCAGGCCCGTGCAAGAAAGAGAAGGGAAAGAAAGAAGAAAAAGGCAGCCTCAATCATTCATAAAACCTGAACGACTAACTCATTTTTCTGGCCTTCCAGAATCAGAAACTGAAACCTACATTGGAGGCTCTTCTTTCGCTTCTATTCACTCATCCAAGGACATCGCCATGAACACCACTTCGTCCCCTCTCCCCGCCAACCGCCGCCATCTGCTGGCAGGCGCTGCCACCCTGGGCGCCGCAGCCGCCGGCTTGCTGGCCGCCGCCTCACCCGCCCTGGCCGCAGCGCCCGTCGGCAACGAAAGGCGCGTGCCCGGCTTCACGGCGCGCAATGCCACCGTGAACGGCACGACCATCCATTACCGCGTGGGCGGCAAGGGCCCGGCCGTGGTGCTGCTGCACGGCTATGCCGAAACCAGCAACATGTGGCACCCACTGATGCCGCTGCTGGCCAAGACGCACACAGTCATCGTGCCGGACCTGCGCGGCGCCGGCGGATCGGCCAAGCCCGAAGGCGGCTACGACAAAAAGAACATGGCGGTCGATATTCACGAGCTCGTGAAGTCGCTGGGCTTTAGCAGCGTTGCCATCGTGGGCCACGACATCGGCCTGATGGTGGCCTATGCCTACGCCGCCCAGTTCCCCGCTGAAACCAGCCGCGTGGTGCTGATGGACGCCTTCCTGCCCGGCATCGGCAACTGGACCAATGTGTGGCTGCTGCGTGACCTGTGGCACTTTCATTTCCACGGCACAACGCCGCTGGCGCTGGTCAAGGGCCGCGAGCGCACCTACTTTGAACACTTCTGGAACGACTTCGCGGCCGACGCCAAACACTCGGTGCCCGAAGCCGACCGGCGCATTTACGCCGCGGCTTACGCGCAAGAGGGCGGCATGCGCGCGGGCTTTGAGTACTTCAAGAACTTTGAAAAAGACGCGGCCGATTTCGCCGCGCTGGGCAACACCAAGCTGACCATGCCGATGATGGTGCTGTCGGGCGAAAAAGCCGGCGGTACTTTCCTGATCGATCAGGGCCGGCTGGTGGCGAACGACGTCAAGGGCGTGATCATCAAAGGAGCGGGCCACTGGCTGATGGAAGAAGCGCCTGAGCAAGTGATTCCGGAGCTGCTGCAGTTTTTGAATTGAGTTGTGTCGCTATAAATTCAGTAGCGGCTTGCCCATGCTGTTATTGGGCTAGAGGCCAATTTCGTTCATAACTTCAGCCCTGGCGCCTCGCGCGCCGGGCTTTGGCCTGTACCGGCGCCAGCTCATGCGCCTGCAGGAAAAACTGCGGGTTGCCCACCAGGCGCTCGACGGCCAGATCAATAAAGGCCCGTGAGCGCGCAGGCTGTGCATTGCGGCTGCCGTAATAGACATGCAGGCCCAGATGCTCAGTGACATGCTGCGTGAGCAGCGGCACCAGCTTGCCGGCGCGCACCAGTGGCGCGGCGGTGACGCCGATGAGCTGGCCGATCACCTGCCCTGCCACGACGGCGCGGGCTTCAAGGTCCACATCGTTGGTCAGAAAGGCGGCGGCGATGTTGTGGCCCACCACCTCTTCGCCCACCTTGAATTCCCAGGGCATGGCTTTGCCGGTGCCGGTGTGCCGGAAGCCGCTGCAGCGGTGGTCGGCCAGCGCGGCGATGGTTGGCGGTGCGCCATGCTGTGCGATATAGGCCGGTGAGGCGCAGACGATGAGCTGCAGCGGCATGATGCGCCGCGAGATGACGCCGCCCTCGGGCGGCGAGCCGGCGCGAAAACCGACGTCGATGCGGTCTTCGACCCAGTTGCCGATGCGGTCGTCCATGTGGATGTCCGGGTCCACCTGCGGATAGCGGCGGCAATACTCTTCAAGCACCGGCCACAGCACCTCGAGCACGATGGAACGCGGGGCCGCGATGCGCAGCGGGCCGGCGATGTCTTCGCGGCCGCGCCGCGCACCATGCAAGGCGCGCTGCAATGTTGAAAGACCGGGCTGCGCGGCCTGCAGGAATTGCTCGCCCTCTTCAGTCAGGCTCAGGCTGCGCGTGGTGCGGTGAAAGAGGCGCACACCCAGGTGCTGCTCCAGCTGCACCAGCGCCTGGCTGGCGGCCTGCGGTGTGATGGCCTGCGCGGCGGCGGCCTGGCGCAGGCTGCCCAGCTCGGCGGCTTTCACGAAGGTGGACACAGCGCGCAGTTCGTTGAAGGCCATGGTGGGTTCCTGATGAGGAGTGAGAAGGGCTGGGCCCCGATTGTCATGATTTACTTGATTATGAACTCAGCGATTACCGGCTATTCAACACGCAATCGAGAACCTACATTGCCCTCCTCAGCAACATTTTTTCAAAGGGCAAGACCATGAATGCAAAGACCAACTTCAAACGTATCTGGATGATTACCGGCGCGGCGCGCGGCATTGGCGCCCGCATCGTGGAAGCGGCGCTGGCGCACGGCGACGCGGTAGTGGCGACATCGCGCGACGCCGCTTCGGTGCAGAAACGATTTCCCGCCAGCGATGCGCTGCTGGCACTGCCGCTGGACGTGACCGACGAAGCGCAGGCGGCCACCGCCGTGCAAGCCGCGCTGGCACGCTTTGGCCGCATCGACGTGCTGGTCAACAACGCGGGCTACGGCTTGTTGGGCGCGGTGGAAGAAGCGACGGCGGATGAAGTGCGCCGCCTGTACGAGACCAATGTGTTTGGCCTGCTCAATGTGACGCGTGCCGTGCTGCCTTCGATGCGCGCGCGCCGCAGCGGCCACGTGGTCAACATCTCGTCGCTGGGCGGCTACCAGTCGGCGCCCGGCTTTGGCGTGTATTGCTCGACCAAGTTTGCGGTGGAAGGCCTGACCGAAGCACTGCACGGCGAGCTGGCGCCGCTGGGCATCCATGTGACGACGGTGGAGCCGGGCTACTTCCGCACCGACTTCCTGGAAAGCAATTCGCTGGTGGTGTCGCCGCGCATCCTGGACGACTACGCCGCCAGCGCGGGCAAGGTGCGCGTGGCCGCCACGCAGATCAGCCTCAACCAGCCGGGCGACCCGCTGCGGCTGGCGCAGGCGATGCTGGCGTTGGTTGATGCGCCCAAGCCACCGCTGCGTTTGGCGCTGGGCACCGACACGCTGCAAGTCATTGCGGACAAGCATGCGTTTGTCGAGACCGAGGTGAAGGCATGGCGGGCGCTGTCGGCTTCGACGGATTTTCCGAAAGAAGCGCTGGCGGCTTGAGTTTTTTATGCCCGCTTGACTTGGACCCTGGGTCCGCCTTCATGATGCTGAAAGTCCCAAAAGCCATCCTGAAGCAACCCAGAGGTCTGTCATGAATTCTCCCCGCGCGCACCCAGTCGCCTCCGAAGCGGCAAAGCGGCTTGGCGTATCGGTCAAAGCCTTGCGGCTGTATGAACAGCGCGGCCTGGTCACGCCGGAGCGCACGGCCGCCGGCTACCGCGTCTACGGCCCCAGCGCGATGGCGCGTGCCGCCGAGGTGGTGGCGCTGCGCAAGCTGGGCCTGAGCCTGGCGCAAGTGACAAAGGCTCTTGAGGGCGACGCGCAAAGCCTGGAGCCGGCGCTGGCCTTGCACGAGGCGGCGCTTGAATCGAAAATGCGCGAACTCGTCGACACGATAGGCAAGGTCCGCACCTTGCGTGCGGATCTTCTTCGCGGCAAGGCGCCGGGCCAGGGCGAGCTTGCGCGTGTGCTGGATCCTTATGCGCGGTTTAGCGTGGGATTTGAATTGCCCTGGCCCTGGGGCGGTGAGTGGTTTGAGCTTGCCCACATACGGCCGCTGAACTACATCATCGGACCGCTGGGCAGTGGCAAGACGCGGCTGGCCATGCTGCTGGCCGAGCGCTTGCCGGGTGCCGTCTTTTTGGGTTTGGACCGACTGGACAACACGAACAAAGATGCCGCGCTGAAGCAGCGTGTTGAGAGGGCGCTGGCGTGGCTGGTGGATGAAGGCGCCGTGGCGTCGCAAGCACTGACCGCGCTGCTGGCGGGGCTGGAAGCCGAAGGGCCGGCCGTCTTCGTCGTCGACATGATTGAGCAAGGGCTGGACCAAGCCACGCAGGAAGCGCTCATCGTCTACCTGCGCCAACGCGCCAGGCTTGGCGCGCGCCCGCTTTTCCTGATGACACGTTCGTCAGCGATTCTGGATCTGGCGGCGATGGGCGCGGAGGAAACCATCATCCTTTGCCCCGCCAACCACAGCCCGCCGATGCGCGTGGCGCCCTATCCCGGCGCGGCGGGCTATGAGGCGGTGATGACCTGCCTGGCGACGCCGGAAGTCAGGGCGCGCACGGCGGGCATGGTGGCCACGATTCCCAAAACGGCTTGACGGTTCAGCGTCGTTGTCACGCGGCGCAGGGCGCCAGCTTTTTCACTGGCCACAGCCGCACCACCAGCGCGGCCACACCCGACACCGCGGCCATCACACACACACCCTGCCAGCCGTACTGCGCCAACACCACGCTGCCCAGCCAGGCGCCGCTGGCCATGCCGGTGAACATGCCGATAAAGAGCACCGCATTGAGACGGCTGCGCGCGGCGGGCTCGATGCCGTAGATGATGGTCTGGTGGGCAATCAGCGTGGCTTGCGCGCCCAGGTCAAACACCACGGCGCCCAGGGCGATGAGCCACAGCTGGTTGGGGCCGAAAGCCATGGCGATGAATGCGGCGGCCACCAGCGCCGCGCCCAGGCGCGTGACAACTTCGGGGCCGCGGCTGTCGGCGATGCGGCCGGCGAGTGGCGCTGCCAGTGCACCGGCAGCGCCGGCCAGCCCAAAGGCACCGGCCGCGCTGCTGCCCAGGTTGAAGGGCTCGGCGTGCAACATGATGGCCAGCGTGGACCAGAAGGCGCTGAAGCCGATGCTGATCAGCCCTTGCGCGATGGCGGCACGGCGCAGTGCGCCGTGACGCTTCCACAACGTGGCGAGTGAGCCGAGCAGCGCGAGATAGGGCAGTTGCGTGGTCGCCGCAAAGCGCGGCAGGCGCCGCCACACGGCCACGCCCAGCAGCGCGATGCTGACGGCCGCCGCCACAAACATGCTGCGCCAGCCGAACTGGTCGGCCACCACACCGGCCACCACGCGCGACAGCAGGATGCCCAACAGCAGGCCGGTCATCACGGTGCCGACGGTTTTGCCGCGCTGTGATTCGGGTGCGAGTGTGGCGGCTGCCGGCACGATGTCTTGCGCCAGCGTGGCCGACAAACCAATCGCGAGGCTGGCCAGCGCGAGCACCGTCACCGAGGGCGCGGCGGCCGCCAGCAACAGCGCCAACACCAGGGCAGCGGCCTTGCCGAGGATGATGCGGCGGCGGTCATACCTGTCGCCCAGCGGCGCGAGCAGGCCGATGCCGAGCGCGTAGCCGAGCGTGGTCAGCGTGGGCACCAGGCCGATGGCTGCCGGTGTGGCCTTGAACTCGCCGGCCAGCAGAGCCAGCATGGGCTGGCTGTAATAGAGCGCCGCCACGGCCAGGCCGGCGCCGGTGGCGAGCAGAAGGATCAGGGAAAAGGGCAGGCCGGGACCGGTTTGGTCATGCGTACTGGTGTTTGAAGTCATGGGGAAATCCTGTTTTCGAGACTGGAAGCCAGTATGCGTGACCGGTTTTACGCTGTGAAGGCGGCTATTGGGCACAATGGTCATACGCATTACGTATACAAGACGCTTTCAAGAACGGATATCCGCCATGAAACCCGCCCCCGACCGGATCGAGCTGATGCAGACCTTTGTGCGCATCGTGGAGGCGGGCAGTTTGTCGGCCGCCGCCGCGCAGATGAACGCCACGCAGCCCACGGTGAGCCGGCGCCTGCAGGCGCTGGAGCGGTCGCTGGGCCTCAAGCTGCTGCAGCGCTCGACCCACGCGATGAAGCTGACGGAAGACGGCGCGCGCTGCTTTGCCCGCGCCAAGGAGCTGCTGGGCAACTGGGACGCCTTTGAAGCCGACCTGCGCGGCCCGAAAGATGTGCCCGAGGGCACGCTGCGGGTGGTGGTGCCGCATGCGCTGGGCCAGCAGCGGCTGGTGGGCCCGCTGATTGACTACCTGCGGCGCCATGAGCGGGTGACGGTGGAGTGGCTGCTGCATGACGGCACGCCTGACTTCATTGCGCAGGGCATTGACTGCGCCGTGCACGTGGGCGCGGTGGAAGACCCGTCGCTGGTGGCGGTGAAGATTGCCGAAGTCCGCCGCATCGTGGTGGCCGCGCCTTCGCTGCTTCAGGGCAAGCCGCTGCCGGCTCACCCGTCTGAACTGCAGGCGCTGCCGTGGCTGGCGCTGCAGACTTTTTACCGCAGCGAGGTGACGCTGATCCATCACGGCAGCAAGAACGGTGACCGCGGCGAAGAGCAGCGCTTTCCCATCCAGCCGCGGTTGGGCACCGACAGCCTGTTTGCGCTGCGCAACGCTACGCTGCTGGGCCTGGGCGCGAGCATTGCCTCGACCTGGCTGGTGGCCAACGACGTGGCTGACGGCCGGCTGCTGCACCTGGCGCCCGAGTGGTGTGCGTCGCCCTTGCCGGTCTATCTGGTGTACCCGTATTCGAATTTTTACCCGGCCAAGCTGCGCCGCTTTGTGGAGGCGCTGCGTGACGGCTTGCCTGCGGGCATGGGCCTGCCTACGCGCGGGCCGGGCGGGTAGTTTTCTTCACTGCTATTAATTCAGGAGCGGGTAGCCCAAGTGGAACATGGGCTGGAAGGCTTTTTGGCTTGATGTTCCGGCGGGCACCGGAGGGCCGGCTTCTACAGCCCTTTTTCAACCATGCCCAGCAGGCGGTCCCCGATTTGCAGCATCTGCGGGCCCAGGATCGGGCCCAGCGGGCCGTCGATGACCAGCATGGCCAGGCCGTGCACCGCCGACCACGCCAGGAACTCGGCGCCGGGGCGGCGCTCGGGCGGCAGCACGCCGGCCGCCACCAGTTTGTCGAGCGCGGCGCCCAGCAGCTCGAAAGGGTCCAGCCCGCTTTGCCCTTTGCGGTCGGTACCCGCCGGCTTGCCATCGGCTCTTTCCTTCAGGTCGTCTGAGGGGCCAAACGCCGTGCGGAACAACCCGCTTTCGGCCTGCGCAAAACGCAGGTAGCCGGCGCCCACCGCGCGCACGTTGGCACGGGCAAATTCGGCTGACGGCAAATCTTGCGGTATCGCCGCCAGCTCGGCCTCCATGGCGCGGGCCACAGCCGCCAGCGCGGCGGAGCGGACGGCATAGAGCAACGCCTGGCGGCTTTCGAAATGGCGGTAGGCCGCATTGGGCGCCACGCCCGCGCGCCGGGTGGCTTCGCGCAGCACCACGGCCTCGGGCCCGCCGGCGCGGGCCAGCTCCACACCGGCTTCCAGCAGGGCGCGCCGCAGGTCCCCGTGGCGGTAAGTGCTGCGGGGCGGCGGCGGGACTGCCGGGGTCTGGGGCGCGCTGGACATGGCTTGTTACGGTTTTATGTGGACAGTGTTCATTATCTTTGCTATTCTTTTGTGGACGGTGTACACAATACTGCTGATCAGGCCACCGCGCAAGCCTTCAAAAAAACTCTTTGGGCGCGTTTGAAGCCTTTTTTACCTGTCAGCCTGTCCACATAACCCATTGATTTCAGGAGCCGGACCATGCAGAAAATCACCCCTTTCCTCTGGTTTAACGACCAGGCCGAGGAAGCCATGAACTTTTACGTCTCGATCTTCAAGAATTCGAAGATCACGATGCTCAGACGCTACGGCAAGGAAGGCCCGGGGCCCGAGGGCTCGGTCATGACCGGCACCTTCGTGCTGGAAGGCCAGGAGTTCATGGCCCTCAACGGCGGCCCGCATTTCCACTTCACGCCGGCGATTTCGCTTTTTGTGGATTGCAAGACGCAGGCTGAGGTCGACGAGCTCTGGGACAAGCTCTCGGCTGGCGGCGCGCCCAACCAGTGCGGCTGGGTGCAAGACAAGTTCGGCCTGTCGTGGCAGATCATCCCGACCGCACTCGGCGAACTGCTGGGCGACAAAAACCCGGCCAAGTCGGGTGCGGTGATGAAGGCCATGCTGGGCATGCACAAGATCAATATCAAAGGCCTGCAAGAGGCTTACGACAGGGCCTGAAGCATGACAAGGACAAGCTCCATCACAGCGCTCGTACACCGCTATTTTTCGGCGTATGAAACCGGGGACCGGCAAGTCCTTGAAGAGATGCTGGACGAACGCTTCACCTTCAGCAGCCCGCTGGACGACCGCATCCACCGCGCCGCCTGGTTTGCGCGCTGCTGGCCCAACAGCCAGACGCTGCGCCGCATCACAGTGGAAAAGATCTTTGAGCACGGGGACGAGGCCTTCGTCCGTTATGAAGCTGAAAGCACCTCAGGCAAAAAATTCCGCAACACAGAGTGGTTTCGCTTTGAGGGCGGCAGGCTGATGGAAGTGCAGGTGTACTTCGGCCGCGATACCCGGCCGGCCGTGTCTGCCACCGCTGCTCCACGCGCCAGTTCTGCTTTGATCACTAACGCGCGCCCTGCGCAGTGGCACGCCACGGCCGCGCTGTTCCCGCGCTGAACCCTTCACCCCACGCAACCCACCCACCCCACGTAACGAAAAGGAAATCACCATGATCGTCCAGTCCTACCTCTTTTTTAACGGCCGCTGCGAAGAAGCCCTTGAGTTCTACCGCAAGACGCTTGGCGCGCAAGTCACGATGATGATGCGCTTCAAGGAAAACCCCGAACCCATGACCGATGGCTGCGGCCCCGGCGGCGGCCCGGCACCCGACGGCAACAGCATCATGCACGCGGCCTTCAAGATCGGCGAGACGGAACTCATGGCCTCTGACGGCATGGGCGGCGGCAAGCCGGAGTTCAAGGGTGTTTCGCTGTCGTTGACGGCGCCCAGCGATGCCGAAGCCAAGCGCCTCTTCAACGCCCTGGCCGACGGCGGCAAAGTCGAAATGCCCATGGGCGAGACTTTCTTCGCCTCGTCCTTCGGCGTGGTGAACGACCGCTTCGGCGTGTCGTGGATGGTGATCATGCCCAAGCCCATGCCCTGATACGTCATGCAGTACCTGCTCATCATCTGCCACGACGCGGCCTTTGCGCCTACGCCTTCCCTTGTCGCCGAGATCGGCGCCTGGGTGAAAAACATGGAAGGCCGCGGCATCCTGAAGCACGGCAACCCGCTGCGCCCGCCTGCTGAAGCGACCACCGTGCGGGTGCGCAAAGGCAAGGTGGTGCTGACCGACGGCCCTTTCACCGACAGCGCCGAAAAAATGGCGGCCTACGGACTCATCGATTGCGCCAACGCGCAGCAAGCCGTCGACATCGCCGCCAGTCACCCCATGGCCAGGGCCGCGACGATTGAGGTCAGGCCGGTATGGTCCGACCTGCCGCGCATGGCCGCCTGACAACCCACGCAAGGACGCCCGCATGAAGCTTTATTACTCCGACACGCTGAACCCGCGCAAAGTTTGTGCCCTGGCGCTGCACTTGCAGTCGCCGGTGGAATTCATCCGCGTCGAGCTGGGCACGGGCGAGCACCTCCGCCCGGCCTTTCGCGCGATGAACCCGAACGCCAAAGTGCCTGTGCTGGTTGATGGCGACCTGGTGCTGTGGGAGTCCAACGCCATCATGTGCCACCTGGCCGAGAAAGCCGGTTCGGACCTCTGGCCGCAAGACGCGCGCCGCATCGACGTGATGCGCTGGCTGATGTGGGATGCGACCGAGTTTGCGCCGCTGGCCAGCGTGTTTTATTTCGAGCACATCATCAAACCGCGCTTTGGCATTGGCAAGCCCGATGCTGCGGAGACGGACAAGGCAACGCCGGGGTTTGAGCGCTACGCCAAGGTGCTGGATGCGCATCTCAAAGGCCGCAACTACCTGGTCGGCGACGCGCTGAGCATCGCGGATTTTGCGGTGGCGATCACGCTGCCCTATGCCGAACAGACCGGGCTGCCGCTGGACAACTTCCCCGAGATTCGCCGCTGGCATGACGGGTTGAACAAGCTGCCGGCCTGGCGCGAGCCGTTTCCCGCATTGCAGGCTACCCAGGCGGCTTGATCTTCGGCCGAAATGCGAAGGCCGGCGGCCGGGAAGCCGCAAACACCTGAAAGCCCTTGTCCGGGCTTTTTTCACCTGCGGTCTATAGAATGATCCGGGCCTCTTCGGGTACCACCCCTTACATCAGGACGCCGCGTGCAACCCATTATTTCCATTCAGCAACTGAGCAAAACCTACGCCTCGGGCTTTCAAGCGCTCAAGTCGGTCACTCTGGACATCCAGCGCGGCGAGATCTTCGCACTGCTCGGGCCCAACGGCGCTGGCAAGACGACCTTGATCAGCATCATCTGCGGCATCGTCAACCCGAGCTCAGGCAGTGTGACCGCCGACGGGCACGACACCGTTCGCGATTACCGCGCCGCGCGTGCCAAGATCGGCCTGGTGCCGCAGGAGCTGTCGACCGATGCCTTCGAAACCGTGTGGTCCACCGTGAGTTTCAGCCGCGGCTTATTCGGCAAGCCGCCCAACCCGGCCTACATTGAGAAAGTGCTGCGCGACCTTTCGCTGTGGGAGAAGAAGGACAACAAGATCATGACCCTCTCGGGCGGCATGAAGCGCCGGGTCTTGATCGCCAAGGCCTTGTCACACGAACCCAAAATCCTGTTCCTGGACGAACCCAGCGCGGGCGTTGATGTCGAGCTGCGCAAAAGCATGTGGCAGATGGTGCGGGAGCTGCGCGAGAGCGGCGTCACCATCATCCTCACCACCCACTATATTGAGGAAGCCGAGGAAATGGCCGACCGCATCGGCGTCATCAACAAGGGCGAGCTGATTCTGGTCGAAGACAAAACGGTGCTGATGCGCAAGCTGGGCAAGAAGCAGCTGAGCCTGCAGCTGCAAACACCGCTGCAAAGCATCCCGCAAGCGCTGGCGGGGCTGCCGCTTGAGCTGGCCAAAGAGGGCCACACCCTGGTCTACACCTTCGACACCCAGACCGAGGAAACCGGTATCGCGCCCTTGCTCAAGCAACTGGCCGAACTCGGCATTGACTTCAAGGACCTGCATTCGAGCGAGAGTTCGCTGGAGGACATCTTCGTGAGCCTGGTGCATGCCGACAAACCCGCCGCGCCCGCCGCGCAAAAGGAGGCCGCATGAACTGGCACGCCATCCGCGCAATCTATCGCTTTGAAATGGCGCGCACCTTCCGCACGCTGACCCAGTCCATCGCCTCGCCGGTGATTTCGACCTCGCTTTACTTTGTGGTCTTCGGCGCGGCCATCGGTTCGCGCATGGGCGACATCGACGGCATCCGTTACGGCGCCTTCATCATCCCCGGCCTGGTGATGCTGTCGCTGCTCAACGAAAGCATCTCCAATGCCGCCTTCGGCATCTACATGCCGAAATGGTCAGGCACGATTTACGAGCTGCTGTCGGCGCCGGTGTCGTCCATGGAGGTGGTGATGGGCTACGTGGGCGCGGCGGCGAGCAAGTCCGTGCTGCTGGGCCTGCTGATTCTGGCGACGGCGCGCCTGTTTGTGCCTTACGAGATCGCGCACCCGTTCTGGATGCTGTGCTTCCTGCTGCTGACGGCGCTGACCTTCAGCCTGTTCGGTTTCATCATCGGGCTGTGGGCGGACAACTTCCAGAAGCTGCAGGTCGTGCCGCTGATGGTGGTGACGCCGCTGACCTTTCTGGGCGGCGCGTTTTACTCCATCAACATGTTGCCGCCGCTGTGGCAAAAAATCGCCTTGTTCAATCCGGTGGTCTACCTGATCAGCGGATTCCGCTGGAGCTTTTACGGCGTGGCCGATGTCAATGTGGGCATCAGCGTGGCAGCCATCCTGGGCTTTTTGGCGCTGTGCCTGGGTGCGGTGTGGTGGATCTTCCGCACGGGCTGGAAGCTCAAGGCCTGAGTGCATGCCTGGGGACGGAGCGGGCGATGCGCTTGAAAGCGCGGCGTTCAAGCTCATATGTGTTGTTTGAACGTTTCACGCCAGAAAGGCCGCCTCATGTCCGCCCAGCTCGCCACCCACCCGGTCCTTGAAGTCAAGCCTCTCGGATTTCCGTGGGCCACGATCGATCCGTTTCTCTTTTGCGTCTACCACGACGACGCCTATCCGCGGGCCAATGCGCAGATGGGCCCGGACGCTTCGCTGGCCGGGCGCGACATCGGCCAGGATTTTGCGCGCAAGGACGGCTGGAGCATGTACCACGGCAGCACGGTGCCGGGCTTTCCGGCGCACCCGCACCGCGGTTTTGAAACCGTGACCATCGTGCGCAAAGGCCTCATCGACCATTCCGATTCGCTGGGCGCGACAGCGCGCTTTGGCGGCGGCGATGTGCAATGGCTGACCGCCGGCAAGGGCATCGTCCATTCCGAAATGTTTCCGCTGCTGGACGCGCAGAACCCGAACCCGCTGGAGCTGTTCCAGATCTGGCTGAACCTGCCGGCTGCGGGCAAGATGAGCGAGCCGCACTTCACCATGCTCTGGTCGCAGGACATTCCGCGCCTGAGCGTGAAGGACGCCGATGGCCCCGGTACCGAGGTGGCTGTCATCGCGGGCCGGGTGCAAGGTGCTGACGCAGCGCCGCTGGCCCCGCCGCCTGACTCCTGGGCCGCCGCGGCCGAGGCCGACGTGGCGATCTGGACGATTCGCATGGCGCCCGGCGCGCGCTGGACGCTGCCCGCCGCGAAGGGCGACGCCACGCGGCGCCAGCTGTATTTCTTCAAGGGCCGATCCGTGACGATAGGCGGGCAGGCTGTGGACGTGAGCAGCGCCATCGAGCTGCGCGCGGACACGGATGCAGAGCTGGTCAACGGCAACGAGGAAGCCGAGTTCCTCATGCTGCAGGGCAAGCCGATCGGCGAGCCGGTGGTGCAGTACGGCCCGTTTGTGATGAACACGCAGGCCGAGATCGCGCAGACCCTGGCCGACTACCGCCGCACCCAGTTTGGCGGCTGGACGTTTGCCGACGAGGCGCCGGTGCATGGCCGCGACCCGGCGCGCTTTGCGCGGCACCCGGGCGGGCGTGAAGAGCGGCCGGCGGGTAAATAACGGCAGCCCGATCGTCTTGCTATCTATTTGATAGCTGTTTATCCAGGTGGTTATTAGGCCGCAGGCACTTTTTACGCTTAATTGCATGGAAGCCGCGCAGTAGCCCCAGGCGAATACAGGGCTTCAGCGGGCGGGCATCCACGGCGCCAGCACAGGCCTACACTCCCGCCACAACCCGAGGAGTGCCCCCATGGAGAAAAACACCCCGGCAGCCCCAGAAGCCGTCAAGCGCGAGCTGGACACACTGGCCGCCGACTTCTTTCATGCCGTGTCTTTTGAGCCCGGCGGCACGCCGCCTTATGAATCCATCCATGCGCTCTTTATCGACGCAGGCCTCCTGATCAAGAACACGGCGCAGGTGCCGGAGATCTCGACCGTGCGCGAGTTCATCGCGCCGCGGCAAGCCCTGGTGGCCAGCGGCGAGCTGACGCGATTCAAGGAATGGGAGCTGTCAGAGACCACGCAGATCTTCGGCAACATCGCGCACCGCTACAGCGTTTACGGCAAGGCCGGCACGCAAAACGGCAAGGCGTTTGAAGCCCGCGGGGTGATTTCTACACAGTTCGTTAAAACGCCGCAGGGCTGGAAGATGAGCGCCATGGCCTGGGACGACGAGCGGCCGGGGCTGGCGATTCCGGCGGAGCTGCTGGGCGACTGATCCGCCCTAATCCCACTTCGGCGCCAGGCTGTCGGGGTTCACCAGGCGGTCGTTGCGCTCCAGCGCGGCGATGGCGGCCATGTCGGCATCTGTCAGGCGCAGTTGCTGCGACTTCAGGTTGCTCTCCAGGTTGGCGCGCTTCGTCGACGAAGGAATCACCGCGTAACCCAGCTGCATCGCCCATGCGAGCGCCACCTGCGCGGTGCTGGCGTTGTGGCGCTTCGCGATCTCCAGCAGCACCGGGTCTTGCAATACCTTGCCGTAGGCCAGCGTCATATAAGACGTGATGTGCACGCCCTGGCTGCGCGCGAAATCCACCACCTTGCGGTTTTGCAGGTAGGGGCTCAGCTCGATCTGGTTGGTGGCAATGTTGGCCGCACCCACGGCTTCGATGGAGCGGGTGAGGTAGTCGATATTGAAGTTGGACACGCCGATTTTGCGCGTGAGCTTCTGGGCCTTGGCCTCCATCAATGCGCCCAGGGTGTCCTCCAGTGGCACCGGCTGCTTGGGCGCCGGCCAGTGGATGAGCGTCAGGTCGACGTGGTCGGTGCCGAGCTTGCGCAGGCTTTCTTTCAGGCTGGGGATCACCTTGTCGGCCGCGAAGTTGTCGGTCCAGATCTTGGTGGTGATGAAGAGCTCGCTGCGCGGCACGCCGCTTTCGGCGATGGCCTGCCCGACCTGGGCTTCGTTGCCGTAGATCTGCGCGGTGTCGATGACGCGGTAGCCGAGGTCCAGCGCGTTCTTCACCGAGTCGATGACGACCTGGTCCTTGAGCCGGAAGGTGCCGACGCCGAAGGCGGGAATGCTTTTGTTGGTAGCGGTGGTGTTCATGGTGATGTCCTGTGTTGACGGAATTTGGAGGGCGTTGAAATCAGTGTGCAACGACCGGGCTGTTGCCTGCTGACCAGGGCGCAAAGCCCTCACGCGTGTCAAGGCGACCACCGTGCAGCAAGTCACCGGCCTAGCGCTTTGTGCGCCGGGTGCCGGCCGCCGATCGGGGCAATATTCACCTTACGAGTTTCTCTATTCGCGTTATCTTGATTCGCGGTTTACAGGGCGGGCGCACAGGCATATGCCCGGACCGAAACAACACACCCATAACAAACGGGAGGAATCATGAGAAACATCGTGCACCGGGGCCTCGCGCTCCTGGTTGGACTTTCCTGCTGGGCGGGCTCCGCCCTGGCGCAGCCCGCCGGAAAACCGGAGTTCCCGTTCAAAGTGGGCGTTCTGGCGGATTCGCAGATTACTACCAAGGAAGGCGCCTACAACTACGGGATGCGGCGTCAATATGCCGATTTTTTTGCGCCTGTGGCCATCCGGCCGGCTGCTGTGGAATACCTCGCGCCGCTGATGCTCGACGGCTTTCTCTTGCGGCTGGAAAGTCAGAAGGTCGACTTCATCCTTTATCTCGGAGACGGCGCCAACAGCGGCTGCGAAGACGAGCTCAATAAGGTTTTTTCGGTCCTCGAAAAATCTCGAACCCGCAGTCGCATACCGTCTTACTACGTGATCGGGAATCACGACTACCTCGGAACCGGCAACCAGACCAAAATGGAAATTCGCCGGAATCTTTGCAACCAGAGTGGAAATACCAACCCCGCCGAGACGAAAGCACAAGTCATGCAGCGCATAAAGCGTCACAACAAGGCGAGCAGCGCCATGGATGACAACTTGTCCTACCAGGGGGAAATCGTCCCGGGTAAAGCAAGCGCCAAATGTCCGGGCGACGACAACGGTCAGTACACCGACTACCAGATCGGTGTTCTTACCAGCAGAGACAAATCCAGGCCCGCCGTCGAGGTCCTTCTCGCCGATACCTCCGACTACCGCGACGTGATGTTCAAACCGATTATTTCAACGTCGGACTCATCTTGCGAAATCATTGGTGGATGGGGCACCAAAGGATCGATGTCTTACAAAGACGTTCCGGATGGCTCCCAGATCAAATACCTGAAAGACATGTCGAATCCGAAGGTCGCCTTCCGCCTGGTGGCCAGCCACTATCGGCCCGGAGACCTGAATGCGGTGCTGCCGTTTAACTACAGTCTGAGTTTTGTGCGTGATGCCTTGGTTGATCTTCTTTCGGAGGGTGAAAATATTTGGGTCTCGGGACACACCCATGCGAAAAAACCCAAAGCAGAGACCTTCAAGGTAGGAAAAACCTGGTCTTCCAAAAAAGGGACGTTCGACGGGATCAATGTCGGCTCGACCACCGACTACGACCCGCATGTCATCGTTCTTTCAGGCAAACACGTACCGGGCAGCACCCCTATCGGCCAGACATCTCTCGGGTACACAACCCTGGGGTACGAGTCCACGCAGGCTGACCCGATTTGCCTCGCAATCCAGGATGAAGCCAAAGAAGCCGAGAGCACGATGAAGCCCATATGCGGCATGCAAAGCTTCACTGTTGCGCTGGGCCTGGATCAAAGCTATCGCAAGAGCTGCTGGGACGGCCGGTCTGCGGTCGATGCCCGCGAGAATATCCGCCGTTTCGCCGAGACAACGGGTAAAAAAATGGATATTCCTGCAGACAAAGTGAAGGCCTGCCTTGCCTACGTGGCAACGACCGCAGAAGGCAAAAAGCAACCCCGACAGATCGTCCCATCGATATGGGAAGGCGGGCGGCTTTAAAGCACCACGATAAAAAAAAGCACCCGACGGGTGCTTTTTTCTTGACGCTGTAGCGCTTACTTCGAAACGACGCGGACCATCTCCAGGCACTTGTTCGAGTAACCCCATTCGTTGTCATACCAGGCGACAACCTTGATGAAGGTGCCGTCCAGCGCGATGCTGGCGTCGGCGTCGAACACGCTGGTGCAGGTCTCGCCGCGGAAGTCGGTGGCGACCACCTTGTCTTCGGTGTAGCCCAGGATGCCTTTGAGGGCGCCTTCGCTTTGCGCTTTCATTTCAGCGCAGATTTCTTTGAGCGTGGCTTCCTTGTTCAGCTCGCAGGTCAGGTCAACCACCGACACGTCGGAGGTCGGCACGCGGAAAGACATGCCCGTCAGCTTCTTGTTGAGCTCGGGGATCACCACGCCCACAGCCTTGGCGGCGCCGGTCGACGATGGAATGATGTTTTCCAGGATGCCGCGGCCGCCGCGCCAGTCTTTGTTCGACGGGCCGTCAACGGTTTTTTGCGTGGCGGTGGCGGCGTGCACCGTGGTCATCAGGCCGCGCTTGATGCCCCACTTGTCGTTCAGCACCTTGGCGATGGGCGCCAGGCAATTGGTGGTGCAGCTGGCGTTGGAGATGATCGCCTCGCCCTTGTAGGTCTTGTCATTCACGCCGAAGACGAACATCGGGGTGTCGTCTTTGGACGGTGCCGAGAAGATGACCTTCTTGGCGCCGGCAGTCAGGTGCTTTTCACCCGAGGCTTTGTCGAGAAAGAGGCCGGTGGACTCCAGCACCACGGTGGCACCGATGTCGCCCCACTTCAGGTTGGCAGGGTCGCGCTCTTGCGTCAGGCGGATCTTCTTGCCGTTGACGATCAGCGTGTTGCCGTCAACAGACACATCGCCTTCAAAGCGGCCATGCACCGAGTCGTACTTCAGCATGTAGGCGAGGTACTCAGGCTCGAGCAAGTCGTTGATGCCGACGATTTCAATGTCGCTGAAGCTCTTGATCGCCGAGCGGAACACGTTGCGGCCGATTCGGCCAAAACCATTAATGCCAAGTTTGATAGTCATCTGCTGTTGCTCCTGGAAGTTGAAATCTTTGGGTTCCGTTCGCCCTGAGCTTGTCGAAGGGTCTCTGCCAAACAACGCGGCTTCGACAGGCTCAGCCCGAACGGGTGTAAAGGCTGGTTTATTTCTTCAACACCTTGCGCACGGTGTCAGCCACGTTCTCGGCAGTGAAGCCAAAGTGCTTGAACAGCACCGGTGCAGGGGCCGACTCGCCGTAGCTGTCGATGCCGACCACGGCCGCACAGCCGTATTTCCACCAGCCGTCGGTCACGCCCATTTCCACCGCGATGCGGGGGATGCCTTCGGGCAGCACTTCGGACTTGTACGCCGTCTTTTGTTTGTCAAAGGTCGTGTTGCTGGGCATGGAGACCACGCGCACGGCGATCTTGTGGGCGGCCAGCAGCTCTTGCGCCTTGAGCGCGAGTTGCACTTCAGAGCCGGTGGCGATGATGACGGCCTGGGCCTTTTTGTTCAGGCCCACTTCGGCGGGCTCGGCCAGCACATAGGCGCCGCGGCTGATTTCACCGAGGTCGTGCTTGGGGGCGTACGGCAGGTTCTGGCGGCTGAGCAGCAGCGCGGTGGGCTTGTTCTTGTTCTCGAGCGCGACGGCCCAGGCGACGGCCGTTTCAGCCGTGTCGCCCGGACGCCAGACGTCCAGGTTGGGGATCAGGCGCAGGCTGGCGGCGTGCTCGATGGACTGGTGCGTCGGGCCGTCTTCGCCGAGACCGATGGAGTCGTGCGTGAAGACGTGGATGACGCGGATCTTCATCAGCGCAGCCATGCGGATGGCGTTGCGGCTGTAGTCGCTGAAGGTCAGGAAGGTGCCGCCGTATGGGATGAAGCCGCCATGCAGCGCGATGCCGTTCATGATCGCGGCCATGCCGAATTCGCGCACACCATAGTTGATGTGGCGGCCACCGGCGCTCACGCCGTCAGCGTTGGCCGTCAGCACGACTTCGCCGTTCATGTCAAAACGCAGGTTGGGCGTGGACTTGGTGTTGGTGAGGTTGGAGCCGGTCAAATCGGCCGAGCCGCCCAGCAGCTCGGGCAGGCCGGCGGTGAAGGCTTCGAGTGCGAGCTGCGAGGCCTTGCGGGAAGCCACGGTTTCGGCTTTTTCATGCGCGCCGATGACGGTGTCGACGGCCAGTTGGGCAAACGACTTGGGTAGCTCGCCCTTCATGCGGCGCGCCAGCTCGGCGGCCAGTTCAGGATGCGCGGCCTTGTAGGCGGCGAATTTGGCATCCCAGGCAGCTTCAGCGGCCAGGCCCTTGGCTTTGGCGTCCCACGCGTCGTAGGTTTCCTTGGGCACTTCAAACGGCGCATAAGGCCAGTTGAGGGCTTCGCGCGTGAGCTTGATTTCTTCGGCGCCCAGCGGCTCGCCGTGCGCCTTGGCGGTGTTGGCGCGGTTGGGCGAGCCTTTGCCGATGTGCGTCTTGCAGATGATCAGTGTGGGCTTGTCGCTGGATTTTTTCGCGCTTTCGATGGCTTGCGAGACCAGCTCGGCGTCGTGGCCGTCGATGGGGCCCAGCACGTTCCAGCCGTAGGCGGCAAAGCGCACGGCGGTGTTGTCGATGAACCAGGGCGCAACCTGGCCGTCAATCGAAATGCCGTTGTCGTCATACAGCGCGACCAGCTTGTTGAGCTTCCAGGCGCCGGCGAGCGCGGCGGCTTCGTGGCTGATGCCTTCCATCAGGCAGCCGTCGCCCATAAACACATAGGTGTTGTGGTCGACGACGGTGTGGCCTTCGCGGTTGAATTCTTTGGCGAGCAGCTTTTCAGCCAACGCCATGCCGACGGCGTTGGTCAGGCCCTGGCCCAGCGGGCCGGTGGTGGTCTCAACGCCGGGGGTGTAGCCGTATTCGGGGTGGCCGGGGGTTTTGCTGTGGAGCTGGCGGAAGTTCTTGAGCTCGCTCATCGGCAGCTTGTAGCCGGTGAGGTGAAGTACGGCATAAATCAGCATGGAGCCGTGGCCGTTGGAGAGCACAAATCGGTCGCGGTCGAACCAGTTGGGGTTGTGCGGGCTGTGCTTGAGGTGGTTGCCCCAGAGGGCGACTGCCATGTCTGCCATGCCCATGGGGGCGCCGGGATGTCCGGAATTGGCTTGTTGAACGGCGTCCATTGCGAGTGCGCGTATCGCATTCGCCATCATTGGGGTATTGGCCATGTAGGCAGCTCCGGGAGGGGGAAAGATCAGGGGTAACCCGGTATTTTACCGTTTGGGCCCTCCCAACCGGTTTGGCGGGTGTTTGCACCCCGATTTGGCCTGCTTGCCCCCCGCCATGAACTAAAGTCGGGGGGATGCAAGGCCTTCACCTGACCGCCGATTTGTACAAATGCCGCTGCGACGCCGCCTGGCTGACCGACGCCGCGAAACTGGGCGACTGGTGCGTCGGGGCCGTGCAGGCGGCCGGCCTGCAGGCCGTCAACCAGCTGTTTCATACCTTTCCCGACACCGTGCACGGCCCGGGCGGCATCACCGCCACCGTGCTGCTGGCCGAGTCGCATGTCTGCGTGCACACCTGGCCCGAGCAGAAAGCCGTGACGCTGGACGTTTACGTCTGCAACTTCGGCGGCGACCATTCCGCCCGGGCGCGCGGCCTGATGGACGCGCTGGTCCGGCGCTTTAACCCGGAATGGACCGAGCAGCGCTCGCTGGACCGGGGCGATACGCAGTGAGCGGCGCGCCCATCAAAGCCATGATCATGGCCGCCGGCCGCGGCGAGCGCATGCGCCCGCTGACCGACACCGTGCCCAAACCGCTGCTGAAGGTGCGCGGCAAGCCGCTGATTGGCTGGCATGCCGAGGCGCTGGCGCGGGGCGGGTTTACCGATCTGGTCATCAACACCGCCTGGCTGGGCGAGCAGGTTGAGGCCTACTTCTCCGCTCTTTCAAGCGATTTAGGCCTCCAGCCCAAGCAGGGCTTGGGGCAGGCGCTATCAATTTCATACTCCCACGAGGGTCAGGACTTTGGCTGCGCACTGGAAACCGCCGGCGGCATTGCCCGCGCGCTGCCGCTGCTGGGGGATGTCTTCTGGGTGCTGGCGGGCGATGTGTTTGTGCCGGGCTTTGAGTTCACCCAGGCGGCCGCTGCCCGGTTTGCTGCCGGCAACCAGCTGGCACATCTCTGGCTGGTGCCCAACCCGGCGCACAACCTCAAAGGCGACTTCGGCCTCAGCCCGGACGGCCTGGCGCTGAACCTGCCCAAGGACAGCACCGAGCCCAGATTCACTTACAGCACCATCGGCCTTTACCGGCGCGAGTTTTTTGACAGCCTGCCTTCCGGCAACCCAGACGGCCTCAAAGCCCCACTGGCACCGTTGCTGCGGGCCGCGATGGACAATGGCCAGGTGAGCGCCGAGCTGTATGAAGGCGCCTGGACCGACGTGGGCACACCGGCCCGCCTGGACGAGCTGAACCAGACCACCACGAACTAGGGCCTGTTAACACCATGAGCACCTCCACGATTTATGAAAAACGCCGGGCCGCCGTGGCCCGCGCGCTGAAAGCCGCCGGCGGCGGCGTCGCCCTGCTGCCCACCGCGCGCGAGTACCCGCGCAACCGCGACAGCGACTTTCCTTATCGCCACGACAGCTACTTCTATTACCTGACCGGCTTTGACGAGCCCCAGTCCTGGCTGGTGATCGAATCCAGCGGCAAGACCACGCTGTTTTGCCGCCCCAAGGACCTGGAACGGGAAATCTGGGACGGCATCCGCCTGGGGCCCAAGGCCGCGCCGGCGCGGCTGGGCGTTGACGCCGCATTCGGCACCGATGCGCTGGACGAAAAAATGCCGGCGCTGCTGGCCAACCAGAAATCGGTGTGGTTTCCCTTCGCCACACACGAAGGCCTGGGCGCGCAGGTTGACGGCTGGCTGGACAAGGTACGCACCCGCGTGCGCCTGGGCGACGAACCCCCGCCCAGCCAGCACGACCTGTGCGGCGTGCTGGACGAGATGCGCCTCTTCAAGGACAGCCACGAGATCGCCATCCTGCGGCGCGCCGGAAAAATTTCCGCCGGTGCGCATGTGCGCGCCATGCAAACCTCGGCGGCCATGCTGCGCAAGCCCGTCAAAGGCGGCCTGCGTGAATACCACCTGGAGGCCGAACTGCTGCACGAGTTCCGCCGCCATGGCTCGCAGTTTCCGGCCTACACCAGCATCGTGGCCGCGGGCCCGAATGCCTGCGTGCTGCATTACCGCGCCGGCGACGCCGAACTGAAAGCCGGTGAGTTGTGCCTGATCGACGCCGGCTGCGAACTGGACGGCTATGCCAGCGACATCACCCGCACCTTCCCCGCAGACGGCAAGTTCACGCCGGCGCAGCGCAGGCTGTATGACATCGTGGTCGAGTCCCAGTACGCCGCGGTCAAGGCCACCAAACCCGGCAAACGTTTTAACGACCCGCACGAAGCCGCCCTGCGCGTGCTGGCGCAAGGCATGCTGGACACCGGCCTGCTGCCCAAAGCCAAACACGGCAAGGTCGACGACGTGCTGGAGTCCGGCGCGTACCGCCAGTTCTATATGCACCGCACCAGCCACTGGATGGGCATGGACGTGCACGACTGCGGCGACTACGGCGAGCCCGGCACCAAACCGCGCGAAGACAAAGACGCCATGGGCCAGCCCATCCTGCGCCGGCCCTCGCGCATCCTGCGGCCCGGCATGGTGCTGACGATTGAGCCCGGCATTTATGTGCGGCCCGGCAAGAACGTCCCCAAGGAGTTCTGGAACATCGGCATCCGGATTGAGGACGATGCGCTGGTCACGGCCAAGGGGTGCGAGTTGATGACGCGGGGCGTGCCGGTGGATGGGGATGAGATTGAGCGCTTGATGGCTGGCTGAGGCTGGATTTTTAAGTCAAATTGGCCTCTGGCCCAGGCGGTGTCTTGACCGGTAGCTCCTGAATTGATAGCGATCTTGGTTTTCCGTGGTTGCGCTATTTGCTGAAGGCTGCTGGCCGGGGGTTGCCCGGCGTGCAACTCACTTTCTTTTGCTTCGCCAAAAGAAAGTAAGCAAAGAAAAGGCGACCCTACTGGCTGCGTCCCCTGCGCTTCGCTAAGGGGCAACCTGCGCTCCGCGGCGCATCCAGAAGGGCCAATGGGGAGCGGGAGCGGGGACCGAATACCAAAGACAAACACCAACAACCTACTTCGCCTCAGCCCGAACAATCGCCCCCCGCAGAGGCTCCGCCCCCACCGGCAAGCGAAACGTGACATAAACCTTCTGCACCACCCCCTCGTCCGGCCACCGCACACGCTTGTAGCCCTGCATCAGGCAGTTGTCCTTCAAGGTCTCCCCGGCCTGCAGCGGGTTCAGCAGCTGGGTGTAGATCGTGCCGTCCCGCTGAAGAAGATCCAGGTAGGCGCGCGCCCGCGGAATCGGCGCCACCGGGTCGAATCCGTCGGGGCGAAAAGCGATGGAGAACTCGGGGGTGTCAGCCGGCGCCTTGCCGGGGTCTGCAAAAAACTCACCCTTCACTCGCAGGCCGTTGGCTTGCACCCAGTGCAGGCGAAGCTGCGGCGCCGGCTCGCCGGCCGACCACATCAGGTGCAGGTCGTCGCCCTGCGAGCAGAACAGCTCTTGCGTGGTGCCCTTGGTGTCGTACCAGGGCCCATTGCGCCTCTCATCCACGCGTTCCAGCCGCACGCCGCGCGGTGCAATGAGGGATTGCGCAAACACCACGCCGACGCCCGGAATGGTGAATCTCCGGAGCGGGCTGACGGCGTGCGCGAGCGGTGTGGAGTCAGGGCCTTTTTGCCGCTGGTTCGCCAGATTGCGTGCTGCTTGCTCCAGCGGAAACTGGGCGTACATAAACGCGGTGGCCGGAATCGCCAGGATGCCAATGCCCACGATGCAAAGCGTCATGCATTCGCTGGCCGTTAACGCGGGCCGCAACGCCCGGCCCACCAGCAGATGGCCGCCAAACCACAAAAGCGGCACGGCGATGAAAAGGGCAGCATAAAAAACCGCCAGGCCTTCCATGCCCGACACCGACAGGGACGGCACCAGCACGGCGGCAATGGTGAGCGGCGCCAGCAGCACCGACGCCAGCCTGAAAGCGATCCAGCTGCCGGTTCTCCGGCTTTGTTTGAAGTAGCGGCGCTCGGCAAGCAGCACCAGCGCCATCAGGGCCACCACGCACAGCGCGCACAGCAGCCACTGCCGCTGTTCCCCGGCCGGCAAAGCGGCCAGGGTGTCAACCATCTGCTCGAACTCCATCGCTACCTCCCTTCGCAAATGTCTGCTGCGTCCAGCTAGAGAACTGACGTCCCCCTGCGATGCCCCTGCGTAAACGCCTCTTCAAACACAGAATACCCCGACAGGTCGCTGTGCGCAAAATGCAGCCGCTGCCAAGGCGCCGGCAAAGGCAGCTGCAGCGCCCGCAACGCCGCGGTGCTGCGGATGCCGGGCACGGGCGTGCTCATGGCATGGCCGTAGCGCATGACTTCCAGGCGCGTGGCTTTTTCAGACAGGTCGGGATGCGGCACTGAGAGCTCGGCCAGCACGGTGTCGCGCCAGTATGTCCAGGGCTGCTCATAAAGGGCTTTGCGCTGGGCCGCTTCGATGCCGAAGGCGCGGTAGTACGTCAGCACGGTGGCGCCGGGCACGGACTGAAGGCTCTGGTGTTTGGCGTCGACGTAGCCGAGCCCCGGATGGCTGCCGGGATTGCCGTCGCCATAGATCACGTTGTCCCAGCTGGGTGCGGCACCGGGGCGGTCGTGCAGCGCAGTGTCGATATGCAGATTGGCCACCAGCCAGGGCGCGTAGCGCAGCGCGCCGGCGGCTTGCTGCAGGGCGGGTGGCGGGTTCTCCACCACGCGGGCCGCCACAAAAAGCGGAAGCGCCACGATGCATTGGTCGGCCTGCCAGCGCTCAACGGCCCGGGTGGCGGCATTGAAGGCGTCGACTTCCACGCCATGCCGGCCCGAGGCTACACGCACGACGACACGGCCTGCGCGCAGACGCTCGCCCAGCGGCGCAGCCAGTTGGCGCGTCAGCCAGCCGTTGCCTTCGGGCCAGGTGAGGACGCCGGCCTCGCGCTCGGCAGCGGACGCCTCACCGGGTGCGTGAAAGCCGTGGCGGCTGGCAAAGTAATGAATGCCGGCCCAGGCCGACACGGCGCCCAGGCCCGCGCCGTAGTCGTCGCGGCAGCAATAGTCGAGGTACCAGCGCAGCGGCGCGCGGGTGAGCTGGTGCTGGTCCAGCCAGGTTTCAAAGGTCAGTGCATCCAGCGCCTGATGAGACGGCGCGGGTGGATTGTGCGAGACGGGAATTGAGAATGGCGCGGCCGCCGAGGCCTGCTCCACCAGCCACGCAAAGCGCTGGTAGTCGGCCAGCAGACCCACATCCATGTCCTGCAAAGGCAGCAGGCCTTCTTGCCACTGTCCGTCGATGAAGAGGCGCTCTTGAGGGCTGTGGCACAGATGGCGTTCGTCGTATTCCCAGCGGCCGGCCACACGCCGGCGCAGCGAAAGCTCTTCCAGCAAGTCCTGCACATCGCGCGCGCCGTCGCCGGGCACCGGCAGGTAGTGCGCGCCCAAGGGGCAGGGCACACCGCCCACCATGCCGCCGCGGCTGTTGCCGCCGGCGCTGTCCTCCAGCTCCAGCATCACAAAATCGTGGATGCCGCGCAAGCGCAGCGCGCGGGCCGCCGCCAGGCCGGCGACGCCGCCGCCGGCAATCAGCACGCGGGTGCGTTGCGTAGTGGAGGGCACGGGCCAGGTGCGGGTCTTGCCCGGTTCAGGCTGCAGCGTGTGGCCGCGCTCGTGGCTGATGCCGGAAAACCCGCCTTCGATGTGCCTTGTTTCTTTGCAGCCGAGCAGCGGCAAGGCAGACGCCGCGAGAAAATCACGCCGCTTCAATGCAGCACCTTGCCCCATTCCTGCTCGTAGCTGTGCACCAGCTCCTGGCTGGAGAGCCGGTTGACGGACGCCGGCACGCGCGCCATGTCTTTGGGGAAATCAAACAGCAGCGGCAGGGTCTGGGCGTCAAGAAACCTCAGGCCAGCCGGCAGGGCCGCCGACTGGGTGGTGGGGCTGAAGGGCCGGCGGCCGGCCACCACAAAACCCCATTCGCCGAAGCTGGGCACATTGGCGTGGTACGGCGCGGTTTTCAGGCCCACAGACTCCAGCGTGCTGACCACCGTCCAGTAGCTGCGCCTCGCCACCAGCGGCGAGGTGGTCTGAACCACGGCATAGCCGCTGGCTGAAAGATGGCGGTCGAGCAGCGCGTAAAACGAGTTGGTGTAGAGCTTGCCGATGGAGAAGTTGGTCGGGTCCGGGAAGTCCACGATGATGATGTCGAACATCTCCGCACTCTTGTCGAGCCACTGGAAAGCGTCGGCATTCACCACATGCACCTTGGGCGAGAGCAACGCATCGCCATTGAGGCGCCGCAACGCCGGCTGCTGGCTGAAGAGATTTGTCATGGCTGGATCCAGCTCGACCAGGGTGATGCTTTCCACGCTGGGGTATTTGAGCGCCTCACGCACCGCCATGCCGTCGCCGCCGCCCAGCACCGCGACTTTCTTCGGTGCGCCATGCGCGCTCATCACCGGGTGGACGAGTGCCTCGTGGTAGCGGTATTCGTCGCGCTCGGCAAACTGCAAATTGCCGTTGAGAAACAGGCGGTGGCCGCCGCGGCCATTGGTCACCACGATGCGCTGGTAGGGCGTGGTGGCGGTGAAGACCACGCGGTCCTGGTAGAAATGGTCTTCTGCGAGCGTGGTGATTTGCTCGGCGCCCACAAAGCCGGCACCCAGTGTGCCCATGACCAGCAGGCAGGCGACTACGTGCGCTGTGAAGTGACGCAGCTCATGGCGAAACAGCCACAGCGCCCACACCGCGACCGCCGCATTCATCAGTCCAAACAGCAGGCCGGTGCGTATCAGGCCCAGATGCGGCACCAGCACCAGCGGAAATGCCAGCGATACCGCCAGCGCGCCCAGATAGTCGAACGTGAGCACCTGCGACACCAGCTCCTTGAGCGCAACGTTGCGCCGCAGGATGCGCATGACCAGCGGGATCTCAAGCCCGACCAGCGTGCCCACCAGCAGCACCATCGCGTACAGCAAAAACCGGAAAGCCCCCGGGACATAGGCGTTTGCTATAAAAAGCGTAGCGGGAAGCAAGCCGCCAATCAGGGCTACCAGCAGTTCTATCCGTAAAAAATGCGCCGGCAGCTGCCGCTCAAAAAACCGCGACAGCCACGAACCGATACCCATCGCAAACAAATAGCTGCCGATGATGGTGGAGAACTGCAACACCGAATCACCCAGCAGGTAAGACGCCAGTGCACCCGCCGCCAGCTCATACACCAGCCCGCACGCCGCCACGACGAAGACGCTGGCGAGCAGCGCGACTTCGAGAGGGCGCGGTGGGGAAGAAGAAGTTGACTCAGTGTTCAAAATGAATGGGCGGTAAAAATGGAACGCGATGCGAAGCGAGCCGATCAACGACGGCGCCCAGGGCGTAGCGAGCGGGCCGCGGGCAAGGCGGACGGAGCGGACGAACCGGAGCGTACTTCAGGTACGTGAGGATTCGGAGCACCGGACCAACGCCGCCCCCGGCCCGCGCAGTAGCCCCGAAAGAACTAACCGTGGATGGCGGCGGCTACTATTACGCAGATCCCTAGCGCCATCGCGGCCACCACGACCGCCAGCGCCATGTTCTGCTTCTCGACAATTTCCTGCCACAGGTCATACGGCGTGAGCTTGTCGATGATGACAAAGCTGAGCCAGAAGATGACCACGCCGATCAGCGCGAACAGGATTGAGCCGAGGAAAGCGGCGGGTTTAAGCCATTCAAGTCCCATGATGTTCTCCAGAAAAAATCTGCCAGGTTGAATAGAAGAAAAAAGGGGCGCACATCACTTGTGGCCGCCCCCGCCGGAATAACCGCCGAACGAACCGCCCGAGCTGCGCGCACTGCTGGACGAAGAACAGTTTTCGATTTTCGGGTCGCAGCTTGAGCAGCGCCCGATCAGAAAAAGAAAAAACAATATCAGCAGCGCGATCACGATGATGGTGACGCAGCCCATGCCTGAGGCGCTGCTCAGCGGCTTGGCGTCCTCGCGCTTGAAGAGGTCTTTCTTGCCTTCCAGCTTGAAGGCTTTGGCCACCAGGTCGCCGTCGAGCTTGCTGCCACTGGACCAGGTGATTTCATTCGGCGCCTCTTCTTGCGACAGCAATGCGCTGCCATTGGCGAAGTCGCGGTTAAACGTTTTCTGCCCGCGCTCAACCTGCCAGTAGAACTCGCCGGCCACATAAGTGGTCTCGGCTCGGTAGCTGCTTTGCAGGCTGTACGTCGTCTTGAGGTAACTGGCGGAGTCGCCGCCTGTCTTGAACGTGGGGGCGCCGGTGAGCGGCTTGACCAGGCTCCAGCCGTCTTCGGCATCGACCAGAAACGTGAAGCCGCGCTTCTTGTTGTAGAGCAGGTATTCGTCCCAGCCGAAGTGCTCGTCGGGATCGTCAGGCTCATGGCCCATGCGGTGCTGAAAACCCACCACCTGCCACTGCGCACCTGACAACTGGCCCACAGTGCCGAGCGCGATCAGCGGGCTGACGGGTTCATCCTGGAGGGCATGTTTGAGCGCAGCGCCTGTGCCCTGCGTGAGGTCGATGATGCTGTTGCAGGAGCGGCAGGTAATGCTTTTGCTGCCGGCCAGCGTGACCTCGACCGGTGCGCCGCAGTTGGGGCAGCTGAACTGCTTGCCGCTTTCGTCTTTGGCGGATTCGTCTTTCAAACCGGTGAGCTTGAGTTCGTCCAGCAGCACCGATCGGCCCAGCGAGAGCGCGGGCGCGCCGCTGGCGGCGGCCGTGCCGTAGTCAACGCTGAGCACGTCGCCGTCGGCGCTGCGCAGCTCGACCATCGCAAACGGCGCGCCCAGCGCCGGCAGGCGCGGCAGCTCACCTTGCGCGGACAGCAGCGATACCTGCTCGTTGGATGCCACGCTAAAGGGTTTGGCGTTGATGGCCGTGGTGGCGCCGACACGAAAGTTTTCAGCCGGCGGCACCGCGCGCTGCAAACTGGTAGGCAGGCTGAAGACGTAGGCGCCGTTGTCTTCGCTCAGGAAGGCCGGGTTGCCCTCATCCAGCACGGCGTACCACTCGGTCCAGGTGCCTTGCGCGTACTTGTATTGCAGCCGGCCGACCAGTGTGAAGGGGCGGCCCTGGTAAACACCCGAAGCCTGCAGTTGAAGGGGGCTGAAGTCGTTGAACAACTCAGCCATCTTGCCGATGCGGGACAGCGTATCGCCGTCACGCACGACAGTGCTCTGGCAATAGCCGCACACCGCATGGGTCGACTGGGCGCTGCGAAATTCAACGGGCGCGCCGCACCCTGGGCACGGCGCGCGATACGCGCGTTGCTGAGGCTCTGATGCCAAGGTGGGCCTGTGGTGAGAAGTCTGTCAGTGAGCGATGCGCGGGAGCCCGGGCATCAGACCAGCTTCTTGAGCAATTCGGCCTTCTTGGCGTCGAACTCTTCCTGCGTGAGGATGCCCTTGGCTTTGAGCTCGCCCAGCTTCTCGAGCGTGGCCATGACATCGTCGGGCTTGACTGTTGCCGCTGCAGCCGTCGAGGCCGCTTGAGCCGCATTGCCCTGAAGGCCCTGCTGCAGGTTTTGCGCCAGCACCTGGCCCAGCGCCACACCGGCGCCCAAGCCCATCGCGTCGCCGGCAATGCCGCTGCCCCCGCCGCCGCCTTCGGCGAACTTGGGAATCGCCTGCGCGGTCTGGTACTGCATGAATTTGCCCATGTCGTTGCCGACCATGCCCATGCCGATTTTCTGGTCGAGGATTTTTTGCAGCTCTTCGGGCAGCGAGACGTTTTGCACCGTCATGCCGTCGAGCTTCAGGCCAATCTTGGCGAATTCGGGCGTGAGCTGCGTCACCAGCGCCTGCGCAAATGCCAGCTGGTTCGCCGCCAGGTCCAGGAAGGCGATGTCGCTGGAGGCGATGGCGTTGGAGATGTTCTGCAAGACCAGGCCGCGCAGCTGGCCGTCGAGGTCGGCCGTGGTGTAGCGCTCGCGCGTGCCCGAAATTTCGGTGTGGAAGAGTTTGGGGTCGGCGACGCGGAAGTTGTAGTTGCCAAAGGCGCGCAGGCGCACCGCACCGAAGTCCTTGTCGCGAATGGTGATGGGCTGGGGCGTGCCCCACTTCTGGTCGATCTGCTGGCGGGTGCTGAAAAAGTAGACGTCGCTCTTGAAGGGCGACTCAAACAGCTTGTCCCAGTTTTTGAGGTAGGTCAGGACCGGAATGGTCTGCGTGGTCAGCTTGTACATGCCGGGCCCGAACACGTCGGCGACCTTGCCTTCGTTGACGAACACCGCCATCTGCGACTCACGCACGGTGAGCGAGGCGCCGTACTGGATTTCCATGTCGGCCATCGGGAAGCGCCAGGCCAGTGTGCCGTCGTCGGCCTCGGTCCACTGGATGATGTCGATGAACTGTTTCTTGATGAAGTCCATTAAAGCCATGGCGCGCTCCCCTTGAAGTGAGTTGTCGGCCACATGATACCCGCCGAAGTTGACGGCGGCAGCCTGTTCACAGGCCCCGGCGCTTCGCGCTTACTGGCCTTCGCTTGCCTGGGCTTCACCAACGCAGCCCGGGCCGCGGCTCGCACCGGTGCAATCGTCCGCAGCGGCATTGGGCACGTCGGGAAAACCTGCCAGACGGAAGGCCGGCGATTCCGTCGTGGCGGCCTGCTCTTGCGCATTCCGTATGCCGGCCGCGCGGCGGAAAGCCTGCTCACGCCTGTCATCAGCCTCCAGCACCGGCAATGCGGTGCTGTTCACGACGCGCAAATCACCGGCGCGCTCGGCCATGTTGGCCGGGGCTGCCGTGATACTGGCTGTGGTGCTGGCCGTGTTGTTCAACAGCACATAGTTGCCGGCATCTGTGCCCGACAGCGTGATTCCGGTGATGCTGACGGGCTTGCCGTTGCCGACGCCGGGATTGTCGAAGTTGCCGGTTGCGGCGCCCACCGCCAGCACGTCCGCGCCTATGCGGCCGGTAAACGCCGCGCCGCCGGTCAACAAGGTGGCAGCCGTGGTGCCGTCCTGCATCTTGTCGGCAGCCGTGATGCCACTGACATTGGCGATAGAGGCCGGGGTGATGTTGGCAGTGGTCACCGCGGTGGTGTTCACGCTGTAGTTGGCCGCATCGGTGCCGGTGATGGCGATGCCGCCGACATTGACTGTTTTACCCGTGCCGGCATTCTTGTCGGCAAAGCTGGCCGACGTGTTGCTGGTGGCGAGCACGTCGCCGGCAACCCGGTTGTCATTGAGTGTTACGGTGGCGGCCGTGCCGCTGTCGTACACCCGGTTTTGCGCTGTGGCGCCCACCGTGAGCGCGCGCTGCGTGATGTCGGCGGCGGTGGCGGCCGTGGTGTTGAAGGTGTAGTTGCCGGCGTCAGTGCCGGTGACGGCAATACCGCTGACGCTGACGGCCTTGCCGGTGCCTACGTTCTTGTCGCCAAAGCTGGCAGCCGTATTGCTGGTGGTCAGCACATCGCCGGCGACCCGGTTGTCACCGAGCGTGACGGTGGCAACCATGCCACCGTCATACACGCGGTTCTGGCCGGTAGCGCTCACGGTGAGGGCGCGCTGCGTGATGTCGGCGGTGGTCGCCGCCGTCGTGTTGACGCTGTAGTTACCCGCATCGGTGCCGGTCAGGGCGATACCGCTGACGCTCACGGCCTTGCCGGTGCCCACGTTCTTGTCACCAAAGGTGGCCGCCGTGTTGCTGGCCGTCAAGACATCGCCGGCAACACGGTTGTCAGCCAGCGTGACGCCGGCCGTCATGTTGCCGTCATAGACCTTGTTGGTTCCGGTTGCCGTCACCGTCAAGGCGCGGGCCGTGATGTCGGCGGTGGTCGCGGCAGTGGGGTCGTTCAAGCTGTAGTTTCCGGCATCGGCGCCGGTAATGGCGATGCCGCTGACGTTCACGGTCTTGCCGGTTCCGACGTTCTTGTTGAGGAAACTGGCGGCAGTATTCGTGGCGGTGAGGACGTCGCCCGCGACGCGATTGTCGGCGAGGGTCACGCTGGCGATGGCGTTGCCGTCGTAGACTTTGTTGGTTCCGGTGGCGCTGACCGTAAGGACACGTTGCGTGACGGTGCCGACGTTTCCGGTGGCGGTGCCGCCACCAGACACTTGATAACCGTACACCGTGGTGGCGCCGTTGGAGGCGCTGGCGGTAACGCCGGATACGCTGACCGTCTTGCCTGTGCCGACATTCTTGTTGTCATAACTGCCGCTGGTCGGGTTGTTAAAGGCGATCACGTCGCCGTCAATTTGCCCTGAACTCGTGTAGTTGCCGGCCGTCAGCGTGGCGGTCCCGTTTCCGTCGTACACCTTGCTCACCGGGCCGGTGATCGCGGCGGTAAGGGTCGGCGCCACGGAATGGACGAAGCCATTGCCGGTACCCAGGAGGGCGCTGCCATACGTGGCGTTGTACTGCTTGAAAGCGGCAACCAGCCCGCCTTTTATATCCCCGACAGGACTGGTTGAATAGACCAGCCAGCGGCCGCCTGGCGTTGACAGTGCCCCGGCGCCCGCATTGTTGGTGAAATTGCCGCTGGTCGTCAGCACGATGGCGTCACCGCTGCCGCTTGCGTTGATGGTGCCGTTGAGCGTGAGGTTGCCTCCGAGCGCCCGTGCGGTCAGGCTGCTTGCCGACACGGCTCCAAGCGCCAGGGCGCCGGCGTTGACGACGCTGGCCGCCCCGGACGTGGAGACGGAAAGGTTGCCGGCAAAGTTGTTCGACACGTTGTTGGCGGTGATCGCCCCGCCACCGCTGCTGGCCAGCGTGACGTTGTTTCCGGTTACCTGGCCTGTGTAAGTCTGTGCGCCGCTGGTGGTCAGCGTGTTGCCCGTACCAAAGGCGACCAGGCCCGCACTTGACAGCGAAGCGACGGTGTCGCTGAAGCTGTTGAGATCGAGTGTGGCGCCGGACAGGACGTTGACAGCCGAGGCCGCGCCGATCGCGTTGGCAACGCCAAGCCTCAGCGTGCCGGCGTTGACAGCCGTTGCCCCTGTGTAGGTGTTCACGCCGGACAGGGTCAGTTGCGAGGTGGTGCTGTTTTGCACGACGCCGGCCACGTTGGTACCGATCACTTTACTGATCGTGCTGCCGCCCGCGCCGGTTCCGCTGTTGGTCACGGTGCCGGTGTTGTTTAATGTCCCGGCGCCTGACAGGGTTACACCGTTGGCGATCGCGCTGTTGTTGTTAATCGTCAGGTTGCCGGTGCCACTCACGGCGCCGGAGACGACGAGCTGCGCGGCACCGCTGGCGTTGCTGTTCGTCAAGGTCGTGCCCGCGCCGTTGACGGTGAGTGCACCGCTGACCGTCAGCGCCGAGGTGGCGCTGTTTTCAGTAATGGCCGTCACGTTGGAACCTACCGCCGCGCTGATCGTCGTGGTGCCGGCACCTGTTCCCGTGTTGCTGATGGTGCCGATGTTGTTGACCGCACTGGCGCCCGAGAGCGTGATTGTTCCGGCTCCGGTTGTGTTGAGTGCCAGGTTGCCGGTACCCGAAACGCCGCCGCTCAGGGTGAGGCTGCTGGCCGCCGGTGCGAGCCGCAAGTCATGATTGTTGAGGGTGACCGCGCCGCTGAAGATGCTGTTGGCGCTGGACGTGATGCTGGCCACGCCGGTGTTGCCTGCCGCCACGTTGATCGCATTGGTGTGCGTGCCGGCAAAGCCGCCATTGAGCGTGGCGTTAGCGCTTCCGCTGCTGTCGCCCAGCGTGATCGCGCCAGTGCCGAAGGCGGCTGCTACGGTGCCCGATGCCGTGCCCGCTTTGATGGTTGTTCCACCGCTATAGGTGTTCGCACCTGACAGGGTCAGCTGCGAGGTGGTGCTGTTTTGCACAACGCCGGCCACATTGGTACCGATCACCTTGCTGATCACCGCTGCGCCCGTGCCCGTGCCGCTGTTGGTCACGGTGCCGGTGTTGTTCAATGTCCCGCCTGACAGCGTCAGCGTTCCAGCCCCGGTTGTGTTGAGTGACAGGTTGCCGGTGCCCGTGACCGCACCGCTCAAGGTGAGGGTGCTGGCCGCCGGCGCGATCCGCAAGTCATGATTGTTGAGGGTGACGGCGCCGCTGAAGATGCTGTTGGCGCTGGAGGTGATGCTGGCCACGCCGGTGTTGCCTGCCGCCACGTTGATCGCATTGGTGTGCGTGCCGGCAAAGCCCCCGTTGAGCGTGGCGTTGGCGCTACCCGTGCTGTCGCCCAGCGTGATCGCGCCCGTGCCGAAAGCGCCAGCACTGGTTGTGCCCGAGACCGTTCCGGCCTTGATGGTCGTGCCGCCGCTGTAGGTGTTCGCACCCGACAGCGTCAGTTGGGAGGTGGCGCTGTTTTGCAAGACGCCAGTCACGTTGGTTCCGATCACTTTGCTGATGGAGCTGCCGCCCGTTCCCGTGCCGCTGTTGGTCACGGTGCCGGTGTTGTTCAATGTCCCGCCTGACAGGGTGATCGTCCCCGCCCCCGTCGTATTGAGCGCCAGGTTGCCCGTGCCTGTGACTGCGCCGCTCAGGGTAAGAGTGCTGGCCGCCGGTGCGAGCCGCAAGTCATGATTGTTGAGGGTGACCGCGCCGCTGAAGATGCTGTTGGCGCTGGACGTGATGCTGGCCACGCCGGTGTTGCCGGCCGCCACGTTGATCACATTGGTGTGCGTGACGGCACCGCCGCCGTTGAGTGTGGCGTTGGCACTTCCGCTGCTGTCGCCCAGCGTGATCGCGCCGGTGCCGAAGGCGGCCGCCACGGTGCCCGACACTGTGCCGGCTTTGATGGTTGTTCCACCGCTATAGGTGTTCGCGCCCGACAGAGTCAGTTGCGAGGTGGTGCTGTTCTGCACGACGCCGGTGACGCCGGTGCTGACAACTTTGCTGATGCTGGTCGTGCCGGTACCGGTGCCAGCGTTGCTGACCATACCTGTGTTGTTCAACAGTGCGGCGCCTGACAGCGTGATGCCGTTGGCGATCGCACTGTTGTTGTTGAGCACCAGGTCACCGGTGCCGCTCACCGCGCCGGAGACCGTAAGCACCCTGGTACCGCTGGCGTTGCTGTTCGTCAGGGTCGTGCCACCGCTGTTGACGGTAAGTGCACCGCTGACCGTCAATGCCGAAGTAGCACTGTTTTCAGTAATGGCCGTCACGTTGGAACCCACCGCCGC
>CALRQR020000018.1:0-100210 GCA_943370375.1 Synechococcus sp. UW140
CTATCGGTTCAAAAACAGTTCTGCAAAGACTCAGCCCAAAAAGGAGAAAACCAAGAACTTATCCACATCGTGAGCACCTTCTGCTCACAAAGAGTGTGGGTCAAAATTCGATGGAAAACTCGGGTCAGACTTCAGTGGAATTCAACAGCCCATACTGGTTTCTAGTGCGAACTCATTCGTGAAGTCTTGGATCCAGTGCGATAGAGGCACCGAGCACCTTTAAATGGGCAAGCGCATTACGGCAGTCAGCAAGCCACTGCACCTTCTCTCGTATTTCAGTCGGAGCTTTATGCGTGTGGGCGGCGTAAGCGAGAGAGCCAATTTCAAGTTCGTCCAGAGCGTCCACCTTGCGATTACTGTCGATCCAGAACGGACAGGGGATGTGGCGTTGCAGCGATTTCGCGCTTGCCAAACGCCGGACTTCAATAACAGGCAGAAGCTCAGCCGCTTGAGCCGCCCATAACCGCCGCGTCAACTCTCCACGAAGGTCAGCACTCTCTATTAGAACGAAGGGATGCAGAAGCTCTTGGTCGTCGAACTTGTCTGTCCCTCCATTCTCCCAGGTGTTTTCAACTTCGAAGCCACGACGCTCCATCTTCTCCTTGGCGACACGCATCATATTCAGCGCGTCGAAACTCTCAGAAGAAGGGCGTTCTACTAGGAATTCCGCGAGCTCCAAGTCCCATAGCGCAAGAGCAGCTATTTGACGAACGACCAACTTGTGATGCCGAACGACTTCCCCCCTTTGTCTAATTAGCTGATCCACATAGACGAGCGTGTCAAGCTCTCCAATTATTCCAGTCCACATCTGGAGACTCAGAGCAGCGCCAGAAAATTGAAGACGCTTCTGCGGAACACCGCGCACGAATATAAGCAATACCGCCCGTTCATCAGACGCGCGCCGCCTGCTCGCGACCTCAAAATCCCTCAGAAAAGCGCGCCAAACATCCCAACTTTCTGCGGTAACCCCATCAATAGCAATAACCTGACTGGGCGACAGGCGCTCAAAAAGGCTCTCTGCGCTCCACTCAACCCACGACTCAGGCACTATGTAGAGCTGCTCTGTGAGCCATGCAAGTGGATCACCTCCTGATTCGGCATGACATCGGTGTACAACCCAACGATCTTGATCCAAGACGTCGGTGAAAGCGTCTTCGAAATCGGTAGGGACGAGGAAGGGAGTAGCTACTATGGTGCTAACGCCTCCGCGAATCTGCTCAATTACTTGACCGATAAACTTGCCCGGACCTGGAAGGGCTCGCCACTTCATGCAGGCTGTTCCTCCAAGATCTTTTTGAGGAATGGGTTTATCGACCAAGCTGACCCCGACTCTGCAACCAGGAGTCCCAACGGGCCTGCCCAACGCAATGTCCTTTGGACCAACTCTCTCGGGAGCTCCCCGAACTCCACAAGATCGTCCTCAGTGACACCGTCGCCCAAACTGTGCATTGCCGCCAAAACTTCCTGGGCTTGATGGATTCCCCCAGTGAGACGCTGGACGTTCTCACGACGCCATTGCGAGTCGTCTAATAACTTCGAAATTCGGTCGAGGTTATGCGCGAAATCGAGCGCCCCACTATGGCGTTGCGCTACCGACTCCAGCAAGCCACCCCAGTATCCTGTCATCTCACGAAGGCGATCAACAGAATCCACCGGCAACTGCAACTCCTCAAGCCATTTGCGTACGAATCCGCGCGCCCAGGGCAGGACCGACAGCCACGGCTCTTGAGGCCACTCTGAGGAGGCCGCTCCAGTTAGCGCCCAGAGGCGCGGCGCATCTGCATGAAATACAACCGAAACGAAGCTAGTGACTGATTTGAGCGCGCTCACCTTTGCGCGAGCAGCTGCTACCCAATCGACAGTCCAAGGAATCTCAGCGGGAACGAGCATCACTGTGACGCCTTCACTGACACGCTTCTTGAACTGCCGATCGAGCTCTTGAACAAAGCCTTTTTTGTCGGCGACCTTGTCGAGAAGGACAAAAAGCTGCCCGTCTGCGCTGCCTGGCTGATCCCTCAATCCTGTAAGTAGGTACGCTCCTCCGCTTGCTTCGCTTGCCGCGACCAACAGAACCGAACTCCGAGCCTGGACGATTTCGTCGAGCTGCCGGTAAGTCAAAGGGTTTCGCGCCGGGTTATCGACCCTTCCGCTTAGTGCTGGACGGAAAATGGTGGATTCGAATTCAACCCTGGGCTCTCGTTCCGCTTGCAGTGTGTTCTCTATCTCCTGCTTGCTTCCCAATAGGAGAAGGACATTCGGATTGCGCAGGCTGAAACGTTCAGCTGGCTTCACTTCGCTGAGAACCCCCAGTTGAACCATTTCCTCAAGGAGAACCAAGAAATCTCTCTCGGAGGTAGTCGCGAAGCCCTCAGGCCACCACGTCGTGCAATCCTCTCTCACCTTCCGCCATTCGATCCCCTGCGCATGATCAAACCGAGGGGCCAAAGCCTCAAGTCCAATGGCGTTGGCGATAACCTCGTAGCGGTCATCCAGCTGGAGAGTGAGCCGAAATTTGGATCGAATCGCGTCACGCAGAGGACGGCCAGAAAAGACTGACTCAATGTCTGATTCCTCGATCTTGAATCGCGGACCGAGTGCACCATTCTGACGGAGTTTCGACTCTCTAGCATGTCGTAGTAACTGAGTGCAGTACAACTGAATCAAACTTGGGTAGTAATTCGTCTGCGCCAGTACTCTCATGACTAGACTGCGATCTTCAAACACGAACCCCGCAGCTTCCACAGGACGCGTGATCAGCTCTTCTGCAGCGCGGATTTCGCGTTCGTCCATCAGCGGTCCGATGCGCACGGCCTCATTGAGATGGCCAAGTGGCTGATTTGACGTTGTCGCGGTTCTGAGAACGTTGTGAAGTCCGGCGAATACAACCTTGAACCGTCGCTCCGTTTCATCCATCAATTGCTTTAGACGCCGCGTTTCAGCATAGCCCGCGCCCTGGCGACCGTCTTGTTCGAAGAATCTGTCAGCCTCGTCAAGCAGCACCAGAATGCGCCTGCCTGGCCTTACCTCGAGAAAAGCCTTAAGTGCGGTCAGTAGCGAGTCAACGGATGCTGGCTTGGCCGGATTCACGACTGGCAGCTCCAAACCGGGTATTTTCAATTCGCGCAGCTTGTCAGCTAGCGACACCCAAATATCTGAAGCCGGGCGACGCTCGCCTATGCCTTGGGCGAGAAGGTCTATCCAGACCGCGTAGTGATCGGTCGCGGCATCGTTAAAAGTCCTTTCAGCCCTTCTGAGCAGTGCCGTCTTGCCGAGCTGTCGGCCGCCATAGATAAAATAGCAACCACCTTGAGCTTTAACGCTCTCCAGTTCAGATGCGCGGCCGTAGAACATCTCGGACGGCACAAATCCAGCACTGGCGTCATACGGTTCGCTATACGTGAAGGGCAAAGCGATTCCGAACCAGGTGGTTAAACGAGAACCGCTTTGCGCCAACAGAAAAAGGAGAATCGACTCATCCAGAAGCAGAAAAGAGCGTTGCTTCTCCTTGGAGAGTCGTCCCAGATCAGACCAAAATCTAGCTTGCGGTCGCGCCAAGTACAGAACGACTGTAGCCGTCTGCTGCGTACTGTCACCAACTCGTCGAAGAAGATCCTCGGGCGTAAGCCGCTCGTGGAAGACAAGAACTCTATACCGCCCCTGTGCGCGTGATCCGAAATGCGGCACCACACATATCTCTCGGTCGTCAATCGGTGCTGTGTGCAGCATCCAGCCTTGCCCGCTTCGATCTTGATCAAGACTTCGCGCTTGGAATCCCAGCGAATCGAGTATCTTGCGCAGGGCTTCTCTAGACATTGCTTTTCGCGTGAGAGATGTGGCCCACGCCCGATAACACTCCTCCGCAACAGCTCGCGCTTGCTGATCACCGTCCAGATCGAATGAGAGTCGCCCGACTTGCCCACCGGATCGGATTAACTTGTCAACATTGGCTGCGTCTATGCTACCCAACTGCGTGAAAATCTCCGCTTGTACCTCCGGGAAAAACTCACTAAAGACATCACGCCGAGTCTCCTTATCGGGCCAAGGCTCTACTCCTTGCCTTACTCGCTGTAGCAGTTCGTTGAACGTGTGAATGTCCGACTTGCCCAATGGCGCAGTCAGCTGCGCGATCACTTCCGGTGATAGCCCAAAACTCTCTTTTTCAAGTTCCCGACGGGCCTCCTCGACTCGCGTGGCCTTCTGCTCCTCAATTCTCTTCTTTACAAGCTTTAGCCTCGCTACTGATTCGTCGAACCGGTCGGTTTCACGCACCCCAGCCTCTACTGCGCTAACGTCGCTCTCAAAGTCCGACCGCTCAGCATCGCTTAAGTAGCCGTATGCCAAGCCGACTTCGGAGGCGCGCCGCGCTTCCTGGATGAAGCGTTGGAGATCTTTGACCCATGCTTCTCGTGCCTTCTCGATAGCAATGTGCTGCTTTTCGTCTCCCGAAGAGGTAGCAGCCTGTAGGAGTAGCTCAGCACCCGCAAAATCGCCTGCTTTCAGCCGCTCCTGTAAGGCACTATCGACACTGAGCGGAGAAGCGCTCCATATCCTTAGAGCGGTCATAATTTCCGTAGAGTTGGACTTAATGTCCCAACCCGAACCCAAGGAAATATCCGGCACCCAAAGAAGTTCCTGAGCGAGAAGTTCGACGGGGGAAGGTTCGGCCAAAGGTGCGGCGTCGCCTTCTTTGAACATACCAGCCACTGCGCGCACTTCCTCGCGAAGAACTTGACTGGCCGCCTGAACCTGGCCCCATTCATCGTCCCAGACCTGATCCAGTTCGGAACACGCTTGATCGGCATGGGTCGCGAACGCGGATTTCAGCTGTTCCAAATATTCCGGAAGTCGTCCACCTGGTTGCGACTGGATGCTTGCAGTGCCCAGCCACTCTTTGGCCAGCGCGACAGCTTCTCTGGTCGCCGCCCACAAGTGCTCGAGCGCACCTGAATGGATGTCTTGGCCACGACGCTGAAGCTGGCGTCGGTCAGTTTCTTTAACCCGCCCCACAAAGATGTGGTAATCCGCAAGCTCGCCAATCGTCATGCGAACTGCTGACCTTTCCTGCACGCTTCCCCGCGCGATTGGATCCATAAGCTTGTGGATCGCCTCCCCTGGTTTAAGCCAGTGAAGCCAAACTTGGGAGGCTGGAGCATACCGAAATTTCTTGCTGGGCGCGCGTTCTATCAGCCAGTCCTCAGCCTGCTTAGAAAGTTTGGAAAGCTGCGTTTTCTGAGAAGCTCCGTCTGCCACCGATTGAAGAACCGTTGGTCCGATGTTAAAGGCCGTCAATGATTCGCTGAGATCACTCACCTTCCGGACAAGCTCCAACAACCCTGCGTGACGGCCATCCAAATGCCGGTACCGAGCGACTGCTGCTGCATTGGAAGCGGGCGCAAGAACCATCGGTTTGAGTGTTGCCGCCAGCAAGAGCAAATTGATGGCGGCGTGCCAATTCGACGGTGCATCCTTAGGATCGAACCATTCGGGCCTTACCTCGCCGAGCGCCTCTCCGATAGACATAGCCAGCGCGCCATCGCTGGTCGTCAGTCCACTTGCAAGCGCGACGCTCCGCAACAGGGGTGGGTGCGGAACTAGTAGATCCCCTCGGGTCTTAGTCAGCGCTTCAGCGAACTGATAAGCGAGAGCCGGTCTTCCGTTACGCAATAGTGTCCAAATCGGGCTGCAAAGCTCGCCCGCTCCATCGGTGAACTTGCTCTGATCCCCTGCGGTCGCAATCTGCTGCGGCGAAACCGTCGCAGGCGCCGGTAAAACGCCCTCCACATTAGGGTGGCTGCTGAGTGGCACTACAGAATTCCGCTCGGCTTGCGCGTTTAATGGCGGATCGGCATCCAATGGGAACGTTTCCGAGGATACAAAATTGTCAGGCTGCTTGGCTCCTGGCTGCTTCGCCTCTTGAACGGTTTCGTCGTGATGCTGTGCGCCAAGCAGCTCTGATTCAGCGCTGCTCGAAGAGTCTTTCTCGTCGGCAGGCTCCAGGGTCGGTCCAGTCGACCTGGTAGACACATTGTGAGTCGCAACGCCAACAGGGTAATGAGCATCTTCCGCACACTGTTGACCGCTCTCCGCAACGTAGTCGGCATTGGGATCGAAATCTTCGCCCCAAGGCGACGCCGAACTCATTACTAGGAGCATTAACTCCGCCACCCTTCGCTTTGCGCTGATCGCTTCCTCCTGCGCCAGTAGCTGTCGATTCGTCTTGTCAATCCGGAGCCGCGCAGAAACTTGGCCCGACAGGTCTTGCTCTAACTGGTCAGCAGCCTTTCGGGCCTCTTGTAGTTGCGCTTGCGCCTTCTGCACGTCCGTTAGCGCAATCGCGATCCGCTCCAATGCTTGCTCCGCATCTTCGGTCAGCATAAGTATGGCGGCGTCGTCTAATGCTTTACTTCTGGCGATTTGCCATCTTGCATTGATTGCATCAATATCCTCTGCGCTTAACCATAAGTTAGTCCCGCCTTGGACGTGATTGATGAGACCCTCGTGCAGTGCTTGCAGGGCCGCTTGAAATTGACTTCCAGCGCTTGAGCGCTCATCCGGAACCAGCTCGGCCAGCAGTGATGCATTTGTGCCCAATGATGCTACCGAATGGAGAATATCTTTGGTAGGCTCTTTGGGCCAATCCCGCGCCAATGCACGTAGTTGCTCACCGAGAGCTATCCAGCCGGTTTCGAGCTTCTCCGCATCGGAAGACGGCGTAAGCGGAGACACCTCATGCGAGAGTTCCTCATCTTCGCTTGATGCCGCCTCTGTTGGGTCCTTGCCTTCATGCCCCTCCTCACGCCCAAGGTACGCTAATTCGCCAGCCAGTTCAGGAAGTTGCGCAATGGCAGTCTCGATGAACCACTGCGACCAACTGATCGAGGAAAGCGCAAAAACCGCATTCGTGACGCCCAGACGCTGTTCATTTGAGAGATCTTGCCAGCGCGACAAATCATCACACAGGCGCGGCCACAGCATAAAAATGCCAAACGGGACATCCTCTTTATCTTGTTTCAAGAACTTCTGGAGGCGTTCACGAATTTGAGGCCATTCGGGGCAGCTTGCCAACAAGACGGCTTCATCGAGTTGAAGGTTCCGCCACTCTGGCGCATAAGCCTTCAAGAATTGAACATCCACAGCCAAGGCATAAGCTCTGGTCCCCGATTTACCTTGAGGATCCTGCATCCGTTTCACACAAAACCAGAAATTCCCAAATCTCTCATTCGCGCTTAAGAAGCGGGTGAGCAAATTCCACTCGGTTCTGGAAAGCTTCTTCCTCAGTGCTCCATTGTTCACCTGGTCTGAAGCAGGCATCGTTTGCAGCTCCCGTCGCAGCTCCCTATTCAAACCCGCCTGAGCCTGCATTAGAGCGATGACTGCCACGGTGCGACCTTGCATTTCAAGAGCAGAGCGAGGAAGTCCGCGCACGGGGCGATGTGAATACTTGTTTATCTCAGAGTCCATAATTGCCCAAATGCTGATTGGCTGCCCGGCCCGTTAAGCTTTTTGAATGCACTCGCGGGCAATAAATTACATTCTCCGGATTTACGGAAGCATGGGCACCCCTGTTAACCCGTCCGCAACTTGGAGGAGATGCGCACTTCCCTACGCAGCAACAGGGCAGATGGTCGATAGCCAATTACCCCGCTGTTGCGCACGAGCTACGGCGCACGCTCTCTTCCGAGCGGAGACAGAAACTTGAGTTGAACGTATCGAGGAGAGGGACGGCTTCCGGCGCGCGCAGACGTATCTAAGTCTGGCCGAGCTTCGGTAAGTACGGTTTCAGGTCGATAAGGTTCTCGATACACAACTGCTTAACGCCGGCCAATGGCTGACCTTGGTGGTCGAAGCCCAAAGCGCGGAGCACGTAGTAAAGCATCGCCTGGCGGCAAACGAAGGCTGCTTTGCTGTTCTTCATATCGTAGTCAAGCTCAACACCCTTGCGCTGGCTGGCCGATAAACCAGGATGGGGTGCCAGAAGCAGGGTCAGATTGTTGTGCCACTCTGCGTCCTCATCCGCATTGGCGATGAGGGGTGACGGTGCGATGACCCTGACGATCCGCCCCAAGACAAAGTCCCTGAAGCCTTTTCTAAGGTGGCAATACGCGCGTGTATGCCAGCGGAGCCCGTCGTAGCCAAACGCATGAGGCGTGATCAATCGATGCGCGTGCTCATCTCTCGTAATGGATTGGTAGTCGATCTCTAGGGACGTCTTTTCTCGGATAGCTTCCACGATAGAACGAAGCGTGTGTGGGTCCGCAACACGATTGGGCAACTGCATAGTGTCCACTGGTGGGTGGAATTTCAGCGGTGACTCCGTCGCCGGTACGATGCCCCGGGCTGTAGCGAAGAGTTGGGTCAAGTATTGCTGCGGGCCAGAACTTCGGAAGGCCGGCGCGAAATCAACGGCTGGTTGATACGTGCGCGAACCACGGTCGTAATGGATCTTTGCGCCGGTGGAGTTCATGTAGCGGGCGATGTCCAAAGAGGCTTGAGGTGTTGAGATGTCAAAAACCTCTTTTAAGTCCTGCCGATTGAAGGAGCCTTCCCACTGGAGTCGAAAGTCGACCAGCCGGAGCCGGCGTTGCTGACTCCACGGGATTTCATCAAATTCCTGATTAACCATGTCGATAGTATATTTATTAGTCGCGTATAAAAATGATGCGTATAATAAATGTACGTCAACTTAAAAAGGCTTAATCATGGAATCCAAGAAAAAGGAATTCTTTTTCGTCGACAACGTGAAGTACGACTGGAACGGCTCCAGCGTCATCACCGGCGCGCAAGTGCGCGAAACGGCATCCGTGCCGGCCAACGTCGAGCTTTACGAAAAGGTGCCGGGCAAGCCCGACCGTCTCGTGCAGAACGACACCAAAGTGAGCCTGGCCGGCAACGCGCCGGTGCACTTCTCCACCCAGGCTGCAGGTTCAACCGCTGGCTGAAGCAATGGCGCTGCTGCTTCACTCGGACTACGAGAAGCTCCACGAACGCGGCATCGCGTTCGTGGAGGACGAGGGAACTCGCCGTGTGATCTTCCTCCAGATGCCCTTGCCTGTCGGCCTGTACCGGTCTGGCGCGGTGGATGTCTTGGTTGAGATCCCACCAAACTACAACGAAGGCGGGAACGACATGTTCTGGACGCTACCGCGGCTGCAGCGAGCCGATGGCGGAACCATCCCGAACACTTGCGACGCTGGGGGCGGTGACAACCGGCGGCACGACGGCAGCGAGTACTGTCGATGGTCGCGTCACTGGCAACCGGATACGGCCGGGCGGTGGCGCCCTGGCGTTGACGACATCATCAGCATCTACAGGCGGGTCGAATGGGCTTTGAAGAATCCTACAACGAACGTGAACTAGCCCTCTCGAGGGTCAGTTTGCTAGGTGATCACGAGGTCCGACTTCGCAACCATCTGGAGCAGGATCCTAACGGCCACGAACGGGCGGCGATCTGCTTTTTCCGTCGTCTCGCTGGCGATGTTGAAGGGCTCGCTGCTTCCGACAGGTTGGCTTGCGTCGACATCCAGCTGTTTGAAGAGACGTGGGTGGCTTCCAGCTCGAAAGATCATGTCGAATTCAGGCTCAGTTACCTGCGCGAGGCGTTCAGGCGCTGCGAGGAAGAAGAACTCGTGTTCGGCTTTGTGCACGGGCACCCGGCAGGCGCGCATTGGTTCTCCGGCCAGGACGACGAGAATGAGCAAATCCTGTTGCATGCGCTGCGGAATAGGAACGGGTCCGACGCAACGATGATCGCTCTGATGCTGTGCGAAGGCCGTTGGTATGGCCGGGAACGTAACGCCGTTGATCCAATAAACGTGCGGCCGTTGAGGCACATCCTCGTGTTGACCAACCAGTTGCAGCTGCATGACTACGCGCAGAGTTCCGCCTGTATAGAGGAGGATGTATGGGCCCGGCAGGCGGCGGCGTTTGGTCGCCCGTTCGTGGACAAGATCGGTTCGCTTCGCATTGGTGTTGTAGGCTGCAGCGGCACCGGTACGCCGACTTTCTCGCTGCTTGCCCGGTCGGGGGTGGGTGAGCTGGTACTCGTCGACGCGGACAAGGTGGCCAAGTCCAATCTGAACCGGATGCAGGGTGCAGGTTCAGCCGACATCGGCCGGAACAAGGCGGTGGTCGGCCGCGATACCATCAATGCCATGAAGCTCGCCACCAAGGTTGCGGTCTTCGAGACTGTGATCGATACCAATTCGGGCGCAATAGATGCACTGGCGAGCTGCGATGTCATTTTCGGGTGCACGGATGACCATTTGGGCCGGCAGGCGCTGAACGCCGCCGTCTACCACTATGGCCTCGCTCTGATCGACATGGGTCTCGGCGGCCTGGTGCAGGAGGTAGGAGGCGTTCCACAACTGTCTTATCACTTTGGGCGGATCACGACCGTACTTCCTGAGTGGGGTGAGTGTCTGTACTGTCGGAAGGTCATCGACGCAAAAGCCGCCGCGCGGCAGGAGATGTTGCGTAAGAACCCCGAAATCACAGACGACGAACTGCGTGAGCGGTATCTTGACGGCGGCCAGGAAGGCGCGCCCGGTGTCGGGCCGTTCACGGCCGCTACCGCCGACTTCGCAGTTGCCACGCTCTATGACCTCCTCACGGGTTTCCGGCGGCCTGCGGAGTCGTTGCGTCGTCAACATTTCGAGGTCGACTTTGTCCGCATGGAGATCCGCACCCGCGAGGCCCCGCCCGATGCGGGCTGCCCCTACTGTGGCACGCGGGAGATTCGTGTGGGCAAATCACTCTATCGATTGGGTCGTCCCAATCTTGGCAAGGTCAATTCGCATGTTTAAACGCTTCATCGACTGGTTCCTTTCGAAAACCACCGGACCGAAATTAGATCCCTCGCGGGAAGCCCTCCTTCCGCGCGTCCAGTATTCCGCCGTGACCAAGACGGCGACGCCCCCCCCAATAAGTGAAGTCGAGCGCGGAATCGTCTTCGCGGTCGCGCGAGGTGACTCTTTGATGTGGGCGATGTTGGTTTGCCCTTGCGGCTGCCAGGAAGTCATCACTTTGTCGTTGCAACAGGCCCATCACCCCCACTGGCGGCTCGGTGTCGATGCGAAAGGGTTGCCTTCCATATGGCCATCGATATGGCGTACGCAGGGTTGTCGCAGCCACTTTTGGCTTGAACGGGGGCGTATCTTTTGGGCCTGACAGGCCAAGCGCACATCGTGTGACCCATAAGCCCGTCGAATCGCGGTTCTTCCTGCCCCCTCCTGCCGTGGCGGCCCCGACGAAGGGCGGTGGGACTACTTGCTATCGGCCCGTGCGGCCAGACGCACACCTTTACCAAGAGTGAGCGGAAGAACTACGCCGACAGCTGAGGTAACCAAAACTGGAGGCGTTGGGGTCGATGACATAACAGGGAAATGGGTAACGGCGGACCCTTTTCCCATTTCTGGGTGAAAAGAAATCCCGGGTACTGGTGCGACTGCCCGGCAGCGTGCGGCCGACACCATGAATAGCGCGGTATCAAGCGGAAAGTGTCGCCAGAGGAGCACCGTCGACTTCCAGGTTATATCAAGGCCCGGTTTCGGCACCGACCACGATCGAAATCAGGTGCTCAAGGGGGATATTTGATGGCTAGCTCGTCCCAAACTTGATTGGCAAACTTCTTGTGCAGGCGGCTTGCACGAGGGGATGCAATAAGCGAGGACACCAGGCGGCGGATAAAAGTGATATCGACTGGCTGGGAGGCGCGAAAAATCTTCTCTGCCACACGCTTTTCTAAATCCGCTGCAGGTCGAATATCCACCATCGCAAATGGAACATATGACGGTCGATTTATGAACGGGTGGCAACCATCTGCGAGGGGGCAGCTCTGGTCATAGGCCCCCTCTTTGGTAATGGTGGACGCCCAGACAAGCATGCAGCTCTGTGGTGCGTAGCCTTGAAAATCGAGGGGGTCGTTAAGGACGAAGTGAATGTGCTCCGTAAAACCCGCGCCTGAGGGCAGCATTAACGTGCTACCTGCGGTAGCCGTCCACGTCATCGCGCGGCCTAGAGTGCTGCCGCGAAGGCCGCTTTGACTCTATTGGCCGAGGTGAAGTTACTGACATGCTTCCGAGCCTCTGCCTCACTAAAGCCCACAGCCTTCAACATTTTTACCGGCTCGATATGCTTGGCTTTACCGGCTTGTTGCTCTTCATACTCAGGCAACGTGTGGGTATAGGTGCGGAGCTCCGTGCCGCTCATGTGGCCGAATTCGTCCCAAATTTCACGAAGTATGTCTAAGTCTGAGTCGCTGAGGTTGAGGAGATCATCCTCAGTCACTGCAGCAACATCGACAAGGCGGACGTGTTTATCCGTTGACGGGCGAATCAACGCATCCCAAGACTCGGAGCGCTCAGGAGCGCCGACCCGTGCAAAGTTAAAAGTGTTGGACAGCACGGGACCGTGCTCGAGAGAAAATGGTACGTCGCCCGTAAGAGGCTCACCATACTGCTCATAGGAGCGGCGCTCAGCAAGATACGTCAACTTCATCAGTTTCAATATTTCAAGCGATCCGTTGGCACGTAGAAGCAGGTATGCCACTGCCTCAGCTGCTTTCTCTCGATTGAATAGTGATAAAAACATGAAGTCTCGGTTGTAGTTGTACAGAGTTAGGAACAAGTTACCCACAGACTTATCCCCAACCTTCCCAAGTACGTATGATATAGGCGTTGGCCGTCAAATGCTATTGAATTTACCTATTGGTAATTGCTAAAGGGCTGGAAATTATACTGTAATTATGTACAGCATTTATGGCGTTGAAGTCTTGAGGGACTCGAATGGAGGCAACTCTCCCCGGGATTTTGTCCGGTCCCCCACGAAGAGTTTCGCGAAAAATGCAGAGATTCGCGATTTATCTAAGGCATCTAAGGCGTTCAGCCAAATTCTCTGCTCGGAGATGCGTGTAGCGTTTCAGCTATCAAGCCTTGCGTCCGGTGATGGTCGCAACCTCCGTCACATTCAACCCTTTCTCAAACAACTGCTTTTAGCTCACCGCATTTGGCACCATATTAGGCGGGAGGTGTTTTGTGCGGTGATCCTGCGCGGTGCCTAGTATTTTTGCCAACCACTTGCGTTGATGTTTAGGCTAAATCACTTGATTTGCTGCACAGCAAATCGGGAGACTTCGCACGTTCAAGAAATCGGGACAACACTTATTCGCTCCGTGTAGGGGTGTTGATCCGGTTCGAGCGCCGACGAATTGCGTCCGATCGCAAGCAGTGTCTGACATTTAAATTTGCCGTCACCAGAGTGCTGAGTCGCGTATGGAGTCGAGCTGCTTTCGCTTCCGATACTCCTGCCGTTTCAATGCTGCCCCCACAACAATCAGGAAACTCAGCCCGCAGAGCAGTAACTCCCTGATCGCCAACGGGCGGCCCAACAGGGCCGGACCGGCGAAGGATGCCACGCCGGCAAATACGACGGAGGAAACTATTAAAAGCGCAGTAGTAAACACAGGTCTAAAGAGTTGTCTGTCCCGGTGAGAGACTCATTTCCCGTAGGCGAGGCATAAAAGGCTTTGCATATTAGCCCACAATTTCTTGAAGGTAGCGACTAATCCGCTCGACGAGGTCGCGCACGTTTCGTACTTTGCCATGCTCAATTTTCCTGCGTTCAAGGGCAAGCGATGAGGTATCTTTGGGCCAGGTCTTGCTTGGGTTTTTTACGCTCATGGTGAGCAGTTCTTCAAGCGTTGCACGTGAGACCGCGTCACGGTCACTCCTCCAAATCATTAGAATTGGGAGCTCCTCCATGTATTCGTTCTGCTCGTTGAGTCGGCGCTCGGCTTCCAGGAGATAGGCTGTACGTCCATATGCCTCAACTCGCGCGCAGATCAGACGCCTTCGCTGGGTCTTTTCTTTGTCCAGAAAAGAAAACTGCCGCCACATAGAAGTCAGCTCCGGGCATGGGACTGTGGGAAAACCGTTGTAAACGATGTTGGTTTTAGAGTCCCACCAGGACGCTGGCCCGGTAGCTACGGTTTGAATGCGCCAGTTGGTATGCCTGACTTGCAGGCCCCTTATGATTTCGACAAAAATCCCGAGGTCTACCGGCACCTCCCCGCCTTCCAGAACATCAACAATACTTTGACGCACCGAATTGGAGTCGCCATAAGTCGGTGTCCCGGGACTGCTTTTATCCAGTTTGAGATTATTTTTGATCCAGTGGTTCTGCGATGACCTGTGGGTGTTTGGTCGGTACTTTTCCACTTTGCATCGGCTCAGGTCGAGCGAGGTGAAACGTCGAATGTCGGGTAGGGACTCCACTACTTCGCTGCCTGCGGCCGGTCGACCTTCGCTGTCTAAGAGGCCAGTATTTTTGCCGGGTCCGGTCTGAAAAGGATGCCCAGTAAAGGCTTCCGCCGATCCCTCCGGCGCCTCAGGCCCGCCCGGTTGAATCTCGCACTGATAGCTCAAATCTTCAAAAGGAAATCGAGCACTGCAGCTCTCTATGCGATGAACGGCAAAAATGAATCTGTCATCCTCGAGCTTGAGACGGCGTCCTGTGAGTGTCAGGTCGGCTTCTTCCAGATACGGGAACAGAGTTCGTGGATAGCCGGTTCTGCGGGGATTCAGTTCATTGAGTTTGGATGTGAGCAGGCTTTGGTGAACCCTGCGAACGCCACGCATGGCAGTTTGTGTTGGATCAAACAGGGCACGTGCAATCAAACACGCATCGTCATGGGCAAAACCTAAACGGTACTCAAAACGATGATGGTTTCGTTCAAGGTCATAGTGAGGTCCTTGATGATTCATATTCAGAACATCGTGGCCCAACTTGTCTTCGGCAAAGTGTCCGTTGAACACGGCACCGACTAATTTGACAGAGTTTGTGTAGTAGAACCGGATAATTTCCAGCTCGTGAAACATGACCTGGATTGGGACCGGATTGCGGGGACTGGCGCTTCGGTCCGGCGACCGCGGATGGTTGGTTCCGAGCAATTGGCCACTCACCACTTTTACAGGGCTTTTTATGCCAGATCGCTCTAAGGGTTGGTTAATCAGCGCGGAAGGCGCACTTAGGTCTAGCCGATCGAGTAAATTTTCCTCGACCGATCCGGGTTTGCGCGGATCAAACCGGAACGAAATTGTCTCTTCTGTAAATCCGGCGGAAAAGGGGACGAAATTTCCGTCGATGTATTGCCGCCCTAACCCGAGCGTGCCAATCGCTTTTACGCCAACAGTCGTGCAGACCTGTCGTCCAAGCCGCCTCCAGAGTCCGTTGGCTCGTTCTTCTGTTGGAACGCACGGTGTGAGCACACACTCGATGCTCGGGTTGCTGAAATCTCTTGGATTGTCGACAAGACCGCCAAACCAATCTAAAACCCAGATGAACGAGCTATCCCACCGGAGCTGCTCTATGGGCCGCAGTACCAATGCCATGTTTCTTATATCTCCCTATTCGGCTTAGCAAGCTGAAAGAGAGATGATTCGCAAATAGCGAGCCTCGTTCGCGGCTATTTTTCCTCGTTCGCAAATGGCGGTCCTGTTTACACCACCACCCACCAGCGCCACCGCGCTGGCCGTATGGTGCGGCGCGCAGGTAGGGCGCAGCGCCCATTTGTCCATCGTGAATCGGCCGCCCAGTGAAGCAACCGCCGCGCTTTCGAGTGCCTCCTGGGTGGTCATCGCGGGCAAGAGGCCGGCAAAGCGCTGCGCCAGCATCGATTTGCCGGAGCCGGGCGAACCCATCATGAGCACGCTGTGCCCGCCGGCGGCGGCAATCTCCAGCGCGCGCCGGGCAGCGGCCTGGCCTTTCACGTCGGCAAGGTCGGGGTAGGCCGATTGCGTCGGCAGGGCGACGGGCTGAACCTGCGCCCAGCCGTCCAGGTCTTCCACAGCGGCGTCACCCGGCAAAAACTGCCTCACCACATCCAGCAGGTGGTGCGCCCGGAAGATCTCGGCGCCCGGCACCAGGGCCGCCTCCTGCGCGCTCGCTTCGGGCAGCACCAGTTTGGGCGTTTTTTCGGCAGCCGGGCGGCTTGGGCGCGCCAGGGCCAGGCTCATGGCGAGGGCGCCGCGCACCGGCCGCAGGTCGCCCCCCAGAGAAAGCTCGCCCGCAAATTCATAACCTTCCAGTTTGCGCGCGTCCACCTGACCGCTGGCCGCGAGGATGCCCATGGCAATCGGCAAATCGAAGCGGCCGGAATCCTTGGGCAGGTCGGCCGGCGCCAGGTTCACGGTGATCCTCTTATTAGCAGGGAACTCCAGCCCGGTGTTCTGGATGGCGGAACGCACGCGTTCGCGGGCTTCCTTCACTTCGGTTTCCGCCAGCCCTACCAGCGTAAAGCTGGGCAGGCCATTGGCCAGGTGCACTTCGACCTGCACCGGACGCGCCTCCAGACCCAAAAGGGCGCGGCTGCGCACTAAAGACAAGCTCATTGACAAACTCCCTGGTGATGCTCCAAAGTTGTGCGTGATGTACGCCCCAATCTGGTGCCTATCGAATTTTTTCTGTTTTTGATCGCCGATGTCTAACGTGCCAGACAGGGAAAAGGTGGACTTGCTGCCTATAAGGCAGGCTACTTTGGCACGGTACGTGCTATGGAGACTCCGTTGCATTTAACAACCCTTTCCTGGCATCCCGGAGCATTCATGAAGACAGTGACGCTCACAAAGACCCTGTAAAGCAGCTGGAGTGGCGCACTGAGGGGCTGCTCTTTTATTCATCCCTGGAGGAAACCTGAAAATGAAACTCGTAACGGCCATCATCAAACCGTTCAAGCTGGACGAAGTGCGCGAAGCGCTGTCCGGTATTGGCGTGCAAGGCATCACCGTGACTGAAGTCAAGGGCTTCGGCCGCCAAAAGGGCCACACCGAGCTCTACCGGGGCGCGGAGTATGTGGTGGACTTTCTGCCCAAGGTCAAGATCGAGGCGGCTGTCTCCGACGACCTGGTGGACCGCGTGATCGAAGCCGTCGAGGGTGCAGCTCGCACCGGCAAGATCGGCGACGGCAAGGTCTTTGTCTACAACCTCGAGCAGGTCGTGCGCATTCGCACGGGTGAAACGGGCAAGGAGGCGCTGTAAGGCGTTTCTTATCTACCAGCCACATAAAGAGAACATCGACATGAAAAAACTACTCGCTTCCCTTGTTCTGGGATTGAGCCTGCTGACAACCGGCGCCGTGATGGCGCAGGCCCCTGCAGCAGCACCCGCGGCTTCCGCCCCTGAAGCAGCTGCCGCAGCCGCGCCGGCCGCCGCCGCTGCACCGGCAGCCGCCACAGCCGCAGCAGCCCCCGCTGCCGCAGCCGCGCCGGCGCCTGTGCCTAATAAAGGCGACACCGGCTGGATGATGGTTTCCACCATCCTGGTGATCCTGATGACGATTCCCGGCCTCGCCTTGTTCTACGGCGGCCTGGTGCGCAGCAAGAACATGCTGTCGGTCCTGATGCAGGTCATGGTGACGTTCTCGCTGATCGTCGTGCTGTGGTTCATCTACGGCTACAGCCTGGCCTTCACCGAGGGCAACGCCTTCTTCGGCGGCTTTGACCGGCTCTTCATGAAGGGCATCTGGGACAACGTCGCAGGCACCTTCGCCAACGGCGCCACCTTCAGCAAAGGTGTCGTGATTCCCGAGATCGTGTTCGCCGCCTTCCAGGCCACGTTCGCCGGTATCACCTGCGCACTGATCGTCGGCGCCTTCGCCGAGCGCATCAAGTTCTCCGCCGTGCTGCTGTTCATGGTGATCTGGTTCACCTTCAGCTACGCACCGATGGCACACATGGTGTGGTTCTGGATGGGCCCTGACGCCTACACCGGCAAGGAAGTGGCCGACGCGATGACCGGCAAGGCCGGCTACCTCTGGCAAATGGGCGCGCTTGATTTCGCCGGCGGCACCGTGGTTCACATCAACGCCGCTGTCGCGGGCCTCGTCGGCGCCTACATGGTCGGCAAGCGTATCGGCTACGGCAAAGAAGCCATGGCGCCTCACAGCCTGACGCTGACCATGGTCGGTGCCGCACTGCTGTGGGTGGGCTGGTTCGGTTTCAACGCCGGCTCCGCACTTGAAGCCAACGGCTTCGCCGCCCTGGCTTTCATCAACACGCTGGGTGCTACCGCAGCCGCTGTGCTGGCATGGTGCATCGGTGAAGCGCTGATGCGCGGCAAGGCGTCCATGCTGGGTGCTGCATCCGGCGCTGTCGCCGGCCTCGTGGCCATCACCCCCGCTGCCGGCAACGTTGGCATCGGCGGCGGCCTCATCATCGGCCTGATCGCTGGTTTCGCCGGCCTCTGGGGCGTGAACGGCCTGAAGAAGCTGCTCGGCGCAGACGACTCGCTCGACGTGTTCGGCGTGCACGGTGTCTGCGGTATCGTCGGCGCCCTGCTCACCGGCGTGTTCAATTCGCCAAGCCTGGGTGGCCCAAGCGCTGTTGCCGACTGGACCACCGTGGCCATGGTGACGCCAGAGGCGTACTCCATTGCCGGCCAGGTCTGGATTCAAGCCAAGGCCGTGCTGATCACCGTGGTGTGGTCGGGCGTGGTTTCCTTCATCGCCTACAAGGTGGTTGACCTGACCATCGGCCTGCGTGTGAGCGAAGAAGACGAACGCGAAGGCCTGGACATCACGTCCCACGGCGAAACAGCTTACAACCGCTGAGAGGGTTGACGGGGGCTGCGCGCAAGAAGCAGCCTTCTACCGCTTTTTACTGAGAGTCTCCTTTGGATGTTCAGCCCACCGGCGCAAGCTGGTGGGCTTTTTTTTGCCTCCGGTTTCACGCCGCATCCCTCTGGGTTCTCAATAAAAAGTGCCTCCAGCCCAATAACTGCAAGGACTTATAGCTATGAAAACAATAGCAAAGTGGCCTATTGATCCGAAGGGCTGCAGCCAGTGCTAACCTTGGGCACTGATCCACTGCAGCATTCCAAGGAAGCCTTCATGACCTGGCAAACCGTTGTCTCCCAACCCAGCGAACTGGGCGAGTCGCCGTTCTGGCATCCCGACGAGCAGATGCTGTACTGGGTCGACATTCCGGGCAAACACATTCACCGCTGCAACGTGTTCATGGGCACCGTCGAAAGCTGGGCCATGCCGTCGGAGCCCGGCAGCATCGCGCCCGCCCGCACGCGGGGCGATACCAGCGGGCTGGTGATCTCGCTGCGGGACGGCATCTACCGCGCCCGCGAGTGGGGCGCCGAGCTGCAGCCACTCATGAAAGCCGGCCACGACACCGCCACCACCCGGTTCAACGACGGCAAGGCCGACCCGGTGGGCCGCTTCTGGGCCGGCACCATGTATGAGCCGCGCGACAAATCCCTTGCTGAGCTTTTCTCCATCGACTGCCGAAGCAGCGTTTCACCGCTGGTCGAGCGCAAAGCGGGCGACGCCATCATTGCCAACGGCCTGGCCTGGTCCCCCGACGCAGCCACTGTGTACTGGACAGACACCCCCACACACACCACCCACGCCTGGGACTGGGACCGCGAAAGCAACGTCATGACAAACCGCCGCGTGTTTCACCAGTGGCCGGGCAAGCCGGCCGGCTGGCAATTCGGCATGGCGGGCTACGGTGGGCGGCCTGACGGCGCCGCGGTGGACGTGCAGGGCAATTACTGGGTCGCCATGTTTGAGGGTGCGCGCCTCTTGAAGATGTCACCGGCAGGCGAACTGCTGGCCGACATTCCCGTGCCGGCGCAGTGCCCCACCATGCCCTGCTTTGGCGGCGATGACCTGCGCACGCTCTACATCACCACGGCGCGCTACAACCGGCCTGCCGCCGAACTGGAGGCCTATCCGCAGTCCGGCTGCGTGTTCTCCATGCAGGTGGATGTGCCCGGCCTGCCGGTCAATTTCTTTATTGACTGACGGCTTGTGGCGCGGGGCGCTGCAAAAAACCGAACAGGCCGCGTGCAAAAAGATCAAACACCTGCCTGATAGAGCCGCGTACCATCGGGTACATGGCTCCAGAGACTGATGATGTGACCGCATCCCTGGCCGACCGCGTGCGAAGCGCCGCGGCGGCCGCTACGCCCCTGCGCATTCGCGGCGGCGGCAGCAAAGACTTCTATGGGCAAACCCTCGAGGGCGACATCCTGGACATGACGGCTTACGCCGGTATCGTCAGCTACGAGCCCAGCGAACTCGTCGTGACCGTGCGCGCCGGCACCCCGCTGGCTGAACTGGAGGCGCTGCTCGCCGCGCAAGGCCAATGCCTGCCGTTTGAGCCACCGCATTTTGGCGGCGCCGACGGAGCCGATTCGCGCGCCACGGTGGGCGGCATGGTGGCCAGCGGCCTCAACGGCCCGGCCCGCGCCAGCGTGGGCGGCGTGCGCGACTACATGCTGGGCGTGGTACTTCTCAACGGCAAGGGCGAGCGCCTCGTCTTCGGCGGCCAGGTGATGAAAAACGTGGCCGGGTATGACGTCTCGCGCCTGATGGCCGGCTCGCTCGGCACGCTGGGTGTGTTGCTCGAGGTGTCGCTCAAGGTATTGCCCGTCGCACCGCTGGAGGCCACGCTGGTATTCGACATGACGGAGGCCGCCGCCCTGCAACAACTCAACCGCTGCGGCGCCATGCCTTTGCCGGTGAATGCCTCCTGCTGGCGCGAAGGCCGCTTGTACGTTCGCCTGCGTGGCGCAAAGGCAGCGGTTGCCGCCGCGCAAACATCCATGGGCGGTGAAGTTCTGGACAGCGATGCAGCCCGCCACTGGACTGCCTTGCGCGAGCAGGCCCAACCCTTCTTTGAATTGCAGGGTGATGAGTCGCTGTGGCGGCTCAGCGTGCCCGACACGGCGCCGCCGCTCAATCTGGGCGAGACGCTGGTGGAGTGGGGTGGCGCGCAGCGCTGGGTCAAGCGCCCCGACGGTGATGCGGGGTTGATTCGTGAAGCGGCCGCACAAGCGGCAGGCCACGCCACCTTGTTTCGCTCGGCCGGCAAATCGGTTCCGGTCTTTTCCGCGCTCAAGCCGCCGCTGGACCGCATCCACCGCGAACTCAAAAAACAGTTCGACCCCGCGGGCGTGTTCAACCCCGGCCGCATGTTTGCGGGCTGGTAGGGCAACACATGCGCCGTCTTCGCCACCTCACCGGGCAGCACCGCACGCCGTACATGAACCGGCTTTTGGGCGGCTTGCTGGCCTTCAACGCCGGCGCCATCAACGCGGGCGGCGTTCTGGTGGTGGGAATGTACACCTCGCACATGACGGGGTTCGTGTCTTTTCTGGCCGACAACCTGGTGCTGGGCAACATGACGCTGGTGCTGAGCGCCGTCGGCGCGCTGCTGGCTTTCACCACCGGCGCCGCAGTGACGGCTGTGCTGGTGAACTGGGCGCGCCAGCATCATCTGCGCAGCGAATACGCCTTGCCTTTGCTGCTGGAGGCCGCGCTCATGCTGGTGTTCGGGCTGATGGGCGCGACGCTGAGCCGACAGACGCCCTTCGCTGTGCCAATGACGGTGCTGGTGCTGGCCTTCACCATGGGCCTGCAGAACGCGCTGGTCAGCAAAATCTCGTCGTCACAAATCCGTACCACCCACATGACCGGCGTCATCACCGACCTGGGCATCGAGCTGGGCAAGATGTTTTACTGGAACCGTACCACCAGCCCGCTTGAATCCCGCGTACGCGCCAACCGCATCAAGCTGCGGCTGTTCGGCACCTTGCTGGCGATGTTTGTCGCGGGCGGCCTGGTGGGCGCGGCCGGGTTCAAGTATGTGGGCTTCATCTGGGTTGTACCTCTGGCGCTCATGCTGCTGGCGTTGTCGCTGCCGCCTCTGTATGCGGATTTCCGGCGCGCCGCACGGCGCAAGGCACTCGCCCTGGCATTGAAAGAAGCGCCCTGACACATGCAAACCCATCTCGCCCCCGAATTCAAAAACACCGCCGACGGCCTGGAGGCTGAAGCCATCCTGCGCAAGTGCGTGCACTGCGGTTTTTGCACCGCCACCTGCCCCACCTACCAACTGCTGGGCGACGAGCTTGACGGCCCGCGCGGCCGCATCTATCTCATCAAGCAGGTTCTCGAAGGCGAGGCTCCCACACGCAAGACCCAGCTGCACCTGGACCGGTGCCTCACCTGCCGCAACTGTGAAAGCACCTGCCCCAGCGGCGTCGAATACGGCCACCTGGTCGACATCGGCCGCAAGCTGGTTGACGAGCGCGTGCCGCGCCCGGCCGGTGAAAAAGCCCTGCGCTGGGCGCTCAAGGAAGGCTTGCCGTCGCCGCTCTTTTCCCCCGCCATGAAAGCCGGGCAGGCCTTGCGCGGCCTGCTGCCTTCATCGCTGCAAAACAAGGTGCCAGCCAAACAGGCGTCAGGCGCCTGGCCGCAGCGCACACATGCGCGCAAGATGCTGATGCTCGAAGGCTGCGTGCAGCCGGCCATGATGCCCAACATCAACGCCGCGACCGCGCGCGTGCTGGACGCCGCCGGCATAGAAACCGTGGTCGCGTTCAAGGCGGGTTGCTGTGGCGCCGTCAAGTTCCACCTCAACGACCAGGACGGCGGCAAGGCCGAAATGCGGCGCAACATCGACGCGTGGTGGCCGCATGTGGAAGGCGCCGGCGTCGAAGCCATCGTCATGAATGCGTCGGGCTGCGGCGTCACCGTCAAGGACTACGGCCACATCCTGAAAGACGACCCGGCCTATGCGGCCAAGGCCGCCCGCATCAGCGAACTCACGCGTGACTTGAGCGAGCTGATGCCCGAGTTGGTCGGCGAGTTGCAGGGCAAGGTCACCGCGCGGGCCGGGGCGATGGTGTTCCATCCGCCGTGCACGCTGCAACACGGCCAGCAGTTGCGCGGCGGGGTGGAAACGCTCATGAGTGCGCTGGGCTTTGACGTGAAGCTGGCAGCCAGTGAATCGCATCTGTGCTGCGGATCGGCCGGCACCTACTCCGTGCTGCAACCCGACATCGCCTACCAGCTGCGCGACCGCAAGCTCGGCAACCTGCAAGCCGCCGCACCCGAAACCATCATCTCCGCCAACATCGGCTGCATCACGCACTTGCAAAGCGGCACGGCCACGCCGGTGCGGCACTGGATTGAAGTGCTGGACGCTGCGCTCACCTAAGCGCTGCTCAGGCTACTGACATCACGTTGTCAGTAGCCCCCCAGCACCATCAAGGCTTCTTTTACACAAAGGGAGCCTTCCATGAAAAACGCCATCACCTGGTTTGAAATTCCCAGCACCCAGCTGGACAAAGCCCAGGCCTTTTACGAGGCGGTACTGACCTGCAAATTGCGCCGCGAACCCATGGGCCCGTCTGAAGGCGCAATCTTTCCTTACCAGGAAGGTGAGGGCGTTGACGCCGGTGTCGGTGGCGCGCTGATCGCAGGGCCGACGGCCGCAACACCCGCCGCTGCCGGCACGTTGGTCTATCTCGATGCCTCGCCCTCACTTGACGCGGCGATGGCGCGCGCGGTGAAGGCCGGCGGCAAGATCGCCTTGCCGCGCCAGGCGTTGCCGCCGGGCCTGGGATTCTTTGCGCACATTCTTGACCTGGACGGCAACCGCGTCGGTTTGCACGCGCTGGCATGAGCCGCAAGAACTGGATTGCCGTGGCCAGCGCCGAGCATGCGCGGCGCGGGTGCGCCGAACCGCTTTCTGGCTACATGCAGGTCTGTCATGGCAAGTGCGCGCCGCTTCAGCGGGTCTCGACCGGGGATCTCGTTGCTTACTACGCGCCAACGTTGCGCATGGGCAGCGGCGACAGGCTGCAGAAATTTGTCTCGCTGGGCGTGGTGCAAGCCGGCGAGCCCTATGCCTTCGACACGGGTGGCGGCTTCACGCCGTTTCGCCGTGATGTGGCGTATGTCGCGGCTGAGGAGGCGTCCATCTTGCCGCTGCTGGAGCAGTTTGACTTTGTCGAAGACCCGCAGCGCTGGGGCTACAAGTTTCGCTTCGGCCTCTTTGACATCAGCGACCACGACATGCGGCGGATTGCGCGTGCGATGCGGGCAGACCTGGCGGTGCTGGGGTTGGCGAAGGGTGCTCCACGTGCTGCGGCACAAAGCGCATTGCGGCATTCAAGCCCGCAAATGCCGCTTCTCCAGTAACCGTGGTGCCTGCGGCAAAGATGCCGCAGGCACCCGCGCTTGAAAAACCCCGGCTTACGCTGTCTTCAGGTAAGGCACCGTCCCCGCGATGTCGGTATCGTCGATCATGTAGAACTGGCTTTGGCTGCCGGCCTGCCGTGCCTTGACATGCGGCTGGTATTCGGGATCATTGACGAATGCTTCCAGTGCGGTTTTGTTGGGGAATTGAATCACCGCGATCAGCGTGCAATCCTTGTTCGGGCCTTCCAGCCGCGTGATGTTGCCGCTGCGGGACAGGTACTTGCCGCCCTGCTTGGCGACCAGCTTGTGGACGTGGGCTGCGTAGTCGGGAACCCAGGCGTCGTTGGTGATCTTGATTTCGGCAATTAAAAATGCACTCATATATTTTCCAGAAGTTAGATTGAAAGAAACAGGAAAGGCGTGTGGTTGCCTGCCCTGGGAAAAGTATCCGGCGACGACGCATTTGCATCCAGTCATGGAAGTGGAGCGCCCGGTACAGATTTGTGACTAGCCCTTGCGCCCACAGTCCCTTACGCTTGCCGGCGCCACATCAAGGACCCCGCCGTGACCCAAGCCAGCTACAAACAGTTTTGCCCTCTCGCCATGGCCGCCGAAGTGCTCTGCACGCGCTGGACGCTGGTGCTGATCCGCGAGTTGATCGCCGGCTCCACGCGCTTTAACGACCTGCGGCGCGGCGTGCCCAAGATGTCACCCACGCTGCTGTCGCAGCGTCTCAAAGAACTCGAGGCGTCCGGTGTCGTTGAACGCAAACGCATTCCTACCGAAAAAGATGTTTATGAATACCACCTGACCCAGGCCGGCCGCGAGCTCGCAGGTGTGGTGGACGCGCTCGGTTGCTGGGGCCAGAAGTGGGTGGGCACCGACGCCACGCTCAAGCACCTGGACCCGAGCCTCTTGATGTGGGACATGCGGCGCAACCTCAACCCGCTGCCCTTGCCGCGCAAGCGCACGGTTATCCAGTTCGTTTACGCCGACCTGCCGTCCACCCAAAGCCATTGGTGGCTGGTGGTGGAGCCCAAAGGCGAGGTGGACCTGTGCTGGGCCGACCCGGGGTTTGAAGTCAGCCTTTATGTGACGACCGACTTGCGCACCATGACCTCCATCTGGATGGGCTTGACCTCCGTCGCAGAAGAACGCGCCAAGCTGAAATTGTCCGGCCCGCAGGACATCATCCAGTCCATGCAGTCGTGGCTGGGGCTGAGTCCGTTTGCCCGCGTCAAGAAGCTGGCGGCGTAAATCGGGCAATCGCCCCGCATGAAGTTGCTATTACTTTAATAGCTATAACCCAAGGTGGTTATTGGGCTGTAGGCCCATTTTGTATAAATTTCTGTGAGACCCGAGGCGGGGCCTAGGCCAGCCGCCGGTAAAACACCGTCGTGCCGCGCAGCCCGCCCTGCGGCATCAATGCGTAATCCGGGATCTCGCCCACACGCTGCCAGCCCAGGCGCTCGTAAAGGCGGTCGGCGGTGCTGCCGGTGATGGTGTCCAGCACCAGCAGCGTCTTGCCGCCATCGCGCGCAAGCGTTTCGGCGGCGCGCATCAAAGCCTCTCCCAGGCCCTGGCTGCGCATGCGGCGGTGCACCAGCATCTTGGCCAGGTCGGCGCGGTGCGGCTGGTTCTCGGGCTGGGCCAGCACCAGTTGAACCGTGCCGAAAATGCCTTGCGCGTCTTCGGCGACCAGCAACGCGCGTTCGCCTGCAGCCACCCCTTGCGCCACGCCACGCCAGAAGGCCGCGGCGCGCTCATGCGTCAGCGGGTGCATAAAACTCACCGACGCGCCGCCTTCGACGCAGTCGATCAGCACGCTCGAGAGCTCGTCAATTTGCGCGTCGCTCACGGTGTTCAGGCGGCGCAAGGTCCAGGGGGATGTGGAGGCGTTCATCGTTTGCCGTGAGGTTCAGATGCGATCACCACCGCATAGCGCGCCGGTTTTCGCGTGGGGTTGTGAAACATCGTGGGCCGGTCCAGCTGCATCGCCAGGCAGTCGCCTTCACGCAGGGCATGGCGCGCATCGCCCACCGTGATGTCGATCGCGCCTTCCAGCACCCACACCTGCTGGTGCACACGCGCGTCGCGCACGCCGGTCTCAAACGCCACACGCCCGCCCGGCGGGAAGTGCACCTCCACGATCTGCATCGGCTGCGGCACGCCCGACGGCGAGATGTTGCGCCGCAGATAGCCCGAAGCCGGGTCTTGCCACTGCACCTGGTCTGCACGCCGCGCGACTGGGCTGATGGGCGTTTGGGTGGCGGGCGTGTCGAACAGCGAGGCCAGCATCACGCCCAGTGCCGTGGCGAGCTTTTCCAGCACCACGGCGGTGGGGCTGCTTTCACCGCGCTCGATGAGCGAAATCATCGAGCGGCTCACGCCGCTGTGGGCGGCGAGCGCTTCAAGAGACAAGCCCTTGGCCGCGCGCAGTTCACGCACCCGTTCGGCGATGCGCTGGTTGAGGTCGAGAGACGATTCTTTCATGATGGAACCAATTTTCCATCATATTAGAATTTGTGTCCAGAGCCAGAAACCTACGAAAGAAATTTCCAGGCGATGCCGATAAGCAGAGAGATCACTACGCCAATCCCCAGTTTCTTCAGAATCCCGCCGATACGCCTGCCACTTATTTGCAGCGAATACTTGGACGGAATTGCCTCCCTGTTGATCGCAGGAAACTGTTCAGCCGCATCTAGAAACCTCTCTCCTTCCGCAATGAGGTTTTCTAACAGTGCCTTTTTGCCTTCATCAGCGTCAGGCCCGGCGTTCTTGAGGGAGGCCTTCATTGACGCAACAGACTGCTTGACTTGCTGCACGCTTTTAGAAACGGGTTGGGTCAAGAGCTACTCCTGTTGGGGAAACCGGCGTCAGGTTTGCACGGGATGGCGAAGTCCACGTGATAGTGCTCGTCATGGCGAACCCAGGGCTTGCCCTTCATGAAATTGAGATTCGCCTGCAAGTAGGCGCCGCGCGGCGTGGCAAACAGCCGCGGTAGAAAGGGCGCGTCAAGGATGACCAGCGCGATGCCGGCGCCGCGTGCCTTGGCGGCTATATGCAATTGGTACAGGTGTTCGGCCAGCGCGGGGAAGTCGATGCTGTACTCGCCGTACTTGGCGTCGGCATTAAATTCAAGGTCGTAGCCGAAGCGGCCGGTGAGACTGGTCGGCAGCGGCACCGACTTGCCTTGCGCATCGCGGACCGGCACAAAAAAATCGACCGAAAGGCCGTTCTGGTGTGTGCGATGCGGCCTGAAGCGCCCGCCCGAGGGCCAGCCCGTCTCGCCATAGACATAGGTGGTGGCCGGGCTTGCGGCCTGGAGCGCCGAATAGGACGCGATCATGATCTCGGCGACCTTGGCATGCACATGCGTGCGGCCCGCCGTGGCGGCCAGCGTGCTGTAAGCGGAAAAGTTCGGGCCGCTGGTGGGTAGTTTGATGCTGCCTTCGAGGCGACCTTTGCTGATCGTGCCGAAGCACTGGCTTTCAGCGGCGAAGGCTTGTACGGCCAAGGCGGGCAGGATTACCGCGATCAGTGAAACAAATTTCTTCATGGCTTGGTGGAAGATCTGATGTCAATGGCGTGCGCTCACGACGGACTCCACGAGGCATCCTAATTCAAAACCTGGACCCAAACGATGACTACCGCAAGCAAACCAATGCAGTAATACGCGATAAAAATCAGCGCGGCGAAATGACTGGCCAAGCTGGATTGAAAAATGGGAAGCCCTCCAATGAGAGGCGCGAACAACGCAAAAATCATCAACAAAGCCGAGGGCACTTGTCCGGCGGGCAATAGCTGAACGGCAAGTGCAAACACCAAGGCGCCCCAAACGGGGAATCCAAGAAGCAGAGGTGCTTTTAAGGAACCGAGAACGGAGTCGCTGCTGGATTGGTCAGGTATTTGCATGGTGAGAGGTGGAGTTTTCAGTGGTCCTAACGGCAGGAGCAGACGAGACACTCAAGGCAAAAATCAGACTGAGATAGAGATGCTGCATTCTTCGGACCTTAACGTATTTTTTCCAGGCCCGCGTTATAGCGGCCCAAGGCATGTGCTTGGTCATTCGGCACGCGGTAAGCTGCACTCCTCAAACTAATCCACCCACCATGCGCCGCGCCGACCGCCTCTTCCACCTTGTCCAGCTTATCCGCGGCCGGCGTTTAAGCACGGCTGAATTTCTCGCCAAGCGGCTGGAGGTGTCGGAGCGCACCATTTACCGTGACGTGGCGGACCTGCAGCACCAGGGCGTGCCGATTGAGGGTGAGACGGGTGTGGGTTACCGGCTGGGGGCGGGTTTTGATTTGCCGCCGCTGATGTTCACGCAGGCGGAGGCCAATGCGCTGGCGGCTTCGGTGCGGTTGGCGCAGGCCTGGCTGGACCCGGCCATGGCGGGCGATGCTGAAGCGGCCTGGGGAAAGATTTTTTCGGTGCTGCCGCCGGCAGCGCGTGCGGCGGCCGAGGGCGTGCCGCTGTATGCGGTGGTGCTCGCGCCCGACACGGCCACGCAGCGCAGCCTGCAGTTGCTGCGTGAAGCGGTGCATGCGCGCTGCAAGGTCGAGGTGCATTACCGCGATGTTGAGGAGCGTGAAACCCGGCGTGTGCTGTGGCCGCTGGGTTGCTTTTACTGGGGAAGCGTCTGGACGCTGGGCGCGTGGTGCGAAGTGCGCAACGACTTTCGCAACTTTCGCGTGGACCGCATGACCTCGGTGCAGGTGCTGGATGCGCGCGTCGGGCATGAGGCGGGACGCACGCTGGCGGACTATCTGCGCGTGATGAAGGCGCGCGATTGTTGATGGCTTGCTATTAATTAAATAGCAATATGTCAATGCTACACCTGGGCTACAGCCACTTTTTGCTTAAATTTTTGACCCGGCCGGTCGCGCAGGCACTCAGGCCGCCAGGGCTGCTTCGATGTCCTTGGCCAGGTCGGCAGGCTTGTCGCTGGGGGCGTAGCGCCGTATCACTTTCCCATCCTTGCCGACCAGGAACTTGGTGAAGTTCCATTTGATGGACTTGATGCCCAGCAGGCCGGGCGCTTCGGCCGCCAGCCACTGGTACAGCGGGTGCGCGCCGGGGCCGTTGACGTCGATCTTGGACATCATCGGAAAGCTCACGCCGTAGTTGACCTGGCAGAACTCGGCGATCTGGTCGTCGCTGCCCGGGTCTTGCGAGAGAAACTGGTTGCTGGGAAAGCCCAGCACCGCCAGGCCTTTGCCGGCGTATTGTTTGTAGAGTTCTTCCAGCCCGGCGAACTGGGGCGTGAAGCCGCATTTACTGGCGGTGTTGACGATCAGCATGACCTTGCCTTTGAAGGCGTCCAGCGCGACGTCCTTGCCGGTAATGTCTTTGGCCTGGAAGCCGTAAATCGATTTTTCTGCGCTCATGGTGTGTCTCCTGGTGTCTGTCATCTGTAATGGCGCTATCGGACCACGGCGGGCCGGTGCGGTCAATGGGGCAAGACGCTAATGCGAGTTCGCGTTCGGCGCAATCGCCGCCAGGACCGCCGCCAGCACGATCAGGCTTCCGCCCAGCAGCACGCGCGGCGTGAGTTCGGCGGCGCCCATCGCGGCCGACGACAGGCTGGCAAAGAGGATCTCCGTCAGCATCACGATGGCGGTGGTGCCTGCGGCCAGGCGCGCCGCGCCGTACTGCAGGCCGGCGTTGCTGGCCATGAAGGCCACGCTGAGCGCCAGCACGACCGGAATGCCGGCGGCGGCCAGCGCCGGACCCGGAACCACGGACTGTGTCATGCCGATCAGAGCGGCCGCCGCCGCCATCAGGCCGCTGCCGCCGAACATGGCCAGCATGCGCGATTCGCTCGGGGTGTGGTTGTATTTGCGCAGCACTGAATTGGTCACGGCAAAACTGAAGCCGCCCATGATGGCCAGCCAGTCGGCCGCACCCTGCGGCACCGGCCAGGGTGACTCGGGCGCCTTCAGCACGATCAACACGCCGGCCATGGCCAGCAGCAGCCGCAGCAGCGAAGCGGCCGAAGGCTTTTCGCCCAGCATCACCCAGGCCACCAGCACCGACCAGGCGGGCATCAGATAAAACAGCAGCACCACGCGCACCACATCGCCCACGGTCACGGCCCAGTTGAAGCCCACATTGGTCAGGCCCGAGGCTGCCGCCAGGAACCACAGCTGGGGGTGCGCCACAAAACCGCGCCAGGCGGCGGGGCGCAGCGTGAGCAGGCCGGTAACAACCACCGCGTAAACGAGCGCCGTGGCCCACAGCGGGTGCAGGCCGTGGCTTTGCAGCTGGCGCAGCGGCCACCAGGAGACACCCCAGACGAAAGCATTGAGCGTGAGCGCCAGAACGGCTTTGGAGGTGTCGCGCGAAGCGGCACTGCTTGTCACATCGGCCTGCACAGGTAACAGGCCTTAATGCGATTTATCGCTGCGGGCGATGTTCAGCAGGTGGTCGACCTGCTCTTTGTATTTGACGGTGTTGCTCTTGTGCCAGCGCTGGATCACCCACATGAAACCGGCCACCACGATGCCGAAGGCGGTGATGGCGCCGAAGGCCGACATCCCCAAACCGGTCGAGAGGCTGTAACCGGCGCCGAGCGCCAGGATGCAGGCCTGCTCATTGAAGTTCTGTACGGCGATGGAGCGGCCTGCGCCCATGAGGTTGTGGCCGCGATGCTGCAGCAGCGCATTCATGGGCACCACCAGGAAGCCGCCCAGGCCGCCCAGCAAAATCAGGAAGGGCGCCGCCACCCAGACATTTCCGATGAAGTTCATCAAGATGACCAGGAGGCCCATGGCAATGCCCAGCGGCATCACGCTGGTGGCCTGGTCCAGCCGCATGCGCATGGAGGCCAGCACCGCGCCCACCGCCGTGCCGATGGCCACTACGCCTACGAGAGAAGATGCCTGCGTGGTGCTGTAGCCCAGCGCTGCCGCGCTCCAGGCCAGCACGATGTAGCGCAGGTTGCCCGACACACCCCAGAACAAGGTGGTGGTGGCCAGCGAAATCTGCCCCAGCTTGTCGCGCCACAGCGCCGAGTTGCAGTTCCAGAAATCGGGCAGCAGCTCCAGCTTGTTGCGCGGCATGGGCCGCATTTCAACGCCGGTGTCGGGAATGCGGGTGTTGAACCAGGCGGCAATGATGTAGAGCAGGATCAGCACGGAAATGGCCGCTTCCGGTGCCGTGTCGATGCCGGTGGTGAAGATCGGGAAGTCAAACGACAGCAGCATCGACGACACCGAATGGCCCACAAGCTGGCCGCCCAGCAGCACGCCCAGGATGATGGAGGAAATCGTGAGGCCCTCAATCCAGCCGTTGGCCTTGACGAGTTGCGAAGCCGGCAGGAGCTCAGTGAGGATGCCGTACTTGGCGGGCGAATAAGCCGCCGCACCCAGCCCGACGATGGCGTAGGCCAGCAGCGGGTGCGAGCCGAACAGCATCATCAGGCAGCCGATGACCTTGATGGCGTTGCTGACAAACATGACGTTGCCCTTGGGCCGGGCATCGGCAAAAGCCCCCACAAAGGGGGCAAGCACCACATAAAACAAGGCAAACATGGGCACCAGCGCCGCTGGCTGCCATTTGGGGGCCCCGCTGGTTTTGAGCAGCTCCACGGCGGCTACAAACAGCGCGTTATCAGCCAGCGAGCTGAAAAACTGGGCTGCCATGATGGTGTAGAAACCGCGCTTCATTAAACTGTTGTTGTCACTGTATCAATGCATCAGCAAATCTGATGCGGCAAGATATGGGTGAATGTCTCCAGACGATTCCGGTTTATAGCATGGGGCCCGGTGCCAAAATCCCTAAAGACCCTCGATATGCCCCGGCGGGCTGCACTGAACCCGACCGCGATCCGCCGTCCACCAACCTTCATTGCGCCATGCCACGTCCCATCCTTGCCACCGTCCACACTGCAGCGCTTGCCCACAACCTGGCCCGCGCCCGCGCCGCCGCGCCCGATGCGCGCATCTGGGCGGTCGTCAAGGCCAACGCCTACGGCCACGGCATCGAGCGCGTCTTTGACGCCCTGCGCAGCGCCGACGGCTTTGCGCTGCTGGACCTGGCCGAAGCCCAGCGCCTGCGCGCACTCGACTGGCGTGGCCCCATCCTGCTGCTCGAAGGCTGCTTTGATGCGCGCGACCTGGAGCTGTGCTCGCGGCTGGGCCTGTGGCACACCATTCACTGCAACGAGCAGATCGACATGCTGGCCGCCCACAAGACGCAGCTGCCGCACCGCGTGTTCCTCAAGATGAACTCGGGCATGAACCGGCTCGGGTTTACCCCCGAGCGTTACCGCGCCGCCTGGACGCGCCTGAACGCGCTGCCGCAGGTGGACGAAATTTCGCTGATGACGCACTTCTCCGACGCCGACGGCCCCAAGGGCATCGCCGCGGCGCTCAAGGCCTTTGACGCCGTCACGCACGACCTGCCAGGCGAGCGCACCCTCAGCAACAGCGCCGCCAGCCTGCGCCATGGCGATGTGCTGGCCGGCCGCTCCGACTGGGTGCGGCCCGGCATCCTGGTGTATGGCAGCGCACCTGACTTCCCCCAGCACAGTGCAGCGCAATGGGACTTGCAGCCCACCATGACGCTGTCGGCAAAAATCATCAGCGTGCAGGAGCTCAAGGCCGGCGACACGGTGGGCTACGGCTCCAGCTTCACCGCTGACGGCGCGCTGCGCATCGGCATCGTGGCCTGCGGCTATGGCGACGGCTATCCGCGCCACTGCAGCACCGGCACGCCCATGCTGGTGGGCGGCGTGCGCACCCGCATGGTCGGACGGGTCAGCATGGACATGCTCACCGTCGACCTCACGCCCACCCCCGCTGCGGGCATAGGCACCGAGGTGACGCTGTGGGGCAAGGCCTCCAGCGGCGCCTTGATGCCGATTGACGAAGTGGCGCAAGCCGGCGGCACCGTCGGCTATGAGCTGATGTGCGCGGTGGCTGCGCGCGTTCCTTTCCAGGCTGAATGAAGAACCTGTCGAACTGGCGCTCGGTTCGCGTGCTGGAAGGCCGCATCGAGCGCGAACTGCGCCGGCGCCACAGCCTGCGCCTGCATGGCCTGTGCATCGGGCTCGTCACGATGGGCCTGATGTGGGGCGTGTCACACCTGCAGATGGTCATGGGCATGGAGTCGCTGGCCTGGCGCTACCTGATCACGCTCGGGTCCGGCTACCTGGCCTACCTGTTGGTGATCCGCGTGTGGGCCGCGCAATTGGTTGGGCGCGAAAGCCGGTCCTCATCGGACGACCATCCGGGTGACTTCCCTGATCTCTTGCCCGACCTTGCCGGAGGCGGCAGGTCGCCGGACTTTCAATCAGGTGGTGGCGGTGACTTTGGCGGGGGCGGCGCAAGCGGAGATTTCGGCCTGGGCGATGCCGGCGGCGGGTTGGGTGACGTTGCCGGCGGCGCACTCGAAGCGGTTGGCAGCGCGGATGAAGGGGCGGTAGTCGTCATCCCGGTGCTGGCCATTTTCGTGATTGGCGCGGCTGTATTTTTCGGCGCGGGAGCCCTTCTGCTGATGTTCTTCGGGTGGGAAGTGCTGTTGACGGTGGCCGTCGAGCTTGCCTTCTCCTATGTGTCAGCCCGCGCCGCCGTGCGTGTGGCGCGTGAAGGCTGGGTCTCTGCCGTCATTCGCCTGACCTGGAAGCCGCTGATCGGCGCGATCGCCTGCGCCGTGGCACTGGGCGCCGCGATTGATTATTTCGTCCCGGCTGCCAATTCGCTGCCGCAGGCGGTCAAGCTCATCCGGGCTCAGGGCGAGCCGGGCGTACATTAAGTCTTTCGAAGTTCTGCATCAGGGGAGCGCACACATGGATTCATCGCGATTCGAATACGCCGGCTTCTGGATCCGGGTCTGGGCATCCGTCATCGACACCGTTATCCTCGGTGTGCTGATCTACCCGGCGCTGACGGCGATTTACGGCAACGCGTACTGGAGCAGCACAGACTTTGTTCAGGGCCCTGCCGATCTCCTGATCTCGTGGGTGCTGCCCGCCATTGCGGTCGTGTGGTTCTGGATGGCGCGCCAGGCAACGCCCGGGAAGATGGCGGTTGGCGCCCGCATCGTCGACGCCAACACCGGCAACAACCCCGGCACCACGCAACTCATCGTCCGCTACCTGGGCTACTTTGTCTCGCTCATCCCGCTGGGCCTGGGCATCTTCTGGGTGGGTTTTGACGCACGCAAGCAGGGCTGGCACGACAAGCTGGCGCGCACGGTGGTCGTGCGCAAAAGGCGCGGCGCAGCGCCTGGGGCACCCGGCGAGCAATGGCCTGAATAAAGCAGAAATCACTATGACAGCATCGCTTCCCGTCACCGTACGTCCTGTGCAACCGGACGATTTCGAGGCCTGGCTCCCACTCTGGGCGGGCTACAACAAGTTCTACGGGCGCTTCGGCCCCACCGCCCTGTCCGGCGACATCACGGTCATGACCTGGTCGCGGTTTTTTGATGTCTATGAGCCAGTGCACGCACTGGTGGCCGAGTCCGGCGGCGAACTGGTGGGGCTGACGCATTACCTCTATCACCGCAGCACCACGCGCATCGGGCCGGTTTGCTATTTGCAGGACTTGTTCACCACCGAATCCGTGCGCGGCAAGGGCGTCGGCAAGGCCTTGATTGAAGCGGTGTACGAAGAGGCGCGAGCTGCCGGCTCCACCCGTGTCTATTGGCAAACCCACAAGACCAACGCCATCGCCATGCGGCTGTATGACCAGGTGGCGGAGAACTCGGGCTTTGTGGTGTACGCCAAGCCGCTGTAGGCGCCCGGCGATCCAGGCGCTGGCTTACTGCGGTGCGATTTTGGCGCCGGTGATTTTTTCTTGCGCCTTCACCAGCGCCGGCACAAACTCCTTGCCGTGGCCCAGCGCGCTGGCGGTGGCCAGGCTCTGGTGCACCGCTTCGCCGACGTAAGAGGGCACGTTCACCATCTCTGCCAGGTGCGTGTAGTAACGCAAATCCTTGCGCGCGTTGTCCAGCTCGAACTTGATGCCCGCGAAGTCGCCGTTCAGCGTCTTGGCCATTGCCTGGAAGAGGCCCGAATTCACCGCGCCGGCTGAGATCACGTCTACCAGTTTTTGCGGCTCAATGCCTGCCAGCGCGCCCACGGCAAAGGCTTCGGCCGTGGCCGTGCAGATCGCCTGGCCGATGAAGTTGTTCAGCAGCTTGATGACGTGGCCGGCGCTGGGGCCGCCCACATGGAAGATGTTTTCGCAGTAAGCCGCCAGCACCGGGCGGATCTTGTCGAACACCGCCTGCTCGGCGCCCACCATGGTGTTGAGCTTGCCGAGCTCGGCCTCGACCGGCGTGCGCGCCAGCGGTGCGTCCACCAGCGTGGCGCTGTGCTGTGCGCACAAGGCGGCCAGGCGGCGAGTGGATTCGGGCTCGCTGGTCGAGGTGTCGACCACGATCAGACCGATGCGCGCTTTGGACAGCACGCCGTTGGCGCCCAGCAAGGTCTCTTCCACTTGCGGCGAGCCGGTCACGCAAATCACCACCGCGTCGCAGCCGCCCAGCTCAGCGGGGCTGGCCACCTGTTTGGCGCCGGCGGCCAGCAGGTCGGCCACGCGATCCTGGTTGCGGTGAACGGTCAGGCTCACATCAAAGCCTTTGGCCTGCAGGTTTTTTGCAATGCCATGACCCATCAGGCCTGATGCACCAATGACGCCTATGTGTTTCATGTTGTCTCCTGAAAACGGGGTTGGGAAATGAATGTCGCGATGAATGCCGGGATGAGCAGGAGTGCTAGTACAGGCCCTTGACCTGCGCCTGCAGCCGCGCCAGGCCGAGCAGCGCATTGGTGAACGGCGTCGGCACTTTCGTCAGCTCGCCGAGCTCCTTGACGGCTGTGACGAGCGCGTCCAGCTCAACCGGTTTGCCGGCCTCGATGTCTTGCAGCATGGAGGTCTTGAACGCGCCCAGCTTGCGCGTGATGATGTGCCGCTCGGCGGGCGTCTGGTTGATCGGGATGCCGATGCGCGCGCCGATTTCCTTGGCTTCCAGCATGATGCTGTGGGTGAAGCCGGTGACTAGCTCATCGTCGAGCACGCGGTCCATGGTCGCGCCGGTCAACGCGCTGATCGGGTTGGCGGTCATGTTGCCCCAGAGCTTGAACCAGATGTCTTTCTGGATCTGCTCGGACACCGGCGCTTCGAAGCCGGCCTTCTCAAGCAGGGCAGCGAGCTGCTGCACGCGGGCGGTTTTCTCGCCGGAAGGCTCGCCGATGATGAGCTTGTTGCCGAAGTGGTGGTGTACCTGGCCGGGCTCGTCGAGCGAGCAGCTGGCATGCACCACGCAGCCGACGATGTGCTTTGCAGGGATGGCCTGGGCCAACTCGCCCGTCGGGTCGATGGACTTGAGCCGCTGGCCGGCCAGCGCGCCGCCGAAGCCCTGCAAAAACCACCAGGGTACGCCGTTCATCGCGGTCAGCACAATAGTGCTTGGGCCGATCAGCGGTGCGATCTGGCGCACGACTTCGGGCAGGGAGGGCGCCTTGACGGCGAGTACCACGAGGTCTTGTACGCCCAGATCGGCCGGTGCGGCGCTGGAGGCCACAGCCTGCGACGTGACCTGGCCAGCCTGGTTCAGGCGCAATCCGTGCTGTTGCAAGGCTGCCAGCGTAGCGCCGCGCGCGACCACGCTCACACTGCAGCCCGCGCGCGCCAGGCCCATGCCGATCCAGCCGCCGATGGCGCCCGCGCCGTAAATGCACACCTTCATCCGTGATTCCGTTTCTCAAGTAACTTCAAGAAATTCTTAAGCAAAATCGGGCTCTAGCCCAATCACTGCCTTGGGCGGCAGCTCCTGATTTGATAGCAAATGGGTTTAGCCTTCTGGCGTGAAACCAACGGCCTTGACCAGCGGACCCCACAACTCTGTGTCCGCCTTGAGCATCGCCGCCAGCTGGGCGGGCGACGTGGGCGCGACTTCCAGGTAAGACACCGCCAGCCCGTCGATCACGTCTTGCGAGGCCAGCGCCGAGCGGATACCGGCGTTCAGGCGCTGCACCACATCCTGCGGTGCCTTGGCGGGCAGGAAGAAGCCGAACCATTCGGTGAACGCCATGTCCTTGAAGCCTTGCTCCAGCAGCGTGGGGGTATTGGGCGTGAACTTGCCGCGCTTGGGGCCGCTGGTCGACAGCAAACGGCATTTGCCGGCCGCCACATGCTGGGTGAACTCACCGGTTGGGCCCGAGACGGCGGCAATCTGCCCGCCGATCATGTCGAGCACCGCAGGCTGCGTGCCGCGGAAGGCGACATGGCGCAAGTCCACATTGCCGGCGCGGCCCAGCAGTGAGCCGATGAAATGCGGCGATGAGCCGGCCGCCGGCGAGCCGAAGTTGGCCTGCCCCGGGTTGGCCTTGCACCAGGCGAGGAACTCAGGCACGGTCTTCACGCTGGCAGGCACCATGGGGCCGACGGCAAAGCCGTAGTCAAAAATCGCCGCGGCCGAGACCGGCGTCAGGTCGGCCACCGGGTCATAAGGCAGCTTCTTGTAGGTGTGCGGGTAGATGCCCAGCATGGACATGGGCGTGAGCAGCACGGTGGCGCCGTCGGGCGCGGCGTTCTTCACGAACTGCACGGCGATCTGCCCGCCCGCGCCGGTTTTGTTTTCGACCACGGCGCTTTTGGCGTAGCCGGGGTGCAGCTTGTCGGCTACACGACGGGAGACGATGTCGGCGGTGCCGCCGGGCGCGAAACCGGCGATGACTTTGGTGCTGTCAATGGCCTGGGCCCAGGCTTGCTGGCCGATGCCGGCCAAAAGCGCAGCGGCGCCGGAGGACTGAATGAGTTGGCGGCGTGAGATGGTCATGGTGCGTGTTCCTCAGGGTGTCGGTGAGAAGAATGAGAGAGCGAAAAAGCCAGCAGACATTGTGTCCGCAAGCCGGTGTTTTGTGTTGCGCAAGGTCAGGCCGCCAGGTGCGCGGCCAGGTTGTTGCGCTTGCCTTCATAGACGGGGTTGCCCTCGTCAATCTGCAGCGTCATGCCCACGGCCTGGCTGGCAAACACCGCCTCCAGGTGCGCGCTGGCGCTGGCCAGCAGGGCGTCGCCGGCGCGCTTTTTCAGCGCCTCGCTGCGCCCCTGCGTGATCAGCAGGTTCATATAGATAAACGCGCGGTCGGGCCGGCCGTCGGCCACGGCGAAATGCGGCGCCGGCCAGGCCATCACGCGCGTGCCCGCCACGGGAAAGAGCGGCGCCACGCCGTCTTCGCCGCGCAGCGCCACCAGCGTGGCGGCCAGGGTCTTGCACAACGCGCCCATGTCGGTGGCGGCGTCGAGGTTGGCGGTGTATTCAATGTTCAGGTGCGGCATGGCGTAGGGCTTAAAAGGAGGTGTTTTGGCGGAGCCGCCATCATGACGATATTGCAAAGGCTGGTTATTTGTACAGTAATATCACGCATGGCCAAAGACAAATCGATTTACACCTGCACCGAATGCGGCGGCACCAGCCCCAAATGGCTGGGCAAATGCCCGCACTGCAACGCCTGGAACACGCTGATCGAGTCAGCCGCCGAGAGCAACGCGCCCGCCAAGAACCGCTACAGCAGCCAGTTCCAGTCGCTGGCCAAGGCGTCTGAAGTGACGACGCTGTCCGACATCGAGGCCGCCGACATGGAGCGCACGCCCACCGGACATGAAGAGCTGGACCGTGTGCTGGGCGGCGGCATCGTTGAAGGCGGTGTGGTGCTCATTGGCGGTGACCCGGGCATCGGCAAATCGACGCTGCTGCTGCAGGCGCTCGATTCGCTGCAGCGCGCGGGGCTCAATACCCTTTACGTGACGGGCGAGGAGAGCGGCGCGCAGGTGGCGCTGCGTTCGCGCCGGCTCGGGCTGGACGGCTCACAGGTCAAGGTGCTGGCCGAAATCCAGCTCGAAAAAATCCTCGCCACGCTGGAGGCCACGCAGCCCACGATTGCCGTCATCGACTCGATCCAGACGGTGTATTCCGACCAGCTCACCTCGGCACCCGGCTCGGTCGCGCAGGTGCGCGAATGCGCGGCGCACCTCACGCGCGCGGCCAAGTCCAGCGGCGTGTGCATCGTGCTGGTGGGGCACGTGACCAAAGAAGGCGCGCTCGCCGGCCCGCGCGTGCTTGAGCACATGGTCGACACGGTGCTCTACTTTGAAGGCGACACGCATTCGAGCTTTCGCCTGGTGCGCGCCATCAAGAACCGCTTCGGCGCGGTCAACGAGATCGGCGTGTTCGCCATGACCGAAAAAGGCCTCAAGGGCGTGGCCAATCCGAGTGCGATCTTTCTGAGCCAGCATAGTGAGCCAGTGCCCGGCAGTTGCGTGCTCGTCACGTTAGAAGGCACGCGCCCCATGCTGGTCGAAATCCAGGCCCTGGTTGACAACGGCGGGCCCAGCCCGCGGCGCTTGTCAGTCGGCCTGGACCGCGACCGCCTGGCCATGCTGCTGGCCGTGCTGCACCGCCACGCCGGCGTGGCCTGCATGGACCAGGACGTCTTCGTCAATGCCGTGGGCGGCGTGCGCATCAGCGAGCCCGCCGCCGACCTGGCCGTGATGCTGGCCATCACCTCGTCTTTGCGCGGCAAGCCGCTGCCCAAGGGTTTTCTTGCCTTTGGCGAGGTGGGCCTGGCCGGTGAGGTGCGCCCGGCCCCGCGCGGCCAGGAGCGCCTGAAGGAAGCGGCCAAGCTGGGCTTCAGCGTGGCCGTGGTGCCCAAGGCCAACGCGCCCAAAAAGCCCATCGAAGGCCTGACCATCCATGCAGTTGAACGGGTGGAAGAGGCGATGAATGTGGTGCGCAGCCTGAGCTAAGAACCTGTTTACGATCTAAACGAGGCCGCGCAAGCGCCTTCTCGGGATGGGATGCAAGGCGCGGTGCGACGCCCATAGCCCGGCTATGGGCTAGCGCCGCAACGCCGCAGACCGCCCGAGAAGGCACTTGCCCTCCGGGTTGGGGTGAAATCGGGCGATTGAGCCACCCAGGCTCTTGCATGGGCATTAGCCCATGCAAGAGCCCGGTCGGCCCACTCATCCCGATTGCACCCCAACGCGGCCTCGTTTAGAGCGTAAACAGGTTCTACATCGCACAATGGATGTCATGAAACTCGCCGTCATCTCCGACATTCATGGCAACTTGCCGGCGCTTGAAGCCGTGCTGGCCGATATCGCAAGCCAAGGCGTTGACCAGACCGTGAACCTGGGCGACATCCTGAGCGGGCCGCTGCAGCCCGCCGAAACGGCCGACCTGCTGATGGCGCGCAACTTCACCACGATCCGCGGCAACCATGAGCGCCAGGTGCTGGCGTTGATCGACCAGGGCCAGCCTTTTGATCCGCTCAGCACGGACGGCTACACCGCCGGCCAGTTGACTGCGGCCCACTGCGACTGGATCCGGTCGCTGCCCGCGAGCCTGGAGCTCGCCGGCGGCGACGTGCTGCTGTGCCACGGCACGCCGGCCAGCGACTTGATCTACTGGCTGGAAACCACCGAGCCCGGTTTTACCGGTGGAGGCGCCGGCCACGCTACTGGAATCAGGCCGGCCACGGCAGACGAGGTGGCCCAGCGGCTGGGCGCGGCGGGGCAGGCCGGGCATTCGCTCATCCTGTGCGGCCACACCCATGTGCCGCGCATGGTGCAGTGCGGCGGTGCGCTCATCGTCAACCCCGGCAGCGTCGGCCTGCAGGCCTACGACGACGAACATCCGCATCCGCATGTAGTGGAAAACGGGGCGCCGCATGCGCGCTACGCCCTCGTTGAAAAAACCGGCCGGGGCTGGCAAGTCAGCCTCCGCGCCGTGCCCTACGACCACCTGGCGCAGTCAAAAGTGGCGGCGAGCCGCCAACGCGCCGACTGGGCTTACGCACTGGCCACGGGTTGGGTGCGGCGTGCCGAGCATTAGTTTGCTATTAAAAGAATAGCTGTATCCCCAGATGAATACTGGGCTAGAGGCGCTTTTCATCATTAATTTCCTCTGAAGCCCGCGGCCCGGCGGTGACCGGACACCGCTACGCACTCCCCGCAGCGCCCACGGCCCCGGGGGCTGCGAAAATAGCGCCATGAACTTCCAGAAAATTCTTGTTCCCGTGGCCGGCATCGCGATCATCGTGCTGGCTTACCGCTTTTACGGCTGGGGCGGCGTGGCCGCAGTGGCCACTGGCCTGGTGATGTGGGTGCTGCTGCATTTCACCCGCATGATGCAGGTCTTGAAACGCGCGGCCAACCGGCCTATCGGTTATGTCGACAGTGCCGTCATGCTCAACGCCAAGCTCAAGCCCGGCATGACGCTGCTGCACGTGGTGGCCATGACGCACGCGCTGGGCGAATTGAAGTCGCCCAAGGACGAGCAGCCCGAAATCTACCGCTGGGCCGATGCCGGCGAGTCGCACGTCACCTGCACCTTTGTGGGCGGCAAACTGGCCCACCATGAGCTTTTCCGGCCTGCGCAGGAAGCGCCTGAGGCCATTTCGACGCCTGCCCCGCCCGCCCCGTAAAATCCGTCTTTCAGGTTTCCGGGCCGTTTTCTTTGCGGCAGGCCCGGCCCCCGCATTCCCCACTTACACAACAGGATCCCATCATGTCCCCAGTAGCACCCTCCATGGCAGACCGCGACGGCAAAATCTGGATGGACGGCCAGATGGTCGACTGGCGCGACGCCAAGATCCATGTGCTGAGCCACACCCTGCATTACGGCTGCGGCGCGTTTGAAGGCGTTCGCGCCTACAACGCCACCGGCGGCACGGCGATCTTTCGGCTCGAAGAGCACACCGAGCGACTCTTCAACAGCGCCAAGATCCTGCGCATGAAAATTCCCTTTACCCAGCAAGAAGTCAACGACGCCACGAAAGCCGTTGTGCGCGAGAACAAGCTGGAGTCCTGCTACATCCGCCCGCTGACCTGGATCGGCTCGCAAAAATTGGGCGTGTCGCCCAAAGGCAACCAGATCCACCTCATGGTCGCGGCCTGGCCCTGGGGCGCCTACCTGGGCGAAGACGGCATGAAACGCGGCATCCGCGTGAAGACCTCCAGCTACACCCGCCACCACGTCAACATCACCATGACGCAGGCCAAGGCAGTGAGCAACTACACCAACTCCATCCTGGCCAACATGGAAGCGCTGGACGACGGCTACGACGAAGCGCTGCTGCTCGACGCCTCAGGTTTTGTCAGCGAAGGCGCGGGCGAAAACATTTTTGTGATCAAGGGCGGCGTTGTCTACACGCCTGACTTGTCGGCCGGCGCACTCAACGGCATCACCCGCAACACCATCCTGCACATCTGCAAAGACCTGGGCCTTGAACTCGTGCAAAAGCGCATCACGCGCGACGAGGTGTACATCTGCGACGAGGCCTTCTTCACCGGCACCGCCGCTGAAGTCACGCCGATCCGCGAACTCGACCGCATTGAAATCGGCGCCGGCTCGCGCGGGCCCATCACCGAGAAAATCCAGAGCGCGTTCTTTGACATCGTCAATGGCCGCAATCCGAAGTACGCCCACTGGCTTGCCCGGGTCTGAAGCGCTTACTGAAAGTCCCACGATGAGCACCCCCACAACCACCCACGCTTCCTCCTCTGTCGAATTGCTGGCTGCCGACCTGAACCCTCAGGGCGGCGTCTATTGCCCCAGCCCCAAAGCCGACATGAAAATCTGGAACAGCCACCCCAAGGTTTACCTGGACGTGGCACGCACCGGCCAGGCCAAGTGCCCGTATTGCGGCACGGTTTACGCGCTCAAAGCCGGCGAACATTTCGGCGGCGGACATTGACTGACCCCCGAAGCGGTTTGCCGCTACGGACTGCTTGATGCCTGAATCGCTCGTCATTGCTCCCCAGTGGATAGGCGATGCGGTGATGACGGAGCCGCTGATGCGCCGGCTGCATGCGCGCGGCGAACGCCTCACAGTAGGTGCTTTGCCCTGGGTGGCGCCTGTGTACCGTGCCATGCCTCATGTGGCCGACGTCATTGAATTTCCTTTTGCGCATGGCGGCCTGCAGTTCCGTGAGCGCCGCGCCATCGCCAAGCGCATCGAGGGCCGATTCGACAAGGCTTATGTTCTGCCCAACTCGCTGAAAAGCGCATTGCTGCCATTTTTGGCCAGCATTCCGGAGCGCATCGGCTACTTCGGCGAGGCCCGTGTGGGCCTGCTCACGCACCGCCTCAAAAACCCCAAAAACAAACCGCCCATGGTGGCGTTTTATTCCGCGCTAAGTGGCGGCACCGATCTCGACCAGGATAGGCCGCACCTGCAGATGACCCCGGCCGAGATTGACGCTGCGCTGGCAGCGTTGGGCCTGCGGCGCGCCGGGTATTACGTGTTCGCGCCCGGCGCCGAATATGGCCCCGCAAAGCGCTGGCCCGCCAGTCATTTTTCAGAGCTTGCGATGCGGCTGGGTCTGCCGGTGGTGCTGCTCGGCTCGGGCAAAGAAGCGGCGCTGTGCGATGAAATTGCCGCGCCGGTGAATGCGGCGCAGCCGGGCAAATGCCTCAATTTCGCGGGCAAGACTTCGCTGGTGCAGGCGCTGTGCCTGATCGCCGCCAGCCGCAGCACAGTGAGTAATGACTCAGGCCTGATGCATGTGGCCGCTGCTTTTGGCGTGCCGCAGGTGGCGATCTTCGGTTCGTCCAGCCCGCTGCATACGCCGCCCCTGAGTGACAAGGCGGTGGTGCTGTGGCTCAAAGCCGACGCGGCCTACCAGCCGCCGCTGGACTGCGCGCCCTGCTTTGAGCGCGAGTGCCCGCTGGGCCATACCCGCTGCCTCAACGACATCGGCGCCGACCGCGTGCTGGCGGCGCTGACGCCAACTTCCTAGGCCGGAAAAGCAGACAGGGGCGCCACGCCCGGTTTTGCCTGCGCCGGCGTGCGCGCCACGTTCATTACCCAGCACACCATCACGAAATAGCCGACCAGGCTGACCAGCTCGACCACGCCTTGTTCGCCAAAGGTGTTCACCGCGGCGGCATAGGTGGCATCGCTGCAGCCGTGCTGCCTCAGCACTTCGAGGCTGAGGTCCAGCGCGACAGCCTCGTCGTCGGCCATGCCGCGTGGCTGCCTGCCCTCGGCAATCGCGTCCACCGTAGCCTGCGCCACGCCAGCCGCCACCGCCAGCGGGGCATGCATCACCCACTCGAACTGGTTGGCGGTATGGCGGGCCGCCACGCATGTCGCCAGCTCGCGGATGCGCGCGTCCAGCGGGCTCTCAAAGCGCAGGTAGGCGCCCACGTCGCCGATGCGGCCCATGAGCTGCGGGCTGCGCAGCAAGGGGATGAAGGGGCCGAACACCGCCTTGCGCGGCCCGGCGATGATGGCATCGGCGGCTTCGCGTTGCGCCGGCGACATGGCCTCGCGGGCCGGCAGCGGCATCCGCTCTTCGGTGGAGGGAAAAAAACCTTGCGGTGGGTGAGGCGCTGGGGGCAGGCCGGTTGTGCTCATGGTGTTTCCTGTGGTGCGGTGGAAGGTTGACTCCATGAGCGTATCAAAGCGGTGGGGCGGCTGTGCTGCGGGCAAAAAAAAGCCACCTTGCGGTGGCTTTGAGAAATTCTCCGGTTGGAGAACGTCGTTGGGAGATCAAACGAAACTTTTCCCGCGGTTGATCCTTATGAAGGTATTTTCCGGTCTTTTTCGGGAGGCCTTTGTGTTGTGACAGCAACGTCAGAACTATCGCTGATTGCATGCAATTTGGCTACTCTCCAAATAGAGGAGGCTATCGGTCCATATCGCTGATTTTTAAGACTTTGTGGTTCATGAGCTCGCGCTCACTCACACATCTTTCTTAATGAGCGACGGGCAACTCCACCACGAAAGACGCACCGCCACCGGGCCGCGCTTCGCAGCGCACGCTGCCGCCATGGCGCTGGCTGATGGATTTGACCAGGGCCAGACCCAGGCCGACGCCGCCTTCGCGCTCGCTGGCACCGGGCAGCCGGTAAAAAGGCTCAAAAATGCGCTCGCGCTGGTCGGCGGGAACGCCCGGGCCGCGGTCATGCACCTTGACGACGGCCAGCTGCTTGCTGCCCGTACGGGCCTGCGCCAGTTCCAGGTTGATTTCGCCGGTGCTGTAGCGCCGGGCGTTTTCCAGCAGGTTGCGGATGAGCCGGCGCAAAAGGCGCGGCGAGCCCTGCACGGTGAGGCTGTGGCTGCTGGCATCCATGCCCAGTCCGGGACCGGAATCTTTGCTCAGTTCCGCATTCAACTCGGCATTGACGCGCGCGCATTCTTCGGCGGCGAGACCCGTGAGGTCCAGCATTTCAAAGGGTTCGGCGTCGGCCTGCTTGGCATCCAGCCGGCTGGCCAGCAGGATTTCGTCGATCAACTGGTCGAGCTCGCTGATGCTGCGTGAGATTTCCTTGCGCTGTGGCGAGGCCGCATCGGTGCCCATCAATTCAAGCCCCATGCGGATGCGTGCCAGCGGCGAACGCAATTCGTGCGAGGCATTGGCCAGCAGCGACTTGTGCGAATCCATGAGCGTCTCGATGCGTTCGGCCGCATGGTTAAAGCGCCTGGCGAGGAATGCCACTTCGTCGGTGCCGTCGGCATTGACGCGGGCCGACAGGTCGCCGGCGCCCCAGCGCTCGACTCCGCGCTGCAAGGCCTCCAGCCGCTGCGTCAGCCGGCGCATGACCGGGTAGGCGCCTAGCGCCACGGCCAGCCCGACCAGGCCCAGCATCCAGCCAAAGCCAAAACCGAAAGGCGGGCGCAACCAGGGGGAGGGCGGGGGCCGCTTGGGCCGCGGCAAGACGAGATTCAGCGACTGGCCGTCTTTGGTGACGACGTCAAATTCCAGGCCGTCGCCGAGCTTGCGGTCTGGCTTGGTTTGTGCAGTACCAATCACTTCGCCTTTGTCGTTGTGCACCAGCACTTCGCGGATGGGCAGCTGGGGGGGGTCGGCGCTCAGCCGCCAGGCCGCGCCGACCAGGAAGGTCAGCACGACGACGGTGGCGACAACGGCCAACCATATCCGTACATAGAGGTGCGATGTAAAACGACTCCACATACAGTTTTAATCCTGCTGCTTGGCGAAAACGTAGCCCACGCCGCGCACGGTGAGAATGCGTTTGGGATCCTTGGCGTCGGCTTCGATGGCGCTGCGGATGCGGCCCATGTGCACGTCGATGGAGCGGTCAAAGGCTTCGAGTTCACGGCCGCGCACGGCCTCCATGATCTGGTCGCGGCTGAGCACGCGGCCGGCGCGCTCGGCCAGCGCCACCAGCAGGTCGAACTGGTAAGAGGTCAGTTCGCATGCGGTGCCCGACACCGACACGGTGCGCGCGTCGCGGTCGATTTCCAGGGAGCCGAAGCGCATGACCTTGTGGCCGCCGTTGGCGGCTGCGGCGCCGGTTTCGCCGCCGCGGCGCAGCACGGCGCGTATGCGCGCCAGCAGCTCGCGCGGCTCAAAGGGCTTGGGCAGGTAGTCGTCGGCGCCGATTTCCAGGCCGACGATGCGGTCCATCGGGTCGCCCTTGGCGGTGAGCATCAACACGGCGGTGTTGGCGGTTTCGCTGCCCTGGCCCTTGATGCGGCGGCACACTTCCAGGCCGTCCATGTCGGGGAGCATCAGGTCCAGGATGACCAGGTCGGGCGTGCCGGCTTCCAGTGCGGCCAGCCCGCTCGCGCCGTCGGCGGCGTGGGTGAAACCATAGCCCGACTGGCGCAGGTATTCGCCCACCATGTTGGCCAGGCGGGCGTCGTCTTCGATCATCAAAAGCTGTTGGGTCATGGAGGGGTCCTCGGTTGCAGGGTGTGTCCACTGGGCGGATCACAATGAAGTTCATGGTGCGCTGCACACAAAAATCCCGCTTGAAGCCATCGTAAAGTTACGGTAAACCGGGGCGGAAACCCTTCAGCATACTCCCTCAAGCGGGGGGTGTGGGGCTGTTTTGGCGCTATTAAATTAATAGCTGCTTGCCCAGGTGGTTATTGGGCTGGAGGCGTTTTTTTCCTTGAAGCCAGCGCCACCAGCACCAGGACCGGCAAACCCAGTAAGGCGGTCGCGGTGAAGAAGTTGGTGTAACCGTAGGTGTCCACGTATTTGCCCGAATAGCCGGCCAGAAACTTCGGCAGCAGCAGCATCATCGAGCTGAACAGGGCGTACTGGGTGGCCGAGTAATTGACGTTGGTCAGGCTCGACAGGTAGGCGATGAAGGCGGCCGAGGCGATGCCGCTGGAGAGGTTGTCGGCCGAGATCACGAAGATCAGCGCGTTGACGTCATGCCCGCGCGTGCCCAGCCAGGCAAACAGCAGGTTGCTGCCGGCGCTGAGCACGGCGCCCAGCATCAGCACGCGCATCACGCCAAAACGCATGGCCAGCGCGCCGCCCACAAAGGCGCCGGCCAGCGTCATGACGACGCCGTAAATCTTGGTCACCGCCGCCACTTCATCCTTGGTGTAGCCCATGTCGACGTAAAACGGGTTGGCCATGATGCCCATGACCACGTCGCTGATGCGGTAGATGGCGATCAGCGCCAGGATGAGCAGCGCCTGCTTGCCGTAGCGCCGCAGGAAGTCGGCGAAGGGATCGACCAGCGCGGTCTTGAGCCACTCGGCGGCGTTGCGTGCGCGCGGCAGCACGCGCGCTGGCGGCTCAGGCGACAGCAACACCGTGGCCACGCCCAGCAGCATCGATGCGGCCATGGCCAGGTAAGCGACCTGCCAGGCGCCATGCTGGTAAGTGGCGGCGTTGCCCATTTCGGCGCGCGCGGCAATCCACAGTGCGCCGGCGCCGGCCCAGATCATCGCGATGCGGTAGCCGGTCTGGTAGGCCGCCGCGAGCGCGGCCTGACGCTGTGTGTCGGCCGACTCGATGCGGTAGGCGTCCAGCGCGATGTCTTGCGTGGCGGAGCCAAAGGCCACGGCCAGCGCGCACCACACCACGGGCAGCAGCGACACCTTGGGGTCGGTCAGCGCCATGCCCACCAGCGCGGCGATGATCACCGCCTGCGACAGCAGCAGCCAGCTGCGGCGGCGCCCCAGCAGGCGGGTCAGCAGCGGAATCGGCAGGCGGTCTACCAGCGGCGCCCACACCCACTTGAAACCGTAGGCCAGGCCCACCCAGCTCAGGTAGCCGATGGTCGTGCGGTCGATGCCGGCTTCGCGCAGCCAGAAACTCAGGGTGCCGAACACCAGCAGCAGCGGCAGCCCGGCGGAAAACCCCAGAAACAGCATGCGCAGCGTGGCCGCCTCGGCATACACGTGCCAGACATCGCGCCATGAACTTTTGGGACCTGTAGAAGGAGGGACGGGCAGTTCGGAGGAGGGGGTTTTGTCTGACATGGGCATTTTGATTTGTGACTATTATTCACCCATGTGCTTTTTATGTGAGGCCAAACACTCCGCCTGGGCTGGCCGCCGGGCATTTCTGCTGGCCGCTGCGGGCGCCGCGGCGACTGCCGCCACCACCCCGCTGCGCGCGCAGGTGGATGTAGGGCCCTCGTCCCAGCTGCGCAACCTGGTGCCGGCCGAAGAAATCGAAGCTGCGGCCACTCAGGAGTACACCAAGCTGCTTGCCGAGGCCCGTTCAAAGGGCGCCTTGGCGCAGCCGGGCAACCCCCAGCTGCAGCGCCTGCGCACCATCGCCGCCAAGCTGGTGCCGCAAACCGCTCAATGGAATGACAGGTCCAAGCAGTGGCGCTGGGAAGTGAATTTGCTGGGCAGCAAGCAGATCAACGCGTTCTGCATGCCGGGCGGCAAGATCGCCTTCTACACCGGCATCCTTGACCAGCTCAAGCTCACCGACGATGAGGCGGCCATGATCATGGGCCACGAAATGGCGCACGCGCTGCGTGAACATGCCCGCGCCCGCATCGCCAAGAGCCAGGGCACCGGCACGCTGCTGTCGCTGGGCGCGCAGCTGCTGGGCCTGGGCCAGGTGGGCGACCTGGCGGCCAACATCGGCACGCAATTGCTGACTCTGCGTTTCAGCCGCGATGACGAAAAAGACGCCGACCTGGTCGGCCTGGAGCTGGCCGCACGCGGCGGCTATAACCCGCAGGCGGCCGTGAGCCTCTGGGAAAAGATGGCGCAGGCCGGTGGCGGCTCCAACGGCCCGAGCTTTCTGTCCACCCACCCTTCCGGCCCCGAACGCATTCAGCAACTACAGGCCAATGTGCCAAAAGTTCAGGGGCTCTATCAGCGCGCCCGCGGCTGATCTGGTTCGCTTCTGGTAATTGGTTTGACGCAGCGCGCCGCCTTCTTCACGCGCGCCTGGTGGCGGGGCTTCCGGCCAGCGCGCACCCGCATCAACAGCCGCGAACGCCTGCGCATCGTCATGGGTTCGCTGCTGGGCATATTCGTCACCGCATTGCTGTGCCACCTCGCCGACAAACTGGTTCCCGGCCTGCCCTGGCTGGTGGCGCCGCTGGGCGCCAGCGCCGTGCTGGTGTATGCCGTGCCGGCCAGTCCGATGGCCCAGCCCTGGAACGTGGTGGGCGGCAACACCCTGTCGGCCCTTGTCGGTATTGCGGGCGTGCACGGCGCGCATCTGCTGGGCTCCCCTGAACTTGCGGCCGCGCTGGGCGTGGCGACGGCCATCGCGCTCATGCTGGCGCTGCGCTGCCTGCACCCGCCGGGCGGCGCCACCGCGTTGATGATGGTGCTGGGCGGTGTCTCCGACCCGATGTATGCGTTTTTCCCGGTGATGATCAATTCAGCGCTGCTGGTGGCTGTCGGCATCGCCTACAACAACGCGACGCGCAGAGCCTATCCGCACACGCAGCTGGCGCCGCCTCCCGCCGGCTCGGCCGCAGACCGGCAGCTCGACGCCGACCTGGACGCGGTGCTCGCGCGATACAACCAGGTGCTTGATGTCAGCCGTGATGACCTCAAGACGCTGCTGGCTGAAACCCGGCTGCGCGCCTACGACCGCAAGCTGGCCGAAGTGCGCTGCGCCGACATCATGTCGCGCGACCTGGTGACGGTGGAGTTCGGCACGTCTCTTGAGGAAGCGTGGGCGCTGCTGCGGGAGCGCCGCATCAAGGCGCTGCCGGTGGTGGACCGCTACTTCCGGATCGCCGGCATCATCACGCATGCCGACTTCATGCGCGCGGCCGAACTTGATGTGTACACGGGGTTTGACGAGAAGCTGAGAAAGCTGGTGCGCAGCACGCGCAGTGTCTATTCCGAAAAGCCGGAGGTCGTGGGCCAGATCATGACGCGCAATGTGCGCGTGGCCAGCATGGACCGCCGGCTGGTCGAGCTGGTGCCGCTCTTTGGCAGCACAGGCCACCACCACATTCCCATCATCGGCGAGGGCGGGCGGCTGGTGGGAATTATTACCCAGTCGGACCTGGTCGCCACGCTGGGGAAGGCCGTTGATCCTTCGTCGTGATGCCGCACATCCCGTGATGACCTGGCGGTCAAATGTATTCATTTGCACCGTAATTCAGGCGGTTGATCACCTCGCAGCAGGTCATAAGGTTTAACCGCTGCAGCCGGTGCCGAGGCCCACCTTGCAGGGCCTGCTGAGCGCCCGTGGCAAGCTCCCAATCCTCGTACTTGTCCTACGCTGTTTTTTGGCGCGTGCGCCGTAAGATGACCCGGATGAGCTCTGTCCTTCCCTCTCTTTCATGACGCGCAACGACCCGGCCCTGCTGGCATTTCTGGAGGAGCAGCGCGCCGAGTACACCCGCTCGCTGCCGCGCCGCCTTGAACAGGTGGCATCGCTCTGGCAGCAGATTCTTAATGAAGAGGGCCTGGCCGAAGCCCTGCCGGCGTTCGAGCGGCACGCGCACAGCATTGCAGGCTCGGCCGCCACGTTCGGCTGGGCCGATCTGGGGCTGGCGGCGCAGGCGCTGGAGCAGGCGATCGAACCTCATGTCGGCGCCGGTCAACCGCTGCAAGCCGAAGTTCAGGCCGAAGTGGCCCTGGCCGTCGAAGAACTTCAGCGGCGCTTTCGCGGCTCGGCATGACAGCTGAATCCGAGCCTTCCATGCCCATGTCTTCATCCACTGCTTTCCTGCTCAAAATCAAGATTGCCGTGATCGCGGGCTTGGTACTGATGGCGGTGGTCGGGACGGCGTCATATTTCACCATCAGCCGCCTGATTGAAACGACGCAGTCGCGTGTGCGCACAGAGGACACGCTGGTCGTGGTGGAGCGCGTCGTATCCGGAATTAAAAGCGCCGAAGCGTCGCTCAGGCAGTACTTGCTGAGCGGAAACCCCGCCGACGAATCAGGCTTTGAAAAAGCGCTGGCCGATCTGGCCCGCACCACCGCCACGGCCCGAAAGGCCAACCTCATGCCGGAGCTGGTCGAGCTCGATGAGCTGATCGCGCGCCGCACGTCGGTGGCCCGGCAATCCATCCTTGCCCGCAAGGAGCTTGACCAGGCTGCCGCGGCGGCCATTCTGGGCGCCTCCGACAGCCGGTACTCAAGACAACGCACGGACGAGCTGCTGGAGGCTGCGCGCACCCGTGAAGCCAAAATCTGGAAAGACGCACAGACAGGCGCCGAGCGAATCGCCGAGCTGGCGCAATGGCTGATCATCGCGGGCGGTTTGCTGTTCTTCGGCATGCTGGCCTGGATGGTCTATGTGGTCAATCATTACGAGGAAGTGCGAAAGCGCGGCGAGGCCCAGCTGCGCGACAGCGAGGCCATGAGCCGCAGCGTCACGGAAGGCATGGTCGAAGCGGTGATCACCACCACGCCCGATGACATCGTTCTGGAGGTCAACGGCGCCGCACTGCAGCTCTTTGGTTACGAAAGAAGCGAACTGATAGGCCGCGACGTCTCGGAGCTTGTCCCCGAGCGCCTGCGCCGCCAGTACAAGGACTTCACGACCATGATGCGGGAGAGCCCAGGCGCATTCAAGATCTCGGGGCGGGAAGTGCTCGCCTTGCGCAAGGACGGTACGGAATTCATTGTCAGCGTGTCGTTCAGCGATGTGCAGGTGGCCGGCCGCCGGCTTTTCACGGCCTTGATGTATGACATCACCGAGAGCAAGCGCGTCACCCGGGCCCTGCGCGCCAGCGAGTCGCAGCTGCGCCAGGTCACCGACACCGTGCCGGCCCTGATCGCCTACCTGGACACCGAGGAATGTTTTCGCTTTCACAACCGGGCCTATGAGGATGCGTTCGGCATGAGCTTCGAGCAGATCGACGGTCGGCCGCTGGCCGACGTGCTCGGCCCGCTGGTGTACGAGACGGTGCGCGAGAAGGTGCGGGAAGTGCTCAACGGCCACACGGTGCGCTATGAGCGCACGCAGATCACGCCACAGGGCGAACGCAAGCACTACGCCATGCAGTACTTCCCCCGCTATGGGGAGGGTGCGGCCAAAGACCAGGTGATCGGCTTTTTCTCGCTGGGCACCGACATCACCGAGCTCAGGCGCATAGACCGCATGAAAACCGAGTTCGTGTCGACGGTGAGCCATGAACTGCGCACGCCGCTCACGTCCATACGCGGCTCGCTGGGCCTGATCTCGGGCGGTGTGGCCGGTGAGCTGCCGGAGGCCGTGAAGAGCCTGGTGGGCATCGCCAAAAACAACTGCGAACGCCTGATCCGGCTGATCAACGACATCCTGGACAGCGAAAAGATCGAGTCGGGCAAGTTGCGCCTGGACCTGCAGGTGGTCGACATCCGGCAGCTGGTGCAGCAGACCCTGGCCGCCAATGAGGGCTTTGCCGGCCAGCACAGCGTGCGCCTGCTGATGAGGGCGCCAGAGACGCCGCTGCACGTGCGCATCGACAGCGACCGCATGACCCAGGTGCTGACCAATTTGTTGTCCAACGCGGTGAAGTTTTCGCCGCCGGGCAGCCCGGTCGAGGTGCGCCTGTCCCGCACGGCGCACAACGTGCGGGCCGAGGTGGTGGACGTCGGCCCCGGAATCCCGGAGGAGTTCAGCCCCCGCATCTTCCAGAAGTTCTCGCAGGCGGATTCCTCCGACACCCGCCAAAAGGGCGGTACCGGTCTGGGCCTCAATATTTCCCGCGCCCTGGTCGAGAAGATGGGCGGCACCATCGGTTTTTCCAGCAAGGCGGGCGTCGGCACCATCTTCTTTTTCGAGATGCCCGAATGGACAAATCCGGTGCCTCTGCTCAAGCCCCTGCGGCCGCCCGCGTTGTTGTCCTCCCGTCCGCGCATCCTCATCTGCGAAGGCGATGCCGACGTAGCCAAACTGATCAGCATGATGCTGGGCAAGGCCGGCTTTGACGCCGACATGACCTATAGCGCCGAAGAGGCCCTGGCATGCCTGGCAAGCAACACCTATGACGCCGTGACGGTGGACCTGAAACTGCCCGGCCAGAACGGCGTGGCCTTCATCGGCCAGCTGCGCGAGAACGAAAGAACGCGCAACCTGCCTGTCGTGGTGATCTCGGCCATGGCCGAGCAGGGCCAGCTGCAGTTCAACCGCAAACCCCACACCGTATCGGACTGGCTGAAAAAGCCGATCGACGAAAACCTGCTCGTTCACAGCCTGCGCCGCGCCGTCGCCACCATCAATGCCGGCAAACCGCGCATCCTGCATGTGGAGGACGACCTGGACATCCAGCGCATCACCGCCGCCATCGCCCACGACTTTGCCAGTTTCGAATTTGCCACCACTCTGGACGAAGCCCGTGCCCGCCTGCGCGAGCATCCGTTTGACCTGGTGCTGCTGGACCTGTCCCTGGGCAGCCATTCGGGCTGGGACTTGTTCGAAGACATCGATGCGCTTGATCCGCGTCCGCCTGTGATCGTTTTCTCAGCCGGTGACGTGAACCCGGCAGACGGCCTGCAGGCCGACGCGGTGCTGGTCAAGGCCCACACGTCCAACACCGAGCTGCTCAATACAATCCAGCGTGTACTCCAGATTCCGGGTGATCCCGGCCCGACCCGTCCCCAAGAGTTGAGTTGAACCATGACCACACCACTGACCCGAATCCTGTATGTTGAAGACGAGCCCGACATCCGTGTCGTGGCGCAGATGGCGCTGGAGGCCGTGGGCGGCTTCACCGTGATCGCCTGCGCATCCGGCCAGGAGGCGCTGAACGCCGCGCCCGGCGCCGGGGCTGACTTGCTGCTGCTCGACGTGATGATGCCCGGCATGGACGGCCCCAGCACGCTCAAAGGCCTGCGCGAGTTGCCGGCCACCGCCAACACGCCGGTCATCTTCATGACCGCCAAGGTGCAAGCCGCCGAAGTGGCCGTCTACAAGGGCCTGGGCGCGCTGGAAGTGATTCCAAAACCGTTTGACCCGATGGAGCTTTCTGCCCAAATTCAGCGTATCTGGGCTGAACAGGGCTGAATGTGGCCCCCACGGTCGCTCACTTCGTGTAGCTCCCTGCCCCCCGAGGGGGCCGCCCGCCCTGCGGCCCGGCAAAGCCGGTTCCGCGGCTCATGCTGGTTTAAGAATTCAGGGCGTACCCGGGGGTTCTACAGCTTGAATTCGTAGTCCACACTCATGGGCGCGTGGTCTGAAAATCGCTGTTCCTTGTAGATGTGCTCGCTGCGCGCCAGCGCCGCAAACGCCGGCGTGGCCAGGTGGTAGTCCAGGCGCCAGCCCACGTTCTTGGCATAGGCCTGGCCGCGGTTGCTCCACCAGGTGTAGGCCGCGTCGGTGGTGGTGGGCTGCAGCTTGCGGTACACGTCGACCATGCCGCCGCCCCTGAGTGAGGAATCCGTGCGCTCGGTCAACTCCTCTGCCGCCTCATTGGCCAGCTCCGCATCACGCAGCAACTCAGTCATCCACGCGCGCTCTTCCGGCAGGAAGCCGCTGTTTTTCTTGTTGCCCTTGTAGTTCTTCAGATCGATTTCCTGGTGCGCGATGTTGATGTCGCCGCACAGCACAAAGTCGCGCGTTTCCTTCAGGCCCAGCAGGCGCGGGTAAAACTCGGCCAGGAAGCGGAACTTGGCGGCCTGCCGCTCCTCGCCTGATGAACCGCTGGGGAAATAGCAACTGATGATCGAGAGCTTGGGGCTGTGCTTGCGGCCGGGCCGGTCAAAGCGCAGTTCGATATAGCGTCCTTCGGCGTCGAATTCGGTCGAGCCGTAGCCCACGATCACGTCGCTGGGTTCGTGGCGCGTGTAGACGCCCACGCCCGAATAGCCCTTTTTCTCGGCGAAATGGAAATGGCCTTTCAACCCGGCGATTTCTTCAAAGCGGCCGCTGATGTCGGCGGCCTGGGCTTTGAGCTCCTGCACGCAAATACAATCCGGCATGGACTGTGCTACCCAGTCCTGCAGACCTTTGCTGGCTGCGGAGCGGATACCGTTGAGGTTAAGGCTGGTCAATTTAAACATGGGACATCCAATGAGCACGGCAGGCGATAAGGGCAACAACAAGGGCGATGCAAGCACCGCAGACGGCGCACTGGCACAGGAATTTGTGCAGTTTGCGCTGGAGTCAGGCGTGCTGCGCTTCGGTCAATTCAAGACCAAGGCCGGGCGCATGAGCCCCTATTTTTTCAACGCCGGCCTGTTTGACGACGGGGCCAAGCTCGGACGGCTGGCGCAATTCTATGCGCGCCACCTGCTGGCCGAAGAGCAACGCACCGGGCTCGAGTTCGACATGATTTTCGGGCCGGCCTACAAGGGCATTCCGCTGGCGGCCGCCGTGGCCATCGAGCTGGCGCGGCTGGGACGCAACTTCCCGTTTGCCTACAACCGCAAGGAAGCCAAAGACCACGGCGAAGGCGGCACGCTGGTGGGCGCGCCGGTCAAGGGCCGCGTGCTGATCATTGACGACGTGATGTCGGCAGGCACGGCCGCCCGCGAATCGATTGCCATCATCAAGGCGGCGGGCGCCGTTCCGCATGCGGTGGCGCTGGCCCTGGACCGCCAGGAGAAGGCCACTGAAAACGGCGTGGATGTGAGTCATAGTGCCGTGCAATATGTTACGAATCAGTTGGGCCTTCAGGTTTGCGCGATTGCGCGGCTGACGGACTTGCTGCAGTATCTCTCGGTACAAGGCGGCACGTCGTCGGACTCTCCCGATGCGCTGTCCTTGAAAACGCACTATCAGGCCGTGTTGGCCTATCGGGAACGCTACGGCGTGGACTAAGGACCGAAATTGCCTTTACACACAGCGCTTACTGTCACCTGGATTTCGCTTGTTTTGCTGGCCGCAAACGCTTCGGCCCAGAGCATCTACACCTGCGTCGACGGCAAGGGCCGCAAGATCACGGCCGACCGCCCGATTGTGGAATGCATAGACCGGACCCAGCAGGAGCTGAGCAGCACGGGCACCGTCAAGCGCCAGGTGGGGCCTTCACTGACCGCCGAGGAGCGCGCCGCGCAGGAAGAAAAAGACAAGGCCGCCGCGGAAGTGCGTTCGCGCGAGGCCGAAGAAAAACGCCGTGACCGCGCGTTGCTGCTGCGCTACCCGAACCGCGCCGTGCATGACCAGGAGCGTGTTGCGGCGCTTGCGCAGGTTGACGAGGTCATCAAGGCTTCCCACAAAAGAACGCTGGAGCTGGCCGAGCAGCGCAAGTCCATCCAGACCGAGTTCGAGTTTTATGTGAAAGACCCCAGCAAGGCGCCGCCCGCGCTCAAGCGCAAGCTGGAAGAAAACAACAACAGCTCGATGGTGCAAAAGAGATTTATCTCTGAGCAGGAGCAAGAGAAAAAGCGCGTCAACGTGCGCTTTGATGAAGAGCTGGTCAAGCTCAAGCCGCTCTGGGCCCTGACGGCCCTCCCTGCCGGAGTCAAGCCCGCAGCCAAGAACTGATAGCGCAGACAACGCTGGTCCAAGATCAAATCGGGCTCTAGCCCAATAGGCGTATGGGCAAGCCGCTACTTTTTTGATAGCACAAGAGGCCGGCTCAATGAGTCGCCGGCCTGCTTCAGCCCAGTTTCTTTTTCAGCAATTCATTGACTTGCGCCGGGTTGGCCTTGCCCTTGGTGGCTTTCATGGCCTGGCCGACCAGCGCGTTCATGGCCTTGGCGTTGCCGGCTTTCACCTCCTCGACGTTTTTGGCGTTCGCGGCCAGCACGTCGTCGATGATTTTTTCCAGTTCGCCGGTGTCGCTCATCTGCTTGAGGCCCTTGGCTTCGATGAGGGCGTCGACATCCTGGCCTTCGCCGGTCCACAGCGCGTCAAACACCTGCCTGGCTGCATTGTTTGAAATCGTCCCGTCGGCGATCCGGCCTATCAACGCGGCCAGTTGCACTGCGCTGACGGTGGAGGCGTCAATCGCCTTTTCTTCGCTGTTCAAGCGCCGCGACAACTCGCCCATCACCCAGTTGCTGGCCAGCTTGGCTTGCTTGCTCGTGGCGGCCACCGCTTCAAAATAGGCTGCGGTGGCCTTGCTTTGCGTGAGCTGGCCGGCGTCGTACTCGGGCAAGCCATAGTCGGCCACAAAGCGCGCAGCCATCACCCGCGGCAACTCGGACATTTCCGAACGCGTCTTTTCCACCCAGTCGCGCCCAATCACCAGCGGCGGCAAATCCGGATCAGGGAAGTAGCGGTAATCGGCCGCGTCTTCCTTGGTGCGCATGCTGCGCGTCTCGCCCGTATCCGGGTCAAACAGCACGGTCGCCTGTTGAATGGTGTGGCCGTCTTCGATCTGCCCGATCTGCCAGCGCACCTCAAAGTCAATCGCCTGCTGCATGAACTTGAAGCTGTTCAGGTTCTTGATTTCGCGGCGCGTGCCCAGCGGGGCGCCGGGTTTGCGCACCGACACGTTGGCGTCGCAGCGGAAGCTGCCTTCCTGCATGTTGCCGTCGCAGATGCCGATCCAGGTGACGATCTTGTGCAGCTCTTTGGCATAGGCCACCGCTTCGGCAGACGAGCGCATGTCGGGCTCGGTCACGATCTCCAGCAGCGGCGTGCCGGCGCGGTTCAAGTCGATGCCGCTCATGCCGATGAAGTCTTCGTGCAGCGACTTGCCCGCGTCTTCTTCAAGGTGGGCGCGCACCAGTCGCACGGTGCGCTTTTCGCCGTCCACAAAAAACTCGACGCTGCCGCCTTGCACCACCGGGATCTCGAACTGGCTGATCTGGTAGCCCTTGGGCAAATCGGGATAGAAATAATTTTTTCGTGCGAAGACGCTCTGCTCGGCGATGTGCGCATTGACGGCCAGGCCGAACTCAATGGCGCGCTGCACAGCGCCCTTGTTCATCACCGGCAGCGCGCCCGGCAGGGCGAAGTCCACGGCGGAGGCCTGCGTGTTCGGCTCTGCGCCGAACGCGGTGGACGCGCGGCTGAAAATTTTCGATTGCGTGGTGAGCTGCGTGTGGGTCTCAAAGCCGATGATGACTTCGTAGCCCTGCACCAGCGGCCCGGTGGGGCGGCCGGCTTGCATTTCGGCAAAGGGGTTGACGGCGGGTTGGGTCTGGCTCATGTCAAATCACTTAAAGGCTTTGGGGCTGGCGCAGGTGCCAGTCGGTCGCGAGCTGGAACTGGTGGGCCGCGCCCAGCAGTTGCGCTTCCTTGAAATAGTTGCCGATCAGCTGCAGGCCGACGGGCATGCCGCCCGCGCCAAAGCCGGCTGGCACGCTCATGCCGGGCAGGCCGGCGAGGCTGGATGACAGCGTGTAGATGTCGGCCAGGTAGTTGGCGACCGGGTCGTCGGATTTTTCGCCGATCTTCCACGCGACGGTGGGCGAAACCGGGCCGGCAATGATGTCGCACTGCGTGAAGGCGGTCTGGAAATCCTGCGCGATCAGGCGGCGGATTTTTTGCGCCTTGAGGTAGTAGGCGTCGTAGTAGCCGTGCGACAGCACATAGGTGCCGATCATGATGCGGCGCGTGGCCTCATCGCCGAAGCCTTCGCTGCGCGACTTCTTGTACATGTCGTTGAGGTCGGTGTAATTCGCTGCGCGGTGGCCGTAGCGCACGCCGTCAAAGCGGCTCAGGTTGCTGCTGGCCTCGGCCGGTGCGATCACGTAGTACACAGGGATCGACAGCTCGGTCAGCGGCAGGCTCACATCGACCAGCGTGGCGCCCAGCTTTTCATACTCGGCCAAGGCGCCGCGCACAGCGGCCAGCACGTCGGGCGAGCAGCCCGCGCCGAAGAACTGCTTGGGCAGGCCTATTCGCAAACCTTTCAAGCCTTTTAGGGGTGTAGCCCGCGCAGCGTCTTGGCCTGCAGCTATCAAATCCGTAGCGTAGTCGGTGGCGGGCAAATCCAGCGACGTCGAATCGCGGTCCGGATCCGGTCCGGCCATGGCCGAGAGCAACAGGGCGCAGTCGAGCGCGCTGCGTGCCATCGGGCCAGCCTGGTCGAGGCTGGAGGCAAAAGCCACCATGCCATAGCGCGAGCAGCGGCCGTAGGTGGGCTTGATGCCGGTGATGCCGGTGAGCGACGCAGGCTGGCGGATCGAGCCGCCGGTGTCGGTGCCGGTGGCGGCAGGCACCAGGCGGGCCGCCACGGCAGCGGCTGAGCCGCCCGAGGAGCCGCCCGGAATGCGTTCCAGGTCCCAGGGGTTTTTGACGGGCTTGTAGGCGCTGTTGTCGTTGCCCGAGCCCATGGCGAATTCGTCGCAATTGAGCTTGCCCAGCGTGACCATGCCGGCGCTTTCGAGGCCGAGGTTTCTCACCACCGTCGCGTCAAACGGGCTGCGGTAGTTTTCCAGGATTCTGGAGCCGGCGGTGGTGGGGAAGTCGCGCGTGACAAACACGTCCTTGTGCGCCAGCGGCACGCCCAACAGGGGTGTGCGCTCGCCGGCGGCCAGGCGCGCGTCGGCGGCTTTGGCTTGCGCCAGCGACACGTCGGCGTTGGTCGCGAGGAAGGCGCCCAGCCTTTCCTGGGCGATGCGCGCCAGGAAATGCTGCGTGACTTCAACGCTGGAGACTTCGCGCGCGGCCAGTTTGGCGGCCAGTTGCGCGACGCCCAGGTCGTGCAGGTCGGAGGATGCGGAGGGTTTCATGGCGCTGCTCATTCGATCACCTTGGGCACGAGGAACAGGCCGCGCTCCACGGCGGGGGCGCTCACCTGGCTGGCGTCGCGCTGGTTGGGCTCGCTGGCGATGTCTTCACGCAGGCGCAGGGCCACTTCACCGATCACCGCGGCCGGGTGGGCCAGGGGCTCTACGCCTTCGGTATTGACGGCGTCCATTTGCTCCACAAGGGCGAAAAAGCCGTTGAGCTGGGCCAGGGTGTGCTCGGTTTCGTCGGGGCGCAATTCCAGCCGCGCCAGGTTGGCGACGCGGGCGATGTCTTGGGGTGTCAATGCCATGGTCAGGTATGAAGGAATTCGAGGGAAATAAACAGCAAAGGAAAAAGGCGGAGGGAACGGCGAAAGAAAGGTCGAAAAAAGGCTGAAAAAAGGGGTCTGAAACGAGGTGTAAAGCAGAAAAAACGCCCCCGGAGACCCATGGATTCACAGGGGATGCGTTATTATCCCGCCTTTGGTGTGAAATCAGGGCCGGATGCACTCTTTAGGCGCTTTTTAGGTGCCGGAAGCAGGTTCCACAGCGCCGCCGGCCTCAGTTTCCCATCATGGCTTGATCAATAAAAAGGCGATGGGGCAACGAAGTTTGCCCATGCCCAACCGGACCCCTGCATATGTTTGAATCATTCCGTCGGTATTTTTCCACCGACCTGGCCATTGACCTCGGCACCGCCAACACCCTGATTTTTGTACGCGACCGCGGTATTGTGCTGGATGAGCCTTCGGTTGTGGCTATCCGCCACGAAGGCGGCCCCCAGGGCAAAAAAACCATCCAGGCCGTCGGCCACGAAGCCAAGGCCATGCTGGGCAAGGTTCCCGGCAACATCGAAGCGATTCGCCCGATGAAGGACGGCGTGATTGCCGACTTCACGGTGACTGAGCAGATGCTCAAGCAGTTCATCAAGATGGTCCACCCGCGCAGCCTGTTCAAGCCCAGCCCGCGCATCATCATCTGCGTGCCCTGCGGCTCCACCCAGGTCGAGCGCCGCGCCATCCGCGAGAGCGCGCTCGGCGCCGGCGCCAGCGACGTTTTCCTGATTGAAGAACCAATGGCTGCCGCGATCGGCGCGGGCCTGCCCGTGTCGGAAGCCAGCGGCTCCATGGTGGTCGACATCGGCGGCGGCACGACCGAAGTCGGCGTGATCTCGCTGGGCGGCATGGTCTACAAAGGCAGCGTGCGCGTCGGCGGCGACCGCTTCGACGAGGCCATCATCAACTACATCCGCCGCAACTACGGCATGCTGATCGGCGAGCCCACCGCCGAAGCCATCAAGAAAAGCATCGGCTCGGCCTTCCCTGGCTCCGAAGTCAAGGAAATGGAAGTCAAGGGCCGCAACCTCTCCGAAGGCGTGCCGCGCAGCTTCACGATCTCGAGCAACGAAATCCTCGAAGCCCTGACCGACCCGCTCAACAACATCGTCAGCGCCGTGAAAAACGCGCTGGAGCAGACGCCGCCTGAACTGGGCGCCGACATCGCCGAGCGCGGCATGATGCTCACCGGCGGCGGCGCATTGCTGCGCGACCTGGACCGCCTGCTGGCCGAAGAAACCGGCTTGCCGGTGCTGGTGGCCGAAGACCCGCTGACCTGCGTGGTACGCGGCTGCGGCATCGCGCTGGAGCGCATGGACCGCCTCGGCTCCATCTTCACTTCGGAATAAACACCGGATGCCGTACTTCATGCCACAGCCCGGGGCATGAAGCGGGGCCAGCCTGACAGCGAACCATGCCCTTAGGAACCCTCGACAGATCCCCGCCGCCCTTTTTCAAGCAGGGGCCGTCGGCGCTGTCCAAGCTGATGTTTTTCAGCGCGCTGTCGCTCTTCCTGATGGTTGCCGACACCCGTTTTCGCATCACCCAGCCGGTGCGCGCCGCACTGGCCACCGCGCTCTACCCGGTGCAATGGCTGGCCTTGCAGCCGGTGCGCGCGGTGCAGGGCAGCGGTGAGTATTTCACCACCTTGAACCAGGCCAAGATCGCCAGTGAAGACGCCGGCCGCAAGCTCGCGCTGCAGTCGCTGCGCGCCGGCCAGGTCGAGCAACTCACCCAGGAAAACACCCGCCTGCGCAAGCTCATGGGCCTGCGAGAGCAGCTCGCTACACCCGTCATGGCCGCCGAAGTGCTGTATGACGCGGCCGACCCGTACACCCGCAAGGTGATCATCGACAAAGGCATGGCGCAGGGCGTGGATCTCGGCTCGCCGGTGCTGGACGAGTCCGGCGTGCTCGGGCAGGTCACGCGCGTGCACCCGCTGGTCAGTGAAGTCACTTTGCTGATCGACCGCGATCTGGCCATTCCGGTGCTCAATGTGCGCACCGGCGCGCGCAGTGTGGCCTACGGCGACCCGACCACCTCGGGCAGCGGGCTGGAGTTGCGCTTCATGGGCAGCAACTCGGATGTGCTGCAGGGCGACCTGCTGACCACCAGCGGCGTCGACGGTGTCTACCCGCCGGGCTTGCCGGTGGCCAAGATCAGCCGCATTGAGCGCCGCGCCGAATCGGCATTTGCCAAGATTTTCTGCACGCCGCAGGCGCTGGTGACGGGGGCGCGCCATGTCATCGTCGTCAAGCCCGGCACAGGCCAGATCCCGCCGCGGCCCGACGACGCGCCGGAGCCCGCGCCCAAAAAGAAGGGCACCGCCAAATGATCATGCCGTCTGGGCAGCAGCTGCTGCTGCCCGCCAACCCCGTTTTTATCTGGTGCAGCCTGATCGCGGCGCTGCTGCTGGACATGCTGCCGCTGGGCCGCGTGCCCTGGATGCCCGACTTCCTGGCGCTGGTGCTGGTGTTCTGGAACGTGCACCAGCCGCTGCGGGTCGGCATCGGTGTGGCCTTCATGTTCGGGCTGGGCATGGACGTGCACCAGTCGTCGCTGCTGGGCCAGCATGCGCTGTCGTACACGGCGCTGAGCTTTTTTGCCACCATGATCCACCGCCGCCTGCTCTGGTTCACGGTGCCGTCGCAGGCGCTGCAGGTGTTGCCGCTGTTTGCCCTGGCGCATGGTGTGGAGCTCATCATCCGCATGATTGGCGGCGGCATCTTTCCGGGCTGGATCATGCTGCTGGCGCCGCTGATCGAGGCGCTCTTGTGGCCGGTCGTGAGCGTGCTGCTGCTGGCGCCTCAACGCCGGGCGCCGGACCCTGACCAGAACAGACCACTTTAGATGGGGGCGCTGTAGTTGTTTTATACCTGTGCCAAAGCGTCGCACTGCTCCCCCTGCTCCCAAACGAGCAGGCGCCGCGGGACTGGCTTTGCCAGACCGCAGGCGCCGCCCCCTCGAGGGGGGAACAGGCTACACGCAGTGAGCCTGGACGGGGGTGCTTATAGTTTTGCCCGGCAAAGCCGGTTCCTCGGCTCATGCTGGCCTTTTCCGGCTCGCTTCGCATTGCCTTTTGCTTATTGCGGGCACTTTCTCGCGGCTGTAGAGTCACACGGCCATGACTGAACTGCGCAACGTTGAAGCCGACCTGTCGCGGTTCCGCGCGCGGGTGCTGGTGGCGAGTCTGATTGTGTTGTGTGCGTTTGCCCTGCTGGCGGCGCGGCTGGTGTATCTGCAGGTGTACCGGCATGCCGACCTGAACGAGCAGGCGGAAAGCAACCGCACGGCCATCGTGCCTATCGTGCCGAACCGCGGTCTGATCCTGGACCGCAACGGCATCGTGCTGGCGACCAACTACTCGGCCTACACGCTGGAGATCACGCCTTCGAAGGTCGAAAACCTCGAGGAAACGATTGCCGCGCTGGAGAAGGTGGTCGACATCCAGCTGCGCGACAAACGCCGCTTCAAGCGCCTGCGCGAAGAGTCGAAAAATTTTGAGTCGCTGCCGATCCGCACGCGCCTGACGGACGAGGAAGTGGCCCGCTTCGCGGCGCAGCGCTTTCGCTTCCCGGGCGTCGACATCAAGGCCCGGCTGTTTCGCAGCTACCCCTACGGCGAGCTGGGCAGCCATGTGGTGGGCTACATAGGCCGCATCAACCAGGCCGAAAAAGAAAATATCGAAGGCAGCGAGAACGAAGGCAATTACCGCGGCACCGACTACATCGGCAAGCTGGGCGTGGAGCAAAGCTTCGAGCAGCAACTGCACGGCATCACCGGCGTCGAGCAGGTCGAGACCTCGGCCGGCGGGCGCGCCATGCGCAAGCTGGCCAGCAGCCCGGCCACGCCCGGCAACACCGTGCGGCTGTCGCTCGACATCCGCCTGCAAAAACTGGTCGAAGACATGTTCGGCGACCGGCGCGGCGCGCTGGTGGCGCTGGACCCGAAGACCGGCGACGTGCTGGCCTTTGTCAGCAAGCCGACCTTTGACCCCAACCTGTTCGTCGACGGCATCGACACGGAGAGCTGGCAGTACCTGCGTGACTCGCTGGACAAACCGCTGCTCAACCGCGCGCTGCGCGGCACCTACCCGCCCGGCTCCACGTACAAGCCTTTTATGGCAATGGCGGCCCTCGAAACCGGAAAACGCTCGCCCAGTTTCATCATCAACGACAACGCCTCCTGGGCCTTCGGCGGCCACGTCTTTCGCAGCCACGGCGACATCGCGCTGGGCGCGGTCGACATGTACAAGTCCATCGTCAAGTCCAGCAATGTGTATTACTACTCGCTGGCCAACGAGCTTGGGGTGGACGCCATGCACGACTTCATGAAGCCGCTGGGCTTCGGGCAGATCACCGGCATCGACATCGGCGGCGAGTTGGCCGGCGTGCTGCCCAGCCAGGACTGGAAGCGCGAGGCCTACAAAAAGCGGGGGGCGGCGCAGCAAAAGTGGTACCCCGGCGAAACCATTTCGCTGGGCATCGGGCAGGGCTACAACACCTTCACCATGCTGCAGCTGGCGCAGGCCACCGCCGTGCTGGCCAATAACGGCGTCAAGCGCCGGCCGCGGCTGGTCATCGGTACGCAAGACCCGGTCACGCGCGTGATGCACCCGCTGCCGGCAGAGCCGGCCGAAAACCTGGGCTACAAGCCTGAAAACATCGCCGTCGTGCGCAAGGCGCTGGTGGGCGTGACGCAGGAGGGCACCTCGGCGCGGGTGTTTGCCGGCGCGGGTTACCTCAGCGGTGGCAAGACCGGCACGGCGCAGGCCGTCACCATCGGCCAGAAAGACAAATACAACAGCTCCAAGATGGAGGAATACCAGCGCGACCACGCCGTTTACATGGCATTCGCGCCGGCTGAAGACCCCCAGATCGCGTTGGCGGTGATCGTCGAAAACGCCGGCTGGGGTGCCGGTGTGGCGGCCCCGATTGCACGCCGGGTGTTTGACTACGTGCTGCTGGGCCAGTACCCCAGTGAAGAAGACATGGTGGCCGTGCAAAAAGGCCTGGCAGCCGCCCCCATCGGCAAACCGCGTCCGGCGGCCGACGTGGCCAGCCTGCTGGCTCCGGGCGGTGCCGGCGCCGCCCCCGGGCCCACCACCGCAGCGGCGGCTGCGGCGGCCAAGGCCAAGGCGGCGGCCATCGCCGAAGCGCTCAGCAAGCTGCCGCCGCCCATGGCTGCGGCTGGCATCAATCCCGACTGACCCGTTTTGCTATTGATTTGATAGCTGCTTGCCCACGTGCGTAAAGGGTGGGAAGTCGATTTTGCTTAAGAAAATTGCCTGACCACCTGAAGACAGCAATTTAAAGAGCAGGCATAAAAAAGCGCTGGGGTTGCCAGCGCTTTTCGCAAAACGGCACCTTGTGGGATGCGCTTTGCCTGTGTACTTCTAATGATCTCTCTCGTGTCTCCTCGGCTCCTCGCGTTGCGAGCAGCAAGGCTCGTCAGCAAGTCCTCCAATGTAGTGCGCGCACTCTCATAGTGCATTGGGGGTTTCCCGCCCCTTGACGGGCCGTATTTGCCAGTCCACGGCGGTGCCGCATGCTCCTCGTGTGCCCGCCATGCAGTCTTCTGTATGCATTTGCGCGCAAAAGCCACCCCCCAACCCGCTGGCACGACTTATGCCTGTTGTTACCAATTGTTGGTTATTGGTCGGGTATCGACGAAAGGCAAAGCGGTATGCATATGAAGAGCTTTTTGGCGTGGGTCCTGTTCATCTGCCTGGGCTTGATGGGCCAGCAGGTCTTGGCACAGGCGCCTGCCGCACCCGCCGCAGAGGCTGCCGCCAGTGCCCCCGAGGCCGCGCCAGCGGCGGCACCCGTCGCGACACCCGCACCCGCTGCCGCGCCTGTAGCGCCCGCACCGGTGGCCGCTGCACCCGCGCCGGCCGCCTCCGCCCCGGCGCCCCTCACGCATCCGGGCCTGGTCGGTGCTGAGACGCTCAACGGTGCCGACACCGCCTGGATGATGACCTCGACCGCGTTGGTGCTGCTCATGACGCTGCCCGGCATCGCCCTGTTTTACGGCGGCATGGTTCGCAAGAAAAGCGTGCTCAACGTCATGGCCTGCGTCGTCGCCATCTGTGCGGTCGTGAGCCTCTTGTGGTTTGCCGTCGGCTACTCCATCGCCTTCACGCCAGGCTCCGGTGCGCTCGGGCACTACCTGGGCGGCACCGAAAGGCTGTGGTTCACCGGGCTCGATTACGTGAAGGACGCACAGAAAGTGGCCGTGAGCCACATCGCGCCCAACATCCCGGAGTCGGTCTACGCGATGTTCCAGCTGACCTTTGCCATCATCACCGCCGCGCTGGTGGTCGGATCGTTTGTCGAGCGCATGCGCTTCTCGGCCATGCTGATTTTCATGTCGCTGTGGACGTTGATCGTCTACGCCCCCATCGCCCACTGGGTCTGGGAGCCCAACGGCTGGCTGGCCCGCATGGGTGCACTGGATTTTGCCGGCGGCTCGGTGGTGCACATCAACGCCGGCATCGCCGGGCTGGTCTGCGCCTATGTGCTCGGCCCCCGGCACGGCTATGGCCGCGAGCCCTTGACGCCCTATAACCTGGGCCTGACCATGGCCGGTGCGGGCATGCTGTGGGTGGGCTGGTTCGGTTTCAACGCCGGCTCGGCCGTGGCCTCTGACGGCCGGGCGGGCCTGGCGATGGCGGTCACGCACATCGCGGCCGCTGCCGGTGCGCTTTCATGGATGGCGGCCGAGTGGATGGTGCGCGGCCGGCCTTCGCTGCTGGGCCTGTGTTCGGGCCTGGTGGCCGGGCTGGTCGCCATCACCCCGGCGGCCGGCTTTGTCTCGCCACGCTCGGCCCTGGTGTTCGGCCTGGTGGCCGGCGTGGCCTGCTACTGGGGCGCCACGGGCCTCAAGCGCCTGCTCAATGCCGACGACTCGCTCGATGTGTTCGGCGTGCACGGCGTCGGCGGCATCGTGGGCTCGCTGCTCACCGGCATCTTTGCCAGCAAGGCCATCTCGGGCGTCGAGGGCGACCTGCTGACGCAGGCCATAGGCGCCGGCTCGGTCATGCTGTACAGCCTCTTCATGACGGCCGTCGCGCTGTGGGTCACCTCGCTGCTGGTGAGCCTGCGCGTGAGCGAGGCCTCGGAAAGCGACGGGCTGGACATCACGCAGCACGCTGAAAGACTGGGTACGTGAGGCTGTAGATCACCAACTTTGAAGGACAGCACACCATGCCTTCCAGTGAAAAAATCGCTATCGCCGCCCATCTGCACGTGCTGCTGCGCCGCAAGACCGGCCGCGTGACCGATACCGAGTGGATGGCCAGCAACCACGAATACGCGGTGGAGGTGGCACGCTTTGCCCGTGAAAAAGCGGTGGAAGACAACCACCCGGATCTCGCCGTCTGGGCCGACAGGCTCGAGGAGATCATGGCCACGCCCGATCCGAAGCCGCGCGTGCCTTTGGTCCAGATGGTGACGGAGGCCGTGAAGGAGCGCGCGGTGCCTGCCCCTCGCGAGGTGCCCCCGCCTGACCGGCTGACGCCCGCCCGTTCGATTGATACCGAGGAAGAGGTCTATCCGGAGTCGGGTTTTATCGAGTCCACCTTTGGCGCCATTTTTGGCGACAGCGAGTCGCACCGCGAGCGCAAGCCCCGCGACCCGAACGCGCCGCGCTACGTGAAGAGCCTGCGCTGATTATTTGGCTGGCGCGGGCTGCGGCGCAGCGGCTTCGCGCGCGCGGTTGACGCTGTGCGCCAGCATGTTGCGCGTGCGCAGGCGCACGTTTTCACTCGCTTCATCCGCGAACGCCGCCACGTACGGGTGGCCCGCGTTGTCCGCCAGGATGCTGCGCCGCACCGCGTCATGGGCGGGTGTGCAGGTGGCCAGGGCGGCATCGGCCAGCGCGAACACCGACGCGGTGGCGTCATTGATGAGCGGCGCCAGTGCACCCTGCGCGCAGCGCTGGTAGTCGTTGATGGCTGCGGCCACCGGCGCCCGCGCGATGGACAACGGGTCGTGGCTGGTTCGTGAGGCGGGGGCGCAGGCCGCGAGGGTCAGCACAACAGGGATCAGACGCAGCGAAACGGGGAGTGGGTTTTTCATGGGTGCGGAGCAGGGCGGTTGATGCCCTGCGAATGGGCAAGTTTGCGGATTTTGCATGAATCACCCAAGCGGCTACATCTCGTCACAGGTGCGCCCAGTGGGCCTCGCGGCCGCTCTTTTCTGTCAGTGGTGTCTGCAAAGGTTGATTGACGTAACAAGGCGTGACAAATTGCCCGGTGACAGGTCCTGAAGTGGCCCGTAGCATGGCATTTTTAAATATAAGAGGATGCTGATGAAAGCGAAACACGAGGGAATTTTTGGACTTTTCTTGATGATTTTGCCGCTGGCCTTTGCGGTCCTGACGGGGCCGGCCCGGGCACAGGCCCCGGCCCAGCAGCTGGTGCTCGGCATCAGCGAAGGTACGTCGGGCGGGCTGGACCACGCCCAGGTGATTGCCAAATACCAGGGGCTGGCCGAAGTGATCGGCAAGGCCATGAAGGCCAAGGTCAGCGTGGTGTTCGCGCGCGAGTTCAAGCAGCTCGAAGAAGGCATGCAGACCGGCCGCTTCGATCTGGTGATGGCCCGGCCCAGCGACTACCCGGCGCGCGGCATGCGCGACTACGGCTACAGCTACATCGCCAGCACCAAGCCCGACGGGCAGTGCTTTGTCATCGCGCCCAAAGGATCCGAGTTGAAAACCATCAACGACGTGAAAGGCAGGCGCATCGCATTGCCCGAGCAGATCGCGTTCATGTCGCGTTTTTGCGCCGCCGAACTGCGCGACAAGGGCATCCTGGTCGAGAAGGAAAACGTGCAGTACGTGCGCGAGCAGGCTGCAGTCGGCTTTTACCTCGACAACAAATTCGCCGACGTGGGTGGTGTGGCGTCTTATTCAGGCATCGGCAAGAAGTGGGAAAAAGACGGTGGCCGCATCCTGCACAAGAGCGTGCCGCAGCCCTACTTTCCGCTGGTGGCCCACAAGCGCATCAAGCCCGAGCAGCTCAAGGCCATCCAGGAGGAGCTGCTGGCCTTGCCTGCCAGTGACGCGGGCAAAGATGTGCTCAAGCGCATCGGCATTGACCAGTTCGACACCAGCTCGGAGCCGCGCATGCGGGAGCTGCTCAAGTGGCTCAATATCTAGCCTGAGGTCCGTTTCCGGCCCGCCGCCCAGCCGCCGCGGCGGTGTTCCCGGCCTGGCACGGGCCGCTGCATTCCTCCCCTCAATACCCTGCGCCGCGCGTCGGCGTCAGCCGTGCCGCGGCCTTTGGCACGGCCTGTCGCGGCAAGTCTGCGGCTGGCCGAGTCCGCTCAAACCCTAGGGTTTTCACTGCAAAAAAACGGCACCGCTTCGTTGTGTTAGTTATCATTCATAACCATAATCGACCTCACTGAAAACCTCCAAATGACCCAAAAACACCTCCAACTCGAAATGCGCGGCGACGTTGCCGTGATCCGCCTGGCGCGTCCCGCCAAACGCAATGCACTGGGCGACGCCCAGGTTCTGGCGCTGCGCGACCTGTTTGAAAACCTGCCCGCCGGCGCCCGCGCCGCCGTGCTGCACGGCGAAGGAGATCACTTCTGCGCGGGGCTTGACCTCGGTGAACTCCAGGAGCGCGACGCCAGTCAGGGCTTGCACCATTCGCGCATGTGGCATGCCGCGCTGGACCGCCTGCAGTTCGGGCCTGTGCCCGTGATTGCAGCGCTGCACGGCGCCGTCGTCGGCGGCGGCCTGGAACTGGCGAGCGCCTGCCACATCCGGGTGGCCGACGAGAGCACCTTTTACGCCCTGCCCGAAGGATCGCGCGGCATCTTCGTCGGCGGCGGTGGCGCGGTGCGCATCCCGCGTCTGATAGGCACGGCCCGCATGACCGACATGATGCTGACCGGCCGTGTTTACAACGCCCAGGACGGCGAGCGCATAGGCCTGGCGCAGTACCTGGTGCCACAAGGGCAGGCGCTCGACAAGGCGCTCGAACTGGCGGCCCGCGTGGCAACCAATGCGCCCCTGACCAACTATGCCCTGATGCATGCCTTGCCGCGCATCGCGGAGCAGCCGGCGGACCAGGGCTTTTTTACCGAAGCGCTGATGGCGGCGGTAGCCCAGAGCGCGCCCGAGGCCAAGGGCCGCGTGAGGGACTTCCTGGACGGCAAGGCCGCCAAGGTGAAAAAAACCTGAGCGGTGCCGGTGGGCCCAGACGAGGGCCTGGTGAGAAGAGACGCAAAGCGAACGTGCCAAAGAGCCGAAAAGACAAAGAGACAAAGAGACAAAGAGACAAAGAGACACAAGATCATGAGCGCCCCCAAATTCCGCCCCTTGCGCTTTGGCGTGACCCGTGCCGTCCTGCGCGAAGGCGCACCCGGCGTCCGCTACCTCCGTGCCGACCAGGACCTGAAAGACTATCCCGCCCGCATCACCGACCGGCTGGAGCATTGGGCGCAGGCCGCGCCCGGGCGCAGCTTCATGGCGCGGCGTGAAAAGCTGGCGGACGGCACGGCCGGCGAATGGCGCCACCTCAGCTATGCCCAGGCCTGGGCGGCGGCCCGCAGCATCGCCCAAGGGTTGCTGGACCGCGGCCTGAGCGCCGAGCGGCCGGTGGTGATTCTTTCCGAGAACAGCCTGGAGCACGCGCAGCTGGCCCTGGGTTGCCTCGTGGCCGGTGTGCCCTTTGTGCCGGTTTCGCCGCCGTATTCCCTGGTCAGCCAGGACTACGACAAGCTGCGCCACGTGCTCAAGACCGTGACGCCGGGCCTGGTGTTTGCCGCCGACGCCGAACGTTATGCCAAAGCCATCCAGGCCACGGTGGAGCCCGGTATCGAGGTGGTGCTGGCCGCCGGGGAGATAGAGGGAGAAGGGCGCCCCGGCACACGGTTTTCGGACCTGGCCGCCACGCCGGCGACGGCCGCGGTCGAGCGCGCCATGCAGGCCACGGGGCCGGACACCATCGTGAAACTCCTGTTCACCAGCGGCTCGACGAAGATGCCCAAGGCGGTGATCAACACCCAGCGCATGTGGTGCGCCAACCAGCAGCAGATGGCGCAGTCCATGCCGGTGTTGGAGGAGGAGCCGCTGGTGCTGGTCGACTGGCTGCCGTGGAACCACACCTTCGGCGGCAACCACAACTTCGGCATGGTGCTGTTCCACGGCGGAACGCTTTACATCGACGACGGAAAGCCCACACCGGCGCTGATGCACGAGACCCTGCGCAACCTGCGCGAGATCGCCCCGACGGTTTACTTCAATGTGCCGACCGGCTTTGAGGCGATCGCCCATGCCATGCAGACGGACGCGCAGCTGCGGCGCCAACTGCTGTCGCGGGTGAAGATGTTTTTCTACGCGGGCGCCGCGCTGGCCCAGCCTGTGTGGGACAGCCTCTACGAGTCGCAGGAAAAGGAAATCGGCGAGCGCATTGTCATGGTGACCGGACTGGGCATGACCGAGTCCGCGCCGTTTGCCATCTTCGTGACCAGCCCCGAGGTGAAGTCCGGCGACCTGGGCGTGCCCGCACCCGGCATGGAACTCAAGCTGGTCGATATACAGGGCAAAACCGAGGTGCGCTACAAGGGCCCCAATGTTTCGCCCGGCTACTGGCGCGCGCCGCAAGACACTGCGCAGGCCTTCGATGAAGAGGGCTACTTTTGCACCGGCGATGCCGTGAAATGGATAGATGACGCAGACATCCACCGGGGCCTGCAGTTCGACGGCCGCATTGCCGAGGACTTCAAGCTCGCCACCGGCACCTTCGTCAGCGTCGGACCCTTGCGCGCCAGGATCGTCGCGGCCGCCGCACCCTATGTGCAGGATGCGGTGCTCACCGGCATCAACCTTAAAGAGGTGGGCGCGCTGGTGTTCCCGACACCGTCCGTGCGCGCGCTGGCCGGGTTGCCGCCGGATGCGCCCTGGCGGCAGGTGCTCGACAGCGCGCCGGTGCTGGCGCATTTTCAGGAGGTGCTGGACCAGCTCGCGCTCTGCGCCACCGGCAGCGCCAGCTGCATCGCGCGCCTGCATCTGATGCATGAGCCGCCTTCCTTCGACAAAGGCGAGGTCACCGACAAAGGCTCCATCAACCAGCGGGCCGTTCTGACGCAGCGCGCGGCGCTTGTGGAGGCCCTGCACGGCGACACGGCCCATCCCGTCCTGAAACCACGCGTGCGCTGACGCCCGGCCCGCTGACAACCTCCTACGACCTCTTTAGACACAGCAGGATCTGCATGCAACACAAAGGATTTTTCTCCGCCTTCCAGGACGCCTGGATGCTTGACGGCGTGCGCACGCCCATGGTCGATTACTGCGGCGCCATCGGCCACGTGTCACCGACCGACCTCGGCATCAAGGCCGCGCGCGCCGTACTGCAGCGCTCGGGTGTCAGCGCGGGCCATGTCGATTCGGTGATTGCCGGCAACATGGCACCGGGAGATTTCGAACAATTCATGCTGCCGCGCCACATCGGCCTCTATGCCGGGGTGCCGGTGGAAGTGCCGGCCATCATGGTGCAGCGCATCTGCGGGACCGGCTTTGAGCTGTTCCGGCAGGCCGGTGAGCAGATCCAGAGCGGTGCGGCGAATGTGGCGCTGGTCGTCGGCGCCGAAAGCATGACGCGCAACCCGATCGCCGCCTTCGAGCACCGCACCGGCTTCAAGCTGGGCGCGCCGGTCGGCTTCAAGGACTTCATGTGGGAAGCCCTCAAGGATTCGGCCGCCGGCATCGACATGATCCAGACGGCGGAAAACCTCGCCAAAAAATACGGCATCACGCGAGAAGCCGTCGATGAATTTGCCTCCAGCTCGTTTGCCAAAGCGGTGGCGGCACGGGAGGCGGGCTTTCACGCCGGTGAAATTGTGCCGGTAGTCACTGAAGAGTTTGAACTTCCCGGCTACGCCACGCGCGGCATACGCCTGCAGGGCAAGGTGACGGAAGTCGCGCAGGACACCCACGCGCGCTTGTCTCCCGTCGAGGTCCTGGCCAAACTCAGGGCAGTCCATACCGGCGGTGTGCAGACCGGCGGCAACAGCGCGGCGCTGGTGGACGCGGCCGCGGCGGCCGTGGTCGCGTCCGGCGCCTATGTGAAAGCCCACGGCGGCAAACCGTTGGCGCGTGTGGTGGCTGCCGCGGTGGTCGGTGTGCCGCCCGAGATCATGGGCATAGGCCCGGCCCCCGCGATTCGCCTGCTGCTGGAGCGCTGCGGCCTCACGCTGGACCAGATCGGCCGCTTTGAAATCAACGAAGCCCAGGGCGCGCAGACGCTGGCGGTGGCCCGCGAGCTGGCGCTGGACCTGAGCAAGCTCAACGTCAACGGCGGCGCGATCGCCATGGGCCATCCGCTCGCGGTGACCGGTGTGCGCCTGACCATCACCGTTGCGCGGGAAATGCGGCGGGCGGGCGTGCGTTACGGCATCGCATCGGCCTGCGTGGGCGGCGGCCAGGGCATTGCCCTGCTGCTTGAAAACCCGGAGGCGGCAGGAATTTCTTGAGCAAATAGTGGCTGTGGCCCACGACATACAAGCGCAAGCAGCTATCAAAATAATAGCAATCAATCTGGAGACAAGGAATGAACATTGAAGGTCTTTCGGCACTGGTGACGGGTGGCGGCTCAGGGTTGGGCGAAGCCACTGCCCGTGAGTTGGCACGCCTGGGCGCCAAGGTTGCCGTGCTGGACGTGAATCTTGCCGGCGCAGAAAAAGTCGCTGCCGATATTTGCGTTGCGTATGGGAGCGGCACCGCAGTGGCATGCCAATGCGACATCACCGACAGCGCCAGCCTGGCCGCCGCGCTTGAGAAAGCCGCTGCCGCGCAGGGCCCGGCCCGCATCCTGATGAATATTGCCGGCATCGGTTCGGCAAAACGTGTGGTGGCCAAAGACGGCAGCCCTGCGCCGCTTGAAGACTTTGCCAGAGTCGTCACCATCAACCTGGTCGGCACCTACAACGCGAGCCGCCTGTTTGCAGCCGCCTGCGCCAGGCTGCCCCCACTGGAGGGCGGCCAGCGCGGCGTCATGATGTTCACCGCGTCGGTTGCCGCCTTCGACGGCCAGGTGGGGCAGCAGGCCTACAGCGCCTCCAAGGCCGGGCTGGCCGGCATGACGCTGCCCATGGCGCGCGATCTCGCGCAGCACGGCATTCGCGTCTGCACGGTGGCGCCGGGCCTGTTCGCCACGCCTTTGATGGCGCAGCTGCCCGAAGCCGTCCAGGCTTCACTGGCCGCCAGCATTCCCTTTCCGCCGCGCCTGGGCAAGCCCGAAGAGTTCGCGCAGCTGGCCGTGCACATCGTGAACAACGACCACCTGAACGGCGAAGTGATTCGCCTGGACGGTGCGCTGCGCATGGCGCCAAGGTGAGCCGCATGGAAAAAACCGTGGTCTATGAAGTGAAGGTCGCGTTCGGCGACTGCGATCCCGCGGGGATCGTGTTTTTCCCCAATTTCTCGCGCTGGATGGATGCCGCTTCGCTGAATTTTTTCGCCGCGTGCGGCATACCGCCCTGGCGGGAACTGGTCAAAACCACCGGCATCGTCGGCACGCCCCTGCTGGAAATCAACACCCGTTTCAGCCAGCCCGCCACCTATGGCGAAACCTTGCAGATCCACACCAGCGTGCAAGAGTGGCGGGCCAAGGTTTTTATCCAGAAACACGTGATCCGGCGCGGCGAAGACCTGATCTGCGAGGGCCTGGAAACCCGCGCTTTTTGCATACGCCACCCTGACAAACCCGAGCGCATGAAGGCCATTGCCGTGCCCCCCGACATCCGCAGCCAATGCAGTTGAGCGGGCGCAGCTGATGCGTGCGGAGTGCCCGGCGCTTTTTTGCGGATTTTGCTTTTCGACCCGTGAACTTAACTACAAGGAGACATTTCATGCAAACACGTCGTCATTTCGTGCAGACCGCTGCGGCGCTTTCGGCGGCCGCTCTCGCGCCTTTCCCGGCCCTGGCGCGGGCGCTTGAGCAGGTCAAGATCCTCTACGGCTTTCCGGCCGGCAGCGCGGGCGACATCTGCGCGCGCCGCGTGGGTGACCGCTTGGGCGGCACCGCCTATTCCAACAACAACGCTATCGTGGACACCAGGACCGGCGCCGGCGGACGTATCGCGCTGGAGGTGCTCAAGGCCGCGCCGGCAGACGGCTCTGTGCTGGCCATGACACCGTTCTCCTGTCTGTCGCTGTACCCGCATATCTACAAAAAACTGTCCTACGACCCCTTCGCCGATTTCGTCGCGGTGGGGACCGCCTCCATGATCCACCATGGGCTGGCCGTCGGCCCGCTGGTGCCGGCCTCGGTCAAGACCGTGCACGACTTTCTCGGCTGGGCCAAGGCCAATCCAAAGGATGCCAGTTACGGTTCGCCCGCCGCCGGGTCGACGCCGCATTTCATCGGCGCCTTGCTGGGCCTGAACAACCAGGTGGAACTCAAGCACGTTCCCTACCGCGGCTCGGTGCCCGGTGTGACCGATGTGGTCGGCGGACAGCTCGCCGCGATGGTCACGCCTCACGGCGATTTCATCCCCAATCACAAGGCCGGCAGGCTGCGCATCCTGGCGACCTCGGGCAAGCAGCGCTCGCCCTTCGTGCCCGAAGTGCCGACCTTCGCCGAGCAGGGGTTTGCCGACCTGACGGTGGAAGAGTGGTTCGGTTTCTACGCGCCCGCGAAAACGCCCGCCAGCATGGTTACCGCGGCCAATGCCGCTATCAATGCCGCCATTCAGGAGAAATCCGTCATCGACTCGCTCACGGTGGTGGGGCTGATCCCCTACGGCGGCACCGCGGACGACATGGCGTACAGCCAGAAGCGCGAGTTCGACCGCTGGGGACCGCTGATCAAAAAGGTCGGGTTCACTGCGGAGTCCTGATCCTGCGGCGCAGGCCCGGCCCGGCGCGCCGGGCCGGTCGGCATGGGCATAATCGGGGCTAGGCTGGCCGCACGCCTGTGCCGGCAGCGTTGCCAGATAACGAAAGCGCCCTGATCCCCTATGCCTGTGTCGCACAAACCCGCTCCTGCGGTAGAGGAGGTTGATACCTCCTATCTCGAAACCTTGATGGGCTACAACGCCACGCGCGCCTCCCTCAAGGTCATAGAGTTGTTCAGCAAGCGCATGGCGGTCTATGACCTCAGGCATGTGGACTTTTCGATCCTTTCCCTGATCACGCACAACCCCGGCATCACCTCGCGCCAGCTGTGCGGCGCCTTGAGCATCCTGCCGCCCAACCTGGTCGGGAAAATCGTCGCGCTGGAAAAGCGCGAGCTGGTGCACCGCAGGCCGCATCCGCAGGACGGCCGCGCCGTGGGGCTTTACCTGACCGATGCGGGCCAGGCCCTGATGCGCGAGGCGGAAGGCACCGCTGTCAGCCTTGAAACAGAGGCGACCCAGCGGCTGAGCCCGGCGGAAAAGAAGACGCTCATGCGCCTTCTGCAAAAAATCTACCGCTAAAAATCTGCCCTTGAAGGGCGCGCTTGGTCCTTGCGATGGGCGAGCCGCTTCGGGCTCCGGCGGCCTTGGCTCAAATTCCGGCCTGGATCCAGGCCGCCGCCTTCTCCGCAATCATCAACGTCGGTGAGTTGGTGTTGCCGCTGGTGATCAGCGGCATCACGCCGGCATCGACCACGCGCAGGCCGCGCACGCCGCGTACCCTGAGGTGCGAGTCGACCACCGCCATCGGGTCGTCTTCTTTGCCCATCTTCGTTGTGCCCACCGGGTGAAAGATGGTGGTGGCGATGTCGCCGGCCAGCCGCGTGAGCTCTTCGTCTGTCTGGAACTGCACGCCGGGCTTGAACTCTTCAGGCTGGTATTTGGCCAGCGCGCCCTGGCTGACGATCTTGCGCGTCACGCGCAATGAATCGGCCGCGACCTGGCGGTCTTCGGCGGTGCTCAGGTAGTTGGGTGCAATCGCCGGCGCGTCTTCAAAGCGGCCGCTCTTGATGTGCACCGTGCCGCGGCTGGTCGGATTGAGGTTGCACACGCTGGCGGTGAAGGCGTTGAAGCTGTGCAGCGGCTCGCCGAAAGCATCCAGCGACAGCGGCTGCACGTGGTACTCAATGTTGGGATAGGGCTGGTCGGGCGAGCTGCGCGTGAAGGCGCCCAGCTGCGACGGCGCCATGCTCATGGGCCCGGTCTGGCGAAACGCGTATTCCAGCCCGATGCGGGCCTTGCCCCAGAGCGAGTTCGCCATGGTGTTGAGCGACAGGCCCCAGCGCTTGTCACCCTGCACTTTGTAGACCGAGCGGATCTGCAGGTGGTCCTGCAGGTTGGCGCCGACACCGGGCAGGTCTTGCAACACCGGGATGCCGTGCTGCTGCAGCAAGGCGGCCGGGCCTATGCCCGAGAGCTGAAGAATCTGCGGCGAGCCGATGCTGCCCGCGCAGAGAATGACTTCGCCCATGTGGCCGGAGTCACGCGTTGAATGCGCGGTGATGCGCTCGTCGCCTGCCCATACCTCGACGCCGGTGCAGCGCTGGCTGCCGTCGGGCTGCGGCGTGACGACCAGCTTGCAGACCTGCGCGTTGTTCCACAGCTCGAAATTGGGTCGGCCGTAGCAGGCCGGACGCAAAAAGGCTTTGGCGGTGTTCCAGCGCCAGCCGTTTTTCTGGTTGACCTCAAAGTAGCCCACGCCCTCGTTGTCGCCGCGGTTGAAGTCGCTGGTGGCCGGTATGCCGGCCTGCACCGCCGCTTCGGCAAACGCGTCAAGGATGTCCCAGCGCAGGCGCTGCTTTTCAATGCGCCACTCGCCGCCGGAGTTGTGGTGGCGCAGCAGCTTCTGATACGGCTGGTTTTTGTCCTGCATCAGCTCCGGCGCGGTGCCGCGCGCGCCGTGCATCGCGTCGGCGCCCTTGTAATGGTCTTCGTGCAGCTTGAAATGCGGCAAAGCGTTTTCCCAGCGCCAGGCCATGTCGCCCGTCAGCTGCGCCCACTGGTCGTAGTCGCGCGCCTGGCCGCGCATGTAAATCATGCCGTTGATGCTGGAGCAGCCGCCCAGCGTCTTGCCGCGCGGGTAGCGCAGCGCCCGGCCGTTCAGGCCGGCATCCGGCTCGGTGTTGTAAAGCCAGTCGGTGCGCGGGTTGCCGATGCAGTGCAGGTAGCCCACGGGGATGTGGATCCAGTGGTAGTCGTCCTTGCGGCCCGCTTCGATCAGCAGCACCCGCTTGGACGCGTCGGCGCTCAGGCGGTTGGCCAGCAGGCAGCCGGCCGTGCCGGCGCCGATGATGATGTAGTCAAAAACCTGGCTCTCGTCTTGCATGGCTTGTCTCGGGTTGTCTTGGCTTGGGGCCGGTTTTTTTGGGTGCGCAACGGATACTGCCAGCCCAGCCTAACGCGAGACTGACCGCTTTCGCCCTGGGCTGATTGTGGCAAACCCCGGGTTGGCGCACGGCGGGGATTACCCGCTGCAGTCAACCGGCGGTGGCTGTATTTGAATTGCTCCTTCCCCCGCTGGGGGAAGGTTGGGATGGGGGCTGACGGCGCCTGAAGTCTCGCCGTGGGTGTTTGAAAGCCGCTGGCCCCCACCCCTGCCCTCCCCCAGCGGGGGAGGGCAGGGGTGGGCGTACCGTCCCAGTGAGGGAGAGGCGAGAGTGGCGCGCTGCCATGTAGGACCAAATCGACAGCGAGGTTTCACGGGCGTAATTTGTGTTTTCAGCAGTTACCATGCGTTGTTGCCTAATGGTTACAGGGTGCCACTGCGTGGTTTTACCTGGGCCCTTGTTTGGGATTTAGCGCGTTGCATATCGCCGGCCCGCGCCCGGCTTTACCGGATGCTTATGGAAGACGCCACGCCCCGCATCGAACAACAGGACACGCCGCAAGGCCGGCTGTATGTCGTGCAGGGTGCGTGGACGGCCGCAGACCTGACCCGGGAAGAAACCTGGGAGGCGCTGACCGTGCAGCTCAAGGGGTTGGCGGGTGGATCAGTCACTTCAACAGGCTGGGACCTGGAGCAAGTGCACAAGCTTGATCACATGGGCGCCCAGGTTCTATGGAACCACTGGGGCCGCAAATGGCCGGAGCAGGTCAAGATCGAAGCCAGCCAGCGCGCCGTGCTCGAGACTGTTGCCAAGTTCAGTGCCAACCCACCAGGCCCGCGCAGCAAACCAGGCTGGTCGGAGCCTTTTATTTTGCTGGGCGAGCGCCTGTTCCGGCTGGTCGACCACTTCAAAGGCCTGGTCCGCCTGATCGGCCAGTTGCTGCTCGACATCATCCGGCTCATCCGGCAGCCGCAGGAGGGCCCCTGGCGCGACCTGTCGGGCCACCTGTTCCATATCGGCGCGACCGCGCTGCCCATCACCGCGCTGGTGGGCTTTTTGATCGGCGTGGTGCTGGCCTACCTGATCTCGCAGCAGTTGCGGCAGTTCGGCGCCGACGCCTTCATCGTCAACATCCTGGGCATCTCGCTGATCCGTGAGCTCGGCCCGGTGCTGGCCGCCATCCTGATTGCCGGGCGCAGCGGCTCGGCCATCACGGCGCAGATCGGCGTGATGCGGGTGACTGAAGAGCTCGACGCCATGCGCGTGATGGGCATTCCGCGCGGCTTTCGCCTGGTCATGCCGCGCGCGCTGGCGCTGGCCGTGGTGATGCCGCTCATCAGCGTCTGGACCACGATTGCCGCCTTGCTGGGCGGCATGCTGGCCGCCAGTGTCTCCATGGACATCACGCCGTCTTATTTCATCAACTCGCTGCCGGCTGCAGTGGAAGTCGCCAACCTCACGCTGGCCACGGCCAAGTCGGTGGTGTTCGGCATTTTGATCGCGCTGATCGGTTGCCACTATGGTTTGCGCGTCAAGCCCAACACCGAAAGCCTGGGGCAGGGAACCACGGCATCGGTGGTGACGTCGATCACGGTGGTGATTCTTGTCGACGCCTTGTTTGCCGTCTTATTCAAGAGTGTTGGCATATGAATACTGCCCCCACGCTCGCCCACTGCGTGAGGCTCCCTGCCCCCCGAGGGGGCGCATTTTCCTTGGGGCGGCCCGGCGGAAAACTGAATTCATCAAAACACCTTCGGCGTTTTTGTTATGACTGAACCCATCGTCGACATCAAAAAGCTGTGGACCGTGTTCCAGAACGGCGAGAAAAAAGCCGTGGTGCACAAGGACCTGGACCTGCGGGTGGAGCGGGGCGAGGTGTTGTCGCTGGTGGGCGGCTCGGGCACCGGCAAGACGGTGCTGCTGCGCCAGATGCTGGGGCTGGAAAAACCCACGCAAGGCGAGATCACCGTGCTGGGCCGGCCGGCGGCCGAGCTGGGCAAGCGCGGCGCGGCCAGCCGCGTCGGCATGCTGTTCCAGCAGGGGGCGCTGTTTTCGGCCTTCACCGTGCTGGAGAACATCGCCTTTCCGCTGCGCGAGCTCAAGACCTTGCCGCGCGAGCTGGTGCGCGAGGCGGCCATGGTAAAGCTGCAGATGGTGGGCCTGGGCCCTGACGCCGCCGACAAGATGCCCAGCGATTTGTCGGGCGGCATGATCAAGCGCGTGGCGCTGGCGCGCGCTCTCATCATGGACCCGCCGCTGCTGCTGCTCGACGAGCCCACCGCCGGGCTGGACCCGGAAAGCTCCGACAGCTTTGTCGCGCTGCTGCGCTCGCTGCACCGCGACATGGAGCTCACGGTGGTGATGGTGACGCACGACCTGGACACGCTGTTCGAGCTCAGCACGCGCATTGCCGTGCTGGCCGAACAGAAGGTCATCGTCAACGATGTACCCAAAGAGGTGGTGGCGTTTCCGCACCCCTTCATTCATGAATTTTTCCTTGGCGAAAGGGGACAGCGCGCGATGGAACTGCTCCGCGAATACCCTTTTACTGTTTAGAAAGGCATCACTATGGAAAACAAAGCCCATGCCATGGCCGCCGGTGCATTTGTACTGGTGGTCACCGCCCTGCTGGCCTTGCTGGCCATCTGGCTCACGCGCGACAACACCCAGCGCGACCTCTACGACATGAGCACCGCCGAAACCGTTTCGGGCCTGCAGCCGCAGGCGTCGGTGCGCTTTCGCGGCGTGCCGGTGGGTAAGGTCGAGCTCATCGGCTTTGACAGCAAGGTCAAGGGCAATGTGCTGATCCGCGTCTCCATCGAACGCGGCGCGCCGGTCACCAAATCCACCTTTGCCACGGTGGCCTCGCAAGGCGTGACCGGCCTGGGTTTCATCCAGCTCGACGACGACGGCAAGTCCAATGAACGGCTGGCCGTCAACGACGACGACCCGCCGCGCATCCCGCTCAAGCCCGGTGGGCTGGACAAACTCCTCAAGCAGAGCGAAGTCATCTTCAACCAGGTCGAGCAGGCCAGCACACGGCTGAACAAACTGCTGTCGGATGAAAACCAGGCGGCCGTCACCGCGGCCGTCAAGCAGCTCGGCGATGCGGCCGGCAGCATAGACCGCGTGGCCAAGGGCCTGGAGCCCACGGTGGCCAGCTTGCCGGCGCTCTCGCGCGACACCACGGCCACGCTGGCCTCGGTGCGCAAGGCGGCTGACGAGGTCGGCGAGACCGCCGACCGCCTCAATGCCAAGGGCGGGCCGCTCGACAAACTGGCTGAAGGCGGCGCCGCGCTGGCCTCCGGCGTAGAGACTTTCAGCGCCGGCACCTTGCCCAAACTGGGCGAGGTGGCCGAAGAAACCGCGCGCGCCATGCGCCAGATGCGCCGCACCGTCAGCGCGGTAGACGACAACCCGCAATCGCTGATTTTTGGCAACGGCCCGCCAGTGCCCGGCCCGGGCGAGCCCGGCTTTTCCGCCCAAGGAGGACAGAAAAAATGACTTCATCCCATTTCAGTTCACGGCAGATTGCTATCAATTCAGTAGCTAAAGGCCAAGGTACTACCTGGGCTAGAGGCACTTTTTGCTTGATATTTCTGGCTGCGGCGCTGGCCGGCTGTTCGGGCCTGCCCGACAAGCCTACGCGCGCCACCATGTACGACTTCGGCCCCGGCCTGCTGGCCACGCAGCCCACGACGCGCCAGGCGCCGCTGCCGCCGCTGGCGCTGGACGATGTCTCCACCTCGGGCGGCGCGCTGGACAACATGGCGGTGCTCTACCGCCTGGGCTATGCCGATGCGCAGCAGCTGCGCCCTTACTCGCAGGCGCGCTGGAGCATGCCGCCGGCGCAACTGGTGCGCCAGCGGGTTCGTGAGCAGCTGGGCCAGCGCCGGGCCGTCTTCAGCGCCGGGGCCAGCGTGGCGTTGAACCGCAGCCAGAACGCGGTGCTGCCGCTGCTGCTGCGCCTGGACCTCGAAGAATTCAGCCACCTCTTCAACACGCCCAATGAAAGCGTCGGCCTGATCCGCCTGCGCGCCACACTGCTTGAGATCACGCCCGCGGGCGAAAAACTGGTGGGCCAGCGCAATGTCATCGTGCAGCGGCCCGCGCCCAGCGGCGACGCACCCGGCGGCGTGCAGGCGCTGACGGCGGCCACCGACGCGGCCATCGTAGAGCTGGACCAATGGTTGCAACAGGCTGCGGCACGTTGACGCGGCAAGCTTTGACAGGCTGGCCGAGGCTCACCCATGAAAACGCTTGAAGAACAACTGGACACCGCCGGGCTGAAGGTGCTGGGCTGCTGCGAAGGCCTGAGCGCCTGGGGTCCGGATTTTTTGCAAAACTCCCAGCTGCTGCAGGACTTCACGCCGGCCGAGGCGGATATCCTGGGCGCCTCCATGCTGCTGGTGCACGCCGCGCCAGGCCAGGTGATGATCCGCGAAGGCGAGTTCGGCGACTGGATGATGGTGATCCTCAAAGGCACAGTGGATGTGACCAAGCGCCTGGAGCCGGTGGCGGGCTCTGCACAGCCCGGTGATGAGGCCGATGCCGGCAAGCAGGCCGAACCTGCCGTCTCACGCATCGCCGTGGTGCGCAGCGGTGCGGCTGTGGGCGACATGTCCATGCTCGACAGCGAGCCGCGCTACGCCACCTGTACCGCCATCGAGGCCGTCGAGGCCGGCGTGTGGGGCCGCCACGAAATCGCCTTGTTGATTCGCGACCACCCCGGCGTAGGCGCCAAGCTGCTGGTCAAGATCACGCAGATGATGGCGCAGCGCCTGCGAAACACCAGTAACCAGCTCGTAAAGATACTGCGCAGTAAAACGGCTGCCGCTGCGGCTGCCGCCAGCCCGGCGCGCGAGGCAAAGCCGCAGTAACCCAGTGGCAGAGGCGAGGCGAAAAGCCCGGGGGCTCAGCCTCTCAAGATGGGGAAGAGCTTGCCCAGCCCGCCGGCCATCACCTCGACGGCCAATGCAGCCAGGATCAGGCCCATCAAACGCGTCATCACGTTGATGCCGGTTTTGCCCAGCACGCGGGCGATCGGCTCCGCCAGCGAAAAGCTGATGGCGGTCACCAGCGCAATCACGATGCCGTAGCCGACCAGCGCGGCGACCTGCAGGGCGGTCTGGGCTTTCTCTGCGTAAATCACCACGGTCGACATGGTGGCCGGGCCGGTCAGCAGGGGAATGGTGAGCGGCACCACGGCGATGCTGGCGCCGCGCGCGGCCTTTTCGGCGCCGTCTTCCATCTCGTTGGTCAAAGGCTTGGCTTCAGCGGGTTGCGCGTTCAGCATGTTCATCGAGCTGATCAGCAGCAGCATGCCGCCGCCGACCTGAAAGCTTGCCAGCGAGATGCCGAAGAAGTCGAGGATCTCCAGCCCCAGCAGTGCACTGATGGCAATGACCACAAAGGCCGCGAAAGACGCGACCAGGATGGTGCGGCGGCGCTGCTCGTCGGAAAAGCCCTGCGTGTAGTGGATAAAAAACGGCACGATGGCCAGCGGGTTGACGATGGCCAGCAAGGTGATCAGCGGTTTAAAGTCCATCATCGCTCCCTAAAGTTGAACTCAATTCCAGCATGAGCCGCGGGACTGGCTTTGCCAGACCGCAAGCGGACGGCCCCCTCGGGGGAGGGCGGCGACCCACACGCAGTGGGGGAGCGTGGGGGCTACCTTCCTCCCGCGACGTCTAGCAATGCCGCTGTCGTGTAGCCCGCATTGTCGCTGAGCAACCAGACAATGGCCTGCGCCGTCTCTTGCGCCGTTCCCGGCCGCTGCATCGGCACCTGCGGCGCCAGGTCGCGCGCCCGGTCGGGCAGGCCGCCCGAGGCGTGGATGTCGGTGTCGATGATGCCGGGCCGCACCGCGTTCACGCGAATGCCTTCAGCGGCGACCTCTTTGGCCAGCCCGACGGTGAAGGTGTCGATGGCTCCTTTGGCGGCTGCGTAGTCCACATACTGGCCGGGCGCACCCAGGCGGGCTGCGGCGCTGGAGACGTTGACGATGGCGCCGCCCGTGCCGCCGTAGCGGGTGCTCATGCGCTTGACGGCTTCGCGCGCGCACAGGAAGGAGCCGAACACATTGATCTCGAACATGCGCCGCAGCCGCTGCAGCGTCATGGCGTCGACGCGGGTGGTTTTGTCCACGACGCCCGCGTTGTTGACCAGGCCGTCCAGCCGGCCGAGCTTGGCGTCGACCTTTTCAAACATGGCCAGCACCTGCGCCTCGTCGGCTACATCGGCCTGCACCGTGATGGCCTGGCCGCCGGCCTGGCGGATTTGCCGCACCACTTCGTCGGCGGCCAGCGAGTTGCTGGTGTAGTTGACGGCGACGGCCCAGCCCTGGCGTGCCGCGAGCAGGGCGCAAGCGGCGCCAATGCCGCGTGAGCCGCCTGTGATCAGAATGACTTTGGACAAACCGCACCTCCTGCAGAGAATGGCAATCCCGGGTAAAAACGGGGATTGGCCAATGTAACTTAAGCTGCGTGAAACCCGCACCGCGCGGGGGCTCCGGCCACCACATGACACACCCCTACAGCCATCCAGCCAACCTGGAGGAGACTATCTTGAGCACCACCGTCGACTACTACTTCACCCCGCAAAGCCCCTGGACTTACCTCGGCCACGAGCGCTTTGCGCAGATCGCCCGCGCCGCGGGCGCCACCGTGCGGGTGCTGCCCATCGACCTGGGCGGCAAGGTCTTCCCGATCTCGGGCGGGCTGCCGCTGGGCCAGCGGGCGCCGCAGCGCCAGGCCTACCGGCTGCTGGAGCTGCAGCGCTTTTCCGACTTCCTGCATGCGCCGCTGAACGTCAAGCCCAAATTCTTCCCCGTGGCGGGGGACGATGCGTCGCGCCTCATCATTGCGGTCGACCAGCATGACGGCGCAGAAGCCGCGATGAAAATCGGCGGCGCGATCTTCAGCGCCGTGTGGGTGCGTGAGCGCCACATCGCCGACGAAAAAGTGCTGGCCGAGCTGCTCGCTGAATGCGGCCTGCCCGCCGAACGGCTGGAGCAGTCCTTCAGCCAGGCGGTGCAAGAGCGCTATGAAGCCAACACCCAGCAGGCGATTGACGCCGGCGTGTTCGGCGCGCCCAGTTATGTCATCGACGGTGAGCTGTTCTGGGGCCAGGACCGGCTTGATTTTGTGGAGCGTGCGCTGGCCGCCAAAGCCGGCGCATAGGCCGCCGCCAAACCAGCCAATTCTTTAAGATTTTTATTGACATCAAGGAGATTGCACCGTGGGTAAATTCATCGATCTGACGGCCGCTGACGGCTTTGTATTTCCAGCCTACGTGGCCGAGCCGGCGGGCAAACCCAAGGCCGCCGTGGTGGTCTTGCAAGAGATTTTTGGCGTCAATTCGCACATCCAGGCCGTGACGGACCGCTTCGCCGCCCAGGGTTACCTGGCGGTGGCGCCGGCGACGTTTCACCGCGTCAAGCCCGGCGTTGACATGGGCTACGACGACGCCACGATCAAAGAGGGCATCGCGCTGAAAGCGGCGGTCAACGGGCTGCCCGCGCCGGGCGTGCTGACGGACATCCAGGCCGCCATTGACCACGCGGCCAAATCCGGCGGCGGCAAGGTCGGCATCATTGGTTTTTGCTGGGGCGGCTTTCTGGCGTGGCGCGCTGCCTGCCTGCTCAAGGGCCTGAGTGCGGCGGTGCCCTATTACGGCGGCGGCATGACGGCCCCGGCCGAGATCGCCCTGCAACCGCAATGCCCGGTGCTGGCCCACTTCAGCGACCGCGACCATTCGATTCCGCTGGACACCATCCACGCTTTCATCAAGGCGCATCCGGAAGTTGAGACGCACATCTACTCGGCTGACCACGGCTTTAACTGCGACCAGCGCGGCGCGTATGACGAAGCCGCGGCCAAACTGGCGCGCGAGCGCTCGCTGGCGTTTTTTGCCGACAAGCTGGCCTGACCATGCGCGGTGTGCCGGGTTTTAAGGGTTTTAGGCCTCTAACCCAAGCGGGGCATCGGCTTGCAGCTATTGTTTTGATAGCGATTGCCGCGCCCAGCCTGGCCGCCGACTACGCCGGCCCGCTGTTCGACACGCACCTGCATTACAACGAAGAGGCGTGGAACGGCAATACCGGACCACACTCGCCGGCCGATGTACTGGCCCGCATGAAGCGCAACGGCGTCAAAGCCATCGTTGCCAACTCACGGCCCAACGACGGTACCAAGTCGCTCGCTGCCATGGCCGAGACGCGGCAGGCCGGCGTCACCGTGGTGCCCTTTATCCGCCTGTACCGCAACCGCGCCGACTACGACAACTGGTTTCGCGACGAGACGATTTACGAGATGGTGCAAACCGAGTTTGCCCGCGGCGTCACCGGCGACCAGGCCGGGCCGTACAAAGGCATCGGCGAGTTCCATCTCTACGACAGCGCCAACGCCAATGGCCCCGTCGCCAAAAAATTGATGCAGTTCGCGGCAAAGAACAAGCTGGCGGTGCTTTCGCATGTGGACGACACGGCGATCGACCTGCTGATGACCCACGCGCCCGACGCGCGCCTCATCTGGGCGCACACCGGCATAGGCGGCGCATCCGTGGCGCGTGTCGATGCGTTGCTGGGCAAGTATCCGCAACTGATGGGCGAGCTGTCGTATCGCCCGGGCCTGACGTGCGAAGGCGGCAAGCTCTGCCCCGAATGGCGCACGCTGATTTTGAAATACCCCGGCCGCTTCATGATCGGATCCGACACCTGGGTCAACCAGCGCTGGCAGTACTACGACGAGCTCATGAAGGGCTATCGCGTCTGGTTGGGTGATTTGCCCGCCGACACGGCCCGCAAGATTGCTTGGGGCAATGCGGCGGGCATCTTTAATCTGACTGCACAATAAATCGATGTATCAACTGCACTTCTCTCCTAGTTCTGCCGCCATGGCCCCTCATATCCTGCTTCAGGAACTGCGCGTGCCGTTTGAAAAAGTTCTCGTCGACACCAGCACCGGCGCACACCGCTCCGAGGCTTATCGCAAGCTCAATCCCAATGGCCTGATCCCGACGCTGGTGGATGGCGAACTGGTGTTGTACGAAACGGCTGCGATTTGCCTGCATCTGTGCGACGCGCATCCTGAAGCCGGTTTGGCTCCCGCCGTCGGCACCGCAGAGCGCGCGCATTTCTACAAATGGCTGATCTGGATGACCAACACCCTGCAGTCGACGCTGATCGTCTATTTCTACACCGACCGCTGGATGAACCCCGGCAACGACGCCGGCGTCGCTGAACTCAAGTCGCACGCCGAAACCAAGGTCGGCCTGATGCTGGACCAGCTGGACGCTGAACTGGCAAGGCTGGAAAAAGACCATGCGCAACCCTGGCTGCTGGGCGCGAAGTTTTCGGCGGTGGACATCTACGCGCTGACGCTGTGCCGCTGGACGCGCAACTTCGCATCCAAACCCGCGCGTGCCCGTGCCCATCTGGGCCCTTACCTGCAACGCGCGCTGGCGCGGCCTGCAGTGATCAAGGCCTTTAACGAAGAAGGCCTGGCCCAGCCCTGGGTTTAGCCCCCTGGGCTGCCGGCAGCAGCCGGCGGGTTGTCGCGCTGCGCCTGCTCGATCTGGGCGATCAATTTTTCCGGGTCGGTGTTTTCCTTCAGGATGCCAACATCCGGATCGGCAATGTCGGCGCCGACTTTTTTCGCGATGCGTTCCAGCATCTGGATCATCTTGGTGTTCTCCTGCTCGGTCAGCAGGTTGATCTGCAGGTCCAGCTGGTTGCGCCTGTCGCTGATGCGCAGTTCGTAGTTCTGGCTGATCAGGATGAAGGACGAGAGAAAGATCGCCTCGAGCGACACCACCAGGGTAAGGAACGTAAAGGGGTACGGGTCCCAGTGCGCCAGCCCCGGCCAGGTATTGATGCCTATCCAGCAGGCGAATGCGAGCACGTGCAGCCAGACAAACGGCATGGAGCCGCAGAAGGTGGCGATAAACGCCGCCATGCGGTCGGCGCGGCTGCGGTTGGCCAGCGCGGCTTCTTCCACGCGCCGCATCGACTGCACGTTTTCACGCGTCAGGTCGTCGGCGCAGGTGTTGTGCGAGTTTGCCGTCTGCATGGAAAAGCCTCCTTGAAGGACATCGGTCAGGATGTTGCCAGTGTCCTCAGGGGCGGCCATCCAGGCCGTCGGACGCCGCCGCGTGGCGCCGCCGGAAATGGCCTTTGCGTCGGCGTTTCAGTACTGCCCGCGCTGGCGCATGTCACTGCGCAGGCGGTCCAGCTGGTAGCTGGCATCGCGCAGCGCATTGCGCGCCTCTTCAACGCGGCGGTCCGAGCGAGAGAGTTGCTCGCGCAAGGTGCGTTTGCGGTCTTCGGTGGTTTTGGAGTCGCGCAGCTCCGACTGCATGCGGTCCTGGTCGTTCTGCAACCGCGCCAGCGACTTGCGGGCGTCCTGTTCGCGCCAGGCAATGGTGTGGATGTTGCGGAAGTTCTGGTCCAGGGGCGCGGGGCACACGCCTTCGTAGCTGTTGCCCGCCAGGCCTTCATTGAGGGCGTTGGCCGGCTGGCAATAGTTCACCAGGCCCTGGTTGCGGCCTTCACGGTAGACGGCCACGTTGACCGCGATGCCGGCCTTGGCGCAGGACTCGTAGTAGTCGGCGGCGCGGTCGCTGCGCCCGCGGTTGCCGTCCTGCACGCCGAGCTGGCGCCAGTCGGCGGTGGCGCATTCGGCGGGGCTGAGGCTTTCACAGCCGGCCAGCAGCGACGCCGCGGCGATGAGCAACACGGGAACGAGACGGGTAAGGACTGAGGACATGGGGGCTCCTGCTGACGGTGACGCACGGACAGAGAACATGGGATGAACTTAACGCCGGGTTCGGGCCAGGTATTGCTTGCGCCAGAACACCGTCACCACCACCACGACCAGCAGGATCATGAATCCGAAGGTCAGCCAGAAGCCGGTGGGTGTGTGAATAAAAGGCATGAACTCGAAGTTCATGCCGAAGAAGCCGGTGATCAGGTTCAGCGGCAGGAAGATGGCGGTGAGCGCCGTCAGCGTGCGCATGATGTCGTTGGTGCGGTTGCTCTGCGCCGAAAAATGCATCTGCACTGCGGTCTCGGCGCTTTGCTCCATGCGCCGCACGTGGTGCACCACGCGCTCGATGTGCTCGAGCACATCGCGTGAGCGCACCTTGAGCAGCTCGCGCTCGCGCAGCGCGGCGGGCGTTGCGCCCTCGGGCCAGGTTTCGATGGAATCGACCCAGTCCTGCACGGCCGAGCGCTGGTCTTCGCAGATTTCGTCCAGGTGGTGCATGGCCAGGCGTGCGTCGAGCACCGAGCTCCAGTTGGTAAAACGCGTGCCGGGTCTGAGCAGCTCGGCCTGCCAGTGATCAAGCTGGCGTGTGAGCTCGCGCCGCAGCTCGAGGTAGCCGTCCACCATCTGGTTGACGATGCGCAGCATCATGTCGGCGGGGCTGGTAGGCAGCTTCACGCCGCTGGAGCGCGACTCGGCCGTGGTGGCGTTGAGCAGCCGGGCGGCATAGGCGTCGCGCACGGCGCAGTCGGTCGGGTGCACGGTCAGCAGCAATTGGTCGAACACGGCAAAACCGACCGGGCTGGTGTCGATGCGCTTGAGCACCGGCGGGCCGCTGCGTTTCATGCGCTCATGAAGCGGCTCGCCGGGTGTGCTCAGATCGGTTTCGGTCTGGCCGGCGGCCAGGCGGCGAAACACCAGGATGTCGTACTGCGAGGTGTAGTCGTAATGCGAGGGCAGCTGGTTGTTCAGCAGGTCGGCCACGTGCAAATCGACCAGCTGGGTGCCGCACAGCAATTGCAGGCTGGCCTGGATCTGCGCCTGCAGCACCTCGAACTCGCGCCGCGCGCAGGCGACCCAGACAAAGCCCTGGGCGGGCAGGGCGGTCGGCAGGGCGTCGGTTTCGATGACACCCTGGCCGCCGTTGGTGATGTTGAAAACGCGCATGAAAGTCCCTCAGCCCTGCATTATTTATGAGTCAAATCGGCATCCGGCCCATGTAGCACATAGGCTTGTAGCTATTGTTTTAATAGCAGACTGTGAGTGTACGCCCCGGCCGCCTCAGGCCTGCCGCAGCTTTCGGGCGGCATCGATGGCAAAGTAGGTCAGCACGCCATCGGCGCCCGCGCGCTTGAAGGCCAGCAGGCTTTCCATCATCACGGCGTCGTGGTCCAGCCAGCCGTTTTGGGCGGCGGCCTTGATCATGGCGTACTCGCCGCTGACCTGGTAGGCGAAGGTCGGCACACCGAACGCGTCTTTCACGCGGCGCACCACGTCCAGATACGGCATGCCGGGCTTGACCATCACCATGTCGGCGCCTTCGGCGATGTCCATCGCCACTTCGCGCAGCGCCTCGTCGCTGTTGCCCGGGTCCATCTGGTAGGTTTTTTTGTCGGCCTTGCCCAGGTTGGCGGCGGAGCCGACCGCGTCGCGAAAGGGCCCGTAAAACGCGCTGGCGTACTTGGCGCTGTAGGCCATGATGCGGGTGTGGATCAGCTTTTGGGCCTCCAGCGCCTGGCGGATGGCACCGATGCGGCCGTCCATCATGTCGCTGGGCGCGACCATGTCGACGCCCGCTTCGGCCTGGCACATCGCCTGGCGCACCAGCATGGTGGTCGTCTCTTCGTTCAGGATGTAACCGTTGTCGTCCGGCAGGCCGTCCTGGCCGTGCGTGGTGAAAGGGTCCAGCGCGACGTCGGTCATCACGCCCAGGCCGGGGAAGTTCTTTTTCAGTTCGCGCACCACGCGCGGGATCAGCCCGTCCGGGTTGGTGGCCTCTACGCCGTCGTAGGTTTTGAGCGAGGCGTCAACCACCGGGAACAGCGCCATCACCGGAATGCCCAGCTTCACGCACTCCTCGGCCACCGGCAGCAAGAGGTCCAGGCTCAGCCTTTCGACGCCGGGCATGGAGGCGACGGGCTGGCGCTGCTGCTTGCCGTCCACCACAAACACGGGGTAAATCAGGTCGTGTGCGGTGAGTGCGTGCTCACGGACGAGGTTGCGGGTGAAGCTGTCGCGGCGCAGGCGCCGGGGGCGGCCCGCCGGAAATGGCGCAAAGGGGGCGGAGTTGGAAGCATGCGAGGTCATGGGCAAATTGTGCCAAAGCTTTATGAAACGCCTGAAGTATTTGGCAGCAGCCCCTCACGGCGCTTGAGGGCAGCAAGCCATGTTCAGCTTTACATGAAAGTTTCTTAGGTTACTTAGAAAAGCATTGCCAAAACTGGAGGGGCATGATTAGAATTAATACGTGTGGTTACCAATTTGGCGACTACATCCCGCTTTTCCTCCCTGAGCGGGGCCTTTGCGTGTGACAGCAAAAAGGCTTACCAGCCCGGTGGCTCATGCCCCGGGCATTTTTTTGCCTCCGCGCGCTCACAAATCCGTGTGGCGGGCGAATCGCTGCGTTGCGCGGTGCTCGCAATCCTCATGGACCGGAGTCCATTCCGGTTGCTGCGCTCCGGGCGCCTTGCGCTTCATCCCGGCCAGCGCGTTTCTGAATGCGCGGCCGCAGTGCCTACATTTGGGTAACGGGTTAAACGCTGCGGACTAAACTAGCCGGATGCTCTGGGTCAAATCACTACACATCGTTTTCATCGCCAGCTGGTTCGCCGGGCTTTTCTACTTGCCGCGGATTTTTGTGAATCTGGCGATGGTGCCGCCCGAAAGCGTGGCCGAGCGGGAGCGGCTGATATTGATGGCGCGCAAGCTGATGCGCTTCACGACTATCCTGGCCGTGCCCGCGCTGGGCTTTGGCCTGTGGCTCTACCTGGGCTACGGCATCGGCCGCGGGCCGGGCAACGGCTGGATGCACGCCAAGCTCGCCGTCGTGGTGCTCGTGATCGGCTACCACCACGCCTGCGGCCGCTTGCTCGCCAAGTTCGTCGACAACCGCAACACCCGCAGCCACAAATGGTTTCGCTGGTTCAATGAAGTGCCGGTGCTGCTGCTGTTGGCGGCAGTCATCCTGGTCGTGGTCAAGCCCTTCTAAGCGAAAACCAGGGCATCGCAGTGAAAAAGACGCCCCCTCCCAACCCAGCAGACGCGGGCGAACCGGCTTCGCCGGGCGCCTCGCGTCGCCCCCTGCAAGGGGGGAAGGAACTACACGAAGCGCAGCGAAGTGAGGACGACGGGGGTGTGCACAGAACAACCGCCTGGCCCCTGGCCCTCGCCGCCATCTGCCTCGTGGTGTACGCCAGCCTCTATCCCTTTGCCGACTGGCGCGACCAGGGCATTTCGCCCTTCCGGTTTTTGACGGCGCCGCTGCCGCAGTACTGGACGGGTTTTGACGTGGGCGCCAACCTGCTCGGCTACGCGCCGCTGGGTTTTTTGCTGGCGCTGTCGGCACTGCGCAGCCGGCGTGTGTCGTGGGCCGTGACGGTGGCGGTGCTGGCCGGCTTCCTGCTGTCGCTGGCGATGGAAACGCTGCAAAGCTACCTGCCGTCGCGCATTCCTTCCAACGTCGACCTCGTGCTCAACACGCTGGGAGCCTGGCTGGGCGCCTGCTTTGCCTGGGCGCTGGAAAAGGCCGGCGTGGTGGATCGCTGGAGCCGCTTTCGGGCGCGCTGGTTCGCCCACGATGCGCGGGGCGCGCTGGTGCTGCTCATGCTCTGGCCGCCGGCGTTGCTGTTTCCCGCCTCGGTGCCGATGGGGCTGGGCCAGGTGTTTGAGCGGCTGGAGGCGGCGCTGGCCGACGTGCTGACCGATACGCCCTTTCTGCAATGGATGCCGGTGCGCGACATGGAACTGCAGCCGCTGGTGCCGGCCGCCGAGTTGCTTTGCGTGGCCTTGGGCGCGCTGATTCCCTGCCTGCTCGGCTACTGCGTGATCCGCACGCTCTGGCAGCGCGCGGCGTTCTCCGCCGCGATCATCGCGACCGGTATTGCCGCGTCTGCGCTGTCGGCAGCCCTCAGCTATGGTCCGGACCACGCCTGGGCCTGGCTGGACCTGCCGGTACAGGTGGGTATCGGCTTTGCGGCGCTGCTGGCCCTCGTGTTGCTTCCTGTGCCGCGCCGTGCCGCAGCGGCGCTGGCGCTGCTGGCGCTGGCCATTCACCTGGGGCTGCTCAACCAGGCGCCTGCAGACCCCTACTTTGCGCAGACGCTGCAGACCTGGGAGCAGGGCCGTTTTATCCGTTTCCACGGCGTGGTGCAGTGGCTGGGTTGGCTTTGGCCTTATGCGGCGCTGCTTTATGTATTAGTGCGGCTGTCAGGCCGCGAACCGCGGCATTGAGGCGGCAACGGCTGCCTTCGAAGCCTCCTGACCCTGTGGAACCTGCGCACTACAACATCCTCTAAAGTCACGACATGCCAGACCAAAACCCTCAAAATTCTCCAAACTCTTATTACGAACGCCACATCTTCTTTTGCCTGAACCAGCGCGAGAACGGTGAAGATTGCTGCGCCGACCACCGTGCGCAGGAAGGCTTTGACCGCTGCAAGTCGCAGGTCAAAGCCGCCGGGCTCGCCGGGCCGGGCAAGGTGCGGGTCAACAAGGCCGGCTGCCTGGATCGCTGCGCAGGCGGGCCGGTGGCGGTGGTCTACCCGGAAGCCGTCTGGTACACCTATGTGGATGCCAGCGACATCGACGAGATCGTCGAGTCGCACCTGAAAAACGGCAAAGTGGTCGAGCGTCTGCTGACGCCGGCGCACCTGGGGCGCTAGGCCGGCGCGCCGCCCGGCCATCATGATTCAGCATGATTTAGGCCTCCAGCCAAGGCGCTATCTTGGCTTGTAGCTACTATATTGATAGCAAACAACCGTACCGAAGGTTTTTTCCGTGAACTCCCAGACCCAGAAATCCATCATCCAGGGCCCTGCCGGCGCACTTGAAATCGCGCTGGACCTTCCCGCCGGCGATTCGCGCGGCATCGCGGTCATTGCGCATCCGCACCCGCTTTTTGCCGGCACCATGGACAACAAGGTGGTGCAGACGATGGCGCGGGCTTTTGTGCAGTGCGGATGGACGTCGGTGCGCTTTAACTTTCGCGGTGTGGGCGGCAGCGCCGGCAGCCACGACGAAGGCCGGGGCGAGCTGGAAGACTTTCTGGCCGTGGTGGAGCACGCCGCGCCGGCCGGCGCCGGGCAGGTGCTGGCACTGGCCGGGTTCTCCTTCGGTGCTTTTGTCACCACGCATGCCTTTGCGCAGCTCGCGGCCACCCGCACGATCGAGAAACTCGTGCTGGTCGGCACCAGCGTCACCCGCGCGCCGGCCGCGCCCATCGCCCCCGAAGCGCACCTGAAAACGCTGGTGGTACACGGCGAAGAAGACGACACCGTGCTGTTTTCCGCCGTGCTGGACTGGGCGCGCCCGCAGGCACTCCCTGTTACGGTTGTCCCCGGGGGCGGTCACTTCTTTCATGGACAATTGCCGCTGTTGAAAAGCTTGGTGGTCCGCCACCTGTCTTCACCCGCGATCTGACCGCGCCGCAGGCCCTATACGGTTTATACGGTTTATTCGGTTCATTCCGTTTCTTCACCCTTCACTGATACCTCTTACATGCAACGTTCACTCAAGGCCCTCACGGCCTTTTCCCCTGCCCGCGGCCTGCGCGCTTTTGTCGCTCCCCTGTTTCTGGCTTTTTCCGTTGCGCTGCCTGCGGTGCACGCCCAGGTTCCGCAGGTGCCCGAAATCGCCGCGCGCTCTTATTTGCTGCTGGACGTCACCGCCAACCAGATCCTGGCGGCCAAAGACATTGATTCCCCCATCGAGCCGGCATCGCTGACCAAGCTGATGACCGAATACCTGGTGTTTGAGGCGCTCAAATCCAAAAAAATCGACCTGAAGCAGACTTTCGGCGTCAGCGAGCGCGCCTGGAAGATGCCGGGATCACGCATGTTCATCGACCCGAAAATGAAGGTGCCTGTCGAGGACCTCATCAAGGGCATGGTCGTGCAATCGGGCAACGACGCCACCATGGCGCTGGCAGAAGGCGTGGGCGGCACGGCCGAAAACTTTGTCCGGCTCATGAACGAGCAGGCCAAGGCGCTGGGCATGAAGTCGACCAGCTACAAAAACCCCGAAGGCCTGACCGAACCCGGCCACACCACCACGGCGCGTGACCTGAGCATCCTTTCCACGCGGCTGATGACGGATTTCCCGGATTACATCGGCTATTCGGCCATCAAGAAATACCGCTACCCCGGCACCCCTGCCGCCAACGACACCAACCGCAACACCTTGCTGTTCCGCGACCCGTCGGTCGACGGCCTGAAAACCGGCCACACCGATGCCGCCGGCTACTGCATGATTGCCACCGCCAAACGCGATTTCCCCAATCTGGGCGCGGCTGGCGCGCCGGGCGGCCGCCGTCTCCTGGCGATCGTGCTGGGCACCTCCAGCGACAGCGCCCGCGCCAATGAATCCCAAAAACTGCTGAACTGGGGCTACACCGCCTTTGAAGCCGTGAAGTTGTTCGACGCCGGCCAGGCCGTGGTGTCGCCTTCCGTCTGGAAGGGCAAGTCATCGACCGTGAAGCTGGGCCGCCCCGAAGCCATCGTGGTGGCCGTGGCCGCCGGCAGCGCCCCCAGGTTGAAAACCCAGGTGGCGAGGCCTGACCCGCTGGTCGCCCCGTTTGCCAAGGGTCAGACCCTGGGCACCCTGAAAGTCACGTTGGGCGACAACCCGACGCCTGTGGCCGAAGTGCCGCTGGTGGCGCTGGAAGCGGTGGAAGAGGCCGGCATTCTGGGCCGGGCCTGGGATGCGATCCGGCTCTGGATCAAGTAAGGCTTTGGGGTGGGGGGCCAGGTTTGGTTGGCTGGCCCCTCTGAAGAAGGCCGGATGCCAGCCCTTCAATGGGTTTCCGCAATTTAAGCCCGGTTGCCCCCTTGAGTAATCGGAGTGGGCGCTAACATCAATTGAGCTCCGGCGCTTTCAGGTTTCCCGGGCCGGGCTTGGGCGCTTGATTCATGCCGCCGGCTCGCACACCTTTCCCGCACTCATCGCCTTTTACTTGAGCGTTTCCTCCTTCCGGTTTATACTAGAAGGCTTTTCCGCTTTCACGGCGGGAAATATTTGTGGCCGTATCAACACGGTAAATGTAGTTTTCAGACGTTTAGGGACGTTTTCAATGCCAACCATTAATCAGTTAGTCCGTCAGGGGCGCGAGGTCGAAAAGATCAAGTCCAAGAGCCCTGCGATGGAAAATTCTCCGCAGCGCCGCGGTGTGTGCACCCGTGTGTACACCACGACGCCTAAAAAGCCCAATTCCGCTCTGCGTAAGGTCGCCAAAGTGCGCCTGACCAACGGTTTTGAAATCATTTCCTACATCGGCGGCGAAGGCCACAACCTGCAGGAACACAGCGTGGTGCTGGTTCGCGGCGGTCGTGTCAAGGACTTGCCCGGTGTGCGTTACCACATCGTCCGTGGCTCGCTCGACTTGCAAGGCGTGAAAGACCGCAAGCAGTCGCGCTCCAAGTACGGTGCGAAGAAGCCAAAGGCCAAATAAGCCAAACCGGCTCGGGTTTTTCTCTTCACTGAGAGCTCGCGCCAGAAGCGGTTGTCACAGTCGTCTGTGATAGTTCTTCAAAACAAGGTGTTTCATTCGCCCTGGCAGGTGTCTGAAACGAAGTGACCCAAGTGCAAATAGTTGCACCGGTCGAGTAAGTGAGGGTTTTGATAACTCTCGCGGTGTTGCCAAAAGCAATGCCAACTGAAGCAAAGAGGTGAAAAAATGCCACGTCGTCGCGAAGTCCCTAAACGTGAAATTCTTCCTGATCCAAAATTTGGCGATGTTGATCTCGCCAAGTTCATGAACGTGATCATGCAAGGCGGCAAAAAGGCCGTCGCAGAGCGCATCATTTATGGCGCGCTCGACTTTATCGAGAAAAAGAACCCCGGCAAAGATCCGCTCGAGGCCTTCCACATGGCCATCGGCAACATCAAGCCCATGGTTGAAGTGAAGTCCCGCCGCGTCGGCGGCGCCAACTACCAGGTGCCGGTTGAAGTGCGTCCTGTCCGCCGTATGGCTCTGGCCATGCGCTGGCTGAAAGAGGCCGCCAAGAAGCGTGGCGAGAAGTCCATGTCTCTGCGTCTGGCCAATGAGCTGATGGAAGCAACCGAAGGCCGTGGCGGCGCCATGAAAAAGCGTGACGAAGTTCACCGCATGGCAGAAGCCAACAAGGCGTTCAGCCACTTCCGCTTCTAATTTTCGATCGCAGTATTTGCTGCGCTGAATTGACGGGTTGCTGGTTGGTTTCAAGGTGCCCGGCACCTTGATTGCCAACGGTTCAACCCCAATTTCTGCCAGCCGGGTGTCGTGCGCAACACTATTCCCGGCCGGCAGACGCGTAGAAAAAATGAAAGATGCCTGAACTGCGGGCAGTCTTTCAACGAGTCTTTGTTCGTAACCCCGAACTGAAAGTAATTTATGTCCCGCGCTACCCCTATTTCCCAATACCGCAACATCGGCATTTCCGCGCACATTGATGCCGGCAAGACCACCACCACCGAGCGGATCCTTTTTTACACCGGCGTGAACCACAAGATTGGTGAAGTTCACGACGGCGCTGCCACCATGGACTGGATGGAGCAAGAGCAGGAGCGCGGCATCACGATTACTTCCGCTGCCACTACCTGCTTCTGGAAAGGCATGGACACCTCGCTGCCTGAGCACCGCATCAACATCATCGACACCCCGGGCCACGTGGACTTCACCATCGAGGTGGAGCGTTCCATGCGCGTGCTTGACGGCGCCTGCATGGTGTACTGCGCCGTGGGCGGCGTTCAGCCCCAGTCCGAAACCGTCTGGCGCCAGGCCAACAAGTACAAGGTTCCCCGCCTCGCGTTCGTCAACAAGATGGACCGCACCGGCGCGAACTTCTTCAAGGTCGTTGAGCAGATGAAGCTGCGCCTGAAGGCCAGCCCTGTGCCCATGGTGATCCCCATCGGCGCTGAAGAAAGCTTCACCGGCGTGGTCGATCTGCTGAAAATGAAGGCCATCATCTGGGATGAAGCCTCGCAAGGCATGAAGTTCACCTACAGCGACATCCCTGCCGAACTCGTCGAGCTGGCCAAGGAATGGCGCGAGAAGATGGTCGAGGCCGCCGCCGAGTCGTCCGAAGAGCTGATGAACAAGTACCTCGAAGAAGGTGACTTGACCGAGGCTGAAATCAAGCTGGGCATCCGCACGCGCACCATCGCCAGCGAAATCCAGCCGATGTACTGCGGCTCTGCGTTCAAGAACAAGGGCGTGCAGCGCATGCTGGACGCCGTGATTGAATTCATGCCGTCGCCGATCGACATCCCGCCAGTCAAGGGCATGGACGAAGACGAGGCGCCTGTCACCCGCAAGGCTGACGACGAAGAGAAATTCTCTGCATTGGCATTCAAGCTGATGACTGACCCGTTTGTGGGCCAGCTCACCTTCGTGCGTGTTTACTCTGGCGTCCTGAAAAAGGGCGACAGCGTTTACAACCCGATCAAGGGCAAGAAAGAGCGTATCGGCCGTATCGTGCAGATGCACGCCAACAACCGTGAAGAAGTCAGCGAAATTCGCGCCGGCGACATCGCTGCTTGCGTGGGCCTCAAAGACGTGACCACGGGCGAAACCCTGTGCGATCCGGATGCCATCGTCATGCTCGAGCGCATGGTGTTCCCTGAGCCCGTGATTACGCAGGCTGTGGAACCCAAGACCAAGGCCGACCAGGAAAAAATGGGTATCGCGCTGCAACGTCTGGCCCAGGAAGACCCGTCTTTCCGCGTCAAGACCGACGAAGAGTCCGGCCAGACCCTGATCGCCGGCATGGGCGAGCTGCATCTGGAAATTATTGTCGACCGCATGAAGCGCGAATTCGGCGTTGAAGCCAACGTCGGCAAACCGCAAGTGGCTTACCGCGAAACCATCCGCAAGACGGTGGAAGACGCTGAAGGCAAGTTTGTGCGTCAGTCCGGCGGTAAGGGCCAGTACGGTCACGTTGTGCTCAAGATCGAGCCGAACGAAGCCGGCAAGGGCATCGAATTCGTCGACGCCATCAAGGGCGGTGTGGTTCCTCGCGAATACATCCCCGCAGTGGAAAAAGGCATCAACGAAGCCGTGACGTCTGGCGTATTGGCCGGCTATCCGGTGGTTGACGTCAAGGTCACGCTGCACTTCGGTTCGTACCACGATGTGGACTCGAACGAACTGGCCTTCAAGATGGCTGCCATCTTCGGTTTCAAGGAAGGCTGCCGCAAGGCCAGCCCCGTGATTCTGGAGCCCATGATGGCTGTGGAAGTTGAAACGCCCGAAGACTACGCCGGCAACGTGATGGGCGATCTGTCCTCACGCCGCGGCATGGTGCAAGGCATGGAAGACATGGTGGGTGGCGGCAAGGCCATCAAGGCCGAAGTGCCGTTGTCTGAAATGTTTGGTTATTCGACCACGCTGCGCTCGATGTCGCAGGGCCGTGCAACGTACTCCATGGAGTTCAAGCACTACTCTGAAGCTCCGCGCAATGTGTCGGAAGCCATCATGGCTTCGCGCGCCAAGTAAGTAATGTTCGCTGCCGGTCCCGTATGGGGCCGGCAGCTTTTTTCCTTGTCTGCGATTGTGTGCCACTTCGTGCCCGTGCGAAGTGAATCAGCAATACAGTGCAGACGTTAAACCGTACACGGGCATGTTCTTTATCTGGAGAGAAAAATGGCAAAAGGCAAATTTGAGCGGACCAAGCCGCACGTCAACGTTGGCACGATTGGCCACGTGGACCATGGCAAGACGACGCTGACGGCGGCGATCACGACCGTTCTGGCATCCAAATTCGGTGGTGAAGCCAAGGGCTACGACCAAATTGACGCGGCGCCCGAAGAAAAGGCGCGCGGTATCACGATTAACACGGCGCACGTCGAGTACGAAACGGCCAACCGCCACTACGCGCACGTGGACTGCCCAGGCCACGCCGACTATGTGAAGAACATGATTACCGGCGCAGCCCAGATGGACGGCGCTATTTTGGTGTGCTC
>CALRQR020000019.1:0-94897 GCA_943370375.1 Synechococcus sp. UW140
CCTGCGATCGGAAGAGAGCGAGCCCAGCTACCAACGGCGGGCAACCCCAAGCAAGCTCGATCCCTACGCCGAGAAGCTGGCCACCTGGCTAGTAATCGAGGCAACAAAATCGCGGAAACAGCGGCGCACTTTGAGGCAGATCCACACAAAGCAGCACAGCATTGTTGGAAACGTTCGGCCAACTCTACCCTGAGACAAATCCACGAGTTCTTCTCTCAAGTAAGGAGCCGCTGGCTGACTACTTGCGTAGCATTTGTAAAAAGGGAAGTCAGGACTACAAGGCAATCGCTCAATATCGGGCAAAGAAACATAACATTGATGAGGACAACAGCAGAAAGACGACAGACACATGGCTCAAAAGCACAGTGCCTGGTCTGAACAACCTCATTGATGTGATGGAGGCCTTGGACCTTCGAGATGACACAGGAAAAATGGTTTGGCTATTTGTGGCGCGGCTACTGTCAAAGATTGGACCTAACAAGCGCGGATATATCTTGACTTGGATGGTGCACAGTTCTACGTTTCCCCCGCCTGCGGATATGTTTCGTCTGTTGAAAATAGCCAAAAGCGACGAGGTGGGAAAGGCCCTTAACATTGGGCAAGACCGACCATGGATTCATATTCGCGAGGCCTTATATAAAGCCGAAGTCCCAAGGGACGGCCCCAAACTTGAAGACATGATTGCAAGGCAGGCCAAAACGTGGGAGCCCATGATTGAGATGACCCAGCATGAGATTGACTGGTTCAATGGGCGCTACTTGGCACTACAAGGACGGTATGAGGAGGCTTACCTGCTATACGTCGATGGCTACAACAAGGGCGTCAGACGCAACAACGATGTCCACACTGACTTGCTCGACGAATTATTAGCCTTGGCTGGACGACTGGGCAAGACAAAAGAGGTGAAGCGGTATCACGAGCTAATACAGCTCACAGGCATAACACAGTGGGATGGGAAAGACCAATCAATGGGCACTCACTTCGAGTGTAAATTCCCGACCGCACTGCGTTACCCAGCCAATGACTACCTCAAGAGTGCTCAATAAAATAGCGATGAGCAAACCGCTGAAAAATCCTGGATTGGAACCGAGGGCAATACATGGATTGGCTGAACAGCCGATAGAAAGCTAGGGTTTCGTCCTCTCCGTAAAGTGATTTTGATTTCGCAGTTTTTCGGTAGGCGTTGATATCCCCATACTTTTTAGTGCAACTTTCAAAGTATCAGAAAAACGGCAAAAGCAAATCTCCCACTGGTGGTCTTCAGCCGGAGTGACAATATGGTCTGGCTAGGAGGCTTGCCACAATAAAAAATCAGGAGGACACAAATGACTGAGACCTGCGGAGACTTGATTTGCTTGGTTCCAATCCTTTCTCCAATGACAAAAATCTTTGGATTCGCCGAATTTTTGGCTGCTCTCGCGCTCTTGGCGGTGCTCTACACGGTGACAGACATCCGCTACAGATTTCGTGTAGCGGTGGCTCCGGGATACATGTATTCGGCCACATTTGGGCTCATCGCCTTCATCGGCGTGGCTACCTTGCTCACGGAGGTATGGGTGGCTCAAAAATGGCCAGTTCTTCATACCACCTGGTTCAATTCAACCCTGTGGCAGGCAACGCTAGGGCTTCTGTTCCTGGGCACTTTTCTCACCTGGACCTATTACGCCTACATACGCCCGCCAGTTTTTGGCTATCGCAATGCTGGACGATTCACGGCTGAAATCATGCGCTTGGCTTTTCGGGGCAATGAAGACGAAATCAAAATCGTTCTGAGTGAGGTGGGCTATTCATCGAAGCAGTTGGTGAAGCACTGGGGTTTGGCCAACAAATGGATGGCTGGCGACATCCAGAAGAACAAAAATCCTCCGAGAACGTCTGAATATGCGCAAGAAATTTTCTTCATTTTGAGCGACCGCCGTATCTGCAAAATCATTGTGAAAAGCACGCCTATCACTGCGCTCCAGCTCTTCAAAGAAATGGCCGAGTCGGACACTGACAAGGATTTTCCGATGAGCGCTTTTAGCCGGAACATAACCATGGAGGCCGTAGCTCAAAAAGACTCATTCCTTTACGCCGAAGTGGAGGGCTACCAGTCCGGATTTTTTGGGTATGTCAAACCTGTGAGCCAAACCCTTTACGGCAACTATGAGCTGGTCTCCGGTATTCAAAAAGGCGGGGGCCTTGGCACGTTTGACGTGAACTATGAGGACTACACATCATGGGATGGGGCGCAGTGGAGCGCCTATCTGCGGGCTGTCCTGATTACCATGAAAGCATTTCTGGCGACTGGGCACACAAACGACCAATCGCAAGTTCTATCCGGGGCTTTTCACCAATTGAATACAGCTCACATTGGCCTTGAAAAACTCTCGGGAATGGAGAACCCGTATGAGACGAAAGCGCATGGAGCCTTCAATGCTATATGCGACTTTTTTACCAAAGCGGTTGAGCTGGTGAACAAGGCCAAAGAGCTGCCATACGTCCATCACGTGAGGCTGGATAAATACCCTCAAAACATTCACGACCAGTTGGCCGAGTTGATGTATCAGCTTTGCATTAATTCGGCATATGTGAAGGGGCCATTCATGATCTCTTGGACTTTTCAGCACAACATGGCTTGGGGCGCGATGCACGGCTTCAAAGAGGGGCCCGCTTGGACGGTTGTGAGGCAGAAAACGCGCAGACTACTCAGCGAGCAAATTGACAAGATGGTTGAGTATCCGAACTACGTGAGCATTCGGGCTCCAGCGTTTTGTTTGAACGTTTTTGGCTTGGCTCCGCTTGACCGAAAAGGCAAGCATCACAGGCAAGGTTACCTACTCTCTCGTAAAGCGCAAGCGTGGGCCAGAGAATATTATTTAACCGTGGTGCGGGACTATCCTGAGATGGCAGAAGTCATGCTCACGGGGAGCATATCGTTCGACAAGGAGAACTCCCGCCTGGTTCAAACGAACCACTACGGGATGTCGAAAAAGCCCACGTACAAATACCTGGACTTGCTCCCGCCCAAGGCAGAAGAGCCTCAGCCGTCATAGGCGATAAGCTGAACACGTTGCCAAAGCGCTCGCCTGATTTCTAGCTGGCTTTACTGGCATCAGGTATTCAAAGACTGGCGCGACGTCAAGGCGTTTGCCAGTCTTTCCATGTCAAGTTCGGCCTCACCAATCGGGTCGGATATAAAGCTCGAAATTGGCGGGCTTGGACACTTCGATTTTCTGAGCTGTTCCCAGAGCATGTGCCGCCAAAAACTCTAGCAGTGTGAGAGGCGAGCGAGCTTTGGCGGCGTTTTGGCGGAATTTTTTGGGCGCAATGGAGGTTCATGGACCTCATCGCAAGCTATAAGAATGGCAGCCGTCGCGTAAGCTGTTGATTTTTAAAAGCTTTTTTCTTCCCGCAGTGCAATTAGGAAGTTCAAGGGTCCCACCCCCTATGATGGAGCACTATCGGCGCACGAAGACCGCAAAATAATGCGTAAGTTATTGATTTTTAAATGATTTTTGAGTAACCCGGACAATGCAAGATAGCTCAAAAAACCATACACCCATGATGCAGCAGTACCTGGGCATCAAGGCGGAGTACCCCGACACGCTGGTCTTTTACCGCATGGGGGATTTTTACGAAGTCTTTTTTGCCGATGCCGAGAAAGCCGCGCGCCTGCTCGACATCACGCTGACGCGGCGCGGCCAGTCGGCCGGCGAGCCTGTGGTGATGGCGGGCGTGCCCTTTCACGCACTGGAGGGCTACCTCGCCAAGCTCATCAAGCTCGGTGAGTCCGTCGCCATCTGCGAGCAGGTCGGCGATGTCGCCACCAGCAAAGGCCCGGTCGAGCGCAAAGTAGTGCGCGTCGTCACACCCGGCACGCTGACCGACACCGAGCTGCTCAACGACAAGAACGAATCGATTTTGCTGGCCGTGCACCAGGGCGCGCGCAACACCTGCGGCCTGGCCTGGCTCAGCGTGACGCAGGGCGAGATTCACCTGGCGCATTGCGCCAATGACGAGCTCGAAGCCTGGCTGGCGCGCGTGGCGCCCAGCGAGCTGCTCTACAACGTTGATGTGACGCCGGCCTTTGAGCAGCGGCTTAAAAACCAGCGCTGCGCTTCGTCTGCCCGCCCCGCCTGGCAGTTTGATGCCGCCCTCGGCGCGCGACGCCTGCTCGACCAGCTCAAGGTCGCCTCGCTCGCATCCTGGAATGCTGAGGCGCTGAACGAAGCGCACGCCGCCGCGTCCGCCCTGCTGGGTTACGCCGAACACACGCAGGGCCGCGCGCTGTCGCATGTGCAGGGCCTGCAGGTGGTGCGTTCGGGCGAGTTGATCGAGCTGCCGCAAACCACGCGCCGCAACCTTGAACTCACGCAGACGCTGCGCGGCGAAGATTCACCCACGCTGTTTTCATTGCTGGACACCTGCACCACCGGCATGGGCAGCCGCGCGCTCAAGAGCTGGCTGCTCAGCCCGCGCCGCGACCGCACGCAAGCGGCCGCGCGGCTGGAGGCCATCACGCATTTGCGCGGCGGCCCGCAGCAAACCCTGCGCGCCAAACTCAAGGGTTGCAGCGACGTCGAACGCATCACCGCCCGCATCGCGCTGCGCCAGGTGCGCCCGCGCGAGCTGGTTGCGCTGAAAGACACGCTACAAAAAACAGAGCTGACAGCCCAGGCGGGCATTGGGCTTCCGGCACTTTTGGCTAAAATTTTTGAAGATCTGCAACCGCCCGCGGGTTGCGCCGCGCTGCTGGGCCGCTATGTGCTCGACGAGCCTGCAGCGTTGATCCGCGACGGCGGTGTCATCAACCACGGCTGCGACGCCGACCTGGACGAGCTGCGCGCCATCCAGACCAACTGCGACGGTTTTCTGCTCGACCTGGAAGGCCGCGAAAAAGCCCGCACCGGCATCGCCAACCTGCGCGTGCAGTTCAACAAGGTGCATGGTTTTTATATTGAAGTGACGCAGGGCCAGCTCGACAAGGTGCCCGACGACTACCGCCGCCGCCAGACGCTGAAAAACGCCGAGCGCTACATCACGCCCGAACTCAAGGCCTTTGAAGACAAGGCGCTGTCGGCGCAAGAGCGCGCCCTGGCGCGCGAGAAGTGGTTGTACGAACAATTGCTCGACCAGCTGCAAGGCTTCATCCCGGCACTCAGCCGCCTGGCACGCGCCCTCGCCTCGCTCGACGCGCTGTGCGCGCTGGCCGAACGCTCACTCACGCTCAACTGGGCGGCGCCCGTGTTTGTGCGCGAACCCTGCATCGACATCGCACAAGGCCGCCACCCCGTGGTCGAAGCACGCCTGGCCGAAACCGGCGGCGGCTCTTTCATCGCCAACGACTCCCGCATGAGCGGCAAGCACCGCATGCAGGTCATCACCGGCCCCAACATGGGCGGTAAATCCACGTACATGCGGCAGGTCGCGCTCATCGTGCTGCTGGCCAGCGTCGGCTCTTACGTGCCGGCGGCGGCTTGCAAACTCGGGCCGATTGATGCGATCCACACCCGCATCGGCGCGGCCGACGACGTGGCCAATGCGCAGTCGACCTTCATGCTGGAGATGACCGAAGCCGCACAAATCCTGCACGCCGCCACACCGCATTCGCTGGTGCTGATGGACGAGATAGGCCGCGGCACCTCGACCTTCGACGGCCTGGCGCTAGCCGGGGGTATTGCGGCCTACCTGCACAACAAGACGCAGGCCTTCACGCTGTTTGCCACACATTACTTTGAGTTGACCGAATTCCCGGCGCAGCACCACGGCGCGATCAATGTGCACGTGAGCGCGGTCGAGTCCGGCGCCGACATCGTGTTCATGCACCACATCGAGCCCGGCCCCGCCAGCAAAAGCTACGGGATTGCCGTGGCCAAGCTGGCCGGCGTGCCTGCCGCCGTCGTCAACCATGCCCGCCACGCGCTCAATGCGCTCGAAGCCCACCAGACCGAAGCCCGCGCCCAGGTCGACCTGTTTGCCGCGCCGCCCGAAGCCGCAGCGCCCGACCAAAGCGCCGTCGAGAAGGCATTGGGTACCATAGACCCTGATGCCCTGAGCCCGCGCGAGGCGCTTGACGCCCTGTACCGCCTGAAAAAGATCTCCATCGCACCGTGAACCAGCGCAACCCGACCTCTCCGATCTCTCCCACGTCCCCCACACTTCCAGAGCACCTCATGACTTACTGCGTCGCCGCCAAACTCAACGCCGGGCTGGTGTTCCTGTCTGACTCCCGCACCAATGCGGGCCTGGACCACATCAGCACCTTCCGCAAGATGATCGTGTACGAAAAGCCGGACGACCGCTTCATGGTGCTGCTGTCGGCCGGCAATTTATCGATCTCCCAGTCCATCCGCGAGATCCTGCAGGTCGAGCAACTCAAGGACCATGAAGGCGGCGAAGCCATCACGATCTGGAACGCCAAAAGCATGTTCGACGCCGCCCGCGTGCTGGGCTCGGCCATCCGCCGCGTCTATGACCGCGATGCCGAAGCACTGAAAAACGCCGATGTCGACTTCAATGTGTCGCTGGTCTTCGGCGGTCAGATCCGCGGCGAGAACATGCGCCTGTTCCAGATGTATTCGGCCGGCAACTTCATTGAAGCCACCGACGAGACGCCCTACTTTCAGGTCGGCGAGTCCAAATACGGCAAGCCGGTGCTGGACCGCGTGCTCACCCCCGCCACACCGCTGGCCGAAGCCGCCAAGTGCGTGCTGGTCTCCATGGATTCGACCATGAAGTCCAACCTCTCGGTCGGCCTGCCGCTCGATCTGGTGGTCTATGAAGCCGACACCTACAAGAGCGACAAGATCGTCTGCATCGACAACGACAACCCCTACTACCGCATGATGCACAGCAGCTGGGGCCAGAAGCTGCGCGAGGTGTTCGACAGCATCGAAGATCCGGTGTGGGACGACGCGCACACCGAGATCCCGCTGAAGATGCCGGCCACGCGCCACGAGCCCCTGAAGAAAATCAGCACGCCTGACGAAAAACTGATTTAAGGCGCTGCTGAAGTCGGCAGTCTTGAAGCGTTAACGTTATATGGCGATGAGAACGAGAGGTACCGCCTGCTCACTCGTTTGTATTCAATCGCTCCGTCAACAACACCGTCGACTCAATGACGGTTCTACATCAGCGAAAAACTTAAAAGATGAAAGTTCACACCAGTAGTGCGATGGAGAAAATGACTCTTCTTAGAGTCCCAGCGAAACTGCCAAAAAAATTAGAGCTGCTACTCGCTTCCCCAGCGTTTTTGATCGTAGATGGTGGGGCATTTTTCTCTTATTTTTGGAAGAAAAAAAAGCTGGGGCTTCCGAATGTTCAGCGTTATGGGGATATGACCGGTTGCGAGGCATCGATCAACGGAATTCATGTGGCTGACTTTTGTCAAAAAGGGGATGACGTTATCTCGATTGGATTTGAGTTCATCGACAGATTTCTGGCTGCCTGGAAAGATCAGTTTGAAACCGGAGTCACTATCGTTGCCAGCTTTGTTTCAAAAGACCAAGAGTTCGGGCCGGATGTAAGCTTTACTTTCCATCAAACGCGACCGGGTATTCCGTGGACGAATCTAGCCGGCATTGAAGAAGATCCACAACCGGTGATGGTTATAGAGTCTTGAAGAAATCCCTCTGGTTCTCCTGCAGAAGATCCTTAATCACATCAATTTAGCCGTGCCCAATTCGACAAAACCGCTGGTCATCTTTTCCCACGGCAACAGCTTCCCGGCCAGCACCTACAGCGCAGTCTTCCAGAGCCTGAAAGCCCGCGGCTTTCAGGTCAAGGCGATTGAGAAATTCGGCCACGACCCGCGCTACCCCGTCACCAGCAACTGGCCCCACCTCGTTCAGCAGCTCGCCGACTTCACCGCCCGCGAAGTTGAAAAGTGCGACCAGCCCGCCTTCCTTGTCGGCCATTCGCTTGGCGGGTTTTTAAGCCTGATGTGCGCCGCACGCAATCCGCAACTGGGCGGCCACCCCGTCAAAGGCGTGGTGCTGGTCGACTCCCCCATCCTCGGCGGCTGGCGCGCCCACGCCGTCAATGTTGCCAAACGCGCCCAACTGGTCGGCGCCATCTCGCCCGGCGCCATCAGCCGCAAGCGCAAGAACCAGTGGCTGGGCAAAGACGAAGTGTTTGAACACTTCCGCAGCAAAAAAGCCTTTGCTGCGTGGGATGAACAAGTGCTGCGCGACTACATCGAGCACGGCACCTACGAAGGCACCGGCGACGACGAAGGCAAACAACTGCTGAGCTTTGACCGCGACGTGGAAACCGCGATCTACAACACCCTGCCCGACAACCTGGAGGCGCTGCTCAAGCGCCACCCCCTGAAGTGCCCCGTCACGTTTATCGGCGGGCGGCAGTCAGTGGAGATGAAGCAAGTCGGGATGGCGATGACGGAGAAGGTGACCAAGGGCCGGATCATGATGCTCGATGGGAGCCACCTGTTTCCGATGGAGAAGCCTTTGGCGACGGCGGCGGCGATTGAGGCGGCTTTGAGGAATTTCGGCTGAATATCCTCGCCCGAGGCTGATGGGCCCATTCGGAGGGCATGCTCATTCGCTATTGTTTTGATAGCACATAGCCAATGTACATAAAGGGCTAGAGCCTGATTTGGCACATCATGCGCCCTCGCCGTCCCGTCGCTCCAGCAACTCACGCAGCATGCGCTCCGGGTTCTGCAAAAAATCGCTCATGACCTGAAAGTGCTCGGTGTCCCGGTAGGCGATGCGCTCCAGGCCCGCGCTGGTGCAGGCGTAAATCCACGCGTCCGGGTAGGCCATCAGGATGGGTGAATGCGTGGCAATCACAAACTGCGAACGTTCTGCCACCAGGTCATGCATGCGCGACAGCACCGCCAATTGGCGTTGCGGTGACAGCGCCGCTTCCGGCTCGTCGAGGATGTACAAGCCGTCCGGCCCGAAGCGGTGCGTCAGCAACGAGAGGAACGATTCACCATGGGACTGCTCATGCAAGGATCGCGAGCCGTAAAAGGTGATGACAGGCGGGCCGAATGAGGGCTCCGCATCCAGGTTCTCGATCTCTGTCGCCACGTTAAAAAAGCTCTCCGCCCGCAGAAAAAACCCCGTCTTCGGCCGCTTGAAGCCTTTGGCAATGCGCAGATATTCATTGAGCACCGAGTGCGACAAACGCGTATCAAAGCGGAAGTTTTTAGTGCCGCCCTCAGCGTTGAAGCCCAGCGAAACGGCGATGGCCTCCAGCAATGTCGATTTGCCCGAGCCGTTTTCCCCCACCAGAAAAGTCACCTTCGGATGCAAGTCCAGCGACTCCAGCGACCGAACCGCCGGCAGATTAAACGGGTAAACCTCAAAGGACTCGACCTTGTCGCGCCGTAGCGTGACGCGGCTGGCGAATTGGCTGGAGATGATGGTTGACATGGGCCTACTCAACAAGCGAGAAAGCAATGGCAAACCAGTCCCCGGATCGCAACACGCTTTCGCCGCCGAACTCCTGCACCACATCGGTAATGAGTTGGCCCTTCAGAAGCAGCCCGGCGTTGCTTTCTTCAAACACCATGCTCACGCAACCACCTGCAGCGTCGAAGATAAACCGGTCATCACCCAAAAACTGGGAATACACCGGGTGCCGCTCAAAGCTCACTGGCTCCATCAGCCAGTACGTGACGCCGACGATCTCTCCATCGGTGCGCCGAAGATAGTCATAGAAGTAACCGCCAAGACTTGTCCCGACCGTGCCGGCCTGATCTTCAGCCGCAAAGCCTGGAGCGCCTTTAGGAAAGAGTACGTACTTCATTGCAATAACTGTTGCGCCTCATCAAAGCTCCTTGGCTACATCGCGAATCGAAGCACCCCTACAAAACCTCAGCCCCCACCAAAGAAGGCGTCTCGGCAATTCTCTGCGAAATCGCCCGGCAGGCCTCCAGCAAAGGCGCAACATAGGTCCCCTCCGGATCAGCCTTCTGCCGGAACATCAAGGTGCTCACGCTGATCGCCGCCACAGGCACTCCACGGCTGCCGCGTATGACGGCGCCGTAACAAAAGATGCCGGCCTCATGCTCTTCGGCATCTACAGACCACCCGCGCTCTCGCGTGAGCTGCAACTGCTTGCGCAACTCAGGCAGCTTCACCAACGTGTTGCCGGTGTAGCGCGGCATCGGCAAACCTTGCAGCAGCGGCTCGAGCACAGCGGGCTCCAGCGCCGCCATGTAGGCCTTGCCGACCGCAGTCGCGTGCAGGGCCACGCTGGTGCCGATGCGTGAGGCCATGCGGACCGCACTGGGGCTTTCGAGTTTTTCGATGTAGACCATGGTGTTGCCGTTGGGTACAGCCAGGTGCACGGTTTCGCCGGTGAGGTCGCGCAGGCGTTTGAGTTCGTCAACTGCTGCCAAGCGCAGGTCGGAGCGGCCCCAGCTGCGGCTGGCGAGCTGAATGAGCCGGGGGCCGAGCGCAAGCAGCGCGCCGTGGTCGTTTTCGACCAGCAGGCGCTCAGACACCAAAGCCGCGACGATGCGGTGCACGGTGGGGCGTGGGTAGCCGCTGGCCTTGGCGAGCGCGCCGATGTTGAGCGGCTCGGGTGCATCGGCGACCAGCTGCAGCACGTGCATGAATTTGGAGAAGGCGGCTGTGCCGGCCACCTGTGATACCGGTGGCTTGGCAGCGTGCGGTTTGGCGCTTGTTGATTTGGGCAAGGCGAATCCGATCAAGACACCATATAGCCGCCGTCGACCGGCAGGATCACGCCGGTCATGAAGGCGGCTGCGGGTGTGCAGAGAAACATCGCGGCTTCGGCCACGTCTTTGGGCGTGCCCCAGCGGCCCATGGGGGTGCGAGCCAGGATGGGGCCGGCGCGTGCCGGGTCATCTTGCAGCGCTTGCGTCAGCGGCGTGGCGATCCAGCCGGGCGCGATGGCGTTGACGCGGATGCCGTCGGGTGCGTAGGCAATCGCCAGTGACTTGGTGAGCTGGGCGACGCCGCCTTTGCTGGCCGCATAGCCGGGCACCAGGCCGCCGCCGAAGAAGCTGAGCATAGAGGCGGTGTTGACGATGCAGCCGCGGCGCGCCTTCAAGCGCTCGCGCGAGGCGGTGCACACGCGCATGGTGCCGGTGAGGTTGACGGCCAGCACTTTCTGGAAGACCTCGATGTCGTGCTCTGCGCCGCGCTGGATGATGCCGGCGCAGTTGAAGACGATGTCGAGTTCGTTGATGCCGGCGAGCGCGGCGTCCAGGCTGGACGCCGATGTCACGTCGGCCTGGCGCACGTCGACGGCGGCATTGAGCGTGCCGTCGCCCTTGCCCAGCCCGAGGGCCGTGACCTCAGCGCCCAGCGCGGCGAGGTGGTTGGCGATAACGGCGCCTATGCCTTGCGTGGCGCCGGCGACCAGCGCGCGTTGGCCTTTGAAGAGGTCTGCCTGGTAGGTCATGGAATGCTCCGGTGGGGTCTTAGCTGTCGCCAGCTCAAACAGTTTGCTATCAAAAGAGTAGCTGCCAGCCAAGACGCTTATTGGGCTGCAGCCACTTTTTACTTAAATTTTCTTCGCTTGATGCAAAGTCATCGGATGAACTGCTTCGTGTAGTCCGCGCCCAGGCCAACAGCTTCAAAGTGTTTGTTGCACATCTCGATCTTGGTGAACACGTCTTCGTAGCCCATGCCTTTGCCATACGGGTCGGTGTAGTACATGACACCGTTGACCTGGAAGTAGGTGATCATTTCTTCGACGTCTTCGGGCACGTAGAGCGTATGGGTTTCGCCGGGCGGCTCAAACACATAGCTGCCTTCAGTCGCTTCCCAGTCGTGCTCGAGGTAACGCCAGCGGCCCTTGAGCACAAAGCCGTGCACCGCCTGCGGGTGGCGGTGGCGGCTGAGCACGCCGGACTTGCGCACGCGCAGCAGGTTCATCCAGTAGCCCTGGCTGGCGTTCAGGCACAGCGGGCGAAACCAGACGTTTTCAGCCTGCGGCACCCACAGCCGCTCGTCGGTCGGGATGGCGTGCTGCACCACGATCTCCGGACGGGCGTCGGGCGGGTTGGGGTATTGGTAGGGCATCAGTGGCGTCTGGTCTGGGGAGTCGACTGGCATGTTGATTTGTCCATATTGTGGATATACGTCCATATTGTAGATTTTGAAACCGCTCAGCGCTACCAGCAACAACCCTCGGTCAACGCCTCTTCAACCAAGCAGGCGCCGCGGAACCGGCTTTGCCGGGCCGCCAGCGCCGCCCCCTTGAGGGGGGAGCAGGCTACACGAAGTGAGCCTGAACGGGGGTGGTGTCATAAACTACGGCGAAACCACCGGCGCCTGCACAACAGCGTCACCATTCGAGGAGGATTTCCATGGCCTTGCGTTTTGCCGTCACCGCTGGTGTGACTTTTCTTGCCTGGGCCTTCGCGGCCGTGCTGTCCCAAAGCATGGGCGACGCGATGACGCTGAGCGCATCGGTCTGGCTGGCGACCGGCGTCACCTTTGGCGCGCTGCTGGCCGTCAAACCACCCAAACGCCCTGCCGTGCTGACGGGCGCCGCGCTCGCGGCCATCGCGCTGGCCTTGCTGGACGGCATGGCCGTGCTGCCGGCCATCGCCTTTGGTGTGAACGAAGCGGTCTGTGCCGCGCTGGGCGCCTGGGTGGCGCGCCTGCTGCGCAGCACCGGGCCTGAGGGCAGCCTGGAGCCGGGCAAGGCTTACGCCGGCGTGCTGCTGGGCGCGCTGCTGACCTCTGCCCTGGGCGCCAGCATCGGCGTGATGATCTGGAGCTGGGCGCTGCCCGAGCCGGTCGCGATCATGGTCGAGTGGCGTGTGTGGACCTGCACCACCTTTGTCGGCATCTTGCTGATTGCCCCGCTCATCACTTCGTTTGCCGGCTTCAAGGTCAAGCGCTCGGGCGGCATGGCCAGCAGCCAGTTCCTGGCGGGCGCCGGTACCTTTCTGCTCTTCTTTGTGGTGGCGGCGCTGATCTTCTCCGCCGATGTGTCGGACCGCTTCAGCGCGTCCCTCGGCCCCACCCTTACCTATTTGCCACTGCCCTTCATGGTGGTGACGGCCATACTCTGGAAGGAACGCGGCGCCACCGTAGCCACGCTCATCGGCGCGCTGGCACTGATCGCCTGGACCAACGCCGGCGGCGGCCCGTTTGCCGAAGTCGAAGGCTTTCCGGGCGAGGCCGTCATCGAGATCCAGGGTTATGTCGCCGTGATGGCGTTGCTGGTGGGCGTGGTCAATGCCCTGGGCGCCACCGCCGCGCAGGCACTGGCGCAGGCGCAAGACTGGCGCACCCGCTACCGCCAGGTGCTGGACTCCACCCGCACCGTGGTCGCCAATTTTGATGCGCAGACAGGCGCAGCCGCATGGGGCGAAGGCGCGAGCGAGTTGCTGCGCACCAATGCCAACGTGCTGCTGACGGTGCAGGACTTCATCGCCCACGCCGATCCGCAAGAGCAACCCGCGCTGCAAGCCGACTGGCGCGACCTGACCCAGGGCCAGCGCGACCATATCTTGTGGAAGAACACCTTGCGCTGGAGCGACGGGCGCGTGGCCAGCGTGAACGCGCGCCTTTCCAGCGTGCGCGGCGCCGACGGCCAGGTCGAACAAGTTGCTGCACTGCTGGAAGTCGAGGCCTGACGTGGCAGCAGACACCCCCAGCACTCCTGTCCCCGCAGCGCCGCCGGCGCATGCGGCGGGCCCCGTCCCGGCGGCTGACAAAAGCACGCCGGCCGTCTTTCTCATTCACGGCCTCGGCGGCACGCAGTACGACCTGGGCTCCATGCACAAGCGGCTGAAGAACGCCGGCTTCGTCACACATTCGCTGACACTGCCCGGCCACGGCACCTCACCCGAAGACCTGGTCAATGTGACCGCCGAGGACTGGATGGCAGCCGTCACCGCCAAGTACCACGAGGTCGCCGCGCTGCACGACAACTTCCACATCATGGGCATGTGCATGGGCGCCTTGCTGGCCACCGAGCTGGCCAAGCGGCAAAAGCACACCCGCGGCAAGCTGATTGCGCTGGCGCCGCCGATTTATATCGACGGATGGGCGACCGCCTGGTACACACCGCTGCGCCACCTGATTTATTACGTGCCGGGCGTGCAGGCGCGCATGAAGGTGGAAGAAGAAGACCCCTTCGGCATCAAGAACGAGCAGCTGCGCGCCATCGTCAAAGCCAAGTTTGCGCGCGGTGAAAACTTTCATTACCGCTGGGTGCCGCTGGCCTGCGTGCGGCAGGTTGACCGCCTGCGCGGCTGGGTCATGACGGGTCTGAAAGACATGGCCAGCGAGACGCTGGTGATCCACGCGCGTGAGGACGAGCTCACCAGCCTGAACTCGGCCAACTACCTGGTCGAGCAGATCGGCGGCGCCAAGGCGCGCATGGTGGTGCTGGAAAACAGCTATCACATGATCTGCGTGGACAACGACCGCGAACAGGTCGCGCGCAACGTGCTCGAATTCTTCGGCGCCAGCAGCGCGGCGTCTTTGGGCATGGCGGTCGACGACCCGAAGATGAGCGCCGATGCACTCAGCGCGTTTGCGCAAGGGCTGCGCACCTCGCTCGAGGCAGGCGATTTCACCGGCATCTTTGCCAAGGGCTCGTCCGACATGGCGTGGTTCCAGCCCGGCGCCAACCGCGCCAGCGGCGTCTACCGCGGCAACAAGGGCCTGCAGGCGATGCTGCCCTGGGCCGGCGCGGTGCGCTTCACTGCGTTCGGCCAGCCGGTGTTCAACGCCGGTGTGGCCGTGTTGCCCGCCACGCTCACGGCCGGCGGGCTGATGTCGCAAGGCGTGCTGGCGTTTGCGGTGCGCTCAGGCCGGCTGCTGGATGCGCGCTGGTTCCCGGACGATGTGGCGCTGGAAGACGCGTACTTCGGCGAGCCGGTGGCGCCGGTGGGCCCCAGCGACGCCGAGCGCGCCTTTGAGGCCGCAGGCATCGCCGTGAAAACACTCACCAAGCCGCCGGGCAATGACGAGTTGCTGGCGCTGTATGCCTTCTACAAACAGGCGACGGTGGGCGACGCCACGGGCGAGCGCCCCGGCATGATGGACGTGACCGGCCGCGCCAAATACGACGCCTGGGCCGGGCGCAAAGGCCTGGCGCGCGAAGCGGCGATGGCCGCCTACGCCGAGCTGGTCAACAAGCTCAAGGCCGGGTGAAGCTTCTTGCTCCTTCCCCCTCTGGGGGAAGGCTGGGATGGGGGCCTCGTTGATATGGCAAACAGCTTGAGGGTTCGTATGCCGCTGGCCCCCATCCCCACCTTCCCCCAGCGGGGGAAGGAGTCAGACTAAGACCCGTTTGGCCTGCCCGCCACACGCTGCAGGCTGGCCGCGCCGGCGCGCGCCGCCACGTCGGGCTGCCACACCACCTGCTCATCGACCGCATACAGCCAGCATTTGGATTTCGCTTTTGCACACAGCTGAAACACCGTGGCGATGGCTTCGGGCTCGCCGGCATTGAAGTACCAGCCGCCTTTTTCCGTCACGGCAAAAGCCTTGGGCGATGGCAGGGTACGGAAGTGGGCATAGCGCGCCTTGCCGGCGTCGCTGAGCGGCACGGCGGCCACATCGTCGGCTGCGGCAAAGCCTGACGCGGGCGGCGCCACATAGTGATGCCCCTTGAAGCGCTGGGCGTGCGAGAGCAGCAAGGGCTGGCCGAGCTGCGCCGAGAGGAAGTCGAACATGCGGGCATGCGACGCCTCGCGCGCCGCAGGGTTGCCACCCACCGTGGCCTTGCCGCTTTTGGTGTTGCCCAGGTTTTCCATTTGTTTGACCGGGCCGGTGCCGTCAAAGCCGTGGTAGCTGCCAGGGTAGACCACCAGGTCCACCGGCGCATTGGCCTTGTTCCTTTGCAGGCGCTCGTGCAGCGTCACGCATTCACGCGCCAGGGTCCAGTCATCAAGCTCGCCGATCATGACCAGCAAAGGCTGGTGGACTTCATAGTTCCACATCTTGTTGGTGGCGATGCAACCGGGGTAAAACGCCACGGCGGCGCGCGGCTGGATTTTCTGCGCCTGCACGTATTTGTCGCTCGCGTCGATGACGCTGAGCACCGTCTGCGCGCCGTGCGACCAGCCCATGACCACGATGCGCGACGCATCCACCGAAGGCTGCTGCGCCAGCCAGGCGATGGCGGCGAAGACGTCTTCACGGCGGTCGCTTTCGTTGATGGTGCGCAGCCTGTTGGGCGTTTCGCAGATCGATTTCTGGCCGCGCGGGGTGAAGCTGTCCAGCGGCAGGAAGTGAATGCGCTCAGCGTTGAAGTAGCCCCCGTAGCGAAAGAGGCGCTCGGCAAAATTGCCCCTGGAATCGAGCCCACCGTTGCAGCCATGCAAGCCGATGATGGCGGGCCTGGGCCCGCTGCCCTCCGCCTCGAACCAGTAGCCCGGAATCTGCAGCTTGCCGTCCAGCGACGCAATGCTCACCGGGCCGGCGGCATGCGAAAGCTGGGCCAGTAGCAGCCCCAGAAGGCCCAGAAGAAACACGGTGAACTGTTTGGCCGGATTCTTCATGGGTATCACCGGCCGCCCGCCTTATTGCGCCCAGGTCACCAGGCCGCTCCACGCCGTGGCGAGCACCACGATGCCGAAGGCGATGCGGTACCAGGCAAAAGGCACGAAGCTGTTGGTCGAGATGTAGCGCAGCAACCAGCGCACGCACAGCCAGGCGCTGAAGAAAGAGAACACCAGCCCGACCGCGAACATGGGTACGTCGGCCACCGACAGCAGCGCGCGTTCTTTGTAGAGGCTGTAGGCGCCCGCGCCTATCAGCGTGGGCATGGCCAGGAAGAAGGAAAAATCCGTCGCGGCCTTGCGCGACAAGCCCAGCAGCATGCCGCCGATGATGGTGGCGCCGCTGCGGCTGGTGCCGGGGATCATCGCCAGGCACTGCACCAGGCCGACCTTGACCGCGTCCATCACGGTCATGTCGTCGACTTCTTGCACGCGGGCAACGGCCGGGTTGTTCTGCTGGCGCTTTTCAGCCCACAGGATGATGAAGCCGCCAATGATGAAAGTACTGGCCACGACCACCGGTGTGAAGAGATTTGCTTTGATGGCCTTGCCGAACAGCAGGCCCAGCACCACCGCCGGCACAAATGCAACGAGCACATTGAGCACAAACTGTTGCGCTTTTTTCTCGGTCGGCAGGGCCGCGACGGTGTCGCGGATCTTTTGCCAATAGACCAGGATGACCGCAAAGATGGCGCCGGTCTGGATCGCGATGTCGAAAACCTTCGCTTTTTCGTCGTCAAAACCGAGCAGTGCGCCGGCCAGAATCAGGTGGCCTGTCGAGGAGATGGGAAGAAATTCAGTCAGGCCTTCAACGATGCCCATGACGGCGGCTTTGATCAACAGTGCAATGTCCACGCTGGCTCCAGAAATGTAGAAAAAGATTATCGCCCGCTGGTGGGATGTGGCCCCCACGCTCCCCCACTTCGTGTGGGTCGCTGCCCCCCAAGGGGGCCGCCCGCCCTCCGGCCCGGCGAAGCCGGTTCCGGGGCTCATGCTGGCCAGAAGAGTTCTTTGGGCACAACCCAATGGGGGCCGACCGCCTGCGGTCTGGCAACGCCAGTCCCGCGGCTCATGCTGGTGAAGAAGGCCCCATGCGGTCGCGCACTTCGTGTCCTCGCTCATGCTGGATTGAAGCGTTCAGTGGCTCATCTGTTGCGTAAGCGATGAAGACCCAAGCTGGCTTTACATACTGTGCAGTTGAGCTCTGCCATTCAGCTTCTTTTCATCATCAAATTGGCCTCCGGCCCAAATGGAGCATACGCAAGCAGCTATCAATTTAATAGCAAGCCAAGTAGTTCATGCACCAGAGGCGACCGCAGCTGAACAGAGATTATTCCTTTCGGTGCATTTTTGGCAGTAATACGAACCAAAGCGAATCATTAGTAAAACTAATCTACTCGCACATCCAGTCAGAAATAGGTGAAACCCACTACCGCTTCATGACGGCGAAACATACATTCAGTTACACCACTCAACCAAGGTTCCACGATGACCCAAACCGCCACCCGCCGCCATACCCTGGCCGCCATGACTGTCGCTGTTGTTGCAGGTGCCAGCCTGCTTTCCGGCTGCGACAACCCGCCTGACACCATCAAGATCGGTGTCGCCCAGCCCTTGTCGGGCAACCTCGCCGCGTTGGGCCAGGATTTGCACAACGGCGTGAAGATGGCGGTGGACGAGCTCAACAAAGAGGGCTTTCAGATCAAAGGCAAGACGGTCAAGATTGAAATCGTGGCCATGGACGACCGGTCTGATCCGAAAACCGGCGTGGAAGTCGCGCAGCAGCTGGTCGACGCCGGCGTGGTCGCCGTGATCGGCAACCTCAATTCGGGCGTCAGCATCCCGGCCGCACCGGTCTATGCCGCCAAGAACATTGCGCAACTGGCCATTTCGACCAACCCCAAGTTCACCGAACTGGGCCTGGCAACCACCTTCCGCCTGGTGGCCAACGACAACCTGCAGGCACGGGCCATCGGCTCCTTCGCTGCCAACCAGCTCAACGCCAACAAGTTCGCCGTGGTCGATGACGGCACCACCTACGGCAAGGGCCTGGCCGCCGGCGCATCGGCCGAGCTGACAAAAGCCAACAAGCAAGTGGTCGTCAGCTATTCGTCCGACGACAAGACCACCAAGTTCGACGAGCTGGCCGACAAGATCAAGGCGGGCGGTGTTGAGGTGATCGTGTCCACGCAAGGCGACTTCCAGATCCTGGCGCTGATTGAGGCCCTCAAGAAGCTCGACTACAACCAGCAGGTGAGCATCCTGGGCGGCGACACCATCAAGACGACCGACATGCTCAAGGGCAGCGAGACGGTCAAGGGAATCTACGCCACCTCACCCATCCTGGAAGCCAAGGAGTTCGTCAACGGCAAGTCCTTCCTGGGCAAGTACCAGGAAACCTTCAAGAGGGAGCCCGCTTACGGCGGCCACTACACCTACGACGCGATGTACATCCTGGCCGGCGCGATGAAGCGGGCCAACTCGGTCAAGCCCGAGAAGATCACCGAAACCCTGCGCACCTTTGACGGTTACGCACCGATTACCGGCTCCATGAAGTGGGACGCCGTCGGCGAGCAGCGCTACGGCGTGGTGGGCGTTTACTCGATCCGCAAGGGTGTTTGGGACCTGCAACTGCGCTCCGACCGTTGGTAGGCTAAGCTCCCGGTCGTCATGACCGAGCTTGCCTCTTCCCCCAACACATCACCCTCCCGCCACCACGCCGCGCCCGCTGAAGTCCTGGACTTCTGGCTGGGCGACGGGGTGAGCAAAGAATGGCCCACCGAGGATCTCAACAAACGCTGGTTTGGCGGAGGCACCGAACTCGACGCCGAGATCAGCGAACGTTTTGGCACTGACGTCGAGGCGGCCGTGGCCGGCGGCCTGCAAGACTGGGAGCAGCCGGCCCTGAATCGCCTGGCGCTGGTCATCCTGCTCGACCAGTTCACCCGCAACGTCTTTCGCGGCAAGGGCCAGGCCTTTGCCGGCGACGCGCGCGCCCAGCAGCTGGTGCTGCAGGCGCTGGCCGCTGAAGCCGACCTGACGCTGCCCTGGGCCGGTCGCCTCTTCATGTACATGCCGCTGATGCATGCCGAAAGCCTGGCGCTGCAGGACGAATGTGTGGCGCGTTTCACCCGCTTGCAGGCCGATGCGCCCGAATCGCTCAAGCAGCGCTTTCAGGGCAATATTGACTTCGCGCATCAGCACCGGGACATCATTGCCCGGTTTGGGCGCTTTCCGTACCGCAATGCGGCGCTGGGCCGGATCGATACGCCTGAGGAAGCCAACTTCCTGCTCAAGGGCCCCCGCTTCGGGCAATAAGGCCCCCCCTTTCAGGCTCACTTCGTGTAGCCTGTTCCCCCCTCAAGGGGCGGAGAAATAGACCCACCCCCGTCCGGGGCTCACTTCGTGTAGCCCGTTCCCCCCTCAGGGGGCGGCGCCTGCGGCCCGGCAAAGCCGGTTCCGCGGCTGCCCGCTGGTGAAATACCCTGGAGCCGGCTCTGCAGAAGCTATGCATCAAATCGGCCTCTAGCCCATGTGGGACATGCGGAAGTAGCTACTAATTTGATAGCACACGACCCCAAGCGTACCGTACAGGAGCGTGGGGGCCTCATCTTTTTTGAATCCATGTCCTGAGCCGCGCCGTACTAGTAACAGGACGTGCCGCGCCACACCGCCAACAACAACGGGCGGCCGCCCTAGTTCACCGCCGGCCTGCCCTGGCCGGTTCACAAAAAAACCAGGAGTTTCAAATGATGCTACGTACTGCTACCGCCTCAGCTTCAGTGCTGTTCGTATCCCTGCTCGCCGCTTGCGGCAGCATGTCGCCCATGCAGCCGATGTATTCGCAGGCCAACCTGCCCGCTGCCGTGCAGGTGCCGGCCGGCAACAAGGTCGCGATGGAAACCGTCGGCGTGGGCGAGATCACTTACCAATGCAGCCCCAAGAAAGACATGGCCGGCCAGTTTGAGTGGGTCTTTGTCGGCCCCGACGCAAAGCTCAATGACCGCAGCGGCAAGCAGGTCGGCAAGTACTACGGCCCGCCCGCCACCTGGGAAAGCATGGACGGCTCCAAGCTGACCGCCACGCAAATCGCCGTGGCGCCCAACGGTACGGGCAACATTCCTTCGCAGCTCGTCAAGGGCAACCCGGCCATGGGCAGCGGCGCCATGAGCGGCGTGACCTACATCCAGCGCGTGGACACCAAAGGCGGCGTCGCACCCGCCATGGCCTGCGCCGCCGGCAATGTGGGCGCCAAGCAGATCGTGAAATACCAGGCTGACTACATCTTCTACAAGGCGATGTAATCCGCTCCCGCAAAAATGCCTTCCGGATGCCTTGCGCGCTCCGGAAAGTGCCACCCTTTCCCTCTAGGGTGAGCAGCCAGCTCTGAAGTTAGGCGGGGCTGGCTTTCAGGCCCACAGACTTGCCGCAAGGCCGGTTCTGTGGGCTTTTTTGCGTGCTTTCTTCGGGCGTCTTTGATGCATTCACCGTCCCGGCGCCCCCACCCCCGATTTCCCCGCAACCGGTCAGCAAGAGTTCTGGCAGCCTGCTTGCGCGGCGTCCTACAGGGTTTTGAAGGCCATCGGGATTTACTGCACAGGTGACAGAAAAACATCAACAACTACCGAGGAACACCATGAAAAGCACACATAACACCCTTTGGGCATTGACCAAGAGCGCAGCCGTCACGGTTGCCATGGTCACCGGCACTGCTGCGCTGATGACCGCCTGCTCCGGCGTCGCACCGCTGCCCAAGGAATACACCCAGGACAAGCTCGACGCTGCAGTCGTCGTGCCGCCTGGCCATGTTGTGGCGCTGGAGACCACGGCCAGCGGCCTGCTGCACTACGAGTGCAAGGCCAACGCCACCACCGCCGGCACCATCGGCTGGGTGCTGGTGCGCCCTGAGGCTGAACTGGTAGACCGCACCGGCAAAACCGTTGTGAAATATTCGGGCCCGCCCGCCACCTGGACGCACATGGACGGCTCCAGCGTTGTCGGCACCCAGGTCGCCCTGGCGCCTCGCGTGGGCGCCACCAACCTGCCGCAGCAACTGTCGACCGGCGCATCGACCGCCACACCCGGCGTACTGCAAAACGTGACCTACATCCAGCGCATCAAGACCAAAGGCGGCCAGGACCTGAGCAAGGCCTGCACCCAGGCCGACCTCGGTGACAAGCTGACCACGTCTTACCAGGCTGACTATATTTTCTGGAAAGCGGCTTAAGGCTGCTTTTACAGGCGCACCGTTAAAGGTGCGCCCGTCCATTGCCGCCAAGTGGTGATGGAACCAAAGCCCGCAGGCCCATGGTCTGCGGGCTTTTCTCTTTGCGGGACGCATTGCATCGAGTGGCGGCTTTACCGATGTTTCCCCGCACACGGGCCCCGTTGCCGCCTACAGACTGTAAAGAGCGGCACTGTTGTACTGAGGCTGACACCATCGCCTCCCGTTACCTGGAACCGCTGTGAACATCAACACCTCCCGTTTTTCTTTCGGCCGCTTTGGCCTGGTTCAAAGCGCACTGCTCGTCGCCGGCGCTGTAGGCGCACTCAGTGCCTGCGGCCTGCGTCAACCCACGCTCCAAGCCCAGCAGGCCCTGCCCGAAGCCATACGCGTGCCGGCAGGCCATACAGTCGTGCTTGAAGCGCAAGGCAGCGGCGACCTGCTGTATGAATGCCAGGCCATCAAACGATCACCCTATGAATACGCCTGGTTGCTACAGACCCCAGGCCTGAAGCTGCAAGACAACAGCGGCAACACGGTGATGTACTACCCCGGCACGCGTTCACGCTGGGAGCACAGCGACGGCTCCAAGGTCACAGCGGAGGAACTGGTCGAAGTACCCGGCGACCGCCAGAGCCTGCCCCTGCAGAGGGCCATGGTCAAGCCTTCAGACACCGTCGGCTCGCTGGGCAACATCAGCTACATCCAGAGCCGCCGGACCGTGGGCGGCGTGATCGCCGCCCCGGTGTGCACCGCCGCCGGCCTGGGAATGCGCAAGTGGGTGCACTATGAGGCGGACTATGTGTTCTGGCGCCCGGCGGCCTGATATCGACGCCCCAATAAAAAAGCCCGCATGAAGCGGGCTTTTTTGATGAGAGGCCGGGTGGCTTAACGCCGATGGCCGTTACCGTGGCCATGGTGATGGCCGGGGTGGTAGTAAACCGGGCGCGGGTAGTAGCGCGGGCCGTAGTACACCGGGGCTGGTGCGTAATACACCGGAGCGGGCCTGTACACAGGGCGCGGGTAATACACAGGCGCAGGCTGGTAATACACCGGGGCGGGCTGCACATACACAGGTTGCTGGTACACCGGGTAGGCATTGGTCACGCCCACCTGCACACCCGGAACGCCAACGCCCACGGAAAAGGTCACGTTGTCACGGGCCTGGGCAGCACCGGCAAAGCCAAAGGCGGCCAGTGCCAGCGCGGCTGCGGCGCCAAACACGGCGACGGAGCGGTTTGCCTTGATTGCTGTCTTCATGATGATTCTCCTTAAGAAAGGTAGGAAGGGCAGGAAATGCCCATGTGTTTATTAAACGCATCACATCCGTAACGGCATACCGGATGCACAGTGAAGAGCGTAGCCAAACGTAACCCCCTAAAATGGTTCGATGACCTCCCCCGCCCCCTCCAAAGCCGCCCCCGCCGACAAAGAAACCCACAAGCCCAGCAACTTCCTGCGCCAGATCATCGAAAAAGACCTGGCTGAAGGTACTTATGCCAGCCGCCGCTGGGGCGGCAGCCCCGGGGACGCCGCCCACCACGCTGATGGCCAGCCCGACCCCGCCAAGGTGCGCCTGCGCTTTCCGCCCGAACCCAACGGTTACTTACATGTGGGCCATGCCAAGAGCATTTGCCTGAACTTCGGGCTGGCGCGTGACTACGAAGGCGTGTGCCACCTGCGCTTTGACGACACCAACCCCGAAAAGGAAGACACCGAATACGTCGACTCCATCAAGGACGCCGTGCAGTGGCTGGGCTTTGACTGGCACAACAAAGGCGCCACCGGCGCTGAAAACAACCTCTACCAGGCCAGCGACTATTTCGACTTCATGTACCGCGCAGCCGAGTACCTGATCGAAAGCGGCAACGCCTACGTCGACGAGCAGACCGCCGAAGAAATGCGCCACAACCGCGGTGACTTTGGCCACCCCGGCACCAACAGCCCCTTCCGCGGCCGCACAGCCGCCGAAAACCTGGCGCGCTTTCGCGAAATGCGCGACGGCAAGCTGGCCGACGGCGCTGCCGTGCTGCGCGCCAAGATCGACATGGCCTCGCCCAACATCAACATGCGCGACCCGGCCATCTACCGCATACGCCGCGCCCACCACCACAACACCGGCGACAAATGGTGCATCTACCCGATGTACACCTTTGCCCACCCGGTAGAAGACGCGCTGGAGCAAATCACCCACAGCATCTGCACGCTGGAGTTTGAAGACCAGCGCCCGTTTTACGACTGGCTGCTCGACCGACTGGCCGAAGGCAAGCTGATTGCCACGCCGCACCCGCGCCAATACGAGTTTGCGCGCCTGAACCTCACCTACGTGCTCACCAGCAAACGCAAGCTGGCGCAACTGGTGAACGAAAAGCGCGTGAGCGGCTGGGACGACCCGCGCATGCCCACCATCGTCGGCCTGCGCCGCCGCGGCTACACGCCCGAAGCGATTCAACTCTTTGCCGAACGCATCGGCGTGACCAAGAGCGACAGCTGGATCGACTACAGCACGCTCGAAGGCTCACTGCGCGACACGCTGGACCCGATCGCCCCGCGTGCCATGGCCGTGCTCGACCCCGTCAAGCTGGTGCTGACCAACTGGGACGAAGTCATGGGCGCAGGCAAGCTAGACGATTGCTCGGCGCCTGTACACCCGCATCATGAAGAGATGGGCAAGCGCCAGTTCAAGATCGGCAAGGAAGTCTGGATTGAAAGCACCGACTACGAAGAAGTGCCACCCAAAGGTTTCTTCCGCCTCTTCCCGCCGCACATCAACGCCAGCAAACAAGCCATTGCCGGCAGCAAGGTGCGCCTGAAATATGGCCACGTCATCGAATGCACAGGCGCAGTGAAAGACGCCAACGGCAAAGTCACCGAAGTGCACGCCACCCTGATCCCCGACACCAAGAGCGGCACGCCCGGCTCGGATGCCATCAAGGTCAAAGGCGTGATCACCTGGGTGGGCGTGAATGATGCCGTGCAGGCCGAAGTGCGCCTCTATGACCGCCTGTTCAGCGTCGAGCACCCCGGCACCGGCGACAAAGACTTTCTGGATGAGTTGAATGCCGACAGCCTGAAGACCGTGACCGCCTACGTCGAGCCATCACTGACGAACGTGCCCGCCGGCACGCGCTTTCAGTTTGAGCGGCATGGGTACTTTGTGACTGACCTCGTGGATCACAGTGCGGATAAAGCGGTATTCAATCGGGTCACGGGGATGAAGGACAGCTGGGCAAAATAACAAAGAAACGGCGAACACATCTGTTCGCCATTTCCGTTTCAACAGGGAGGGCTTATGTCTTATCGTTACCTGGCGCTTGTATGTGCCTGCGTGGTTCTGGCTGGTTGCGACCAGATATCTGCCGGCTTCACGCCCGCGCAAGACAAGATCAACCAGGCCTTTCCGCTAGCGGACGAGCTGCAGACAGCCCGCAATGCCCTGCTCGCGTCTCTCGAAGGAGACAAGGCTGCCCATCAATCCGTCACCGAGCAGTACGGCAAGCTGATGGAGCTGCGCGCGCTGACGTGTACCGCCAAAACGCCAATCGGCCGCTTTGACAACGCCTTCAAGATCAAAACCAAGGTGACGGATACGGACTGCTTTCAAAAGCAGGATGTGCGGCTTGCGGAGTGGGTGGCCCTTCGGCGCCTGGCGCTGGCGTTGGCAAAGCCCGCTTTGGCACCCCTGGCCGATCTGCCGGCAAAGGCGCTGCTTCCCAACTACAACGAATACACAGGCCACGTTGCCGCCGCTGCCGCCGCCAATGTCATGGTGGTCAGGGGCCAGCAACGCTTCAGTGTTGTCCAGCTCCCAGGGGGCAAGCAACTCGGCAGCTTTGCGGTGCCTGAACAAGCCTACCGGCAGCCGACGCTGTCGGCCAACGGCCGCGTACTGGCCCTACCGCTAGGCAGCCGCAACCTGCGAATGATCGAGGTTGAAACAGGTAACGTGCTCTGGAACACCGAAGAGTATTCCGAACTGATCGCCTGGTTGCCGCAACTCGATGCGGCCATCCTGACGCTGGCTGGCACAAGTGCGCCGCAGTTGATCGACTTCAAGAACGGCAAGGTTGAGCCCTACCCCGCGACTGAAAAGCGCCTTACCTGGGCTCTGTCTATGCCGGCAGCCGGCGGAAAGTATCTGGTTGGCAGCGGCCAGACCGCCTCGCTCATGGATATTGCCCGGGGAGCAAACGGTGCTCTTGAGGCCGCACCGGTCAAACAATGGAGGCTGACCGGAAACGGCGTCTCGTCCACACCATTCCTCATGGGCGACGGCCACAAGATCATTTATGCCTCGTCGCAAGACTTGAACTGGCTCGACATGCAGACCGAGCAACAAGGCGTATGGCAGTTGTCCGCCCTGGGCGCGCAAGGATTTTCCAAGCTGAACGAGCAGGCCATCTTGTTTGACACCATGGCCTCCGGCGCAACGCCTGGCACCACGCGCGTTCTGGACATTACCCAGGCCACCATCGCCACCGCAAAAAACCTGGACGCCAAAGACGGCACGCTGACGCCGCTCACGCCGCGCGCCGGCTATCTCAAGCGCAGCGGCTCCGCCGTCATCATTGGCAGCGCGGTTGAGCTGGAGGCACCGCAGCCGCTCGACCCCGTGGTGGCCGAAGCGCAGCTTGCCAGGCAACTGGCACGGCTGAACAACATGACGGCCAATGCCGACATGTCTGCCATTTCCGGAGCAGCCCCTGCGCCAAGCGCCGAGCGCGAACGCTATTACGAAAACCTTGCTCGCCAGGTCAGGGCCAGCAATGTTGCAGGCGCCATACAAAGCGGCCTGCCGCGCGACGTGATCGAATCCATGCGCCGTGGAAGCGGCCCCAACTCGGCCGCAGGGTCGGCTGCTGCCGCTGCTGCGGCCGCCGGCGCCGGCGTCAAGCCTTTGCTGACGGACGTGCCGGCCGACGCCAAGGTCACCGTCATCGGCGTTTACGAAGCCGCGTCAACGACCCCGGCCACCGGCGGCCGGATAGGCGGCATCCGCGTGAACGTCATGCCCGGCAACGCCCCCCTGGTGCTGGTGCTGACAAGCTACGAACCCGTCCGCTGGACCATCAACTCCAGCAACCGCAAGATTTCCGCCATCCTCTTGTCTGGCAACGCCCAGTCTTCGGTCATCAGCCCCGGCAACGCCCAGGTGCTCAAGATCGGCTCGGCCCACGCCCACAAAATGGACGGCCCCGATTACGCCCGCGTGAAGCAGGACGTCGCACGCTACGTCGCCAACCCGGTGCAGTCATTCCAGGGTGGCTACAAGGGGCAGGATTTCTCGGTGAATTGAGTGTTGGCCACCTGTTGAGAAAGGCCACAGCGCGGGTAAAACCGTATTCAATCGGATCACGGGTATGAAAGACTCGGTCAGCCACTAGCAGCACCACTCAACACCGTCCTCCCACATGCGCCAGATCTTTCGCCCCAAGGGTTTCAGCAAGGTTCTGGTGATGTGCGGGTTAGCGAGTGCCTTGCTCGCGCCCACCGCCAGCCAGGCGCAGTTTGGCCGCGCCCCGTTCAGCGATGCCGGCGACTTCTCAGAATCGACCATCTTGCGCGGCGTCAAAGCCATACAGGCGCAATGCGCGGCCGCCGCCAACACCGTCTGGGCCGCCACGGCCCACTCAGGCGCTGAATGCCTTAAATACTGGAAGGCCGGCTTTGGCGACCAGCCCGTGAAACGCGCCATCGTCTTCTTTCACGGCGATATCTTTGTAGGCGTAGGCAAGACCAGCAAAAACTACCTGGACATGACCAATGCCCAGCTGCAAAAGAACGCCGACGACTGGGCCAAAAAACTCGGCATCCCTTACATCTACATGGGCCGCCCCGGCACCCACGGCTCATCAGGCGACCACATGCAGCGCAGGCGCATCGACGAGTCGCTCATCATCTCGGCCGCATTAGACGAACTTAAAAAACGCTACGGCGTTGAAGAATGGGTCATCGCCGGCCAAAGCGGCGGCGGCCACGTCACCTCATCATTGATCACCGAACGCGCAGACATCATCTGCGCCATCCCCACCTCAGCCCCCTCCTCACCCCGCATCCGCTGGGAAATCATGGGCCGCAGCAAAGACACCACCAACTACGCCGACTCCTACGAACCGTGGAAATTTGTGGTCAAAGAAAAGACCAACCCAAAGCTGCGCGTGTTCGTACTCGGCAACCCCAACGACAAAAACGTTTTCTGGGCTTCACAGACCGTGATGGCCGATGCGCTGCAGAAAGCACAGATTCCGGTTCAGGTGCTGCAAGGCGAAGGCAGTGGGCCGGATGCGCATGGCCTGGCGAACTCGTCGCGCATTGTGGCGGGGTGGTGTGCGAAGGATGTGGGGACTGAGGAGATGGTGCTGCGGGCGGGTAAGGGGCTTAAGGGGTAACGATAGGTAAAACCATCAAAAGACAGGCTAGGCTTAGCTGTTTGAGCAACCCAGATCTTTCTGCTAATGACTTGAAAGATCATCAGATTGGGGGAGAGGGTAAGTCCGTCTTCAATCGAGCACGGGGATGAGGATAGTTGGGCAAGCAAGCTCAAGTTCGCAATCATGCTTGGTTTACAAATTCAAAGCTGATCCGACAAGAGTTCCCTTGCACTTGGAAGTTAAAAACAACTAACGGGCAACTGAATGGCGCAATTTGAACTCTACAGATATCAATTGCTGCCAATAACTCAACGACAGCAACACCTCTTCGACTTGGAGTTTTCGGCTGAACAAATCCGTGCGCAAAAGAATGAGTTCTTCTGGCGCATTCTGTCGGAATTCCGGCTCATCTCAAGCAAGGGCTATCCCATCCAGCAAAGAGTTTTGCTGCAGCAAGAAAATTGGTTTGTGGTAATGCTGGCACCTCCACGCAAGATGTCCCGAGAAACACCAGACTTTCAACGTGAGAGCCTCGATACCTGGCCTCATGTCACCGTCTTTATAAACAACTCTCCAGACGTTCAAGTCATAGGAATTTCTAGAAATCGAAGAGCGTTTCAAACGACGCATTCAGTCATTAAATTACTTCATCGCTCCATAGATGGAGCATTAAGACGACATGGATTAACTATTCAAGTGAAAGAACAATTCGAAGCCGCGGGATTCTGGCAACTTATGGACGACTATCGTGGAAGAGTCGGTCGTGTACGTTTTGAAATGGTCGCACCGAACATGGCGAACATCTCTCATGTATTGAAAATCGACCTTAAAAAACTAAATGCCGAATCAAACTGCCAGAAAGCAAATTTGGAGTTAGAGGCACTTCCAGGAACATCACTTGAAATTGATGATTCCGATCAAATGGTTGCTAGCTGCGTCGAATATGCATCAAAAGGAGGCGGGGACATCTCAGTAAAAATCACCGGCATAAAGAAGGAGATTCGGACCTCTACGAGAGTGAAAACAATCGAAATAGATGAACTCATCTTTCAAAGTACCGACGCGACACTTCTTGAGGGACTAATTAGGAAGTCGCTATCGTGATCAATCTCTTTCGAAACTATCTTTGCTATCTGATATCTGCGATAGCCGCCGTAGCTCTGATTTCATGGACAGGATCAACAATGGTCAGCAAAATTCTGCTGCCCAATTTGACAGCAATAGTTATTGGTCTCTTGGCTATTAACGTACAGACTACCGCAGTTATCGCAGTGAAACTGCGTGAGCTTTTAGACAAACACGGCGGCAATGTTCGCAACTCGATAGCTCAATGTCGATTGGCACTAATAGAACAGGCTGCGTTTGTCCTATTTTCCTTACTTGTAAATGTTTTGGCCGATTCAACGAACCCCGGAATCAATACGTACATCGTACAAACAGCGACAGTATTCACTCTATTCGCCTCACTTCATATATTTGTAGACACATCAATCAGCCTGCTAACCGCTTTATTTCCAGAGGAGACGTCCGTATAGACGGGCGCTCCCATTGAACATCGAAGAGATTTCGAAAATCTTGGCGCGACATACTTAAAAAACGGAGGGGTTCAATGAACGCAACTACTGAGATGTTTGGTCATCCGTCTTCAATTTTGATGGACCCCATTCACGAGGGAATTCCCTTATATGCGCATGAGCGAGTTTGCATAGACCACCCTCTATTTCAACGTCTCAGGTGGATAGTTCAAAACGACATAACGTCATTTGTATTCCCAGGGGCCACCCACACTAGATTTCAACACTCTATAGGCGCAATGCATATTGCCGGGCGGCTATTTCAGAGTGTTGTTCAGCAGCATATTTCAGAGAGGTCTGATGCTCGCCCCATCGGGTTAGACGATACGCATCGTCAATCGATTAACTACCTGTTGTATTGCCTTAGATTAGCCGCGCTGATGCACGACACGGGTCATTTTCCCTTTTCACATCAATTGGAGAGACAAGACGAATTCCATCGTCTCATTTCCAATGAAGAGACACAGGGAACGCTTTGGAAAGACATTGCGAGAAGCGAAATATTCACACCCTCGAAAGAGATACATCACGAGCACTATTCGCTACGAATTGCCTTCAAGATATTGGGAGACTCCGACAATCTACCAGTAGCGGTTAATGATGTATTAGCCATTATGGAAAATTCGTCGATTAGGACTTCCGATGATTTCAATATCGCTGCGGCTTCGCTTTGCGGCATGCTACTGACGGACCCCGGGGCGATAGAAGACTTAAGAGAAAAAAGTGGAGAGTTCATCGCAAAATTTCTACGCACCTTAATTTCGGGAGAGTTAGATGTCGACAAGATGGACTACCTCCTTAGAGATTCATTTTTTGCGGGATGTCACTATGGGTTTTACAACCTATCACGGCTCATCAGCACAATTAGGATTGGTTTCGACTTTAGAGATTTAGAGAAGCCCTGGGTAGGAATGGCAATCACTGAGAAAGGGGTGAAAGACCTCGAAGATCTTTGCTACTCAAGATTTCAGCTTTACCAGCAGATATACAGTCATAAGACTGTTATCGGACTCAAATGGCTACTACAAGAAGCAATCTCAGAAATCCTAAAACTCAATTCGACCGCTATTGTTGAAATTAGGGCCGCGGTTTCTTCCTGCGAAGAGTTTGTTCACTTCACCGATTCCTATCTGTGGGAAAAGATTCGTTCCGTTGCGCGTACTCACCCCAATTCCGCCTGCTCTCAGTTAATTAAGCGAAAAAAACTTCAGCATCTGAAAACTGCAGAAGACTTGGATGACGGCGACATCAGAAATCAAGTCGATCAACTTTCTGCCGCAAATGAAAACTGCGCGATAGTACATTTTGAAAGCCCGATTAAGTTCTCAAAAATTGGGCCCGGATTTACTCAGATAAAAGTACTTTTACTGAATTCGCAAACCAATCGACGACAGCTTGATTCGCTTCAGAATCACTCATCGTTTTTTAAGCAATTTGGCGCCGGTGTTCGTCTGGTTCATTTTTTTAAACAGCCAGAAATTTCAATTGCCGAGAGTTCACCCTCATGTGCAATCAAGACGAATTAGAGAAAAAAAACAGCCGGCTCAGCGCTTCCCTGCTTTCATCAATGCGATCCAGCCAATCACATGCCATCGCCCAGCTTCAGTCCAGCCGCAGACCGCAACAAGCGGCCCATACTCGATGTCCTGCGAGAGGTCTTGCCCGAGCGTGGCTATGCGTTAGAGATCGCCTCAGGCACAGGCCAACACGTCGCCTGGTTCGCCGCGGCCCTTTCGCAATGGACATGGCAGCCCACCGATGCGATGCCTATTGCTATGGACTCCATCTCTGCCTACATAGCCGAGCAAGGCTTGAGCAATGTGCTCCCTCCCCTGGTGCTCGACGTGATGGCGCCTGGGTGGTTGCCGAGCAGCGAGCAGTTCGACCTGATCTACTGCGCCAACATGCTGCACATCTCGCCCTGGGCGACTTGCGCCGCATTGATGCAGGGCGCTGCACGGCACCTGGCGCCGGGCGGGGTGCTGGTGACTTATGGGCCTTATCTGGAAGACGGAGTGCCCACATCGGAAGGCAATCTCTCGTTCGACCAAAGCCTGCGCACGCAAGACCCGGCCTGGGGTATCCGGCGCAAGGAAGATGTGGCGCAAGAAGCAGCGCGGGCTGGCTTGCGGTTGCGGGCTCGGCATGCGATGCCTGCCAACAACCTGTTGCTGATCTGGGAAAGAGCCGTCGACCACTGATTGCAAGCGTTCACGCGTTCCCAACCAGTGCATCGACGCACACCTGTCCAGTACGATCAGCACTCCCATGGCTCCAGCTGACACCCCAACCTCTCCCAACGGCATGCCGCCACGCCTGATCTGCTTCAACAAGCCCTATGGCGTGCTGAGCCAGTTCACGGCTGAGGGCCGCTGGCGCGGGCTGAAGGAGTTCATTGCGGTGCCCGAGGTGTATGTGGCTGGCCGGCTGGATGCGGACAGCGAGGGCTTGCTGCTGCTGACGAGTGACGGCGCGCTGCAGGCGCGCATCAGCGACCCGCGCTTCAAGATGGAAAAGACCTACTGGGTGCAGGTTGAAGGTGTGCCGGATGAGGCCGCGCTGGCGGCATTGCGCCAAGGCGTGCAGCTGAACGACGGCATGACGCGCCCGGCCAACGCGCGGCTGATCGACACGCCGCCTGGCCTGTGGGATCGAGACCCGCCGGTGCGTGTGCGCAAGGTGATCCCGACGGCATGGCTGGAGCTGGGCATTCGCGAGGGGCGCAACCGGCAGGTGCGGCGGATGACGGCTGCGGTGGGCTTTCCAACCCTGCGCTTGATTCGCGCTTCCATCGGCCCGTATGCGCTGGATGATCTGGCGCAGGGGGCCTGGCGAGAAATTGAAGAGCAGGCTGAAGCCGGCTAGCGCTCTTCAACGCTCTTCAACGCTCTTCAACGCTTTTTAACGCGCTCCGGCTCTTTCAAGGGCGTGGCCCTGTTCGACATCAGCAATGCGATGGCGTCAACATCGGCCGCCGTCACCGGCGTAAAAACAATCATGCTGAGCCCGGCCGCACTGTCGACCGGGAAGGACTGGTACTCGAGTGTGATGGGCCCTGTCAATGGGCGCGTGATGCGCTTGACGCCGACGTAGTGGCTGCTGGTTTCGTTGTCGGCCCAAAGCCGGCGAAAGTCTTTGCTGCCGGCCTGCAGTTCTTCCGCCAGCGCTGCCGCTTCGGGGCAGTCACCGGCTCGCGCGGCATCGACGCGAAAGGCGGCAATGGCAAAACGCGCATTGGCCTCCCAGTCGGGCAAGGCACGCATGACGGGGTCGGTGAACAGGCGCCTGAGCAGGTTACGCCCGCCGGGCGGCTGCGCGGCGTAGTCGCTCAGCACCGCTGCCGCTGCGGCATTCCACGCCACGATGTCCCAGCTCTGTGTCTTGACGATGGCGGGGGTGGCCGTCAGGCCGTCAAGCACACGCTGCAGGGCGGGCGGGACAGCAGCCGATGGTGAGGTGACCCTGATCGGTGGTGGCCGCTGCTGGGCCAGCAAGAACATGAACTCGCGGTCGGCCCGGTCCAGCGCCAGCGCACTGGACAGCCGCTCAAGCACCTCGTCGGACGGCGGGCCGCCGCGGCCCTGCTCCAGCCAGGTGTACCAGGTGACGCTCACATGGGCGCGCGTGGCGACTTCTTCGCGCCGCAGGCCGGGTGTGCGCCGGCGCTTGTCCGCGCCCGGTGCAGGCGGCAGGCGCGCACGGCGGTCACGCAGGAAACCGCCCAGCGTGAGAGGTACCGCCGTTGCCGCTGTTGCGGCTTGTTCGGGCTGTGTTGCAGGGGTCGTCAGGGTGTTAGTGCTCATACCTGTATACGCTCACGGCTTTTGCGAATGGGGGTGGCGACGCAAGATGCGGGCTCATTGATTTTCAGGAGTTCAGTATGCGTGTTTTCTTGACCGGAGCCACAGGCTTCATCGGCTCAGCCATTGTGCAAGAGCTGCTTTCTGCGGGCCACGAGGTGCTGGGTCTGGCGCGCACCGATGCGGCGGCCGATGCACTGGCGCGGCTTGGTGTGCGTGCCCATCGCGGTGAACTGGCAGACACCGCCAGCCTGGCCGCTGCTGCCAGGGCCTGCGACGGTGTGATTCACACCGCTTTCATTCATGATTTTTCGGCACACGCCGCTGCCGCCGAAACCGACCGCCAGGCCGTCACCGCCATGCTGGACGCGCTTGAAGGCTCAAACAAGCCGTTGGTGGCTACATCCGTCACCGTGCTGCTGGCGCACGCCCACCCGGCGACGGAAGACACGCCCGTGCCTGAAGGTTCGCCCAACCCGCGTGCAAAAGCAGAGGCCATGGTGCTGGCTGCGGCGAGCCACGGTGTGCGTGCCAGCGTGGTGCGGCTGCCGCCCTCGGTGCACGGCGCAGGCGACTACGGTTTTGTGCCGATGCTCGTACGCATCGCACGCAGCAAGGCTTTCTCGGCCTTTATCGGCGACGGTGCGAACCGATGGCCGGCAGTGCACCGGCGGGATGCGGCACGCCTGTACCGCCTTGCGCTGGAGAGTGCCTTGCCCGGTGCGCGCGTGCATGCCGTGGCCGAACAGGGCCTGCCGCTGCGCGCGATTGCCGAGGCCATAGGCGCGGGGCTGGGTGTGCCTGTGCGCGGCATCAGCGCCGACGAAGCGCCCACCCATTTCGACTGGCTGGCGCGCTTTGTTGCGATTGACAACCCGGCTTCGAGTGCGCTCACACGCGGATCTTTGGGGTGGCAACCGCGGGAAGCGGACTTGCTGGCGGACATGCGGGACGGCGGCTACTTCGCGTGAGCTGACAAGACGACGCCGTCCGGGCTGAGCTTGTCGACGCCCTTCGACAGGCTCAGGGCGAACGGGTCGGCTTACTGCCGCAAAATCTTCTCCATCGCCTTTCCTTTGGCAAGCTCGTCAATCAGCTTGTCCAGCCAGCGAATTTTTTGCATCAGCGGGTCTTCGACCTCTTCTACGCGGATGCCGCACACCACGCCCTTGATCAGCGGCGTATTGGGATGCATGGCGGGGGCCTGGGCGAAGAAGGTTTCGAAGTCGTTCTGCTGCTTGATTTGCTGATCGAGTCCCTTTTGGTCGTAGCCCGTCAGCCAGCAAATGATCTGGTCGACTTCTCCTTTGGTGCGACCTTTGCGTTCGACTTTTTGAACGTACATCGGATACACCTTGGCAAACGGCATTGAGAAAATCTTGTGTTGGGCCATCGTGGTTCCTTCTGCAAAGCGGCTAAGCCTCTGACTCCAGCGAGGCCTTCAACCGGCCCAGGGCCTGGTCCCACTGCTGGGCAATCAAATCCAGCGAGCGGCGGGCTTCATCCAGCTGCTGCGGGTCAAACTGCCACAGGCGCTCCCGCCCTACTTTGACGTGATGCACGAGTCCGGCGTCGGCCAACACATGCAGGTGCTTGGTCACGGCCTGACGGGTAATGTCGGTGGTGGAGGTGAGCTGGGCGATGGACACGGCCCCGCCCACGCACAGCACGGCCACCAGGCGCAGGCGGGTTTCATCGCCCAGGGCGGCGAAGACGCCTGCGGGGCCGGGCTGAGGTATTGGGGCTTCAGCGGTTTTAGTGCGTGGTGACATATTTCTGGATATTGTCCATCTGGCCTTCCCAGCCGCCGGTGTTCATGCGGATGGCTTCGGCGCGGCGGGCTACGGGGATCTTGTCAAAGCCTGATTCAACCACGGTGAGCAGCGTACCCTTGCCGGTGTCTTTGAGCGTGAACTCGACCAGCGTGGTCGGCTCTTTGGAGTAGTCGACGGCCGGGTCTACCGCATAGGGGTGCCAGCGGTAGGAGAACAGCTTTTCAGGCTCTATGCGCTCAACCAGCGCCTCAAACACCACATGCTCGTAACCGGGGATGGTGATGTTGCCCTGTACCTGCTGACCGGCGACAAAAATTTTGCCCTTAAGCGCCACACCAAACCAGCCGCCGAATTCCTCGGCGTTAGTCAGTGCGCGCCAGACGCGTGACACGGGCGCATTGATCAGGGTGCTGCGTTCAATGCGGTCTGTGGATGAAGATGATGTCGTTGATGAAGTCGATGAAGTCATATGCAATCTCCTGGTTGCATGAATTATGCACAGGTCGACCCCATCATGCAACAAATGGGTTGCATGAATTTGAAACGATTTGAAGCTGCCGCCATCATTTGCAACCGGACCGAATTCCCCTGCGAGGTGCAAGCCCATCGCCAATGCTGGCTTAACCCCCCCTCAAAGTGGAGTTCGCCTACACGGTTTTCCCTGTGCAGCGTGTTCAATAGGGTGTACGGGGTTTACAACCCACTTTGTCCAACCCAGCAGGAGACAGCCATGCCCCAGTTCGCCAAGATTACCGGTGACGTGACTTACACACCGGGTGACGGTGCCCCCATCCAAATCCCGAACGGCGTGCGCGTAGAAGTTGCGCTGGAGCCCGACAGCGCTACGCTGAGCTGGGATGCCGGCGACGGCGTGGCTGCAGTGACGGCCATTCCGCGCATCCAGTTTGACGACTATGTGAAAGACGGAAAGATCACGCTGACGCCGCAATAATGGGTGCCATGCCTTCCGATCCTTTTCACCTCCCCTCTTCGCCCTCTTCCCTCACGCGCGTCACCCGCCTCAGCCGCCGCTCGACGCTGCTGGCCGCCTTGGGCCTGCTGGCGTTGCCCGCCTCGCGCGTTGCAGCCGCAAGCTCATCTGCCGGCGTCTGGCCCAAGCCCTTGCTGGTTCCCGGCGGAGTAGCGCGGCTTTCACTAGGCCCGGCTGCCGAGAGGCCCTTGGCGTATTCGGGCGATGTGCCTTTGCTGGTGCTGGGCGATGCGATTGAGTGGACAGCCATCGTCGGCATTCCACTTGCGGCTGAGCCGGGCGAAGCCAGCATTGCGGTCGAATCAGCGGGCGCCCGGCGCACCCTGCCCTACACCATCAGCCCCAAGCGCTACAGTGAGCAACGCCTGAAGGTAGAGCCGCGCACGGTCGACCTCTCACCCGAAGACCAGGCGCGCTATGAGCGTGAACGCGCGCACCAGGCGCTGGTGATGGCGACGCTGACAGAGCCACCCCACACCACTTCTTTGCGCATGCGCGCGCCCACGCCGGGCCGCCGCTCCAGCTCGTTCGGGCTGCGGCGCATCTTCAACGGCCAGGCGCGCAATCCGCACAGCGGCATGGACATCGCGGCGGCCACCGGCACGGCGGTGGTGTCACCGCTGCCGTCGCGGGTGATCGACACCGGCGACTACTTCTTTAACGGCAACACCGTGTGGCTGGACCACGGCGGCGGGCTGCTGAGCCTGATGTGCCACCTGAGCGAGACAGACGTGAAGCCCGGCGATGTGCTGAAGGCCGGTGAACGCCTGGGCGCGGTCGGCGCCACCGGCCGCGTGACGGGGCCGCATCTGCACTGGGGCGTGATGCTGAACCGCACCATGGTGGACCCGGCGCTGTTTCTGGACGTGTGAGCCCGTATTTTTCCGCCCTGTCCCGAGAGGAAGTCAGAATCCCTGAGAATTTAAGCAAAAAGTGCCTGTAACCAAGACAAAACCTTGGCATACAGCTATCAAAATAATAGCAAATTAACCCAGAAACACCGCCCCCGGCGCCGCCATCAAGAGCCCAATCTGGGCATGCCTCTCTACTCCACTAGGTCGCACTCACTAGCAAAAAACGCGAAGATAAATCATTGTTTAAACCAACATTGAAGGAATCACCATGAGCGCCAAGAACCTCTCTACCGTTGCCAGCGACCTGATCGAGTCTTATGGCAAGACCGCCAAGCACGTCATCGACGCTTACCGCGCCGGCGGCGAGCGCGTTGTGACCCTGCTGGAGCAGCGCTGGAACCAGGCCCTGAAGCAGTCGCGCACCGAGCTGACGGCCGAAACCGCCAAGAACGCATCGGCCGCCCAAGCTGCCTTCAGCGCCTACTACACCAAGGGCCTGATGCTGACGACCAACGGCGCACAGCAAGTGGTGAGCCAGCTGGTCAAGGTCGCAGAAGCCGGCGTGGAACGCGCTGCCGCCAACGCCAGCCTGTTTGAAGAAAAAACCGGCGTGACCACGCTCAACACCATTGCCCAGGCCACCGCCCCCGGCGCATTGGCCCTGAGCAAGCTGGCCGCGCAGATCGAAGAAAAGACGGCCCAGCTGGCCAGCAAGATCGCCGGCGACCACAAGCCAGCCGCCAAGCGCAGCACGGCCTTCAGCCAGCGCCGCAAGGCCGCCTGATCGATTCGATCAAGCCCTGCGCTGACAACAAAAAACCCCGGCCGGCGCCATGCGCTGACCGGGGTTTTTTCATGAAGGCGGTGAGGCCTTCAATGGCGCTGGAGGTTTAACCGCGTGGGTTGATCAGGCGCTCAACTTCATTGCGCAGATCGGTGAGCTCAGCGCGCAGCTGGCGGCGCTCCTGCTGCGTCACCACGCCGTCGGCACGGTAGGCGGCTTCGCGGCGCTCAATGGCCTGCTCACGGGCCTGCAAGCGACCCGCTTCCTGCGGGCTCAGGCGGCGGGTTCGCACGCCTTCATCAATGCGCTGGCTGATGGCGAACTCCTGGCTGTCGATCGCGCCCAGCCTGCCGCCGTGCTGCGCCACCGGCACATTGCGGTTGTTGGCGATGGCCCGCTCGACTTCGGCACTCAGATTGGCCATGTCGGCGCGCAGTTGCTGGCGCTCTTGAGGTGTGACGCGGCCGTCTGACTTGTAGGCGGCTTCGCGGTTCTGGATGTCGCGGTCGCGGCGGTACAAGTCACGCGCTTCAGACGGCGTGATGCGGCCGGACTGCAAGCCTTGCTGAATGCGGTTGCTGACAGCTTGCTGTGCGTCGTCGATGCCAGGCGTTTGCACGGGGCGTGAGCCTGGTGCATACACCGTATAGGGGCCGGGCTGCGCCATCGCGGGTGCGGCGGCAAAGCCTGCGGCCAGGGCGGCGGCGATCATCGATGCGGTCAAGAATTTCGATTTCATGGTGGCTCCTTTGCTCAATGTGAGAACCGGCAACCCACTGGTAAAACCTGGAGGATTGCTTTCCGAAACACCAGCCGGGATGGCCTGCGCTTCAGTGATTTCATCGTGAGCCCCCAACGTAAAGCCCGCGTAATGAGGGCGTAATGGCCGGGCAATAAAGGTGTAACGAAGGCGCGGTTTTACCCCTTGTTTACCTCGCCGCATCCCGGGGTATCAGGATGTGTTTTTGCACTTGCTTCACCCGTCATCTGGCGCCGGGCGGCAAATCATCCACCGTCGCAAGATAGCGGCCCACCAGGTCAAAAAAGCTGTCGTAAAACGCGTCTGACGAGATGGTGACACTGCCGACTTTCACCATGGATTCATTGCTGGACGTGAACGGCAAAGACACCGAACCGATCGCGCCCACACCCAGGCTGGCGGAGTTGTTGCTCTTTTTGAGCTGGTAGCTGTCTTGCAGCGCGGTGACAAAGCCCAGGCTGATCTTGCCGTCGGCGCTTTCGGGTGCGCACACCACGCGGATCACCATTTGCAGATGCGACTCGGCTTCGGGCTGAAAGCTCTTTTGTCCTTCGACCAGGTCGGCCCTGGCGGTGTTGATGATGTAGCCCTGGCTGAGCAGCGCGCGGCGCGAGGCTTCGCAGGTCTGCTCGGCGGTGGCGTCAAAGAGGCGCGAATAGGTGGCGGTGGAGCCGAACTTCTCTTGCAGCGGGAAAGTCTTGACGCCGCTGCCGCAGGCTGTGAGGAGGCAGGCCAGACCCAAGGCGCTGAACAGGCCTGCGCGGCGGGCTATGGGGCGATGTGTCGATGGCAACTTCAAAACGCAGTACTCCTTTGCATGTCTGAAACAGAGTGGGGCTGGCTTCACTAGTTTCGGCCAAACAGCCCGGCCATCACCTCTTCGCCGCGTTGATCGCGTTTGATTTTGTAAGCGGGCGCTTGCCGCAGTCCGTTGGCGCCATAAAAAAAGCCGCCTGGTCAGGCGGCTTTGGGGGGCGGCAGAAACCTGCGAGCCGTTTACTGGCCCAGGTTGATCTGGAGAATGATGCCGGTGTTGTTGGACGCCAGCACATAGTCGCCGCCGGTCTGCACCCAGTGGTAACCGGCAGGCGGCGCACTCAGGCGATGGCCGCGCCAGTCTTCAACCCAATAGCCCTTGCTGCGGTACTGCGCTGGCAACTGGCCGCCGCGGTAGAAATTGTGGTCAGGCCCCGCACCGCGTCCGCCGGCTTGCGCGTGTGGCGGCGGGCCGTGACGGTGGTGCTTGGCTTTTTGATGTTTTTGCCCGTGTTTATTGCCATGGTCATCACCATGGTCCTTGGCCATCGCAAGCCCGCCGAAGGCGAGCGACATCGCAGCCAGGGCGGTCATCATCAGGGTTCTGGTTTTCATGGAAGTCTTTCGTTATGGGAGCCTTGATTGTTCTCCCGGCAAAGGCCCCCACGCGTAGGCAAAGCACCCGTTCTTTGTCCTTTACCCCGGGTTTGCAAGGGCTTTACCGCAGCGCTTGAAAACCCGGCTGCCGCCCTCAAAATACCTCCTTATGTCTGACCCTCTCCATATCGTCTGCCCCCACTGCCACACCACCAACCGCGTGCGCGCCGACCAGCTCGGCAGCGACCCCACATGCGGCAGTTGCAAGAAGGCGCTTTTCGTCGCCCATTCCACGGCACTCGACGAAGCCGCGTTCGACAAACACATCACCCGCAACCAGGTCCCGGTGCTGGTCGACTTCTGGGCGCCCTGGTGCGGCCCCTGCCGCCAGATGGCCCCGGCTTATGAGCAGGCCGCAGCCCAGCTGGAGCCGCATGTGCGCGTTGCCAAGGTGGACACCGAAGCCGTGCCCAACCTGGGCGCACGCTTTAACATCCGCAGCATTCCGACACTGGCCCTGTTCAAAAACGGCAAAGAGGTCGCGCGCCAGGCGGGCGCGATGGGTGCGGCGGATATCGTGCGGTGGGTGCAGGCTAACCTGCGCTGAGCAGGATTACCTCAAGGCGCGCTGGTTTTGGCATCGCCGGGACCCGCCGTCCAGAAAACAGCACTCCACTCCAGCGGGTTCAAACTGCGGTCACGGTTGTACTCCAGCGTGCCATTGGGCAAAGTCCAACGCAAAACCGGCCCACCCAGCGCGGAAACAAAACCCGCACGGCTGGCTTTGCCGTATTGCGCCACCAGGCGGTCGCGCCAGGTGCCGTGCACCCACCACGGCACATGCACCACGATGGAAGTCAGGCGGCCCTTGTTGAGAAAAGCAGCCATGGTCAGCGCAGCGCCTCCGTCCGCTTTATCGATACCTGTCCAGCAAATCTTCTCGGCTACCCGGCCCGGCTGGTCGGGCTCGTTGAAGCACTGCAGCGCAACGCCTTCAAAGTGCTTGCGCAATGCGGCTTCGTCCATCTGCCCAGAGAGCTGGGCGTAGCGCATCGACACCTCGGGAGATTTTTCAGTGAGGTAAGCGCGGTAGATGGGTATGCGGTGAAAGTTCAGGGCGCCTAGCAGCAGTACCACGCAGAGCACCCCCAAGAGGGTCCACTTGATCCACTTCTCCGGCATCGTCTCGGTCCGCGTCTCTGTCTGTGTCCCGGTCACTGCGTTCATTTTTTTCCCTGTATTTTTTTGATATCCCGCACCCGCATTGCAGCGGACGAGCGGCTCCCCAAGTCTGCAAGCATATCCGCGCACGGCGCTTTCGCAGCCGGCCCGCTATGGGTAGACTGCACCCATGCTGATCATCCCCTCCCTGAGCCGCAAGCAGACCTTCTTCCTCGCGGCGGCCATCATTGGTGGCCTGGCGCTGTTGCTTTCGATGTTCTCGCGCTCGATTCTTCCTTCGCCGCCGCGGCAGGTTGACATGACGACGGGGGCGGTGGATGGCGCGGCGCACCAGTTTGCGCTGAAGTACCAGAGCTACCTCAAGGCCAACGGCGTGACGCTGGACTTGAAGCCTTCGACCGGTGCGGTGCAAAACCTGCAGCGGCTGGGTGCGGACACGCCGATAGGTTTTGTGCAGGGCGGGCTGGGCCTGCTGCAGCTCGATTCGCAAGAGCCCGAGTCGAGCACGCCGCTACGCTCACTGGGTGTGGTGGGCTATGAGCCGATCTGGATGTTTGCCTCGCCGGCACTGGCCAAAACCTTGAGCAAAGGCCTGGGCCCACTGGCAGGCAAGAAGACGGCGATTGGCATGGAAGGCAGTGGCACACGCAAGGTGGCGCTGGAGTTGCTGCAGGCCTACGGCGTAACGCCGGCCAATGCCACGCTGGCCACCGACGGTGGCGTGGCCGCTGCCAATGCCTTTCTGGCGGGCAAGCTCGATGCGCTCTTCATCATCGGCGCGCCGCAGACGCCTGCCGTGCAACTGCTGCTGGGCAAGCAGGATGTGGCGCACCTGGTGTCGATCGAGCATGCCGAGGGCCTGACGCGGCGGCTGCCTTACCTGTCGCTGGTCACGCTCAAGGCCGGCTCGGTCGATCCGGCGCAAGACCGGCCGCGCCAGGACATCACACTGCTGGCCACCACGGCCAACCTGGTGATCCACAAAGACCTGCACCCGGCCCTGGCCTACCTGCTGCTGGAGGCCGCGCGCGAGGTGCACCGCGGCGCCACGCTGCTGAACCGGCCGGGCGAGTTTCCGAACGGCAACGCCACGGACTTTCCGCTCGCAGACGAAGCAGCGCGCTATTACAAAGACGGGCGGCCGTTCTTGCAGCGCTACCTGCCCTACTGGGCGGCCAATGCGCTACAGCGCCTGCTGCTGGTGTTGCTGCCGCTCATCGCCATTGCGATCCCGGTGTTCCGCATCGTGCCCAAGCTGTTCGAGTTCAAGGAAAAGAACCGGCTGTACCGCCGCTACGGTGTGCTGCTGCAGATGGAGCGCGACATCACCTCACGCACGCTGAGCCCTGCCGAAGTGGCCGAGGCCACGGCCAAGCTCGACAAGATCGAGTACGAGGTGAGCCACATGAAGTTTTCGCTGGATTTTTCTGACCGGGTGTACACGCTGCGCCAGCACGTGGACTATGTGAGGAAGCAGTTGCATGCTGAAGAGACCGCACAAAAGCCGGTGCAAGTCTGAACCAATTTGCTATTGATTCAGGAGCAGCTTGTCCATGAACCATAAGGGTTTCAGGCATTTTTTCTTAAGAAATTGGATGAGGCCGGAACGCCGGCAGCATTAAACCCGTGAAGTCCGGGGCCTTTGCCCTCACGCTAAAGTCACTCGCCAACACAGCGCCGCAACAAACCCACCCGCCCACCATGCACACACCCGCCCACACCTTTCGCCGCCAGCTCGTCCTGGGCAGCCTCGCCTCCACCCTGCTGGTGGCCGCCGGCTGCTCAAAGTCGGCCAAGCCCAAAGGCAAGACACTGCCCAAAGAGGCCACGCTGCTGTGCCTGGGCGATTCGCTGACCTTTGGCTACGGCGCGGCAGCGGGTGGCAGCTACCCGCAGCAGCTTGAGCTGCTCACCGGCCATGTCACGCAGAACGCCGGCATCAACGGCGACACGGCCGACGGCGCGCTGGCTCGGCTGCCCGCGCTGCTGCAAGAAAACACGCCGGGCCTGGTGCTGGTGTCGATAGGCGGCAATGATTTTTTGCGCGGTATGCCGCTGGACCGCACCCGCGCCGCGCTCAAAAGCCTTGTGCAGGCCGCAGCCGCCACCACGCAGGTGGTGCTGATCGCGCAGCCCAAGCCTGTGCTGCTGTCAGCCGCCACCGGCTCGCTCAGTGACCACGAGGTGTATGCCGACGTAGCCGCTGAAACCGGCACGCCGCTGTTTGCCGGCGGCTGGTCGTACGTGCTGTCGCGCAGTGAGCTGCGCTCGGACCAGATCCACGCCAACACCGAGGGCTACAAGGTGTTTGCCGAGCGCCTGGCCGCCTGGCTGCGCGAGTCGAAGTTCGTCGCCTGAGCCGGCAAACGTCAAGCCCATGCTGAAAACCCTCAAAGACCTGTTCGACAGTTTCACGGCGCCCGTGGGCGCGCCGTCTGCGGGCCAGCTCGAACACACGCTGCAGCTGGCCACGGCCGTGCTGCTGGTGGAAGTCATGCGCGCCGACCCGGCGATGAGTGCGCCGGAGCGCAGCACGGTGCTGGCCGCCTTGCGCGAAAAATTCCGCCTGGGCGACGACGAGTTACAGCAGCTGGTAACCCTGGCCGAGCAGGAAGCCCAGGCGATCTACGACTACCACCGCTTCACGTCAGTCTTGAACGAGCACTTTTCGCAAGCGCAAAAGATCCGCATCGTCGAACACATGTGGCAGGTGGCGTATTCCGATGCACACCTCGACGCGCATGAAAACCACCTCATCAGCAAGGTGGCCGGGCTGCTGCATGTGACGCACGGCGAATACATCGCGGCCAAGATGCGGGCCAGGGAAGCCGGCGGCCACGCCTGAAGCGCGGGCCTGCCCACGCCGCAATCACTCAGGCGTCGCCCAGCCCGATGGGTGCCGGCGCCTGCTGGACGATGCGGGTAAACAGGCGGTCATACACCGGGTCGGCGGCTTGCCTGCCGGTGAGAGGGTCGCGGTTTTGGAGGAAGGCCGCGTCCAGCACTTTCCAGTCGTCATCGGTCAACGCTTTGGCGGCCTCCGGCAGGATGATCGTTTCCTCCAGCCGCATGTGCTCCAGGTAAAACCGGACATAACGCTGGCACTGCGCCTCGAACTCGGGCTTGCGCTGCTCGCCCAGCAGCTCCCAGGCCAACAGCAGGTGCTGCAGTTCCCGCACGGCCTTTTCGCCGTTCATGTGGTCCCGCTCGAGTTGCTCCACCGTGGCCATGACCGATGGCGCTGCCCGCACCAAGCGCGGAAACAGCAGGTCCGACTCTTTCGGGTGATGCATGCGCTCGGGAAACTCATCGATATAAAACAGCATGGCCCGCAGGACATCAAAAAACTGCTGCGCGCGGTCACCCGGCCCGCGGGCCACCATCATCTGCATGGACCGCAGCATGGCGGAAAGGGAAGCGTGTTCGTCGAGGATGATTCGCACGCTGGGATGTTTATGCATGGTGGCAGTCTTCGTCGGGCAAAACGGGTTTCGGTGGGGTAGCCCGATCAAGAATGCCACCCCGGCGCCGCCGCAGACTTGACGAAGATCAAACCTTGCGGACTTTCCCCCTGCGCCGCCCGAAAACGTAGATGGACCCGGCGTCCGCGACCCGCCGCCCACGCCTTTCAGTCGATGACTTGATCTGCATCAAAGCCATCTGACGGCCGCGCTCCTAAAGTAAAACTGCTTCGCTCCCCAGTTCAAAAATGCCAAGGAGATTTGTATGTTCAAACACATCCTTTTGCCGACAGACGGTTCGCCCGCTTCTGAGCGTGCGATCGCTCAGGCCGTGGACTTCGCCAAGGATGCCGACGCCAAAATCACGGGGCTGCACGTGATGCCAGAGTTCCACGTGCTGACCTACCAGCCCCAGATGCTGGAAGGCACGCGCGACCGGTTCATGAAGGAAAGCCAGGCAAGCGCGAATACCTTTCTGTCCGCATTGAAAAGTGCGGCCGACAAGGAAGGTGTTGCCTGCGAAATCGTCTGTGTCACCAGCGACCTCCCGCATGAAGCCATCGTCCGCATGGCGGAGGGCAAGCACTGCGACGTGATCGTCATGGCCTCGCACGGCCGCAAGGGCATCACCGGTTTCCTTCTGGGCAGCGAAACCCAGAAGGTGCTGTCACACACCAGAAAACCCGTGCTGGTGCTGCACTAGCGTCATCGGCATCCATTTGCCAAAGGAGATCATCATGACCAAAAACACTGGCGCCGCAGACCGCGCGCTGCGCATCGTGGCGGGGCTCGTCATCCTCAGCCTGTATTTTGTGGTGGAGCCGGCGTACCGCTGGTGGGCATTGCTGGGGCTGGTCCCCTTGCTGACGGGTGCGGCGGGCTGGTGCCCGGCTTACACATTGCTCGGCATCAAGACCAGCGAAACCGTTAACAAGTAATAAGTAGTGCCAGTGCCGTGCGCCGGCGGCAGTTTCATGACTCGCCGGAATCACCGGATCTTGCGGGCTTCTCCGGCCGCGGAATCTTCTTGAACTTGATCAGCCGGTTGGTCTCGATCTTGTCTTTTTTGACTTGCCGCTCGGCGTCGAGCAGGCGGCCGGCGGCCAGCCATTCGGCGTACTCCGCCGGGGTTTCCAGCGTCACGCGGCCCAGCGTGGCGGAGCGGAACTCGTAGATCACGATCTCGGCGGCTTTTTGCAGGTTGATGCGGCCCTTGGTCAGCACCGCACCGCGCTTGCGGCCGATTTCTTCAAGCATCTGTTCGTCGGTGATGCCGGGCGTGACCTCGACCTTGTAGCGGGCCTCCAGCAGGCCGGGGTAATGCTTGATGAGGTAGTCGAGCAGCTCGAGCGCCACTTCTTCCTCATTGAAGGCATTACGGCCAATCGCGCCACTGGCGGCCAGGTTGTAGCCGCTTTTGGCGACGATGATGCGCGGCCACAGCATGCCCGGCGTGTCCCACAGGTAAAAACCGTCGGCCAGCACCAGGCGCTGCTCGACCTTGGTGATGCCGGCTTCATCGCCGGTTTTGGTGGCGCGCTTGCCGGTGAGGGTGTTGATGAGGGTGGACTTGCCGACGTTGGGAATGCCGCAGATCAGCACACGCATGGGCTTGACCATGGTGCCGCGCGTGGGCGCCAGCGCATGGCAGGCATCGATCAGGCGGCGCGCGGGCGTGGTTTCGCTGGCGTCCAGCTCAATGGCGCGGGTGTTGGGCAGGCTGTTGTAGTGATCAAGCCAGAGCGGCGTGCGCGTGGCGTCGGCCAGGTCGCGCTTGTTGAGCACCTTGAGCGCGGGCTTGCCGCTGGTGAGCTCGGCCAGCATGGGGTTGGCGCTGGAGCCGGGCAGGCGCGCGTCCAGCAGCTCAATGACGACATCAATTTCCTTGATGCGCTCACTGATGGCTTTTTTGGTCAGGTGCATGTGACCGGGAAACCACTGGATGGCCATCTGGATCTTTTCTTTCTGGGTTCGGGTGTTCGGGCATGGGGCAAAGACCCCTGCGATACCCCAATTGTCGCCGCATACCGCAAAATACCTCCTTGGCGAATGAAGCACTGCCAGCGGGGGCCGCGGGACTGGATTTGCCAGACCGCAGGCGCCGCCCCCTTGAGGAGGGAACAGGCTACACGCAGTGAGTCTGGACGGAGGTGTCTCTTGTTCGTTAATAAATGATTAATCGGCCCCGGGCACCATCGTGACCCCACCCCCGCGACCCGAAAGAAACATCCCCGTGCACCTGCTCCTGGTTGAAGACGACGCGATGCTGGCCGAAGCGGTGTGCGATGCGGCGCGCCAGATCGCCTGGACGGTAGACCACGTCGGCGACGCCGGGGCGGCCAAGCTGGCGCTGGTCGACCACGTCTATGAAGCCGTGCTGCTGGACCTGGGCCTGCCCGGCGATTCGGGCCTGGCCGTGCTGCGCTCATTGCGCGGGCGTTATGACGTGACGCCGGTGCTGATCCTCACGGCACGCGGACAGCTGAGCGAGCGCATCACCGGCCTGGATGCCGGCGCCGACGATTACCTCGTCAAACCCTTTCAGGTCGACGAACTGTGGGCGCGGGTGCGGGCCGTGATACGCCGCAGCCAGGGCAAGGTGGTGCCGGTGCACACCTATGGCGACATCAGCCTGGACCGCAGCAAACGCGCCGTGACACGCGCGGGCGCACGCGTGGCGCTGAGCGCGCACGAGTACCGCACACTGCTGGCCCTGCTGGAGCGCCCCGGCCACGTGGTCACGCGCGACCACCTGGAAGACGTGGTGTATGGCACCACCTCGGCGATTGAGAGCAACACCATTGCGGTCTTTATCCACCAGTTGCGGCGCAAGCTGGGCGATCACCTCATCACCACGGTGCACGGCCAGGGCTACATGATCGGCGAGGCCAAACCATGAGGCGCTTTCCCGGCAGCTTTCCCGCCAAGTCGCTCAAGGGGCGCGTGCTGTGTGTGCTCGGTGCCACTATCCTGCTGTGCTGGGTCGGTGCGCTCACGGTGCTGACGGTCTACACCCTGCGCGGGCAAAACAGCATCTGGGACAGCAAGCTCCAGGCGATAGGCACCAAGATACTGATGTCGATTCCCAGCGGCAAGAGCATGCAACCCTCCGGCCAGCGGCTGCGGTTGCAGTTGCGCGACGAGGCCATGCCGCGCGACGCCAACCTGACCTTTCAAGTCTGGACGGAACGCAAAAATCTCATTGTGGGCGCCCCGGACTCGCCACCCACGGCGCTGCAACCGACATTTGCCGACGGGTTTTCCAGTGTCACCATCGACGGCATCCCCTGGCGGGTGTTCTCAGTGGCCGACAGCACCGGCGAGGTCAACGTGCAGGTGGCCATGCGGCACGATGTGATCGATGGGGAAATTCGGCACAAGACCTTTGGCGCCCTGGGCCTGACGACCACGCTGCTGGCTGTTGCGGGCCTGCTGATGTGGTTTGCGGTGGGCAAGTCGCTGCGCCCCCTGACGGCGCTGGAGGCCACGGTGCGCAGCCGCCGCAAGTTTGACCTGACGCCGCTGCCGGTGGCGCAGCTACCCAATGAAATACGGCCGCTGGTCGAGTCTTTCAATCACCTGCTGGACCAACTGGACCAGGCGATGCAGGGGGAAAGGCGCTTTATCGGCGACGCCGCCCATGAGCTGCGCACGCCGCTGTCGGCTTTGCAGGCGCAGGCCCAGGTGGCCCTGCGGGCAAGCACTGTCGCCGATAAGGATGCGGCCCTGGTCAAGCTGCTGGCGGTGGCCGAGCGCAGTACGCGTTTGTCTGACCAGCTGCTGGACCTGGCACGCATGGACTCGGGCGTGAACGCGCCGCAAAAAACCCTGACCGACCTGAGCGAGCTGATCATGCATGTGAGCCAGGAGTTCGACATGCAGGCGCAGCAGCAGCGCCGCAGCATCATCCTGGCACTCACGCCCTGCCCGATCGAATGCGATGTCGACGAGATCGGCATCCTCTTGCGCAACCTGCTGGACAACGCGCTGCGATACACCCCCGCAGACGGGCGCGTGAAGATCAGCTGCGGCTACACGGAGCTCGAGGGCAAAGACCGCGTCTGTCTGGAAGTAGCCGACGACGGCCCCGGCGTTCCCGAGTCAGAACACGAAGCGATCTTCAGGCGCTTTCACCGCGTCGCGGGCAACAACGGGCGCGGCAGCGGCATCGGCCTGTCACTGGTGGCCGGCATCGCGCAGTTGCATGGCGCGACGATCAAGACCGGCCCCGGGCTGGACGGCCGGGGCTTTAGCGTGCGGATCTTGTTCCCGCTGCCGCCGGCAGCAGCCTCAGTTGGGGCTGAGGTGATGCCTGCGCAGCCAGCTTAGGCTGTGTATCCAGCCGCGCCAGATGACCTTCCTGATCACATAGGCCGCGTCGCTGGGGCCATTGGCATGGGGTTTGTTCAAAGCACTTTGCATTGCGATAACTCCTTGAGGTTGCCGGGCCGGGTTCAGGCGCCAATGCAGGGCCACGGCCCGGTGTGGGCCCTGCAGCATTCAACTTAAAACCGGTAGAGGTAACCCACACGCACACCGCTCTGGGTTGAGCGCTCGACCAGCGGGCTGTCTTTGATGCCGGAGCCCAGGCTGGTGGTGCTCAGGTCCAGGAAGATGGTTTGTTTGGGCGCGATCGCGTAACCCACGCGCACGCCGGCTTCCAGGTTGACGGTAGCGCCGCCCTGGTAGAAAGGCCGGCCCGCGCGCACTTCGGCGGCGTTCACGCCGTAGTAGTACGACACATATTTTTCGTCCAGCCGGGTGGCGGCCAGGCGGGGCGTGATGTCAAACGAGCCGGCCTGGAAACGGCGGTCCACCATCAGCCTGAATTTGGTGCCCTTGCTGTTGCCGGAGGCGTCACCCAGCAACTCGGCCGACAGGTTGGCGATGTCGTTGCGCCAGACAGCGGCGCCGCCCAGCCAGATGCCGTCCTTGCGTTCTTCCATGCCGGCCAGATAAGGCGAGTCGCCGGCTTCATAGCCATCCATCGAATAGCGCGCGCGCAAGCGGAAGGACACCGGACCGGCGGATGGCAGTTTCACGTCGATGCCCGGACCGAAGATGCTGACCCATTTGTTTTCGTAGGTGACCAACGGGAGCGCCTTCGTCTCGTTGTCGATGCCGCGGTAGGGCTGCTTCTCGACGCCCACGGCCAGGCCCAGCCCCCAGGAGGACTCTTCATTGGCGGTGGATGACGGGGCCTGCGCGTTCGCAGGCTGCGCAAAAGCGGCCAGCAGGAACAGCGAGAACAAGGGGAGCGGTGCCCGGGCGAGCTTGCCGGTTTTGCCTTCAGCCGCTGGCGGTGTTGCGGATTTTTTGTCCGTGGGGGTGATGCGCGGGCCGGCTTTGACGGGTTTGCGCACTACGTTGGGTTGGGTCATCTTCAGTTTCTCCAGGTTAAAAAAAGTAAAAGAAATAGGGACTAAGGAATGAGGGATACGCGTTGAGGGGCAAGGCGATGAGGACATCACAGCCCGAAAAATTCGCAGGCCGCTTTGGGCGCGTCCAGCGCGGTCGTCTTGCGCCCCAGCAGGCGCGCCGCCCGGGCATGGGGATGCGGAACGACATGGCCGCCGCCCTGCACCGAATACAGCACGACCTTGGGCTCGCGGCCCGATGTCCAGGTCTGCTTGACGACCCGTGTGGGGTCGGGAAAGTCGCCCGGCCCGAGCTCCTGCGTCTGGGCCAGATGGGCGCCGTTGAGCCGCGCAAAGTGGTTGGCCGAAGCGCGCGCCGACAGCACCGCACCGCGATCGCCAAAACCGAACAGCGTCACGCGCCCGCCGTCATAAGGGTTGATGGGGTCGTCGGTGCCATTGACCAGCATGGCGGGCACGGCATGGCCCTGGGGTAAGACGACGGCGTTCTCTGGCGCAGGGATATTGGCCGCGACCACCGCGATGGCTGCGATGCGCCCGGGCGCTTCCTGCACCAGCCGAAACGCCATATGCCCGCCGCCCGAGTAGCCAAAGACAAACACGCGGCTCGGGTCGACGGCGTGCGTGGCCGCCATGCTGTCGATGACGGCGGTGATAAACGCCGTATCGTCAATGGCCTTGGCGCGCGCGGCATGGCGGCCTGCCTTTCGGCCGTCGTTCCAGTGTTTGCCGAAAGCATTGGGGTAGGCCAGCGCAAAACGCCGCTGGCCGGCCAGCCGCTCGAAGGCGAAGCCGGTGGCTTTTTGCATGGCATGCGCGTCCTGCCCGGAGCCGTGAAGAACGATGACCAGTGGCGAACGGGGCTGCAGGAATTGCGGCGCGTGGGCCACATAAGAGCGCTCATGCCCGCCAAACGCCAGGGTGCGCGTGACGGTTTCAAACGCCCCGTCCAGCGAAGCCCCTGCGGGTGCGTACAGCCAGTAAAACGCCGCGCTGCTGGCAAGCACCAGGATGAGCGTCAATGACACGGCGACGAACATGGGCAGCGCAGCCATCAGCTTGCTGCTGCCGGCGCCGGCAGGCATTGCACAATTTTTCGATCCAGCATGGTGGCCCTTTCAACAGCGTTGCGGCCTTGTGGCCACGATGCAGCGAATGGTGCCGATGCGAATTTAAGGACTTGTTAGCGGTATTAAGAAATCGTTAAGCGTCGCGGTGCGGACAGGCTCGATGAGATGAAAAAGTGCAAGCAAGTGATGCCGTGGAACTGGCTTTGCCAGACCACAGGCATCGCCCCCTGCAAGGGGGGAAGGGGTTACACGAAGTGAACCAACGACGGGGGTGATCCTAATGGGTGACAATTGAGGATCGCCGCGCGCCGCAACTAGCGCGCGCCGGCTACGTCGCATACGGCAGCGAAGACCGCCAGCCACCCGCCACACCGCCGACCATCCGCAACACGAGCCCTTCATGCCACTACCCCCTGCTCCCGATCAAAAACCCAATGTCCCCGCCAGACGGCTGGCTGCCTCCTTGCTCAAAGCCAATAACGAACTGCTGGTCAAGGGCCTGCTGTGCCTGCTGATCGGTGCGGGCGTGCTGGTCTCGCCCTACTTCATCACCTCGCCAGGCATGCAGTCCATCGTGGCGCAGTCGTCGCTGGTGGGCTGGTTTGCCGTGGTGCTGGGCGCAGCGTTTGTGGGCCTCTACGCCCGCCGGCGCATGGCGGCTTCCGCCAAGCCCTGACGCTCACACTTTCCCCCCGGGCCCATGTCAGAAAGCTCAAGAACCTGGCTGCGATCTAAACGGGCCACGTTGGGGTGCAATCGGGATGAGTGGGCCGACCGGGCACGCCGCATGGGCTCATGCCCATGCAAGTGACTGGGTGGCTCAATCGCCCGATTTCACTCCAACCCGGAGGGCAAGCGCCTTCTCGGGCGGTCTGCGGCGTTGCGGCGCTAGCCCATAGCCGGGCTATGGGCGTCCCACCGCGCCTTGCATCCCATCCCGAGAAGGTACTTGCGTGGCCCGTTTAGATCGCAGCCAGGTTCTTAATGACCGCGACGCCGCGCTGGCGATGTTCAGCGCCCTGCAACAACGCGCCGCTGCCGCAGGCATCACCCTGCGCACGCCACCGCCCGAGCCCGACAGCTGCTGCGGGCGCGGCTGCAATGGCTGCGTGTGGGAAGGCTGGTGGGGCGCGGTGGACTACTGGCGTGAAGACGCCGAAGCGGCGATTATTAAGAGCCAAATCGGCCTCTAGCCCAATATCCATCTAGGCTATCAGCTACCAAATTAATAGCATTATCGAACGCCAGCAAGGATGAACGATCCAGCCAGCGGGCGCCGTGGAACTGGCTTTGCCAGGCCACTAGCGCCGTCCCCTGCAAGGGGAAAGGGCATTACACGCAGTGAATGCCAATAGGGGTGTGTCCATCTCACCGTGGAACTGGCTTTGCCAGGCCACTAGCGCCGTCCCCTGCAAGGGGAAAAGGCGCTACACGAAGTGAGCGCCGATAGGGGTGTGCCTATTTAATGAGCCCCAACAGGGGTGTGCCGAGATTCTGGCATGCCCAGGCGTTCAGCCGACACATACTGCTGCCGGTAGATCTCAAACGGCATGGTGTCCGACGCTTCGATCTTTTTCTGCTCCTGGATGGACGATTCCGTCAGGGCGGCAAAGCGGGCGAGCTGGTCCGCCGTGAGCGGCTGCGCCTGCAGGATGGCTTGTGTCTTCTGCGACTGCGCACGGACAAAGCTGATGAAGGAGTTGTCATGCCCGGCCGCCATGGCCGCCAGCACGCGGGCCGAAGGCAAGGTAGACGGATCCAGCAATGCGGCGCTGGCCGATGTCAGGGTGTCGCTGTAGAGCGTGCCGCCATGCGCCGCATCAAGCGCTGCCGCGATAGGCGCGCACTGGGCCACGACTTCTGCGCCCCAACCGGTCAGCGTGACTTCCTGCCCGCCGCGCTTGAGCTTGAGGCCCGGCTCGCGGCCGCGCGCGGCTGTCTGGTGCTGGTTGTGTTTGAGTTCGGCGATCTCTTGCGGCGTGTCTTTGGGGCTGTCGCTGAGCAGGCAATGCAGCAAAAACACATCGAGAAAACGCATGGTCTGGGCGTTGATGCCAACCGTTTCGAATGGGTCCAGGTCCATCAGGCGCACTTCGATGTACTCGACGCCGCGCTCGCGCAGCGCATGCAGCGGGCGCTCGCCAGGGTAGATCACGCGCTTGGGCCGGATGGTGCCGTAGAACTCGTTTTCGATCTGCAGCAAGGTGGTGGCCAGCTGGTTGTAGTCGCCGCCCGGGTTGCGGATACCGACCGCCTCGTAGGCCGGATAAGGGCGCGTCAATGCGTCCTGCAGCGAGCCGCCGTAACCGTCCAGGCTGTTGTAGCTCACGGCGAGCGAGGCCTGTGCATCACTCTGGTAGCCCAGGCGCCCCATGCGCAGCGAGGTGCCGTGGGGCATATACATGGTGCCGTTGTTCAGGGTCTGCAGCTCATGCTGGCGGCCGGCAACAAAGCTTGAACACACCGCAGGCGATGCGCCGAAAAGATACAGCAGCAAAAAGGCCTGGCGGCGAAAGTTGCGGATCAGCGCAAAGTACTGCTCACTGGTGACGCCCGGCAGCGACCAGTTGTAGTGGATGCCCGAGATCGTCTGCATGCGCCGGCCGTAGCGGTGCGACAGGCCCATGCGGTAGACGCTTTTGGCGCGCCCGACGTTGGACGAGCCGAAGCGGGCGATGGGAATGGTTTCGTCGGTCGGCAGGCCGCAGGGCATGCTGGAGACCCAGAGCATCTCGTCGCCCAGCGCTTGCATGGTGCCGTAGGTGAACTGGTGCAGTTCGGTGAGCTCCTGCAGGGTCGCTTCGGGAGTGACGTGCGCGCCGGTGACGAGCTCGACCTGCGATTCGCTGAAATCGGTGGTGATGCTGGGGTGCGTGAGGGCCGAGCCCATGGCCGCCGGATGCGGCGTGAGGGCCAGGCCGCCGCCGGGCTGGGCGCGCAGGCTTTCCTTCTCAATGCCGCGGCGCATCCCCTGGAGCCGCGCCGGGGTGAGCGCTTTCAGGCGGTCTTGTAGCGGGCCCGCAGGCACCTGCAACTTGGTCATATCGTCATTCCCCCAGAGTCTTGAATTGGCGTGGAAGTTATCACAGCGCGGCGCTTTGCGCTGGCGCCTGGGGGCTTGCCAGCACAGTCCGGGTGGGGTCTGGCGGCAACCGCGTGCACGTTGACCGGATTTCAGCCATACGCTTTTTTTTATGCACAAATCCACACTTTAGTCTTTTGATTGTGGAAAGCGAGCGACGACTATGGCTGAACGTGAAGAAACGTCCTTGACTTGTCTGATGACCTGAACGACGATAAAAAACATTCAGTAACATATTTTCTGTTACATAAATCCCCAGCCAACTTAAGGCTTGCAAGGTAGATGTAACAGGCACGGCATGAGCACGCACCCAACATGAAAAATTTGATCACCAGCCTGTTTGGCGGGCCTGCCAAGCAGACTGTGTCCACACGCCCACCGGTATCGAACCGCGACAACCCGCTCACGATCGAAGACGGCTCGGACAACGCCACGCGCCGCCAGCTGGTGCAGGTGCTGCTGCGCGACGCCTTGCGCAAATACGGCATTCCCCCGCGCTGGATCGACTGCCAGATGATGGTGGTGTCCAGCCGCAGCCGCGGCCCCGGCATGTATGTGCGGCTGGTGGTGCGCCAATGGGATGATCGGCTACTGAACTACGCCCACGCCTTCCAGACCGCGCTGATGGTGGAGATCACCCGCTTTGAGCCCCAGGCCTCCCAATGGCTGCACGGGATTTCATGGCAACTGGAAGTGGCCGACACCTGCCCCCACAAAACCATGCCCGAGAAGTCTTTCTGGGCCGATCCGGCCAGGCCGATGCCGACGCCCCCCCAGATATCGCACATCGCCGCCCCGGCTGCGGCATCCGCAACGCCGGCCACGGCATCCTCCGTACGCCAGGCAGCGCTCGCACCGGCCCCCATCAGCGCGGCCACGGCAGCCGCTGCGGCGGCGCCCATCATTGCGGCCCTGAGCCAGAGCCAGGCCCACGCGGCCCCAACCGCGCCGGCACCCCGCGCCGCAACGCCCGCCGACAGCGATGCGATGAAAGACCTGGAGCGCCTTTTCAAGATCCGCGACCAGGAGCTCAGCAAAGGCGGCGACGGCGGCCCGGCAGTCGGCTACGAGTCGACCCAGCCTTCGCCTCTCTGACTTCCCGCTTTTAGCCGTCTTTCACCTTTCGGGCACGCCTGCAGGGCGAGAGGCGCTGGTGTACGCTTGGCGCCCATGAGCACCTCGCCTGCCTCTTCATCCCCCGCCGCGCAAGACCCCTCCTCCCTGGCCGACTCACGCTATGCCGTGATGCGGCTCATCGTCACGCTGGCCCTGATGACCGTGGGCTCCAGCGGCATGTACGTGATCGCCGTGGTGCTGCCCGCGGTGCAGGCCGAATTCGGCGTCTCGCGTGCCGACGCCTCACTTCCCTACACGCTGCTGATGATCGGCTTCGGCATTGGCGGCGTGATGATGGGCCGTCTGGCCGACCGCTTCGGCGTGATGGTGCCGCTGCTGATAGGCGGCGCCGGGCTGGGCCTGGGCTTTGCTCTGGCATCGGTGTCCAGCAATGTGTGGATGTTCTCGCTCGCGCACGGCTTTCTCATCGGCTTTCTGGGCTCGGCCGCAACGTTTGCGCCGCTGCTGGCCGACACCTCTTTGTGGTTTGTGCGCCGGCGCGGTTTTGCGGTGGCAGTGTGCGCCAGCGGCAACTACCTGGGTGGTGCGATCTGGCCGCCCATCGTGCAGCACTTTGTGGAAGCAGTGGGCTGGCGGCAAACCTACCTGGGCCTGGGCCTTTTCAGTTTTGTGGCGATGACTGCGCTGGCGCTGCTGATGCGCAAACGCCCGCCCGTGGCCGTGGCCTCTGCCGTGCCCACGGGCGGCGTTGCCGCGACCGCCAGCAGCATGCCCTTTGGCCTGAGCGTGGGCAAGGCGCAGCTGCTGCTGTGCGTGGCCGGTGTGTCCTGCTGCGTGGCCATGGCGATGCCGCAGGTGCACATCGTGTCGTACTGCACCGACCTGGGTTATGGCGCTGCGCGCGGCGCCGAAATGCTCTCGCTGATGCTGGCCTGCGGCGTGGTGAGCCGGCTGGTGTCGGGCGCGATCTGCGACCGCATCGGCGGGTTGCGCACGCTGATGCTGGGCTCGGTCCTGCAGGGTATCGCGCTGCTGCTGTTTTTGCCTTTTGACGGGCTGGTGTCGCTGTACCTGATTGCCGCGCTGTTCGGGCTGTTCCAGGGCGGCCTGGTGCCGGCTTACGCCATCATCGTGCGCGAGTACTTTGAGCCCGCCGAAGCCGGCTCACGCGTGGGCACGGTCATCATGGCCACGCTGCTGGGCATGGCGCTGGGAGGCTGGATGTCGGGCAAGGTGTTTGACCTCACGGGCTCTTACCACGCAGCCTTCCTGAACGGCATCGCGTGGAACCTGCTGAACTTCAGCATCGCGTTTTTCCTGCTGTGGCGCGTGCGCAAGATGGCGCGGGGCACGCCTGCGGGGCAGCCGGCCTGAACCCTCATTTCAGGTAGTTTGCTATATTTTTTATAGCTACAAGCCAAGACAGTGCCTTGGCTACAGCCACTTTTCTTATAAATTTCAGGCCAGGACCCGCTGCAGCCACGCTTCCAGGTCGGCCACTTCTTCGGGGCAGACCGAGTGCTCCATCCGGTACTCGTACCAGTCGACCTGGTAGCCCATGGCAGTGAGCGCATCGCGCGAGGCGGTGGCGCGCGGCAATATCACCACGCCGTCGTGCGTGCCGTGGGCCAAAAAGATCGGCGTGTCCTTGCTGGCGGCGCTGCGCTCGGCGGCGGTCTTGTCGGCCAGCGGCAGGTAGCCTGACATCCCCACGATGCCGGCCAGGCGCTCACGGTGGCGCAGGCCCGTCATCAGCGCCATGGCGCAGCCTTGTGAGAAACCCGCCACCACAATCTTGTTGGCCGCAATGCCGCGCGACTTTTCATGTTCGATCAGCGCGTCGATTTCAAGCTGCGACTTGCGCAGCCCGGCCTCGTCCTGGCGGGTGACGAGGTCTGCCCCCAACAGGTCGTACCAGGCGGGCATGACATAACCGCCGTTGATGGTGACGGGGATCTGCGGCGCATTGGGGAACAGGTAGCGGACCGGCCCCACGTCGCTCAGGTCGATCTGCTCGGCAAACGGCAGGAAGTCGCGCCCGTCCGCACCCAGGCCGTGCATGATGATGATGGTGGCGACAGGGTTCTCGCCCGTCTGGGCTTCGATGACTTGGAGGGACATGCGGTGATCCGGTGAGGTTGGATGGAGAGAAAGATGGGTTGGCCGGAGCCATGCGGGATTTTAGGCGGTGGCCCCATGGGGCGGGCAAGCGCCCTTGCCGGGGCGGAGCAGGTGGGCTAATATTTTTGAGTCAGCATTTTCTGACGCGTGCCGGAGATTCGCATGAAACTCATCATCGCCGCCGTGGCGCTTGCCACATCCTCACTGGCTTTTGCCCACAACTGCCCCAACGAGATGAAGGCCATCGACGCCAAACTCGCGACCAGCCCGAAACTGTCGACCGCCGACCTGACCAAAGTGAAAGAACTCCGCGCCGACGGCGAGAAATTTCACAAGGAAGGCAAGCACGACGATTCGATGAAGGCGCTGGGCGGCGCCAAGAAGCTGCTCGGAATCTAGTCTCAGTTCTGGCGGCGCAGAGCCGCCAAGCGGTTTGAAAAATCCGCCTGCTGGTTGAGTTCGTTCCACCACAGGCGGTAGCCCGCATCGCTGGGGTGCAGCCCGTCTTTGGCATTGAGTTCGTCGGGCCGCTGCGCAAAAGGGTCTTCGTCCTTGTCCTTGTACAGGTTCACGTACAGCGCGCCGTTGTCTTTGGCGGCCTCGCGCACAAAGCCGTGCAACACCTGCGAGCGCTGGGTCATCAGCCACGACCACGGCGCAAAAAAGAAGGGCGCATTGCCCACGTTGCCTGAAGGCATCACCACCACCAGATTGGCATGGGTGCGCGCCAGCTCGGCGGTGCGGGCAACGTCTTGCTCCAGCGTTTCGTAGCGCGTGAGGCGAATCACGTCGTTGCCGCCGCCCAGTATCAGGATGGCGTCAAACCGCTCAGCGCCCAGCGCCTCGAGCTGGCCGGCGATGTCGGCAAACTTCGCGCCGTCTTTGGCGCGGTTGGTGATCTTCAGGCGCGGGTGCGCCTGCCCGATCAAGCCGGCCACGCTGCCTGCCGGCGACGACGCGCCGGTGCCTACGGCGGTGCTGTCGCCCACCACCAGCAAGGAGGCCAAGGCGCCGGCGGGCGAAGCCTCAAAAGGTTCGCTCTGGCGTGCCAGCTCCGCAGACTGGCGGATTCGCCAGACGGCGCAGCCTGAGGTGGTGAGGACGGCGAGCGCGGCGATCAGCGCGATGGCCGGCAGCATGCGCGGGCGCCGGTGCAAGGTGGAGAGGGTGTGTCGCATGGGCAGGCCTATGGGGTTACCGGTTCAGCCACGTGATGCTGAGCTGCAGCACGGTGGCAAACGCCACCCAGAGCAGATAGGGAATGTTGGCCAGCGCCACCCAGCGCACGCGGGGCCAGATGGCGGCCAGGGCCCACACCAGCGTGCCCAGCACGAGCAGGATGTCCACGCTGGCCAGCGCGTTGTTCTTCAGGCCAAACTGGATGGGTGTGTAGGCCAGGTTGAACACCAGGTTCAGGATGAAGGGCAGCAACACACTGAAGGGCAGGCGGCGCTTGAGCGTTTGCAGCAGCACATAACCAAAGCTGACGGCGATGACGACGTAGAGCACCGTCCATACCGGGCCGAACACGGAGGCGGGTGGTGCAAAAAACGGTTTGGCGAGTTGCGCGTACCATGCGGCGCTGCTGGTGCTGTCCATGAATGAGTCCGGCGAATTGCCTGAAAGAAGTGGCGATGGCTTTTTTTACCATCGGCTTTGCGCCGGCCCAGGCTGCAAGCGCTGATAGCCGGGTAGGACGCCGCCGCGATAATCCCCAGAGGAGCCCCTCGATGAACACCACCCCTTCTTTGCACGGCCTGAGCTACTACCAGGTCGATGTCTTCACACACGAGGCACTGGCCGGCAACGGCCTGACCGTGTTTCTGCCCGACAGCCCGCTGCCCGCCCGCGTGATGCAGCGCCTGACCATCGAGATGCGGCAGTTTGAAAGCATTTTTCTGACGCCCGATGGGCCCGGCGCCCGCTTTGAAGCGCGCATTTTCACGATGGAAGAAGAGCTCGATTTCGCCGGCCACCCGCTGCTGGGTGCGGCGGGCCTGCTGCATCACCTGCATGCGCCGCAGCAAGCCGATGCCGAATGGACGCTGATGCTGGGCACGCGCGCGGTCAAACTGGGCACCACACGGCATGAAGGCAAGCCGGGCACCTACGACGCCAGCATGAACCAGGGCGCGGCCAGCTTTCAACCCGCGCTCAACCGTGCCGACAGCCGGCCCTTTCTCGCCGCGCTCAACCTGGAAGAGTCGCAACTGGATGTACGTTTTCCGCTGCAGGTGGTGTCGACCGGCCTGCCCTACCTGCTGGTGCCAGCAGCCGGCGGCCTGGAGCGCGCGAAAATCGTGCACCCGGATTTCGAGGCGCTGCTGGCCACCGTGGGCGCCAAGTTCGCCTACGTGCTGGATGTGGCGGCGCGCGAGGGGCGCACCTGGGACAACGCCGGGCTGGTCGAAGACATCGCCACCGGCAGCGCCGCCGGGCCAGTGGGCGCCTACCTCCGGCACCACCGGGCGGCCACTGCGACTGAAACCATCACGCTCAAACAGGGCCGCTTTGTCGGCCGCCCCAGCAAAATCACCGTCGCGGCCAACGCCGTCGGTGAAATGCTGGTCAGCGGCGGTGTCGTGGTGCTGGCGCGCGGCGAGTTCCTGTAGGCCGCACATCCCACATCCAACAGCCGAAGTACTGCGTATCTTCAGCACCTGTGTTCATCCATCCGCAAAGATTGATCCCATGACCGCCTGCACCGTGCGCCACCTCAGCCGCCACCTCACTCGCCTCTTTGCCGCGCTGTGGCTGCTCTGCATGGCGATGACGGCCAGCGCGGCCCCCCTGACCGCAGCCGACGAAAAGAACGTGCGCGCCGTGGTGCAGGCGCAGCTGGCGGCGTTTGCCAAAGATGATGCGGCCACGGCATTTTCTTTTGCCGCACCCAATGTGCGCCAGGCCGTGGGGACGGCAGAAGCCTTCATGGCGATGGTGCGCCGCGATTACCCCGTCGTGTACCGGCCTTCATCAGTGGCCTTCCTGAAACCGGAGGGCAAAGACGGCCAGGTGATCCAGCGCGTGCAGATGGCCGACGCGCAAGGCGTGTCGTGGCTGGCGGTTTACAGCCTGCAACAGCAAGGCAACAAAGCGTGGCGCATCACGGGCTGCATGGTGGTCGAGAACAAGGGCCGCATGGCGTGATGCGCGGCCCGGCGGCGTAAGCGCAGGATACGCACGCTTACAGCAGGTTACCCGCGCACCGCACCCGCGGGCTATGGTGGTTGCAGCGCCGCATTGCGGCATTCCGGACACCACCATGCATCTTCCTGCCAGCGCCCTTGAACTTCCTCGCGTGCCGATCGAATCTGCATCGCCACTGCGCAGGGGCGGCGTGCAAGCGGCGCGGCAGACGCAGCCGCTTCAGGGTCTGCCGCACCCGCACGAAGCGGCGCTGAAAACCAGGACGTGCTGCCCGGGTTGCCTCTCGCCCTCCCTTTCGGTGATGTACGAGGAGCCGTACACCGGCGCGGGCATGCAGGCCTACCTGGCCCGGCACTATGAAGGCCATGCCGGCAGGGCGGCCGACGCGGGCACCTACACACTGGCCCGCTGCGACAACTGCGGCCTGGTGTTTCAGCAGCAGGTGCCTGGAGGCGCCTTGCTGGAAGACATCTACAACAGCTGGGTGCCGGGGACCGAGCTGGAACGCGAGCACCGCAACTACAGCCTGGACGACTACCGCTACCTGGCCGAGCAGGTGCAGTTCATCATCCAGCATTTCGGGCTTGCGCCTGGCGAACTCGATGCGCTGGACTTCGGCTTTGGCTGTGCGCACTGGTCAAAGATGGCCATGGGCTTCGGCTGCAATGTGTGGGGCGTGGAGCTGTCTGAAGAACGCGCCCGCCACGGCCGGTCCGTCGGCCTGCGCGTCGTCGGCCTGGCCGACCTGCCGCCCAGGCGCTTTCGCTTCATCAACACCGAGCAGGTGTTCGAGCACCTGACGGAGCCCCGGCTGGTGCTTGAAAAACTGCGCGACGCGCTGTCGGGCGACGGCATCATCAAAATCAGCGTTCCCAATGCGGTGGGTGCACTGAAAAAAATCAGCCAGGGGAAAAATTTCGGTGCGCTTTCAGTCGACGACCAGATGCCGATCGCTCCGCTGGAACACATCAACGCCTTCAGCCATGACTCGCTGGTGGCGTTCGGCAGAGAGTTCGGCTTGAAGCCCTTGCGCCCGTCGCTCTACCGGCTTTTCAACAGCGCGTCGGGCCTCATGCAGCCCCGAAATCTTGCGCGGGAGATTGCCCGGCCTTTTTACCGCCACATATTTCCGCGCACGACGTTTGTCTATTTTGTGCGCGGATAGGTGAACTTGAGCTCAAGGTTTTGCTACTATTTTGATAGCTAATAGCCAAGACACCGCCTGGGCTGGAGGCTTATTTTTCTTGAGTTTCCCCGATACGCCTCAAGCCCCCTCCGAATCAACACCCTCACAGCTCACGCAGCCCCAGCCGCCTGGCCAGGCGCACCAGGTTGGCCCGCTGCAGGCCAGCTCACGCGACCAGGCCTTGCCGGGCGGGTCCAGATGCGCGGCGGGCAGGGCTTATTCGGACTTATTTGGCACTTGTACTAAATTGTTACAAAGCCGCTTTCAAACGCCCCGCGATTTCATGAAAAAGTACCGCTTTCAGAGGAGGAGCCGTCTTGACCGGATTACCCGCATCGTCGACATTGATAACACTTTGTAACACTAACGCAGGATGGCCTGGCATTGAATGCCTGACCGGTACTGCTCACAAGCGATCTGGGTACCGTCATGAAACTACAAGAGCTGTTTGGGGTGAAAAACCAGGCCCGCACCGCACCCGCGTTGGCACCCGATTCGGGCCGCAGCCTTCCGCCGGACGAGAGTTCGCCCATTGTGGTGCGGCGCCAATTGATCCAGGTCCTGCTGCGGGACACCGCACGGCGGGCAGGAATTCCGGCCGACTGGCTGGACTGCCAGATGCTGATGACCTCGAACGCTTCCGGCCAGGAAGGGATGTACGTGCACATCGTCATGAAGCACTGGGACCTGCGCCTGCTGACCTATGCGGCCGCATTCCAGAAAGCCCTGATGGTCGACATCATGCGGTTCGAGCCGCGCGCCAATGAATGGCTGCACGGCATCTCATGGCAACTGGACGGCGGCGACAGCTGCCCGCACCAGACACTGCCCGACCCCACCCACTGGCGGCATCCACCCGGCAGCCACTAGCCGCACGGCGTCCCGTCCGCATCCGCCGGCCGGGTCAATACGTGCCGATGTAGTCCTTCTTGCCCACTTCCACACCGTTGTGGCGCAGGATGGCGTATGCCGTCGTGGTGTGAAAAAAGAAATGCGGCAGGCCGTAGTTGAGCAAATAGGACTGGCCGGTAAAGCGCTTTTCCTTGGGCGTGCCGGCCTGCGTCACGATCTCGCGCGTGGCGGCTTCATCAAACTTCGCCACGTCCAGCCCTTCAACGAATGCCAGGATCGTGTCAATGCGTGCCTGCAACTCGGCAAACGTCGTTTCCTTGTCTTCGATCTTGGGCACTTCCACACCCGCCAGCCGCGCCGACACGCTTTTGGCGAAGTCGCTGGCGACCTGCACCTGACGCAGCAAGGGGAACATGTCGGGGAAAAGGCGTGCCTGCAGCAACGCATTGGGATCGATATTTTTGGCGGAAGCGTGGGCTTCCGCCTTGGCCAGAACGCCCTTCAGGCCGCCCAGCATCTGCTTGAAGACGGGGATGGACGTGGTGTAGATGCTGCTGGTCATGGAGTGCTTTCGGTAGAAGAATTGGGAATGGACGGCCACGGCGCTGCGCACGCGGCCCGGATGCATTCTCGCCGCGTTGGGCGACAAACGCGCTGGCCCGCATAGCCCGGCGCAAAATAGTAAGCTGTCATACAATTTTCTCGCGCCCCCGCCAGCTGTTTTGCACGGCCCTCGCCGTCGCCCCCACAAAGGCCCCAACCATGAACGCCCCTCTTCCCAACGCCACCCACAGCGCCGTGCAAGCCGCCGACCTGGCCGCCCTGCCGCTGATTGAAAAATGGGTCTCGTTTGCGTCCGTCTCGCGCGACAGCAATCTGCCCCTTCTCGACTGGACCCAGGCGCGGCTCGAAGCGCTGGGCATCGAATGCCGGCGTACCTACGACGACAGCGGCAAAAAAGCCAACTTGTGGGCCACGCTGCCCGCGGAAAACGGCGAAACCAAAGTGGGCGGCCTGGTGCTGTCGGGCCATACTGATGTGGTGCCGGTAGACGGCCAGCCCTGGAACACCGACCCCTTTGCCGCGCAAATCATCGGCGACAAGCTTTACGGCCGCGGTGTGACCGACATGAAGAGCTACGGCGCCACCGCGCTGATGATGGTGCCCGAACTGCTCAAGCGCAAACTCAAACGCCCGGTGCACCTGGCCTTCAGCTACGACGAAGAAGTCGGCTGCATCGGCGTGCGCCGCCTGATCGCCGATATGGTGGACCAGGGCTATAAACCCGCCGGCTGCATCGTGGGCGAACCCACCGGCATGCAGGTTGTGATCGCGCACAAGGGCAAGCATGCCTACAAGACCTCAGTACGCGGTTTTGAAGCGCATTCGTCGCTCACGCCGCTGGGCGTCAATGCGGTAGAGATCGCCTGCGAATTTGTCGCCAACCTCAAGTCCATGCACAAGCGCCTGGTCAAGGAAGGCCCGTTCGACCCGATCTACGACGTGCCGCACACCACCATCCACACCGGCGTGATCGCCGGCGGCACCGCGCTCAACATCATTCCGCGCGACTGTGACGTGACCTGGGAGATCCGCCACCACCACATGAATTCGCCGGTAGAGCTGTTCAATGAAGCCAAGGCCTTTGCCGACAGCCTGATTCCGGCCATGCAGGCCGTGGCGGCCGACACCGGCATCACCCACAAGCTCAACTCGGTGCTGCCCGGCTTTGCAACAGACGCCGACAGCGAGATCGCGCAGCTGTGCTTCAAGTGCGCAGATGTCGATGCCAGCTCCGGCGCCGGCAAGGTTTCGTTTGGCACGGAAGCTGCATTGTTCCACCAGGCCGGTGTGCCGACCATCGTGTGCGGCCCCGGCCATATCGCGCAGGCACACCAGCCCAATGAATGGGTCACGCTCGACCAACTCGCCTGGTGCGAACGCTTTATGCGCCGCCTGGCCGACGAGATCTGCGTGAACTGATCACCGAACCGACACTGCAACCCACCCCTTTAACGAAAGAACCTTCATGATGCAACGCAGAGATTTCCTGGGCAGCGGCCTGGCACTTGCCGCAGGCGGCGCCCTGGCGCAGGCCAACCCCAAGATCGCACGCATCGTGGTGCCTTTTGCGCCGGGCGGCGTACAGGACTTGCTGGCGCGCGCCATGTCCACCGAACTCGGCGTGGCGCTGGGCCAGACCGTCATCATTGAAAACCGGCCCGGCGCAGGCGGCACCGTGGGCACGGGCTATGTCGCCAAGTCCGCACCTGACAGCGGCGCCATGGTGCTGGGCGCAGCGAGCCACAACATCGCCGGCACGCTCTATACCAAGCTCGCGTACGACCCGCAAAAAGACTTCGCCCCGATGGCGCACATCGGCACGGCCGACTATGTGCTGATGATCCATCCCGACGTTCCGGCCAAAACCGCCGCCGAGTACATCCGCTACGCCAAGGCCAACCCCGGCAAGCTGAACTACGCCACGGCCGGTGTCGGCAGCGCCACACACCTGTCCATGGCCTACTTCAACGGTCTGGCCGGCATCGATGTGGTGCATGTGCCGCTCAAGGCGACGGGTGAGGCGATCAATGAAGTGATCTCGGGCCGCGCGCAGGCCGTGATTGCCGCCAGCATCGGCGCGCTGGCCTTTGCCAAAGACAGCCGCATCCGGCTGATCGGCGTGACCTCACCCAAGCGCTCCAAATACCTGCCCGATGTGCCGACCATCGCCGAAAGCGGCCTGCCCGGCTACCAGTTCGATTCGTGGTTCGGCCTGCTGGGCCCCGTCGCCACACCGGCGGCCGAGGTCAACCGTGTCAACGCGGCCATGGCCAAGGTCCTGAAAGACCCGGTGGTGCTGGAGCGGCTCGACAAGCAGGGCATCGAGCCGCTGGCCATGAACAACGCCGAATTCGCGAAGCTGCTGGCCGTCGACTACAAACGCATGGCCGAAGTGGTGAAAGCCTCGGGCGCCAAAGTCGAATAAACCGGGGCGCGGCTCAGCGACGCGGTTTATCGCCGCGCCGCCTGCAGGTTCTCGACCAGAAACTCCACAAAGGTCCGCACGCGCAATGAAAGATGGCGTGCGTGCGGATACAGCAGGATGAAAGGCCGCGAGCTGCCGCCGAACTGCGGCATCACCTCCACCAGCTCGCCGCTCTTCAAATCCTTTTCAAGGATGTAGCGGTAGGTCTGTACCAGGCCCGCGCCGCTGCGCGCCAGCGTGGCAACGCCCAGCACATCTTCCGAGCAGCAATAGCTGCCGGGGGTTGCGACATCAACGTCCTTGCCATCTACCTGAAACGTCCAGGGAATCCTGCGGCCGGTGCTGGGCAACTCAAACTGGATGCATTCGTGCTTTTGCAAATCTTCCAGCGTCTTCGGTTTGCCTGCGCGCTTGAGGTATGAGGGTGTCGCCGCCAGCACCAGTTCCGCGTCTTCCAGCTTGCGGGCAATCAGGCTGGAGTCGTCCGGCGCGCGCCCGCGTATCGCCAGGTCGTAGCCCTCGTCCGCAAAATCAATGTTGCGGTTGCTCAGGTGCACATCGAGCTGTACCTGCGGATAGAGCTTGCGAAACTTCGGCAGCAAAGGCAGCACACGGTAATGCGCATAAGGCGTCGGCATGCTGATGCGCAGCAGGCCGGCGGGCGCGGCCTGCTCGCCCGTCACCAGGCGCTCGGCATCGACCAGCTGCGACAAGGCCTGGCGGCATTGCTCAAAGTAGACGCGGCCGCCATCGGTCAGCCTGATCTGCCGCGTCGTGCGCACAAAAAGGCGCACGCCCAGCCTTTCTTCCAGGCGCGACACGGAGCGGCTGACGGCTGCCGGCGTCACGCTTGCAGCCGCCGCTGCGGCGGTGAAGCTGCTGAGTTCGGCCGCAAGACAGAACAGCTCAATGCTGCCGAGCAGCAAGTCGTCGAAGTTGCGTTTCATGGTGTTCCTCTATCCCGATCTTCATCGATATCGCAGTATTCATTACATCATGTATCAGGTAATTTTAGAAAACCTGTATTTATCTTCCTCGTCCGCATCAATACAGTTCATATCACCGAGACGAACAACACATTCACCCCGGTTCGGCGCAGGAGTTCACCGTGAACCCCACACCGTTTCGCTAACCAACCAAGGACTACTGAAATGAGCAACAGCAAGAAAACCGTCGTCATCACCGGCGCGTCCAGCGGCATCGGCTTCGCCCTGGCAGAGGCTTACCTGAAACGCGGCGACAACGTGGTCGGCAATGCCCGTACCGCCGCACGACTGCAAACAGCGGCCGCCAAACTCGGCAACCCGGCCAACTTTGTCGGCGTCGAGGGCGACATCGCCCAGGCAAGCACCGCCAAAAAACTGTTTGCAGAGGCGACCGCCCGCTTCGGCAAGGTCGACATCCTCATCAACAACGCCGGCATCTTTACCGCCAAGCCGCTGGTCGACTACACCGAGGACGACCTCGAAACCATAGTCGGCACCAACCTGAAGGGCTTCTTCTACCCCTCGCAGCAGGCCGCCAAACACATGGGGCAGAACAAGCAAGGCCATATCGTGACGATCACCGCCAGCATCGCCATGCAGCCCACCATGAAAGTGCCTGCGCTGCTGCCGGTGCTGATCAAGGGCGGCTTGAACAATGCCACTCGCGCGCTCGCGCTCGAACTGGCCTCTTCAAACGTGAAGGTCTCTGCGGTGGCGCCCGGCATCATCGCCACGCCAATGCACAGCACAGACGAAGGCACCCAGTCCTTCTTCAAGACCCTCGCACCCACGGCCAGCACCGGCGTCACACAGGACATCGTGGATGCCGTGCTCTACCTGACGGACGCGCAGTTCACCACCGGTGTCGTACTGGCGGTAGACGGCGGAGCATCGGCCGGTACCTGGTAATCCATCCCCGCAACCCACCGGCGACAACGCCACAAACTGAGGAGTTTCCGTCATGCCTTATGTCAACATCCGCATCACCCGCGAAGGCGCCACGCCTGCGCAAAAGCTGCAACTGATCGAAGGCGCCACCGACCTGCTGGTCAAGGTGCTGAACAAAAACCCGGCCACGACTTTCGTGATCATCGATGAGGTCGACACCGACAACTGGGGTGTTGCCCGCGAGAACGTGACCACGGTGCGCAAGCGCGAAGCCGCTACAAAAACTGTAGCGGGTTAACCCCCGTGAACGCCTGACCACGGGGCCGACGCACAACGTCAAGATGGAATAGACTCCCGGTTGGCTGGCAGGTCCGCAGAGACGCGGAACTGCCTGTGGATGGCATGATTCATGCGTCATCCGTTGCAAGACGGAAGTCGCACCAATGCGGTTTCTGTTTCGGGGAGCACGCCAGACGCCTGACCAAGGGCGCAGCTGCTGAAAGCTTGATACATGACCTGGTCCCTCATCGCGCGCGATTCGTCGGGCGCGTTTGGCGTTGCAGTAGCCAGCAAATTTTTTGCAGTGGGTGCACTGTGCCCACATGCCCGCAGTGGTGTGGGCGCGCTCGCCACGCAGGCGCTTCTCAACCCCTTGTATGTCTTGCCGGCGCTGGACGCCCTGGCCCAGGGACTGCCTCCCGCTGCCATCATTGAACGCCTGACCGCAGCCGACGACGGCCGTGATCACCGCCAGCTGCACCTGATAGGTTTGAACGGCCAGGCCGCGGCGTACACCGGCAGCGCCTGCGTGGACTGGTGCGGCCACACGGCGGGTGTTGGCTACTCCGTCGCCGGCAACATGCTGGCCGGCCCACAAGTCATTGAGGCCACGGCCCAGGCTTATGAAGCCAATGCAAAACTCCCTTTTGCCGAACGCCTGATCGCCGCGCTGGCCGCCGGTGAAGCCGCGGGCGGCGACAAGCGCGGCAAGCAGGCGGCGGCGCTTGTGGTCTTCACCACCGAAGACTACTGCGCGCTGGACATCCGTGTGGACGACCACGCCGAACCCATTGAGGAACTGCGCCGCCTCTACGACAAAAGCCTGGAACGCTACCAGCCCTTCATCGCCTGCCTGCCCTCGCGCCGCAACCCTGCCGGCATCACCGACCGCGCGGTGATCGAGGCCGAGGTCACACGCTTTCATGCCCAGCGCAGCGGAGCCGCCGAATGACAGCATTGCTGGAGGTAAGCGGCCTGCGCACCAGTTTCAAGCTCGAAGGCGGCGGTGAATTTGCCGCCGTGGATGGCATCAGTTTTTCCGTGTCCTCCGGGCGCACGCTGGGCATCGTCGGTGAATCAGGTTGCGGCAAAAGCGTGACGTCGCTGTCCATCATGGGGCTGCTTCCCAAAGGCCAGGGCCGCATTTCGGCCGGCTCCATCCGCTTTGAAGGCGTCGACCTGGCCACGCTGGAGCCGGACGCGATGCGTGCACTGCGCGGCAACCGCATGGCCATGATCTTCCAGGAGCCGATGACCTCGCTGAACCCGGCTTTCACGATCGGTGACCAGCTCATCGAAGGCATCCGCTGCCACCGCGACATCAGCGCGATTGCAGCCAGGGAGCACGCCATCGACATGTTGCGCCGCGTGCGCATTCCTTCGCCTGAGCAACGCATCGACGAGTACCCCCACAAGCTTTCGGGCGGCATGCGCCAGCGCGTGATGATTGCCATGGCGCTGGCCTGTGAACCGCAGTTGCTGATCGCCGATGAACCCACCACCGCGCTGGACGTCACTATCCAGGCACAGGTGCTGGACCTGATGCGCACACTGCGCGAGGAAACCGGCACCGCCATCATCCTGATCACGCACGACCTGGGCGTGATTGCCGAGCTCGCCGATGACGTCGCGGTGATGTATTCCGGCAAGATCGTGGAGCGCGCGCCCGTGGCCCGGCTGTTCGCCGAGCCGCAGCACCCCTACACCATTGGCCTGCTGGGCTCCATCCCCAAACTGCATCTCACACAAAGCCGGCTTAACGCGATTGAAGGCCAGGTACCCACGCCCATGACGCGCATGGATGGCTGCCGCTTCGCGCCGCGCTGTCCCTTTGCCATGGATAAATGCAGGCAAGAGGCGCCCCCGCTGATGGAGATGGGAGGCGGGCACGAGGCGGCCTGTTGGCGCGCGCCGCTGGACGCGGGCATGGTGCCCCATCGCAGCACCGCCGCCTTGCCCAGCGAGGTGATGCTGTGAGTGCGCTGCTTCGCGTGGAAAACCTGGTCAAGCATTTCCCGGTGCGCACGCACCTTTTCAGCCGTTCCCGCGCCGTGGTGCACGCAGTCGACGGACTGAACTTCGAGCTGAATGCCGGCGAAACCATGGCGCTGGTCGGTGAATCGGGCTGCGGCAAATCGACCGTGGGCCGGCTGGTGCTCCGGCTGCTGGACGCGACCTCCGGCCACGTCTGGTTTGACGGCGAGGACCTGATGGCGCTGCCGGCGGGCCGGCTGCGTGCCAAACGCCGCGAGCTCCAGATGATTTTCCAGGACCCGTATTCATCGCTCAACCCGCGCATGACGGTGGAGCAGGCGCTGACCGAGCCGCTGGCCCTGCACGGGCTGGCGCGCGGCCGCCACCGGGAGCGGGCCGCCGAGCTGCTGGACCTGGTCGGCCTGGCGCCGCAGTACCTGCAGCGCTACCCCCACGAGTTTTCGGGCGGCCAGCGCCAGCGCATTGGCATTGCGCGCGCACTGGCCGTCGAGCCGCGGCTGATCGTGTGCGACGAAGCCGTGTCGGCGCTGGACGTATCCATCCAGGCGCAGGTCGTCAACCTGCTGCAGGATCTGCAGCGGCGGCTGGGCCTGGCTTACGTATTCATCGCGCACGATCTTGCGGTGGTCAAGCACATCGCCTCGCACGTCGCCGTGATGTACCTCGGGCAGATCGTCGAGTACGCCGACAAACAAAGCCTGTTCGCACAGCCTCGCCATCCCTATACGCAAGCCTTGCTGTCGGCGATTCCCGTGCCGGAGCCGGGCCTCAAGCGCGAGCGCACCTTGCTGCAGGGCGATGTGCCCAACCCCATCACACCGCCTTCGGGTTGCCGCTTCAGGACGCGCTGCCCCCACGCGCGCGATCGCTGCGCCGAAGAAGTACCCGCGCTGCGTTTGCAAGGCGGCCACGCAGTGGCTTGCCATTTCTGGGAAGAGATCAAGGCGCCGGCCGGCATCACCGGCGGCGCCACCGTGAATGAGAGGCTGCTCCGGCTCCAGGCGGCTTTTCATCCGCAAGCAGCCTGATGGAGACCAACGATGTTGAGCCCTACCCCATCGATCCCCGGCGCAAGACTGCCAACCCAATCACCGACAACCGCAATCAACAACCGTGAAGGAAGAACCATGAGCAAGAAATTTGTGCTGGCCCTGGCGCTGGCCGCCACCGCCTGCGTGACGCAGGCCCAAACCCTGCGCATAGGCCTGGCCGAAGACCCGGACGTGCTGGACCCGACGCTGGCGCGCAGCTTCGTGAGCCGCATTGTGTTTTCCTCGCTGTGCGACAAGCTGGTCGACATCGACGAAAAACTCAACATCGTGCCGCAGCTGGCCACTTCCTACACCTGGTCGGCCGACAACAAGGCGCTGACCATGAAGCTGCGCAGCGGCGTGACTTTCCATGACGGCGAAAAGTTCGACGCGGCTGCCGTGAAGTTCAACATCGACCGCCATAAAAACCTCGCGGGCTCCAACCGCCGCGGCGAACTCTTACCCGTCACCACGGTCGACGTGATCGACGACCTCACGGTGAAGATCAACCTGAGCGCGCCCTTCTCGCCGCTGCTCAGTGTGCTGGCCGACCGCGCCGGCATGATGGTGTCGCCCAAGGCGGCGCAGGCCGCGCCCACCAACTTCGGCACCAGGCCGGTGTGCTCGGGCCCCTTCAAGTTCACCGAGCGTGTGGCGCAGGACCGCATCGTGCTGGAACGCTACGCTGGCTATTGGGACAAGGCCAACATCCATTTCGACAAAGTCGTCTTCCTGCCCATCGTCGACGCCACCGTTCGCCTGGCCAACCTGCGCTCCGGCCAGCTGGACTTCATCGAGCGCGTGGCGCCGTCCGACATCGCCTCCATCAAGGCCGACAAAAAACTCGGCTTCTCGCGCATCGTCGAGCTGGGCTACCAGGGCATCACCATCAACACCGGCAAGAGCGACCAGGCGCAAAAGAATCCGCTGGGGCGCGACCCGCGCGTGCGCGAAGCTTTTGAGCTCTCGCTGGACCGTGCCGGCATCGTGCAGGTCGCGATGGACGGCGAGGCCACGCCGGGCAACCAGTGGGTGCCGCCCGCCAACAGCTTCTACGCCAAGAACGTCCCCATTCCCAAGCGCGACATCGCCCGCGCCAAACAGCTGCTGAAAGAAGCGGGTGTGCCCAATCCCGTTTTCACGCTGATGACGCCCACCACTTCCGATGCCCAGCGCGTGGCTCAGGTGGTGCAGGCCATGGCCAAAGAGGCCGGCTTTGACGTGAAGATCCAGTCCACCGAATTCGCGACCTCATTGAACCTGGCCGACAAGGGCCAGTTCGACGCCTATGTGCTGGCCTGGAGCGGCCGCGCCGACCCGGACGGCAATCTCTTCAGCTTCTACGGCTGCAAGCAGCCGCTGAACTACAGCGGCGAATGCCGCCCGCAGTGGGACGAATTGCTGAACCGCTCACGCAACACGCTGGATACCGCCGGGCGCATCAAGGTGTTTGCCACGCTGGCCGCTGAAGCCGACAAGGTCAAGCCTGTTGTCTACCTTTACCACCGCAACTGGCTGTGGGCCTACAACAAGAAAATCACCGGCATGCGCACTGTGCCTGACGGGCTGGTCCGCATCCAGGGTTTGAAGATGTAAAAGCAGGCCGCGCCCGACTCACATGCTCCAGTACTTCCTCAAGCGGCTTGCCGCGATCATCCCGACCGTGTTCTTTGTCACGATCATCATCTTCGGGCTGCAGCAACTGCTGCCCGGTGATGCCGCGTCAGTCCTGGCCGGGGAAAACCAGGACCCCGAGGTCATCGCCTACCTGCAAAAGAAGATGCACCTCGACGAGCCGCTGCCGATGCGTTACGCCTACTGGATTTCCGGCGTGTTCCACGGTGACCTCGGTGAGTCGATGCGCATCCAGCAGCCGGTGCTGGATTTGATCAAGGAGAAGCTGCCGGTCACCTTGCAACTGGCGGGCATGGCCATGGTGATCGCGCTGCTGATCGGCATCCCGGCCGGCATCGTCTCGGCTGTGGGCAAGGACTCGGCCTGGGACTACCTGGCCAACGTGATCGCGCTGTGGGGTTTGTCCACGCCCAACTTCTGGCTGGGCATTTTGATGATCCTGGTGTTCTCGGTTCAGTTGGGCTGGTTGCCGGCCTCAGGCTACGTCAGCCCGTTTGAAGACCTCCAGGCCAACCTGGCGGCCATGATCATGCCGGCCTTTGTACTGGGCAACGCGATCGCCGCGGTACTGATGCGCCACACGCGCAGCGCCATGCTGCAGGTGCTCAACGCCGACTACGTGCGCACCGCGCGCGCCAAGGGCCTGACCGAGCGCCGCGTGGTGCTCAAGCATGCGCTGCGCAACGCACTCACGCCCATCATCACGCTGGGCGCGCTGGAATTCGGCACCCTGCTGTCGGGCGCGGTATTGACCGAGCAGGTGTTTTCGATTCCCGGTTTCGGCAAGCTGATCGTCGACGCGGTGTTCAACCGCGACTACGCCGTGGTGCAAGGCGTGGTGCTGTTCACCTCCAGCGTCTACATCCTGCTGAACCTGCTGGCCGACCTGGCCTATTTTGTGGTCAACCCACGGCTGAGGGGTTGAGTCATGAGCGCTGTCCTTCCTGCCATCGCTCCGCGTGAAGCCACGCCGGCCCGCCGGGCGCTGCGCCGCCTGATACGGCGCCGCGGCGCCATGCTGGGCCTGGCGATCGTCGTGATTTTTGTGGTGCTGGCGCTGTTTGCCCCGTGGATCGCACCCTATGACCCGATTGCCACGAGCTGGAGCGCGGTGCGCAAGCCGCCCAGCATGCAATACCTGTTCGGCACCGACGAAATCGGCCGCGACGTGCTCTCGCGTGTGGTGTGGGGCGCGCGCGCTTCGCTGCTGGCGGGCCTGGTGTCGGTCAGCATCTCCATGGCGCTCGGCGTGCCGGTCGGCCTCCTGGCGGCTTACGTCGGTGGCTGGACGGACAGCCTGATCTCGCGCTTTACCGACGCCATGCTGGCAGTTCCCTTTTTGATCCTGGCGATCGCGCTGGCCGCCTTCCTGGGCCCCAGCCTCAGCAACGCGATGATCGCCATCGGCGTGTCGGCCACGCCGATTTTCATACGCCTGACACGCGCCCAGGTGCTGGCGATGAAGGTGGAAGATTTCGTCGAAGCGGCACGTGCCGTGGGCAACCCGCACTGGCGCATCGCGCTGCGCCACATCCTGCCTAATGTGTTGCCCCCGCTGATCGTGCAGGCCTCCCTGGCGATTGCCGCGGCCATCATCGCCGAGGCCAGCCTGTCTTTCCTCGGCCTGGGCCAGCAGCCGCCCGCACCCAGCTGGGGCAGCATGCTCAACACCGCCAAGAACTACGTGGACAATGCCCCATGGATGGCGGTCTGGCCCGGCCTGTCCATCTTCCTGCTGGTCTTGTCTTTCAACCTGCTGGGTGACGGCCTGCGCGATGCGCTGGACCCCAAGCACAAATAATCATGCCGCAAGGCGCCCACCATTTTTTTGCCCATGCCTACCTTCGACGCCCTTCACTATCCCTATGCCTCCCGCCGCAACGTGGTCTATGCCAACAAGGGCATGGTCGCGACCTCGCAGCCGCTGGCCGCGCAGGCGGGCCTGCAGGTGCTGCAGGCTGGCGGCAACGCGATTGATGCGGCCATCGCGACGGCCGCTGCACTCACGGTGGTTGAGCCCAACGCCAACGGCATAGGCGGCGATGCCTTCGCGCTGGTCTGGCATGGCGGCAAGCTGCACGGGCTGAACGCCAGCGGACCGGCGCCGCGCGCCATCACCCTGGAAAAACTGACAAGCCAGGGCTTGAGCGAAGTGCCCAAATACGGCCCGTTGCCCGTCACCGTTCCGGGCACGCCCGCCGCCTGGGCCGCACTGGCAGAACGCTTTGGCCGCCTGCCCCTGAAGACCTCGATGGCGCGTGCGGTGGAGCTGGCGCGCGAGGGCTTTCCGGTTTCGCCCACCGTGGCCGCCGCCTGGCAAACGGCCACGGCGCTGTTTCGTGACGCATTCAAAGAACCGTATTTCAAGTTCTGGTTCGACACCTTTGCCCCAGAGCGTGCGCCACAGCCGGGCGAAATCTGGCGCTCCGCCGGCCACGCCGACACGTTGCAATCGATCGCCGATACCAATGCAGAGAGTTTTTACCGCGGGCCATTGGCCGAACGCATCGCGTCCTTCGTGCAGTCGGCCGGCGGTTACCTGAGCCAGGAGGACCTGGCCGCTTTCCAGGTCGACTGGTGCGACCCGATCAGCGTGAACTACCGCGGTTATGACGTCTGGGAAATCCCGCCGAACGGCCATGGCCTGGTGGCCTTGATGGCACTCAATATCCTCAAGGGTTTTGACTTCAGCGAGCGTGACAGCCTGCGCACCCACCACCTGCAGATCGAGGCCATGAAGCTGGCCTTTGCCGATGGGCTGGCGCACATCGCCGACCCGGCTCACATGCGGGTGTCGGTGGCCGACCTGCTGTCGGACAGCTATGCGGCAGAGCGCCGCGGGCTGATAGGCGCGCGCGCCTTGCAGCCCCTGCCGGGTGAGCCCTCGCGCGGCGGCACGGTCTACCTGAGCACTGCCGACGGCGAAGGCAATATGGTCTCGCTGATCCAGAGCAACTACATGGGCTTCGGCTCGGGCATGGTGGTGCCGGGCACCGGCATCGCGCTGCACAACCGCGGCAACAATTTTTCGCTGGACGCCCGGCATCCCAACTGCCTGGCGCCTGGCAAGCGGCCGTACCACACCATCATCCCGGGCTTTCTGACCCAAGGCGGCCGGGCAGTGGGGCCGTTCGGCGTGATGGGCGGCTTTATGCAGCCGCAAGGCCATGTGCAGATGGTGATGAACACCGTGGACTTCGGCCTGAACCCACAGGCCTCACTGGACGCCCCGCGCTGGGAATGGGAAAGCGGCAAGCGCGTGAGCATCGAGCGCTCCACACCTGAACATCTCTTTCACGGCCTGGCGGGACTGGGCCATGAGGTGAGCTGGTCCGCCAACCGCGTCGGCTTTGGCCGCGGGCAAATCATCTGGCGCAATACCGAGGGCGTGCTCTGCGGTGGCACCGAGCCGCGTGCCGACGGCGCCATCGCGGCCTGGTAGGAAGCCCCCCCGAGGTTCACTTGAGCGTCACGCCGGCGGTACCGGCCAGGTACTGCTCCAGCACCGCCAACTCGGCCGCCGTGGGCGCTCCCTTGCCGGCGATCACCGCGTAAAGGTTGCCCCGAAAGCCTTCGCGCGGGTAGTAGCTGACATAACCGCAGCCCATCAGCATCTGGCTGAAGGCGCTGGGCGCAAATGTCGCGCCGGCATTGCCGACCTCGGCGGAATTGAGACGCAGCTTTTGCGCACCTGCGGCGGATATCAGCGTCAGCACTGCCGGCGTATTGGCCGCCAGCTTGGACGGCGCCAGCAGTTGCACCGTCAGCCCCTTGGCGTCAACCCATTTCGCACGCGGCTGGCCGTTGGTAAAACCCAGTTCCGAAAGTTGCAGGTCCTCCGTTTTGGAGGCCTGGAACAGTACACCTGTGTTGTTTGTCGCGGAAACGCTAAGGGCTGCAATGGCAAAGTGCGCATCCTCAATGTTGTAAGGCACACGGTTGCGCGGATTGGGCTGAACACCCGCCATGCGGGCAGACTTTTTGCACCAGAAGCCGAAGGACTCCGGCACCGCATGGTCAGAGTTCTTCTTGCCGTTGGTGACCCGCATCACCGGCAGCGACATCGCACCTGCCGAGCCGCTGTCCTTGTTGATCCAGTTGATCATCTCCATCGCATTGCCCGGGCTGGAGCCGTAACCCGAATCCGACACCGCGCGCACCACCTGCCCCGCTGCGGCCGGTGTACCGAGCAGGTAGTCGGTGTGGCCGTCGGCCAGCTCCCATTTGCAGGCGCTGTATTTGGCGATGATGGCGAGCGCCGCATCGGCAAGGCTGGTGGCCGCATAGGCCACCGGGTCCGTCAATGAAAACACCTTGCGCGGCGGCGGCACCTGGCCGGCCAGTTGTCCGTCGCCGGTGTAGGTGAGTGTGGCGACCTGATTGGCGGCAGGCGTGTAGGTGAAGCTGTCTTGCCCGTTTGCACCGGCAGGAATGGTCAGCCGCGATTTGCTGAGCGTGCCGCCCTTGTTCGCCGCCACCGTCAGCACCACCGGTTGGGCCAGGTTGCCGCGCGCATAAACGGTGATGGTCAAAGGTGTGCCGGCCAAGGCGTAACCCGGGCCGTCGTCAAACAGCGTGGCCTGCGCAATGCCGATTGCCGACTTCAGCACCCCCGAGACCGCGGGCTCCAGCGTCTTGCCCTGGTGCCAGCCGGGCACGTGGTTGATGGCGTAGTTGTGGATGGGCCAGTGGTTACCGCCCATCCAGGTGTAGAGCTCGCAACCCGACTGCGCAGCATAAATCGCCACCTGCGTGAACATCGCTTCCCAGCGCGGGTCGTCAATCGGCATGCCGACCTCTCCGAGCGCCAGCTTCACGCCCTTGGCTTTGGCCCAGTCAATCGCGATCTTCAATCTGTCCACGCCGGTGGATGCCTTGATGGGGCCGGAGCCGAAACCCGCGCTGTAGTTCTTGGCGACCTCGGTGTCGTAGTCAAAAAAGGCGCCGTTGCTGAAGGCGTCCAGGTACATGTGGACTTCATAAATCAGGTTGGAACCCGCCAGCGGAAAGCCGGGGTTCTTGGTGCCGATGACCATGGCCGAGTCGTACTGGTTGCCCGCCACGTAGATCGGGTTGACCGGATCAACCGCCCGAATGGCCTGGATGGCTGCCTGCGCAAAGGTGGGCCAGATCGTCAGGTCTTCACCGCCCTTCACGGCCTCTTCATTGGACGCGATGACGCCGCCGGGTTTGGGCATGTCGTGCGGTTCGTTCATGAGGCCGTAGCCGCCGAAGCCGGGATGGTTCTTCCACTTGGCGGCGGCACGTGTCCAGAAGTCGGCGAAGTGCGCGGGCTTGAGCGTCGCACCCGGCGCGAGTGAAAAAATCCGCGACTGGATCTGGACCGCATCGGTGGTGTAGGGCCTGAGCACGCCGCCGGGCGGCACCGTCAGGCCGATCACCGAGCCGTCGGGCTGGAAGCGAAAGTCCTGGTAGCGGCCGTAGTTGTGGTTGTCGATGATGCAGCGCGTGCCGGCGGCGGCATGGGCGTCGAGCACACCGGTGATGAAACTTTCATACCCCGCATGAAAGGCGCCCGGATTGCCGATGGCGGCCTTGGCGGCGGCATTGGCAACCGTATCGTGCAGCATGGGCTGCAGCAGCTCCCACTGGATGGGCAGCCTGTTTTTGCTGAAGCCGCAGGCCGCCAGATAAGCCACGTCGGCTTTGCGCGGCACGGTGAAATGCAGATTGGGCGCCGAGCTGGTATTGGCCCGCAGGCCGGGCTTGGCCCATTCCATGCCCGAAAGATTGGTGCCCATGGCGGGCATGCCCGCTGCTGCGCGCGCAGCGGCGGCCTGGGCCAGCCGGCCCACGGCAAGAGGGCCGAGCGCGGCGAAAGCGCCTGCGGCCAGTGCGGCTTGAGAAAATTCGCGTCTTTGCATCGGAAGGCTTCTCCTTTTTCTTCACATCGTTGCTCGTAAAGACTCAGGTTAAGCCCGGTATTGCTGCTTCATTACAGTTTGAAGCAGCGCAGTGTCCCGCTTACATTTCAGGTTCTTTCGGCCCTGTCAGACCTGACAGGTTTTTCGCCGGAGCCAGCGCGGGAACGCGAGGTCGGCGACAATAGCGGCAGGTATTTTTCGCCGGCGTTGCAAGGTTCACGCACTCGCAACACCGGCTTTCACAGTGCCGTTTCGTGCAAGGCCAAGGTCCGCTGTCAGCCATGCACGATCGGCCTGTTTCATTTCCCACTTCCATTCATGACAAAAAGTTTCTTCCGGGCAGCGCTGGTGCTGGGTTTGCTGTCCGCCATCGGCCCCTTCGCCATCGACATGTACCTGCCCGCCCTGCCCTCTATCGGGCAGACGCTGGGCGCCTCCATGGGTGCGGTGCAGGCCAGCCTGATGGCCTTCTTCATCTCGCTGGGCATCGGGCAGATCATCTACGGCCCGGTGTCCGACATGATCGGCCGCAAGGCGCCGCTGTATTTCGGCCTGGTGCTGTTTGCCGCCGGCAGCATCGGCTGCGCGCTGGCGCCTGACGTCCACACGCTGATCGTGCTGCGCTTCATCCAGGGCCTGGGCGCGTGCGCCGGCATGGTGGTGCCGCGCGCCATCGTGCGTGACCTGCACACCGGCCACGACGCGGCACGGCTGATGTCCTTGCTGATGCTGGTCTTCAGCGTCTCGCCCATCCTCGCACCCTTGGCCGGCAGCATTTTGATTGAGTCCTTCGGCTGGCGCAGTGTGTTCTGGGCTGTCACGGTGGCCGCTGCCGCCGGGTTGTTGCTGGTGGGCTTCACCCTGCCCGAAACACGCCCGCCCGAGCAGCGCGTGGACAGCAGCTTCGGCAGCGCACTCACCGCTTACGGCGTTTTGCTGCGCGACCGCCACTTCATGGGCCTGGTGTTCATCGGCGCGTTCGGCATTTCCAGTTTCTTTGCCTATCTGGCCAATTCGTCCTTCGTGCTGATTGACCACTACGGCCTCACGCCCCGGCAGTACAGCATTGCTTTTGCGGTCAACGCGGCTTCATTCATCGGGGTGTCGCAGTTCACCGGCAAGCTGGCTGCGCGTTTTGGCCTGGTGCCCATCGTGAAGGTGGCGGTCACCGGCTATGCGGCCGTGATGGCGCTGCTGCTGGTGGTGAACCTGGTGGGGATTGAGCGGCTTGACGTGATGATCGCCTTGCTGCTGGTGGGCTACGGCTTTTTGGGCCTGGTGGTGCCGACCACTGCCGTGCTTGCGCTGGAAGAACACGGTGCGATTGCCGGCACGGCATCTGCCTTGATGGGGACCTTGCAGTTTGTGACTGGCGCAGTGGTGATGGCAACGGTTGGCGTTTTTGCCGACGGCACCGCGCTGCCCATGGTGGCGGGCATCGCCGGGTGCGCACTGCTGGCCTATGCGATGACGCGCGGCACGCTGGGCGGCGTGCGCAGCGTCCCTGCCGCAGACCGTTAAACCTGCATGCGCAAGCGGCGTGCGGCTTCTTCTGCCCGCGCGTCGTCAATCTCGCCCATCACCGCGCCCAGGTTGACAGGGCCGGTCTTGTGCGCGAAGCGGCCGGTCAGCACGGTCTCAGGCTGCAGCACGCCACGCTGGTACAAGTCCCAGATCTCGCTGCCGTAATCGGTCTGCAGCAGTTCAGGCGCAAAGCGGCCGAAGAAGCCGCGCAGGTTGGCCACGTCACGCAGCAACATGCGGCCCGCGTGGTTGTTGCCGGCGGCGTCTACCGCCTGAGGCAGATCGATGATGACCGGGCCGGGATGCCCGTCCGTCACGCCCAGCAGGATATTGAACTCCGACAAATCCCCATGCACCACGCCAGCGCACAGCATGCGCACTACTTCCGTGAGCAGGGTGCCGTGGTGCAGACGCGCATCTTCAGGGGTGAACTCCACGTCATTCAAACGCGGTGCCGCGTCGCCGTGCTCATCGGTCACCAGCTCCATCAGCAAAACACCGTCGCAAAAATTATGGGGTTTGGGCACCCGCACACCGGCAGCGGCCAGGCGGTACAGCGCATCGACCTCGGCGCTTTGCCACGCAGCCTCGGTCGCCTCGCGGCCAAAGCGCGTGCCCTTGGCCATGGCACGCGCCTGGCGGGTGTTCTTGACCTTGCGGTTTTCGGTGTAGTCGACCGCCTGCCGGAAGCTGCGCTCGGTCGCATCCTTGTAGACCTTGGCGCAGCGGGTTTCATCGCCGCAACGCACCACATAGACCATCGCCTCCTTGCCGCTCATGAGCTGGCGCACGACGGTGTCGATCAGGCCTTCTTCCAGCAGCGACTGCAATCTCTTCGGTGTTTTCATAAGGCCCATTTTGCGCTTGCGCACGGACACAAAAAAGCCTGCCCGTTTTACCGGGCAGGCTGGCGTGCATGACTTCGAAACCAGCTCAAGATCAGTTGTTCAGGATCAGCTGGGCGATCACGCCTGTCGCAATGGCGATCAGCGCGTAGTCGGTGCCGACCTGCACCCATTGCTGGCCCTGCTGGGGCGCATGCAGGTGCCGGCCACGCCAGTCGTTCACCACATACTGGCGGCCCCGGTATTCATTCGGGATCCGGCCGCCGCGGTAGTACTGCGGGCGCTGCGATTCATACCGCCTGTCATCGCGGGCCTGGCGGCGGTCGAAGCCGCGTTGGCCCTGGCTGTAAGCAGGCGCATAAGCGGGGCCCTGCTGCACATAACGGTCACTCGGCGCAGGTACTGCCCTGATCCCAATTACTGGTGCGTCACCCCGGGGGCCGCGTCCGTCATAGCCCTGCGCGAACGAGAGCGAGGCAAAGCCCAGCGACGCTGCGGCAATGGCACACACAATGGCTTTTGATTTCATGATCGACTCCTTGGTTGGTGAGTCTTCATGGTGGGCCGCCGCGGTATCGGCGTTGCAAAGCGACGCAGGTGTTTGTGTAAAGCCTGGTTGCAAACTGTGCCGGCTTGTCCGGCACACGGTTCAGGCGGTTTCGGGCAGCGGCAATCGCTTAGCGGCAGGCAATTCACTGCGGCTTGCACGCAATGCCTGGCTCAGCCACGCCTGCACCAGCACCGGGTCGTTGACCGTCTTGATCGCCTGGTAGGCGGTCTCCGCTTCCGGAAAGCGCCGCCTCAGGAAGTTCAGCCACTGCTTGAGTCTTCCGGCCCTGGCCCGCGGCTCGATACGCGAACAAACGATGTGCCAGAAGTCGTCGATCAGCGGCAACAGGGCGGGCCAGCTCACTGCCACCTGTTGGCCCAGGCTGTCAGCCTTGATCGCCAAACCCAGCCCCGGGTCGCGCACCGCGCCCCGCCCGATCATCAACATGTCGCAGCCCGACGCTTCGCGGCAGCGGCGCGCATCTTCGACCGTCCATATCTCACCGTTGGCCACCACCGGAATTTTGACGGCCTCGCGAATATCGGCAATACGCTCCCAATACGCCGGTGGCCGGTAAGCCTGGGCCTTGGTGCGGCCGTGCACCACCAACTCTCCCGCGCCACCGGCCTCGATGGCCAGCGCGCATTCCACAGCCCGCGCATCGTCGTCGTAACCCAGCCGCATCTTGGCCGACACCGGCATGTGCGCAGGCACCGCGCGGCGCACCGCACCGACGACGGCCGTCAGGGTTTCGGGTTCTCTCAGCAGCGACGCCCCGCCGCCGTGGCGATTGACGACTGCAGCCGGGCAACCAAAGTTGAGGTCGATGCCGGCCGGTCCCAGGTCTGCAAGCCGCGCGGCGTTTTCGGCCATGCAGCCCGGGTCTGAACCCAGCAGTTGCGCCCGCACCGGCACACCGGCCAGCGTGCGGCCACCGTTGTGCATCTCGGGCACGATGCGCAAAAACACCCGCTCGGGCAGCAGCTGGTCGGTGATGCGGATGAATTCAGACACGCAGCGGTCAATGCCGCCCACCCGCGTGAGGATGTCGCGCAGCACGAAGTCCAGCAGGCCTTCCATCGGGGCCAGCAAGACGGTGTCGTGTGCTTCAGCGTTCATCGCACCCCAAAGCTCCAGGTTTTATTTAGCGGCCAATCGCCACAAGGACGTGACCTCAGCCGCGCGCGCTGCATGCAGCGCATCGCTGGCGTCAGCCGCCTTGGGGTGATGCGGTTGTGCGTCCAGCCGGTCAATCACCTTGAGCCCGGCCGCGTCTATCGCGGCCAGCAGCCAGGGGCGCGTGCGCAAGCCCAAGTGCTCGGCAATGTCCGACAGGATCAGCCAGCCTTCGCCCTTGGGCTCCAGGTGCGCAGCCAGACCGTTGAGAAAGCCCAGCAGCATGCGGCTGTCTTCGTCGTACACCGCGTGCTCAATCGGCGAGCCGGGGCGCGCCGGCAACCAGGGCGGGTTGCACACGATGATGTGCGCCTTGCCTTCCGGGAACAGGTTGGCTTCGCGCACTTCAATTTGCGGAAAACCGAGCCGTTTGAGGTTGTCACGCGCACAGGCCAGTGCGCGTGGGTCCTGGTCTGTCGCGATCACGCGCTGCACACCGCTGCGCAAAGCCAGCACGGCGGCCAGCACGCCGGTGCCGGTGCCGATGTCAAACCCGAGCAGGTCGTCGGTGCCCTCGGGCACGGGCGCCTGAGCTACCAGGTCGATGTACTCACCACGCACCGGCGAGAACACGCCGTAATGCGGATGGATGCGGTTGTGCGGTCCGTCTTCGCCGAGGGCTGGAATGGGCACGCCCTTGCGGCGCCATTCGTGCGAGCTGATGAAGCCCATCAATTCGCGCAGCGACGCTACAGAAGAGCCGTTTGCTTCTTTGGCAGTGCCCCAGGCTTCAGAGCAGGCCTTCTTCGCATCGGGCGCGCGGCGCAAGGGAATGCTGTAGTCCGCATCAAACGGGATCAGCACCATGCTGAGCACACGGGCGCGCTGCGCCTGGGCCTGGCGGTGCAGGTGAAAAGCTTCGGGGAAAACAGGCGCGGGCGCAGGGGCTACAGCAGCGGCCTCCCCGTCCTTGGTGTCCTTGACGCGCTTCTCGCGTTTGGGCTTGGCCGGTTTGTCGACACGGCGCGCCAGGGCCTGCAGCAGCAAGCGCGCATTCTGGAAGTCACCCCGCCAGAGCAAACCCGTGCCTTCACAGGCCAGACGGTAGGCGGTGTCGGCGGCCATGCTGTCATCGGCCATCACCACCTTTTTGGGCGGGTTCGCACCGCGCTCGGAGCGCCAGCGCGCAGAACGCGCTTCGCCGCCCTCCGTCCAGTGGATAAGGGGAGCAGCGCCGGAGGCAGCCGGGCTGGAGGTAGTGGGGGTCGTGGTCATCAGGGGAGCGTCAAAAGAGCGAAAAGCGCCGAAGCGAACCCACTGTTTTAACAGATGGACCCTCACACGCCCAGCGCAGGGCTACCCAGCCAGGCTCTCAGCCGTACCCCAATCCGATTTTTACAAGCCAAATCGGGCTCCAGCCCAATATCCACCTTGGCAAGAAGCTATCAAATTAGTAGCAAACCCTATCCTCCGAAGCGTCTCCCCTACCAGCGGGTACCGCGGAACTGGCTTTGCCAGGCCGCAGGTACTGTCCCCTGCAAGGGGAAAAGGCACTACACGCAGTGAGTGCCGATAGGGGTGTACCTACTTCTTGGCTTCGCCAGGCCGCCAGCGCCGTCCCCTGCAAAGGGAGAGGAAGCTACACGGAGTGAGCTTCAACAGGGGTGTACCTATTTTTTCAAGGGGAAAAGGCGTTACACGCAGTGAACGCCGATAGGGGTGTGCAACAGTTAAGTGCTCCAGCCGCCACCCAACGCCCGGATCAATCCCACCGTCGCCAGGTACTGCGAGGTCTTCACCTGCAGCGCCTGCCGCCGGTTGCGCAGTTCGCTGCGCTGGGCGTCCAGCAGCTCTAGCTGGCTGACAAAGCCGTTGCGGTAGCGTGAATCCGACAGCACCGTGGCGCGGGTGGCCGAGGCGACCGAACGTGACTGCGCTTCGGACTGCTCGGCCAGCAGGCGCAAAGCCGAGAGCTGGTCTTCCACGTCCCTGAAGGCGACGAGGATCTGCTCACGGTAGTTGGCCAGTGCGATGTCGAGTTCGGCATTCGCGTTCTGCACGCCGGCCTTGCGGCGGCCGCCGTCAAAGATCGGCAGCGACAGCAGCGCACCCACGCCCCAGGCCTGGGTCGACACCTTGAACAGGTCCTTGATCTCGGGTGCGGCATAACCGCCGTTGGCCGTGAGCGAGAAAGTCGGGAACCAGGCGGCCTCGGCCACGCCCACGCGGGCCTGTGCGGCCTGCATGGTGCTTTGCGCGGCTGACACATCGGGGCGGCGCTCCAGCACGGTGCTGGGCACACCGGCCGGGATCACCGGCAGCGCGGTCGACCACTCCGTGGGTGCGACAGCAAAGTTGGACGCCACCTCGCCGACCAGCACGGCCAGCGCGTGTTCCAGCTCGGCACGGCGGCGGTCCAGCGCCAGCGCTTCCGATTCGGTGGCGGCCACCTCGGTGCGCACGCGGGCCACATCCAGCTCGGCCACATCGCCTTCCTTGAAGCGGATTTCCGTCAGGCGCAGCGTGTTGCCGTAGGCTTTGAGAGTGTCGCGCACCAGCGTGCGCTCGGTGTCGAGGGCGCGCAAACTGAGATAGGTCTGCGCCACGTCGGCCTGCACCAGCAGCTGGGTGCTGCGCAGCAGGGCCTCGCGGGATTTGGCGTCCAGCGAGGCGGCGTCGGAGTTGAGCGACAGCTTGCCGATCAAATCGACTTCATACGACAGGTTGGCAGCGGCTGTCACCGTGGTCTGCGCCACGCGGTTGGTGGTGATGTTGCTCTGGCGCACGGCGCCGCCGCTCAGGCCGACTTGCGGCAGGCGGTCAGCGTCGGTGTTGCGCAGGATGGCACGCGCCTGGGCCAGCCGGCCGGCGGCCACCTTCACGCTGTTGTTGTTATTGCCGGCCTGCTCGACCAGTTGGTCGAGCACGGGGTCGGAAAACACCTTCCACCAGGTGCCTTGCGACTGCGGGGCCGTCGCTGCAGCCGTTGCTGTCGCGGTGGCATTCTCTTTATAGGCTGCCGGCGCAGCAGGAATGCTCGCCGGGTCAACCGATGCGCTGGTGGCGCAACCGGCCAGCACCAGGGCAGCCAGCAGCGGCAGCAAAGCGGTGCGCAGTTTTGAGGTTGTGCGGTTCATGATGAACTCCTTAACGTGATCTGAGTGATGCTTGTTGTTATTCGTGAAGCTTGAGAGGCGCTGCGGGTTGTGCGTGTGCACCTGCTCCACCGGCGCCGGCAAAGGCTTCGAGGTGCGGCACTTCACCGTGCAGCTTGAGCGGGCGGTTGCCCGTCAGCGCGCGCAGGGTGACGTAGAACACCGGCGTGAGGAAGAGGCCAAAAGCCGTCACGCCAATCATTCCCGAGAACACCGCCACACCCATCGCGTGGCGCATTTCGGCGCCGGCGCCACTCGACAGCACCAGGGGCAGCACGCCCATGATGAAGGCCAGCGAGGTCATCAGGATGGGACGCAGACGCAGGCGGCTGGCTTCAATCGCGGCTTGCAGCGGCGTACGCCCGGCAAACTCCAGCTCACGCGCAAACTCCACAATCAAAATGGCGTTCTTCGCCGACAGCCCCACCAGCACGATCAACCCGATCTGCGTGAAGATGTTGTTGTCGCCGCCGGTCAGCTTCACGCCCAGCATGGCGGCAAGCAGGCCCATGGGAACGATCAGCACGATGGCGATCGGCAAGGTCAGGCTTTCGTACTGCGCGGCCAGCACCAGGAAGACCAGCAGCAGTGCCAGAGGGAACACCCACATGGCGGAGTTGCCGGCAATGATTTCCTGATACGTCAGGTCCGTCCACTCATAGCTGATGCCGGGCGGCAGGGTCTCGGCGGCGATGCGGGCGACCGCGTCTTGCGCCTGGCCCGACGAATAGCCGGGTGCGGCGCCGCCGTTGATGTCGGCCGCGAGGAAGCCGTTGTAGCGCATGGCGCGTTCAGGGCCGAAGCTCGGCGTGACTTTCATCAGCGCCGACAACGGCACCATCTCGCCGGTGCTTGAGCGTACTTTCAGCAGACCGATGTCTTCAGCACGGGCGCGGTAAGGCGCATCGGCCTGGACCCGCACGCTGTAGGTGCGGCCGAACTTGTTGAAGTCGTTGGCATACAGGCTGCCCAGGTAGATCTGCATGGTGTCGAACACGTCCGTCACCGGCACGCCGAGCTGGCGCGCCTTGGTGCGGTCGATGTCGGCGTAGAGCTGCGGCACGTTGACCTGGAAGCTCGAGAACATCCCCGCCAGCTCAGGCGTCTGGTAAGCCTTGGCCATAAAGGCCTTGGTGGCTTTGTCCAGCTCGGCATAACCCAGCGAGGCACGGTCTTCCAGCTGCAGCTTGAAGCCGCCGGTGGTGCCCAGGCCCTGCACGGGCGGCGGCGGGAACATCGCGATAAAGGCTTCCTGGATGCCGCCGAACTTGCCGTTGAGCTGGCCGGCGATGGCGCCTGCGCTCAGGTCCGGGGTAGTGCGCTGGTCAAACGGCTTGAGCGACAGAAACACGATGCCCGAGTTGGAGCTGTTGGTAAAGCCGTTGATCGACAGGCCTGGGAAGGCAATCGCGTGTTCCACGCCGGGCTGCTTCATGGCGATGTCGCTGATCTTGCGGATCACGTCTTCGGTGCGGTCCAGCGTAGCGCCGTCGGGCAATTGGGCAAAACCGATCAGGTACTGTTTGTCCTGGCCGGGCACAAAGCCGCCGGGCACGGCCTTGAAGAGGCCCACAGTGGCCAGCACCAGCACCAGGTACACGCCCAGCATCACGGCCTTGCGCGAGATCGCGCCCCTGACACCGCGGCTGTAGTTTTCAGAACCGCGGCTGAAGGCCTTGTTGAAGGCGCGGAAGAAGCGGCCGAACACCTTGTCCATGCCGCGGGTCAACGCGTCTTTCGGCGCGTCATGGCTCTTGAGCAGCAAGGCGGCCAGCGCGGGCGACAGCGTCAGCGAGTTGATCGCCGAGATCACGGTCGAGATCGCAATTGTCAGCGCGAACTGCTTGTAGAACTGGCCCGACAGGCCGGTGATGAAAGCCAGCGGCACGAACACGGCGATCAGCACCAGCGCAATCGCGATGATGGGCCCTGACACCTCTCGCATGGCGCGGTAGGTGGCGTCGCGCGGACTCAGGCCCGCCTCGATGTTTCGCTCCACGTTTTCCACCACCACAATGGCGTCGTCCACCACAATGCCGATGGCCAGCACCAGCCCGAACAGGCTGAGCGCGTTGATCGAAAAACCGAAGAGGTGCATCACCGCAAACGTGCCGATGACCGAAATGGGTACCGCCAGCAAGGGGATGATGGAGGCGCGCCAGGTCTGCAAAAAGATGATCACGACCAGCACCACCAGTGCCACGGCTTCGAGCAGCGTGTGCACCACGGCCTCGATGGAAGAACGCACAAACTGCGTGGTGTCGTAAACGATTTCGTAGTCCACGCCTTCAGGCATGCTCTTTTTGAGCTCCTTCATCACGGCCTGCACGTCGTCCGAGATCTGGATGGCGTTGGAGCCCGGCGCGGCAAACACCGGCACGGCCACAGCCTGCTTGTTGTCCAGCAGCGAGCGCAAGGCGTAATCGGAAGCACCCAATTCCAGGCGCGAGATGTCACGCAGGCGCGTCACGGCGCCGCCTTTGTCAGTCTTGACGATGATGTCGCCGAACTCTTCTTCACTTTGCAGGCGGCCCTGCGCATTGATGGACAGTTGCATGTCGACGCCTGGCAGGCCGGGCGAAGCACCCACCACACCGGCAGCGGCCTGGATGTTCTGCTCGCGGATGGCGCGCACCACGTCGCCGGCGGACAAACCGCGCTCGGCCACCTTTTGCGGGTCCAGCCAGACGCGCATCGAATAGTCGCCCGAACCGAAGAGCTGCACCTGGCCGACGCCGTTGATACGCGCCAGACGGTCCTTGACATTGAGCACCGCGTAGTTGCGCAAGTAGGTCATGTCGTAGCGGTCGTTGGGCGAGAGCAAGTGCACCACCATCGTGAGGTCAGGTGAGCTCTTGATGGTTGTGATGCCGAGGCGGCGGACTTCTTCGGGCAGGCGCGGCTCGGCTTGCGAGACGCGGTTTTGCACGAGCTGCTGCGCCTTGTCGGGGTCGGTGCCCAGCTTGAAGGTGACGTTCAGCGTCATGATGCCGTCCGTCGTGGCCTGGCTGCTCATGTAGAGCATGCCGTCCACGCCGTTGATGGATTCCTCCAGCGGCGTGGCGACCGTTTCGGCAATCACCTTGGGGTTGGCGCCGGGGTAGTTGGCGCGCACCACCACCGTCGGCGGCACCACATCGGGGTATTCGGCGATCGGCAGCGAGCGCAGCGCAATCAGTCCGGCGATGAACATCAATAGCGACAGCACGCCGGCAAAGATCGGCCGGTCAATAAAAAATTTGGAAAGATTCATGGCAATTCTTCTTGTTCAGGTGTCAAGACGGGCTCAGGACTTGGCCGCGACCTTCACGGCTTTTTCGGTGAGTTCAGCTTTGGCCGACATGTCGACCGGCTGCGGCGCCACCAGTGCACCGGGGCGGATGCGCTGCAGGCCGTTGACGACGATGCGTTCGTTGGCAGCCAGGCCGCCTTTCACAACACGCAGGCCGTTGATGTTGGCGCCCAGCGTGACTTCGCGGTAGACCGCCTTGTTGTCGGCGCCCACCACCAGCACAAACTTCTTGTTCTGATCGGTGCCGACAGCACGCTCGTTGATCAGCAGCGCCGTGCCTTTGGTGGCCTGGCCCATGCGGATGCGTGCAAATTGGCCGGGCATCAGCTGGCCATCCTTGTTGTCAAACACGGCGCGGGCGCGCACGGTGCCGCTTTTGGCGTCCACCTGGTTGTCGACGAGCTGCAGCTTGCCTTCAAACGGTGTGTCGGTGCTGGCGGCCGTACCCATCTGCACGGGAATGCGTTCGAGGTTGCGGCTGGCTGGGCCGCCATTGCCGCCCACGTCTTTCAGGGCTTTGGTCACGACCTGTTCGTCGGCATCAAAGCTCGCATAGATCGGGCTCACCGACACCAGCGTGGTCAGCACGGGGGCGCCCGGGCCGGCGGCAACCAGGTTACCCACCGTCACTTCGAGCTTGCCGACACGGCCGGACACCGGTGCGCGAACCTGGGTGTAGCCCAGGCTCAGCTGAGCCGTTTGCAATGCAGCTTGCGCGGCGCGCAGGTTGGCATCGGCCTCGCCCTTGCCGTTGGTGCGTTCGTCAAACTCGCGTTTGGAAATGGCTTGCTCGCTCCACAGGCGCTGTGAGCGCTCGTGTTCGCCCTTGGCCTGGGTCACACGGGCTTGCGCAGCAGCCACCTGTGCATCAGCGCGCTCCACATCGGCAGCGTAAGGGGCCGGGTCAATCGTCAGGAGCAAGTCGCCCTTCTTGACGAGTGCGCCTTCGCGGAAATGCACGGACAGGATGTTGCCCGCCACACGCGAGCGGATATCCACCCGCTCGACCGCCTCCAGCCGGCCCGAGAACTCGTCCCAGGCGGAGACGTCGCTTTGCACCACAGTGGCCACCGACACGGGCGTGGCTTGCGGCTCGGCGGGTGCACCCGACTGGGCACGCGTGCCGGACACGCCGAAGATGGCGGCGGTCACGCCGGTCAGCGCCAGCACGGCCAGCGCAATCGCCAGAACGCGGCGTTGGGGGGTATGAAGTTTGATCGATGGCATCAGAGTTCTCGCTAGAAGTAAAAAAATGAAGAAGAAGTGAATGAATCAAGAAATTGAGAAAATTAAACGAATCGGGGTAGCTGATAGGGAGTACGACTACGAAAGCAGCGAATCTAAAACCTCAACTTAAGTTGAGGTCAAGCGCCACACCCAATGGCACCAGAACACCAAGGGCTTCTGCCCTAACGGGTTGCCGGCTCGCTGCGACAACAACCGGCTGCTGCAGTGACTTGGTGCAGCGTGGTCAGATGAATGGATTGCATGTGAACTCCCTCCAGAAAAAATTGTTATGTGTGATCAGGAAAAACTGTGTGCAGCCGGCGCAGCCAGTGCGCCGTTCAAAAAGCCGCTGAACTGCTCGTGCAGGATCGGCCCCCAGGCGGTTTTGCGGCCGGCCGGCTCCAGGTAGCTGCAAGGCCAGCCGGTCGGAACGGGCAGCACAACGTCGCGCGCGGCCAAGCCAGCGGCGCGCAGCCGTGCGGCATACGCCAGGGTTTCGTCGCGCAGCGGGTCGTCTTGCGCCGTGATGAGCAGCGTGGGCGGCAGGCCAGCCAGGCGATAGGCCGAGCCTGGGGCGGCATACGGGTGGCTGGCGTCTTCAAGCCGCGGCAGGTAGTTATGCCAGCCGTCGGCCCAGGTGCAGCCCACCGGTCCGGCTTCGGCGTCGCGCAATGAAGCAGTGGCCAGGCACGGGTCCAGCATGGGCGACAGCAGGATTTGCCCGGCCAATGCCGGCTCATGCAGGTCGCGCGCCATCAGCGCCACGGCGGCAGCGATGTTGCCGCCGGCTTCTTCACCGGCCACAAACACCGGCGCACCGGCGCCAGCCAGCTTGTGACGGGACTTGAAAGCCCAGACCAAAGCGGCGTAACCCATTTCGACCGCGCTGGGGAATGGATTTTCGGGCGCCAGCGGGTAGTCCAGCGACATCACCACCGCGCCGGCATCCGCCAGCAGCCCGGCCACGCACGAGCCGCCCTCCAGCGAGCCGCCCACAAAGGCGCCAGCGTGGAAATGCACCACCAGGGGAGACGTGCCCTTGCTGCTGCGACGGCCATAAAAACGCACGTCCAGCGGCTTTTTCAGCGCCAGCTGGATCTGTTTGTCCACCCAGAGGGGTGTGGCTTTGTCGGCGCCGGTGAGGGCGGGCGGGTGGCTTTTCATCATGGTGAACCGCGGGCGGCTCCTGTTTGTTGCAATGCAGCAGAAGATACGCGCCGGTGATCACTTAATAAATAGCCATTCCATTCATACTTTATTTCACCAGTGCAACAATCGGGGTATGCCGAGGCATGGCAGGGCGCCCCGCCTGCTGAACCACGGCCCCCGCTCATGACGACACTCTTGAATGACACAGGCACGCAGCTTCGGCCTTGCCCCCATGGCAGGGTCAATGATCTGCGGGTAATCCCTGACACTCGGCAGGGCTATTTGGCGCCCGCCGCAGAAAGCGGCCATGCTCGTCACAATCGCCCCTCGCCTTCAGCCCATGCGCGCCTGATGGGACTGCGTTCACAGACTTTCCGGACCCCTTGTAGCCCCCCGGCCAACACAGCCATGGGACGCAGCAGGTGGTTCACCACGCGTGACACACGCTGACAGACTTTCACCAGGACTGGACTCTTCATGGACAAGTTTTCCGCAATGCAGGCCTTTGTACGGGTCGTGGAAGCCGGTACCTTCACCAAGGCGGCCGACTCCATGGGCATGCCCAAGCCGACCGTGACGCGATTGATCCAGACGCTGGAGCTGTCGCTGGACACCAAGCTGCTCAACCGCACCACGCGCAAAGTCACCGTCACGGCCGACGGCGCCGCTTACTACGAGCGCGCCGGCCGGCTGCTGGGCGAGATGGAAGAGCTGGAGTCGAGCATGTCGCGCGCCAAAGCGAGCCCGCGCGGCCGGCTCAAGGTGGACATTCCTTCATCGCTGGGCATGGCGGTGGTGATCCCGGCCCTGCCGGACTTTTATGCGCGCTACCCGGACATCCAGCTGGAGCTGGGCGTGAGCGACCGGCCCATCGATATCCTGGCGGAAAACGTCGACTGCGTGATCCGTGGCGGCGAGATCACGGACCAGTCGCTGGTGGCGCGCCGCATCGGCGAGTTCTATTTAATGTCTTGCGCCTCGCCGGCTTACCTCAAGCGCCACGGCACGCCCGACCACCCCAGGCAACTGATCGACGGGCACCGCTTGATCCGCTACTTCTCACCGCGCGACGGCAAGCTCTACGGCGTGACGCTGCACAAAGACGGCGAGATGGTGGAGGTCGACGGCTACCACCAGCTGTCAGTCAATGATTCGAACGCCGGAGTGGCGGCCGCGCTGGCAGGCCTGGGCATTTTGCAGACACTCACCTTTCTTGTGCAACACCACATCAGCAGCGGCGCGCTGGAGCCGATCTTTAACGGCTGGTGTTCGGAGGCCAAGCCCATCCATGTGGTCTACCCGCCCAACCGCCACCTGAGCAACAAGGTGCGCGTGTTTGTGGACTGGATCGCCGAGCTCTTTGCCAGGCATGACCTGATCCAGCGCAAGAGCAGCTTGCCGGGTGGGCCTGGCATCAGGGCTGCATTGGCCCGCGGCCCCGGCTCTCCTACAGCCGGCGTCACTGCCAACCTACAGGGGCCAGCCCCTCTGAGGACTAAAGTGAAAGCGTGAATGGAATGCGTTGATCGCCTTCTTTGAAACGCCCTCTTTATCTTGGAGAAAGACCCGATGCCCAGACTTAAAGTACCCGCGCCCGATGCCGAGAGCCGCAAGGCACTGGAGCAACGCGCACGGGAGGCAGCCAAGCCTGTGCAGCCTGAGCAAAAAGGGCGCTGGCCCTTTTCCGTGCAGGACAACCAGCCCGCCGGCGAGGCCACTGGCGATCATGGAAAGCCGGGCCAGCCTTCATCAAGGCCGGGCAAACCGAAGGACTGACGCGCAGCACGCGCCGGCAGTGCTAACGGCGCGGCCAGGCCTTTTTGGCCAAGGTCACCGCCAGCAACACCAGCGCGCCGGCGATCAGGCCCACGACAGCGTCCATCAGTAGCGGCGTCAGGGCCGCGAGAAAACCGCCGGCGCCTCCCAGGCTGGAGGCTTTTTGCGCCAGCGCTTCAATGGCGTGGTGCAACGGCGCGATACCGTGCGTCAAAATGCCGCCGCCCACCAGGAACATCGCTGCCGTGCCGGCCACCGAGAGGCCCTTCATCAGCCACGGCGCGGCCAGCAAAATGCCGCGCCCCACACTACGCTGAAGGCGCTGCAAAGTGCCGCTGCCTTCGCGCCGGCTGAGGTACAGGCCACCGTCATCGAGCTTGACGATGCCCGCCACCAGGCCGTAAACCCCCACCGTCATCAGAAGCGCGATACCGCACAGCACAGCCACCTGCGTGATGAAAGGGCTGGCCTGCACGGTGCCCAGTGTGATGGCGATGATTTCGGCCGAAAGGATGAAGTCGGTGCGAACCGCCCCCTTGATCTTGTCCTTTTCAAGCGCCAGCAAATCAATGGCCGGATTGGCCAGCGCGGCCGTCAGGGCCTCGTGCTCCGCCGCCTGCGCATCGGCGCTGTGCATGAACTTGTGCGCCAGCTTTTCAAAACCTTCGTAACAAAGAAAGGCGCCGCCCACCATGAGCAGCGGCGTGACCGCCCAGGGCGCAAAAGCGCTGATCGCCAGCGCCGCCGGCACCAGGATGGCCTTGTTGATGAAAGAGCCTTTGGCCACCGCCCAGACCACGGGCAGTTCGCGGTCGGCCTTGACGCCCGAAACCTGCTGGGCGTTGAGGGCCAGGTCGTCGCCCAGCACGCCGGCTGTTTTCTTGGCGGCTACTTTGGAGAGCAAGGCCACGTCGTCGAGCACGGTGGCGATGTCGTCAATCAGGGCAAGGAGACTGCTGGCCATAGGTGGTTCTTAAAAAGATGGGCGGCATGGGCCGCGGTGGCAGAAGGCATGCAAGCTTAGGGCCCGCAAGATACGGCGCTGAGGTGTTGTCGTTGTAGCGCGCCGGGAAAGGTGGCCTACTGTACCCAAATTTGGTGTCGCTTCGTCCGGGGACCAAGGTGCAAAAAAAAGCCGCCCTGCAGGCGGCTTTGTCCGGACGGGATAAACGCCCGGGGCGATGCGGCGTTAGCGCGACGTCAAGCGTCCCAGAATGAAACCCAGGGCCAGGGCCACACCGACCGCTTCCAGCGGCTTTTCCTGCACCCATGATTTGGACGCTTCGAGGACGCGGCCGGGCGCCTCACTCACAAGGCGTGTCTGGTCGGCAAACCGGTCGGCCACATGCGCGGCGCCGCCGGCCAGTTTGTCGATGCCCTGGTGGGCGGCAGACGATGCACGCTCCACCGCGCTGCGCGCCGGCTCGGCAACTTTGTCAACGCCGCTGTGAAGCGCCGCCCCAGCGGACTCCACGCCGCGCTGGATGGGGTTGTCATTGGCTGGGGATGCTGTGGTTTTGTCCATGATGCGTCTTTCAAAAAAATTCCACAAAATAGCGATGTGGGTGCTGCCGTAATGGTGAGATGGGATAAAGACTGAACGGCGAAGGCTAACGATATTGCTATCGCTTTTGCCGTTGCTATGCGTCTGTATGCAACCACTGTAGGCACCGTCAGGCATGCAGGTTGTGCGCGGCGGGACAGCATGCATGTAGGACAAGAGAGTGTTACAGGGCCGTCAAGTTTGTCGGCCCGCACTGACAGGAGAACAGCCGCTTGGCTTGGCGGGCTGCGCCGCATGAAGTCACATCATCAAGCCTTCACGCCCAAGGAGAACCCATGCCCAGGAATGCCAAACACGCCGCCAAGGCCCCGATCACCGACAACGGCCAGCCCCGCTTTGGGCCGCCCGAAGAGGCGGGGGAAGACGATGACGCGCTGGAGTTGCCGGTGGAGCCGGATGAGGGGATGCCGTTGATTCCGGATGATGATGAACGGGTGGTGAATGTGCCGTCTTGATTCGGCCGGGTCTTGCTCCGGCCTTTGCGCTCTCCTCTGAGTCTTGGGGGGGGGGGGGGGG
>CALRQR020000020.1:0-93656 GCA_943370375.1 Synechococcus sp. UW140
GGTGAAAACGGCGCCAATCAAGGCGCGCGACGAATCCCAGACCGGGAGTCTGGGTGAGGAGCGCAACGCGGAGTGGCGCCGTTTTCACCCCATTCCCTCCGGGTTGCGATCAAAAAGGCCTTGCGCGGCGTTGCAAAGCCTTGACGGGGCTCGCCCCGCCTGCGTTTTGCGCCTTGCTCAAGGCCTTTTTGACTCGCAACGCATCTTGCAAACACAGGGCTAACAGGCCCTAAGCACTGTCTGCGGCGACGCGCCTAGCCAGGACCGCGTCGCTGAGTTTTGTGAGTGCCTCTAAGGCGCAGAGGAAGGCGGCGCTACCGCAGCGCCTTCAATGCCATGGCGCGCCAGCGCCGCCGCGACAAAGCCCGAGGCCTTCATTTCCTCGATGAATGCGGTCAGGTAGCGCGCGCCGGCCTCGCGGCCTTTGGGCAGGCCCATGGCCTGGTTGATCACCATAAAGCGGCCTGGCAGCAGGCGCACGCCCGCGACGCGTTTGGCGTCGGCCTCCAGTTGCTGCTTGACGCCGGCCGCCACCTCGACGTTCTGCGCAACCATCACATCAGTCACAGCAGGTGAGGTAGGCGCCTTGACCAGTTTGGCCGCCTTCAGCTCACGGGTCAGGTACAGGTCGTAGGCGCTGCCGTTGCCGACTACAACCCGGTTGGCGGCCTGGTCCACTTCTTCATTGCGCCGTATCGGCGAATCGTTTCGCACCAGATAAGCGCCTTCGATGATGACGTAGGGCGGTGTTTGCAGCATGTCGGCGCCTCGCACGGGGTCAATTGCCACAAAGGCGATGTCCACCTGCGCATCCCGGACGGCTTCGACCACCTTGCCGGCCGAGGTGAAAGTGACGAGTTGCACCGGCACGCCCAGGCGGCGTCCGAGTTCGCGCGACAAGTCCACTGAAACGCCGCGGGGCTCGCCGCTGGACGCATCTTTCACGGCCAGGATGGGGTTGCCAAAGTTGATGGCGGCCCGCAGCGTGCCGCCGGGGGCCAGTTCAGTCACAGGTGGGGCAGGGGCAGGTTGCCGCGATGCACAGGCAGTCAGCAACGCCGCCAGCCCGACTACCGCGGCACAGCGTGCCAGGGCCTGCATCAGAAATCAACTTTCTGGCCGGGATCGAGGGTCACCATGCGCGCGGTTCCCGGTGCAGTTCCGAGGGCCGCGTTAAATTCAGCCGGGGTACCGCGAAGGACTGGCGTGGTGCCGTAGTGAATAGGCAGCGCGAAGCGGGGCCGGATCATGTCGCGGACCGCCATCGCGGCGTCCACCGGGTTCATCACAAAGTGCCCGCCTATGGGAATGAGTACCAGGTCGGGCCGGTACATGTCGCCGATCAGGCGCATGTCGCCAAAGACGCCGGTGTCGCCCATATGCCAGACCTTGAAGCCGTTTTCCATCTCGATGATGTAGCCGACCGGCTCACCGCCGACATGGACTTCTTCCTTGCCGGTGGCCGGATTCTTCCAGCCCAGCTCGGACGAATGTTCCGCATGCACGGCCGTGATTTTCACGCCGCCCGGACCAAAGGGCTGGATGGTGCCGCCTTTGCCGAAACGCGGCGCCAGCTCCACCGGCAGGATGCCCAGCGCGATCACCGATTGGTTGAGGCCGGCCGGGCCGTACATCGGGGCCTTGTTCAGCAGCGACAAGGCGGGTGCGTCGGCGAAATGATCGAAATGGCCATGGGTCACGAGGATCAGGTCGACCTTGCCCACGGACTCAATCGTGCGGAAATTGGCAGGCGTTTTGGGATTGGTCGTGATCCACGGGTCGATCATGATGACCTTGCCGGTGGGCGTTGTGATGCGCGTGGCGGCTTGCCCCAGCCACAGCACCTCGGTCTTGCCGTTTTGCGCCGATGCCAGGGTGGTGGCCAACAAGGCGGCGCCGAGAAGCAGGCCTCGCAAGAACGAAGCGTGTAATGCGGAAAATGTGGAGCTGATGGACATGGAACCTCCTGGTGGATGTGAGCCATTGGAACGGCCTCAACCCCCTTCGTCAATCAGCAATTTGCCCGAATTACCCGAAATGCCCTGCGTTCAGGTGCGCCAAAGAAAAAAGCAGCCGAATGGCTGCTTTTTTTGAACCCGCGAGGCGCAACAAGCGCCGCGCCCAAATTGGTTTTATTCGACCTTGGCTTTTTTGCGCAGGTCGTTCTGGAATGCGGCCAGTTTTTGCTGCTGCATCTGCTGGGCGATTTGGGGTTTGACTTCTTCATACGACGGCAGTTGCGCCGTGCGGATGTCGTCCACGCGGATCACGTGGTAGCCGAACTGGCTCTTCACGGGCGTATCGGAGGTCTGGCCCTTGTTGAGCTTGACCAGCGCTTCGGTGAATTCAGGCACATAGCTCGAAGGGTTGGCCCAATCGAGGTCGCCGCCCTTGGCGCCGGATCCAGGGTCTTTGGATTTCTTCTTGGCGATGTCCTCAAACTTGCCGCCCTTTTTCAGGCTGGCAATGATCTCTTTGGCTTCGGCTTCTTTTTCGACCAGGATATGGCGGGCTTTGTATTCCTTGCCGCCGTTGGCTGCGGCAAATTTGTCGTATTCCGCTTTCATCTCGGCATCCGTCACCGGGTTCTTCTTCTGGAAGTCGGCAAACAGCTCGCGGATCAGGATGGTCTGGCGAGCCAGTTCCATTTGCACCTTGACGTCATCGCTGGTCGCCAGGCCTTGTTTTTCGGCCTCCTGAATGAACACTTCCCGCGCGATGACTTCTTCACGCAACTGGCCTTCCATCTCCGGCGTGACAGCGCGGCCGGACTTGACGACTTGCTGCGCCAGCGAATCCAGCCGAGCCTTGGGCACCGCCTTGCCGTTGACGATGGCGACGTTTTGCGCCAGGGCGCCCTGCGCGACTAAGGCCAGCAGGCACGCCGCAGCGGTAGCCAGTAAAAGTTGTTTTTTCATGATGTTTTTGCAGTCCTTTTTTGATGATTGCTTGAGCTAGCTTGAATGGTTTTGGTGGTGCTCGTCCTGCCAGCCGCGGCCGCAGGACAGCAGCGGTTTTCAGGGTGATTCGATGATTTCAATCGCCAGCGCGTGAAGGCCCTGGTCAATGAAATTTTGCAGTGCATCATACACAAGCCGGTGGCGTGCCACGCGGTTCTTGCCGGCAAACAGGGGGCTGGCAATCCGCACGCGAAAGTGGCTGCCGTAGCCTTGTGCATTGGCGCCTGAATGCCCGGCATGGGCGGCGCTTTCGTCCAGCACTTCCAGTTGGGTGGGGTGAAGCCGTGCCCTCAGTTGTTGATCGATGGCATCTGCGCGAACGGGCAGGGCGGTGGAAACGGTGGCGGTCATGGCGCAGCGTCCGGTTGCTTGATGTGCTTGTTGAGGTAGACCGCCTGCACCAGCACGAATAACAGCATCAGGCCGAGCCCGCCGAACAGCTTGAAGTTGACCCAGGTACCGGTGGAGAAGTTGAACGCGACCCAAAGATTGAGAAGGCCCATGACGGCGAAAAACCCCACCCAGCTGAGGTTGACGACGCGCCAGACGGTGTCAGGCAGCGTCATCTGCGAGCCCATCAGCGACTTGATGCCGTTCTTCTTGAGCACCAACTGGCCAAACAGCAAGGCGCCGCCCATAACCCAATACAGCACGGTGGGCTTCCATTTGATGAAGTTTTCGCTGTGAAAATAAATCGTGGCGCCGCCCAGAACCGTGACCAGCCCGAGGCTGATCCACAGCATGGTGTCCACTTTCTTGCCGCGCACCTTCAGCCAGAGGATTTGCGCCAGCGTGGCGATGATCACCACCACCGTGGCCAGCAGCACCGGTGCTTCAGACGGTCCGACAACGCCGCCCGAGACCATAAAACCCAGCCACTCGGTAGCCGTGCCGGCCGCCCAGTCCTTGTTGCCTTCGGCGTACTTGAACATGCCGAAGAAGAGGGCAATCGGCAAAAAGTCGAAAAGAATTTTCATGTACTGATTATCTGGCCTAAGGGCAGGCCTTTAAACGATCCAGTCCGGCACGTAGCCTGACCCGTCTTCATTCCTGGGGTTTGAAGTCCAATGATGCCGAGTTCATGCAATACCGCAGGCCTGTCGGTGACGGGCCATCGGGAAACACATGGCCCAGATGCGCGCCGCAGCTGCCGCACACGGTTTCGGTGCGCACCATGCCGTGCTTGCGATCGACGATTTCTTCAATGGCGCCGGGGACAGCTTCTTCGGAAAAGCTCGGCCAGCCGCAGCCCGCGTCGAATTTGGTTTCGGACTCGAACAGTTTGGCGCCGCAGCAGATGCAGTGGTAGCTGCCGTCGGCCCACACGGCTTCATACTTGCCGGTGTAAGGCCGCTCCGTCGCGGCGTGCCGGGTGACCTCGAAGGCGGCCGGCTCGGCCCCTTTTTCGGCCAGCAGGGCTTTCCATTCGGCATCGGTTTTCTGGATCTTGGCGCTCATGTCGTGTCCTGGCGTAAGTGGATGTTGGTGGCGGGCTTTGATGTTACGAACTGCAACTGATTTCAATCGATGAAGCCCAGTCAGGCGGAAAGCCGGCAAAGCTGTCCTGGCCGGCATGTTCATCAAATGGGGTCTGCAGCAACGCAAGCAAGGTATCGACCCCGGAAAAGTCTTTAAGTTTCGCGGCGCGTATGGCTTCTTCGCCCAAATGGTTGCGCAGCACGAATTTGGGATTGTTTTTAAGCATCAAATCGGCCCGTAGCCCAATATCCACGTGGGTTATCCGCTCTGAATATTGTAGCGCCCAGGCATTGAAGGTTTCCCTGTCAAAGAACAGGTCGCGCACAGGCTCATGGCCGCTTTGGGGGGTAAAACCGTTCAGGCGGCGCCAGAAGATGGTGTAGTCCGCCTTGCTGCCGGCCAGCAGCCTGAAGGTGCTGTCGACCAGCTCTTTGTCCCCTGGCTGCTCATCGGCCAGGCCCAGTTTGGTGCGCATGCGGGCCTGAAGCGCGTCGGGGAAGAGGGTTTTATAGGGTTCCAGGGCAGCCAGCGCCTGCTCCTGGTCGCCGATCAACGGCAGCAAAGCCTGCCCGAGGCAAAAGAGGTTCCAGTAAGCCATGTTGGGCTGCCGGTTGTAGGCATAGCGGCCCTGGGTGTCCGAATGGTTGCAGATATGACCGGGGTCGAACGCATCGAGAAACTGGAACGGGCCGTAGTCGATGGTCAGGCCGAGGATGCTCATGTTGTCGGTGTTCATGACGCCATGGCAAAAGCCGACCGCCTGCCAGGCCGCCATCAGATGCGCGGTGCGTTCGCTCACGGCTTCCAGCAGGGCTGCATAGGGTTGCGGCGCCTCGCGGCAGGCGGGGTAGAACCGGTCGATGACGTAGTCGGCCAGCGCCTTGAGCTGCGCGTGCTGGTCGTTGTAGCTGAAATGCTCGAAGTGCCCGAAGCGGATGAAGCTGGGCGCTGTGCGGGTTACCACGGCGGCAGTTTCGATTTCCTCTCGCCGCACGGCCGCGTCAGAGCCCGTGACGCAGAGCGCGCGCGTGGTCGGTATGCCCAGGCCGTGCATCGCTTCCGAGCACAAAAATTCGCGAATCGAGCTGCGCAGCACGGCGCGCCCGTCGCCCATGCGGGAATAGGGTGTCCTGCCGGCGCCTTTGAGCTGGATTTCCTGCGGCCTGCGCGGGGTGTCGATCTCGCCCAGCAACAAGGCGCGGCCGTCGCCCAGTTGCCCCGCCCAGACGCCAAACTGGTGGCCGCTGTAGACGCTGGCCAGCGGATCGGAGCCTGGCAGGACCCGGTTGCCCGTGAAGGCTTCCAGCGCGGCCTGCGATTCAAACCATTCGGCCTGCAGCCCCAACTCGCGCGCCATGCCGCGGTTGCGGCCCACCCAGTAAGGGTCGGGCAGGGCTTGTGCCTGCAGGCGCGTGAAGAAGCTCTCGCCCAATCCGGCGAAGCTGTTGCGCCAGGGCAAGGCATCACCAGCAGCCGGGCTTGCGCCATCGGGCGCTGAAAGGTTTCCAGAGGTCATGGGCAAATTGTCCCCTACCTGACATACGCCTGTGGATTCACGGGCAATCCCGCATGACCGTGCTGCTGCACTGCGGCATGATGGGCCGCTTGCGTATCACTATTTCAAGGATGGAGACTCTCGATGCTCGGGTTAATGCAAAGCCAGCCACTGCTGATTTCAGGTTTGATCGAATTTGCGGAACGCCACCACAGCGACGCGGAAATCGTCTCCCGGCGGGTTGAAGGCGACATCCATCGCTATACCTATAAAGACCTCGGCCAACGAGCCCGCCGTGTGGCCAATGCACTCGACGGCCTGAAGCTCGCCTTCAGCGACCGTGTGGCCACGCTGGCCTGGAACGGCTACCGCCACCTGGAGCTTTATTACGGCGTGAGCGGCTCCGGCCGTGTGCTGCACACCATCAACCCGCGCCTGCACCCTGACCAGATCGCCTGGATCGCCAACCACGCTGAAGACCAGGTGCTGTGTTTTGACCTGAGTTTTTTGCCGCTGGTGCAAGCCGTGCATGCCAGGTGCCCCACCATCAAGCACTACATCGCGCTGTGCGATGCGGACAAGCTGCCGGCAGACTCCGGCATCCCCCACCTGCAGAGCTACGAAAGCTGGGTGGGCGCGCAGACGGCCGACTACGTCTGGCCGACTTTTGACGAGAACACCGCTTCCAGCATGTGCTACACCAGCGGCACCACCGGCAACCCCAAGGCGGCGTTGTACAGCCATCGCTCCAGCACGCTGCATGCGTATGCGGCTGCGCTGCCCGATGTGATGAGCATCTCCGCGCGTGATTCGATCCTGCCGGTCGTGCCCATGTTTCACGTCAACGCCTGGGGCATCCCGTATTCGGCCGCGCTCACCGGCGCCAAGCTGGTTTTTCCGGGGCCTGCGCTGGACGGCAAATCGATCTACGAACTGATCGAAGCCGAAAAGGTGACCTACGCCGCCGGCGTGCCCACGGTGTGGCAGATGCTGCTCACCCACATGAAGCCGGGCGGGTTGAAGTTTTCCACCTTGCGCCGCACCGTCATCGGCGGCTCGGCCTGCCCGCCCGCCATGATCAATGCCTTCCGCGAAGACTACGGCGTTGAAGTGCTGCACGCCTGGGGCATGACCGAGATGAGCCCGCTGGGCACGCTCTGCTCGCTCAAGAACAAACACGACGCGCTGCCCGACGCCGAAAAAATGAAAATCCGCCTCAAGCAGGGGCGCGCCATCTATGGCGTCGACATGAAGATCGTTGACCCCGACGGCAAGGAGCTGCCCTGGGACGGCAAGGTCTTCGGCGACCTGTACGTCAAAGGGCCGTGGATCGTGCGCGAGTACTTCAAAGGCGAGGGCGGCGACCCGCTGGTGGACGGCTGGTTTCCCACGGGCGACGTCGGCACCATCGACGCCGACGGCTACCTGCAGATCACCGACCGCAGCAAGGACGTCATCAAGTCCGGCGGCGAATGGATCAGCTCCATCGAGGTCGAGAACATCGCCGTGGCGCATCCGGCCGTCGCCATGGCCGCCTGCATCGGCGTGGCCCACCCCAAATGGGATGAGCGCCCCATCATCGCCGTCGTCAAAAAGCCGGGCATGGACGTCACACGCGACGAACTGATCCGCTTCTACGACGGTAAAACCGCCAAATGGCAAATCCCCGACGACGTGGTCTTCGTCGACGCCATCCCCCTGGGCGCTACCGGCAAGATGCTCAAGACCAAACTGCGCGAGTTGCTCAAAGATTACAAACTGCCACAGACGTAAAACAAAAGTTAGATGAGCCCCGGGGTTAAACCAAGCAGGAGCCGCGGAACCGGCTTTGCCGGGCCGCAGGCGGGGCGGCCCCCTCGGGGGGGCAGGGAGTTACGCGAAGCGAACGACCGTGGGGGCTCCATCTCTGGTCACGTGGGTGACATCGCGCTAGGGCATTCCCTGACGCAGTGCAGCATTTTTTAACCTAACCTTTGCCGGTTCCCCGTTAGGTTCGTTCGCAAATTCATAAATTTTCAGGAGACAAGGGATGACAACCCAGACACGATTTTTCGCAAAACATGCAGGCATCGCTCTGGCGGTGTCTTCCATGCTCTACAGCGGCATGACACTGGCCCAGGCGCCTGCCAAGGCCGCAGCGCCCGCCAAAGCCGCCACAGCGGCGCTCGCACCTGGCGCCGTCAACCTGAACCAGACCGTCAAGATCGCCTGGCTTGATCCGCTGTCCGGCCTGATGGCTGCTGTCGGCACCAACCAGCTCAAGGGCTTTCAATTTCTGGCCGAGCAGTTCAGCAAAAAGAACAAGGCCGGCGTGAAGTTCGAGATCATCGGCATCGACAACAAACTGAGCCCGCAGGAAACCACCAACGCGCTGAAGTCCGCGATTGACCAGGGCGCACGCTACGTGGTGCAGGGCAACGGCTCCGGCCCGGCGCTGGCCATCATGGACGCGCTGTCCAAGTACAACGAACGCAATCCCGGCAAGGAAGTCGTCTACCTCAACTATGCGGCGGTAGACCCGGATCTGACCAACAGCAAATGCGAGTACTGGCACTTCCGCCTGGATGCCGACACCTCCATGAAGATGGAAGCGCTCACGGCCTTCATGAAGGATCAGCCGGACATCAAGAAGGTCTACCTGATCAACCAGAACTACTCGCACGGCCAGCAGGTCGCCAAGTTTGCCAAGGCCAATCTGGCTTCCAAGCGCCCCGACATCCAGATCGTCGGGGAAGACCTGCATCCGCTGGCCCAGGTGCGTGACTTCGCACCGTACATTGCCAAGATCAAGCAGTCGGGCGCCGACACCGTGATCACCGGCAACTGGGGGTCCGATCTTTCGCTCCTCGTGAAAGCCGCCAACGAGTCGGGCCTGAGCAACGTCAAGTTCTACACCTACTACGCGGGTGTCACCGGCACGCCGACCGCGCTGGGCGCAGCCTCTGCCGGCCGTGTCTACATGGTCTCGTACAACCACCTGAACATGGGCGGTGAAATCCAGCAGATCCAGGCCGACTACAAGAAGAAGTTCAACGACGACTTCTACACCGGCGCGATCTACCACGCCTTCACCATCCTGACCGAAGCCATGGCGCAAACCAAGTCGACCGAGCCGGCCGTGGTGGCCAAGGCCATGGAAGGCATGCGCTTCAAGAGCTTTAACGGCGACGTCGAGATGCGCAAGACCGACCACCAGCTGCAGCAAGGCCTCTACATCGACAAATGGGAAAAAGCCGGCGGCAAGTACCCCTACGATGCAGAGAACACCGGCTACACCTTTGTGCCCGTCAAGTACTACGAGCCCTATGTCGCCAGCACGCCCACCTCGTGCCAGATGAAGCGCCCGGGCTGATGCCCTGCTGAGCGCCCAACCGGCGAAGGCCCGACCCATCCTCGGGCCTTTTTCTTTACTGCTACCCGGTTTTCCTTCCTAACTCCAGCTTCAGGCGGTCATTGATGAATTTGGAATTTTTCACCATCTCGCTCTTGAACGGCCTGAGCTACGGCTTGCTGCTGTTCATGCTCAGCTCCGGCCTCACGCTGATCTTCAGCATGATGGGCGTGCTCAATTTCGCCCATGCCTCGTTCTACATGGTCGGGGCTTATATCGCCTACAGCACCTCGCAGGTCATCGGCTTTTGGTGGTCCCTGCTGGTAGCGCCCATGCTGGTGTTTGCCATGGGGGCGGCTTTTGAGCGGTTTTGCCTGCGCAAGGTGCACAAGTTCGGCCATGTGCCTGAATTGCTGGTGACCTTCGGGCTGTCGTACCTGCTGCTGGAGCTGGTCCAACTGGTGTGGGGACGGTCGGCCGTCAACTATGTGCTGCCGCCCGGGCTGGAAGGGCCTCTTTTTACCGTCTTCGGTACGAACTTCCCCAAGTCCCGTGCTTTCATCATGCTGATTTCCATCGTCATGCTGATCAGCATCTGGCTGCTGCTCACGCGCACGCGCATCGGGCTGGTCATCCAGGCGGCGCTGACCCATCCGGAAACGGTCGAGGCGCTGGGCCACAACGTGCCGCGTGTTTTCATGCTGGTATTCGGCGGTGGAGCCGCGCTGGCAGGCCTGGCAGGCGTCATCGGCGGCAACACATTTGTGACGGAGCCCGCGATGGCTGGCTCGGTGGGCGCCATCATCTTCGTCGTGGTGGTGGTGGGCGGCATGGGTTCGCTCAGCGGCGCCTTCCTGGCGTCCCTGCTCATCGGCCTGATCCAGACTTTTGCCGTGGCCATGGATCAATCGCTCATGACGCTGCTGGCGAAATTCAGCTACGTCGTCACCCCAGAAACTTTCGGCTATCCGCTGCTCAAGCTCACCATTTCGCAGGTCGCTCCCATCCTGCCGTTTCTATTCCTGGTGCTGATCCTGATTTTCAGACCCAAGGGCCTTCTGGGCACACGCGAAGGCTAAGCACGTATATGACAAGACCGTTTCACGAATTCAGGCCTTACAACGTCGGCCGCTGGGTGCTCTGGACGCTTTACGCGCTGCTGCTGATCGTCGCGCCCATGCTGTTCAAAAGCAGTCTGGCGCTCACCATGCTGTCGCAAGCCGGCTATCTGGTCATCATTTGCCTGAGCTACAACATCCTGCTGGGGCAGGGCGGCATGCTCAGCTTCGGCCATGCGGTCTATGCCGGGCTGGGCTCCTTCCTGGCTGTGCATGCGATGAACCTGGCCGCCAAGGGCACGTTCTACATCCCGCTGCCGCTGATTCCCTTGGTGGGCGGGCTCTCGGGCTTGCTGTTTGCCGTGCTGTTCGGCTATGTCACCACCAAAAAGGCCGGCACCACCTTTGCCATGATCACCCTGGGTGTGGGCGAACTGGTGTTTGCCATGTCGCTGATGTTCCCCGAGTTCTTTGGCGGGGAGGGCGGCATCACTACCAACCGCGCTTACGGCAAGCCGGTCTTCGGCATCAGCTTCGGCCCGCAAATCCAGGTTTATTACCTGATTGCCGTTTACTGCTTCATCTGCACGGCGGCCATGTTTGCTTTTACCCGCACACCGCTGGGCCGCATCCTCAACGCTGTGCGGGACAACCCCGAGCGCGTGGAATTCATCGGCTACAACACGCAGCGCGTTCGTTACTACGCCTTCATCATCGCCGGCTTCTTTGCCGGCATAGGCGGCGGGCTGGCAGCCATCAATTCGGAAATCGTCACCGCGGAAGTGGTGAGCGGCGTGCGGTCGGGCAGCTTGCTGCTGTTCACCTTCCTGGGCGGCGCCACTTTCTTCTTCGGCCCCATCATCGGCGCCGGGCTGTTGGTGCTGGCGCTGATTTTGCTGTCCGAACTCTCCATGGCCTGGCTGCTTTATGTGGGCCTGATCTTCCTCTTCATGGTGATGTATGCACCGGGCGGCATCGCCAGCCTGATCATGATGAACCTGCGCATCGCATCGTTCGGCAAGCTCAGGGAGCTGTGGGTGGGTTACCTGGGCTTGGCCGTCACGGCGCTGGTGGCCTTGCTGGGTGCAGCCGCCATGGTGGAAATGATTTACCACCTGCAACTCAATGCAGCGCTGGGTGCCGAGCTGGGCTTCATGGGCGTGCGGCTGAATGCCACGAACATCAACAGCTGGCTGGGCGCAGGCTTCGTGCTGATCACCGGACTGGTTCTGTTTGAGCTCACGCGTCGGCAGTTTTTGACGCAATGGGGCGAGATCCAGAATGACATTGAAAAAGAGATCAAGCGGAGGGAACTGTTGTGAGCACAACGACCTACTCACTTGAACTGAAAGACCTGCGCAAAAGCTTCGGCAAAACCGAAATCATCCGCGGCACCAACCTCCAGGTGAATGCCGGCGAACGCGTCGCCATCATCGGCCCCAACGGCGCGGGCAAGTCGACGCTGTTCAATTTGATCAGCGGCCGGTTTGAACCCACCAGCGGCCAGGTGCTCCTCAACGGCCAGCGCATTGACGGCAAAAAGCCTTTTGAGATCAACCGGCTGGGTTTGTCGCGCAGTTTCCAGATCACCAATATCTTTCCCAAGCTCAGCGTGTTTGAAAACCTGCGCTGTGGCGTGCTGTGGAGCCTGGGCTACAAGTACACGTTCTTTCGCTTTCTGGCCGACCTGGACGACGCCAACCAGCGTGCGGATGAACTGATGGCCATGATCAAGCTCGACAAAAAGCGCGACGTGCTGGCCACCAACCTGACCTATGCCGAGCAGCGCGCGCTGGAAATCGGCATCACGATTGCCGGTGGGGCCAATGTCATCCTGCTGGACGAACCCACGGCCGGCATGAGCCGCTCCGAGACCAGCCGCTTCATCAACCTCATCAAGGAAGTCACCGTGGGCAAGACCTTGCTGACGGTGGAGCACGACATGGGCGTGGTGTTCGGCCTGGCCGACAAGATCGCCGTGGTGGTTTATGGCGAGATCATTGCTTACGACACGCCGGAAGCCGTGCGCGCTGACCAGCGTGTGCAAGAGGCTTACCTCGGCTCCTCGGTCGCAGATGCTCAGGCAGGGGAAAAAACATGAGCCCCCACGTTCGGCACTTCGTGTCCTCTCTGCCCCCCGAGGGGGCGTCGGCCTCCTTGGGGCGGCCCGTCGGAGTCCTGTGATGCTGCACATTAAAAATCTTCACGCCTTCTACGGCAAAAGCCACGTCCTGCACGGGGTGAGTTTCGATGTGCAGCCCGGGCAGATTGTTGCCTTGCTGGGCCGCAACGGCTCCGGCCGCTCCACGACTGCCAAGGCCATCATGGGCCTGGTCGACTGCCAGGGATCCATCCTCTGGAAGAAGGAAGAAATCGTCGGCAAGAAGGCCTACCAGATCGCCCACCTGGGGATCGGCTATGTGCCGGAGAACCGCGACATCTTTCCCAAGCTCACGGTGCACCAGAACCTCTTGCTGGGTCAAAAGGGCTCTGGCAAGGGCTCACGCTGGTCGTTTGAAGACATGTACCAGATGTTCCCCCGGCTGCGCGAACGCCAGCACACCGAGGCCGGCGTGCTTTCGGGCGGTGAGCAGCAAATGCTGACGCTGTGCCGCACGCTGATGGGCGACCCTGACCTCATCATCATTGACGAGCCCACCGAAGGCCTGGCGCCCAAAATCGTTGAACTGGTCGGCCAATATCTGCAAACGCTGAAGGCCAAGGGCATCTCGGTGCTGCTGATCGAGCAGAAGCTGACGATTGCCATGGCGATTTCTGACCGCGCGCTGGTCATGGGCCACGGCAGCATCGTGTTTGACGGCACACCCGACAGCTTGCGGGCCGACGCCTACATTCGCAAAGAGTGGCTTGAGGTGTAAAAAATGGTTTGTATTGTCTGGGGCATGTCGCCGCAGGGACAAAAATAGACTGAACAGCCCACGCCGGACCTTGTGCCGTCACAAACGCGCCCTACAATGGAAAAGAACGGTCGTACTTTTTTGAACGGCCCGCGCACTAAGGGCCGCAGCGAGACAACTGAAAACTGAAACTCCCATCAAGGAAAGAGCAACGCAATGACAACCCTTTACGAAGTTCACGGCCCCGTCGCGGTCATCACGCTGAGCAACCCACCCGTCAACGGCCTGGGCCACGCCACGCGCCAGAGCCTGGCCGACAACATCCAGAAGGCCAACGCCGATGCCGCCGTCAAGGCCATCGTGATCACCGGCGCCGGCAAGGCGTTTTCGGGCGGCGCCGACATCAAGGAATTCGGCACGCCCAAGGCGCTGTCCGAGCCCAACCTGCTCAGCGTGATCCGCGTGGTCGAGAACTCGGCCAAGCCTGTGGTCGCTGCGATCCATTCCGTCTGCATGGGCGGCGGCCTGGAACTGGCCCTGGGCTGCCACTACCGCATTGCTTCGCCTGGCACCAACGTGGCTTTGCCCGAAGTCAAGCTGGGCCTGCTGCCTGGCGCCGGCGGTACGCAGCGCCTGCCGCGCGTACTGGGCGTGGAGCCTTCCCTGAACATGATCGTCAGCGGTGAGCCCGTCAAGAGCGAGCTGCTCGCGCAAATCCCCGGCCAGAAGCTGTTCGACAAGATTTCTGCTTCGCCCGAATCCCTGGCCCAGGAAGCCCTGGCTTTTGCGCAGTCGGTCTCCGACACGCGGCCGCTGCCGCTGGTGCGCGACCTGCGTGCCAAGCACCCCAACGGCGACGCCTACTTCCAGTTTTCCCGCAACATGGTCAAAGGCATGGCCAAAAACTTTCCCGCGCCGCTCAAGTGCGTGGACGCCGTGGAAGCCGCGACCAAGAAGAAGTTTGAAGACGGCTTGGCGTTTGAACGCGAGCTCTTCATCAACCTGATGTGGACGCCTGAAAGCCGCGCACTGCGCCATATCTTTATGGCCGAGCGCGCTGCCTCCAAGATTCCGGATGTGCCGGAAGACACGCCCAAGCGCGAGATCAAGTCGGTTGCCGTGATCGGCGCCGGCACCATGGGCGGCGGCATCGCCATGAACTTCCTGAACGCAGGCGTTCCCGTCAAGATCCTCGAGATGAAGCAGGAGGCGCTGGACAAAGGCCTGGGCATCATCAAGAAGAACTACGAAGCCCAGGTCAAAAAGGGCAAGCTCAAGGAAGACAAATACGAGCAGCGCGTGGGCCTGCTCAGCACCACGCTGAGCTACGACGACCTGAAAGACGCCGACCTGGTGATCGAGGCCGTGTTTGAAGAGATGGGCGTCAAGGAAAAGGTTTTTAAAGAACTGGACCGCGTGATGAAGCCGGGCGCCATTCTGGCCTCCAACACCTCGACGCTGGACGTCGACAAGATCGCCGCCTTCACCCAGCGTCCGCAAGACGTGGTCGGCCTGCATTTCTTCAGCCCGGCCAACGTGATGAAGCTGCTGGAAGTGGTCCGCGGCGCCAAGACCGGCAAGGACGTGCTGGCCACCGTGATGGCGATGGGCAAGAAGATCAAGAAGACAGCCGTGGTTTCCGGCGTCTGCGACGGCTTTATCGGCAACCGCATGATCGAGCAGTACGGCCGCCAGGGTGGCTTCCTGCTGGACGAAGGCTGCACGCCTGAACAGGTCGACAAGGCGATTGAAAAATTCGGCTTTGCCATGGGCCCGTTCCGCATGGGCGACCTGGCCGGCAACGACATCGGCTGGGCGATCCGCAAGCGCCGCTACACCGAAAAGCCGGACATGAAGTACAGCAAGACGGCTGACCTGCTGTGCGAAAAAGGCCGCTTCGGCCAGAAGACCGGCGCCGGCTGGTACGACTACGTGCCCGGCAAGCGCGACGCGATCCCGAACGCCGAAGTCGTCAAGATGATCGAAGACCACCGCACCAGCCTCGGTATCACGCCACGCAAGATTTCCGACGAGGAGATCGTGCAGCGCCTGGTGTACTCACTGGTCAATGAGGCGGCGCACATCCTGGAAGAGGGCATTGCCTCCAAGGCCAGTGACATCGACATGGTCTACATCATGGGTTATGGCTTCCCGGTCTACCGCGGCGGCCCCATGCTGTACGCCGACCAGGTCGGCCTCTTCAACGTGGTGCAGAGCATGAACCGCTTTGCCCAAAACCCGCTGGACGATGCCAAATTCTGGAAGCCCGCGCCACTGCTGGCCAAGCTCGCGGCTGAAGGCAAGACCTTCAACCAGTCGACCTGAACGACCTAACCCATTTCGATCCGCACAGATCAACCCCAGATTCGGAGATTTCCATGTCCTCAGCAGTAATCGTTTCCACCGCACGCACCCCTCTGGCCAAGAGCTGGAAGGGCTCTTTCAACATGACGCACGGCGCCACTTTGGGCGGCCACGCTGTCGAGCACGCCATCCAGCGCGCCGGCATCGAAGCCGCCGAGGTCGATGACGTCATCATGGGCTGCGCCACGCCCGAAGGCGCCACCGGCGCCAACATCGCGCGCCAGATCGCGCTGCGCGCCGGTTGCCCGGTCACCGTGTCGGGCATGACCATCAACCGTTTTTGCTCGTCCGGCCTGCAGACCATTGCCACTGCAGCCCAGCGCGTGATCGCCGGCGAGGCCGACATCTACGTGGCAGGCGGCGTGGAAAGCATCTCCTGCGTGCAGCAAGAGATGAACACCCACATGCTGCAGGAAAGCTGGCTGGTCAAGAACAAGCCGGAGATCTACTGGAACATGCTGCAAACGGCCGAGCAGGTCGCCAAGCGCTACAACATCTCGCGCGACCGCATGGACGAGTACGGCGCACTGAGCCAGCAAAAAGCCACGGCCGCACTGGCCGCAGGCCTCTTTGAAGCCGAGATCGCACCGATTACCGTGACGGCCGGCGTGGCCGACAAGGTCATGGGCCTCTCGACCAAACAAGTCACCGTCAGCAAGGACGAAGGCATCCGCGAAGGCACGACCAAGGAAGGCATCAGCGGCATCAAGCCGGCCATCCCCGGCGGCGTGATCGCAGCCGGCAACGCCAGCCAGTTCTCCGACGGCGGCGGTGCCGTGGTCATCATGAATGAAACCGTGGCCGAGAAGAAAGGCCTCAAACCCCTGGGCCGTTTCCTCGGCTTCGCGGTCGCCGGTTGCGAGCCTGACGAAATGGGCATTGGCCCCGTCTTCGCAATTCCGAAGGTGCTGGCGAAGCTGGGCCTGAAAGTCAGCGACATCGACCTGTGGGAACTGAATGAAGCCTTCGCCGTGCAGGTGCTGTATTGCGCCGACAAGCTGGGCATCCCGATGGACAAACTCAACGTCAACGGCGGCGCCATCGCCGTCGGCCACCCTTATGGCGTAACGGGCCAGCGCCTGACGGGCCATGCCCTGATCGAAGGAAAACGCCGCGGCGCCAAGCGCGTTTGCGTGACCATGTGCATTGGCGGCGGCATGGGTGCGGCTGGTATTTTCGAAGTCCTCTAAACAGGCAACACCATGAATGAAACCCTGCTCCTTCAGAAAGGGCAGGCGTTTCCTGCCTTGACGCCCGCCGTTTCGGGGAGGCCGTCATGAGCCTTCGGCCCACCCTCGAGTTCCTGCTTTATCACTGGCTGAACGCCGAATCGCTCAACCAGCGTGAACGTTTCGCCGACCATTCACGCGAAACGTTTGACGCGGTGTTCGACATCTGCGAGCGCATTGCGCGCGAAAAATACGCGCCGTTCAACCGCACGGTCGACACGCAGGAGCCGCACTTCGACGGCGAAAAAGTCATCCTGCCGCAGGCCACGCATGACGCGCAAAAAGCCTATGCCGCCTCGGGCATGCTCAGTGCCGCGCAAGACTATGAAGTCGGCGGCATGCAGTTGCCCTACACGGTGGAGGCCGCCGCCAACGCCTTCTTTGCCATGGCTTCAGTCAGCATCGGCTCGGGCCTGTTGACTACCGGCAATGCCAATTTGCTGATGGTGCACGGCACCGACATGCAAAAGGAGGTCTTCGCCAAAAATGAATTCTCTGGCCGCTTCTCCGGCACCATGTGTTTGTCGGAGCCGCAGGCCGGCTCGTCGCTGAGTGACGTGACCACGCGTGCGGTACCGGACGGCGATGGCTTTGAGGCCGACCCGCTGGGTGCGCGTTACCGCCTCAAGGGCAACAAGATGTGGATCTCGGCCGGCGAGCACGATCTGACCGACAACATCATTCACCTGGTGCTGGCCAAGATACCGGGGCCGGACGGCAAGCTGATCGCCGGTACGCGCGGCATTTCGCTCTTTATCGTGCCCAAGAAAATGGTCGATACCCAAGGCGAGCTCACCGGCGTGCGCAACGACGTGGCGCTGGCGGGCCTCAATCACAAGCTGGGCTGGCGCGGCACCACCAACACGCTGCTCAACTTCGGCGAAGGCAAGTACCCGGTCGGTGGCCAGGCCGGCGCCGTGGGTTACCTGGTCGGCAAGCCGCATGAGGGCCTGCGCTGCATGTTCCACATGATGAACGAGGCGCGCATCGGCGTCGGCACCGCCGCCACCATGCTGGGCATGGCGGGCTACTACGCCAGCCTTGACTACGCGAAGAATCGGCCGCAAGGCAGGCCTGTCGGCGTGGGTGGCAAGGACGCCGCCCAGCCGCAGATCCGCATCATCGAGCACGCCGACGTCAAGCGCATGCTGCTGGCGCAAAAAGCGTATTGCGAAGGCGCGCTGGCGCTGGAGCTGTATTGCGCGCGACTGGTCGACGAACACCACACCGCCGACGCACAGGCCGCAGACGACGCGCGCCTGCTGCTCGAAGTGCTGACACCCATCGCCAAGAGCTGGCCCAGCGAGTGGTGCCTGGAGGCCAATTCGCTGGCCATCCAGGTGCACGGCGGCTACGGCTATACGCGTGACTTTCCGGTCGAACAGTACTGGCGCGACAACCGGCTGAACATGATCCATGAGGGCACTCACGGCATCCAGGCCATGGATTTGCTGGGCCGCAAAGTGCTGATGGAAGGGGGCAGGGGGCTGCAACTGCTGGCCGCGCGCATCAACGCCACGATTGAAAAAGCCATCCAGCAGCCCGAGCTGGCCGCGCATGCCAACGCGCTGGGCAAGGCGCTGCAGCATGTGGGCAGCGCCACCAAGGCGGCCTGGGCCAAAGGCGAGCCCGGAGAGGCGCTGGCCAATGCGGTACCCTACATGCAGGCCTTTGGTCACACCGTGCTGGCGTGGATCTGGCTGGACGTGGCCCTGGCCAGTCTCTCGCTGCCGCAGCTTGCTATCAATTCAGGAGCTGCTCACGTAGGCAGGATGGGCGCTACACGCTATTTTTATCACTATGAGTTACCCAAGATCGACGCCTGGCTCAAGGTGGTTGAAACCCGCGACCTGACGTGCGCCGATCTGCCTGAGGAGGCCTTTTAATGTCATTTTTCAAACCGTCCGCCGAGCCGGTGTCCAACAAGTCGGTCGCCCGTCTGCAGTCCCTGATCTGGATCCTTATCTACGGCGGGCTGTTGACGCTGGTGCTCGGCCTGTCGGTTGAGCGTCTTGACGACGCCATCGGCTGGGCTATGGTGATCGTCGGCGGCATCGTCGCGGCGGCGGGCTTTGTGCTGATCTACGTGCGCTCGCGCATCAATGTGGGCCCCTGATTCCGAAGTCGCCGCCACGACAGCCGCGCTGCCGGCCGGCCTCATGTTGTGCCAACATCAGCAGCTACCCAAAAACCATCTTCTCTTTATCCGCAACCCCTCATCCCGCCAGCCGCTACACCCATCAGCGGCATCACGGCGAAACCGATGACAACACTCCAGGAGACCCTTTATGACGACCCGTACCATCCAGCAACTGTTTGACCTCAAAGGCAAAACCGCACTCGTCACCGGCGGCTCGCGCGGCCTGGGCCTGCAACTGGCCCAGGCGCTGGGCGAAGCCGGCGCCAAGGTCATCCTGAGCTCGCGCAAGGCGGAAGACCTGATTGAATCGGCTGCCGAACTCAAAGCCGCCGGCATCGACGTCGACTGGATCGCCGCCGACTGCTCCAAGGAAGAAGACATCCGCGCGCTGGCCGACGAAGCCATCAAGCGGCTGGGTCATGTCGACATCCTGGTCAACAACGCCGGCGCCGCCTGGGGCGCGCCCGCCGAAGACCATCCGGTAGAAGCCTGGGACAAGGTCATGAACCTCAACATCCGCGGCTACTTCATCCTGAGCCAGCACATCGCCAAGCACAGCATGATCGCCCGCAAGTCCGGCCGCATCATCAACGTGGCCTCCATCGCCGGCCTGGGCGGCAACCCGCGTGAGATGACCACCGTGGCCTACAACACCTCCAAGGGTGCCGTCGTCAATTTCACCCGCGCGCTGGGCTGCGAATGGGGCAAGTACAACATCACCGTCAACGCTATCTGCCCGGGTTTTTTCCCGAGCAAGATGACGGTGGGCACGCTGAAGGCACTGGGCGAAGAAAAGCTGGCTTCGCACGCGCCGCTGGGCCGTCTGGGTGATGACGAGGATTTGAAGGGCCTGTGCGTGCTTTACGCATCGGATGCCGGCAAGCACATCACCGGCCAGTGGCTGGCGGTGGATGGCGGCGTATCAGTCGTAACCGGTGGTTAATATGGCCCCCACGCTTGTCGCTTCGCGTACTGCGCTGCCCCCCGAGGGGGCGCATTTTTCCTTGGGGCGGCCCGGCGGAAAAACATACAAATGAGCTGGGAAGAAGTCATGAACTTCGGCGCAGACATCCCCTTTGTCAACCACCTCGGCTTTGAGCTGGAGTTGTTCGAAGGCGGCGCCTCGGCCATTGGCTACGCGCCCAAGCCCGAGCACCTCAACTCTTTTGCCGTGACGCACGGCGGCGCCATCATGACGCTGATGGACGTGACCATGGCCACCGCCGCGCGCAGTGTGCAAAAAGACATGGGCGTGGTCACCATCGAGATGAAGACCAGTTTTATGCGGCCGGCGCCGGGCGACGGCAGCCGTCTCACCGGCAAGGGCCGGCTGATGCACCGCACCAAAACCATGGCGTTTACCGAAGCGACGCTTTACGATGTCTTGGGCCAGGTGTGCGCGCATTCGACCGGGACTTTCAAGTACGTCAAGCGGCTGCCTACCGGGGCCGAGAGCGCGGCCGGCGCTATTTCGACGGATTGATTTTTAGAGCGAAAACGTGCCTTGGCCCAGTACACACCTTGGGTATCAGCTATCAAATAAGTAGCAAAAGACCGCAGGCACAGCGGCTCATCACAACCTCACAGGAGACTTTCATGCCCGTCAACCAGCAAATCCTTCTCGACAACCGGCCGACCGGCGAAGCCCTCGCCAGCAACTTCATGCTGGCCTCCAGCGACACGCCCGAGCTGCAGGAAGGCCAGGTGCTGGTGCGCCACCATTTCCTGAGCCTGGACCCTTACATGCGCGGCCGCATGAACGACGCCAAAAGCTACGCCGCACCCCAGCCGCTGGGCCAGGTGATGCAGGGCGGCACGGCGGGTGAGGTGGTGGAAAGCCGCTCGCCGAAGTTCCAGCCCGGCGACAAGGTCGTGGGCATGGGCGGCTGGCAGCAGTACAGCGTGGTCAATGCCGACCAGCCGGGCGCTTTGCGCAAGGTCGACACCACCCATGTGCCGCTGTCGCATTACCTCGGCGCGGTGGGCATGCCCGGCGTCACCGCCTGGTATGGCCTGGTGAAAATCATTGACCCCCAAGCCGGCCAGACCATGGTGGTCAGTGCCGCCACCGGCGCTGTAGGCAGTGCTTTTGCGGCCCTCTCCAAGGCGCGCGGCTGCCGCACCGTCGGCATTGCCGGCGGCCCCGACAAATGCAAGTACGCGGTCGAAGAGCTCGGCTTTGACGCCTGCATCGACTACAAGTTGCACGCCGACGCCGCTTCGCTGGCCAAGGCGCTGAAAGACGCCTGCCCGGACGGCATTGACGGCTACTTTGAAAACGTGGGCGGCATGGTGCTGGACGCCGTGCTGACGCGCATGAACGCCTTCGGCCGCATCGCGCTGTGCGGCATGATCGCCGGCTACGACGGCAAGCCCATGCCGCTGACCTACCCGGCGCTGATCCTCACCAACCGGCTCAAGGTGCAGGGTTTTATCGTGAGCGAACACATGGAAGTCTGGTCCGAAGCGCTCAAAGAGCTCGGCACGCTGGTGGGCAGCGGCAAGCTGCGTCCGCGTGAAAGCGTGGCAGAGGGCATTGAAGCGGCGCCCGAGGCCTTTCTCGGTTTGCTCAAAGGCAAGAACTTCGGCAAGCAGCTGGTCAAACTCATCTAGTCTTGCGATCAGGAGGTTTGCCGTGAACCCCACCCATGAAGTCTTCAACCAGCCGGCCGCGCTGTCTGACTACAACCTGTTTGACGCCAACCGGCCGCTGCGCGATGCCCTGAAGTTCAATGCACCAGCACTGGATACCCACGAACTGAGCCAACTGGGCGCCACGCTGGGCAGCACCGCCATGCAGACGCATGCGCGGCTGGCGAATGTGCACGGGCCGGTGCTGCGCAGCCATGACCGGTTCGGCCGGCGTGTGGACCAGGTGGAGTTTCACCCCAGCTATCACGAGCTGATGAAGCTGGCGACGGCATGGGGCCTGCATGGGTCACCGTGGGCTGATGAGAATCCGTCTCCCCACGTACGGCGCGCGGCAGGCTTCATGCTGTTCACCGAGCTTGAACCGTCCACCTTGTGCCCCATCTCGATGACCTACGCCGCTACGCCGGCACTGCGCGGCAACACCGCCATCTACGCCGACTGGGGCCCCAAGCTCACCAGTCGCGCCTACGACCCTGAACTCAAGCTCTGGCAGGCCAAACCCGGCCTCACGATGGGCATGGGCATGACGGAAAAGCAGGGCGGCTCGGACGTGCGGGCCAACACCACGCGCGCCGAGCCGGCAGGCCGCGACGGCTGGGGTGAGCGTTATGCCATCACCGGCCACAAATGGTTTTTCTCGGCACCCATGTGCGACGCCTTCCTGGTGCTGGCGCAGACGAAAAGCGGCCTGTCCTGCTTCTTCCTGCCGCGCGTGCTGCCCGACGGCAGCCTCAACGCCATCCGCATCCAGCGCCTGAAAGACAAGCTGGGCAACAAGGCCAACGCCAGTTCGGAGGTGGAATTTGAAAACGCCCAGGCCTGGCTGGTCGGCGATGAGGGCCGCGGCATTCCGCAAATCCTCGAGATGGGCACCATGACGCGGCTGGACTGCGCGCTCGGCACCAGCGGCCTCATGCGCCAGGCGCTGGCCCTGGCGCTGAACCACACCTCACAGCGCAAGGCCTTCGGCAAGCTGCTGATAGACCAGCCGCTGATGCGCAATGTGCTGGCCGACCTGGCACTCGAGTCTGAAGCCGCCACCGCGCTGGCGATTCGTCTGGCCCGTGCGTTCGACCGCCCGGGCGATGCGCATGAAATTGCCATGGCGCGGCTCCTCACGCCGGTCGCCAAATTCTGGATCTGCAAACGCGGCAGCCACTTCGCACAAGAGGCGATGGAATGCCTGGGCGGCAATGGCTATGTGGAGGAGGGCGGCGAGGGCATCATGGCCCGCGTCTACCGCGAGATGCCGCTCAACTCGATCTGGGAAGGTGCAGGCAACATCATGGCGCTGGACTTGCTGCGCGCGCTGCGCAAGGCCGACGCCGTGGCTGCGCTGGCCCAGGAGCTTGCCGCCGCCAAAGGCACGCACCCGGCGCTGGACAAACTCGCCGCCGCCTTGCCCACGCGCATCGAAGAGATGGCGACCGAAATCGAAGCCCGCCGCTTGGCGCAAGACGTGGCGCTGGCCGTGCAGGCCGCGCTGCTGCTGCAGACAGCGCCTGCGGCCGTCTTCAGCGCTTTTTGCGATTCACGCATCGCCGGCAACTGGGGCCAGTCCTTCGGCACGCTGGGCGCCGGCACCGATTTCGACACCCTCATCACAAGAGCCATGCCGCGATAAGGCAGGCGACCACAAATACCACGGAGACACCCATGCCAGAACTGATTCTTCACCACTACCCGACGTCGCCCTTTGCCGAAAAAACGCGGCTGATGCTGGGCTACAAAAACCTGGCCTGGAAGTCCGTCATCATCCCGATGATCATGCCCAAGCCCGACGTTGTCGCGCTCACGGGCGGCTACCGCAAAACGCCCATCCTGCAAATCGGCGCAGATATTTATTGCGACACCGCGCTGATCAGCGACGTGCTGGAGCATTTGCAACCCGAGCCCTCGGCGTACCCGGAGCCCAGCAAGGGCATGGCGCGCACGCTGGCGCACTGGGCAGACAACACGCTGTTCTGGACCTCCATGGCCTACAACACGCAGCCCAAAGGCATCGCCCAGATTTTCGAGAAAGCGCCGCCGGAAGCCGCCCGCGCTTTCGGTGAAGACCGCAAGGCCATGAGCTTCGGCATGGCGCGCATTCGTTCTGCTGACGCCACCGCAGCCTACAAGTCTTACCTGCGTCGCATCTCCGACATGCTGGACGACCGGCCCTTTTTGCTGGGCGAGGTGCCTTGCATCGCCGATTTTGCGATGTACCACCCGCTGTGGTTCACGCGGGTGCGAACCCCGGTGTTGGCGGGCATTCTCAAGCTCACGCCGGCCGTCCTCGACTGGATGGACCGTATGGCGGCCATCGGCCACGGCAGTTTTGAAAAATTCAGCGCGGCAGAGGCCGTTGCGCAAGCCAGCGCCGCCGTGCCCGCCCCGCTGCGTGACGATGTGTTCCAGGACGAACACGGCATCCCGCTGGGCAGCCAGGTGGTGATCACCAGCGAGGCCTTCGGCCCTGAACCCACCGAAGGCGAACTGATTGCCGCGACCCGCATGCACTACACGCTGCGCCGCGTGGACGCACGTGCCGGCACGGTGCATGTGCACTTCCCGCGCATCGGTTACGCCATGAAAGCAGCCACACCCGCATGAACCGTAGCCCTGAGATCCATTGGCGCTTTGTTCCTTTTAGCGCACTGACAAGCCTTGAGCTGTATGAAATGCTGCAGCTGCGCAGCGAAGTCTTTGTGGTTGAGCAGTCTTGCCCTTTCCAGGATCTGGATGGCGCCGATCAGAAGGCCATGCATTTGATGGGCGTGAAGGAGGGCAAGCTGGTGGCCTACGCACGCTGCTTTGCGGCAGGCGAGAAATTTGCCGAAGCCAGCATTGGCCGCGTGGTGACCCACATGTCAGCGCGCGGCGACGGTATCGGCCATGTGCTGATCAAGGAATCCATCGCCAGCCTGGTGCGGCACTGGGGCCCGCAGCCCATACGCATAGGCGCGCAGGCACGGCTGGAAAAGTTCTACCAGCAGCACGGGTTTGTGCAAAACGGCGAGCCTTACATCGAAGACGGCATTCCGCACATCGAAATGCTGCGAGTTGCCTGAGCGACACCTTGGGCGGTGCACCTCAGAGACAATTTTCCTATTCAAGAAACTCAGGACATTCAAGGAAAACCCAACATGATCACCGACTTCAAAGGCAAAACAGCCGTTCTCACCGGCGCAGGCTCGGGCTTCGGCCTCGAGTGCGCGCGCCTGGGCGCGAAGCTGGGCATGAACCTGGTGCTGGTCGACGTCCAGCAGGACGCGCTGGACAAAGCCAGCGAGGAGATCAAGGCCGCAGGCGCCCAGGTGCTGTCCTTCAAGCTTGACGTTTCCAGCGCCACGCAGATGGAGGCCATGGGCCAGGCGGTGTTTGAGCGCTTTGGCGCGCCGCATTTCGTGTTCAACAACGCCGGTGTGGGCGCGGGTGGCCTGATCTGGGAAAACAGCCTCAAGGACTGGGAATGGGTGATGGGCGTCAACGTGATGGGTGTGGTGCACGGCGTGCGCATCTTCACGCCCATGATGCTCGAGGCCGCCGCCAAAGACCCGTCCTGGCAAGGCCACATCGTCAACACCGCCAGCATGGCCGGGCTGTTGAACCCGCCCAACATGGGCGTCTACAACGTCAGCAAGCACGCCGTGGTGGCACTGAGCGAAACCCTCTACCAGGATTTGGGCCTGGTGACCGACCAGATCGGCGCCTCGGTGCTGTGTCCCTTCTTTGTGGCGACCGGCATCGGCATGAGCCACCGCAACCGCCCGGCCGAACTGGGCGCAGAAAAGCCCACCAAGAGCCAGATGATCCAGCAGGCCATGACCGGCAAGGCCGTGGGCTCCGGCAAGGTCACGGCAGAGGACGTGGCCAGGCTGGTGTTTGACGCCATTGCCCAGAACAAGTTCTATATCTACAGCCACCCCAAGGCCATCAACTCCGTGCAGACGCGGCTTGAGGACGTGCTGCAGGCGCGCAACCCGACCGACCCGTTTGCCGACAAGCCGGAGATCGGCCAGCAACTGAAGGCCGCGCTTCGCGGGGCCTGATGCGCCTGGGTCACGCTGCACTTGCCGGCCTGCTGCTTTGTCTTGCGGGGACGGCTGCGTTTGCACAACCCGCGAAATGCCCCGACGGAAAACCCGCCGACGGGATTGAGCGGGCAGGTGACGCCCGGCAATGCCTTGTCATCCGTACGCTGGCGCCTGGCCAGACATCCCGCATCACGCCCAAGGTCTTGGTCGTCTTCCTGCACGGTGACAACGGCGGGCGCATTGAATTGAAAGCCGACAGCGGCACAGCGGCCGTGCTGGCGGAAAAGCTCCAGGCCGTCACCATCGCGATGCAGCGGCCCGGCTACCGCAGCGATCTGGGCACCTCGGATGGCGAGACTGGCGCCGGGGACGACGACTACACGCCCCGCAACACTGAGATCATGGCTACAGCGCTGGCCAACCTGCGCAGCCTCAACCCCGGCAAGAAGATCCTGCTGATCGGCCATTCGGGCGGCGCGGCCATGGCCGCTTTGCTGGCGAGCCGATTCCCGGGCAGCGCCGACGCCTACCTGCTGGCCGCCTGCCCCTGCGATGTGCCGGCCTGGCGGCAATGGCGCGGCAGCTCGGCGGGCAAGTCCGGCGCCTGGAGCCGCAGCCTGTCACCGCTGGCAGAGGCCGGCAAAGTCAGCCCGGACACCCGTATGGCACTGGTGGTCGGCAACAAAGACGAAAACACCTTGCCGCAGTTCAGCGAAACCTACGTTCGGGCCCTGCAGGCGCGCGGCGTCAAGACTCGCGTCACCTATGCCATGAACGCCACCCATGTCTCGGTGCAGCGCGCGCCGGAGTTTTTCATGCTGGCAGGGGAATTGGCGGACGCGCTGTCCAAGTAAGGCGGCTGCGCTATTCTTGCCGCTTCATTTCTTCACTGCCGCCACCATGCTCAAACCCTTTTATTCCCTTTCCATCGCCGCAGTCATCGCAGTTGGCCTGCTGCTGGCCGGCTGTAAAGACGCGACACCAGACGCCACGGCCGGCAAAGATGACAAGGTCGTGGCCAGCACCCCTGTTTCCACCGCCGTGATCGCGGCCGAAGCCCAGGGCTTTATCGCTGGCTCGCAAATGAGCCAGCGCACCGTGTATGTGTTTTTTGACGCGCAGTGCCCGCACTGCGCCGCCTTGTGGGTGGCCGCCAAACCGCTGAAGTCGCAGGCCAAGTTTGTCTGGATTCCGGTTGGCATTTTGAACGCGGCCAGCACTTCGCAAGGCGCCACGCTGCTGGCCGCCGCCGACCCGGTGGCCGCCATGGACGAACACGAGGCATCGCTTCAGGCCCGACGCGGCGGCATCGGTGCGGCAAGCAATATCGACGCGCAAAAAGTCGCCGTGGAAAAAAACACCGCCCTGTTGACGCGCCTTGGCTTTACCTCCATCCCCACCATCGTGGGCACCCATGCGCAGACCGGCGCGCTGGTGACGCAAGAGGGCTCGTCGTCGACGGCGACGCTGGCAACCCTGCTGGGCTTGCAGGTGCCTGCAGGCCTGCCCGCTGCACCCGCGAAGTAAGGCTTCTTCGCGTTTTTTATAAGAAAAGTGCCATTAGCCCAGACGGTGCATGGGGTTATAGCTATCTATTTGATAGCAAGAGACCCTGGCGGCCCTTGCCATCCTTCGCGGCTGGCGATGAGCGTCTAGAACAAAACCCGGCTGCGGATGGTGCCCGGCACTTCGGCCAGCTTGGCCAGCGCCATGTCGGAGTGCGCCGCATCGATGTCGATCACCACGTAGCCGATGGCCTCGTTGGTCTGCAGGTACTGCGACGCGATGTTGATGCCGTTGGCCGCGAACACCTTGTTGATCTCTGACAGCACACCCGGCACGTTGCGGTGAATGTGCAGCAGGCGGTGCTTGCCCGGGTGGGCCGGCAGCGCCACTTCCGGAAAGTTGACGGAAGACGTCGACGTGCCGTTGTCGCTGTACTTCACCAGTTTTTCAGCCACTTCGATGCCGATGTTTTCCTGCGCTTCCATGGTCGAGCCGCCCACATGCGGCGTCAGGATCACGTTGTCCAGCCCGCGCAGGGGCGACTCAAAACTGTCCTTGTTGGTGCGCGGCTCCACCGGGAACACATCGATTGCCGCGCCCAGCAGTCTTTTTTGCTTCAGGGCCTCGGCCAGCGGCTCGATCTCGACCACCGTGCCGCGTGAGGCGTTGATCAGCACGCCGCCGGGCTTGATGGAGGCGATCTCGGCCGCGCCAATCATCCACTGCGTGGCCTGGGTCTCGGGCACGTGCAGGCTCACCACGTCGGACTGGGCCAGCAGGTCTTTGAGCTGCGCCACCTGGCGGGCGTTGCCCAGCGGCAGCTTGGTCACCACATCAAAAAACACGACCTGCATGCCCAGCGCCTCGGCCAGCACCGACAGCTGCGTACCGATGGAGCCGTAGCCGACGATGCCCAGCGTCTTGCCGCGGATTTCATAGGCGTTGTCGGCCGACTTGAGCCAGCCGCCGCGGTGCGCCACCGCGCTTTTCTCGGGCACGCCGCGCAGCAGCAGGATCGCCTCGGCCAGCACCAGCTCGGCCACCGAGCGGGTGTTGGAAAAAGGCGCGTTGAACACCGCGATGCCGCGCTCGCGGGCGGCGTTCAGGTCGACCTGGTTGGTGCCGATGCAAAAGCAGCCGACCGCCGCCAGCTTGCCGGCCTGGGCAAACACCTCGGCCGTGAGCTGGGTGCGTGAGCGGATGCCGACAAAATGCGCATCGGCAATTTTGGCCTTGAGCTCGTCGTCAGGCAGCGCGCCGGCGAGGCTTTCGATATTGGAATAACCCGCGGCCTTGAGAACCTCTACCGCGGAAGGGTGGATGCCCTCCAGCAGCAGGAATTTGATTTTTTGCTTGTCGACCGAGGTTTTGATCATGGATAGCTGGCGCGCCGGTAGGTGAAAAATAGAAGGGGCACCCAGTATGAAGGATGCGAAATACCCATGCTGGTGGGCGGTTTGGCGTGAACTCGCCGTGGCGGGTTCGGCGTTTACTTTATGAGGAAAATACCGCTCCAGCCCATACGGTACATAGGCATCTCGCTATGAAATCAATAGCATCTGCCCGTCACCATGCTCAGACCGTTCACACATCACGGCATCCCTCACCCGCAGCAGGCCGCCCTGCAGCACCCGCGCCGTCAGCCCGCCATGGCCGCGCATTGCGTTGTAGCCGCCGGCGCCCAGGATTTCCTCCATGCGCGAGCAAGGCTCGCATGGCCCGGTGACTTCCAGCACCACTTCGCCAATTCGCAGCACCATGGGCTGGTCTTTGAAGAGCGTTTTGGCGGCCAGCAGGTTCAGGCCAGACACGACCAGGTTGCGGCGCAGCGCTGCGGCATCGACTCTGTCCAGCTTCATCAAGGCGGCAATCACCGGCAGGTGCTCGGCTTGTATCAGTGTGACCTGGCGTTTGCTGCCTTCAGGCCGGGCTGGCACGCCTGCCGCGCTGCGGTCGCCTTGCAGGCCGCGGCCGGCCAGTGCCGTCGCTGCCGCTACGGACAGCACCGGGCTGCGGCGGCCAGGCCTGAGAAAAATCTGCTCGAGCCGGCCTGCATGCGGAAACTGCCGCATCAGCGCACGCAGGTCTGCCGCGCCGCCGGCCGGTGTCATTCGAGCACCTGACCGGTGCTGGGGTATTGCCGCGACAGCACCTGCTCGTCCGTCAGGTCCTGGCCTTGCCAGATTGTGACCTCTGCGGCGCCGGCGCCCAGTGCCAGCTCATGGAAGGCCCGTATTTCCACCTGCGTGAAACCGCCCTCGGGATCTCCCTGGGGGTGAAACACCACGCGGGGCGACACAGAAAGCGGATGGATTTTTTTCAGTTTTTGCACAAAGGCCTTGATCACGCGTTGGCCGTTGGTGAAGTCGGACACCATGGAGCGCGGGTGGGTAAAAGGGTTCACCACCTGCGCTGATTTGCTCGACTTGTGCAGGGCCGCGTCGTCACCCACACCCAGCACTTTGGTTTTGGGACCACGGGATAGCGCGATTTCGGGCGGCTCTGAGATGAATTCACCCGTTTTGACATCGCGAACCGTCAGGCGGTAGGGCGACAGGCGAATGTAGAGCGGTGGGTGGATGAAGGCGAACATGGTGCGGATTGAATGACAGGTCGCTGAGTTACAAGCAAATTCGAGGCCGGATTGCCGTTAAAAAGTCAAAGTGCTTTCGGGTAGGCCTGAGTCCAGCCCAGCAGCAAGGCACCGGCCGCGACCGCCCATGCCAGCGTGGCGCTCGCCAGCGTCACTGTCAATGTGGTGCGCACACTGAGCCAGTACACCGCGATCAGGTAGACCGCATAAGGAATCAGCGACCACAGGCCGAACAAGGCCGTGGTGCGCAGGTCGGCCGCCGAGCGTTCGCTGCCCACGATGTAGTGCGCGATCAGCGCGAAGGTGGGAAAGAGCGGCACCAGCCCGGCGATGAAAAAGCTGCGTGAGCGGGAAAGCAGGGCAATCACCAGCACGGCGAGCGCGCCCAGCAGGCATTTGAGAAACAGGGACAGCATGGAGGAGGGCGGGGAGAGACGAGATAGGGCGAGAGGAAAGCGCAGTTTAGCGAATGGCCCGCATGAAAAAGATGCGCTCATCCGACCGGTCAGGCACGGCGACAAAGCCCAGACCTTCGTAGACGGCCAGGGCGGGGTGGTTGTCGCGGTACACACGCAATGTGAAGGCCTGCGCGTCCACGGTGCGCAAGGCTTCGGCCATCAGCAGTGAACACATGGTGGAGGCCAGGCCCTGGCCGCGCGCCGCGGGGGCCAGGATGATGCGCGCCAGATGCGCCACGCCCGTTTCGCGCACCCAGAACTGGCAAAAGCCCAGGGCTTCAGCCGGGCCGCGGCTCAGCACAAAGCTGTGGGCGCCGGGCTCGGCGAGCAATTGTGGAAGTTGTTGCGGATTAAACGGGTACGGGAGTTTGGGGCCCGCCCAGCGTGCGCAACTTTCGGCGTCCGGCACCCAGGTGCCCAGTGCGGCGTAGTCGGCGGCATCAGGCGGGCGCAGGCTTGGCGGTGGCGAGAAGGAGGAGGGCGGTGTGGTCCGTGGAGCCATTGCGCCATTGTGCGGCAGCTCCCGTTGAGACCGTGAAAAGGTCTCAGCCCGCGCATTGCAGGCTCACGGCCTGCAGCGTCTTGCCGGTTCCGGGGTCAAACACCACCAGGTTGATCTGGCGCTCATGGCCGGGGGTGGCCGCGATGCTGTAAAAGCCCAGCTTTTGCGGCGAAGCGCCTGTGCTTTGATAGTCGCCCGCCTGGGTGTACTGGCGCACCACGAAGTCATGTTTGAGGAACTCGCCGGCGTTTTCGCCAGCCCGCACTTTGGAGTTGTGGCCGTGTTCGGTGACGGTCCAGTAGGCCGACCAGGTGGGCGCGGTCTGCAGTGCCGCGACCGGCGTCACCGTGGCTTCAAACTGGCCGGCACCCAGCTGCGTCAGCACGATACTCGCGCGGGCCGGCTCCTTGCCACCGGGAAGTCCGGGTCCCCAGCCGGGCAAATCCTTGCCGTTGAGCACCGCCTGCGGGGTGTAGATGCTGCGCAGCTTGTTGCGGGCGGCGACTTCGTGCTGGCGCTTGGTGTAGGCCGGCGCGGCAAAGCGGTCAACCCAGCCGATGTAATCCCAATAACCGACATGAAAGGCCTGCACCACCATGCCCGAACCCTTGAGCGAGGACACCCATTTGTCGGCGGGCGGGCAGGAGCTGCAGCCTTCCGATGTGTAGAGCTCGATCACCGGCGTAACCGCCGGACCCGACGCTACGCTACAGGTGTTTTGCGCCGCAAAAGCACTGCAGCTTACCGACAGCAGTGTTGCTGCGGTGATAAGGGTGATCCGTGGGCGTGAACGGGCTGGCATGGGCTTCTCCAATGGCGTTGAAAGCCGGCGCTGAGCCCGAAGAGGGCAGGCGCCTGCAGATGGCCATTGGTCGCGCGATGCCGGGGTTTCTTACACCCTTACACCAGCGGCATCGTCAGGTGGTCTTTTTGCATGCTGGAGATGCCGTTACGGCGCTCCAGCCGATCTTCAAGCTGGCCCATATAGGCGGCCATGCTGTTGTCGGACTGCTCCAGCCGCGCCAGGAGTGCCTGCTGCTGCTGGGCAAAACGCTCGGCCAGCACGGTGGCAGCTGCCGCCTCACGATGCTGGGCTGCGAGCACCTGCACTTCCAGGTAGCTTCGCAGTTCGGTAAAACGTGATGCCTCGGCCTTGTCGGCAAGTTCGCGCTGGGTATTGAGCTCACGCGCGTATTGCCGGGTTTCCATCAGGTTTTTGCTTTGCATATAAAGCGTGCTGGCCAGAAACACCACGGTGGCGATCACCAGCAGCAGGAGCATGACCATGCCCAAAGGGACCTGGATGGTGGTCACGCCCAGGCTCAGCAGGCTGGTCCGCGAAAACTCGTCAACGTTGAGCGCGACAAAGCCTGCCAGCAACAGGATGGAAACCACCAAAAGAATTGTGCGAATTCGCATAGACGCCCTCCGTCAAAAATGTAAGAAATTGCTTTTCAGCGCCTCTTCATTATTGGTAGAGGGCGGTCAATTTGCCTGTGGGACAATGCCGACCCTTGGCGTCAGTTTGTGTTTGGGCGCCACAGGCAAATTACCGCTTATTTCTACTTTTTCAGCTTTCTTCGAACCTCTTCCGGAATCTTCTCCCCCTATGCAGAAAATCATCCGCCAGATCGCGGCAGAAATCAAAGTCCAGGAACACCAGATCAAGACGGCCGTAGAGCTGCTGGACGGCGGCGCCACCGTGCCCTTTATCGCGCGTTACCGCAAAGAGGCCACCGGCGGGCTGGACGACATCCAGTTGCGCGAGCTTGAGCAGCGGCTGGGCTACCTGCGCGAGCTGGAAGAGCGCCGTGAAGCGGTTCTGAAAAGCATCGAAGAGCAGGGCAAGCTCACGCCCGAGCTGCGCGCTTCCATTGAATTCGCCGCCACCAAGCAGGACCTGGAAGACTTGTACCTGCCCTTCAAACCCCGGCGCCGCACCAAGGGCCAGATTGCCCGTGAAGCCGGCATTGAGCCGCTGGCCGACAAGCTTTTTGCCGATCCGTCATTGGTGCCTGCCGACGAAGCCGCCCCCTTCGTGAAGGCTGAAAAGAACGAAAGCGGCGACGATTTCACCACCGTGCCGGCCGTGCTCGACGGCGTGCGCGACATCCTCAGCGAGCGCTGGGCCGAAGATGCGGGGCTGGTGCAGTCGCTGCGTAACTGGCTCTGGAGCGAAGGGCTGTTCAGCTCCAAGCTCGTGACTGGCAAAGACGAAAACAACGCCGACAACAGCAAATTCCGCGACTACTTTGACTATGACGAGCCCATCGGCCGGGTGCCTTCGCACCGGGCACTGGCGGTGTTTCGCGGCCGCGGGCTGGAGATTCTGGACGCCAAGCTGGTGTTGCCCGAGCAGGCCGAGCCGGGCAAACCCAGCATCGCCGAAGGCAAGATCGCGCTGCACCTGGGCTGGAGCCACAAGGCGCGCCCGGCGGATGATTTGATCCGCAAGGCCGTGGCCTGGACCTGGCGCGTCAAGCTCAGCCTCTCGCTGGAGCGCGATCTCTTCACCCGCTTGCGCGAAGACGCCGAGAAAGTCGCCATCAAGGTGTTTGCCGACAACCTGCGTGACCTGCTGCTGGCGGCGCCTGCCGGCCCGCGCGTGGTGATGGGCCTGGACCCGGGCATACGCACCGGCGTGAAGGTGGCGGTGGTTGACGCCACCGGCAAGCTGGTCGAAACCTCTACGGTTTACCCGCACGAGCCGCGCAAGGATTGGGAAGGCTCGCTGCACACCCTGGCCAAGCTCTGCGAAAAGCACGGCGTCAACCTGATCGCCATCGGCAACGGCACGGCCAGCCGCGAAACCGACAAGCTCGCCGCCGACCTGATCAAGGGCATGGCGAAGGTCGAGCAGGTCATTGAAAAGGTTGTCGTCAGTGAAGCCGGCGCATCCGTCTATTCAGCCAGTGAATTTGCCAGCCAGGAAATGCCCGACGTGGACGTGAGCCTGCGCGGCGCGGCCAGCATTGCGCGCCGCCTGCAAGACCCGCTGGCCGAGCTCGTCAAGATCGACCCGAAATCGATCGGCGTCGGCCAGTACCAGCACGACGTGAACCAGAGCGATCTGGCACGCAGCCTGGACACCGTGGTCGAAGATTGCGTGAACAGCGTCGGCGTAGACCTGAACACCGCCAGCGTGCCGTTGCTGGCCCGCGTGTCGGGCCTGTCGCAAACGGTGGCCAAGTCGGTGGTGCGCTGGCGTGATGCGAATGGCGCATTTGCCTCGCGTGCCGATTTGCTCAAGGTGACGGGCCTGGGCGCCAAGACTTTTGAGCAGAGCGCGGGCTTTTTGCGCCTGCGCAGCAGCAGCAACCCGCTGGACATGACCGGCGTGCACCCCGAAACCTACCCGGTGATCGAAAAAATCATGGCGCACACCGGCAAGCCGGTGGCTGAGCTGATGGGCCGCGCCGAGATGCTCAAGACCCTGAAGCCCGAGCTGTTTGCCAATGAGCAGTTTGGCGTCATCACTGTCAAAGACATCATCTCCGAGCTGGAAAAACCCGGCCGCGACCCGCGGCCCGACTTCAAGGTGGCGCGCTTTAACGACGGCGTGGAAGACATCAAGGACCTGAAAGAGGGCATGACGCTGGAAGGCACCGTCAGCAACGTGGCGGCCTTTGGCGCGTTTGTCGATATCGGCGTGCACCAGGACGGCCTGGTTCATGTGAGCCAGCTGGCCAACAAGTTTGTGAATGACGCACGCGAAGTGGTGAAAACCGGCGACATCGTGAAAGTGCGTGTGACCGAGGTCGACGTGGCGCGCAAGCGCATTGGCCTGACGATGAAGCTGGACGCCGCACCGGCCCGCAAAGACGGCCCGCGCGACAACCGGTTTGAAAGCGCACGGCCCGGCGGGCAGAACCGCGGCGGTGGCAGCTACGGCGGTGGGCGCCCGGGTGCGCCGCAACCCGCGGCTGCGACGGCGATGGAGTCGGCGTTCAGCAAACTGGCGGGGCTCAAGAAGTAGCCCGCTGATCGTGGAGGTGGTGGGTGGCGGGCAGGGCGCGGGTCCCACAAAAGACAGCGTTCGCTGGAGCGTAGTGATCAAATAGGCCTCCAGCCCAATCACCACATGCACAAGCAGCTATCAAATCAATAGCAAACCAGCATCAAACCCAGCCACGTCCCATGAAAGCCCTCCGCATCTACGCCGGTCCCATAGCGCGCCGGCACATCGAGCAAAACGGCCTGCAGCCGGCAGACATCGGCGTGGTGCCCGGCGCGGCAGGCGGGCCCAAAGGCTTGATCCTGGGCGCGCTGGACCGTTTTATCTTTGGCGGCTGGCTCTCACAAACTACGCACCCGGTGCACCTCGTAGGCGCCTCCATCGGCGCCTGGCGCATGGCCACCGCCTGCCTGAATGACCCGGCCGCCGGTTTCACCCGGCTCGAGCACGACTACATCCACCAGCATTACGAACTGCAGCCCGGCCAGAAGCGGCCGACCGCCGACTTCGTGAGCGAGCAGTTTGGCCAGAGCCTGAAAGACTTTTACGGCGGCCGTGTGCACGAGGTGCTGCAGCACCCGCGCTACAAGCTGCACATCGTCACCTCACGCGGGCGCCACATGCTGGGCCGCGAGCACAAGCTGGCCACGCCGCTGGGCTACTTCGGCGCCTTCATTACCAACAGCGTGCACCGCAAAGCCATGGGTGCCTGGCTGGAGCGCGTGGTGTTTTCCACGCCAGATGCGCAACTGCCCTTTGCCACCACCGACTACCGCACGCGCCAGGTCGACCTGAGCGAAGACAACTTCAAGCTGGCGCTGCAGGCCAGCTGCTCCATCCCGTTTGTGCTGCGCTCGGTGCACAACGTGCCCGGCGGCCCGCCCGGCGCCTACTGGGACGGCGGCATCACCGACTACCACCTGCACCTGAACTACGCTAGCGATTTGATAGCAAAAGGCCAAGGTGCAGATTGGGCTGCAGGCCAAAAAGGCTTTAACAGTGCAGGCCTGGTGCTGTACCCGCACTTCCAGAAATCCGTGGTGCCGGGCTGGCTCGACAAGGGCCTGAAGTGGCGCCACAAGGCGACACACTTCCTCGACAACATGGTGCTGCTGGCGCCTGATCCGGAATGGATCAGGCAAAAACTGCCCAACGCCAAGCTGCCCGACCGCACGGACTTTGTGCGTTATGGGCCTGACTTGCAGGGCAGGGTGAAGGCGTGGAGTGCGGCGACTGCGGCCAGTAGCCAGCTGGCCGAAGAATGGCAGGCCTGGCTTGCGCGGCCCGACCTGGGCCAGCTGGGCGCGCTGTGAGCGCGCCCGATGCCGCTTAAACGCTCAAAACACGTGTGCGATACCCGCGTACACCGACTTCGGGCTTTGGCCGACGGCTGAGAGTGCCAGGCCTGGCGAGCTGCCGCCGCCGCCGCTGATGGTGTAGCCGGCATTGGCCTGGTTGCTGATCCGGGTCGCGCCGGCGTAGAGTGTGGTCCGCTTGGACAGCGCGTAGTCGTAGCGCACGCCGATCGCCTTGGAGTCCGCGTTGGCGGTGGTCTTGTTTTTGAGCTGGCCGTAGGTGGCAATCAGCTTGCCGGCGCCCAGGGGCGCCGAGGCGCCGATCTGGTAGGCGTCGAGCGCGGGTGCACCCACCATGTCGCCGCGGCGGCGCACGAAGATGGCCGACGGTTTGATGACACCGAAATCGTAGGAAATCGCAAAATCGGTGTACTTGTCGGTGTTGCCGACGATGTAAACCGTTTTTTCCGTCAGGTAGCTGATTTGCGCGGACAGCGTGCTGCTGGCGTACCCGCCGGCAATATTGAGCGTGTTGCCGGTGGATTTGGGCTGGCCCACGCCGGTCGATTCGCCCAGCGCATAAAACACATTGGCCTTGAAGCCACCCCAGGTCGGCGTGGTGTACTGGATGGAGTTGTCGCGGCGCGTGGTGGCGTCGGCGGGCGATCCGCCGTTGATGCCTACGCCCGGGCCGGCGTAATAGTTCAAGGCCCCCGACATGGTGAAACCGGTCGGGTCAAACGACGCCATGGTGCCGAAGTGCGGCGTGTACTGCCGGCCGATGTTGACGGCGCCGAAATCACCACTCAAGCCCACCATCGCCATGCGCTGGAACATATACGTGCCGCCCGTCGGGACGGTGCTGGTAGGGCTGAAGGCGGTGCCGGTGCTGGCGCCCGTGTCCAGCAAAACACCGGCTTCCAGCACGAAGTTCGCCTTCAGGCCGCCACCCAGGTCTTCCGTGCCGCGAAAACCGAAGCGCGAGCCCATGGCGCCGCCGCTGGAGATACGCGTCACCGTGCCGTTGCCAGCCGACGCCAACTCGAGGAAGGAGTCGAGCACGCCATAGACAGTGACGGTGCTCTGCGCCTGGGCCGCGCAACTGGCGGCCGACAGCACCGAGAGTGCAAACAATTGGGTTTTCATGATGTCTCCTGGATGTTGTTGATCTGGCGTGCTTACCGACCTGGCGCCCCCGCTGGAGCCTGCAACCCGCCGCAGCCGATTGCGTGGAAATCGTTAACCACGGGCCAAGCGTAATAGGATTTTGGTTATAAATGATAAGTAAATAGACTCTTGCCAAATCTTCCATTTATGGTTATGAGAAGTAACCATATGGGGATTTGCAACCCTCCCGGTTCCGGCCGGGCAGGGAATGGAGTGCACCGATGCGCGCGAAGGCAGGCGCAGCACATTGCCGCCCGTCGCACAGTGGCGCGGACGAAGGAGGCAAAGGTGAAAGAACGGCGCCCGCGGCTGGGAGCGGCGGGATGCTAAAGCGAGGCCGCCAGCATCTCTTCGTATTCGCCTGCGCTGGCAATGCGCGGATTCGTCTTGTGACAGTGGTCAGCCAGTGCGCCGGTGATGATCTGGCTGAACTGCCCGCGCTGAACGCCCATCTCTTTAAGTCCGGCCGGCAAACCGAGGCGCGCATTCATGTCGCGAATCGCTTCGGGGATGTCACTGCCTGAGGCCAGACCCATCGCACGTGCCATGCGGTTCAGCCGGTTGTCTTTTTGCACGGACTCTGCTGCGGCGTTAAAACGCACCACCGCCGGCAAGAACATTGCGTTCAACGTGCCGTGGTGCAGGCGCGGGTCTACGCCGCCCAGGCTGTGGCTCAGTGAATGCACGCAGCCCAGGCCTTTCTGGAAGGCCATGGCGCCTTGCATCGACGCGCTCATCAAATTGAATCGGGCATCGCGGTCGCTGCCGTCACGGGTGGCGCGCTCGATGTGGGCCCAGCCGCGTTCGAGACCGTCCAGGGCAATGCCGTCGGCGGGCGGGTTGAAGGCGGCTGACATAAAGGTTTCCATGCAGTGCGCAATCGCGTCCATGCCGGTGGCGGCGGTCAGTTTGGCGGGCAGGCCGAAGGTGAGTTCGGGGTCGCAAATGGCGGTCTTGGGCACCAGGTGCCAGGAGTGAAAGCCCAGCTTTCGGTGGTCGTCCACGATGATGATGGCGCCGCGGGCGACTTCGCTGCCGGTGCCGCTGGTGGTGGGCACAGCGATCAGCGGCGCGGCCTTGTCGGTAATGAGCGGGGAGCCGCCCTCGATGGTGGCGTAGCGGGTCAACGGGCCTTCGTGTGTGGCGGCAATGGCCACGCCCTTGGCGCAGTCAATGGCCGAGCCGCCGCCCACGGCGATCAGGCCGTCGCAGCCGCTGGCTTTGTAGAGCTCGGCGGCGGCGCGCACGGCCGCTTCGGTCGGGTTCGAAGGCGTCTGGTCAAACACCGTGACCTTCAGGCCGGGCAGGGCGTCCAGCGCTTTTTGCAAAATGCCTGCGGCTTTCACGCCGGGGTCCGTCACGATGAGAGGGCGGGTGATGCCCACGCGCTCGCATTCCTGCTTGAGCAGTTTGACGGCGCCGAACTCGAACTGGATCTGGGTAACGTAGTAAATGAAGGCCATGCGGGGTGTCTTTCTGCGTTGTACGATGCGGAACTCAAAACGCATTCAAGTGGACCGCAGCCGGATGGGCTGGGCAGGTGGCTTGACGGCTTGGCTGGCGTTCCGTTCCTCTTTACTTTAATCGCAGGAGACATCTCATGCATCGCAAGCAAACCCTGATCGCAGTCACCTTGGCGATAGCCGGCTTTCAGGCCGGCGCCGAATGCCTCACGGACGCGCAGGTCAACGATATGGCCGAAAAAATCGCGGCCAAGGCGCCGGCGGCCAACCCCGAAGGCCTGAACGAAGCGGACGGCGCCTGCACCCGCGCCAAGCTCAATGCGCTGCTTGAAAAGCGCTACGGCAAGGTGGTCGGCTACAAGGCGGGGCTGACCAACCCGGCGGTGCAAAAACGCTTTAACTACGACCAACCCGTGTGGGGCAAGCTTTACGAAGGCATGGTGCTGCCGAGTGGCTCGGTGGTCGACGCGGCCTTTGGCGCGCGCCCGCTGTTTGAGGCCGACATGCTGGTGCGCGTGAAAAGCGCGGCCATCAACCAGGCCAAAACACCGATGGACGTGCTCGAAGCCATCGACCAGGTGATTCCTTTCATCGAGCTGCCTGACCTGGTGGTGCAGGCGCCGCCCAAGCTCAATGGCCCGGCGGTCAGCGCCATCAATGTGGGCGCACGGCTGGGTGTCGCGGGCACGCCGCTCGCTGTGCCGGTAACGCGCGCTGAGCGCTACGCCATGCTGGGCGCGCTGGCCGACATGACGGTGGTGCTGGCCGACGGCACCGGCGCGGAGCTGGGCAAAGGCAAGGGCAGCGACATCCTGGAGCACCCGCTCAACGCGGTGGTCTGGCTGGCTGGCGCGCTGGCCAAAGAGGGCATCGCCATGAAGCCGGGCGACCTGATCAGCCTGGGGTCGTTCTCGCCGCTGCTGCCGCCCAAGGCGGGCCTTACCGCCACCGTCACCTATCAGGGCCTGCCGGGCGCGCAGCCCGTGTCGGTGTCTTTCAAGTAATGGCGGTTCGCACTGCTGAGGCGCTGCTGACGCCCGCGATGCGGGACGTGCTCAGCCGCATGGCGCGGGCCAATCGCCCGCCGTTTCACACACTCACACCGGCTGGGGCCAGGGCTGCCTATGAGGCTGGCGCCGGCGTGCTGGAGATTCCCAAACCTGCTTTGCCGCGGGTTGATGCGTTGCGCATTCCGGCACGCGACGGCCATGCTTTGCCGGCACGCCTCTACGCGCCTTTAATGGAAAGCCTGCCGGTGCTGATGTACTTTCATGGCGGCGGCTTCAATATAGGCAGCGTGGCCACACACGATGTGCTGTGCCGCCAGCTCAGCCATTTATCGGGTTGCGCTGTGGTGTCGGTGGATTACCGGCTGGCGCCCGAACACCCCTTTCCAGTGGCGGCCAACGATGCCTGGGACGCGCTGCAATGGCTGGCGTCGCACGCAGCCGGCCTGGGCCTGGACGCTACGCGCCTGGCCGTGGGCGGCGACAGCGCAGGCGGCACGCTGGCCGCCATGTGTGCCATCCTGGCGCGCGATGCCGGCTTGCCGCTGGTGCTGCAGCTGCTGTTTTACCCGGGCTGTGCCGCCCACCAGGAAACGCGTTCGCACCAGACATTCGCCAAAGGCTTTGTACTGGAAGAAGCCGACATCACCTGGTTCTTCAATCACTACGTGCGCAGCCCCGCCGACCGCGAGGACTGGCGCTTTGCGCCGCTCAACGCGCCGGATGTGGATGGCGTGGCCCCCGCCTGGCTGGGCCTGGCCGAATGCGACCCGCTGGTCGACGAAGGGGTGATGTATGCCGACAAGCTGCGCGCAGCCGGCGTGCCGGTGGACCTGGAAATCTACCGCGGCGTGACACACGAGTTCATCAAAATGGGGCGCATCATCCCCGAAGCACGGCAGGCCCATGCCGAAGCGGCGCGGGCTTTGCGCCAGGCCTTCAATCTCCATTTCTCCACCACCGAACCATGAAACGACAAGACTTCCGGTTTTTTCACCGCCTGCGGGTTCGCTGGGCCGAAGTGGACATGCAGAAGATCGTGTTCAACGCGCATTACCTGATGTACTTCGATACCGCCATTACCGACTATTGGCGCGCCCTGGCCCTGCCGTATGAGGAGACCATGGTGCAACTGGGCGGCGACCTGTATGTGAAAAAGGCCAGCGTGGAGTACCACGGCTCGGCCAGGTTTGACGACAGGCTGGACGTGGCGCTCAAGTGCGCCCGCATCGGCACCTCGTCCATGACCTTCACCGGCGCGATATTCCGGGACGACGAGCTGCTCATCACCTGCGAGCTGATTTACGTGTTTGCCGACCCTTCGTCGCAAACCTCCAGACCGGTGCCCGATGTGTTGCGCCGGGTGCTGACAGGATTTGAGGCGGGCGAGGCCATGCTGCAGATCAAGACCGGCGACTGGGCCTTGCTGGGTGCCGACGCCTCCAAAGTGCGCACCGCCGTGTTTGTGAAGGAGCAAGGCATCCCGATGGAGATGGAGTGGGACGAGGCCGACAACACGGCCGTGCACGCCGTGGCCTACAACGGCCTGGGCCAGGGCATTGCCACCGGGCGGCTGGTCAGGCAGGCGGAGGGCGTCGGAAAGATCGGCCGCATGGCGGTGCACCGCACGCTGCGCGGCTCGCGCGTCGGGGGGGAGATTTTGCACATGCTGATGAACGTGGCCCGCCAGCGGGGTGACCGCGAAGTCATGCTGTATGCCCAGCGCAGCGCGGAAGGCTTTTACCAGCGGCTGGGCTTTGCGCCGCGCGGCGAGCCCTTTGAGGAAGTTGGCATTGCGCACATTGAAATGGTCAAAACGCCGTGAACTGGCTCGACCGAAGGTCCGCTATCTCAGGCGAAGCCGCGGCGCAAACCTGGGTAGCGGGCATTCTTTGCCTGATGATGTTTGTCGCCCCGGCGGCAGGGGTCCCGCATGAGCTGATGCTGCAAGACACGCTCAAGTCTGCGATCGTGTCATTTTCCGCCTTGTTTGCCGGCATGGTTTTTTTCTGGCACCAGCGTGACCGGACCGAAGCGATGGACTGGCACCCGGTGATGTGGCTGCCGCTGTCGCTGATGCTCTACGCGCTGGGCAGCATGGTCTGGTCCCATACCTACCTGGGCGGCGTGGAAGCGGTTCGCTGGTTTGTCTTCAGCCTGCTGGTGTGGCTGGGCGTGATCTCGCTGCAGGGCGAGCGCCTGCCGATGCTGGTGGGGGGCATACATGCCGGGGCCGTCGTGGCGTCAGTCTGGGCGGCCCTGCAGTTCTGGATTGATTTCAGGTTTTTTCCGCAAGGGGGCAATCCGGCGTCGACGTTTGTCAACCGCAACTTTTTTGCCGAGTACCTGATCTGCACCTTGCCGTTTTCGGTCTGGCTGCTGGCCCGTGCCCGCAGCACGCCCTTGATCGCCGTGCTGTCGTTCACCCTGTCGTTCAACGTGGTGGCGCTGATGATGACGGGAACCCGCAGCGCGCTGGCCGCCTTGTGGTTGCTGGCGCTGGTGGTGATGCCCGTCGTCCTGACCCTGTATCGCAAGCAGTTTGCCTTTACCACCTGGAGCCGGGCGCAAAAAGTCCTGGCCGTGGGCGGCTTCGCCGTCACGCTGGCCGTGCTGGGGCAGATCAACAGCGGCAACCCCAGCATCATCAACAGCGCCCTCAAAGCCGAGGTCAATGCCTTTGAACGCGCGTTCAAACGCACGGCGGCTATTTCGATCAAAGACAATTCGCTAAGTGACCGCTTTGTGATGTGGAATGCGACCTTGCGCATCATCAAGGATCACCCGCTGGCGGGGGTGGGGGCAGGGGCCTGGGAGGTGGAAGTGCCGCTGTATCAGCTCGAAGGCGTGCAGCTGGAGACCGACTACTACGCACACAACGAGATCCTTCAGCTGCTGGCTGAGTACGGACTGCTGGGATGGGTATTTTTCCTGAGCCTGATCAGCTACCTGGCGAATGCCGCGTGGAAAACGCTGCGCAACCGCACGCCCGAGGGGCAGGCCGAGGCCCCGATCCGGGCCATGGCCTTGTCAAGCCTGCTGGCGCTGATGGTGGTGAGCAACGCGGGCTTTCCGTGGCGGCTGGCCATGACGGGGGCGCTTTTTGCGCTGTGCCTGGGCATGCTCGCCGCGTCAGACGTCCGGATAAGCAAAGGCAAGGGAGTCGTGGCGGAAGGAGGCAAAGCGGGTCATCGCCGTTTTCAGCTGCCATGGCGCCCGGCGTTGTCCAGTGCGGCGCTGGCCGTGGTCCTGGCCAGCACGGTGTTGGCCACCTACATTGCGCAGCAGGCCGCCGCTGCCGAGCGAAAGCTGGTGGATGCGGTCAAATATGCCATCATGATTTCCGGCACCGGCAGGCCCAACGACCCGCGCTGGAATCCCATCAAGGATGAAATCCTGGCGCTGATGAGGGAAGGCATTGCCATCAACCCCCATTACCGCAAGCTCACCCCGATGACGGCGGACGAGTTTGCCCGCTGGGGCGACTGGAAGAACGCGGTGTGGATCTGGGAGTCCGTGGTGGCGTCCCGCCCTTACGTTGTGGCGATCATCTCCAACATCGCGCGGGGTTATGCCCAGATGGGCGACATGCCCAAAGCGTTCGAGTTGCTGGAGCGCTGCAAGCAGATACAGCCCAAGGCGCCGGCCGTGCGCTACCTGGAAATCGTCTTGCTGGGCCGCACCGGCAAGGAAGCTGAAGCCCTGGCGCTTGCGCGGCAGTCGCTGAACGACAACATCTATGACTTGGAACTGGTGAACGCCGTGTGGGCAATGGGCCTTCGCGGCGGTGACTACGACCTGGCGATTCGGGCCATGGAGTTGCGCAACCAGAAGTGGCCGGCCGGGCGTGTGGACGGCCTGCTCAAGCTGGGCAACTTGTATGCGGCCCAGAAGAAGGACGACGCCAGGGCGCTGGCTGCTTTCCGCGCGGCGCTGGCGGCCGCACCGCCCAGCGCCATTGCCACGACCCGCGAACGGGTTCCGGCGGAATTTCTGGCGAGGCTTTAGCCTTGCGCCGCTTGCCGCCAGGTGAACTGCTCACGGTGCGCGTCATGCGTGCCGGCTTCGGCTGCTGAGGTGTCCAGCGCCAGCCCGCCGCGTACATGCGTGCGCTCCTCCAGCGCGATATCCCACTGCTGCTGACCGGCCTGGCCCAGTGGCGTGGCCTGCAGCAAGGTGCTGCAGCGTGTGCCGTAGGCGTGATCCGGAAAGTCCACAAAGGCGCTCGACAGGGCTTCTTCCAGCGCCGGCGGCACGCCGGTATGAGGAAGTTGCTGGGGCAGGGCGCGTTGGCGATTGCCCAGCGCGGCCCAGAGTAAAGACCGCAAGGTATCGCCGCCCGCGGGCCCTTCACCGGCTTTCAGGGCTGCGGCCAGCACGCGCTTGAGTTCGATGGTTTTGGGCCACGGAGTGTCGAGCCCGGCATTGGACAGACCGTACAAGCCGGGCGGCAAGGCCTGCGAATAAAGGGCGGGCGCGGCTGGTGCTGCCGCTTGCCTGTTCGTCACCCAGCTCCAGGCGCTGCTCTGCAAATCACCCAGCACCAGGTTAAAGCCGCCATACGCAGCGCCACCGCCTTCGGTGTTTTCAAGCTCGGCGACAAAGCTCGCCGCGTTGCCGGCGCCCTCCAGCCAGCGCGTAACCAGTTCACCGCGCGAGCGCGGTGCGGTCTCGGGGCCGGCTCGTCGCACATTCGTGAGAAAAGCAATGCGGCCGCCGGGCGTGATGCCCATCCAGGTGCCGCCGGCGCGCAGGTCGCGGCCCGAAATAATCTCTTGCCCCGAGGCGGTTTGCCAGCGGGCCAGCGGCAGCGTGGGGCGCGCCAGGAATTCGTCACGGTTCGCCGCGATCACCAGCGGCCAGCGGTCAGAGGCGCCAATGGCAAATGCGACGAGACACATGCTGGGAAGGGGCGCTATGTATCAGATGTCTTCAAGCAGCGCGTAAGGCAGGGGCAGTAGCGCCAGCGCCTCGCCCCCAGCACTTCCCAGTGTCAGGCGGCCGCCTTCGGCATCGGCGGCGGCCGACGTCTGCATCGACACAATGGCGTCGAACCCGCCAGCGGGGTTGGGCGCCGCAGCGGCTACCAGACCGCAGGGCTGCCCGGCATCGGAAGCGTGAAACACCTCCTGCCCGACCACGGGCGTGCCGGCGGTGTGGGCGACGTAGGCGCGGCGCTTGAGCGTGCCGCGGAACTGGCTGCGCGCCACGATCTCCTGGCCGGGGTAGCAACCCTTCTTGAAATTCACGCCGCCTGTCGATTCGTAGTTCAGCATCTGCGGCACAAAGGCCTCAAAAATCGGCTGCGTGATCATCGCGATGCCGGACTGAACGCCCAGCCACTGCCACTCGGCGAGTGAGATGCGTGGGCCTTCAGGTGCAGGCGTGCCGGCGGGGGCGCACCACAGCGCAAGCGGCTGGCCGGCGCCCGGATGCAGGAACACCACATTTGCAGCATCAATATCGGCTTTAGCCCATACTGTGCTTGGGCCATAAGCTATCGATTTGATAGCGTCACCGGCCAGGCCGTAGAGGACGAACTCCGCGCTGGCGTCGCTCAATTTGGCCTTGGCGCGCAGCACAAACATCGACAGGCGCTTGAGCGTGGTGGGCAGGATGTCGCGGCTGCAGACCAGTAGAACTTCCGCGCCGGCGTCGCCCTGGCGCTTGAACACGATAAAACTGGCCTGCATGCGGCCCTTGGCATTGCAAAAAGCCGCGAGGCGGGCGTCGCCGGCGCCCATCAGGGCGATGTCTTGCGTCAGCTGGCCCTGCAAAAACGCGACAGCGTCATCGCCGGTCACGCGGATCACGCCGAAGTGCGTCAGTTCGGTGATACCGGAAATCGCGGAGGCCGCTGAAGCAGTTGAAGGCAAGGTCATGGGGGCATTCACAGTCGGTGAGAAGATGGGCTGAATTATCATAGGCTTGAACTTTTGCGTTCTGTACTGAAAAGGTAGCTGGGTTGTGCGTCGTGTCTTTACAAGTCTGTTGGTACTGATATTTCTTGGCGCCCTGCTGTCGTTTGGTGCGGCCCTGTGGTGGCTGAACGAGCCGATTCCCCTGCGGCTGGCGCCCGGCAGCCAGGTGGTGGACCTGGAAATCGAGCCCGGCACCCCCGCCAGCGGTGTGGCCGAAGTCATTGCCGCCAGCGGCGCCGATGTACCGGCGATCTTTCTCCATGCCTGGTTTCGCCTTTCAGGCCAGGCGCGCTTGATCAAGGCCGGCAGCTATGAATTGGTGCCGGGCACCAATCCGCAGAAGCTGCTCAGCATGCTGGTGCGCGGTGACCAGGCCCTCAAAAGCGTGACGCTGGTGGAGGGCTGGACCTTCAGCCAGGTGCGTGCCGCGCTACAAAAAGCAGAGCAGCTGGCCCCCGATACACAAGGGCTGGCGCCCGAAACCATCATGCAAAAGCTGGGCAAGCCGGGCGTTCACCCCGAAGGCCGGTTCTTCCCCGATACCTACACCTATGCCAAGGGCTCGAGCGACCTGGCCGTGCTCCAGCGCGCCGCGCGGGCCATGGACAAACGCCTGGACGCCGCCTGGGCGATGCGCAACCCCGACACGCCGCTCAAAACCCCCGACGAAGCGCTGATCCTGGCCAGCATCGTCGAAAAGGAAACCGGCAAGCCTTCAGACCGCCCGCAGATTGGCGGCGTTTTCACCAACCGCCTGCGCCTGGGCATGCTGCTGCAGACCGACCCGACGGTGATTTACGGCATGGGCGCGCAGTTTGACGGCAACCTGCGCAAGCGCGACCTGCTGACCGACACGCCCTACAACACCTATACCCGCGCCGGCCTGCCGCCCACGCCGATTGCCATGCCGGGCAAGGCCGCCTTGCTGGCCGCCGTGCAACCGGCGCCGACCAAGGCGATTTACTTTGTGGCCAAGGGCGACGGCAGCAGCCATTTCAGCAGCAGCCTGGACGAGCACAACCGCGCCGTGAACAAATACATCCGCGGTCAATAGCCATGCATTCGAAGCCCCATCCCATGCACGGCCTCTTCATCAGCTTTGAAGGCATAGACGGCGCCGGCAAGTCCACGCACATTGCCGGCCTGGCTGATGCCTTCAGGGCCGAGGGCAGGGTGGTGACGCTGACGCGCGAGCCGGGCGGCACGCCGCTGGCCGAAAAGCTGCGCGCCATGGTGCTGAACGACGCCATGGACCCGCTGACCGAGGCGCTGCTGATCTTTGCTGCCCGGCGCGACCACATCGTCAACGTGATTGCCCCGGCGCTGCTGCGCGGCGACGTGGTGTTGTGCGACCGCTTTACTGACGCGACCTTTGCCTACCAGGGCGCAGGGCGGGGGTTTGACCTGAAATTGCTGGCCACGCTGGAGCAATGGGTGCAGTCCGATGAAGGCCTGCCGGGCGACCTGGCCGGTAATTCGCCCATGAAGCCCGAGGTAGACACCGTGATCGAGCCGCACCTGACGGTCTGGTTTGACCTGGCGCCCGAAGAAGCCGCGCTGCGCCTGGCCGACGCGCGTGTACCCGACAAGTTTGAGGCGCAGCCGCTGGAGTTCTTCCGCCGGGTGGCGCAGGGTTATGCCGACCGGCAAAAGAACCACCCCGAACGTTTTGCCCGCATCAACGCCGCCAAAAGCCGCGACGAAGTCTGGCAGGCGGTACGGCAGGTATTCGTGGCAAAAGGCTGGCTGCCGTGAACGATACCGTGCGCACCGCCGAATCCAGCAACCCGCCCCTGGCGCCCTGGCTGCAAACCCAGCTTGAAAGCCTGCTCTCGCAGCGCGGCCATGCCTGGCTGCTCAGCGGGCCGTCGGGCCTGGGCCAGTTTGAGCTGGCGCTGGCACTGGCGCGGGCCTGGCTGTGCGAAGAAGCCACGCCGCACGGCGCTTGCGGCCATTGCGGCAGCTGCCATGCGGTCGACGTGCACACGCATGCCGACCTGTGCATGCTGATGCCCGAAACCCTGTCGCTGGCGCTGGGCTGGCCGCTGGACGAAAAAACGCAGGACGACCTGGACAGCAAAAAGCGCAAGCCCAGCAAGGAAATCAAGGTGGATGCCGCGCGCGAAGCCGTGTCCTTCACCCAGTTCACGCGCTCACGCGGCACGACCAAGGTCGTGCTGGTGTTCCCGGCTGAGCGCATGAACAACGTCACGGCCAACACCTTGCTCAAGACGCTGGAAGAACCACCTGGCGCCGTCAAATTCATCCTGGCCACCGAGGCCGCCCACCAGCTGCTGCCCACCATCCGCAGCCGCTGCCTGGGCCACACCATGGTCTGGCCTGACTTTGACCTGGCGCTCGGCTGGCTGCAGCAGGAAATCGTCAATGCCGCAGACAGTGCCGGCGCAACCAAAAAGGCCGCCGCCGCGCCGAAACCGGCAGATCTGCAAACCCTGCTGGTCGCCTCAGGCGGCCGCCCGGCCGATGCATTGGCGTGGGCACAAGGCAGCCCGGCAGGCGAAGCCGCCCAGCACTGGCAGTCCCTGCCCAAGGCCATGGCCCGCGGTGACGTGAGCGCCTTGTCGGACTGGGCGCCTGCGCAGGCTGTTGACGCGCTGCAAAAGCTTTGCCACGACGTGCTGGCCGTGCGCATGGGTGCGGCACCCCGGTTTTTCAGCGCCGCAGACCTTCCGGCGCAGCCGCCCGCGGTAGCGGGCAAAGCCGGCGGCGGCCTGTATGCGCTGGCCAGCTGGGCCAAGGAGCTTGCCATCACCGCCCGCACCGTGGAGCACCCGTACAACCCCGGCCTGATGCTGGAGTCCCTCGTCAGCCGTGCACGGCTGGCGCTGAATGCGAAATAAAGCGTCTCATTCATGCAGCAATTTCGGACACTGCCCACCTCAAACCGATAAACTAGCGCCATGAGTACACCGCCCCCCGCCAGCACCCCCGCAGCCGCCGGCGCACGACCCAGCGTCGTCCAGTTGGCCATCAAGGAAAAAGCGGCACTGTATGCCGCCTACATTCCGCTGTTCAAGGAAGGCGGCGTTTTCATCCCGACCGCGCGCGAATACAAGCTGGGCGACGACGTGTATGTGTTGCTCACGCTGCCCGAAGACACGCAGCGCTACCCGGTGGCTGGCAAGGTGGCCTGGGTTACGCCCCCCCGGGCGGCCGGCAACCGCACCCAAGGTGTCGGCGTGCGCTTCCCGTCCGACGAAAAGTCCCGCCTTCTCAAGATCAAGATCGAAGAAATCCTGGGCGCGCATCTGGCCTCCGACCGGCCGACGCAGACGATTTAAGCTGCCTGCCCCGGCCGCCGGCCACCCCGGCCAGGCCCGCCACTTGCTACACTTTTAATAGCTGACTCCCAAGGCGCAGTCTGGGCTAGAGCTCTTTTTTATATACAGGTTTCCTCCGGAATGTTTACCGACTCCCATTGCCATTTGAGCTTCCCGGAGCTGCAGGCCCAGCTGCCGCAGATCCGCCAGGCCATGCAGGACGCCCAGGTCGACCGCGCGCTGTGCATCTGCACCACCCTGGAGGAGTTCGAAACCGTTCACGGCCTGGCCACCGGCTATGACAACTTCTGGGCCACGGTGGGTGTGCACCCCGACAACGAGGATGTGCGCGAGCCCAGCCTGGACGACCTGCTGGAGCGCGCAGCCCTGCCCAAAGTGGTCGGCATCGGCGAAACCGGGCTGGACTATTACCGGCTGGGTGAGCGCACCGTGGCTGACATGGAGTGGCAGCGTGAGCGCTTTCGGGTGCACATACGCGCAGCCCGCCAGACAGCCAAGCCGCTGGTCATCCATACCCGCAGCGCGTCTGACGACACGATTGCCATCCTCAAGGAAGAGGGCGGAATTGGGCAAGCCGGCGCTGCCACAGGCGTCTTCCACTGCTTCACCGAAACCATGGCCGTGGCCCGCGCGGCGTTGGAACTTGGCTTTTACATCTCGTTTTCCGGCATCCTGACCTTTAAAAATGCAGCGGATCTGCGCGAAGTCGCCCAGTTTGTTCCGCTGGATCGCATGCTGATAGAGACCGACAGCCCTTACCTGGCGCCCATGCCTTACCGCGGAAAAACCAACAATCCGTCGTATGTGCCGTTCGTGGCCAAGCAGATTGCAGAGCTGACACAGCGGCCGGTTGAGACCATCGCAGAGGCGACCAGCCGCAACTTTGAGCAGCTGTTCACCGGAGTCAAAGCATGAAAATAAACTTCACGTATTACTTTAAGAAAGTAATTTATCTTATTGTTATTGCTGGTATTTCTTCTGCAATGGCTGGCTCCTATGAAGATTTCTTCCTGGCCATCAAGCAAGACAACGCCGCGCCCATACAGAACCTGCTGCAGCGCGGGTTTGACCCCAATACCGTTGACCCATCTGGCCAGACAGGCCTTTTTTTGGCCATGCGCGAACCGTCGCCCAAGGCCGCCCAGGTGCTGATCGATTGGCCCAAAACCGACGTCAACCTGCTCAACGGCAAGGGCGAGAGCCCCCTCATGCTGGCCGCGCTCACGGGCCAGCAGGACCTGGCTGAAAAGCTCATCAAGAAGGGCGCTGACGTCAACAAAACCGGCTGGACTCCGTTGCATTACGCGGCCAGCAACGGTCACGTGACCATCATCAGCCTGCTGCTGGAAAACAGCGCCTACATCGACGCCGAATCCCCCAACGGAACCACCCCGCTCATGATGGCCTCCATGTACGGCACGCCGGCGGCCGTCAAGTTGCTGCTGGAGGAGGGCGCCGACCCCAATCTCAAAAACCAGCAGGGGCTGACAGCCCAGCAGTTTGCCCAGCGTGCCAACCGGCCCGATTCGCTAGAGGCCCTGACAAAGGCCATCCGGAGCAAAGCGCCCGCCGGGAAGTGGTGAGCCGCTGAAGCCCGCGCAAGAAGGCCGGGCAGTATCATCTTTCGATGATCAGCCCAGACCACCAGCCCGATTTCTCCCAAGGCGTTGCCTTTGTCCGCGGGCACTATGTGCCGATTGCCGAAGCGGCGATTCCCATCACCGACTGGGGTTTCCTGAGGTCTGACGCGGCCTACGACGTCGTGACCGTCTGGGAGGGTGCTTTTTTTCGGCTCGACACGCACCTGGAGCGCTTTCAAAAGAGCTGCACCCGGTTCCGTCTCGACCCGGGGCTGCCACCGGCCCAGATCACCGACATCCTGACCCAGTGCGTTCGCCTTTCGGGCTTGAGATCGTCTTACGTCGAGATGATCTGCACCCGCGGCCAGCCGCCCTGGGGTTCACGCGACCCGCGCCAGGCCATCAACCAGTTTTATGCGTTTGCCGTGCCCTATGTATGGATCGCCAATGAAGAGCAGCGCAGGCGCGGCCTGCATGTTCAGATCAGCGATGTCCAGCGGATCTCGCCGCGCTCGGTCGACCCGACCGCCAAAAACTACCACTGGAACGACATGACCATGGGCCTGCTGGGCGCGCTGGATGCCGGCGCCGAAACCGTGGTGCTGACCGACGGCGCGGGCAATGTGGTTGAAGGCCCCGGTTTCAACGTGTTCAGCGTCAAAAACGGCGTGATCACCACGCCGGAGCGCGGCGTTCTGGAAGGCATTACCCGGCGCACGGTGATCGAGATGGCGCAGTCCCGCGGCATTGCAGTCCAGCTGGGAGCACTGAGCGCCGATGCACTGCGCGCTTCGGACGAAGTGTTCCTCAGCACCTCAGGCGGCGGCGTGCTGCCCGTGACCAAGGTGGACAACCGGGCCATTGGCGCCGGGAGTGTCGGACCTGTCACGCAGGCGTTGGTGGCGCTGTATTGGGAATGGCATCAGGATTCGCGGTACAGCACGGCAATTGAGTATTCCTGAGGTAGAAGTCCATCAATTGATTGCTAGCCCGACTGATGCTCAGCGTTCGGGAATCGCAAAGAGGGGGCTATGAACGCATTTCATAGACGACCGGCCGGTTCATTTGCCTGATATCCGGTGCAAATGTTGCTGCTGTTATCTCGCCGACGGTGCCCCCCATTTGAAGGACGGGTATCTCATGACATCAAGTCGTAACAATTCGTATACGATGACTTGAGCGCAAATAACCGCGAGGCTATGAGCGTCCTTGCCTCTCTATGACTGCGCAAATAACTATGGCTAAACCCCTCTCACTATCGGCTGAACAAAAACAGGTCCTACTTACATCGATAGGGGACTTTCGCAAATGGTTGTTAAAGACGCTTCCAAAATCAGAGGTTGCTGAATACGCAGATTTCAAGTTTCCCAAACCCTCAAAGGATGATTGGGTCATGTGGGTTGTTGAGTTCCGTCGAAATCTGACCCACTTAGCGCAGTAATTTCCATCCAAAACTGACCCACGTAGGCACTACCCTGCTTGTTTTAAAAGCAGGGGAAATTAGGAGTGATAGACGTGGCGACATTGAATGTCATCAGACGTTGGGCATTGAGGGATCAGATGTCCATCCGCGAGATCTCAAGGCGTACAGGCCTGGCTCGCAACACAGTGAAGAAGCACCTGCGATCGGAAGAGAGCGAGCCCAGCTACCAACGGCGGGCAACCCCAAGCAAGCTCGATCCCTACGCCGAGAAGCTGGCCACCTGGCTAGTAATCGAGGCAACAAAATCGCGGAAACAGCGGCGCACTTTGAGGCAGATCCACACAGATTTAGTCTCCCTCGGGTTCGACGGCTCGTATGGAAGGGTGGCGGCGTTCTACCGGAAATGGTGTGTGGAGCGCCAGGAGGCGCTTAAAACCGCCGGCCGCGGCACGTTCATCCCGCTGGTATTTGGGCCCGGAGAGGCGTTCCAGTTCGACTGGAGCGAGGACTGGGCAATGATCGCCGGCGAGCGCACCAAGCTGCAGGTGGCACATTTCAAGCTCAGCCATAGCCGGGCTTTCAGCGTCCGGGCCTATCTGCTGCAGACGCATGAGATGCTGTTCGACGCCCACAACCACGCCTTTGGGGTACTGGGCGGCGTGCCAAAGCGCGGCATCTACGACAACATGAAGACGGCAGTGGACAAGGTTCGCAGCGGCAAGGACCGGGACGTCAACGCCCGTTTCAATGCCATGGTGAACCATTACCTTTTCGAGGCTGAGTTCTGCAACCCGGCCTCCGGCTGGGAAAAAGGCCAGATCGAGAAGAACGTACGCGATTCCCGTCATCGTCTCTGGCAGCCCATGCCATCCTTCGGCACCTTGGTCGAGCTCAATGAATGGCTCGAAATCCGTTGCAAGGCCCTCTGGAAGGAGATCCTTCACGGCAAGGTGCCAGGCACGGTGGCCGATGTGTGGGCGCAGGAAAAGCCATTCCTGATGCCGTCGCCGCCCGCCTTTGATGGCTTCGTCGAACACACAAAGCGGGTCTCACCGACCTGTCTCGTAACCCATGAACGCACCCGCTACAGCGTTCCGGCATCGTTTGCCAATCGACCTGTAAGTCTTAGGGTTTACGCAGACCGTCTGGTCATTGCCGCGGAGGGGCGGGTGGTCTGTGAGCACACCAGACTCATCGATCGCCGCCATGACGGGACGGGGCACACGGTCTACGACTGGCGCCACTACCTAGCTGTGCTGCAGCGCAAACCCGGCGCTTTGAGGAATGGAGCTCCATTTACCGAATTCCCTGCTGCCTTCAAGCGATTGCAGGCCTTGCTGCTCAAGAAGCCCGGTGGAGATCGCGAGATGGTCGAAATCCTGGCGCTGGTACTGCAGCATGACGAGCAAGCGGTGCTGGCAGCCATAGAGACCTCCCTGGACGCTGGAGTACCAACCAAGACCCATATCCTGAACGTGCTCCACCGCCTGGTGGATGGTAAGACGGCTGTTCCCGAGGTCATCGCGCCTCAGGCCCTAAAGCTGGCCAGGGAGCCGCAAGCCAACGTCGGGCGCTATGACTCGCTTCGGGAGGTCGAGGAGTACCAGGAGCTGCGCCATGGCACGTGATTCCGCATCAAACTCAATCGTGGCCCTTCTAAAAGGGCTCAAGATGCATGGGATGGCCCAGGCTGTGGCTGAGTTGGGCGATCAAGGCGCCCCTGCGTTCGAGGCAGCACAGCCGATCCTTGCCCAACTGCTCAAAGCCGAAACCGCGGAACGAGAAGTGCGGTCCATGGCATACCAGATGAAGTTGGCTAAGTTCCCCGCCTACCGGGATCTGGCGGGGTTTGACTTCGGCCACAGTGAAGTGAACGAAGCAATGGTGCGCCAGTTGCATCGATGCGACTTCCTCGAAAAGGCTCAAAACATCGTTCTGGTTGGTGGTCCAGGCACCGGAAAGACTCATTTGGCCACTGCGATAGGGGTTCAGGCTATTGAGCATCACCACTTGCGTGTCCGGTTCCTCTCGACAATCGAGCTGGTCAATGCTCTGGAGCTTGAGAAGGCCAATGGCAATGCAGGACACACCGCCAATCGGTTGATGTATGTGGACCTGGTGATCCTGGACGAGTTGGGTTACCTGCCGTTTAGCGAATCGGGAGGTGCACTCCTCTTTCACCTGCTGTCAAAGCTCTACGAGAGAACTAGTGTCGTAATTACGACCAATTTAAGCTTTGGAGAGTGGGCCAGTGTCTTTGGTGATGCAAAAATGACGACAGCTCTTCTGGATCGACTCACCCACAGATGTCATATCCTTGAGACTGGAAACGACAGCTATCGGTTCAAAAACAGCTCTGCAAAGACTCAACCCAAAAAGGAGAAGATTAAGAACTTATCCACATCGTGAGCACGTTCTGCTCACAAAGAGTGTGGGTCAAGATTCGATGGAAAACTCGGGTCAGACTTCAGTGCAATTCAACACACCGCAGCCAAATTCTAATAGCCAGTGCATCACCAACTTCTAACGGATTAGCGAGGTGGTTCCACGATATGTATTATGTTAAATAACATTTGCATCAAGTCAGAGCCTGTCTAAAGGGCTCGCCGTCTCGCGCTGTTATCCGGTCTCTGCTTGGATGCCTCCACTTCTGTCCTCCGCACCCTTCAAATCTCCACCGTAGCTGCGCTATATCAAATACCGGGGATTTCTCAGAATTTAAGCTGAGGCATGAATATCCAATTCCTGGGTGCCACCGACACCGTCACCGGCTCCAAATACCTGGTGCGCCATGGCGAGTCTTCCGTGCTGGTCGATTGCGGCCTGTTCCAGGGCTACAAGCCGCTGCGTCTGCGCAACTGGTCGCCGCTGCCTGTCGCCGCAGCCGATATCGATGCCCTGATCCTCACGCATGCCCACATCGATCACAGCGGCTATCTGCCGCTGCTGGCGCGTCAGGGATTCAAGGGCAAGGTGTTCTGCACGCCGGGGACTGCAGACCTGTGCCGCATCCTGCTACCCGATGCCGGCCATCTGCAGGAAGAAGAAGCCGAATACGCCAACCGGCACGGTTTTTCAAAGCACGCACCGGCACTGCCCTTGTATACCCGGGAGGATGCACTGCGCTGCCTCAAGCTGTTGCACCCGGTGCCCAGCGGCAAACACTGGCACCCGGCACCGGGCCTGAATGCCAGCCTGACACCTTCGGGCCACATGGTGGGATCATCTTTTGTTCAACTGGACAACGGTTCGCGCTCCATCCTGTTTTCTGGCGACATAGGCCGACCCAACGACCTGGTGCTCCAGCCTCCTTCCCGGATGGATGGCGCCGATTACCTGGTGGTGGAGTCAACCTATGGCGACCGCTTGCACAAGGATTCGGATCCCCTGCTGGCGCTGGGCCAGGTGATCAACCGCACTGCCGCGCGTGGTGGCGTGGCGGTGATCCCGGCTTTTGCAGTGGGGCGTGCTCAAAGCTTGTTGCACTGCATCCAGGTGCTCAAGGCGCAGGGGGTCATCCAGCGCAAGCTGCCGATCTATCTCAACAGTCCAATGGCCGCCAAAGCCACGCAGGTGTACTTGAAGCACAAGGCCGAACTGCGGCTGACATCCGCGGAGTGTGAAGCCATGGCGCATACCGCCCACATTGTCGAGTCGCCGGAGGAGTCGCGCCTGCTCAATGCAAAGCACGGCCCCATGGTCATCATTGCCGCCAGCGGCATGGCGACGGGCGGGCGTGTGGTTCACCACCTCAAGGCCTTCGCGCCAGACAAGCGCAACACCATCGTGTTTGCCGGATTTCAGCCCGGGGGCACGCGCGGCGCTCTCATCGCCGGTGGTTCGCCCACGGTGCGCATCCATGGCCAGGATGTGCCGGTGCGCGCCGAAGTGGCGATGCTGGACGATTTGTCGGCTCATTCGGATGCCGCCGAGATCATGGGCTGGCTGCGTGGCTTCAAGTCCGCGCCGAAACAGACCTTCATCACCCACGGAGAGCCCGCCGCGGCCGATGCCATGCGCCAGCGCATAGAGCGTGAACTGCACTGGAACTGCCGCCTGCCCTGCTATCTGGAGTCGGCGTCTCTCGACTGATTCAGTTCGCCGGCAGCGAGCGGACGGTGTCAGGCCAGCCCGCACCACTGCGCAATGCGGTGCATCATGTCGCTCCACAAACCGAACGCGGCCGCCAGCACCAGCACACCGCCGGACAAACGCACGCCCAACTGATCGCTCAGGCCGTTGCCGGCGCGCCGCAGCCAGGCCAGCAGCCTGGGAGCCAGCAGCAACGAGACGCCGCTGCCCACGGCAAAAGCCGACATGGCCAGCGCACCCTGCAGCGCTCCGCCGCTTAGCGACGCCACCAGCAACGCCGAGTAGAGCAGGCTGCAGGGCATGAAGGCCCACAGCGCGCCCACCGAAAACATGCCGCCGCGCGATGCGGCCACGGCCCCCACCCGGGACCAGGCCGACCGCCCTGCCCGGTCGGCCCAGGCCGGCTGACTGGCTTTCACCACCAGCATCAGCCCCCAGCCCAGGACGGCCAGGTGAAACATCGCCCACAGCGGCTTGACCACCGCGGCCTGTTCCGTGATCCATGCAAAACTTTGCACCGCCGCCGCGGCCGCCGCACCCGCGGTGGAATAGCCCACCAGCCGCCCGGCCTGGAAGATCAGCGGCGACTGCGGCCGCTGCTGCGCCCCGATGCGCCGCAATCCGCCGCAGGCCGCGCCGCACATCACCGCGCAATGGGGTCCTCCAGCAAGGCCCATCAGCAAGGCCGTAGCGACGAGTGCGTAAGACATGGGAGGCTGCGATCAAATAATGCGCGAGAAGCGGCTTCGATTGATGCCTGACTGCAGATAGCGGTCAAACACCATGGCCACTGCCCTCAATACAAAGCGGCCTTCGGGTGTCACCCGGATGCCGTTGTCGGAGAGTTCGACCAATCCGGCTGTTTGCAGTTCACGCAGGCGCTCCAGTTCCGCGGCGAAGTAGGCCTTGAAATCCAGCATCCAGGCGAGCTCTATGGATTCGAACCAGACCTGCCCCTGGCACATGATGGACATGATCACCGCGCGGCGCGCCAGGTCATCCCGGCTCAGCGCCAGGCCACGTGTGACGGGGAAGTGCTCCTGATCCAGGAGGTCGCAGTATTCCTCCAGGTTTTTGGCATTCTGGCTGTAGGTTGCGCCTATGGCGCCTATGGCCGACACCCCCAGGCCCAGCAGGTCCCGGTCGGGCTGGGTGCTGTAGCCCTGGAAGTTGCGGTGTAGCCGGCCCTCGCGGCTGGCCACTGCCAGCGCATCGTTCGCGAGCGCGAAGTGGTCCATGCCGATGTAGCGGTAGCCCGCGCTCTGAAAGCGCTGCATGGCCTCGGCCAGCATGGCGGCCTTGTCCTCGGCCGCAGGCAGCAGCGCAACCGGTATGTGCCGTTGTGGCTTGAAGCGTTCCGGCAAATGGGCATAGGCGTACAGGGCGATGCGGTCAGGCCTGAGCTCCTCAACCTGGCGTATGGTGCGAGCGAAGGACGTCTGGGTTTGCCGCGGCAAACCGTAGATCAGATCCACATTGATGGATTCAAACCCCAGCGTGCGCGCTTGCGCGACCAGCGCGAACACCTGCTCTGCCGGCTGAATGCGGTGGACGGCTTTTTGTACGTCGGGGTCGAAATCCTGCACGCCGAAACTGATGCGGTTAAAACCCAAGGCCGCGAGCTTGGCCAGGCGAGTGCCGTCAACGGTGCGCGGGTCCACCTCGATGGCCAGTTCCGCGCAGGCCGCAAAGTCGAAATTGCGCCTGAGCATGTCCATGAGCTGCGCGAGTTCCGCATCGGACAAAAAAGTCGGCGTGCCTCCACCCAGGTGCAACTGGCTGACGGGCTGGCCCTGTCCAAGCCGGGCTGTGTACAGGGCCACCTCGCGCTCAAGGTAGCCAAGATATGTAGCCGCCCGGCTGTGCTGCTTCGTGATGATCTTGTTACAGGCGCAGTAGTAGCAGAGTGATTCGCAGAATGGAATATGCACATACAGCGACAGCGGTGCGGCTGATATCTCCGCCCTTGCGCGCCTGTCGTCCAGCGCGCGGCCGTGGTCAATGGCGGTGAAGGCTTCGACAAAACGGTCAGCCGTAGGAAAGGAGGTATACCGGGGGCCGGAGATGTCGAATCGGCGCAGGGCTTGGGGTAGAGCAGCGGACATGCAATGTTTTCAGGGAGTGATGCCCCGAATGTGCCGCCCTGCCGCCCTCTCAGGGTTGATGTGGATCAACGGAAGTGGAGGTGTTGAGCCGATGCCGCACGCGTGCGCTGCCTTTGACCTGCGTCAAATCGCCAAGGAGGGGACGCCGTAAGCTGGTGACTTTCCCACCGCCCGGACCATCGACCTGGCGCCAAATCTCCACCCCTCATGCCCATCGCCCAAGCAACTCCCCTTCCCCACCGAAAAGTCCTCCGATCCTGGCTTCTTCCCATCTCGACCAAAAGTACCGGCTTGGCATTGGCCCTGGCCCTGATGGACATTGCCTTGTTCACTGCATGCATGGCCGGTACGGTGTTTGCAAGCCACCCCGCTATACAGCTGCTGATGGCGATACTCGCCGGATTCATGATTGCCAGGCTATTCATCCTTGGTCACGACGCTTGCCATCAGAGCTTTACCCCACACCGCAAGCTCAACCGCTGGCTGGGCCGGATGCTATTTTTGCCTTCGCTCACGCCTTACAGCCTGTGGGACGTCGGGCACAACATCGTGCACCACGGCTACACCAATCTCAGCGGGTTTGACTTTGTCTGGCAGCCCTCGACACTGCAAGCCTATGAGCGCATGCCTGCCAGCAGAAAGTGGCTGGAGCGCGCCTACCGCAGCGGCTGGGCGCCCTGGCTGTATTACCTCGTGGAAATCTGGTGGAAGCGGCTGTACTTCCCGTCCAAAGCCGTGATGCCCACGCGTCGCGGTATCTTTGTGACCGACAGCTTGCTGGTGACTGCCGCTGCCGCGGCCTGGGTCGCGGGCCTTGTGATTGCGGCTTCGGCGACTGGCCAGTCGGTGATCTGGCTTTTGGCCGTCGGCTTTTTTCTGCCCTTGCTGGTGTGGAACGGCTTGATAGGTTTTGTGGTCTATGTGCACCACACGCATACAAGCATCGCCTGGTATGACAACAAAAAGAGCTGGTCGGATGCCAATCCTTTTGTCTCTACCACCGTGCACCTGACCTTCAACTCGTTTTTTGGTGCGGCGCTGCACCACATCATGGAGCACACCGCCCATCATGTGGATATGGGTGTGCCGCTGTACCGTCTCAAGCAGGCCCAGTCTATTCTTGAGGCCAGGCTGCCAGGCCACATCGTCGTGCAGCCGTTTTCCTGGCGTTGGTACTTTGACACCGCGCGCCGCTGCAAGCTTTACGACTTTGAACGGCGGCAGTGGACTGATTTTTCCGGCGCCGCCACCTCTGAGGTGGGCATTCTCTCGCTGACTCAGTGAACGCGTGTGTCGAAGACGCGCTTGAGCGCAGTATGGTCAAGGATGCGGATGTGACGCTTGTCGACTTCCAGGATGCCCTGCTGCAGGAATGCCGAAAACGTGCGGCTAACGGTTTCCAGCTTCATTCCCAGGTAGCTGCCGATCTCGGCACGCGACATCCGAAGATGAAATTCGAAGGCCGAGTAGCCGCGCAGCTTGAGACGCTGCGACAGGTTGAGCAGGAAGGCGGCCAAACGCTCTTCGGCATTCATACTGCCCAGCAACATCATCAGGCTGTGCTCCCGGACGATTTCCCGGCTCATCAACCGGCTGACAGCTTGCTGCAAATCGGCACTGGTCGCGGCCAGGCCACTGATCTGATCGTAGGGAATGGTGCAAACCTCGGTGTCTTCGAGCGCGGTGCAGTTGCTGGCATACGCACCGTCGGCGATGCCGTCCAGGCCCATCAGTTCGCCGGCCATCTGGAAGCCGCTGACCTGCTCGCGGCCATCCGCCAGCGTCATGCTGGATTTAAAGGTGCCCATGCGTACCGCGTAGATGTTCCGGAAAGTTTGTCCTTCGTGGTAAAGCGTTTCCCCCGCCTTGACCTTGGTGCGGCTGAAGTGAAGGTCGTCCAGGCCGTCTACATCGGAGGGCTTCATGCCGCAAGGCAGACAAATGTCGCGCAGGCTGCAGTTTGAGCAGTGGGTCTTCAGCGGCGGGACAGCGGTGGCGACAGAAGGATCACTGGTAGATGAACAGTCTAAAGGCATGGTGACTCCCTGGGTTAAGACGATGAAACCGTTTGATCGGCGGTCCGAGGCGGCGCGAGCATGGCCACGGCCACGGCCTCACCGAGCTGATAAAACTCGGTGTGTTTGTCGAGGAAACAGGTGGCGCCCGCGGCCAGGTAGCGCGTACGGTAGGCCGGATCGGCGTGGTTGCTCAGGACGATGAAGGAAATGTCCCGCGTGGTTTTGAGAACGGCCTGCAGCACCTGCATGCCGGTGCCCTTCTCGAACTGCACGTCAAGCACTGCCACGTCAGGCTGTGTTGCCAGGATGCCGGCCACCGCCGACTCAGGCGTATCTGCCTGGCCTGCTACCACCATGCCCAGGGACACCAGCATGGCCGCTACACGGCTGCGGCTCAGTGCGGAGTCGTCGGCCAGAAAGACCCGGGCGGGTGAAGCGCTGTGTTGCATGCCCCTACTGTCGCGCAGGCTGCACGGGCGGAACATCGGTCTTTGCTGAAAGGCCGGTTCGGATAAGGCTGGTTTTGCGGTACCCGCGCTCTGAGCCCGGCTCGGAATTTTCCGAGTTCACGCCGGCCGGTGGACCGAAAACGCGCCTTAATGCGCCCTAATGCGCCATCAAAACCGGCAGCGTCATGCTTCTGAGCACGGTGCGGGATGCACCGCCCAGCACCCATTCGTAGGCGCGGGCACGGCCATAGCAACCCATCACCAGCAAGTCCGCCTGCAGGTCAAATGCGCGCGACAGCAGCAGGTCACCCAGGTTCTCTGGTTCCACCTCTTCCTTCTGCCAGGTGGCCTGGATGCCGTAGGCCTCCAGGTAGGAGAGGATATTCAGGCCTGCGGCGGGTACTGCTGCGGCATCTCCGCCCCAGCTCAGGATATGCACCGAGTTTGCGCCGCGCAGGATAGGCAGGGCCGCCGTCACAGCCCGCGCGGCACCACGGGTGGGCTTCCACGCGATCACCACATTGCCCGGCAAACCGGGCTTCGCCGACGTATAGGGCAGCACCAGCGCGGGCCGACCGCTCAGGGCGATCACGGTTTCGGGAAAATCTGCCGGCATCAATGTGGACCAGCCCTCACCCGGGCCGTGCTGACCCAGCACCAGCAGGTCGGCATAGAGTGCCTGTTCCGCAAACGCGGCCACCAGGGGGAACTCATGGATTTCAGCCCAGTCGGCTGGCAACCCCGAGGGTTTGAGCTGTTCGAAGACCGAGCGCGCCCGTGACAGTTCGGTGTCTTGCACGTTCTCCCTCCGTACGGCCAAGCCGGACCCCATGCCTGAAGCGACAGGGATTGCTTCCGATGCCGAAGGCGACGCATACAGTGCGGTGATACCGGCGCCATGCCGGGCGGCAAGCCGACAGGCAAATTCAAGGCGTTGCGCGAATTGCGGCGAGGCATCGGCATGGACCAGCAGCTGTTTGAGTTCGTTGCTCATGGAGCACCCCCGGAGTTCAGAGTTTGGATACCCCGACTGTAGGCAGCCGTAAAGGCGGTCGTGTTGACCCTTGTCAACACAACGCCATTGCGCGGCACCCGGAGAGTCTGAGAACGGGTTCTCAGGGTTCCAGCGGTTCCGACAGGCCGTGCTTGAGCGCGTAGCGGATCAACTCGTTCTGGTTTTGCAGCCCCATTTTTTGCATGAGGTTGGTCTTGTGGGTGCTGACGGTTTTGACCGACAGATTCAGCCTTGTGGCTATGTCCGTCATGGAAACATCGGCTACCAGCAACTGAAGCACTTCGAATTCTCGGTTGGAAAGGCTTTCATGCGGAACCGCCTCGCTGCCTGGCATAGCGCCCAGCGCAAGTTGCTCGGCAACCTCGGCGCTGATAAAGGCACCGCCGGAGGCCACCTTGCGTATCGCCTGCTCCAGTTGCCCGGGCGCGCTCTCTTTGGTGAGGTAGCCGCTGGCACCGTTTTTTATAGCCCGCACGGCGTATTGCAATTCCTGGTGCATGCTTAGCACCAGGATACGCAGTTGCGGCTTTTCGGCGCGAATCAGCTTGATCAGTTCCATACCGCTGCGCCCGGGCATGGAGAGATCCAGCACCAGCACATCGAACGTCAGTTCGCGCACCCTCTGCATGACTTCCGTGCCGTTGCCGGCTTCGCCGGTGACTTCCATGCCCTCAATAGACGACACGATGCGTTTGAGCCCCTCGCGCACGATGGAATGGTCGTCGGCAATAACAATCCTGATCACGTGATGTCTCCTGTTTCGGGTACCGGGATGCTGACCCGTATGCGGGTGCCCTGGCCTGGTGCGGTGTTTATGTCTACCGTCCCCTGCAGCAAGCGGGCCCGCTCGCGCAAACCCATGAGGCCCAGCGAGCTGGCCTTGCGCGGCGCGTTCAACGCGAATCCGGTGCCGTCGTCGGCCACCTCGAGGATCACGGCGGCGGAGCTTCTTTCAATGCGCACGTCGACTTGCGATGCACCGGCATGCTTTGCCACGTTCACGAGCGACTCCTGCACGATTCGGAAAACGGCCGTGGCATAGGGCTCGGCCAACTCCACCTCCTCATCCAGCGACAGCTTGCACGCCACACCGTAGCGCTGGCTGAAATTGTGGGTCAGCCACTGAATGGCAGGTACCAGGCCGAGATCGTCCAACAGTAGCGGCCGCAAGTCCGAGGCAATGCGCCGGGTGGCGGCCACCGTCGTGTCGAGCAAGCCCAACATGTCGTCCAGCTTGGCCCGCACGGCGTCCGCATCAGCGGGCATGGCTTCCCGGATCCAGGTGGCGTCCATCTTGATCGCCGTCAATGACTGCGCGAGTTCGTCATGCAGCTCGCGCGCGATCCGTGTCTTTTCATTTTCGCGAATCGCATGAGCTGCTGAAGCGAAGGCGCTCAGCTCCTCACTGGCGCGCACACGCTCAGTCACGTCGCGCAGGATGACCGTATAAAGCTTGCCGTGTGCGGTATCAAGTTGGGAGATCGAGGCTTCCAGAGGGAACTCTTCGCCGCTGGACCTCTGCCCGTAAAGCACCGTGCCGTCGCCCATACGCCGAGAGGTCGTGCCGGTCTGGCCGAAACGCCTGAGCTGCTCACCGTGTGCGCCCCGGTGCTGCTGAGGGATCAGGCGCGTGAGCGGTTGGCCCAGCATTTCACGCGTAGGCCAGCCGAAGATCTTCTCGGCAGCCTTGTTATAGAGGATCACGTTCTGCTCGCTGTCAACCGTGATGATGGCGTCCATGGCAGAGTCCAGCAATCCCGCCAGCCTGGCGTCAGCGCCCTCCAGGGCCCGTTTGCCCGCGCGGTCTCGTGCGGCATTTCGCAAGGCCAGCAGCCAGGCCACACCACAGGTCGCGGCAGCCAGGGCCACGACAAGCGGCAAGCCGGCCGGTGCCTGTGCGCTCGATGCCAGCTGGACGGCGGCCAGCAATGTCAAGGTTGCCATCACGGCCGGAACGATGGCAGTTGAAGGTCGGCGCTTTGGCACCGCATCGCCGACATGGGGGAAAAGAGACATCGGGCAACTTCGGGAGTGGAGCCCGATCTTACCGCCCTGCCTTTTCCACGGAAACCGGCGTGGGCCCCATCAGCAACACCGTCAAAGCGCTCGAGGCCGCGCAGGCGAGCCAGAACACAAAAAAGGCAATCGTCTGCACCGCCAGCCGGGACAAGCCCGCAGGCTCCCCGTAGCGCAACATTTCCTCAGGATCGAACAATCCGAACAGCAAGAGTTCCAGCAGGCAGGCTGACAGAAAAGCCGGCCAGGCAATGCCCAGCACCTTGTTAGCTGAAATCATGGGGCCTCCTTTTTTGGGTTACGGGCTTCGTGGCAGATCAGGGGCTCTGCGTTTTGTCGGGCGTCGCTGCATGGTTGCGCCCCTCCAGGGCCGGGGCCAGCGCCCTGTCTGTGGGTTGCTGCGGTGCATGGGTGCGCGTCTTCCGGGCGGGTTCCTGCCCTCCTATCACGGCGTCCGGATATTTGATGGCGAGAAAGACCGTTATGAAGCCGGCCACGACCACCACCGCGGGTCCGGAAATTACCAGCCAGACATGACCATGCTTCCACCAGGGAGCCGCCTGGATGGATATCGAAGGAGTATTCATAACAAGCCTTTCATCGGGGAACCAGGAACACGGATTTTTCTTCAACGTGGGCACGCCCGCTTTCATCAACGATGCGGAACACGATGGGGTGCGAGCCGGCCTGCGCTGAGCCATAGGGAATTTGCAGCCGCACGGCGACCCAGCGCGATTCGGTGGGGCCGACGTTGACCTCAGCCTCGGAGGCGACTGTCAACCCCTGCAACCCGGCTGCCGCGAGCATGTAGCGCTGAGGCTGCTCGGTAGCGTTCATGATTTGCAGGCGGTAAACGTTCTCCAGCCGCCCGCCGGACGCGATGCGCGAGAGCGCCGCCCGGTCCCGGACGACGTCCACCTTCAGCGGCATACGCGCCACCAGGCTCCACAGCAGCGCCAGGCACAGCACGCCAAGCAGGGTGGTGTAAATCAGTACACGCGGACGCAGCACCTGCCGCAGCATCCGCGAAGCATTCCATTTTCCGGCGAGCGCATTCTGGGTCGTGAAGCGGATCAGGCCGCGCGCATATCCCATTTTGTCCATCACGCCGTCGCACACGTCCACGCAGGCGGCGCAGCCTATGCACTCGTACTGCAGGCCCTCGCGGATGTCTATGCCCGTTGGGCAGACCTGCACACATAGCGTGCAATCGACGCAGGCGCCCAAAGACAATGCCGCAACGTCAGCATGGCGTGAGCGGGGGCCACGCGGTTCGCCTCGGGCAGGGTCATAGCTCACGATGAGCGTGTCCTTGTCGAACATCGCACTCTGGAAACGCGCATAGGGGCACATGTATTTGCACACCTGCTCGCGCAGGAAGCCGGCGTTGCCATAGGTGGCGAAGCCGTAAAACAGCACCCAGAAGATTTCCCAGCCACCCATTTTTGTCTGCAGGAACTGCAAAATCAGTTCACGGGCCGGCACGAAATAGGCAACGAAGGTAAAGCCGGTCCACATCGCCACGCCTATCCACAGGATGTGTTTGAACCACTTCTTGACCAGTTTTTCCAGAGAAAACGGCGCACTGTCCAGCCGCAGCCTGGCCGTGCGGTCGCCCTCCACCTTGCGCTCTATCCATAAAAAGATTTCGGTGTATACCGTCTGCGGGCAGGCAAAGCCGCACCACAGGCGGCCCGCCACCGCAGTGAACAGGAAAAGCGACAAGGCGCTGGCTACCAGCAGCCCGGTCAGGTAAATAAAGTCCTGCGGATAGAGCACATAGCCGAGGAGGTAAAAGCGCCTGGCGCCCAGGTCGAACAGCACGGCCTGGCGCTCTCCCCACTGCAGCCACGGCAGGCCGTAGAAGAACAGCTGGGTCAGGATCACGAAGGCCCAGCGCCAGCGGGCGAACAACCCGCTCACGGAGCGCGGGTAGATCTTCTTTTGCGCCTCGTACAGAGACTCACCGGCCGGCTCGACTGCCGGCACGATGGGAATGACTTTTCGCAAGGCGGGTTGGGTCACTGTCGCCTCAAAGCTTGGCTGCGGCGGCTTTGTTGGACAGCCCCCAGATGTAGGCCGTCAGCACATGGATCTGTGCTTCCGTGAGTTTTCCCGCCTGTGCCGGCATTTCGTTGGTCTTGCCCTTGTTCACGATATCAACGATGGCTTGCTCTCCCCAACCGTGCAGCCAGATGTCATCGGCCAGATTGGGGGCGCCAATCGCGGTATTGCCCTTTCCGTCGATGCCGTGGCAGGCTGCGCAGGCATTGAATTTGAATTTTCCGAGTTGAGCACGCACTGAATCATGCGGACCGCCCGACAGGCTCAGCACATAGTGAGCCACGTTCTTGACGTCGTCAGGCGTTCCCACAGCTGCAGCCATCGGCGGCATCTGCGCCTTGCGGCCTGAGGTCAGGGTTTCCTTGATTTTTTCGGTTGAGCCCCCGTGCAGCCAGTCAGCGTCCGCAAGGTTGGGAAAGCCTTTGCTGCCGCGCGCATCCGAGCCGTGGCATTGGGCGCAGTTGTTCATGAATAGACGCTCGCCCACCGCCATGGCGTTGGCATCGCCGGCGAGCACGTCCGCGCTTTTGGCGGTAAACCCGGCGTACAGCGGCGTGAGCTCCTTGTCCGCGCTGACCATGGCGGCGTCGTATTCTCCGCGTGTGCTCCAGCCCATTTCGCCCGGGTAGGTGCCCAGGCCCGGATACGCGACCAGGTACAGCAGCGAGTAGATCACGGTGAGGACGAACAGCCACATCCACCAACGCGGCATGGGGTTGTTGGACTCTCGCAAGTCTTCGTCCCAGACGTGCCCGGTCGTGTTATCGCTGCGTTCGGGCATTTTTTTGCGGGCCGTTGCCCACAACAGGACTAGTGCCCCGGTGATGCTGACCAATGTCAGCACGGCCACATACCAGGACCAGAAGTTGTCGGTGAAATCGCTCATAGGTCACACCTGATGCATTGTGAAAGGGGAAAGGAGGCGGTGAGGTGGACTGGCATGGCGCTAGTCCTGCAGAAAGGGAATCTTTGCGTCCTCTTCAAAACGCTCGCGGTTGCGCTTCGAATAGGCCCATACCAGCAGGCCGATGAAGGTGGCAAAGCACAGCAGCGTTGCGATGATGCGTAGCGTGTTGACATCCATGGTGCTTTCCTTTACTTCAGGGCCTTGCCCAGTATTTGCAGATACGCCACAAGGGCATCCATCTCGGTCTTGTCCTTCACCTCGGCGGCGGCCTGGGCGATTTCGGCATCGGTGTACGGCACCCCTACCTTTCGCAGCGCTTTCATGCGCGGCGCCATGTCGGCCGGGTCGACGGGCTTCTTCTCCAGCCAGCTGTAGGCAGGCATATTGGATTCGGGCACCAAGTCTCGCGGGTTGTTCAGGTGGATGCGATGCCATTCGTCGGTGTACTTGCCGCCCACACGGTGCAGGTCCGGGCCGGTGCGCTTGCTGCCCCACTGGAAAGGATGGTCGTAGACGAATTCGCCGGCAACCGAGTAATGGCCGTAGCGCAGCGTCTCCGCGCGAAACGGGCGGATCATCTGCGAGTGGCAGTTGTAGCAACCCTCGCGCAGGTAGATGTCCCGGCCGGCCAGTTGCAGCGCGCCGTAGGGCTTGACGCCCTCGAGCGGCATGGTGGTCGACTTCTGGAAAAACAGCGGCACGATTTCCACCAGGCCGCCCACGGCGATCACCAGCAGTATCAGGATGATCATCAAGAAGTTATTGGTCTCGATCTTCTCGTGAGAGAAGCCTGCGGCCGGTGTTGCGTTGTCGTCTTTCATGGGATGAACTTTCTCTTGTTATGCGTGAGCCAATACCGGAACCGACACCCGCACGGGGCGGCCCTTGGCCACTGTCATGCAGACATTCCAGGCCATCAGCACCATGCCGCCCAGGTACAGCAACCCACCGAAGAAGCGCACCACATAGAAGGGATAGGTGGCCTTGACCGATTCGACAAAGGTATAGGTCAGCGTTCCGTCGGCGTTGATGGCGCGCCACATCAGGCCCTGCATCACACCGGCGATCCACATGGCCGCGATGTAGAGCACGATGCCCACGGTGGCGGTCCAGAAATGCACCTCGATGGCCCGCACCGAGTACATCTGCTTTTGCCCGAACAGGCGCGGGATCATGTAGTACAGCGTGCCCATGGAGATCAACCCCACCCAGCCCAGTGCGCCCGAATGCACATGGCCAACGGTCCAGTCTGTGTAATGCGACAGCGCGTTGACCGTCTTGATGGACATCAGCGGGCCCTCGAAGGTGCTCATGCCGTAGAAGGACAGCGACACGATCAAAAAGCGAAGGATGGGATCGTCGCGCAGCTTGTGCCAGGCGCCCGACAGTGTCATCACGCCGTTGATCATCCCGCCCCAGCTGGGCGCCAGCAGGATCAGCGAGAACACCATGCCGACCGATTGCGTCCAGTCAGGCAAGGCTGTGTAGTGCAGATGGTGCGGACCTGCCCACATGTAAGTGAAGATCAGCGCCCAGAAGTGGACGATGGACAGCCGGTAGCTGTAGACGGGCCGCTCGGCCTGCTTGGGAATGAAGTAATACATCATGCCCAGGAAGCCCGCAGTCAGGAAGAAGCCCACGGCATTGTGGCCGTACCACCACTGCACCATGGCGTCCTGCACACCCGCATAGGCCGAGTAGGATTTCATCCAGCCGGCCGGAATCTCCGCGCTGTTGACCACGTGCAGCACCGCCACCGCCAGGATGAAGGCCCCGTAGAACCAGTTCGCTACATAGATGTGCCTGACCTTGCGGGTGCCCAGTGTGCCGAAGAAAACAATCGCGTAGGACACCCACACCAGCGTGATCAGGATGTCGATGGGCCATTCCAGTTCGGCGTATTCCTTGCCGGTGGTGTAGCCCAGCGGCAGGCTGATCGCGGCGGCCACGATGACCAGTTGCCAGCCCCAGAAGGTGAAGGCGGCCAGCCGCGGCGCAAACAGCGGCACGCTGCTGGTACGCTGGACCACGTAGTAGCTGCTGCCTATCAGGGCGCAACCGCCGAAGGCAAAGATCACCGCGTTGGTATGCAGCGGCCTGAGCCTCCCGTAGCTGAGCCAGGGGATGCCGAAGTTCAGTTCAGGCCAGGCCAGCTGGGCTGCGATAAACAGGCCCACTGCCATCCCCACCACGCCCCAGAGCACGGCCGCCAGTGAAAACTGGCGAACCACCTTGTCGTGATAGGCGATTCTTTGCGTCGTTTCTTCGTTCATGAAGCACCTTTTTTCTTGATGCTTCAAAGTGTCGATGTGGCGAAGGGTCCGCCATTTGATACAGGTCAATCAGTGTGAAGAATGCGCTCGGCTTCCTGCTCAAGTGCTTCAAACTGGCCGCGCCACACCGCCCAGCCCAGCGCGCCAATGATGAGCAGCGCCAGCACGACGGAGAGCGGAATCAGTAAAAACAGGATGTCCATTCAGTGTTCCGGTACGCTGCGCGCCAGCCTCGCGGAATTGGCGACCACCAACAGCGAACTGGCCGCCATGCCAAACCCGGCCAGCCAGACCGGCATATAGCCAAAAATCGCCAGCGGTACGCAGGCTGCGTTGTAAATCGCGGCCCACAACAGATTCTGGCGCACGACCTTTCTCGTTCGCCGGGCTTGTGCGATCAGCGCTGCCACAGTGAGCAGCCGGTTGCTGGTCATGATGAAGTCCGCCTTGGCTTGCGCCAGCGGGACGGCCTCACCCATGGTCATGGACACGTCGGCCAGGGCCAGCACCGGCCCGTCGTTCATGCCGTCGCCCACCATCATGACGCGATGCCCTTCGCGCTGAAGGCGGCGCACATGCTCCAGCTTGACCTCGGGCGTGCATTCAGCAAAACACCATTCAATGCCGGCCCGGCGCGCCAGGTGGGCCACAGCCTGGCCGGTATCACCGGAAAGAAGCTGCACACGGACTCCAAGCTTGAGCAAGGCTGATACGGCCTGAGCCGCGTCTGGCCGGATCGCTTCGTCCAGCTCGAACCCAGCCAGGTAATTTTCGCCGTCGGAGACGTGGGCTTGCAGCGCCAGTGCATCATGACCCGGCACCGGCACGCGGCAAAAGAAAGCTGAGCCCAGATAGAGGTAGCGCTGATCGCTCCCGTCCAGCCGGGCGACCTTGCCGCGCAGTCCGCGGCCGGCAACCTCCTCAACTTCGCTGGCCATCCAGTCCACAGCGGGAAAGCGCGCCGCGATGGCACGCGAGACCGGATGCAGCGATTGCCTGGCCAGTGCGCCGGCCATTTCACAGACCTGGCCCCGGTTCACGCCCGCGGGCACGTAGGCCATGACGACTTGCATGCGGTCTTCCGTCAGCGTGCCGGTTTTGTCGAAGACCACGGTGTCAATGGCGGCGCAACTCTCCAGCGCCTGGAGTTTGCGCACCAGCACGCCCCGCCGTGCCAAAGCGCCGGCACTGGCCAGCATCGCTGCCGGCGTTGCCAGCGACAAGGCGCAGGGGCAAGTCACTATCAGCACCGAGACCGCAACCGCCATCGCATGCGCCGGCCCAAAAGGCCACCACCACACCGCTGCGGCGGCGCTTGCAAGCAATACCGCCACCAGAAAAGGGCTGGCGATGCGGTCCACCAGTTGCACCAGTCCGGGTTTCTCGACCGAGGCCTGCTCCATCAAGGCAACGATTTCAGCATACCGGGTCTGCGGCCCGACCCGCCGCACACGTACCAGCAACACACTGGTGAGGTTGTGGCTGCCGGCAATGACGCCGTCCCCCACCCGCCTCAGCAAAGGCTTGGACTCGCCGGTCAGCAGCGACTGGTCGACCCGGCTCTCACCGGTCTCCACGGCCCCGTCGGCGGCAAAGGCCTGGCCGGGCAGCACGCGGATCAGGTCGCCGGCGACAAGGCGGCGCACGGCCACCGCGCGGAAACTTCCGTCGGCTTCCTGCCGCTCCACGCTGTCCGGAAGCCGCCGCATGAGTGCTTCCAGCGCGCCGGCGGTGCGATCGCGCAGGCGCTGCTCCAGCAGGCGGCCTGAGAGTAGAAAAAACACGAACATGGGCACCGCGTCATACGACGCGTAGCCGCCCCAGGGGCTCCCTGGATCAAAGGTCGCGGCCGTGCTGGCCCCGAAGGCGATCAGTACACCCAACGCCACCGGCACGTCCATGCCGATGCGAAGGTGGCGCACATCGCGAAGCGCGGCCGAGAAAAATGGCCAGCATGAAAACAGCAGCACCGGCAATGTCAGCACCCACGAGGCCCAGCCCAGCAGCGCGTGAATGTCGGGGGTGATCTCGCCAGCCGATGCCAGGTAGGCCGGGGCCGCATACATCATGACCTGCATCATGCAAAACCCGGCTACCAGCCAGCGCCACAACATCACGCGCTGCGCCTGTACCCTGCGGCCGGCCAGCATCAGGTCGCCTGCCGGTAACGCGCCGTAACCGGCCTTGCGCAGTGCTGCCATCCAGACAGAAGGCCGCGTGACCTGCTGCCGCCATTGAAGCCGGGCCGTTGCGGTGACGCCGTTGACGTGTACGGCCTCAACACCGGGCAGGCGGCAGAGCACCTCCTCGACCGTGAGCGCGCAGGCTGCGCAGTGCATACCCTCGATCGCCAGGTAAGACTCCCACCAGCCTTCGCGCTCCGCGACCGGGCGGCTAAAGCCCTCCCATTCGGCCGGCTCGTCCAGCGCGGTCCACGCGGCTGCATTGCTGGGGGCTGGCAGCGCAGAGCCGGCGGAGAGCACAGAGGGTGAAGCTTGCATGGCGCAAGGTTACCCAGCACAGATGGCGGCGCAGTTGACATGGATCAAAGCCGGGCCGCAGCGGTGCGCTATTGTTTTATCCAGCACAAGCGGGCAACCGGCTCGTCCGTTCCAGTCGCCCGAAAAAAGCGGCCGAGGTGTACGGATGCGTTAAACGGCCGCGGCCGGAATCTCGCGATGAGAGACTCATCTTGACGACAGCGGGGAAACATCATGATTTCAAAAAACCATCCAGAAAAACGCTACAGCCAGCTTTCCATCGGCCTGCACTGGTTCATGCTGGTCCTGCTGGTGGCGGTCTACACCTGCATGGAGTTCAGTGACGCCTTCCCCAAGGGCAGCGACATGCGCATCGGGCTGAGAAGCTGGCACTACATGCTGGGTTTGTCTGTATTGGCACTGGCTTGGCTTCGCCTGGCAGTCAATCTCTGCTATCGCGCCCCGCCCGTCGATCCGGCGCCCCCACTTTGGCAAAGCCGCTTGGCCCGGCTGGTGCAGGCGGGGCTTTATTTGGTGATGATCGTGATGCCTATGGCCGGGTGGCTGCTACTCAGCGCCCGCGGCCAGCCAGTTCCTTTTTTCGGGCTGCAACTGCCCGCACTGATGGCCGAGAGCAAGGATGTGGCGGGCTGGATCAAGGAAATCCATGAAGCGGGAGCGACTGCGGGGTATTTCCTGGTGGGCCTGCATGCCTTGGCGGCCTTGTACCACCACTACCTGCTGCGCGACAACACACTGGTCCGCATGCTTCCCGGCCGCCGCTGAACCCAATCACCCCGGAACGAAAGCTGACTGCATGAGACATATTGAACGCCACAGGACATCACGCATCGGCTGGCTTCGCGCAGCCGTGCTGGGGGCCAATGACGGCATCGTATCGACGGCGAGCCTGATCGTGGGTGTCGCCGCAGCCAGCGCCACACATGGCAATGTGCTGATGACGGGCGTGGCCGCCCTCGTAGCGGGGGCAATGTCCATGGCTGCGGGCGAATACGTGTCGGTGCACTCGCAGTCCGACACCGAGAAAGCCGACCTGGCGCGGGAACGCGCCGAGCTTGAAAAGGATCCCGTGGCGGAACACCGCGAACTCACCGCCATCTATGTCGGGCGCGGGCTGGACCAGGCGCTGGCGGCGCAGGTTGCGCAGCAGCTCATGGCCGATGACGCCTTGGGCTCGCACGGGCGCGACGAGCTGGGTATTTCCGACAGCATGGCCGCCCGGCCCCTGCAGGCCGCACTCGCGTCCGCGGCCAGCTTCGCCGCCGGTGCACTTTTGCCGCTGGCCGTCACGGCGATAGCGCCCGGCGACACCCTGATCTGGTGGGTGTCCGGAACCTCGCTGGCATTTTTGGCGGTTCTGGGTGCGATGGCCGCCCAGGCCGGCGGCGCGGGAATGATGGCCGGCGCATGGCGCGTGACTTTCTGGGGTGCACTGGCCATGGGCATTACCGCGGGTGTGGGCGTGCTGTTTGGCGCAGCCGTATAAGTTCGCTGGAGCACAGACACTTGCCGATGCGGCGCGCAGAGTGGCGCTATGTCGTCACCGTCCACCGCAGGTTTGCCGTCGGCACCGCTCAAAACGGAATCACTTATTGAGTTCTTGATTTCAGAAAGCCAAGCAGGTTTCCCTGCGCATTGCATGGGCCCATAGCATCGGGGAAATTCTGGATCCTTAAGCAAAAACAAAGGCCGTGCATTTAGAAGTGGAACCTCTCCAGCCATTGCGCCAACGCATAGACAGACGAATCAGGCGATGCGAATTCCTGAGGCAGGACTGGCATTTGAACGATCCACCTTCTATTGACAGGGGATAGAGCGATGACCCGACAGCCCCCCTTGATCCGGCTTTGAGCAAGCAAAGTCTTATACGCGCCACACAATGAGGGAAGTACACAAATGCCCACTGAAATACCAGTAAAACTCTCCCACGGACCGCTCGACCCGGTTTCGTTGCCATTGCCTGGCTGTCTGAGCTGCCAGGAGCAGGTTCGCCTTCGGGAGCGCGAGCATCTCGCCCGGGAGCTGCACGATGCTCTTGGCAGCCTTCTGATGAGCGCAAAGCTGGATATTGCCTGCATACAGCCGGAGGTCAACAGGATTTCTCCCGCAGCCTCTGACCATTTGCGCCATCTGACAGACATCCTCAATCAGGCCATGGCGCTCAAGCGGCGGATCATAGATGGCCTGGGTCCTCCATTGCTATCGAAGCACGGCCTGGTTAAATCTGTCGCCAATCTGGCGCGGGACTTCTCATCGGCCTCCGGGACAAGCCTGACGACCACGTTAAGCGATGTTGCCCTGCCCGCTGGTGCCCAGCTCGCTGTTTACAGGCTTGTAGAGGAGGCGCTGACAAACATCGGAAAGTATGCAAACGCCGCCCGCTGCTCCATTACCTTGCGTCAAGCCGGTGATGCGGTGCAGGTCGAAGTCGAGGACGACGGTGTCGGCTTCAATGCCGATACCGACGAAAATTTCGGGCACGGCCTAATCGGCATGAAACAGCGGATTGAGGCTTGCGGAGGCGAGCTTCTAGTGGAATCGGTGCCGGGCCGCGGAACCCGCCTGCAGGCCCGCCTTCCTTTGAATAGGGTCGTAGCGCATTGATGAATCCCATGACATCGCCAATCAGGTTTGCGAGCCGGTATCTTGTGCTGGCCGCCATGGGCCGGCGCAGAGTGCCGCGCCCTTGACATGGATCAAGCCCAGGCAGGTGCGGCACTCCTAGACTGCAAGCGAACCAACACAGGAGAACCACCATGTACAAACGCATTCTTGTTGCAACAGACGGCTCCCCGCTTTCCAAAAAAGCGGTCAAAGACGCCATCGCCCTTGGCGCATCGCTGGGAGCCGACCTCGTGGCGCTCAACGTCGTGCCGCGCTATCCCATGAGCTACTTCGAAGGCGGCGCCACGATTTCGCCGCAGGATGTCGGGCGCATCGAAAAAGAATGGGTCGACAAAGGTCAGGCCATTGCCGATGCCGTGCAGAAATCCGCAGAGGCCGCAGGTGTCAAGGCCAAGGCAGTGATCGCCAAATCCGACCTCGTCGCTACCGCCATCATGGCTGCAGCCAAAAAGAACAAGTGCGACCTCATCGTGATGGCCTCACATGGCCGCAAGGGCCTGTCGCGCATCCTGCTCGGAAGCGAGACCCAGCAGGTCCTCACGCACAGCACCATTCCCGTGCTTGTCCTGCGCTGAGCGCGCACGCTGCTTCATTTGCCCGTAACCCACTTCATTTCCTGGAGAAAACCATGAGAGTCCTTCTGGCCGTTGACGGCAGCAAATTCACCAAGAAGGCCCTCGCCTTCCTGGTCACTCACGAAACCCTGATGGGGCCAGACGCAGAACTCGTCGTACTGAACGTGCAGCCGGCCGTTACCCCGCGCGTCAAGACCATGGTGGGCGCCGCTACCGTGCGTGCCTGGCACCAGGAAGAGGCCGAAAAAGTGCTGCAGCCGATTGAACGCTTCCTCAAACGCCATGGCGTGCACTACCGGGCCTCCTGGGTCGCCGGCACACCGGCCACACAAATCGTGCAGGCGGCCAAGCGCGAAAAGGTTCACATGCTGGTCCTGGGCACCCACGGCCATGGCTTGTTCGGCCGCGCCCTGCTCGGCAGCGTTGCCCAGCGTGTGGTAGCGGATGTCGACGTGCCGGTGCTGTTGGTCCAGTAGCCACTCATCTCCCGAAAGCCTTACATGAACACACTCGCAACAACCCCATCTCCTTCGTCGATACAGCGGGCTATTCCCACCACGCAGCAATCACAAGGCACCTTGGGCCTCGGGTTGTTGATCGCACTGGTGACCGGCTCCATCCTCGGCAGCGGCATCTTCGGCTTGCCGCAAAACATGGCGGCAGGGGCCGGCGCGGGCGCCATCCTGATCGGCTGGCTGATCACGGGTGTGGGCATGCTGGTGTTGGCACGCGTCTACCAGATGCTGGCCTTGCGCAAGCCCGAACTGGACAACGGCGTCTACGCCTACGCCAGAGCGCTGTCGGGCGAGTACATAGGCTTTAACTCGGCCTGGGGTTACTGGATCAGCGCCTGGATAGGCAATGTCGGCTACCTGGTGGCCGCATTCGGCGCACTCGGTTACTTCTTTCCGGCTTTCGGAGAGGGGAATACTCCTGCAGCCATCGCTGGCGCATCAGCGGCCCTGTGGATCGTGCACGCGCTGGTGCTCCGCGGCATCAATACCGCTGCCTGGGTAAATGCCATGGTCACGATAGCCAAGATCATCCCTCTGCTGCTGTTCATTGTTCTGGCCGCAGCCGCCTTCCAGGTGCCTACCTTCAGCCTGGACTTCTGGGGTGGCGCCAAGCTCGGCACGGTGCTGGACCAGGTCAAGAGCACCATGCTCGTGACGGTCTGGGTCTTCATCGGCATCGAAGGCGCCAGCGTCTATTCGGCGCGCGCGCGGCAGCGCAAGGATGTGGGCAAGGCCACGGTCATAGGCTTTCTGATCTGCCTGGTTCTTCTCATGGCCGTCTCTCTGCTGTCATTAGGCATCTTCACGCAACCGGAACTGGCCGGGCTGAAAAACCCCTCCATGGCAAGCGTTCTTGAGAAAGCCGTGGGCACCTGGGGCGCGGTACTGATCTATGTGGGTCTGATCGTTTCTGTGGGCGGCGGCTTCCTGGCCTGGACTTTGCTCGCTGCGGAGTCGCTCTTCACGCCAGCCAATAGCGGCGCCATGCCCGAATGGCTGGGCCGCCAGAACAGCAAAGGTGTCCCGGCCAATGCCCTGTGGCTGAGCAGCGCCATGGTTCAGATCTTCCTCATCGTCACGCTGGTTTCCAAAGCTTCCTACCTGGCGCTGATCTCCCTGTCGACCGCGATGATTTTGTTGCCCTATCTGTTCAGCGCGCTCTATGGCCTCAAGCTGGTTGCGAGCGAAGGTCAGGCGCCTCAAGGCGCCCGCTGGTCTCTGGACCTGTCGGTGGCCGCACTCGCTTCGGTGTATTGCGTGTGGTTGCTATATGCCGCAGGCGCCAAGTATCTGCTGTTGAGCGCCCTGCTTTACGCTCCCGGTGCGGCCCTGTATTTCGTCGCCAAACAACAAGCCCGCAAACAGCCCTTCACCGCGAGCGAGAAGGTCATGCTGGCCGCGGTGCTCGCGCTCGCGGTGGTGGCAGGCTGGATGCTGGCCACCGGCCAGTTGAGCCTGTAATGGCCGGCGTCCATTCCGAAACGGGGCAACTGCGCAAGGTGCTGGTCTGCAGGCCAGGCCTGGCGCACATGCGGCTGACACCCGCGAATTGCCGGGACATGCTGTTCGATGACGTGATGTGGGTCGCCCAGGCCAAAAATGACCACTATGCATTCACCAGCGCCATGACGGAGCAAGGTGTGCAAGTGCTTGAATTGCACGACCTTCTCGCCGTCACGCTCGGCAATCCATTGGCGCGCGACCGGCTGCTGGACCGCGAACTGGCCGGCACCGACTTTGAGGCTGCTGCCGTGCTGCGGCCCTGGCTGCAAGAATTGCCGCCGGCCCGCCTGGCTGAGTTTCTTATCGGCGGATTGACACCGGTGGATGTGCCTTTCAAACTGCCCGGCCTCACGGCCGCATGCGCGAGCCCGTCCGACCTGGTGTTGCCCGCCCTGCCCAACACGCTCTTCACGCGCGACAGCAGCTGCTGGATAGGGGACGGCGTGGCGCTTGGATCCATGTACTGGCCCGCGCGCCGGCAGGAAAGCCTGCTCATGGCGGCGATCTACCGCTTCCACCCTGCGTTCACCGGCAAGGTGACTGAATGGTGGGGCGACCCGGAGCAGCCGCATCCACAGGCCTCGCTCGAGGGCGGCGACGTGATGCCCCTTGGCAATGGGCTGGTGCTGATTGGCATGGGTGAGCGGACCTCCCCCCAGGCCGTGACCCAGCTTGCACGCAACCTGTTTGCCCGCAGTGGCGCAACCCGCGTGCTGGCCGCCCAGTTGCCCAAGTCTCGCGGGGCCATGCACCTGGACACGGTGCTGACTTTTTGCGACCGGGATCTGGTGACGGTGTTCCCGGAGATCGTGCAAGCCATACGCGTGTTCAGCCTCAGACCCGGCGATGAACTTGGCGCGCTGGACGTCAGGGCGGAAACCGAACCGTTTCTTGAGGTCCTCGCGCAAGCGTTGGGCCTGCCGAAGCTGCGGGTAGTCGCTACCGGCGGCAATGCCTATGAAGCTGAGCGCGAACAGTGGGACGACGGCAATAACGTGCTGGCGCTGTCGCCCGGTGTCGTCATGGCCTACAACCGCAACACCCACACCAATACCTTGCTGCGCAAGGCGGGCGTGGAAGTCATCACCATTCCCAGCGGCGAACTGGGCCGCGGCCGGGGCGGAAGCCACTGCATGTCATGCCCGATTGAGCGCGACGCAGCCTGAGCACCGTCAAACCGCCTCGCCATAGAGGCATTCACGAAAGACGGCTACCTATGAGTTTTAACCTTCATAACCGCAGCCTGCTGGACCTCAAGGATTTCTCCCCCAGGGACATCCGTTTTCTGTTGGATCTGGCCGCGGAGCTCAAGCGCTCCAAATATGCGGGCAATGAGCTCGCCCGCCTGAAGGGCAAAAACATCGCGCTGATCTTCGAAAAAGCCTCTACCCGCACACGCTGCGCGTTCGAAGTCGCAGTGCACGACCAGGGCGGCCACGTGACCTATATCGACCCGGTCAGCTCGCAACTGGGACACAAGGAGTCCCTGAAGGACACGGCACGGGTGCTGGGGCGGCTGTATGACGGGATCGAGTACCGCGGTTTTCACCAGACAGTGGTGGAGGAGATCGCGCGCTTCTCGCACGTCCCGGTCTGGAATGGGCTCACGGACGAGGCGCATCCCACGCAGGTGCTGGCCGACCTGCTCACCATGCAGGAGTTCGGCGAAAAGCCGCTGCATGAACTGTCTTTTTGCTACCTGGGCGACGCCCGCTTCAACATGGGATGCTCCCTGCTGGTGGGCGGCACGCAGATGGGCATGGACGTGCGCATCGCCGCCCCGGCCGCCCTGATGCCGCCACCGGACCTGGTGGCTGAAATGCGCGAGCTGGCCAAAACAACTGGCGCGCGCATCACTCTCAGCAACGATCCCTCGGAAGCGGTCAAGGGCGCGGACTTTCTTTACACCGACGTCTGGGTGTCCATGGGAGAGCCCGACGAAACCTGGAAACTGAGGATTGAGCAACTGCTGCCCTTCCAGGTCAACAGCGCCTTGATGAATGCCACCGGCAAACCGCGAACCCGCTTCATGCACTGCCTGCCGGCCTTTCACAACCTGGACACCGAGGTGGGACGCCAGATCCATGAGCGCTACGGGCTCAGCGAGATCGAGGTGACCGATGAGGTTTTCGAATCCGATGCATCCATCGTGTTTACGCAAGCGGAAAACCGCATGCACACCATCAAGGCCGTGCTGGTGGCCACGCTCGCATGAAGCTCGTGGTGGCGCTGGGCGGCAATGCCTTGCTGCGCAGGGGACAGTCCCTCAGCGCGCAGAATCTGCTCGAAAACATCCAGAGCGTAGCGGCCCAACTGGCCCGTGTCGCACTTCACCATGAACTTGTGGTGACGCACGGGAACGGGCCGCAGATAGGCTTGCTGGCCCTGCAGAACTCGGCCTATGCGGCGGTCGCGCCGTACCCGCTCGACGTGCTGGGTGCGCAAACCGAAGGCATGATCGGCTACCTCCTGGAGCAGGAACTCGCCAACCACCTTCCGCCAGGCCGCCCAGTGGTCACCCTCCTCACGCGTGTGGAAGTCGATCCCGCCGACCGGGCCTTCAGGCAGCCCACCAAACCTATAGGGCCGGTCTACACCAGGGAAGAAGCCGCGCAGCTTGCTCTGGCCATGCACTGGAACACAGCCCCCGACGGTACAGGCTTCAGGCGCGTCGTGGCCTCACCTTATCCATCGCGCGTGCTGGGCGTGGAGCCGGTCCGCTGGCTGCTGCAGCACGAAGCCGTGGTGATCGCCGCGGGCGGCGGCGGCATTCCGGTGGTGCGCGCGGCTGGTGGGTCTTTCTTTCAGGGCGTGGATGCCGTGATCGACAAGGACCTGACCAGCGCCCTGCTCGCACAGGAGCTGGGCGCCGACTGCCTGGTGATCGCCACCGACGTGGACGCCGTCTACCTCGGTTGGGGGACACCGTCGCAGCGCGCCCTGGGAAAAGTCAGGCCGCAGGATCTGCTGGCAAACGCCTTTCCCGCTGGCTCCATGGGCCCCAAGGTGCAGGCCGCTACCGGCTTTGTGTCAAGGACCGGCAAGAAGGCGCTGATAGGTTCGCTGGCCCAAATCGAGGAGATGCTGGAGGGCCGTGCCGGTACGCAGGTCAGCCTGGATGGAGGCCCGGCGGCTTGAGGCGGAACGCTTTCACCGTATTTGTGATGCGGACTTGAGGTGGCGCAAACAGCATGATGCCGCTGCCGTGTTCAATGGCCGCATGAAACTCCGTCGTCTTTTGCTTGCAGGCCTCGCGGCGTGCGCCGCACTCGTTCTGCAAAGCACCTATGCGGAGCCGCTGACCCGGGGGGCCTCACTATCGGCCGGCGCCATCGTGGCCAGCCGCGGCGCCGGCGTCGTGGAAATCAGCACCATCAACGCGTGGGTTCCCAGTGGCAGCGATGACCCGGAACCCCAATTCGCCCCGCCGGACACCTTTGGCGACCAGCTGGCAAGACCGCAACCCATCAGTCTGGCTCGCGGTGAAGCGCGTGACCTGGCCTCCGGCTTTGTGCTTACGGCTGATGGCTACATCGTCAGCAGCGCGCACGTGCTGTGGGATGCGCAAGAGGCCCAGGTGCGGCTGCAGGACGGCCGGCATTTTTCCGCCAGACTGGTCGGGCTGGACCGCATCACGGACGTGGCCCTGCTCAAAATCGATGCCACCGGGCTGTCGCCGTCCCCGATCGGCGACTCTTCCAAACTCGCCGTCGGCGACTGGGTTGCGGCGATCGGATCGCCCTTTGGTTTTCCCGGCTCCGTCACGGCGGGCATTGTCAGTGCAAAAAACCGCGCTCTTTCCGGCAGCGGCGAAACCCCTTTCCTGCAAACCGACGTTGCCATCAATCCTGGCAGCTCGGGCAGCCCGCTCTTTAATGCAGACGGCGAGATCGTCGGGCTGAACTCGCTGATCTACAGCGGCAGCGGCGGCTACATGGGGGTGTCGTTCTCAGTGCCCATCAACCTGGCCGTGGACATCGCGTGGCGCCTGCGTTCACAGGGCCGGATACGGCGCGCCTATCTGGGAGCCAGACTGCAGGGCATGACCACCGCGCTCGCACAATCCTTCGGGGTGCGTGACCCTACCGGTGCGCTGGTTGTGCAGGTCACGCCAGGCGGGCCTGCCGCTCTGGCCGGTGTGCTGCGCGGTGACATCATCACTGCCTTTAATGGCGCCAGGGTGCGGGATTTCAGCAGCCTGGCATTGCAGATGAGCGACCATGGCACCAGCACGCCAGGCACGCTGGAGGTATGGCGCGAGGGCCGGAAAAAAACGGCGGCCGTCCTGCTGGCGGACGCTCCCGCGAGCGCCCCGCGCTCATTGGCGGCGCCGGCCGCCGGCGACCTCCCCCGTATGGGTCTGGCATTGACCGAGCCCGGGAAGGACTTGCAGGCGCAGCTGGGCATAGACGGCGGCCTGCTGGTGCGTCAGGCTGCCGGGCTGTCGCGCAGCGAAGGCATACAGGCCGGCGACGTGCTCATCGCCGCCAACGAGCTCAGACTGGACAGCGTGGAGGATTTTGATCGTGTGCTGCCTCGCCTTGAGCCTGGTTCCAGCCTTGCACTGCTGGTGTTTCGGGACGGGAACGCCGCCTATGTTCCGCTGCGCATTCCTGCAGCGAAGAAGCGCTAGACGGGGTGCTGAACAGGACCCTTAGTCCACGCCAATAGCCCAATAAAAAGGGCAAAAGCTGAACATGCCGGTTAATAGTGGGAACAGGCCCAGCAAGCCCCACCATCGGGCATTTCCATCGAGCGCAAACAGAAGAGACAGCAGCAAAATACCGCCAGCGATGCGAAGCCGTCTTTCCACAGCGCCTACCCTGTGTGTCATGGCAGAGTCCTTTGAGTTGATCCTGCATTGAGCTTGTTTCCGGTTATGTATTTGCCGTTTGATAAACGTCAACAAGGCTTCTCTTCTCTTTGTGACGGGGCAAGGAACTCCCGCGACATGCGGCTTGCTTGAGAAATGTCAAGACAAGCACCTTCACCCTTGCCTAAAGTGACATCACCACGGCGTGTGGCGATCACTTTATCGAAGGGAAAACCATGAAAACCGACATGCAACTCAAGGCCGACGTCACCGCAGAACTGGCCTGGGAACCCGCCGTCAATTCAGCCGGCATTGGCGTTCTTGTCAATGACGGGGTAGTGACACTCACAGGGCATCTAGACACGTTTGCCGAAAAAGTCGCGGCAGAACGCGCTGTTCGACGCGTCGGGGGCGTGCGCGGGCTAGCGATCGAGCTTGACGTGAAGCTGGTGGCAGCCCACCACCGTAGCGACTCTGAAATCGCTTCGGTTGCCGCTTCGGCACTGCGCTGGAGCGTGCTCCTGCCACCCGATCGGATAAAGGTCGAGGTGGAAAAAGGATGGGTTACCCTCACCGGTGATGTCGACTGGGCTTATCAGTCCAGCACCGCCGAGAAATGTGTGCGCGGCCTGGTTGGCGTGCGAGGCCTGTCCAACAACATCGCTGTCAAACCGACTGTGAGCACGAGGGACGTCGCAGCGGAGATATCCTCCGCGCTCGAGCGTCAGGCCGAGCGCGAAGCGCGGCACATCCAGGTCGACGTGAAAGGCGGCGTTGTCACCCTTCACGGAAAGGTGCACTCCCTGGCGGAACGGGAAGCGGCTGCCGGTGCGGCATTCGCAGCCAGGGGTGTTACACGCATCGTCAACAAGCTTGAAGTTGCCGCCTGAAAACGATCCGAGGCCAAAGCGTGTCCGGCGGGACACGCCGCGGCAATGGGGCCGCTTCAGTCCTTTACCACCAGCACCGGAACGGGTGCGTGCCGCACGATCTGTTCGGCATCGCTGCCCATGAACATGCGAGCAAGGCCGCGCCGCCCGTGCGAACCCAGCACAATCATGTCGGCATGAATCTTCTTGGCCTCCTCTGCGACCCGGTCGCAGACACGGCCGGCACCCGACTCAAGCAGCACGCTGTCACATGGAACACACTTGTTGGTGGCCAGGCGGTGCATGCGCGCCAGCAGTCTTTCACCCGCAGCGTGCATGAGTGGGACCACATCCTCGCGGTAGGCTCTGGGAGTTTCGAAGCCGTTGACATAGTCCAGTTCATCGACCACATGAAGCAGCCTGATGCGCGCCCCTTTCAAACGCGCCAGTTGAATCGCGGCAGCCATCGCCTTGGCGGAGGTGGGGCTGCCGTCAACCGGAACAAGCAATTGGTGTATTGAGCCCATACGATCAGACAGCGCTGGGCGACAAGGCCGTTGGCCGCACTGCCTCATCCTTCTTCGCGTTGTCGCGGACGGCGCTGCCAAACGCCTCAAGGCCTGACGAATAGCTGCCATCGTCCACTTCACGGGCGGTAAATGAGGTTGAAAGGATGGGGGGTCTGCCGAGTATCTGGTCAATTTCTGCAAATGCGTTGGTGGCGCCCTTCCCCCCCATGACCGAAATGACCGCAACCCGTTTGAGGCCCGGGGCATGGTCGCGCACAAAACTGCGCATGGGCCCGGCCAGCCGGTAGAGCCAGATGGGCGCGATCACCACGACCGTATGAAAGCTCCTGGGCTCTGGGCCTATGTAACGAATCGCGGGGTGGCGCCTGAGCAGTGAATCCGCCACGCAGCGCAGCATGCCCAAGGCCCCCGCGCGCGAACGGTCTTCGCTGATCTCGCCGCACGGCCACTTGAATTGGCTGGCCAGGAGCTCCGCCACACGGCGCGAGGTCCCGGTATTGGAATAGCAAACGATAAGGGTTGAGTTGGCCATGGTTTTCTCCTTGGGTTGCGCAACCAAGCTGTAAGAGGCGCGATGCTGCGCAGGCACCGGTCACCAGCAAGGGTATGGCTGGTCGCTGGCTCACTCCTTGACGTAAATCAAGGATGGCCGCTTTGCTTCAAGCGCTTGCCTTCGCTCACGCCTTGCAATGTCATAGAGAGGTATCGCAAGACCAGCAACCACACCGTCACAACTGCGAGAATCAGTAACGACGCGGTGGCGCCGCGTCCGGACGGAGCAACAAAGCCCATGACGCCGCGCAGCCACGGCAGCCACAGCACCAGCGAAAGCAGCACCGAAACAGCGGCCGCGAGGCGGGGAAGCCACGGGTTCTTGAGGATGTTTACCGAATGGCGGTGAACCAGCACCAGCAGAAACAGCCCTGCAACAAGACTCACGAACAACGTGGTGCGCATCTCGGCTGCGTGCCATCCCTGATCCAGCATGAACCCGTTGGCCATGAGGAGCGCCATTGCCAGGCCAACGCCCTGCAACAGGCCATAAGCCATGTTGCGCAGGGCGAACGGCGAATCCGTCGCCGGTCTGGGCGGGCGGCGCATGAGCTTCGGGTCCGCCGGCTGCGCCTCAAACAGGATGGAACAGGCCGGATCAATGATCAGTTCAAGCAGGATGATCTGCGCCGGCAGCAACAAGACAGGCCAGCGAAGCAAGGCTGGAATCAATGCAAGTGCCACGATGGGCGTATGCACGGCGAAGATGAAGCGCACGGCGCTGCGTATGTTGTCATCGACATGGCGGCCCTGGCGTATGCCAGTTGCGATGCTGGCGAAGCTGTCGTCCAGCAGCACCAGGGCCGCAGCCTCACGGGCCACGTCGGTCCCGCGCTCTCCCATGGCGATCCCCGCATCAGCAGCCTTAAGTGCGGGGGCATCGTTCACGCCGTCGCCTGTCATGCCCACCGTGCAGCCGTCGGCCTGCAGCGCACGCACAAGCCGCAGCTTTTGTTCGGGTCTGAGCCGTGCGCAGATGGCAGCACTCCTTAACCGGCTGCGCAGCGAAGCATCGTCGAGGGTATCGATTTCCGTGCCCGTGAGCACATCTGACGGATTCGACAGGCCGGCCTGGCGGGCGATCGCACTGGCCGTGACGGGATGGTCTCCCGTCATCATGATGACGCGTATGCCCGCCTCGTGGCAATCCTGAACGGCTTGCGGCACCGTGGGCCGAAGGGGATCGGCCAGGCCCAGCAAGCCGATAAAGCGAAGACTGAGGTCCTGCTGGCGACCTGGCAATTCGGCCGTCCGCCATTCACCGCACGCTACACCCAGAACACGCAGGCCCCTGGCAGCCATGCCCTGAACCTGCTGTTGTACAGCGTCGCGCCTGCTCGCCTCAAGCCGGCATAGGCCCATGATGGCTTCAGGCGCCCCTTTGGACGCCAGAAAATACTGACCGGGCGTGCCGCTTTCGTAGGCATGGGTGACGGCCAGAAGCTGGGGCGAGAGCGGATACAGTCGCACCGGCTCGGCACCCAGACGCGCCCTGGAGTCCGGTGCGAGACGGGCTTTGCCGACGGCCTGTATGGCTTTTTCCATCGGATCAAAAGGTTTTAGCGGTGTGGCCAGCATGGCGCATTCGACCAGCTCGGTAAGCGCTGCGGGAAGCGGCGTGTCGCTGCCGGTTTTGAATGCGGTATTTAGCCCCGCCAGTTCGACGAGTTCCATGCGGTTAAGCGTCAAGGTACCGGTCTTGTCCACAGCCAGTACCGTGATCGCACCCAGCACCTCGATCGCATCGACCCTGCGGGTGAGAATTTTCTGCCGGGACAAGCGCCAGGCACCAAGCGCCAGGAACACGGCAAGAACGACGGGGATCTCCTCCGGCAGAACCGCCATCGCAAAAGCAATCGCCGGCAGGAGGCTGGCGACAAAACCCTGGCCGTCCCTGAGCCATGACAGCAAGACCAGCAGAGCGGCCACCGCCAGCCCGGCCCCGGCGAATCCCCGCACAATGCGCCGTGACTGCCGATAAAGCCGTGAAGCCGGAGCTTGCGTCGTCGCAAGCGCCAGGCCGATACGGCCCATCGCGGTATGGCCCGCGATGGCGTGCACCCGCGCGAGTCCCGCACCCTGCGTTATCACGGTGCCAGCGTAAAGAGACGCGCCGCTTTCGCCATCGGCATCAGGGCTTTGCCCATTTTGGGGATGCGGCAACTTGGGCCTGGGCACCGACTCGCCGGTCAGGAGCGACTCATCGGCTTCGAGGGCACCGTCCAGCAAGGCGGCATCGGCCGCGATGCGGTCCCCCTCGCGCACCACCAGAACATCGCCGCGAACCACCTCACGACTGGCGATGCGAAGCTCCTTGCCGTCCCTCAGGACGAGTGCACGCGGGGCGGACAGGTCGCGCAAGGCCTCTAGCGCGCGCTGTGTTTTCTGTTCCTGAAAAATCGTCAGCGCAACGATCAGGAAAACCGAGGCTAGCAAAAAAGTGGCTTCAGCCGTGTCCCCCAGTGCCAGATAGCCCCCACCCGCCGCAAGCAGCATCAGGAACATCGGTTCCCTGACGACGCCCAAGGCCATGCGCGTGAAGCTTTTGGGCTCACTTCCAGGCAACAGGTTAGGCCCGTCAGCCTGGAGTTGCGCCGCGGCTTCCTCGCTGCTCAATCCCGTAATTGCAGGCGCCGGCGCGGGCGAAGGCGTGACGGCCCGGGCTGTGGCACTCACTTCTCCTCCTACCGTTGGAAGCTGTTCAGCCACCTATTTTTTTGCACCGGAATCGGCACCCTTGTCTACCGCCTGCTTGCCGGCTTCGGCCGACTCTTGCGTGGCTTTCTCCGCGTTTCTCAAAGCGTCCTGCGTAGCCTTCATGGCTTTTTCCGTTTGCCCCCGGTCGGATTGACCGGACCTGCGCAGCGCTTCTTCGGCACTCTTCGAAGCCGCGCGTACGGCGGTCGCCGCCCGCCTGGCAGCGTCAGCCGCCTTGGCCGCCAGCTTTTTCATATCGTCGGTAGCCGTAGCGAGGGCGTGCTCCGCTTTCTCGCGGGCCTTTCTCGCGGCTTCGTCTGCCTTGAGAACCTTCTCACGAATGTCCTTGGCGGCCCGATGCGAGATGTCCTGGGCAGCGGTCTCGGCCAGCTGCAGTGTGAGCTTGACGAGGTCAGCCGCCGCGCGAGCGGAATCCGCCGCGTCCTCAGCAGCTTTTTGCGCGGCCGCCTTCGAGCGCGCGGCCACGCCGGCCGGCGCGCTGGATTTTCCCGCAGGAGCTTGGGCCTCAGTGGCCTGCGCCAGGGCGTCACCGGTCGCGTAGCCGGTGGAGCATGCGGCGAAAACCGTGGCTATCACAGCAGTCCTGATATTCATGGCGAGCCTCTCGAAGAAGTTGCGATCGCCCATGATGGCCAATCAGAATGAGCCGGTATTTGACGTAGCGCAACCGGGACGGTTTTTGGCTTGAGGCCTGCGCAAATCCCGGGTCAAAGCGGGCAGTCGCGCCCCGGATTGATTCCTTTTGCGCCAGATCAATAGCGGATTGTTCAGGCACCGGGAAAATTCACAGCTCAAGCAAACACCAATTCATCAACTATCGACGGGGCTTGTCATGAAGCATTACGTGAATTCACTTGCCGGGCACTTCAGCGGCCTCCTGGCGCAGCGCGAAGCAGAACTCGCGGCCACCCTGCGCGCCTGCAGCGAAGAGGAACTGACGGACGCGCAAACCCGCAACGCGGAGGTTCAGGATTTCAAGGACCTGGCTGACCGGGAATCGCAATCCGACATGGCAGTCATGGATGCGGCACGCGCCATGCAAGAACTTTCGCAGGTCCTTGCAGCCCGCCGCCGTTTACAAGAGGGCCACTACGGCCGCTGCGCAGAATGCGGCAAACCCATTGACCTGCGCCGCCTGGAAGCGATGCCGGCCACACCGCTTTGCGTGGTGTGCCAAACCGCAGATGAGGAAGTGCGGTCTGCAGCGCAACGTTGACGGGCACTCCAATCAACGCCGACTTGATCGGCATCAATATCCGGCTCCCGAAAAATTGTCACCATGGGTGACGTTCAACCCCAATGAGGTACGCACCATGTTCAAACGAATCCTGATCCCTGTGGATGGCAGCGAAACTTCCACCAAAGCCCTTGTCGCCGGCCTGAGCATGGCGCGCGAGACCAGCGGCCAGGTGCGGCTGGTGCATTTCGTCAATGAGATGGCCTACCTGGGCGGCATAGATCCCTATGGCACCTATTCAGCCGACCTGGCCGGCATGATGCGCGAGAGCGGCGCCAAGGTGCTGACGGACGCGATGGCGGTGGCCCAGTCGGCCGGCGTGGAGGCCAGCCATGTTCTGCTTGATGACCCCGGCAAACGTTTGGGAGAGGCTGTGGCCGAAGCGGTCAAACTCTGGGGTGCGGACCTCGTGGTGGTCGGCTCCCACGGGCGGCGCGGCATTGGCCGCGTGCTGCTGGGCAGCGGTGCAGAGCAAATATTGAGGCTGGCACCCGTGCCTGTGCTGGTGGTGCGCAGCGCGCCGGCAGAAGAAAGCGAACACCCCGCTGACTAACAGGTCATGTCGTGGAGCGTGACTGGATCACGATCTGCAGACCCGGCGGGTTGCTGCTGCCGATCATGGGTTTCGGGCACAAATCCCATGCAGAATTTAAGCATCAAATCGGCCTCTAGCCCAATCAGTACATCGACTTTAAGCTATTGATTCGATAGCAAATCGGTTTCCTCCCCCGCCTGTCCGGGAAGCGCGAACGCAATACTACGACCCGCTTGCGGCCTGTCGTTCAGCCAATGGCTGGCTGACGATAGACAGCAGAAAGTCAATGTCGGCAGGCTTGACCACATGGTGATCAAACCCGGCCTGCTGCGACCGCAGCCGGCTTTCAGCCTCGCCGTATCCGGTCAATGCAATCAGCACCGCGTTTTTGGATTCCGGGCGGCTGCGCAGCTGGCGTGCGACTTCAAAGCCGTCCATGCCCGGCAAGCCGATATCCAGAATGAGCACGTCAGGCTCGAACTCCTGGGCCACCGTCAGCGCCGTCGCCCCATCATTGGCGATCCGCACAACATAGCCTTCAAGCTCAAGCAAGACCTTGAGCGTGTCCGCCGACGCCTGCAAATCGTCGACAACAAGGACTTTGCGCGAAGCCGTCTGCACCGGCCTGGCGGCTTTGGGCGCGTCAGCGGCTGGAAGCGCCATTCCCGCTTCTGAAAGCTCGGCCGGGAAATAAACCGATATCTGGCTTCCCAGGCCCCGGCCTGCGCTGAACGCCTCTACCTTGCCCTTATGAAGCTCCACAAGGTGTTTGACCAGCGTGAGCCCGATTCCCAGGCCGCCCTGTGCGCGGTCCAGCGCCTGGTCACCCTGGGCAAACAGGTCAAAGATGTGCGGCAGGAACTCCGCGTCAATGCCCTGCCCGGTGTCGGACACGGCAATGCTGACGCCCTCGCCTTGCAGCGACGCACGCAGGGAAATCTTTCCCTGCGCGTCGGTGAACTTGGACGCGTTGTTCAGCAGGTTGGAGAGCACCTGTGATAGGCGAACCAGGTCACCCCGCAGAACCACCGGGTCCGCCGGGATGTCTACCGTCAGCTCCTGTTGCCGGGCGGCCAGCAACGGGCCGCTGGCTTCCACGGCGCGTTCGCACAGGGTCGACAGCAAAAGCGGCTCCATATGCACCGCCACCTTGCCGCGGACGATGCGCGAGACATCCAGCAGGTCGTCGACCATCCTGGACATGTGGTCCACCTGCCGGGCAATCACGTTCCGCGCCCAGACCACCGTCGGGTCGGCCACTTTGGTTCCGTTGATGATGTGCACCGCGTTGCGGATGGGCGCCAGCGGGTTGCGAAGCTCGTGCGCCAGCATGGCAAGGAACTCGTTCTTTCGGCGGTCGGCCTCTTGCACCAGGCTGTAAAGCCGTGCGTTTTCCATCGCGATAGAGGCCCGGCCCACCACCTCGCTGAGCAGGGCGGCATCCGCCTGTGCAAAGCCGCCGGATTTGCCGAACAGGATGAGCGCGCCCAGCATCTGGTCGCCGGCGAAGAGCGGGCAGACCGCCATTTCTTCATGGTCGGCCGGCAGCTCCGGCCAGGAAGGCTGTGGCGAAGAGGCCGCCGGTGCCGCGCACAGATCCATAGCCGGCAGAAACTTGATATTCCGCGCGAGCATGGTGTTGCGGACCATCGCCGCCATGGACGGGCTCAGATCGCGGTGGCATTCGAGCACCACGGGGCCCACTGAAGCGTCGGCGCTGCCTGAAATCTTGAGGCAGCGGCAATGCAGCTCGCCGTGGCTGTCCAGCAGCGCGACTGCCCCCATGGCGCCCAGCCCAGGCACCGCGATGTCCGCCAGGGCGTAGGCGGTGGCATCGATATTCAGGGACATCGACAGACGCTGGCTGGCCTCCGACAGGTAAGCGGCACGCCGTGTGGCGTCTTCGGCCGCGGTGCGGGCCGCCTCGGACCGCGCCAGCGCTTCGCGCTCGACGGCATGCTGCTGCAACTGCCGGTTCATGCGGTGCAGGTCGACAAAGACCTTGACCTTGGAGCGCAATACGCCGGGCACGACCGGGGAAGAAATGTAGTCGACCGCGCCTAGCGCATAGCCTTTGGAGGCCTGCATCTCGTCCACGTAGGCCGTGATGAACAGGATGGGCGTCTGCGCGGTTTTTTTGTATTGACGGATCAGGCTGGCCGTTTCCAGCCCGTCGATGTCGGGCATGTTCACGTCGAGCAAGATGACGGCAAACTCCATCTGCAGAATCAGGCGCAGGGCCTCCCGGCCCGAGCGGGCGCTGACGAGGTTTTGCCCCAGCTCCTCCAGGATGCTGCGCATGACGACGTGCTTTTCGGACAGGTCGTCGACGATCAGGATGTTGACCTGGTTCAGGTCAGGCGTCACAGACATATCGGGCATGTCGGGGGTATTGAACGTATTGGGCATATTTGCCGGCTCCTGCGGCACCAGCACGGCGCTCACCGGGGCAGCCAGGCACGCAGCACGGCCAGCAGGTGTTCAGTGTTCACCGGCTTGGAGAGGTAATCCCAGGCGCCGGCCTCTATGCATTTCTCGCGGTCTCCCTTCATGGCTTTGGCCGTGACGGCAATCATCGGCAGGCTCTTGCCGGCCGGTAGTTTGCGGATCTCCTGCATCGTGACCAGCCCGTCCATCACCGGCATCATGATGTCCATCAACACCACGCTCAGCTGCGGGTCGGCGGCCACTTTGGCGATGGCGTCATGGCCGTTGTCCGCCCAGACGATGTCCATGCCCTCTTCCTCCAGCACCGTGGCCAGGGCAAAAATATTGCGCATGTCGTCGTCGACGATGAGCACCTTCTTTCCGGTCAGCGACTTGCTGGTGTCGTGAAGGTTCTTGAGCAGGTCGCGTTGCCTGTCGGTCATGCGCACTTCGCTGACATGCAAGGCATGCATGGCCAGATCAATCACGCGGGGCACAGACCTGGCTTCGCGCAGCAGATAGCCGTCGCGGGCCTGCCAGGCGGGCTGGCGTTCCACGTCGATCGGCCCTTCGCGCCAGACCACCACCGGCAAGGGGCCGAGCACGGACTCGGGCGCCAGCGCTCCGCGCGCACGCTCCAGCCTGTCCGGCAAGGCATCGTCATCGGTAATGGCGCATTCAAAGCGGGCAAAGTCCTCGGGCTTGAGGTCCGCCAGCGACGGCGCGGTCACGCACTGCACATTGCCGTGAGCCAGCAGGCCGGTGACTTCAGCGCCGAGTTTCGTGTCTTGCAATGCGATGAGCACCTGCCGGGCCGGGCGAGAGACATAGCTGTGAAGCTGGTCGAGCATCCGGTCCAGTATTTCCTTGGAGGGTATCGGTTTCTCAATGAAGGCCATGGCGCCTGAGCGGTAAGCGCGCTCTTTGGAGTCATCGGTAGAAATGACGCACACCGGGATATGCCTGACGCTGAAGTCCTGCTTGATGCGGTCGAGCACGCGCCAGCCCTCCATGTCCGGCAAGTGCATGTCCAGCGTGATCGCCGAGGGCTTAAACTCCGCCGCGAGCGTCAACGCGCTGGCACCCAGTGCCGTCACCAGGCCTTTGAAGCCTTTGGCTCTGGCGGCATCCAGCAAGAAGCTGGCAAAAGCCAGGTCGTTTTCCACGATCAACAGGACGAAGTCGCCGGGCTGGATCGAGTGGCGGTCATCCGCCGCTTCGGCAGCCGGCGAATCGGCATCCAGGGTCAGGGAGGCGTCGTCAAAAGTGGTCTCCATTTTTGCCAGGCCCAGCCGGTTCACCGGCGTGATCAGCTCGGTGCGCAGTTCTGCGCTGCTGCCCGGCTTGCGCGAGCTGCGCGAGGAGGAATACGTCAGCGGCAGGTACAGCACAAAGCTGCTGCCCTCACCCGGCGCGCTGGACAAACGAATCTCGCCACCCAGCAGGCGCGAGAGTTCACGGCTGATGGCCAGGCCCAGGCCGGTGCCGCCGTATTTGCGGGAGGTAGAGCCGTCGGCTTGCTGGAAGGCCTCAAAAATAATCTGCTGTTTGTCGGCCGAAATGCCGATGCCGGTGTCGGTGACGGAGAACGCCAGCACGTGCTGGGCGCGGTTGAGCTCCTCGTTGTCCGGGCTCCAGCCGGTGAAGGCTTCTTCGATGGACAACGCCACATGGCCCTGGTGCGTGAACTTGAAAGCGTTGGACAGCAGGTTTTTGAGAATCTGCTGCAGCCGCTTGACGTCGGTCACCATGGAAACGGGCAATTGCAGGCCGGTCGTGATGAGGAAATCCACCGTCTTGGCTTCGGCCACATGGCGGAAGGTACGCTCGACATACAGCTGCAGGTCGGACAGCCGCAGCTCGTTGACGTCGACCATCACCGTTCCCGACTCGATCTTGGACAAGTCCAGGATGTCGTTGATCAGCATCAAGAGGTCGTTGCCGGACGAGTGGATGGTTTTGGAGAACTCGACCTGCTTGTTGGTCAGGTTGCCCTCCGAGTTCTTGCACAGCTGGTCGGACAGGATCAAGAGGCTGTTGAGCGGCGTGCGCAGCTCATGCGACATATTGGCCAGAAATTCCGACTTGTACTTGGACGTGAGCGAGAGCTGCTTGGCTTTTTCTTCCAGCGCCTGGCGGGCCTGCTCGACTTCCTGGTTCTTGCGCTCCACCTCGTCGTTTTGCTGGACCAGCAAGTGCGCCTTTTCCTGCAGTTCCTCGTTGGTCTGCTGAAGTTCTTCCTGCCGGCTTTGAAGCTCTTGCGCTAGCGACTGCGACTGGGTCAGCAGGTCTTCGGTGCGCATATTGGCTTCGATCGTGTTGATCACGATGCCGATACTTTCCGTCAGCTGGTCCAGGAAGGCCTGGTGCGTCGGGTTAAAGCGCTCGACCGAAGCCAGTTCGACCACGCCTCTGACCTGCCCTTCAAAAATGATGGGCAACACCAGAATGTCCATCGGGGCAATTTCAGTCAGGCCTGAAGAGATCTTGAGCCCATGCGGCATGGAGGAGGTAAGCAGGATCTTTTGCTTGTCGAAAGCGCACTGCCCTACCAGACCCTGCCCCAGGTCTATTTCTTTGCCGTAAGCGCCCTGCCCGTCTGAGGCATAGCTGGCCATGAGGCGCAGGCGCGGCCTTTCCTGCGTGTAGCTCAGCACATAGAACTCCGCCTGCTGGGCGCCCACCACCGGGGCGAGTTCCGACAGGATCAGATGGCCCACAGCCACCAGGTCTTTCTGGCCCTGCAGCATGCGGCTGAACTTGGCCAGATTGGTCTTCAGCCAATCCTGCTCGGTATTGACCTGCGTGGTGTCCTTCAGGTTGCGGATCATTTCATTGATCGTGTCTTTGAGCGCGGCGACCTCGCCCAGCGCCTCCACCGTGATGGAACGGGTCAAGTCGCCTTGCGTCACCGCCGTTGCCACTTCGGCAATCGCGCGCACCTGGGTGGTCAGGTTGGCGGCCAGCTGGTTGACGTTTTCGGTCAGGCCTTTCCAGGTGCCTGCAGCGCCTGGCACCTTGGCCTGGCCGCCCAGCTTTCCTTCCACCCCCACCTCACGTGCCACCGTCGTCACCTGGTCGGCAAAGGTAGCGAGCGTGTCCGTCATGCCGTTGATGGTGTCGGCCAGCGCCGCAATTTCGCCCTTGGCTTCCACCGTGAGTTTCTGGTCGAGGTCGCCGTTGGCCACGGCCGTCACCACCTTGGCAATACCGCGCACCTGGCCGGTCAGGTTACCGGCCATGAAGTTCACGTTGTCGGTCAAATCCTTCCAGGTGCCAGCCACGCCCTGCACGTCGGCCTGCCCGCCCAGCTTGCCTTCGGTACCCACTTCACGCGCCACCCGCGTCACTTCAGAGGCAAACGACCGGAGCTGGTCCACCATGGTATTGATGGTGTTCTTGAGTTCCAGGATTTCGCCTTTCACGTCCACCGTGATCTTTTTCGACAAGTCACCGGCGGCCACAGCCTTGGTCACGTCGGCAATGTTTCGCACCTGCGATGTCAGGTTACCGGCCATGAAGTTCACGTTGTCGGTCAAGTCCTTCCAGGTGCCGGCCAC
>CALRQR020000021.1:0-92705 GCA_943370375.1 Synechococcus sp. UW140
GCTCCAGCCCGCGGCGGCGGGTGGCGCCGGCATTTTGAAAGGTGCTGCGCCCGCCGAGATTGGTCTGGGTCACGATTTCATCCTGCGTGGCCGTATTGAACACGGACGCACTCCACTCCACCCGAGTGGGGTTGCCCGCCGGCGTACGCCCTTTCACGCCTGCTTCAAGGTTGTTGCTGCGCGAAGGCTTCAAGCCCAGGTTGAGCCCGGTGGAGCCGTCGGCGCGGTAGGCGGTTTCGTTCAGCGTCGGCGTTTCAAAGCCCTTGCCGGCCGTGGCATAAAAGCGCACATCCTGCGAAGGCGCGTACATCACGCCCGCCACCGGCAAGGTGGCGCTGTAGCGTGCGCTGCCGCTGTCGTTGCCATTGGGCCCGGCGACGTACTGGTCAGAAGACTCAAAGCGCACCGTGCTGCGGCGCAGGCCGGCGTGCAATGTCCACTGCGGCGAGAGTTTGAGGCTGGCCTGCGCGTAAGGGTCCAGGCTGCTGGCGCGGTTGACCTCATCACGGCGCAACGCGCCCTGCACGCCCAGCGTAGCGCCGCTGAAGTTCTGGAAACCCCGGCGGTTCTCGCGCAGGCTGTCGTAAGCCAGGCCGGCCACCAGTTCCAGCGGCAACTGCGCCACGTGCGCCTGCGCGGTCAGGCGCACATCCGCGCCGCCGTAGCTGCGGTTCAGGTCGATCACACCGCCGGGGTGCAACGGACTGCCCTGCACCGCTACCGGAATCGCCTGGTACTGCACGGTGGCGCGCTGTCCCTGGTAGACCATGGCGCGCAACCGGTTGCCGCCGCCCAGCGGCTCCTCGTACACCAGGCCGGCCTGGCTCTGGCGCACGGTTTTTCGGGTATTGAACTGCGTAGCGGATGGATCGGCGCTTTGCGGTGCGGTGTCGAACTGGTTGCGGTTCAGGCCCAGCGGGTCGTCGGCGCGGGCATCCAGATGGTTGGCCACCAGCGTGAGCTGTCCGCCGGACAGCAGTTGCCAGTCAAGGCGCGCATTGGCCAGGTCGCGCTCCGACGCACTGTGAGCGCGGTAGCCGTCGCCGCCCACACGGCTGGCGTTCAAGGCGTAGCCGAACGGGCCGATGCCGCCGGTGGCTTTGAGGCCGCCCCGGTAAAAGCCGTCGCTGCCCCACGCGGCGCTGGGTGTGACGACGGGCCGGCCCCGGCCTTCTTCGGTAAACACCTGAACCACCCCGCCCGACGAATTGCCATACAGCGCAGAGAACGGCCCGCGCAGCACCTCGACGCGGCCCACCGAGCCCAGGTCGATGTGCGAGAGCTGGCCCTGGCCGTCGGGCATGGTGGCCGGAATGCCGTCGACATAAATGCGCACGCCGCGCACCCCGAAGGTAGAGCGCGCGCCAAAGCCGCGCACCGACAGTTGCAGGTCTTGCGCCTGGTTTTGCCGGTCACGCGCCAGCACGCCGGGCGTGAGGGACAGGCTTTCAGAGAGATTGAACTGCGCGCGGCCGTCAGCGCGAAGCCGGTCGCCGTCCAGTACGTCGACCGACGCCGGGACATCAAACGGAGGCAGTTCGGTGCGGGTGGCGGTCACCGTGACGGGTGTGAGCGTTTGGGCTTGCGCCCCGGAACTCATCCACAACAAGGCCATCGCGATTGCCAGCGGCAAGGGCCCCGGCATGGCAGGAAACGCGAAAGGACAAAAGCGTTGGAGCATGAAGGCGTGAGGTTTGATGGCGGCGGGGGCCGAGCCATCGTAGCCTGCCGACACGGCCCTTGCCAACACAAGGCTGTAGGCCGATGCCGCTAAAACCGCACGCTAACCGAACTTGCGCACTGCATCCAGCGCCAGCCCCGCACCAATGCTGCCAAAGCGGTCACCCTCCACGCTGCGTGCCTGCGGCAGCATCGCGGAGATCTGCTCGCGCAGCAAGGGCACCCCGCTGGAGCCGCCGGTGAAAAACACGGTGTCAATGTCGTCGGCATTCACCAGCGCGTCCTTGATCAGCCCCGTCACGGTGCGCGCCACAGTGCCGACCAGCTCACTGATGGCCGCGTCGAAATCAGGCCGGTGCAGGGTCAAGGTTTCGCCCGGGGCGATACGGCCCAAGTCCATGGTGGTTTCAGGCGCGTCAGACAGCGCGATCTTGGCCGCCTCAACCTGCATCGCCAGCCAGTGGCCCGCGCGCTCGCGCACCAGGTTTTGCAGGCGGTCCAGCTTGTCCTTGTCGACCGCGCCGCGCCGGATGTCGGCGATCTGCGTCCACGATTTTTTGCTGTAGACCTGGTTGATGGTGTGCCAGGTCGCCAGGTTGAAGTACTGGGCCGAGGGCACCTCCAGCCCGCTGACCAGCCGGCTGCCCAGGCCCAGCGTGGGCATCACGCTGGCCAGGCTCAGGTATTTGTCGAAGTCGGTGCCGCCTATGTGCACACCGCCGCTGGCCAGGATGTCGTCACGCCGCTCGGCCTTGCGCGCGCGCTCGGGTGACAGGCGCACCAGCGCGAAGTCCGAGGTGCCGCCGCCGATGTCGACCACCAGCACCAGCTCTTCGCGCCGGATCTGCGACTCGTAGTCAAACGCCGCCGCAATCGGCTCGTACTGGAAGGCAATGTCTTTCAGGCCGACCGCATGGGCGATTTCGGCCAGCGTGTTTTCGGCCTTCTTGTCGGCAGCAGCGTCGTCGTCCACAAAAAACACCGGGCGGCCCAGCACGGCCTGGGTGAAGGGCTGGTCGGCGGCTTTCTCGGCGCGGTGCTTGAGCTCGCCGATGAACTGCGCCAGCAGCACCCGAAACGGCAACGCGCGGCCGGCGACTTCGGTGTGGTCATCGATCATGGAGGTGCCGAGCAGGCTTTTGAGCGAACGCATCAGCCGGCCTTCGTAGCCGGCCAGGTAGTCGGCGAGCGCGGCGCGGCCGTAGCTCACATGCTCGTCTTCGGCATGAAAGAACACCACCGAGGGCAGCGTGGGTTTGCCGCCTTCAAGAGTCAGCAATGCGGGAAGCCCCGGCCGGCTCCAGCCCGCCGTGGAGTTGGAGGTGCCGAAGTCGATCCCGCAGGCGCGGGGCGCGGTCACCGCCCTGCCGGCTTGGCGAAGCCGCTTTCGGCCCACGCCACGGCGCTGGCGCGGTTGAGCTTGAAGGACGGCGCCACGCGCACCTGCGCGAGCTCCCCGCCCGCCTCGTCGGCCGCGCTGAGCAGGCCGTGCGGGTTGTCTTCATCCGGAACGATGTCGAGCGAGACGGTGACGCGAACATCATTGGCCGTCACGGCAATGCTCTGGTGCAGCGTGGCATGCAGTTGCTGCTCATGGCGGCGCACGAATTCCGACGCGGTTTTCACCAACGTGCTAAAGGCGGGGCCGTCGAGCGGCTTGGGGTTCTTCTTGTCGCGGCCCATGGTCCAGGGGCCGACCAGCGCGGGCTCGGGTTCGCCGTCCTTGATCATGGCGACGGCCCAGCCGTCATCGTCTTCGTTCTTGATGACCTTGGCCGTCCAGCCGTCGCCGCACCAAAGCCGCGGCTCCTGGATGAGCGGTGTGTCGTTGGGGGATTCGTCGGCCAGGCCGGCCGGGGTGTGGGAGTCAGTCAAAACGCGGTCACTCGGGTGGAGCGCCCCGGCAAGACGCCGAGGGCATATTCAGGTCACGCGCCGCCTTCAAACAACATCAAACAACACGGCGCGCATGGGGGACGTGGATTTTACAGTCACTGCCCCAAACCCGCAGCCAGCAGCTTTTACAACCCCAGATCGCTCAGGCTCGGATGGTCGTCAGGCCTGCGCCCCAGCGGCCAAAAGAACTTGCGGTCAGCAGCCTTGATGGGCAGGTCGTTGATGCTGGCGTGGCGCACTGCCATCAGGCCGTTCTCATCGAATTCCCAGTTCTCATTGCCGTAAGAGCGAAACCAGTTGCCCGCGTCGTCATGCCATTCGTAGGCAAAGCGCACGGCGATGCGGTTGCCGCCAAAGGCCCACAGCTCCTTGATAAGCCGGTAATCCAGTTCACGCGCCCATTTGCGCGACAGCAGGCCGGCGATCTCTTCACGCCCGGTGACGAACTCCGCGCGGTTGCGCCAGCGGCTTTGGGCGGTGTAGGCCATGGACACACGCTGCGGCTCGCGTGTGTTCCAGCCGTCTTCGGCGGCGCGGACTTTTTGGGCGGCAGTTTCAAGGGTGAAAGGTGGAAGGGGTGGCCGGGTTTCCATGGGATGTCCTTTGAGCGATGTTGAAGATTGAGGTTGACGTTGAGATCGGTGACGGTGAGTAGACAAGTCTGTCTACTGGTCGAAATTCTGGCACAAGTAGACAGACCTGTCTACGACTTCTACAATCGCCCCATGGACATCCCTGCTCCCTCCCCGCGCGAGCGCATCCTGCTCACCGCGCACGACCTTTTTTACCGCGACGGCCTGCGCGCCACCGGCATCGACCGCATCATTGCCGAGTCGGGCGTGGCCAAGCTCACCTTTTACCGCTGCTTTCCCAGCAAGGACGAGCTGATCCGCACCTTTCTCGACTACCGCCATGAGCGCTGGATGGCCTGGTTTGTGGATGCGCTGGGGCGGCACGGTGCGGTGTCGGGCGGCGGCCTGGCGCCCCTGGTGCCGGCGCTGGGCGAGTGGTTTGCTGATCCGCTGTTTCGCGGCTGCGCCTTCATCAACGCCATGGCCGAAGTCGGCACCGCCCTGCCCGGCGTGGCCAACATCGTGCACAACCATAAGCAGGACATGCAGCAGGTGATCGCCGGCCTGCTGCCTGCGGGCGCGCGCCAGCAGGCGTTGGCCAGCGCGGCTGCGGTGGCGGTTGACGGCGCCATCGTCAAGGCACAGATGGACGGCGGTGAAGCGGCATTGGCCGGGCTGGCGCTGCTGCTGGATGCGCTGGACGTGCCCGCCTAAACCTTTGCTGGCCGGCGCGACCGGGGTGCGCTGCCAGTGCGCGCTACGGCCTTCACCGTTTTTGCCGCCGGGCGTTTGCCCGAGGCCACCCACTCGTCGTAAAAATCAATCTTGGTATTGAGCAGCGTGAGCGCCTGCTGCCACTCGCCAATCATGGCTTTGACCTGCTCACGGTGCGCCGCGAGCAGCGCCTGCCGTTTGGCCAGCGTGCTGCTGCCTTGCTTCACCAGCTCGGTGTGTTCGCGCATTTCGGCAATCGACATGCCGGTGCGCCGCAGGCGGTCCATCAAATCCAGCCAGTTGATGTGCAGCTCGCCATAAACGCGGCGGCGGCCGCTGTCACGCGCTACGCCGGGGATCAAGCCCTGGGCCTCATACCAGCGGATGGTGTGCACACTGCGCCCGGTGCGCGCCGCGAGTTGCCCGATCAGAAAGTTTTCAGCCATGCCCGAATGTATGAAGTTGCGGCTCAGGCGGCAAGTGCTGCCCCGGGAGCTTGCAGCGCGGCATTCACCAGCGCCGTGTCCAGGTACTCCATCAGCTCTTTCATCTGCCCGCCTTCCATGCGAAAGACGTAGCAGTAGCGGTTGTTGTACGCCTTGCCGGCTTTGGTGGTGACCCTGCCTTCGAACTCGACGACGACCCGATCGCCGTCGGCCATGATGCTGCGCGTGGTGCTGATGTAAGGAAGGACGAACTGGGCATACAGCGGCTGCAGCAGCTCGCTGACGACCGCCTGCTTGCCGCGGTAGGTGCGCGACCAGGGCGTGTCGCCCGGGATGGTCCAGCAAAAATCGTCGGCCATGGCGTCGACAAAAGGCTTGCCGTTGCCTTTGTCCAGCTCGGCCATGATCTGCTGCAGGCGCTGGCGGTTGGCGTTGGTGATGTCGGTAGTGGTGGTGTGGGGAGGGGAAGCTGCGGTCATGGTCAATCTCCGTGATGGGTTGGAGCCCGGCGTCGTGCAAGGCTTGCGTCGATTAAAAATCCTTGAGTGCACTCAAGGTCAAGCCCCTCCAGGCGACTTTCCCGGTTAGGCATCAAATCGGCCTCCAGCCCATACGCCATATGCGCAATCAGCTCCTGATTTCATAGCAAACCCGGCTCAACCCTACAATGCCACCATGAACCAGAAAAGACCTGCTACCAGCGAATGGGTGTCCAAAATGCTGGCCGTGCTGAAAACCGGCAACACGCCGGCGGCGCTGGCCCAGATCAAGGCCACCACCAGCACCAAGGATTTGCAGCAACTGCATGCCGCGCTGGAAAAAGCGCAACTGCTCAAGCAGCTCAAGCCTGTCGACATCGCCATTGCCGACCAGATACAGGCGCTGGCCTCGCCGCGGCTCAGCCGCTCGCCTTAAACCCGCTTCCCTTTCCGTCCCCCGTGTGACGGCAGTTGACAGTTCTCCGGCAATGTCTTAATATAGCCAAACAGCTATATAACCAAATAGGCAAATGAATACCTCTTCAGACACCCTCAACCAGGCCTTCGCCGCCCTGGCCGACCCGACCCGCCGCGCCATCGTGGCGCGGCTGGCCTCCGGCGAAGCGACCGTCAACGAGCTGGCCGCGCCCTTCAACATGACCCAGCCGTCCATCTCCAAGCACCTGAAAGTGCTGGAGCGGGCGGGTTTGATTTCTCGCGGGCGCGCCGCGCAGACCCGCCCCTGCAGGCTGGAGGCGGCGCCGCTCAAACAGGTCGCCAACTGGGTGGAGCTGTACCGCAGCACCTGGGAGAGCAGCTTTGACCGGCTCGACACGTTTTTGCAGTCCACCGCCCCGCCCCCTTTGCCTACCGCACTCCCGCCCTCCACTCCAACGTCCACCAAAGGAAAAAAACATGTCCGCAAATGACAACGCCTTCTTCATCACACGCGTGTTCAAGGCACCCAAGGCCCGCATCTGGCAAGCCTGGAGCGAGGCCGCTTCGCTTCAGAAATGGTGGGGGCCACAAGGCTGCACCGTTGAAGCCTTACGTTTTGAGTTCCAGCCGGGCGGCTTCTTTCACTATGCGATGAAGTTCGACGGAGCGCCTACGTGGTGGGGCCGCTTCAATTACCGCGAGATCGTTGCCGGAGAGCGCATCGTCTGGCTCAACTCATTTGCCAACGCACAGTGCGGTATTGCGCGTGCACCTTTCAGCGATGTCTGCCCGATGGAGATTGAAAACACGGCGACGTTTACCGAGAAAGACGGCGTGACCACCGTCTCATTGCGCGCGCTGCCGTTTGGCGAAGTTGCGGCAGAGCGCCAATATTTCGAAGCGCTGAAGCCTTCGCTGGAGCAAGGCTACGGCGGCACGCTTGACCAGCTGGGCGCTTACCTGAAGGCTTGAGCGCCCTAGGCGGGGCGGATCTCGTACTGCGCGTCGCCCATGTAGCGGTGCGGGCCGAGCGCGGCGGTGGTAGCGGCCAGCTCGGCTGCTTGCCACTGGCTGAAGATCTCCTGCTCATCGCTCGACAGCACGTCCTCGGCCGGCGACTCGCCATAAATACCCACCAGCCGCATGTAGGCGGTGTAGACCGGCAGCACCAGGCTTTCATGGCCCAGCGTTTCTTCCAGCGCCGTTCTGAAGCGCTGCTCTGCGGCCTTCAGCTCGCCCTCGGAAGCGTCTTCATAGGCATACAGCCTCAAGCGGTAGCTCACAGCACTTCCTTCAGATTGGGTTCAAGGCTTGGTGACCGGGGGCCGGGCCGCTGCCGATGTGCCCTGCGTCAGCTCGATGCGGCGGCGCAGCTTGTCGGCGGCCTGCGTATCGCCGCCCTGCTCTGCCCGGCGCAGCTGCACGCCCAGCCAGGCCAGCAGCGGCCTGCGCCAGCCTTTGTCTGATGCCGTATCAATCGCCTGCGTGATGACATCCGGGCTGGCCTTGCCGGTTTGCAGCATCACGCCGGCGGCCACCAGCTTCGACAACGGGTCGTTGATGCCTTGCAGCGCACCGGCATTGCCCGCAGCCGCGGCGCGTTGAGATTCAGGCAGCAGTGCGATGCCTTGCGGCTGCATCTGCCCCTTGAGGTAATCGGCGTAAGCCCGCTGGGCTTCGGTGGCGTCCGGGCGTAGTTTGTCAAAGCCGGCACAGGGCTCATCCAGCACCAGGCTGGCCACGCGGGTGGCGCAGTGCAGCAGCTCAGCCGTGGCCAGCAGGTCGGTACGGCCCGAGCGCGTGAGCTGCGTGCGTGCGCGCTCCAGCTCGGCCATCTCGACGCGGCTGTTGCCTTCCATGTAGGCGGCGACAGAACGGTCCATCGAGCCCTTGGCCTCGAGCTGCCAATCAGGCGGCTGCGGGCCGCCGGCGCAGGCGGCCAGCACAGCGGTCATTGCCAATGGCAAGGTGCGTTTGATGAAAGAGGTATTCATGGCAGCTTCATCTCCGCATCTTTGGCGTCTTTGGCAAAAGGCCATTTGCGGCTGATCTCGTTGATGAGGCCTTCCACCTTGCGCAGGCTGGCCTCGACATCGGCGCGCAGCGCGCCCAGGTCGTCGGTGGCGTCCTTGGCATTGCGGGTCACGGCTTGGGCGTCCTGCAGCAACGCGTCGACCTTCTTGAGGCTGGTGCGGGCCTCGCCCAGCATGGCATTGAGCTGCACCACCGTCGCGCGGGTCTCGGGCATCAGGCCTTTGTCGCCAAAGACCTGCGTATCGGTCTTGGCCGCCAGTCCGTCGAGCTTGGTGAGCAGCGAGTTGGTGCGCTCCAGCGTGGCGGCAAACTTCTTGGCCTCGGCCTCGCTGCCCAGCAGCACCGTGAGCGCGCCGCCGGGGCCGTTCAGCCGCTCGGTCAGGGTCTGCAGATTGGCCAGGCTGGCGCCCACCGCGCCGCCGCTGCCGGTGAGGTTGTTGAGGTTTTCAATCAGGTCTTTGGCGGCAGCGATCACCTTGGGCACTTCGCCCGCCGCGTCACCCAACAGCACGGTACGCTCAGCGCCATCGGGCAGGGGCGGGTCATTGAGCAAGCCGGTGTAGGCACGGATATTGGTGCCGCCCACCAGACCCTTCACGAGGGTGAACACGCTGGTGGCGCGCAGCCAGTGCGCATCTTTGGCGGCCACATCGACCAGGATGCGGGCCTTGCCGTCGTTGGCCAGCTCGATGCGCTTGACGCGGCCAATCGGGAAGCCGGAAAAGGTCAGGTCCATGCCGACCACAACGCCTTCGGAATCGTCGGCAATCAGCACCAGGCGCTGGGTCGATTCAAACGCACCGCGCGCATACATGACGTACATCGCCGAGCCGACCACCAGCAGCAGCATGAAGATCAGCAGCAGCCGCGCCTTGAACTCCAGGTTGGCGATTTCGGCCGGCGAGGACTCTGTCTCGCGCGCCGGCTGGAGTGGGTCCGGCCGGTCGTGCTCAGGGTTTGAAGGGTCGTTGGGTGAGCTCATGGGTTTTGTTTTTGGTTTTGTTTTTGTTTTTGTTTTTGTTTTTGGTATTGTTTTTGAGTGGGTCAATAGTAGTTACCGACCAGCGAAGCCACTTCAATCAGCAGGATCACGGCGAACATGCGCACCAGGCCACGCATCTCGGCACTGGTGCGCACGCTGGCCTCGCCCATGCCGTAGAGGGCCGAGGCCATGGGAATCAGCGATACGGCCAGGCAGAAGAACAGGGTTTTCAGCACAAAGATCAGCGTGACGGAAGGGCTGAAGACCTGGCCGAACAGCCGGGTGTAGGCCGCCAGGCCCGACAGGGCAAAACCGTAGGTCGCCACATAGGCCACCACCAGCGCCACCACACAGCTGAGCGCAGCCAGCGTGATGCCCGAAAACATGCCCGCCACCACACGCGGCAGTACCTCGCGCCGCACCGGCTCAATGCCGCGCTCACGCATCTCGTCCAGCTCGCCGCTGGCCTGCATGGCCGTGAGCTCGGCGCCGTCGGGGATGGTGCAGCGCAGCGCCACAAAGAGCGCCGCCGTCAGCGGAATGAGCTCCAGCACCAGCACGCGGATGACAACCTGCAGCGCATATTGAGACAAGCCGTAGCTCAGCGCAGTCACCAGCACGATGCGCGTGAGCACCACGGTGACCAGCGCGCACAGCAAGGTAAAGCCCAGCAAGATGGGCGCCGTGTTGATATAGATGTGGCGGGAGAGCACCGTGCGGCTTTGCGGGCTGTAGCTGGACGGCGAAAGGGTCAGGACCAGGATGATCGCGCCCAGGTTCACCAGGCGCCACCATTCAATCAGCCAGTGCTGGGCGTCGCGGCCTGTTTTCGCGAGGCGGCCATGCCAGAGTGATGCTGTTGAAGCCATCCGGGCATGATAACTGCGGGCTTTCGGTGTCCATGTAGGATGGCAGGCTTTCGCCCGGCGCAGCGTGCCGTCTCTTCCTCTTCCTCTTCCTCTTCCTCTTCCTCTTCCTCTATCACCGACTCACCATGGCCATCGACACCTGGACCGCCTACTTCCTCGCTTCCATCCTGATCGCGCTCTCCCCGGGCTCGGGCGCCGTGCTGGCCATGAGCCATGGCCTGAGCTACGGCATGCAGCGCACTCGCGCCACCATTGCCGGCCTGCAACTCGGGCTGGTGGTCATCCTGCTGGTGGCGGGCGCCGGCGTGGGCTCGCTGCTGGTGGCGTCGGAGCTGGCCTTCAGCGTGGTGAAGGTGCTGGGCGCGGGCTACCTGATTTACATCGGCTGGGCGCAGTGGCGTTCGTCCAATGGCATTGCGCCTGAGGGCGGCGAAAACGCGCTGGATGCCAACGGCCTGTCGGTCAAGCGCCGCTTCCTCACCGGCTTGCTCACCAACGTGACCAACCCCAAGGGCATCCTCTTCATGGTGGCGGTGCTGCCGCAGTTCATCAGCCCGTCCCGCCCGCTGTGGCCGCAGCTGCTGGTGATGGCGCTGACGACCGTGGCGGTCGACACCGTGGTGATGCACGGCTATGCGTTTGCGGCCAGCCGGCTGCAAAAGCTCTTTAAGAACGCCCGCGCCGTGCGGCTGCAAAACCGGATCTTTGGCGGCATGCTGATGGCCGTCGGGGCGGGCCTGTTTTTCGTCAAGCGTAGCCACGCGGCAGCGCACTAGACGCAACTCCGGCAGGCCGGGTTGCTATCAAAAATATAGCTACCTGCACAGGCGGGTCATGGGCTAGAGGCCTAAAACGCTTAAAAATACGGCGAGCGTCTTCAGCCCTGCTCTGCCCGCGCCGCCTCCACCGACACAATCCCCGCCAGCTTGCGCAGCGCCTCGCCGGCCGCGGCCGAATACGGCGCGCCGCAGCTGATGCGCAAGAAATGGTCGAAGCGGCTGGAGTTGGAAAACAGCGAGCCCGGCGACACGCGTATGCCCTGGCGGATGGCGGTGTTGAAGACGGCCTGCGCCGAGGTACCGGGCGGCAGCTCTACCCACAGCAGCATGCTGCCCCCGGGCACCGACAGCCGGGTGCCGGCCGGGAAGTGCGAAGCGATGGCGTCGGCCATCTGCTCGCGCTGCACCGTGAGCACGCGGCGCAGCCGGGCCAGGTGCCGGTCATAGGCGCTGGAGGCCATGAACTCGGCCACGGCGAGCTGCGCCAGGGTTTCCGTGACGCGGCTTTGCGCATACTTGAGCATCTGCACGCGCGCGTGCCAGCGCCCGCCGGCGATCCAGCCCAGGCGCATGCCGGGCGCCAGCGTTTTGCGCAGCGAGGCGCAATGAATCACCGAGCCGCTGCGGTCCCAGGCCTTGGCGGCCTTCAGCGGAATGTCGTCGCGGCCCATGGCGGCGTAGGTGTCGTCCTCGATCAGCGCCACCTGCTGGCGCTCACACAGGCGCACCAGCTTTTCCTTCTCGGAATCAGGCATGACGCAGCTCAGGGGGTTATGGAAATTCGGAATCACCACCACCGCCCGTATACGGTCATGCGTCTGGAAGGCCAGGTCCAGCGCCTCGACTGAAAGGCCTTGCGTCGGGCTGGTCGGGATTTCGAGTGCGCGCAGGCCCAGGCTTTCCAGGATCTGCAGCAGGCCGTGGTACGTGGGCGATTCAACGGCCACCGTGTCGCCGGGCTGGGCCACCGCGCGCAGGGCGATGTTGATGGCCTCGATGCAGCCGTTGGTGATCAGGATGTCTTCCGGCGCCAGCTGCATGCCGGCCTCCAGCGCACGCTTGGCCAGCACGGCCTTGAGCGGCGAATCATTGAGGAAGTCGGGCGGGCTGGTCAGCAGCATGGGGTGCTTGCGCAGCGCCCGGATGGCAGCGTTTTTCAGGGCCTGCGCCGGATAGATCTCGGGCGGGCCGTAGGTGCCGGCCAGGTTGGTGACCAGCGGATAGATCTCGCACTTGGCAACATAGTCCGACACCCGGTCATGGATGCCGACGTACTGCGCCGGGTCCAGCTTGCGGCCCGGCTCCGGCTCGCTGGGCGGCAGCAGGTCGACCCGGCGGCGCTTGAGCACAAAGTAGCCCGAACGCGGCCGCGCCTCCAGCAGGCCTTCGTCTTCCAGCGTGTGGCAGGCCTCCACGGCCGTCGACAGGCTGACCTGGTGCAGCCGGGTCAGCGCCCGTACTGAAGGCATGCGTTCACCCGGCATCAGCACGCCCGACTGGATGGCCTGCCGGTAGTGGCTGGAGAGCCGCAGATAAAGAGGCTGCGCGTGCGGTGGCGGGTTGGGTTGCGGGTCCATAACCGAATGATCCGTGAAGGCGAGGCCGTGACACAGCCACAGATAAGCCGAAATCAGACCATAACAGATGCCAAACAAACCATCTGTACCGATACAGAAAGGGCTTGAGTGCATCTGTCGGAAATCACCCGCCTTCCTTAATCTAGCGGTGTCCCTTCCCAGATCCCTCCTGAATTAGCCAACCCTGAATGGAGCCGCCATGAAACATCATCCCCATCGCCCGTCTTCCCGCCAACTTGAACTCGACCCCGGTGAATCCCTGTTTTTCCACAGCAAGGCCGGCAGCGCGCTGATCAGCACCGCCGGCACCTTGCTGGTAACGGGCGCGCCCCGCTGGCTGGGCGAGCAGGTGGTGTGCAACAGCGCAGTGCTCGAAGCCGGGCAGGCGCACGCCATCCACCAGAACGGCTGGATCACCGTCACGGCCCAGCATGGCGGCGCGGTGTGTGTCGTGAACCAGGAAAGCCGTGCCCGGCCATGGAAGGCATTGACGGCGGCGGGTGCAAAATTGCTCAACCGCTTTGCCGGAATCACCCACGCCGCGCGCGGCCGATACCGCAGCGCCAAGCCTGTTTAAAACGCTCGCGGTAAATTGCGATCCCGGCTCTTGTCTCCTCGTCTGTTAACTCTGCTCTATCCGCGCCCATGACCACCTCCGCCTGGCTCCTCTTTCTCACCATATCCCTTGTCACCGCGCTCAGCCCCGGGCCGGGTATCTTGCTGGCGGTCTCCAACGCCGTCGCCTGGGGGCCGCGCAAGACGCTGTGGAGTTCGTCGGGCAATGTGCTGGGCGTGTTCTCCGTCTCTGCCGCGGCCATGGCAGGCCTGGGCACCTTGCTGCACACCTCCGCCTGGCTGTTCGCGGTGCTCAAAATGGTGGGCGCGGTCTACCTGGTCTACCTCGGCTGGCGCCAGTGGACGAGCAAAACCTCGATGTTCGACACGCCGCTGCCTGCCGACACGCAGCCTGAAAAAACCAATGCCGCGATGTTCCGCCAGGGCCTGCTGGTCGCGCTGACCAACCCGAAGAGCATCCTCTTTTTCACCGCCCTCTTTCCCCAGTTCATCCGCCCCGAGGCGCCGGTCCTGCCGCAATTCCTGGCATTGACCAGCGCCTTTGCCGCCTGCGTGCTGTTCTCGCACCTGGCCTATGTGCTGCTGGCCCGCCACACCCACCGCTGGTTTGGCACGCCGCGCCGGGCGCGTGTTTTCAACCGGATCTGCGGCGGTGCGTTTGGCCTGCTGGGCCTGAGCCTGCTGCGGCTGAAAAGCCCTCAATAAAACCCGATAGATAAAGGAATCGACAACCATGAACGACTCACGCGACACCCGCTTTGCCGCCCTCGAAAAAGCCCTCGGCTACAGCTTTGACGGTGAAATCAAGATAGGCGGCAACTACACCTCCACCGTGCAGCACGGCGATGTGGTCTATGTGAGCGGCCAGGTGCCGCGCGTGGGCAGCACCGTCGTCGTCACAGGCCGCGCCGGGGCGGATGTCTCGCTGACACAAGCCCAAACAGGCGCCAAGGTGTGCGCCATGCGCGCGCTGGCGTTGCTGCGGCAAAACCTGGGCAGCCTGGAGCGCATCCAGCAGGTCATGCGGGTCACGGTCTACACGCAGTCCGCCACAGATTTCACCCAGCAAAGCGAGGTGGCCGACGCCGCCTCAGAGGTGCTGCACACAGTGCTGGGCGCGGCCGGTATTCATACGCGCACCTCGGTGGGTGTGGCCCAGTTGCCCAAGAATGCAACGGTCGAGGTTGACCTGATCGCCGCCGTCACACCGGCGTAAATCGGGGAAGCGCCGATCCCGTCAGCGGCCCGGCAAGAGGCGTATCAGCTTGCCGTTGCTGTTGTCGGTCAAGACATACAGCAGGCCGTCGGGGCCTTGCTTCACGTCGCGGATGCGCTCGCCGGCTTCGGTGAGCAGCTTGTTTTCGCGCACCACCTTACCGGCGAACGGCGCAGACAGCTCGATCCGGTTGAGGTAGCCGAATTTGAGCGAACCCACAAACAGGTTGCCCTGCCAGGCCTTGCCGTAGCGCTCACTGGTCAAAAACGCCATGCCTGAAGGCGCAATCGACGGCACCCAGTAATGCAGCGGTTGCTGCATGCCGGCTTTTTCGGTGATGCCCTCGCCGATCTTGCCGCCGCCGTAGTTCTCGCCGTAGGTGATGACGGGCCAGCCGTGGTTGACGCCGGGCTTGGGGAGGTTGATTTCGTCGCCGCCTTGCGGGCCGTGCTCATGCATCCACAAGGTACCGTCGGGTGCCAGCGTGGCGCCCTGGGCGTTGCGGTGGCCATAACTCCAGATTTCGGGCAGTGCCCCGGCCCGCCCCGCAAACGGGTTGTCTTTGGGCACCGTGCCGTCTTTGTGGATGCGGACAATCTTGCCGTGGTGGTTGTCCAGCGTCTGGGCGTCTTCCTTGCGCGAAAAGCGGTCGCCCAGCGTGAGGAAGAGCTTGCCGTCGGCGGCGCCGCCAGTCCGGCTTTCAACGATGCGGCAGCCGAAGTGCGCGGTACTGGCGAACTTGGGCTTCTGGCTGAAGATGACCTTGAGGTTCTCCAGCCGGCTGTCGTCGGCGCTCAAGGTGGCGCGTGCCAGCGCCGTGCTGTTGCCGCTTCCGCTGGGTGCCGGTTCGGAGTAGCAAAAATAGATCGTGCGGTTGCGGGCAAAGTCGCTGTCGGCCAGCACGTCAAGCAAGCCGCCCTGCCCGCCGGCCGCCACCGCAGGCAAGCCCGCCAGCGCCGCCGAGACCTTGCCGTCCGCTGCGACAAGCCGCAGGCGACCTGGGCGTTCGGTCACCAGAAACCGGCCTTCCGGCAAAAACGCCACGCCCCAGGGGTTTTCAAGGCCGGCCGCGACGGTTTCAGGCCGCACGGCCTGGCCATAGACGGGCTGGCACAGCCCGGCCACCCCCACAATTGCTATCAAAAGAGGAGCTATAAGTCCATGTGGTGATTGGGCTAGAGGCATATTTGATCCCTAAATTATCTTGACCGGGAGCGAACCGGCTCAGCCAGACATTGCACCCGAAAACCCGGTGAAAAAGGCTGTTTTGACGGTCCAAATCGTATGTAAGCATAGTATTCAAGCCAAAAGCAAGGGTTTTCGCGTACACAAAACCGTTACAAATCAATGGCTTGAATACGTTATCAAGAACGGACTTGAGGTTGACGTAGGACAGATCTGTCAAGTATCCTAGGCGCCATGCGAAAAATTGCCCCTGCGCTCATCATTGCCTCTGCAGCCTGGCTGGCAGCGGGCGTGCATGCAGCCCCCGGCAATTCTGCCGACGACATGGACAATCTGCTGGCCGACAAGGGCCTGCTGACCAAAATTGACCATGTTCGCCAGAACGTCAGCAACAAGGCTTCCGAGCTGGTCGTTAACGCCATGGGTTTCCTGGGCGTGCCTTACAAGCGCGGCGGCAACACCGCCGAAACCGGTTTTGACTGCAGCGGCTTTGTACGCGCCATTTATGAGCAAAGCATCGGCCTGCTGCTGCCGCGCCGCGCCGAGCAGCAGGCAGCCGCCACCCAGCGCATCGACAAAAACGACCTGCAACCCGGCGACCTGGTGTTTTTCAACACCATGCGCCGCGCTTTCAGCCATGTCGGCATTTATGTCGGTGACGGCAAATTCATCCACTCCCCCAAGCCCGGCGCTGAAGTGCGCGTGGAAAGCATGGGTGTGAGCTACTGGCAGCGCCGCTTCGACGGCGCCCGCCGCGTGACCCCGCAAGGCAGTGCACCGCAAGACACGGCCGCACAACGCACTGCAACGCTTCAGGCCTCGGTAAAACCGGCGGCCCAGCCTGCCCCGGACCTGCAGGCTGCCAATGCTGCCACGCCCCCGATGACGGCGGCGCAGCAAATGCAGCTGTTGATCCAGCAAGAGCAATTCCGGCGCTGACAAGCCGGTCTTTTCGCACGCCCTTCCCTCTTGCCGGCCCTTTCTGGGCCGTTCTTCTTTCTACTCTTTCTATTCTTTTTCTTTCTCGTTTTTCGGCGACATATCCAGCTCCACCGCCTGGCCGTTGTCGAGGGCCTCGCCGGCGCCTGAAGGCGAACTCTTGACCAGAGCCGGCTCCCCTTCACCCGTCAGCATGCCGGCCTGGGCCAGCTGAAGCGCGGGCGTATCCGATGACGAACCATCGCCCAGGTTGTTGCCAGATGGAACCACCCGGTTGTTTTCCGCGTTGGAGGACAGCTGCTGGTTGCCCTGCGGTTTGCCGTTCACGTTGACCAGGCCGCCGCCCGAATTGGTCACCTGCCCGAAGTTGCCGCTGACGGTGCCGCTGGGGGCGTTCATCGTGACCTGGGACGACGAGCCGGACAGATGGGCATCGCTGACGGCCGCCACTTCCACCACGGGCGCCACGACGTTGGCGACCACGGAGTCGCCGGCCAGCGAGGCCGAGCCTGCGGCCACCACATTCACATTCACATCGCCTTGCGCCTGAACCGTCACGTTGTTGCCGCTGATGCTGCCGGTGATGTCGCCGGTGCTGCTGCTGATCTGAACATTGCCCTGGCTGGTGGTGGTGCCGGTCACATCGCCGACGGCGGCCACCGCCACTTCGCTGGCCGTGACGTTGGCCGAGACGTCGCCCCCGCTGGTGACCTGAACCGCGCCCAGGCTGATGGTGGAGCCGGAGACGTCGCCGCCGGCGTTGAGGGTATTGGTGGCGCCGGCATCTTGCCCGCGCAAGGTGTGGTCGCTCAGCGCCACATTGCCCAGCGCATCGATGCCATAGCCCTTGACCCACAGCGTGCTGTCCAGGCTGTAGGCGTTGGACACCACCTCCAGCCGGCCGAGCGCATTGGCCTGGGTGCCGCCCGACACCATGTGCACATTGCCGCGGTTGGCACCAGCGCCTGCGATCAGGCTCAGCGCGCGGGCCGTGCCGCCGGCGTTCTGGATGTCGCCGTTCAGCGTGATGTTTGCGCCCTGTGTGGCCAGCGTGGTGTCGCCCAGCAGGTTGACCGGCGCATTGAACACGATGCCGCCCGCACCGCTGGCCGTCACGGTGCCGCTGATGCCGGAGCCGCCTGCACCGCTGCCCAGCGCCAGGCTGCGCAAGGTGGAGCCGCCGAAGTACAGGTTGTAGGGGTTGTTCACCACCACGTCTTCGGCAAAGGTGCCGCCAGCCACGCGGATATTGGCCCCGTTGTCTGCCTGGCCCAGTGTGTTGCCGACAGACATGGCCTGCGTGCCACCGCCCAGCAGGTTGCCGATGCCGACGTGGAAGTTCTGTGTGGCCTGCGCGCCGTTCCAGTCCTGAACATAGCTGGAGGCTGCGCTGCCCAGGTTGACGGCGAAGTCGAACGCGTTTTGCTGCGAGGCCTGCAGCCAGGTGTATTGGTTGTTGCTGTTCGACGTGCTGGCGTTGCGCACGGCGAAGTCAAAGCCCGCGATGTTGAGCGTGCCGAAGTCGCGGCTGGCAGACTCGTCCTGCAGGTAGACCGGGTTGCGCTCGGTGAAGTTGTTGCTGGCCGCCACCGTGATGTTGTTCATCTGCTGGTTGTAGGCGCGGTTGGCCTGGTAGAGCGCCAGGCCGCCCCAGGCGTTGTTGCGGGTGATCGAATTGGTGATGGTCACGTTGGCACTGTCAGTCAGCTGAATGCCGGCGCCCTGCGTGGTGCCGGTGTTGTTGCCCACCGGCGCGCCGTCGGCCGTGACGCGATCGATCACCGCGCCGTCTACGCCGTTCAGGTCCAGCTCGGCCCGGCCCGCGCCGCGGCTGGTGACGTTGCTGATCGAAAAGTTGTGCAGCCGCGCAGAGGCGCCGCCGGAGGGTGCCACCTTGATGCCGTAGGAGGAGGCCACATTGGCGCTGGGGCCGTACAGCGTGAAGTCCCTGAGCGAGACGTTGTCTGCGGTCACGTGGATGCCGTAGCCGTTCACACCGCTTGAATCAATGACCGTCGCCCCCTGGCCCGAACCGGCCAGCGTCATGCTGCGCTCGACCGTGACAGTGCGGGCCTGCACGTGGGTGCCGCTGCCAACGTTGACTGTGCCGCCCGCCACGACAGCGTCGACACCGCGCTGCAGGCTGCCGCTGTTTTGCGTGACATAGACATTGCCGTCCGTCCAGGTCACCAGGCCGCGGCCGGTGGTGTCCAGCGCGTGGGTCACGCGGTCTTCAATGGCAAAGCCGTCGGCCGCGCCGACGAACACGGCGCCACGGGCGTCCACCTTCACCGCGTCTACCGAGATGTCTTGCCCGTTGTTCTTGAACTGGGTGCCGCCGCTGATGGTGACCGTGGGCTGGCCGCCGCTGCCGTTGCGCAGGGTTTCAACGCGCAGGCCGGTGCGGCTGGAGTCCTCGATGCTGCCGCCCGAAATGTTGACGCTTTGCAGGCTGGCCGGCGCCGCGGTGTAGTCAGTGCTGTCGCCGGCGATGCCGCGCGTCTTGATCACCACCGCCGCGGCAGTCGGGCTGCCCGAGCTGGCGCCGGAATTTTTGACCACTACGTTGTCGAAGTTGATCGAATTGAAAGCGTCGTATTTCAGGTTGATGTCGATGCCCGCGCCGTACTGCTGATGCTGCGACGAACTGGCCGGCGCGCCGTAGTTGCCGGCGTTGCTGATGGTGACATTCCTGAGCGTCAGGTCGTTGGCAGTCTCCAGGTAAAAGCCCTTGAAGCTCGGGCCGTCGATAGTGACGTTCTCAAACAGGGCATTGGCGAAAGAGCCCGTAGCGACCGGCTGCCCCCCCACCATCTGGTAGCCGTTGTAAGTCTGCACGCCGATCTGCCCGCCGGTGATGCTGCTGTTGAGCATGCGGAAGTTGTCGGCGCGCGTCGTCGTGCTGTTGCGCACGCCGAAGGTGTTGTTGTTGAACGCCACGCGGTTGACCGTCGCGTTGTTCGAAGTGCCGTTGATGCGCAGGCCGTACAGATAGTCGGCAATCGACAAATCAGACAGCGTGACGTTGGAGGCGTTGTTGATGGTCACCGCGTCGCCGGTGCCTGCGGCGGCGGACCGCAGCACGGTTTGTCCCGCGCCGGCGCCATCCAGTGTCAAAGACTTGCCGATGACAACGCTGCCGCTGTAATTGCCGGCCGCCACATTCACCGTGCCGCCCGTCACCACCGCGTCAACCCCGGCCTGGATACTGCCCAGCGGGGTCAGCGCACTGCCCTGTGCGCCCGTGCCGCCTTCCGACACGTTCACGTGCGTGCGGTTGGACGAGGTGTATGCCTGATCCTGCACGGACCAGCCGCCGTTGGCAGCGCTCAAGGCCAGCAGCGATTGCTGCCAGCCCAGCGTCGGTGCCGCAGCCATCGGGTTGCTGAGAATGTTCGCACCGGACAGGTAGCCGTTCAGGTGCAGGTTCAACCCCCACTCATTACCGACCGGGCCCTGGCTGTTGCCCGCCATGGCAATTCCGGCGCCGTCGGTGTATTGCACCGAGATCGCGCTCTTGGTGTTTTCAATCCGGTTGCCGGTCACGCTGCCGGTATTGCGCCCGTCGATCAGGACGCCGTTGCGCACATCGTGGATGTTGTTGTTGGTGATCGCAAAGCCCGTGACGCCGTTGCCCACCGCAATACCGCGGGTGATGCCCGAGCCCCACGCGTAGCCGGTGTAAGGCTGGTTGGCCGGGCCGGCGATCTCCATCCCCGTGACCGTCACGTTATTGGCGGTGATGCTGATGCCGTTGAGCTGGCCAGCCGTGTCAGGCACTACGATCTTCGCGCCTGCAAGGCCGGTGAGCGTCAGGTTGGCCTTGTTAAGCGCCACCTGCTCGGCATAGTTGCCGGCATGCACATCTACCGCCGCGCCGGCGCCGGGGCTGCCGGTCTTGGCGATGTTCACGCCATCCTGGATGCGCGCACCGCTGTACACGTCAACCCGGTTGGCGTTGCCGCTGACGTTGGGCGCCTGCAGCGCCGACTTGAGCACCACCGCATCGCCGTTCACCACGATGGCAATGCTGGCCTGCTGCACACCTTCCAGGTTGATCACGCCAGACAGCAGGTTGGCCGCATCGCCAACGCCCAGGCGCAAGGTGGCGCCATCCAGGCTGGCGCCCGCGGTGTTCGACACGCTGGTGCCCGTGGCGCCCGACGGGATGGCAAATTCATAGAGCCCGCCGTTCAGCGACACCGTCGCGGCCGTGCTGCCCGCCAGCGCAATCGTGCCGCCGGTGGCCGTGATGCTGCCCTGGTTGGTGACCGAGGGCGCGACCAGCGCCACCAGCCCGGCCCCCTGCGCCGTGATGCTGCCCTCGTTGGTGATGCTGCCTGCAGCGCCGGTGATCTGTGCCCCGCCGGTGTTGAGGAAGTTGTTCACATCGATGTTGCCGGTGGTGGCAATCAGCGAACCCACGTTCACGGTGGCGTTCTGGCCGAACATCACACCGTTCGGGTTCATCAGCATGACGGTGCCCGGGGCTGTGAGGCTACCGAGGATTTGCGAGGGATTGGCATCGCCCGTGACCCGGTTGAGCATGGCCGAGGCCGCGCTGGGCTGCAGAATCTGCACGGCCTTGCCGGCGTCGATGTTGAAGGATGCCCAGTCCACCACGGCCCGCGCGGTCGTCTGGTTGATGGTCAGCTGGTTGCCGGACACGGAGCCCGACGCCGCGCCGGAAAACACCGTGCCGTTTTGCGGCAAGCCGGCGGCGCCGACGATGTCGATGGTCCAGCCTGCTGGTGAGAAAAGCAGCGCCACCGCCGCCGGAAGCGCTTTCAGTGCGAAGGATTTCCGGCGCAGCGCCAGAAACCGGGTGGCAGGAGATAGCGCGGGGAGATGAAGATCAGCTTGCATGGAAAACCTCTTGAATGCAAAAAGGCCAATGAGATGGAATGACGTTGAACCAACAACCGCAATTTCAGAAACGCACGAGCAGCGAGCCCATCACGCGCGGGTCTTTGCCCTGTGACTGGTAGCTCGCGATGGACTTGGTCAGCGGCCACGCCGCCTCGATCGCGGCCACCACATTTCTGTCGAGGAAAAGTCTCATGCCCAGGCCCGCAGAGGCCAGGCTCTGGCTTGATGGCGTGCCGGGTGTAACGCTCCCCACCTTCCAGACCTTGCCGATGTCGTAGAAACCGAAGAACTGCCAGGACCTGACGCCCGGCGTGCTGGAGGCGCCGACATAACGCGGCTCCATGCGAAACGCCAGCGCGCGTTCACCCACCACTTCGGCCGGCTCATAGGCCCGCCCAAACCGGCGCCCGCCCAAGGCGTACTGCTCTGACGAGAGCAGCGGCGTATTGGCCCACTGCCCGCCAACGCCCGCCATAAACGAAACATTCGGGCTCAGGAACTGTGACCGCTCGTAGTCGAAAACCAGCTTGCTGAACACGCCCTTGGCGCCGGCCCGGCTCTTGAGCAGGTCGGACGCCTGCGTGCCGCCCAACCCCTGGCTGAAGTCCATGTTCAGCGTGTTCTGCCCATCCAGCCGGTCGAGCACCCGCCAGGTGATCCCCAGGCGCAGTGCACGGATGCGGTCTTCAATCACCCGGGTGCCCAGCACATTGGTGTGGATATCCGAGTGGTCGTACAGGGCTTGCACGATCACGCTTTCATTGCGGGTTCTCAGCAAGGGGTAGGCAGCCGCCAGCGACACCGTGTCCGCATTGCCACGCACCTCAAATGGCGTGAGGATGTCGCCCGGCTGCGTGCGCGCCCTGGACACAGACGCGTACAACTTGAGGCCCTGCGTCGTCACGACCTGGCTGTAAGACAGCTGGGCATAGGACATCTCGGAGTTGCCGGTGCTCACGCCGACAAAGCGCCACTGGTCGTCGACGCCGAGTAACTGGTTGCCGGTCACGGCCAGTGTCACCTGGCCAGGCCCCAGGTATTTGGAGCCGTAGTTGTCGATGGCGGCAAAACCCTCCACCCGTTTGATGCTGGCCACCAGCGTGAGGTCGGCCGCGCCCGGCGCTTTTGAGGGCGCCAATATGCTGCGCAGTTCAACGCCGGGAAGGTCGTTGGCCAGCAGCAGGTAGTGCTCCAGCACGGTGCCCCTGATGGGCCGCGAAGCGGTTATGCGCTCACCGATCAAGGCCAGCTTTTGCGCAATGCGGGGGTTCACGCCTTCTGCGGTCTGAACGTTCACGCGATCGATATAGCCCTCAATCACGCGCAGCGTGAGCGTGCCGTCAGACAGCGACTGCGGCGGCACCACCACGAGGGAAAGGATGTAGCCCGCATTGCGGTACATCGCCGTGAGCGATGACGCGAGCTCCAGGATGTCGCTGCCGGTGATTTCACGCCCGGTGTAGCTGTCGGCGCGCGCCTGCAGCACGTTGCCCGGCAGTACGGTGGCGCTTTCTATCTGGATGCGCTGGAGCGTGACGCGAATGGACTTGAGCGAATCGGGCATGGCCTCGGCCGGCTCGCTGCGCAGTTGCGCGGGTGCCGGCGCCGGCATTGCCTCGGGCTGGAAATCAAAACGTTCCCGAAGCCGGCCTGGGTCGATGGTCGGCGGCGGCTGTTGTGCCATTGAGACGGCCGGAGCGGCCAACAGCACACCAAGGGCATAGTGAAGAACACGGTGCATGCCAGCACCATCGGTACGCTTCATTGTCCATCCTTGCGGAAAATCTTGATTCAAGGCTCCCTGACACACCCAGACCGATGTTTTCGGCTCTATTTTTCGTGAATTAAGTCACAGTAACTAATTGTGAAACTTGATACAGGAAAGGAAAAGTGATTAATTCCGGAAGAGTTTGTGGCAGTATTCGGCCCCGATTTTTCAGTAATGAATTCTTGCGTGTTACATATGCACTCTTTTGGGCAGTTTTAAGGCACAGGATTCACCGCGATGTGATACCTCCGGCTTATCTCAAGCTGGCCTCGTTTCCGGTTCAACGTCAGCAGTTTTAGAAAAAACCTCAGATTTGCTGTGTAAAGTTTTGGGCGCATTTGGGTGCAGGCGACTCATCAGGCCCGCGGCCGGCTTGCGTTGTAAGCTGCGAGGCAAAAGCAAAAAACAGCAATGCAACCAGGAAGCCCCCCGTGAAGGTTCACGTCTACACCGATATCGAGACCCTGTTCGGCCGCGCCTGCCGCGTGTGGATGGACACGCTGCTGGACGCCGGGCATGACCTTGAGTTCATTGACCTGGGCACGAACACCGACGCGCCCCTGCCCAACGTGGGCGATGCCGATGTCAATGTGCTGGTCGCCGGTATCTACGCGCTCCCCCGCTTTGCGAAGCACGGGCTTCCGCGGCACGGCAAGCATGTGCTCTGGATGTTTGACCCTCTCACCAAAAACGAGGCCTCTGTGCACAGGCACAAGGCCGGCCTGTTTGATGCGCTGGCGCCTCACCTGCACGCGGTCATGGCCATGGATGCCGCCATCGAGCGCTACGTAGCGCAGTACTTTCCGGCGCTTGCTGTTTTCTGGCTGCCCTACCTGGTGGCGGGCAAGCATGTGCTTGCGCCTCTTCCTGAAGCGCAGCGAAACAGGGGCATCGTCATGCTGGGCGGCGACACCCCCCGGCGGCGCGAAGCCGAGAAACACTTTCTCGCCTCGCCCTCGCCCTTGAATGCCGAGTTCATATGGAGCGGCATGTGGGGCGCGGCCCGCGACGCCTGCCGCGCCGGCTCGCGTATCAGCCTGAATATTCACGCCGATGCAGAGCACACCTACTTCGACCAGTTCCGGGCCTTTGAAACCTGGGCCTTGGGCACCGCTGTGGTGTCCGATCATTTCGAAGGCTGGGAAGATTTCGGCATTGAGCCGGGTGTGCATCTGGCCATGGCATCTCCACAAGACATGCCGCAGGTGTGCGCAGAGCTGCTGGCCGACGTGCCGCGGCGCGAGGCCATGGTGCAGGCTTCGCAACAACTGCTGCGCGAGAAGTTCTCTCCCGCCGCGTGGCAAGGCCGCATGCTTTCCATGATCGAAAGCGTCGCCTGAGCGCCCGGGAAATTTCACGGCAGGAACTGATCGGCTTGCGCCTGGCGAGCCACCGGCTCGTATTGCCCGCTTCCAACAAGCGCGTAGCTGAAGCCGTGCAGTGGTCTGGCGCCGTGCAGGCACAGGAATACACCCATGCAAAGTGGGCTGTCGGCTCACGGTTTGAACTTGCCGGGGCCATCACGGACGCCGCCATCGAAGAGTCGGTTGCCAAACGCAAGGTGGTTCGCACCTGGGCCTTGCGCGGCACCTTGCACCTGGTGGCGGCGGCCGACGTGCGCTGGCTGCTGGCGCTGGCGGCGCCCGCGCTGCTCACACGCACGGCCGCCGCCTACCGGGAAGTCAACCTGGACGCGGCCGCTTTCCGCCAAATCCTTCCCGCGATCCGGCAGTGCCTGGAGGGTGGCAGGCAATTGACACGGGAAGCGCTTTTTACCGAGCTCGGCCGCCGCCGCATAGACACCGAAGGCCATCGCGGCGGGCGAATCATGTACCGGGCTGCGCAGCTTGGGCTGATCTGCCTGGGCCTGCCGAGCGGCAAGCAGGCCACCTATACCTTGCTCGACGAATGGCTGCCGCCACAAGCAGAATCACCAGAAACTCCACGCGAAGACAGCCTCAAGCTGCTCGCGCAGCGCTACTTTGCCAGCCACGGCCCGGCCACTCTGGCTGATTTCACCTGGTGGTCCGGGCTGTCTGCAGGCGAAGCCCGGGCAGCATTGGAGATGGCCGGACCTCGCCTGACACAGGCGCTGCATGCGGGCAGCACAGTTTGGTGGTCTGCACGCACGCCGGCACCAGCCGCGCCGCCAGGCAGCACCCCGATGGTGCATCTTCTCGCCGGCTTTGATGAATACCTGTTGGGCTACACCGACCGCGCACCCATCATCGACAGCACGCACGCCCGAAAGGTCATGACGCCCAACGGCCTCTTTCGCCCGGCGCTGCTGGTCAATGGGCGGGTGGCCGGAACCTGGCAAGCCGAAACCAAAAAGGGCGCACTCGTTCTGAGCATTGCGCCCTTCAGCCCTGCTGCGCTGTCGTCCCGCAAGGCTGTCGCGGCGCTGCAAGAGGCGGCACAGCACTACGCGGCATTCAACGGCGTCGCTTTGGCGGAGATCCGGCAGCCCGCTACGCCGAAGTAATTCGTCGTAGTTGACCGCAGCCCGCGGCAACCCGGGCCGTGATGACAAGGGTTTACCCGATCGAACTTTGCGCGCATTCGCAAGTCATCACATTACTCAGGTATAGAAGTTCCGGATGCATTTGACATGCACCAGCGCTACTATCGCCGAGCCTGTTAACAGGTCCTGGTCTTCCGCCCATCCTGGTTCCTTTCAAATAATGAGGAGTGCCCCATGGCAAAACTGAACGTCAACGGTGTCGTGCGTGAGTTTGAGGCGGAGGAGGACACACCGCTGCTGTGGGTCATCCGCGAGCAGCTCGGCCTGACCGGCACCAAATACGGTTGCGGCATTGCGGCCTGCGGCGCCTGTACCGTGCACCTCGATGGCGTGCCCACACGCAGCTGTGTGCGGCCTATCTCGACGGTAGGCCCGGCCGAAAAAATTGTGACCATCGAAGGGCTGTCGCCCGACGGCTCTCACCCTGTGCAGAAGGCCTGGGTTGCGCTGGATGTGCCGCAGTGCGGCTACTGCCAGTGCGGCATGGTGATGGCGGCCGCGGCGCTGCTCAAAGCCAAACCGAATCCGACGGACACCGACATCAACGAGGCCATGAGCAACATCTGCCGCTGCGGCACCTACAACCGCATACGCGCCGCCATCAAGGTGGTTGCCGCCGGCGGCAGCACCAAGAGCGCAGCGCTCGCCATTCAACACACCGACGGGAGCACGACATGAACGCCCCCTCCTCTGTTTCTCCAGGCCTGTCGCGCCGCCGCTTCCTGGCCTCGGGCGCATCGGCCGGCCTTGTCGTTGCCTTTCACATTCCGTTTGGCAGCGCGGCTTTCGCGCAAGGCGCTGCCTCTCCAGAGATCAACGCCTGGGTCGTTGTGCGTCCCGACGATACGGTGGTCATCCGCATCGCCCGCTCTGAAATGGGCCAGGGCAGTTTGACGGGCTTGGCGCAACTCGTGGCTGAAGAGCTGGAATGCAACTGGGCCAAAGTCACCACCGAATACCCCACCCCCGGGCAGAACCTGGCGCGCAACCGGGCATGGGGCAATTTCTCAACCGGCGGCAGCCGCGGCATCCGCGAATCACACGACTATGTGCGCAAGGGCGGCGCCACCGCTCGCATGATGCTGGTGCAGGCCGCGGCAGACGAATGGAAGGTGCCGGCCGCCGAGTGCCGCGCGGCCAACAGCATCATCACGCACACGCCCACCGGCCGCACCGTGACGTACGGCAAGGTGGCAGTGGCGGCAGGCAAGGTCACGCCACCCACCGAGGTGACGCTGAAGGACCCGAAGGACTGGAAGCTGGTGGGCAAGCGCCTGGCGCGGCTGGACACGATCGACAAGGTCACCGGCAAGCAGATCTACGGCGCCGACCTTCAGATGCCCGGCCTGCTCAATGCGGCCATCAAGGACTGTCCGGTGTTTGGCGGCAAGGTCAAGAGCTTCAACGCTGCGGCGATTGAAAAGCGCCCGGGCGTGAAGAAAGTGCTCGCCGTCGGCGACAGCGCCGTGGCGGTGGTGGCCGATACCTGGTGGCGCGCCAAGACCGCGCTGGACGCGCTGCCCATCGAATGGGACTACGGCCCCAATGTCGCCAATTCCAGCGCCACAGTGGCCGCGATGCTCAAAGCCGGTCTGGATGCGCCTGATGCGGCCATCGGCAACCAGAACGGTGACGCCAAAGCCGCCCTGGCCTCGGCGGCCCGCAAGATCGAAGCGGTCTATTCCTACCCGCACCAGAACCACGCCACCATGGAGCCCATGAACGCGACGGCGCGCTGGACCCCTGAGCGCTGCGAAGTCTGGACGCCCACACAAAACGGTGAAGCGGCGCTGGCCGCCACGTCTGAAGCGGCGGGCCTGCCGGCCAGCAAATGCGAGGTCTACAAGATCCACCTGGGCGGCGGCTTCGGCCGGCGCGGCGCGGTGCATGACTGGGTGCGCCAGGCGGTGGACATCGCCAAACAGATGCCGGGCGTGCCGGTCAAGCTGCTCTGGTCGCGTGAAGAAGACATGCTGCATGGCCGCTACCATCCCGTCACGCAGTGCAAGATGACGGCCGGGCTGGACGCGCAAGGCAATGTCACCGCGCTGCACATGCGCATCTCGGGCCAGTCCATCCTGGCCGGTGTGTCGCCGCAAAGCGTGCGCAACGGCCTGGATCCGGTGACCTTCCAGGGACTGAATGCACCGGGGCCGGAAGCGTCCATCGGCTACAGCTTTCCCAACCTGCTGATCGACCATGCGATGCGCAACCCCAGCGTGCCGCCCGGCTTCTGGCGCGGGGTGAACCTGAACCAGAACGCGATTTACCTCGAATCGTTCATCGACGAAATCGCCTTTGCCACCAAGCAGGATCCGCTGGCCCTGCGGCGCAAGCTGATGACCAACCATCCCAAGCATCTGGCCGTGCTCAACGCCGTGGCCGAGCGCGTGAAGTGGAATGTGCCGCCGCCCGACGTGGGCGGTCAGAAGGTCTACCGTGGCCTGGCGCAGACCATGGGCTTCGGCAGCTATGTGGCCGCCTGCGCCGAGGTGTCGGTGAACAGCGAGGGTGAGCTCAAAGTCCACCGCATCGTGGCCGCCACCGACCCGGGGTATGCGGTCAACCCGCAGCAGATCGAGGCGCAGGTCGAGGGCTCTTTTTCCTACGGCTTGTCGGCAGCGCTGTTTGGCGAGTGCACCCAGAAAGACGGCCGCATGGAACAGGACAACTTCAGCACCTACCCCGTCGTGCACATGCAGCACATGCCAGCGGTGGAGACCATCATCGTGGCCTCGGGCGGGTTCTGGGGCGGCGTGGGCGAGCCGACGATCGCAGTCGCGGCACCGGCCGTGCTCAATGCCGTGTTTGCCGCGACGGGCAAACGCATACGCGACCTGCCGCTGAAGAACCACAGCCTGAAGAAGGCCTGAAGAACGCATGACCTGGCAAACCTGGCAAGGGGCCATCGCCGGCGGGATGATGATGATGGCGCCCCTGGTCAGCTTTGCACAACCCGGGCCGCCACCGCTGCGCGTGGTGGGCGACGCGATCCCGCAAGCGCTGACAGGCGTGCCCGGTGATGCGGTGCGCGGCCGCGCTATCGTGGCGAACCGCCAGCTGGGCCTGTGCCTGCTCTGCCATACGGGCCCCATTCCTGAAGAGCGCTTTCAGGGCAACCTGGCGCCTGACCTTTCGGGTGCGGGTGCGCGCTGGAGCGAAGGCCAGTTGCGCCTGCGCATGGCCGACGCGCAGCGGCTGAATCCGGCCAGCATCATGCCGGCGTATTACCGCAACGACGGGCTGGCGCGCGTGGGTACGAGCTGGCAAGGCAAGCCGGTGCTGGAGGCGCAGCAGATCGAAGATGTCGTGGCTTTTTTGCTGACGCTGAAATGAAGTGAACCCATGCGCACCACAGACGGCCTCCTCCCTTTGAACCGGCGCCACATCCTGGCGGGCGCGGCCGGCATGGGCCTCAGCGTTGTTCTGCGCCCTGCGGCCGCCCAGGCCGATGAGCTGGCCGCGGCCATCACTGCGTATACCCAAGGCGCCCAGGTGCGGCCCGGCAAGGTCAAGCTCGATGTGGCCGAGCTGGTAGACAACGGCAATGTCGTACCCATCACCGTCACCGCAGAAAGCCCCATGACGGCAGTGGACCATGTCAAAACCATCGCCGTTTTCAACCAGAAAAATCCGCAGCGCGAAGTGGCCAAATTTACCCTCGGCCCCCGCGCCGGCAAGGCCAGCGTGACCACGCGCATTCGCCTGGCCACTTCGCAGCAGCTGGTGGCCATTGCGCAGATGAGTGACGGCAGCTATTGGTCTCACACCGTGAATGTCATCGTCACCCTCGCCGCTTGTATCGAAGGAGAGGCTTGATGGCCCGCACACTCATCAACGCACCGTCGACCGCCAAACGCGGCGAGGTCATCGAGCTACGCGCCACCATAGGCCACCCGATGGAAACCGGCTTTCGTCCCGGCGAAGACGGCAAGACCCTGCCGCGCAACATCATCCAGCGCTTTAGCTGCCGCTACAACGGTGACCTTGTTTTCAGCGCCGAGTTGTTCTCTGCCGTTTCGGCCAACCCGTATATCGCCTTTCACACCGTCGCCACCGACACCGGCACCCTGGTGCTGAGCTGGGAAGGCGACAACGGATTTGCACAGACCGAGAGCATCAACCTGACCGTCACGGCATGACGCGCTCTTTCGCCTGCCTGTTTTCTTTGTTCGCCTTCTTTTTCGCGGGGCAGGCTGGTTCTCAAACTGCGCCCAACGACACTCGCCGATCCGGCTACGACTTCATGGGCGCCTCCACGCAGGCCATGCAAAAGGACGACACCCTCAACCCCGGCATGCTGTGGGTCAAAGACGGCGAGGTCTTGTGGAACCAGCCTGCGGGCGCCAGCGGCAAGGCTTGCGTGAGCTGCCATGCGGCGGCGCAAAGCAGCATGCGCGGTGTGGCGGCGCGCTACCCGGCGTTTGACACAGGCTTGGGCCGCCCGTTGGCCTTGAGCCAGCGCATCAACCAATGCCGCCAGCAGCACCAGCAAGCCGCGCCGCTGCGCGCCGAAAGCCAGGAACTGCTGAGCCTGGAAAGTTTTGTGGCGCTGCAGTCGCGCGGCATGCCGATGGCGCCGCCCGACGACGCGAGGCTGGCACCGTTTCGCCAGCGCGGCGCGCAACTCTTCGCGCAGCGCATCGGCCAGCTGAATTTGTCATGCGCGCAATGCCATGACGGCCTGGCCGGCGGGCGCCTGGCCAGCAGCGTGATCCCTCAGGCGCACCCCACGGGCTACCCGGTGTACCGGCTGGAGTGGCAGGCGATGGGCTCGCTGCAGCGCCGGCTGCGCGGCTGCATGAGCGGCGTGCGCGCCGAACCCTTTGCCTATGGCGCGCAAGAGCTGGTGGAGCTGGAGCTGTACCTGAACACCCGCGCGAAGGGCATGGCGCTGGAAGCGCCCGGCGTGCGGCCCTGATAGACAAGACGGCGGGACTTAGGGGCTTCACGGGTTGCCTTTGCAAAAGTCGCCGCATACGATGGCCCCGTAACAACAATGAGAGGGGTCGGGATGACGGATACGCCATGGGGTCTTGCTCAACCATCTTCGGAGTCACCGCTGCAAAAGACAATCAGGAGGGGGTGGGCATGTGGCCTGTTCGGTCTTGCAGTGGCCCTCTCAGGCTGCGCTAGCGTCGCGCCCACAGAATCCGACAAACCCGCGATCTATATCTACTCCACCATCGACGCCCTCTTGTCCGGCGCTTATGACGGCGAGTTGACCGTCAAGCAGATGGTCAGCAAGGGGGACTTCGGGCTGGGAACCTATAACCGGCTGGACGGCGAAATGCTTGTGCTGGGCGGCGTGCCCTACCACTTCACGGCAGACGGCTCCGTCACCGTGGCCAAACCGGACGACAGGATTCCGCTGGCCTATGTATTGCCGTTCAGGCCCACCCATCGTTTTACGCTGGCGAGTGCGCCGGCGGCCATGTCCCTCACCGACATCGAAGCCGCCATCGATGCGCGCCTTCCCAACAAGAACCTGTTTTACGCCGTCGACGTGACGGGGCAGTTCACCGGCATCACCACGCGCGCCATTGCCGCCCAGTCCCGGCCCTATCGCCCGCTGGCCGAGTTGGTGAAGACGCAGGTTCTCTTTCCCAAGGCTTCGGCCACCGGCACCATGGTCGGCATCCGCAGCCCCGCCTTCAGTAAAGGCGTGAGCGTTCCGGGCTGGCACTGGCACTTCATTTCGACCGACAGGTCCTACGGCGGCCATGTGCTGGCCATCGGCCTGGTGAATGCCGTCGCCAACATCACGCCGTCGCACAAGGTCGAGCTGGATCTGCCGGGCAATGAAGACTTCGCCAATTCAGACCAGACCAAGGACCGGGCCGCCGAGCTTCACCAGGTCGAGAAGCAGCAGAAGTAGTCCTGAACTCTTCGGTTGCTATCAAATTAATAGCAGCCTGCCCATACAACGCATGGGCCAGGGTCATATTTTCTTGAAAATCAAGGACTGTCTGCGCGCGCGGCCGAAGCGCAGCGTGTGGAGTCGACGCTGAATCAGACCTGCTAAGGGTTTCGTTGAAGCGCGTCCAGTTTTTCCGCCCACTCGGTGACGACTTTTCTTTGTTCCATGACGGTGGTTTGGTCAACGTTAGTCGCCGGCTGCCCGCGGTACCGCCTCAGAATCTGCACCGTTTCGCGCAGCCAGTTTTTCCAGGTGTTGGGATAGGTCTTTCGATAGATCCGGTCTGCATCCGTCACCACTGACAGAAACGACTCAAAGCCATACAACCCGTCTGTGGCCTCCCAATGGGGATATGCCAGGTTGTCGCGCATTTGGTTGAGCTGCTCCTTGCGCAGCACCCAGGAACTGGTGCTGGCGCCACCGCGCTCAACCAACTGGATTCGGGTGGCCAGATAAGGCCAGCAATGCACCTCGCCGATGCTTGCTGCTGCATCTGTCGCGTGAAAATCGACGTCGATCGCAAAGCGGCTGGAGTTCTGCGAAAGGTACCTGACCGGTTTCTCATTGGCAAATTTTGAGGCGGCCAGGACTTCGGGAAAGCCCGGGAACTCATCACTGGCACCGGCAACCAGGCGGTCAACAGTCACCTCGTCTGTCTTGAGGAGCGCGAAGGCATCAACACAGGCCTTCTTGTCGGCACGGTGCTCCCGAAGATGCTCAGCCGGATTCCGGGCCCCACTGCGAAACTCCGCGAACGCTTGTTCCACAGCAACGTCCGGCGTGAAGTTCTCCCGTACTTGCGCCGCCAACGCGGTCGATGGCGGCCCCATGAGCACCGCCATCATCAGGAACTTCAGGCTGGCGCAAGACTTATGCATAGCGATTCAGGAATGCCATGCCGTCTGTGCGCTTGCCGTTATTTGCGCGGCGGCGGCAAGTCGGTGCAGCTGCCGTGCGCCACTTCTGCCGCCATGCCCATGCTTTCGCCGAGCGTGGGGTGTGGGTGGATGGTCTTGCCGATGTCGACGGCGTCGGCGCCCATTTCGATGGCGAGCGCGATCTCGCCGATCATGTCGCCGGCATGCGTGCCGACAATGCCGCCGCCCAGGATCTTGCCGTGGCCGTGCGCTTCAGGGCTGTCGTCAAACAGCAGCTTGGTGAAGCCTTCGCTGCGGCCGTTGGCGATGGCGCGTGCGGAGGCCGTCCAGGGGAAGAGGCCTTTTTTGACCTTGATGCCTTGCGCCTTGGCCTGGTCTTCGGTGAGGCCGACCCAGGCGATTTCGGGGTCGGTGTAGGCGACGCTGGGGATCACGCGCGCATTGAAGGCGGCGCTGGCGAGTTCCTTGTTGCCTTGCAGTTCACCGGCGATGACTTCAGCCGCCACATGGCCTTCGTGCACGGCCTTATGCGCCAGCATGGGCTGGCCCACGATGTCGCCGATGGCGAAGATGTGCGGCACGTTGGTGCGCATCTGGATGTCGACCGGAATGAAGCCGCGGTCGGACACGCTAACGCCGGCTTTTTCTGCGGCGATCTTTTTGCCGTTGGGCGAGCGGCCCACGGCCTGCAGCACCAGGTCGTAGGTTTGCGGCGCCGGGGCGCCCTCGCCTTCAAACGTGACTTCAATGCCGGCCTTGGTCGCCTTGGCGCCCACGGTTTTGGTCTTGAGCATGATGTTGTCAAAACGCGGTGCGTTCATCTTCTGCCAGACCTTGACGAGGTCGCGGTCGGCGCCCTGCATCAGGCCGTCCATCATCTCGACTACATCGAGGCGCGCGCCCAGTGAGGAATACACGGTGCCCATTTCGAGGCCGATGATGCCGCCGCCCAGGATCAGCATGCGCTTGGGGACTTCCTTCAAGTCCAGCGCGCCGGTGGAGTCGACCACGCGTGGATCGACCGGCATGAACGGCAGGCGCACGGCTTGCGAGCCCGCCGCGATGATGCAGTTCTTGAAGGCGATGGTTTGCTTTTTGCCGGTTTTTTCCTGGCCGGTGCCGGAGGTCTCTTCCACCTCGACATGGTGGGCGCCGACAAAATTGCCGTAGCCGCGCACCACAGTCACCTTGCGCATCTTGGCCATGGCGGCCAAGCCGCCTATGAGTTTGCCGACCACGGTTTCCTTGTGGGTGCGCAGCTTGTTGATGTCGACCGTGGGTTCGCCGAAGCTCACGCCCACGCTGCCGAAATGTTTGACTTCGTCCATCACTGCCGCCACATGCAGCAGCGCCTTGGAAGGAATGCAACCCACGTTCAGACAAACGCCGCCCAGCGTGGCGTAACGCTCGACGATGACAACTTTCAGGCCCAGGTCGGCCGCGCGAAAGGCGGCGGAGTAGCCGCCGGGACCGGCGCCAAGCACCACCAGATCGCAGTCCAGATCGGCCGTGCCCGCAAAGCTGGCGGCAGTAGGCGCCGGGCTTGCTACAGTTTTAGGAGCTGCCGGTGCAGGCGGTGCCTGGGCTGGAGCCTGTTTTGGTGCCGAATCTGCTGCGGGGGCCGCAGGTGCAGCGGCTGCGCCGGTGCTCTCGATCGTCAGCACCACGGATCCTTGCTTGACCTTGTCGCCGAGCTTGACCTTGATTTCCTTGACGACACCGGCCGCCGAGGATGGAATTTCCATCGAGGCCTTGTCGCTTTCGACGGTGATCAGGCTTTGTTCGGCCTTGATGGTGTCGCCGGGCTTGACCAGCACTTCAATCACGGACACTTCGTCAAAATCGCCAATGTCCGGCACCTTGATGTCTACCAGGCTGGATGCACTCATTTGGAGGCTTTCAATTTAAGGGTGAATATGTCTATCGGTCCGGCGGAGTTCTTGTCGAACTCGCAGCCTGCGCTGAGGCCGGCCATGGCCACCTCGCGCGCCGTCTTGGCTTTGTCCCAGGCGGCATGCATGGCGCCCAGCGCAAAGCTGCGGCCTGAGCCAATGCCCCAGAATTCCTTGAACTCAAAGACTTCGCGGTAGCTGTACAGGCCGTAAATGCCGCTGGCATTGGCAATCACCACCGTGAACTGGCTGGACTCGTAGGGATCGTTGTCGTCTTCCTTGGTCTGCAGGAAAAACGTTTCTTTCAGCATGGGGTGCAGCTTGACGAAGGTGTCGAACACCTCGTCGCGCGAACCCAGCTTGAGCTGCTCTTTCGGCAAGGCCGCCATGGCCTTGCGCAGCACCGGAAAATGCGCCACCGTGCCGGCCATGCCCACATAGCTCATGCCGGCGGGCGTGTCGACCTTGAAGATCTTGCTGTTGGCCTCGAAGCGGTGCGTCAGGCTGGTATCGCCGAAGGTCACCAGCGTGTCGGCCGCGATGGCAACCTGCCCCGCTTTTTTGACGACTACTAGCGTTGTCATATGTGCGCCACCTGCTTAGAGGAGGACGCGGCGGAAGTCGGCGAGGATTTGTCCTAGATAGGCATTGAAGCGCGCAGCACCGGCGCCGTCGATCACGCGGTGATCCCAGGCCAGAGACATCGGCAGCATCAGGCGCGGCTGGAAGGCCTTGCCGTCCCAGACCGGCTCCATCTGGCTCTTGGAGACGCCGAGGATGGCGACTTCAGGCGCGTTGATGATGGGCGTGAAGTAGCGACCGCCAATACCGCCCAGCGACGAGATGGTGAAGCTGGCGCCCTGCATTTCGGCGGGCGTCAATTTACCGTCGCGTGCCTTCTTGGCCAACTCGCCCATTTCCTGACTGATCTGCAGCACGCCCTTCTTGTCGGCATCTCTGAGCACCGGAACGACCAGCCCGTTAGGCGTATCGGCGGCAAAACCGATGTGGTAGTACTGCTTGTAGACGATCTGGTCGCCGTCCAGCGAGGCATTGAATTCGGGGTATTTCTTCAGCGCCGCAACGCTGGCCTTGATCAGGAACGCCAGCATGGTGACCTTGAGGCCGGCCTTTTCGTTTTCCTTGTTGGTCGACACGCGGAAGGCTTCGAGCTCGGTAATGTCGGCATCGTCATGGTTGGTGACGTGCGGGATCATCACGTAGTTGCGCAGCAGGTTGGCGCCGCTGATCTTCTTGATGCGCGACATGTCCTTGCGCTCGACCGGGCCGAACTTGGTGAAGTCGACCTTGGGCCATGGCAGCAAATCGAGCCCTGCGCCGCCGCCCGACGATGCGGGCGCTTTGGCAGCCTGCGCCTGGGTGCGGACGCTACCGTCCATCACCGACTTGGTGAAGCCCTGGATGTCGTCCTGCGTGATGCGGCCTTTGGGGCCGCTGCCTTTGACTTCTGCGAGCGGCACGCCGAGCTCGCGTGCGAACTTGCGCACGGAAGGTGAGGCATGCGGCAGGTTGCCTTGGGGGGCCGTGGTTGGGTCGTGGGCGGGCTGGCTCGCCGGGGCCGATGCGGCAGCAGCCGGTGCGGGCGCAGGAGCAGAGACGGTTGCAGCAGCAGGCGCTGCGGCAGCAGCCGGAGCCGGAGCCGGTGCAGGCGATGCGCCAGCAGCCGCAGAACCTTCCAGGATGGCCAGCAGGTCGCCGATGTTGACGACGTCGCCCATCTTGACCTTGAGCTCTTTGAGCACACCGGCAGCGGACGACGGGATTTCCATCGAGGCCTTGTCGGACTCGACCGTGATGAGCGACTGCTCGGCCTTGATGGTGTCGCCGGGCTTGACCAAGACTTCAATGACGGAGACGTCCTTGAAGTCGCCGATATCGGGCACGCGGACTTCGACCGGGCCGGATGCGGCCGGGGCCGCTGCGGGAGCAGGCGCTGGAGCCGCTACAGATTTGCTAGCGGCTGGTGCAGGTGCCGCTTGGGCTGCAGCCGTTTTTGGTGCTGAAGTGGCAGCTTCGGCGCCGGCCACTTCCAGCGTCAGGACCACGGAGCCCTGCTTGACCTTGTCGTCGAGCTTGACCTTGATTTCCTTGACCACACCCGCGTGGCTGGAAGGAATTTCCATCGAGGCCTTGTCGGACTCGACGGTGATCAGTGACTGCTCTGCTTTCACGGTGTCGCCGGGCTTGACCAGCAATTCAATCACCGTCACTTCGTCGAAATCCCCGATATCAGGAACTTGAATGTCTACCACTGCCATATTCTTGTCTCCGTTTGCTTCAGGCGTCTGTGCGTCTACGTCAGGGTTTTAACTCAAGCGTAAAGCGGATTGATCTTGTCGACATTGATGCCGTACTTCTTGATGGCTTCGCTCACCTTGGCGACCGGCACCGTGCCCTCTTCGCTGAGCGCCTTGAGCGCCGCCACGACGATGTAGTGGCGGTTGATCTCGAAGTGCTCGCGCAGCTTGCTGCGGAAGTCGCTGCGGCCGAAGCCGTCGGTGCCCAGCACCTTGTAGGTACGGCCCTTGGGAATGTAGGGGCGGATCTGCTCGGCATAGGCCTTCATGTAGTCGGTGGACGCGATGACGGGGCCGGTGTGCTTTTCAAGCTGCTCGGCCACGAACGGCACCTTGGCTTTTTCGGCCGGGTGCAGCAGGCTCCAGCGTTCGGCGGTCTGGCCGTCGCGGGCCAGTTCGTTGAAGCTTGGGCAGCTCCACACATTGGCGGCAACACCCCACTCTTTTTCAAGCAGCTCTTGCGCGGCAATCGATTCACGCAGGATGGTGCCGGAGCCCAGGAGCTGCACGCGCGGCGTGAGCTTGGCGCCCTCTTTGCAGAGGTACATGCCCTTGATGATCTGCTCTTCGGTGCCGGGCTTGAGGCCGGGCATGGCGTAGTTTTCATTCAGCAGCGTGAGGTAGAAGTACACGTTGTCCTGCTTTTCGACCATGCGCTTGAGGCCATGGTGCAGGATGACGCCGACTTCATGCGCAAAGGTCGGGTCGTAGCTGATGCAGTTGGGGATCGTGCCGGCCAGGATGTGGCTGTGGCCGTCTTCGTGCTGCAGGCCTTCGCCGTTCAGCGTGGTTCGGCCCGAGGTGCCGCCCAGCAGGAAGCCGCGCGCCTGCATGTCGCCGGCCGCCCAGGCCAGGTCGCCGACGCGCTGGAAGCCGAACATCGAGTAGTACACGTAGAACGGGATCATGATCCGGTTGTTGGTGCTGTACGAAGTGGCGGCTGCAATCCAGCTGCTCATGCCGCCGGCTTCGTTGATGCCCTCTTGCAGGATCTGGCCCTGTTTGTCTTCCTTGTAGTACATCACCTGGTCTTTGTCGACCGGCGTGTATTGCTGACCGTCCGGGTTGTAGATGCCGATCTGGCGGAACAGACCTTCCATACCGAAGGTGCGGGCCTCGTCCACCAGGATGGGCACGACACGCGGGCCCAAAGCCTGGTCGCGCAGCAGCTGCGTGAGGAAGCGCACATAGGCTTGTGTGGTCGAGATTTCGCGGCCTTCGGCCGTGGGTTCGATCACCGACTTGAAGGTCTCGAGTGCCGGTACGGTGAACTGCTCATCGGCCTTGACGCGGCGGTGCGGCAGGTAGCCGCCCAGGGCCTTGCGGCGCTCGTGCAGGTAGCGCATTTCGGGCGTGTCATCGGCTGGCTTGTAAAACGGGATGTCGGCGAGTTGGCTGTCAGGAATCGGGATATTGAAGCGGTCGCGGAAGGCCTTGATGTCTTCGTCGGCCAGCTTCTTGGTCTGGTGGACGTTGTTCTTGCCTTCGCCGATCTTGCCCATGCCGAAGCCCTTGACGGTCTTGATCAGCAGGACGGTGGGCTGGCCTTCATGTTTGACGGCTGCGTGGAAGGCGGCGTAGACCTTTTGCGAATCGTGGCCGCCGCGGCGCAGGTTCCAGATGTCGTCGTCGCTCATCTTGGCGACCATTTCGAGCGTGCGTGGGTCCTTGCCGAAGAAATGTTTGCGAACAAAAGCACCGTCATTGGCCTTCATGGCCTGGTAGTCGCCGTCGACCGTGTCCATCATGACCTTCTTGAGCGCGCCGTCTTTGTCGCGGGCCAGAAGCGGATCCCAGTTGCTGCCCCAGATCAGTTTGATGACGTTCCAGCCGGCGCCGCGGAACTCGCCTTCGAGTTCCTGGATGATCTTGCCGTTGCCGCGCACCGGGCCATCGAGGCGCTGCAGGTTGCAGTTGATGACGAAGACCAGGTTGTCGAGCTTTTCACGCGCGGCCAGGCCGATGGCGCCCATCGATTCGACTTCGTCCATTTCGCCGTCGCCGCAGAAGACCCATACCTTGCGGTTTTCGGTGTTGGCAATGCCGCGGGCGTGCAGGTATTTGAGGAAGCGGGCCTGGTAAATGGCCATCAACGGGCCCAGGCCCATCGACACAGTGGGGAACTGCCAGAACTCGGGCATCAGCTTGGGGTGCGGATAGCTTGAGAGACCTTTGCCATCGACTTCCTGGCGAAAGTTGAGCAATTGCTCTTCGGTCAGTCGGCCTTCAAGGTAAGCGCGGGCGTATACGCCGGGCGACACGTGGCCCTGGATATAGAGGCAATCACCGCCGTGGTTTTCGCTCTCGGCGTGCCAGAAATGATTGAAGCCGGCGCCGAACAGGCTGGCCAGCGAGGCAAAGGAGCCGATGTGGCCGCCCAGGTCGCCGCCGTCGGCCGGGTGCAGCCGGTTGGCCTTGACCACCATGGCCATGGCGTTCCAGCGCATGTAGGCGCGCAGGCGTTCTTCGATTTCAAGATTGCCGGGGGAACGCTCTTCGTGGTCGGTTTCAATGGTGTTGACGTAGCCCGTGTTGGCCGAGAAAGGCATGTCGATGCTTTTCTGGCGGGCGTGCTCGAGGAGTTGCTCGAGCAGGAAGTGGGCGCGCTCGGGGCCTTCGCTTTCGATGACGGCGGACAGCGCGTCCATCCACTCGCGGGTTTCCTGGCTGTCTTTGTCCAGAGCGTCGTTGGCGGCGGCGCGCAAGTTGTCGCCGGCTTGGGTTGGGTTGGCAGCCATTTTTTGTCTCCTGAGTAGCCTGATAAAGCTTGTTAACCTGCGATACAACCTCTTGTCGGGCTGCGCGCAGTGCCTGGGTCTGGTTTGGGTCTAAACGTGTTGTAAACGCAATTTAGATTCAAGTCTCTAGTTTCTCACAATATTCCTCAGATTTCAAATCGTGCTTACTGATTTCACATTAAGAAATTTATAAACACAAACGAAACAGCATGTGAAGCGAGCCGAAAGTGGCCTGAACTGCAAAGCGAGGCGTTACTTGGGGTCGCGCAGGTGGCCGGTTTCTCCCTCAAAGGCAAGGGGCAACCATGAGCTTCGGAGGCATCTCACTTAAACTGCACCATCCCTATGACCCAGCAAGCTCCCTCTCCCGCCGACGCCGCAAATCCCGCCCCGATGGCTTTATGGCGTGGCTGGTGGCGCAGACAGTCGCCATCGCGGCAAGACCGCTTCATCACACTCGGGCCGCTATTGGCGGTGGCGCTCTTTCTGGCCGCCGTGATCGCAGCATTTGGTTACCTGCGCATTGAAGAAATCGACCGTGAGCAGCAGGCCGTCAAGCGGGATGTGGAGTACGCGCAGCAGCGCTTGCGACTGCGCCTGCTGGAACGGCAAGAGCAACTCATGCGCATCGGCCGCGACGTCTCCAACAAGGAAGTCGATACCGAAGAATTCATCAGCCAGGCCGAATCGCTGGTCAACCAGTACCCGGAGCTGATGGCTGTCACCTGGGTGGACAGCAAGCGGCGCATCAAGGTGGCCTATGTGTCGCCCAGCGCCAATGCCAGCCAGCTGCGCGGCGCCGGCGAGCAGCTCAAGGTGGGCGAAACCGACGGCACGTATGAGCTGGCCAGGGATTTGCGCCAACCCGTTTATTCGCGCCCGCTGGCAGCCAAAGAGGCAGGCGGCTACAACACACCGACCCTGCAGTTGCAGGTTCCGCTGGACGACCAGGGGAAGTTTGCCGGCGTCATCATGGGCGAATACTCGATTGACGGGCTGCTGCGCTTTGGCGTGCCGACCGAAGTCACCGCCAAATACGCCGTCACGCTGGTCGATGACAAAAACGCCGTTCTGGCAGGCAACGTCCCGCCGCCGCGCAACCCCGCAGCCCGCCTGCTGCCCTGGTCTGATGGCGCCGCTGAATACGAGATCCCGGTTTCACCTGTCGGCAACGGCCTGCTGATCCGCGCTGAAGGCTACCGCGCTTCATTGGGGGTGGTGGGCAGCGGCTTCTTCTGGCTGGTCAGCGCCCTGAGCGCCTTGACGGTGTGGATGCTGCTGGGCACCTGGCGCCATACCCGGCGCCGCGTGCAGGCGCAGCAGGCCTTGATCTCGGAAACCAACTTTCGCCGCGCAATGGAGAACTCCATGCTCACCGGCATGCGTGCGCTTGACCTGCAAGGCCGCATCACGTATGTGAACCCGGCCTTCTGCCAGATGACAGGCTTGACCGAAGGCGACCTGGTGGGCCGCACGCCGCCCTTCCCGCATTGGCCTGAAGGTGAAATCGATACCCTGATGCAGCGGCTGGACGATGAGCTCCACGGCCGTACACCACCCGGCGGTTTCGAAGTCCGGGTCAAGCGCAAGAACGGCCAGATCTTTGACGCCCGCATGTATGTCTCGCCGCTGATTGATCCGCGCGGCCAGCAAACCGGCTGGATGACCTCCATGACGGACATCACCGAGCCCAAGCGCGTGCGCGAAGAGTTGACCGCCTCTTACGAACGCTTCACCACGGTGCTTGAAGGCCTGGACGCCGCCGTCTCTGTGGCGCCGCTCGGCAGTGAAGAGCTGCTGTTTGCCAACAAGCTGTACCGCTCGTGGTTCGGCGGCGAGGTTTCAGGTCATCTGAACCTGATCGCACAGGCCGGTGTGCCCAGTGCCGTGCCCACCGACGACACGCTGGACGCGGTCGACGGCCTGGCCGGCTTGCCCACCGATACGCTGACGGCTGCGCAGACGGAAAACGCCGAGATCTTTGTTCCCGAGCTGAGCAAATGGCTGGAAGTGCGCTCGCGCTACCTGACATGGGTGGACGGGCGCCTGGCCCAGATGGTGATTGCCACCGACATCACGCCGCGCCGCCATGCAGAAGAGCAGGCCGCCCAGCAAAACGAACGCGCCCAGACCGCCAGCCGCCTGATCACCATGGGCGAGATGGCGTCCAGCGTGGCGCATGAACTGAACCAGCCGCTCACGGCCATCAACAATTACTGCAACGGCATGGTGTCGCGCATCAAGGGCAAGCAGATCAGCAACGAAGACCTGCTGGTCGCGCTGGACAAGACCGCCAAGCAGGCACACCGGGCCGGGCAGATCATCCAGCGCATACGCTCCTTCGTCAAACGCAGCGAGCCCAACCGCACGGCGGCCGACGTGGCGACCATGGTGAGCAATGCGATGGAGCTGGCCGACATTGAACTGCGCCGCCATCATGTGCGCCTGAGCCACTACATCGCGGCGCGCCTGCCGGAGATCATGGTGGACCCGATCCTGATCGAGCAGGTGCTGATCAACTTGATGAAGAACGCGGCCGAATCCATCGAGCAGGCCCACATGCCCACGGCGCGCCGCAGCGTGGAGCTGCGCGTGGTGCCCAAGCACATTGAAGACCAGGCCGTGGTGGAGTTTTCCGTGCTCGATTCGGGACGCGGCCTTTCGCCTGAAGTGATGGGCAGGCTCTACGAGGCCTTCTATTCCACCAAGGCCGAAGGTATGGGCATCGGCCTGAAACTGTGCCGCAGCATTGTCGAGTCCCACCAGGGCCGCATGGAAGCCGAGAACCTCTACAATGGCGACGAAGTGGTAGGGTGCCGGTTTACCTTCTGGATCCCCGTGACGCCCCTGCTGGCACCGGCAGCGCCTGCTAGCGATACCATAGCAACCAAGGACACCGGCGTTCATTGAAAACCTTCAAGAACCGTCTTTTCGAGAAGTTCACGAAAGAAAGTTTGGCATGAGCTTGATTCCAAAAAAAGGTACCGTCTACGTCGTTGATGATGACGAGGGCGTGCGCGACTCGCTTCAGTGGCTGCTCGAAGGCAAGGACTACCGCGTCCGTTGCTACGACTCGGCCGAAACCTTTCTCTCCCGCTACGACCCCCGCGAAGTCGCCTGCCTGATCGTCGACATCCGCATGGGCGGGATGACGGGCCTTGAGCTGCAGGACCGCCTGGTCGAGCGCAAGTCGCCTCTGCCCATCGTGTTCATCACCGGCCACGGCGACGTGCCCATGGCGGTCAACACGATGAAAAAAGGCGCCATGGATTTCATCCAGAAGCCCTTCCAGGAAGAAGCGCTGGTCAACCTGGTCGAGCGCATGCTGGAGCAGGCCAAGGAAGCTTTCAGCGACTACCAGCAGTCTGCCAGCCGCGACGCCCTGCTCGCCAAGCTCACCTCGCGCGAAGCCCAGGTGCTTGAACGCATCGTGGCGGGCCGCCTCAACAAGCAGATCGCCGACGACCTGGGCATCAGCATCAAGACGGTGGAGGCGCACCGCGCCAACATCATGGAAAAGCTCAACGCCAACACCGTGGCCGACCTGCTCAAAATTGCCCTGGGGTCCAACGCACCCAAGGTCTGACCTCCTGTTGCTATCTTTTTGATAGCTCATAGCGCCCGTGTTGATTGGACCAGCGGGCGTTTTTACTTTAAAAACCGATTATAAGATGACTGCCCAGCTGATCGACGGAAACGCCCTCTCCAAACAACTGCGCGCTGAAGTTGCCCTGCGGGCCGCCGCCCTGCGCGCGCGCGGCGTCACGCCGGGCCTTGCGGTCGTGCTCGTCGGCGAGAACCCGGCCAGCCAGGTCTATGTGCGCAACAAGGTCAAGGCCTGCCAGGACAACGGCCTGCATTCGGTGCTTGAGCAATACCCCGCTACGCTGAGCGAAGCCGACCTCCTGGCCCGGGTAGAGGCCCTCAACAACGACCCCGCCATTCATGGCATCCTGGTGCAGTTGCCCCTGCCGGCGCACATCGACGCGCAGAAAGTCATCGAATCCATCTCACCGGCCAAAGACGTTGACGGGTTTCACGTTGCCAGTGCCGGCGCCCTCATGGTCGGCCAGCCGGGTTTCTGGCCTTGCACACCTTACGGCTGCATGAAGATGCTGGAAAGCATCGGCTATGACCTCAAAGGCAAGCATGCCGTGGTGATTGGCCGCAGCAACATCGTCGGCAAGCCGATGGCACTGATGCTGCTGCAGAAGAACGCCACCGTGACCATCTGCCACAGCGCCACCAAAGACCTCAAGGCCATGACGCTGCAGGCCGACGTGATCGTCGCGGCTGTGGGCAAGCGCAACGTGCTGACGGCCGGCATGGTCAAGCCCGGCGCGGTCGTGATCGATGTAGGCATGAACCGCAATGACGAAGGCAAGCTCTGCGGCGACGTCGACTTTGACGGGGTGAAGGACGTGGCGGGCTACATCACGCCGGTGCCCGGGGGTGTCGGCCCCATGACGATCACCATGCTGCTCGTCAATACACTCGAAGCCGCAGAACGCGGCTGAGTCGCTGCCTAGTCCGCGGCAGGCGGTGCGGCCCGAGGTACGGTCTCCGCCCGCGTGAGGCGCCACAGTGTCACACCGGCGCACAGCCACTGCAACACATACAGCGCCGTACCCAGCCCATGCCAGAGCTTGAGGTTGCCGCCGTCGGCACGCGCACTGACAATGCGCGGCGCGATGCCAAACTCCACCAGCAAGGCGAGCAACAAGCCGGCTACTATAAATTTCATAGCAGCCTGCGCATGCTGCGCAAGGGCTGCGTCATCTTTTTTATTAAGAACCAGCAGCAACAGCATGGCGCAGCCGGTGCTCAGCCAGGTTTGGGCGGTAAAGAGCTTGGCTGCCATGGCGCCCGCCACAGCGGGCGCGCCCAAATTGGCGAACAGCATGGGGACCACGACGAACCCCAAGCTTGTCAGGCTGCCCCACCAGAGGGCTGCCACCATCACATTGAAGCGTTGCTTCATGGCTGTGATATCCAGATCTGGATTTAGATGTACATCACCGAGATAATTTCATAGCGCTTGAGGCCGCCTGGAGCCTGGACTTCAGCCGTATCGCCTTCGTCCTTGCCGATCAATGCACGTGCGATCGGCGAGCTGATATTGACCCGGCCCGCTTTGATGTCGGCCTCATCTTCACCCACGATCTGATAAGTCACCTTATCGCCCGTGTCTTCGTCTTCCAGCTCGATGGTTGAGCCGAACACGACCTTGCCGCCAGCGTCCAGTGCGGAGGGATCGATGATTTGCGCGGCAGACAGCTTGCCTTCGATTTCCTGGATGCGGCCTTCGATAAAACCCTGACGGTCTTTGGCGGCGTCGTACTCGGCGTTTTCACTCAGGTCGCCCTGGGCACGCGCTTCGGAAATGGAATTGATGACCCAGGGGCGGTCAACGGTTTTCAGCTGGTGCAGCTCGGCCTTGAGGCTTTCTGCGCCGCGCTTGGTGATGGGGATGGTTGCCATGTTTTTTGCTCCTGCAAAAGCGAAACCGCCACCAGTCACCTGGCGGCGGCGCTCGAACTCAAAATTTCAATCAAACAAGTTTAATGCAAATCAGGTCTGGCTCAATCTGGAAATAGCCCGGAAAACCCCCGGCAAAACCCGACTATCAGGCCAGCTGGGCGTGCAATTCCTGCACTGAATAAACATTCAGGTTGTCCAGGTACTTCATGCCCTCCACTGCGGCCTCAGCGCCGGCAATGGTGGTGTAGGTTGTCACGCGGGCCAGCAGCGCCGAGGTACGGATCTGCCGCGAATCGGTGATGGCATTGCGCCGCTCTTCCACCGTGTTGATGACCAGGACGATCTCGTTGTTCTTGATCATGTCCACCACGTGCGGCCGCCCTTCGGTCACCTTGTTGACCACAGCGCAGGCAATGCCCGCCGCCTGAATGGCCGCCGCAGTGCCTTTGGTGGCGACGATTTCAAACTTCAGGGCCGCCAGCTTGCGCGCGACTTCCACGGCGCGTGGCTTGTCGTTGTTCTTGACGGTGAGAAACACCTTGCCCGACGTCGGCAGCTTGGTACCGGCGCCCAGCTGCGACTTCACGAAAGCCTCGCCGAAAGTTTTGCCCACGCCCATGACTTCGCCGGTGGACTTCATCTCGGGGCCGAGAATCGTGTCCACACCGGGGAATTTCACGAAGGGGAACACCGCTTCTTTGACGCTGAAGTAAGGCGGGGTCACTTCGTCCTTGATGCCTTGGGAAGCCAGCGACTGGCCGACCATGCAGCGTGCAGCCACCTTGGCCAGCTGGATGCCGGTGGCCTTGCTGACGAAAGGCACGGTGCGCGAGGCACGTGGATTGACTTCCAGCACATAGATCACGTCCTTGCCGTCGATGTTCTGGATGGCGAACTGCACATTCATCAAGCCGACCACCGTCAGCGCCTCAGCCATGGCAGCGGTCTGGCGCTTGATTTCGGTGACGGTTTCGGCACTCAGCGAATAGGGTGGCAGCGAGCATGCCGAGTCGCCGCTGTGCACGCCGGCTTGTTCGATGTGCTCCATCACCCCACCGATAAAGGTGCGGCCTTCGGGGTCGCGCAGGCAGTCGACGTCACACTCGATGGCGTCGTTCAGGAAACGGTCAAGCAGCACGGGCGAATCATGGCTGACCTTGACGGCCTCGCGCATGTAGCGCTCAAGATCGCGCTGCTCATGAACGATTTCCATCGCGCGGCCGCCCAGCACGTAGCTGGGACGAACGACAAGGGGGTAGCCCAGCGCAGCGGCTTTTTCCAGCGCTTCAGGCTCGGTGCGGGCCGTGGCGTTGGGCGGCTGGCGCAGCTTCAACTCATGCAGTAGCTTCTGGAAGCGCTCGCGGTCTTCCGCGGCATCGATCATGTCAGGCGAGGTGCCGATGATGGGCACGCCGTTGGCTTCAAGGTCCAGTGCGAGCTTCAAAGGCGTCTGGCCACCGTACTGGACGATCACGCCGAGCGGCTTTTCCTTGTCGACGATTTCGAGCACGTCTTCAAGCGTCAACGGCTCGAAGTACAGGCGGTCCGAGGTGTCGTAGTCGGTTGAGACGGTTTCAGGGTTGCAGTTGACCATGATGGTCTCATAGCCGTCTTCGCGCATGGCCAGCGCCGCGTGCACGCAGCAGTAGTCAAACTCGATGCCCTGCCCGATGCGGTTGGGCCCGCCGCCCAGCACCATGATCTTTTTCTTGTCGGTCGGTGCAGCTTCGCACTCACTGCCTTCGGCCTCATAGGTCGAATACATGTAAGCGGTGTTGGTCGCAAATTCGGCGGCGCAGGTGTCTACGCGTTTGTAGACCGGACGCACGCCCAGCGCGCGGCGTTTTTCACGGATGGCCGTATCGGTGGTCTTGAGCTGCTTGGCCAGGCGGCGGTCCGAGAAGCCTTTTTGCTTCAGCGCGCGCAGCGTGACGGCATCAATCTTGTCGAGTGAAGTGGTTTCGAGCTCGAGCTCGATCTTGACGATCTGCTCGATCTGCACCAGGAACCAGGGGTCGATCTTGGTGAGTGCAAACACTTCATCGACGCTCATGCCTTGCGCAAAGGCATCGCCCACGTACCAGATGCGGTCAGGGCCGGGCGCGCCTAGCTCTTTCTCAAGCACTTCGCGGTCCTGGGTCTTCTCGTTCATGCCGTCCACGCCGACTTCCAGGCCGCGCAAGGCTTTCTGGAAGGACTCCTGGAAGGTGCGGCCCATGGCCATGACCTCGCCCACCGATTTCATCTGCGTGGTCAGGCGCGAATCAGCGGCCGGGAATTTCTCAAACGCAAAACGCGGAATCTTGGTGACGACGTAATCAATGCTGGGCTCGAAGCTTGCGGGCGTTGCACCACCCGTGATTTCATTGCGCAACTCGTCGAGCGTGTAGCCCACGGCCAATTTGGCCGCGACCTTGGCGATCGGGAAACCCGTGGCCTTGGAGGCCAGTGCGGAGGAGCGCGACACGCGCGGGTTCATTTCGATCACCACCATGCGGCCGTCGACCGGATTGATGGAGAACTGCACGTTGGAGCCGCCGGTGTCCACGCCGATTTCGCGCAGCACGGCCAGCGAGGCATTGCGCAGGATCTGGTATTCCTTGTCGGTCAGCGTCTGGGCAGGCGCCACGGTGATCGAGTCGCCGGTGTGCACGCCCATCGGGTCCAGGTTTTCAATCGAGCAAACGATGATGCAGTTGTCGGCGGTGTCGCGCACCACTTCCATCTCGTATTCTTTCCAGCCGAGCAGTGACTCTTCAATCAGCAGCTCGTTGGTCGGCGACGCTTCGAGGCCGCGCTTGCAGATGACTTCGAACTCTTCAGAGTTGTAGGCGATGCCGCCGCCCGTGCCGCCCAGCGTGAAGCTGGGGCGAATCACGGTCGGGAAACCGACGGTTTTCTGGACAGCCCAGGCTTCGTCCATGCTGTGGGCGATGCCGGAGCGGGCCGAGCCCAAACCGATCTTGGTCATCGCGTCCTTGAACTTCAGGCGGTCTTCGGCCTTGTCGATGGCTTCGGGCTTGGCGCCAATCAGTTCGACCTTGTACTTGTCGAGCACGCCGTTGTGCCAGAGGTCCAGCGCGCAATTGAGCGCGGTCTGCCCGCCCATGGTCGGCAGGATGGCGTCGGGGCGTTCCTTGGCGATGATCTTTTCAACCGTCTGCCAGGTGATGGGCTCGATGTAGGTCACGTCGGCAGTGGCCGGGTCGGTCATGATCGTGGCGGGGTTGCTGTTGATCAGGATGACCTTGTAGCCCTCTTCGCGCAGCGCCTTGCAGGCCTGCACCCCGGAGTAGTCGAACTCGCAGGCCTGGCCGATGATGATGGGACCGGCGCCGATGATGAGGACGCTCTTGATGTCTGTGCGCTTAGGCATTCTTCTTCTCCCCGGCCTGTTCCATCAGCGCGGTGAAACGGTCAAACAAGTATGAAATATCGTGCGGGCCGGGCGATGCCTCAGGGTGGCCCTGGAAGCAGAACGCCGGTTTGTCGGTGCGGGCCAGGCCTTGCAGCGTGCCGTCGAACAGGCTGATGTGCGTGGGCCGCAGATTGGCGGGCAGGCTTTTCTCATCGACCGCAAAACCGTGGTTCTGGCTGGTGATGCTGACGCGACCGTTGTCCAGGTCTTTGACCGGATGGTTGGCGCCGTGGTGGCCGAACTTCATCTTGAAGGTTTTTGCACCGCTGGCCAGCGCCATGATCTGATGGCCCAGGCAGATGCCGAATGTCGGGATGCCGGTTTCGATCAGTTCACGCACGGCATTGATCGCGTAGTCGCACGGCTCCGGGTCGCCCGGGCCGTTGGCCAGGAAAATACCGTCGGGTTTGAGCTTGAGCACGTCGGCGGCAGGCGTTTGCGCCGGCACCACCGTGATGCATGCGCCGCGCTCGGCCATCATGCGCAGGATGTTTTTCTTCACGCCGAAGTCGAAGGCCACGACGTGGAACCTGGGCGTGATCTGCACGCCGTAACCAGCGCCCAGTTTCCACTCGGTCTGCGTCCATTCGTAGGTTTGCTTGACCGAGACCACCTTGGCCAGGTCCAGACCCGCCATGCTGGGCGCGCCGCGTGCAGCAGCCACAGCCTTTTCGATCGCGGGCTGGCTCACCTCTTCGCCTGCGGGCAGCGCCATGATGCAACCGTTCTGCGCGCCCTTGGTGCGCAGATGCCGGGTCAGCTGGCGGGTGTCCAGGCCGGCGATGGCAACGGTGTTTTCCTTGACCAGGTACTCGGACAGGGTCATGGTCATGCGGAAGTTCGAAGCCAGCAGCGGCAAATCTTTGATGATCAGGCCGGCGGCGTGGACTTTTTCAGCTTCGACGTCTTCGGCATTGATGCCGTAGTTGCCGATATGCGGGTATGTGAGGGTGACGATCTGCTGGCAGTAGCTCGGATCCGTGAGGATTTCCTGGTAGCCGGTCATGGCGGTGTTGAACACCACCTCGCCGACTGTGGAGCCCGCGGCTCCAATGGAATTGCCGATAAAGACCGTGCCGTCTGCGAGCGCCAGGATGGCGTGAGGGGTTTTTCCTGATTTTCCCTGTAGAGACAAAAGCACTGGGTTCTCCGGGTTGGTTACGGTTCGCCCAAGCGTGCACAAGAAACGTCTCCAGGAGACTGTTGCAGGCTGCCTAATCGGCTGCTTTTGTGAGGGAGTTTGCTTTGTCTGCGCTCGGGCGAAGCTGTGTTTTGAAAAGCCCTTGATTATAGCCCACCCCCACGGTCGCTCACTTCGTGTAGCTCCCTGCCCCCCGAGTGGGCCGCCCGCCTACGGCCCGGCAAAGCCGGTTCCGCGGCTCATGCTGGGTTGAAGAGTTCAGTGAGCCTGGACGAGGATGGGTTTACGAACCCAGTGAACTGGCGTAAAGGCAAATTGCAGCCGCAGCAGCCACGTTGAGCGACTCCTCGCCCCCCGGCTGGTCGATGCGGACCTTTAACGCCGCCCGGCCCATGAGGTCGTCGCTGACGCCCTGCCCCTCATGACCCATGGCCCAGGCGCAAGGCATCGGCAGCTTCTGCTGATGCAAAAAATCGCCTTGATGCGAACTGGTGACCACGATGGGAACCTCCAGCGCCTCCAGCGCGCCGGGCTCAACGCCTTCCACCAGTTGCAACGCAAAATGGGCGCCCATACCGGCACGCAGAACCTTGGGAGACCAGAGTGCAGCCGACCCCTTCAAGGCAATGATCTGGGCAAAACCGAAAGCGGCCGCGCTGCGCAGGATGGAGCCGACATTGCCGGCGTCCTGTACCCGGTCGAGGATCACCGAGGCGGCATCGGGCCGCAAGCCGGCTGTTGCGGGTAAATCCATGACAAAGCCCATGCGCGCAGGCGATTCAAGGCCGCTGATTTCCGGCAGTAATGAGTCAGCAATTACTATTGTTTTGATAGCACTTTGCCCATATTCAGATTGGGCTAGAGGCCAAAAAGACTCAGAAAATACCGCCATGGCGGGTTTCAGGCCGCGCGCCAGTGCAGCACGGCACAGGTGGTCCCCCTCCAGCCAGACGCGGCCTTGCTTACGATAGGCCGTGCTGTCCTGCGAGAGCTTGCGCAGCTCCTTGATCAGCGGGTTGTCGCGGGAGGTGATGTGCGTGGCCGCAGCGGGTGCGCCGGCGCCGGCAAAACTCACCGCAGAACCTCTGCCACCGGCGCAAACGACCGGCGGTGTTGAGGGCAGGCGCCATGCTCACGCAAGGCCGCCAGGTGCTCGGCCGTGCCATAGCCCTTGTGGTCGGCAAAGCCGTACTGCGGGTATTCGAGGTGAAACTCGGCGCACCAGCGGTCACGGTGAACTTTGGCCAGGATGGAAGCCGCCGAGATGGAGGGCACGAGCGCATCGCCACCCACGATGGCTTCGGACAGAATGACAATCGTCGGAAGACGGTTGCCATCTACCAGCACTTTGTTGGGTTTCAGGCGCAGACCCTCCACCGCGCGTTTCATGGCCAGCATGGTGGCCTGCAGGATATTGAGGCTGTCGATTTCTTCCACCGTGGCCAGCGCGATCGAACAGCACAGCGCCTTGGCGCGAATTTCGTCGTAGAGCTTTTCACGGCGCAAGGCCGTGAGCTTTTTGGAGTCGGCCAAGCCCTTGATCGGGTTCAATTCGTCAAGAATGACGGCGGCGGCCACCACAGGCCCCATCAGCGGGCCGCGCCCTGCTTCGTCAACGCCGGCGACCAGTCCTGGAATATCCCAGGACAGCGCGGTTTGCTCAGCTTTCAAGAATTTGCTGGATCGCATCGGTTGCCAGTTTGGAAGTGTCGCGCTGCAGCTCAGCGTGCAAGGCCGTAAATCGTTGTTCGACAGCCGCTATTTTGGCAGGTGCCACCGACTTTGCCTCTGCCCATTGCAGAACAGCCTCTGCCAGCGCTTCGGGCGTGGCCGCGTCCTGCAGCAGTTCAGGCACGACAAAGTCCCGGCACAGAATGTTGGGCAGGCCCACCCAGGGCTGCAGCTTTTTGCGCCGCATGATCTGCCACGACAGCCAGTTCATGTTGTAGGCGATCACCATGGGGCGCTTGAAAAGCGCGGCTTCCAGAGTCGCGGTGCCGCTGGCGATCAGGGTGGCGTCGCAGGCCTCCAGGGCAGTGTGGGACTGACCGTCCATGATCTGCAAGTGGTCCCGCATCCCCGCTTCAGCCGCGATACGCTCAATCATGCCTTTGAGCGCGGGAATGGCTGGCACTATAAATTTGATAGCGGGTTGCGCAAGCCGCACATGGGCGGCAGCCTGAAAGAACCTCAAAGCCAGGTATTGAATTTCTGATTTCCGGCTGCCCGGCAAAATCGCAATCACCGTGTCCTCATCGCTCAAACCCAGCTTGCGCCTTGCTGCAGCACGATCAGGTTTGAGGGGAATGACATTGGCCAGCGGATGCCCGACGTAGGTGGCGCAAATCCCGTGGGCGGCCAGCAAGGCGGGCTCAAACGGGAAAATGCATAACACGTGGTCTACGCTGCGCCTGATTTTCTCAACACGGTCGGCTCGCCAGGCCCAGATGGCCGGGCTGACAAAATGCACCGTCTTGATGCCTTGGGCCTTGAGTGCCGCTTCCAGGTCGAGGTTGAAGTCGGGGGCGTCCACACCGACAAAGATATCGGGCCGCTGCGCAAGCAGGCGCAGCTTGAGCTGCTCGCGTATGCCCACGATCTCCCGGTAGTGGCGCAATACCTCGACATAGCCGCGTACTGCCAGTTTCTCGCTGGGCCACCAGGCTTCAAAGCCCCGTCTGGCCATCTGCGAGCCGCCGATGCCCACTGAGGTCAGCGTCGGCCAGCGCTCCTTGAAACCATCAAGCAGCAGACCCGCCAGCAAATCGCCGGACGTCTCGCCCGCCACCATGGCAACAGTCGGAACGCGGGCGGGCGGCAACCCTGCCGTGGGGGCGTCAGCCTCTCTACGGGCTGGCAGAGGGCTGATGTCAGAAGACATAAGGCCTTACCGGACGATGCCGCGTTGCGGCGAGGTTTGCTCCAGAAAGGAGAGCATCATCTGCACGTCGGATGCGGCTTCCGGGTGCTTTTCGGTCAGTTCTGCAATTCGTGACCGGGACTGCTCGAGGGTCAGGTCATCACGGTACAGCGCCTTGTGCATGGCCTTGACAGCGGAAATACGGTCAGGGGAGAACCCGCGGCGCCGCAGTCCCTCGAAGTTCATGGATCGCGCCTCTGCCGGCTGGCCTTGCGCCATGACAAAAGGCGGCAAGTCGGCGAACAACAGCGAACACATGGCCGTGAAGCTGTGGGCGCCGATTTTCACGAACTGGTGTGCAACGGTGAAGCCGCCGAGGATCACCCAATCGTCAACATGCACATGCCCGCCCAACTGGGTGTTGTTGGCAAAAATGGTGTTGTTGCCCACCACGCAGTCGTGCGCCAGATGCACATACGCCATGAGCCAGTTGTCGTTGCCCACCCGGGTCACACCCGTGTCGCCGGGCGAGCCGATGTTGAACGTGCAAAACTCGCGAATGGTGTTGCGGTCGCCGATGATCAGCTCACAGGGCTCGCCTGCGTACTTTTTGTCCTGAGGGATGGCCCCGAGGGAGTTGAACTGGAAGATCCTGTTGTCTTCACCTATCGTGGTGTGTCCTTCGATGACGCAGTGCGGGCCTATGGTGGTGCCTGCGCCGATCTTCACGTGAGGGCCAATGACCGTGTAGGGCCCGACGCTCACCGACTCATGGAGCTGCGCTTGCGGGTCCACAAGCGCCGTGGCGTGGATACCCGGCGTCGAAATTGGTGCAGTCATGTCGCGTTCGCTTTGAAGCTCACCATCCGGCTCAAGCAATCGTACGCATGGTGCACATCAGCTCGGCTTCGCAGGCTATCGTGTCGCCCACACGGGTGACGCCCTTGAATTTGAAAATACCGGCCTTCATGCGGTCCAGCGTCACGTCCATGATCAGCTGATCACCAGGCTCCACCGGTCGCTTGAAGCGCGCGCCGTCAATGCCCGCAAAGTAGTAAACCGTCTTGTCGTCGGGCGTCACGCCCAGTGTCTCAAATGCCAGCAGAGCAGCAGCCTGCGCCATGGCCTCCAGCATCAGCACGCCGGGCATCACCGGATGGTGGGGGAAATGCCCCATGAAAAACGGCTCATTGATCGTGACATTTTTCAATGCCTTGATGCTTTTGCCTTTTTCGATTTCCAGCACACGATCGACCAGCAAAATGGGGTAGCGATGCGGCAGCTGCTTGAGAATTTGGTGGATATCCATCATGATTTTTCTTGAATGTTTCCTGAATGCAAAAGAGCTTTTTCAGCCTGCCTGAGCCGCTCGCGAAACGTATGAAGCTGCTTGAGCGTGGCGGCATTTTTTTCCCAGACAGCATTGTCGTCTATGGGAAAGAGGCCGGTGTAGTTTCCGGGCTTCAAAATCGACCGGGTGACAACCGATGCCGCCGATATATGGACGCCATCGGCCAGCGTCAAATGACCCAGCACGATCGCGCCGCCGCCCACTGTGCAGTGGGCGCCTATGGTAGCGCTGCCTGCAACGCCAGCGCAGCCGGCCATGGCGGTGTGTTTGCCCACGCGGACGTTGTGCCCGATCTGGACCAGGTTATCCAGCTTGACGCCATCTTCCAGTACGGTGTCTTGCAGCGCACCACGGTCAATACAGGTATTGGCCCCGATTTCCACGTCATCGCCGATCAGCACACTGCCCAACTGCTCAATCTTGATCCACTGCCCCTTGTGAGGTGCAAAACCGAATCCATCGGCGCCAATGACCGCCCCCGGATGCACAATGCAGCGCTCTCCGAGCCTGCAACCATCAGCCACCGTGACGCGCGCCGACAAGCGGGTATTGGCGCCAATCCGGGCATGCCGGCCTATGACGCAATGCTCTGCAATACGTGCACCTTCGCCAATAACGGCGCCCTCACCGATGCAGGCAAATGCACCAATAGATGCGCCGGGCGCCACGCTGGCACTGGGGTCGATGAAAGCGGTCGGATGGGTGTACGGCGCCGGCTGCGGCGATTGCCGCAGCTTCCAGAGCTGGGTGACCAGCGCAAATGCGTGATAGGGGTCGTCCACCACGATGCAGGCGCCCCGGCTGACGGCGGCCTCACGGACGGCTGGTGCCACGATGACGCAGGCCGCGGCAGATTGAGCGAGCTTGGCCTGGTATTTGGGGTTGCTGAGAAAGCTTAGTTCGTCAGGACCGGCGGCCTCGAGGGTGGAGAGCCGCTTGATGACAAGGTCTGGGTCGCCGATCAATTCGGCATTCACTGCCCGTGCGAGGAACTGGGCAATATCGGCAAGACGAAGCGTCACACTGCGCCTGCCATTTTCACGAAGGTGATCGTCGTGAACACCCCGCCATCAACGGGAAGCGTTCAGCGCCTTGATCACCTTGTCGGTGATGTCATGCTTGGGATTGACGTAAACCGACTCCTGAAGAATCAGGTCGTACTTCTCGGTTTCAGCCAACGTCTTCACCACTTTGTTGGCGCGCTCAATGACTTGTTGAAGCTCTTCATTTTTCCGGGTGTTCAGATCTTCCTGAAACTCGCGGCGCTTGCGCTGAAAATCCCGATCCTGATCCACCAGTTGCTTTTGACGAGCCGTACGCTGACTTTCGGCCAGGGTGGGAGCCTCACGTTCGAACTTGTCGGACAGCGTTTTCAGCTGAGTAGCGAGATCATTGAGCTCTTTTTCCCGCTTGCTGAACTCCTGCTCGAGTTTGGTCTGGGCCGCCTTGGCCGAATTGGCTTCGCGGAAGATACGGTCCAGATTGACCACCCCGACCTTGAACTCTTGCGCGCTCGCGGAGAAGGCCGCCAACGCAACAACAAGACCCAGGAAAATTTTGCTTGAAAGATGCTTCATTAGAAAGATGTACCAATTTGGAATTGCAACCGCTCTATTCTATCGCCTGGCATTTTACGGAGCGGCGTCGCAATGGCTATCCGCAAAGGCCCGACTGGAGAAATCCAGCTGATACCGATACCCGTTGATACCCGCAGGTCATTCAGGCGATATTGTTCTTTTTCCCCAAACACGTTGCCGGCATCGACAAAACCGTACAAGCGCAAAGTTCTGTCATTCCCTGCGCCAGGAAATGGTGCAATGACTTCGGCATTCAGGGTCAGTTTTTTCGGTCCGCCAACGGACAGGTCGGATGCATCCCGGGGGCCCAGCGAGCCTTGTTCGAATCCGCGCACCGATCCGAGGCCGCCGGAGTAGTAATTCTTGAAAAGCGGGTACGGCTGACCGTTCAGGCCTTTACCCCAGCCGAGCTCGCCGTTCAATGCAACAGTGAACTGCTTGTTGAGAGGGATGTATTGCTGGATCTGGTAATTGGCACGTACAAATTTGATATCGCCCGCAATGCCCCAGTCGCCATATACGCGCTGGAAACGGCCGGATGTAGGCACCAGTGAGCTGTCCCGGCTGTCGCGCGACCAACCAATCGTCAGGGGAATCGAATCGCTTTTGTAACCAAACTGGTTGGCATAGGTTTGGTAGCTCACCGGCAGGTTGGTGCCGGGAACAATCGTCAACTGCTCATATCCACTACCAAAATAGACCGTATCGTTTTCGGTGAACGGAACACCAAAACGGATGCTGGCCCCCCGGGTCTTCAAGGCGTAATCACCGCCCTGGCCAGACAGTGGCTTGGACGTGCGGTCATAGACGTCAATGGTGCGCGAAATCCCGTCAGCCGTGAAGTACGGATCAATCGTGCTCAATACGATCTGGCGATTGGACTTGCTGGTATTGACCTCGACCCCGAGGTAGTTGCCGGAGCCGAAAACGTTCTCCTGCTTGATACCGAACATCAGGGCCACACTGTCCGCGCTGGAATACCCCGCACCCAGCTGCAGATTGCCAGTCGGTTTTTCAATCACACTCACGGTGACGTCAACCTGATCGGCAGTACCGGTCACTTCTTGCGTCTCCGTATTCACGTCGGTGAAGAATCCCAGCCGGTCAACGCGATCGCGCGAGAGGCGAATCTTGTCGCCGTCATACCACGAAGACTCGAACTGGCGGAATTCACGGCGCACCACTTCGTCGCGCGTGCGATTGTTGCCCGCCACGTTGATCCGCCGTACATAGGCCCGGCGAGAAGGCTCTGCCTGAAGCACAAAAGCTACGCGGTTGTTGGTGCGGTCAATCTCGGGCACTGCCTCGACCCGGGCAAAGGCAAAGCCAAACGTACCAAAGTAATCGGTGAAGGCCTTGGTGGTTTCGGCCACATGGTCGGCGTTGTAAGGTTCCCCGGGTTCGATTTTCACCAGGGTCTTGAACTCTTCTTCTTTGTTCAGGTAGTTGCCCTCGAGCTTCACGCCCGACACGACGAAGCGCTCACCTTCCGTAACATTGACCGTGATGGCGATGCTCTGCTTATCGGGAGAGATAGCAACCTGGGTTGAATCGATCTTGAATTCGAGGTAACCGCGGGACAGGTAGTAGGAACGCAGTGTCTCAATGTCGGCATTGAGCTTGGTGCGCGAATAACGATCAGACTTGGTATACCAGCTGAGCCAGCCGCCCGTATCCAGATCAAACAGCCCCAGCAGCGTGGATTCGCTGAAGGCCTTGTTACCGGTGATGTGGATTTCCTTGATTTTGGCCACGTCGCCTTCGACGACGCTGAAAGTCAGATTGACGCGATTGCGCTCGATAGGGGTGACAGTGGTAATCACCTCCACGCCATACAGGCTCTTGTTGATGTACTGGCGCTTCAACTCCTGCTCTGCCTTGTCGGCAAGCGCTTTGTCAAAGGGTTGTCCATCCGCGATACCGGCTTCGCGAAGTGCCTTCTTGAGCGTGTCCTTCTCAAATTCTTTGGTTCCGACAAAGTCTACGTCGGCCACGGTGGGGCGCTCCTCCACGATCACCACCAAGACGTCTCCGCTGACCTCGAGCCTCACATCCTTGAACAAGCCCAAACCGAACAAAGCGCGAATGGCCGTTGTGCCTTTGTCGTCGTTGTAGGTTTCACCGACACGAAAGGGAAGCGACGCAAAAATGGTTCCCGGCTCCACGCGCTGCAAACCTTCAACCCGGATGTCACGCACCGTGAACGGGTCGACGGCCCATGCAGAACTGGCGGCAAAAAGACCGGCGGCGATGGCGCAAACTGCACGAACTTTGAAACGATTTATTTGTTTTTGCATGAAATGTATGGAGTTAGCCCAAAAGCCGGGTGACATCGTTAAACAGGGCAACGCACATCATGCCCAGCAAGATCGCAACGCCACCGCGCTGCAACCGGTCCATCCAGGCATCAGACACGCCTCGGCCGGTGATCGCCTCCCAAAGATAATACATCAGGTGACCCCCATCCAAAACCGGTAGCGGGAGTAAATTCAGCACGCCCAGACTCACGCTGATCAGAGCGAGGAACAGCAAATATGTGCTCCAGCCAAGGCTGGCTGATTTGCCTGCGTAGTCCGCAATGGTGAGCGGTCCGCTGAGGTTCTTCAGCGAAGCTTCTCCGATGACCATTTTCCCCATCATCCGAAGCGTCAGCACGGACACCTGCCAGGTACGCACGCCCCCCTGCCAAAGGCCGTCGAAAAAACCATAGCGCACCGTCACAAGCTCCGGTGGCGCGCCCACATAGGCGTCTATGCGGGGGGTCATCGCTCCATTGGCCTGCTTGAGCTGGGGCGTCACCTGCAGCGTCAGCGCTTGTCCGGTGCGATTGACCTGCCAGTTCTGCGTGGCAAACGGGGAGGCGGCGGAATCGGCCTGCCGCAGCGAAGTACGAATGACTTCCCGCAACTGCTGTCCGTCCACAATGGTGATGTCACCGACTCGAACCACCTCGTCGCCAGCCCGCAAACCGGCTTTTTCAGCGGCACCTCCGGCCATGACTTCACCAATGACGGCACGCGTCCAGGGGCCGAGAATGCCGATTTTGCGGAACAGCTGGGCATCGGCGTCAGGGGCACCCAGCGTGCCAAGCGCCAATCGCACCGTTTGTCCCGGGTTTGCCGCGCCATCACCCAGCACCAGCGTGAGATCACGCCCGTCCAGAGCCCCCTGGGTCAGCCGCCAGCGCAAATCCTCAAAAGACCGGACAGTCTCAAGTTGGTCGCCTTCAAAAGCGGCTTGTTCAACTGTTTCATGGCCACGCAGGCCTGCTTTTTCCGCCAGAGACCCGGCGACCGGGCTTGCCAGAACGGCTTTGGGCTCCTGCAAGCCGCTCCAGTTGACGATGGCGTAAAGCAGCACCGCCAACAGCAGGTTGGCCGCGGGCCCCGCGGCGACTACGGCGGCGCGGGATTTGAGCGGCTGGGTGTTAAAGGCCAGATGACGCTCCGCGGGATCGACCGGCGCCTCGCGCTCATCCAGCATCTTGACGTACCCGCCCAGGGGCAGCATGCCAATAGAAAACTCGGTCGATTTATTCTTCAGCCGCCATGTGTAGATAGGCTTGCCGAATCCGATGGAAAACTTCAGCACCTTGATACCGCACGCCACGGCTACACGGTAATGGCCGTATTCATGCACGGCGATCAGGATGCCCAGTGTTACCACAAAGGAAATCAGCGTCAGCATGTCAGGTCTCCAGTTGCGCGGCGATTTGAACGGCGACAGAGCGGGCCTGTTCATCCAATGCGAGCAGGCCTTCTATATCACTTGCTTCAGAGACGTCAATGGCTTCTAAAGTTGCGTGATTTACATGATGAATATGGTCAAACCTGATCCGTTTGTCCAGAAAAGCCGCAACAGCTACTTCGTTGGCGGCGTTCAGCACCGCCGTGCTGCCTGCGGGACCGTTCAAGACCTGCCAGGCTAACGGCAATCCGGGAAAGCGGTCGTCGTCCGGCACTTCAAAGGTCATGGTCGCCAGCGACCGGAAATCCAGCGCCTTGGCGCCTGAAACAACCCGCTCGGGCCAAGCCAACCCGTAGGCGATGGGAACGCGCATATCGGGTGTTCCGAGTTGCGCCACGACCGAAGTGTCACGGTACTGCACCATGGAATGGATGATGCTCTGGGGGTGAATCACCACCTCGATCTGCTCCGGCATCAGGCCAAACAGGTACTTCGCCTCGATGACTTCCAGTGCCTTGTTCATCATGGTGGCAGAGTCGACCGATATTTTCCGGCCCATCACCCAATTGGGATGGGCACAGGCCTCGTCAGGCGTGACATGACGCAAGCTGGCGCAATCGCGCGTGCGAAACGGCCCGCCTGATGCGGTCAGGATGATTTTCTCGACCCGCTGGCTCCAGGTGGCAGAGTCTTCGGGCAACGATTGGAAAATGGCTGAATGTTCACTGTCGATAGGCAGAAGCTTGGCCCCTCCCGCGCGAACAGCCTGCATAAAGACCTCGCCGCCCACCACCAGCGCCTCCTTGTTGGCCAGCAAAAGGCGCTTGCCTGCCCTGGCGGCAGCCATGCAGGGCGCCAGCCCGGCCGCCCCCACGATGGCGGCCATCACCGTATCCACCGATTCGTGCGACGCTATCATTTCGAGAGCGCCCTGCGTATGCACCACCTGCACTGGCAGCCGATTTGCCTTGATTTTTTCAGCCAGCTGGCGAGCATGAGGCTCACTCGCCATCACGGCATATTGAGGCTTGAACTGAACGCATTGAGCCAGTATCAAGTCAACTTGTGTGGCGGCGCTAAGCGCAAAGACCTCGAAGCGTTCCGGGTGACGGGCAATCACATCGAGGGTATTAACGCCGATGGACCCTGTAGAACCTAGAACAGTAATTCGCTGCTTTTTGAACGCCATGCAAAAACCTAAAGAGTGACCAGCATCATCGCCAGGGGCAGCGTGGGCAAAATCGCGTCGACGCGGTCCAGCACACCACCGTGACCAGGCAGCAGTCCGCTGGAGTCTTTCACGCCAGCACTGCGCTTGATGAGGGATTCGACCAAATCGCCGACCACGCTCATGGCAGCCAGGAAGATGACCGCCAGCAGCATGATCACCAGGCCGTGGTTCGCCGCCAGCCGGCTGTACAGCGTCGGTTCACTCCAAAAACCGGTACCGCCTGCCGCACCTGCATAGACCCAGGCAAGCGAGAGCGCGACCACACCCGCCATGCCACCCCACACGCCCTCCCAGCTTTTACCTGGGCTGATTGAAGGTGCCAGCTTGCCTTTACTGAACCGTCCACCAAAAGTACGCCCGGCAAAGTAGGCAAAAACATCCGCCACCCAAACCAGCAGCAAAACGGACAACAGAAAATTGATGCCGGCCACACGCGCCTGGGCTACAGCCAGCCAGGCCAGCCACAACGCCACCAGACCGCCAACCAATCGCAGCACTTTGGGAATGCGCGGCCAGCCGGCCACGCCGTTGCGCAGCAGCCAGCCGCCCGCCAGCACCCACGCAGCGCCCGCAGCGGCCCAAAGCATCGGCAGGGACTTCTCGAGCAGACCACCGTACCAGGACAGTGCGCACGCCACCACGCACACCACACCAAGCCCTACTGAAAATCCTTGCCCATAGCCATTGAGTCGGCCCCACTCCCAGGCCCCCGCAGCAATCAGCAGCAGCGCCACGGCGCAAAACGGCCCGGGTGTTTTATAGAAAAGAGCGGGCAGCAGGATGGCGAGCAGAACGACCGCCGTGATCACGCGCTGTTTAAGCATCAGGCAGCCTTTATGTTGTTGGTGTTGCCATGGCTGCTGACCTGGGCGGAGGTCTTGCCGAAGCGCCGTTCGCGGGTGCAGAAAACGGCGATCGCCTCGTCCAGCGCCGTCTCGTCAAATTCAGGCCATAACTTGTCGGAAAAATGCAGTTCCGAATAGGCAGCCTGCCAGAGCAAAAAATTGCTGATGCGCAGCTCACCGCCCGTACGAATCAGCAAATCTGGATCGGGCACGTGCGACATGGCCATCGCCCGGTCCAGCGACAGCTCGGTGATCGCTTCACCGCGGCTGGCCAGTTTCTGCGCAGCCTGAGCGATATCCCAACGGCCGCCGTAGTTGAAGCACACATTAAAAACCAGCCGGCTGTTGGCCGAGGTATCGGATTCGGCCTTGGCCAACCCGTCGCGGACTTTTTCGGACAAGCGCTCGCGATCCCCCACGAAATGCAATTGAACACCGTTTTCGTTCAGGCTAGGCACTTCTTTGGCCAGGGACAGTGCCAGCAACTCCATCAGGCCCGACACTTCTTCAGAAGGCCGGTTCCAGTTTTCCGACGAAAAGGCGAACACCGTGAGCACGCCGATGCCGCGTTGAAGGCAGGCGCGGACGCAGCGGCTCAGCGAATCAACGCCCTGCTTGTGGCCCGCAATGCGGGGTAAAAATCGCTTGGTCGCCCAGCGGCCGTTGCCATCCATGACGATGGCAACGTGGTGCGGGACGGTGGGGTGGTTGGTGGCCATGGTGAATCAGGCCAGACGGCAAGGCGTCAAACCGCCATGATGTCTTGTTCCTTGCCGGCGACAAGTTTGTCGACTTCGGCAATGAAACGGTCCGTGAACTTCTGGATGTCGTCTTGTGAGCGGCGCTCGTCGTCCTCCGAGGCGAGTTTGTCCTTGACCAGCTTTTTGATGCCGTCATTGGCATCCCGGCGCAGGTTTCGGATCGCCACTTTGGCGTGCTCGCCTTCAGCGCGCACAACTTTGGTGAGTTCCTTGCGGCGCTCTTCCGTCATTGCCGGCATCGGAACGCGGATCAGGTCGCCCTGCGCCGCCGGGTTCAAGCCGAGGTCGGAATCGCGAATGGCTTTTTCGATTTTCGCGCCCATGCCTTTTTCCCAGGGCGAGACGCTGATGGTGCGCGCATCGAGCAGCGACACATTGGCCACCTGGCTTATCGGCACCATGGAGCCGTAGTAGTCGACATGCACGGTGTCGAGCAGGCCGGGGTTGGCGCGGCCCGTGCGGATTTTGGTCAGGCCGTTCTTGAACGAGTCGATGGACTGCAGCATTTTTTGCTCTGCCAGCTGCTTGACGTCAACAATGCTCATGGTCGGATCTCCGGATTTGATAGCAAAAAAAAGCAAGCCTCGGATTGGCGAATTGAAATAATCAAACGTGGACCAGGGTTCCCTCGTCCTCGCCCTGCACAACGCGCTTGAGCGCGCCATGCTTGAAGATACTGAACACCTTGATGGGCAACTTCTGGTCGCGGCACAGCGCAAAGGCTGTAGCGTCCATGACTTCGAGGTTTTTGCCCATTGCTTCATCAAACGTGATGTTGGTGTAGCGCGTGGCCTTGGGGTCCTTCTTCGGGTCCGCGGTGTAAACACCGTCGACCTTGGTCGCCTTCAGCACGATTTCAGCGCCGATTTCTGCGCCGCGCAGCGCAGCGGCAGTGTCGGTGGTGAAAAAGGGATTACCGGTGCCGGCCGCAAAAATGACGACCTTGCCCTCTTCAAGGTACTGCAAGGCCTTGGGACGCACATAAGGCTCGACCACGCGTTCGATGCCGATTGCCGACATCACGCGAGCAATCAGGCCGGCCTTGTCCATGGTGTCGCCCAGCGCAAGGGCGTTCATCACGGTGGCTAGCATGCCCATGTAATCGGCGGTGGCGCGGTCCATGCCGACCGAGCCGCCCGCCACTCCGCGGAAAATATTGCCGCCTCCAATCACCACCGCCACCTCAACACCCATGCGGGTGATTTCGGCGATTTCTTCCACCATGCGCACGATGGTGGCGCGGTTGATGCCGAAGGCATCGTCCCCCATCAAGGCCTCACCTGACAGTTTTAACAAGATTCGCTTGTAGGCTGGCATGTGAGGGACTTTCTGTGGTTAAAGTGAACTGGAGTTTAGCGGCCTTCCGGCTGGGCTGAAGTGCTTAAGCGGCTTTGGCGGCTGCGACCTGGGCGGCGACTTCGGCGGCGAAATCGTCCACCTTCTTCTCGATGCCCTCGCCCACCACGTACAACGTGAAGGACTTGATCGTCGTCGCTTTTTCCTTGAGCATTTGCTCAACGGTCTGCTTGTCGTTCTTGACGAAAGTCTGGTTGTACAGGCTGACTTCCTTCAGATACTTCTGCACGCCGCCTTCGATACGCTTTGCAACAATTTCGGCGGACTGCACAGCCTTGCCTTCGGCCTGAGCCTTGGCGGCATCTTCAGCAGCCTTGGCTGCAGCCACCGAGCGCTCTTTGGCGACCAGTTCAGCAGGCACTTCAGCGCTGGACAGGGACACAGGCTTCATGGCGGCCACATGCATGGCGACGTCCTTGGCGGCGGCTTCGTCACCTTCAAACTCCACCACGACGCCGATACGCGTGCCGTGCAGGTAAGAAGCCAGCTTGCTGCCGGTGAAACGTTTGAAGCGGCGCACGCTCATGTTTTCGCCGATCTTGCCGATCAGGCCCTTGCGCACGTCTTCCACCGTCGGGCCGAAGCCGTCCAGCGTCAGGGGCATGGCGCCCACGGCGTCCACATCGGCAGGGTTGTTCTTCACGATGCCTTCGACCACGGCTTTGGTGAAAGCCAGGAAGCTGTCGTTCTTGGTCACGAAGTCGGTTTCGCAGTTGATTTCAACCAGCGCGCCCACATCGCCTTCGCGGTGAGCAGCAACCACGCCTTCGGCGGTAATGCGGGAAGCGGCCTTGCCGGCCTTGCTGCCGAGCTTGACGCGCAGGAGCTCTTCTGCTTTTTCGAAGTTACCTTCCGCCTCGGTCAGTGCCTTTTTGCACTCCATCATCGGGGCGTCGGTCTTGGCGCGCAGTTCAGCGACCATGCTTGCAGTAATTGCCATCTTTGATTCTCCGTTTTGTCGTTTTGACACGCTGGAAGCGATCAATTCGCACCCAGCTTTTCGTTAAGTTGTGAAAAAGGGGCTACGCGAGCCCCTTTTTCGCGTCTGGCGCAGAGCCGGAAACTATCAGCCCGCTGCGTTTTCCACTTCGACGAACTCATCCGAGCTCTCGGCCGAAACAGCCTTGACAACGTCGTTCACGGCGTTGGCGCGGCCTTCGATGATCGCGTCGGCGATACCGCGGGCATACAGGGCCACAGCCTTGGACGAGTCATCGTTGCCGGGGATCACGTAGTCGATGCCGATTGGCGAGTGGTTGGAGTCAACCACGCCGATCAGGGGGATGCCGAGCTTCTTGGCTTCCAGGATCGCGATTTTGTGGAAGCCCACGTCGATCACGAAAATGGCGTCCGGCAGGGCGTTCATGTCCTGGATGCCGCCGATGTCTTTTTCAAGCTTTTCGATTTCGCGCTTGAAGGTGAGCTGTTCTTTTTTGCTGATGGAATCAAGGCCGGCTTCCTGCTGGGCCTTCATTTCCTTCAGGCGCTTGATGGATGTCTTGACCGTCTTGAAGTTGGTCAGCATGCCGCCCAGCCAGCGCTGGTCAACATAAGGAACGCCGGCGCGCTTGGCTTCGGTGGCGACGATTTCGCGAGCCTGGCGCTTGGTGCCCACCATCAGGATGGTGCCGCGGTTGGCGGCCAGCTGCTTGGCGAACTTCATCGCGTCCTGGTACATCGGAAGCGATTTTTCCAGGTTGATGATGTGAATACGGTTGCGATGGCCGAAGATGTACGGGGCCATCTTGGGGTCCCAGAAGCGGGTTTGGTGTCCGAAATGAACGCCTGCTTCCAGCATTTCGCGCATAGTGGTCGACATAGGAATACTCCAAAAGGTTGTGTCTAAAATCAGCGCTTATCGCCCTTGTTGGGGCAACACCTTGGGTGGCTGATTTGCGATTTGCATTGCAATCAACAAAATCGTCATTTGCAAAGCCTGTCGAGTATAACATTCTTTCGCCACTTCCCGCCGTTCCGCCCTCTCCCACCCCCATGAGCCAGACACTCCCCCCAGGCGACCTCCATGCCGTTCGCCAGGCACTTCAGGCGGGCCACGCCCAGGCACGGGACATCCTGGCCCAAGCCGCTGCTGTGGCCCAAAGCGAAGCCTGCCGCCACGTTTTCATGCCGGGGGGCCTGTCCGACCTGCCCGAGACCGTGAAAACCGCCCCAGCGGCCCCTTCCGGCCTTCCGCTGGCCGGCATTCCGGTGTCGGTCAAGGACTTGTTCGATGTGGCGGGCCAACCCACCAAAGCCGGCTCCATCGCACTGGCCCAGACAGCCCCGGCCCACGCCGACTGCCCTGCCGTGGCTCGCCTGAGGGCTGCGGGCGCCGCGCTGGTGGGGCGCACCAACATGGTCGAATTCGCCTTTTCCGGTGTCGGCATCAACCCACACTACGGCACCCCCGTCAACCCGGCCGACCCGGCCATAGCCCGCATCCCGGGCGGCTCGTCCTCCGGCGCGGCTGTGTCGGTGGCGACCGGCGCCGCTTTGGTCGGGCTGGGTTCCGACACAGGCGGCTCCATTCGCATTCCGGCAGCACTTTGCGGCATCGTTGGCTTCAAAAGCACGGCGCGGCTGGTGCCCACCACCGGCGCCGTGCCTTTGTCCGCCAGCCTGGACACCGTCTGCGCGCTGACACGCTCGGTGCGCGACGCCGTCACCGCGCATGAGGTGCTGGCCGCCCGGCAGGTCGGCCTTGCCGGCAAGCCCTTGTCCGCCTGCCGGCTGGCAGTGGCCCGCACGCAGATGCAGGACGGGCTCGACGGCCCCGTCGCCAACGCGTTCGAGCGCAGCCTGCAGGTGCTGCGCCAGGCCGGCGCGCACATCGAAGAGATCGCACTCGAAGAAATCGCCGACCTCGCCGCCATCAACGCCACCGGCGGCTTGTCGGCCGCCGAAAGCTACGCCTGGCACCGCAAGCTGATTGCCGGGCACCAGGCCGACTACGACCCGCGTGTGGCGTTGCGCATCCTGCGCGGCGCCAGCATGAGCGCGGCCGACTACATCGACCTGCTGGCGGCGCGCAAAGCCTGGATTTCGCGCATGGAAGCCCGGCTGGACGGCTTTGACGCGGTGCTGTCGCCCACGGTGCCCATCGTCGCTCCGACTATCGCCAGCGTTTTGGCCGACGACACCGAGTTTTTTAGAGTCAACGGCCTTTTGCTGCGCAACACCTCAGTGGTTAACATGCTCGACGGCTGCGCGATCTCCCTGCCCTGTCACACGCCCGGCCAGCTGCCTGTGGGTTTGATGCTCTGGCACGCGGCGCTGCATGACGACGCGGTGCTGGACCTGGCGCTGCAAGTGGAAGCGGCCCTGACCCAATCGCTACAAAAATAATAGCAGCCTGCCCATGCGCCTATTGGGCTGGCGGCCTTTTTTACTTATAAAAATAATGCACAACACGATTTCGCGCAACCGGCTGCTGCCGCTGCCTTCCTCACGCCGCCACGGCGCCACCGCATGAGGGTCGCCGTCATAGGCGCCGGCATCATCGGCATCACCACCGCGTACGAACTGGCCCTGGACGGCCACCAAGTCACCGTGTTCGAGCGGCGCGGCGCGGCGGCCGAGGAAACCAGCTTTGCCAACGCCGGCCTGGTCGCGCCTGGCTATGTCACGCCCTGGGCTGCGCCCGGCATGCCGGCCAAGGTCCTGAGCCACCTCTTCAGCCGCCATGCACCTGTCAAGCTCGGCCTGCCGCTGTCGACCGGCGAGCTGGCCTGGATGTGGAAATGGTTCCGCGCCTGCAAGCTCGAGACTTACCTGGCCAACCGCGCGCGCATGCAGCGCCTGGCCTTCTACAGCCGCGAAAGGCTGCACCACCTGACGGCCGCGCTGGAGCTCGAATATGACGGCAGCCCCGGCTACATGGTGCTGCTGCGCTCTGAAAAAGACAGCAAGCTGGTGCAGCCGGGCCTGGCCATGATGCGCGACGCCGGTGTGGTGTTCAAAGAGATCGGCCCCGACGAAGTCCGGAAGATCGAGCCTGCGCTCAACCCGGACACCCAGTTCCTGGGCGCGGTGCACCTGCCGAACGACGAGGTGGCCAACTGCCGGCAATTTGCACTGCTGTTGAAGAACGAGGCGCAGCGCATCGGCGTCAATTTTGAGTTCAATACGGCTGTAGCCCAGGTGGACCCTTCGCAAGCAGCTACTATTTTGATAGCGGGCGAAAGCACCCCGCGCAGCTTCGACCGCCTCGTCATGTGCGCCGGGCTGGCTTCTGCCCAGCTCTTGAAGCCGCTGGGCCTGAAGATCCCGATGGCGGCGGTCTACGGCTACTCCATCAGCGCCCCGATTCGCGAACCCCTCAACGCACCGCGCAGTGCGCTGATGGACGAGCGCTTCAAAGTGGCAATTTCACGGCTGGGCAACCGTGTGCGCGTAGCCGGCAGCGCCGAGATCGGCGGCTCGCTCGAGAACAAGCGTGCAGCATCCCTGCAAACTCTTTACAAGGTCTTACACGACTGGTTTCCGGGCGCCGCACAGCTCGCCAACACCGGCGCCAGCGTGCAGGAATGGAAAGGCGCCCGGCCCATGCTGCCCGACGGCCCGCCCATCATCGGCGACAGCGGCATCCCCGGCCTCTGGCTCAACCTGGGCCACGGCTCGAGTGGCTGGGCGCTCAGCTGCGGCAGCGCGCGGGCGCTGGCAGACCTGATGGCCGGCAAACAAGCCGACATCGACATGGAAGGCCTGGGCGTTGCGCGCCTGGGTTGAGCGGCTCCCGGAACGGCTCACGCGGTAAAACGTCACCGCAGGCGAGTACAGTGGTTGCAGCCTGGCGCTTTCTTGCCGGGTCGTCATTTCTGCAACCTACCTACTGATTGGAGTTCCCATGGGCATGTTCAGTTTTATCAAGGAAGCCGGTGAAAAGCTTTTCGGGCGCGGCGAAGCCAAGGCCGCCCAGGAAGCCGCCGCGGCCAAGCCCACCCCCGAGAACATCGAGGCGCTGAGCAAGGCGGCGGGCGATGCGATCGCCACCTACATCAACTCCATGAACCTCAATGTCCAGGCGCTGGAGATTGGCTTTGACGCGGCCAGCGCCACCGTCACGGTCTCGGGCGTGGCGCCCGACCAGGCCACCAAAGAAAAAGTGCTGCTGTGCTGCGGCAACGTCGCCACGGTGGCCGCCGTGAACGACCTGATGACCGTGTCCAGCCCCGAACCGGAATCGCAGTGGCATGTGGTCGTCAGCGGCGACAACCTGTCCAAGATCAGCAAGCATTTCTACGGCACGCCCAACAAGTACCCGCAGATCTTCGAGGCCAACAAGCCCATGCTGACGCACCCGGATAAAATCTACCCAGGCCAGGTTCTGCGCATTCCGCCGGACGCCTGAAGCGCCCCGCCCTCTGCAACACCCAAGCCCGGCCTGCCGGGCTTTTTTACGCCCGGGGCCGCACAATCGGGCCATGCGAAGAATCTCCAGTGCCCAGAGCGAGCCGCTTCACAGCGTTGCCGCCACCCGCGAGCTTGAGCGGCAAGCCGCCGCCCGCCTGCCGCCACACACGCTGATGCAGCGGGCCGGCCTCTCGGTCGCCCGCCTGGCGCTAGCCCTGGCGCCGCATGCGCAGCGCATCTGGATCGCCTGCGGGCCCGGCAACAACGGCGGCGACGGCTTTGAAGCCGCGCTGCACCTTCACCGGTGGGGCAAGGCAGTGACCGTGACCTGGACGGGTGCCGCGGCCGGAAAGATCCGCCTGCCGCCTGACGCCCAGGCTTCACACGATCGCGCGCTGGCCGCCGGCGTGCCAATAGCCGCGGAGCCGCCGCGCGATTTTGACTTCTGCATTGACGCGCTGCTGGGCATTGGCGGCACGCTGGACGCCAGCCGCGAAGGCACGGCATTGATGCTGGACTGGCTGGCGCTGATGCGCGCCAGCGGCGCGCCGCGGCTGGCGGTGGACGTACCGACCGGCCTGGATGCGGATACGGGATTTGCTACACAATTGATAGCTGGCAGCCAAGACGGGACCTGGGCTAGAGGCACTTTTACCTTAAGCCTGCTGACGCTGAAGCCGGGCCTCTTCACCGCCCATGGCCGCGACTGCGCCGGCCAGGTCTGGTTTGACGATCTCGGTGCCGGCAGTGCGCCAGGCGCCTCGGGCGCACCCGATGCCTGGCTGCTGGGCGCCGACCAGGCCACTCAGCTGGTTCGGTCAGACGCCGCCCATGCCAGCCATAAGGGAAGCTTTGGCGACGTCGCCGTTCTGGGCGGGGAGTCCACCGGCCACAGCCACATGGCAGGCGCCGCGCTGCTGGCCGCTCGCGCCGCCTTGCATGCGGGCGCCGGCCGGGTGTTTGTGGCGCTGCTCGGCAACCCCGCTCTGGCCATAGACCCGCAGCAACCCGAGTTGATGTTCCGTGCACCCGAGGCCTTGGACCTGGCGCAGCAAGTGGTGGTGTGCGGCTGCGGCGGCGGCGATGCCGTGCGCACGGTGCTGCCCAAAGTGCTGTCGGCAGCGCCACGGCTGGTGCTGGATGCAGACGCGCTCAACGCCATCGCCGCAGACACGCAACTGCAGACCCAATTGGCCGCGCGCCACCGCCGCGGCTACAGCACAGTGCTGACACCTCATCCGCTGGAGGCCGCCCGGCTGACAGGAAGCACATCCAAAGACGTCCAGGCTAACCGGCTGGCGGTTGCCCGCCAACTGGCTGAACGGTTTCAGTGCGTGGTGGTGCTCAAGGGCTCAGGTACCGTGATTACCACGACTGGCCGCCCGTGCGCCATCAACAGCAGCGGCAACGCCCTGCTGGCCACGGCAGGCACGGGCGATGTGCTGGCGGGCATGCTCGGGGCGGCTATGGCTGGGGGACTGGGAGCTTTTGAGGCGGCCTGCAGCGCCGTGTTTGCGCACGGCCAAGCAGCGGATGAATGGCCTGACCGTGCCAACGGGCAGGCGCTGACGGCGTCTACGCTGGTTTAAACCAGGATCATCAGTGCGATCTGCAGCAGCACGATCAGCACGATGGCCGAAATATCGACACCGCCTATCGACGGGATCACCCGGCGCAGCGGCGCCAGCACCGGCTCCGTCAGGCGGCCCAGCAAGGCATAAACAGGCGAGCCGGGCTGGATCCAGGAGAGGATGGCAAACCCAAGCACCAGGATGATCAGGGTCTGCAGCGCCACGCGGATCAGCATCTTCAGTGCAAAAGACAGCAGCGTGAGCAGCGCCAGGGGGCCCGCCTGAATCGACCAGTACGTCACGCCCGCAAGCACGCCAAACAGCAAAGACCACAGCACCCCATAGAGCAGAGCCAGCACCAGCGCAGCGATCACGCTGGCCCAGTCCACGCGCGACTGCGCCAGCGATTTGGGCAGCACACGGCGCAGCGGCTTGACCAGCCAGTCGGTCAGCGCCATCACAAAGCTGCCCGGCTGCGCGGTCATATTGACGCGCACCCAGTTCATCCATGCGCGCAGAACCGCGGCCGCAATCAGCACAAAGAAGATGGTTTCAAGCAGGAAAGCCAGAACGCGGATCAGCATGGGTGGCCTGTCCTGTGTGAACGGAGTGGGTGAAATGGGTGAAGTGGAGAAAAGCGATTCATGAATATTCCTAGCGGCGCGGCTTCTTGCCCTGTTTGCGCCCCGGGTTGCCCGCAGCCTTCTTGACGGCGGCCTTCAGGGCCTGGATAGGCGATTTGGGCGAGCGTTCGCTGCCGGCGCTGCCACTGCTGCGGCCGGAGCTGCTGCGGCTGCTGGAGCGGCTTTCCGTGTGCTTGCCGGCGGTCTTCTTGCCGGCCTTGCCGGTGCGGGCTTCCCCGTCGTGGCGAGAGGCGCCGCGCTCCTGCGCCGGCAGCTCAGTTGCATGGCCGCCGGTTTTGTCTTTCATCGCGCGTCCGACCAGGTCCTGACCTTCGTTGACCAGGCGGAAGTCGATCTTGCGGCCGTCCAGGTCGACCCGGCTGACTTGCACCCTCACCCGCGTGCCGATGGCATAACGGATGCCAGTGCGCTCGCCGCGCAGCTCCTGGCGGGCCTCATCGAAGCGGAAGTATTCGCCGCCCAGTTCGGTGATATGCACCAGGCCTTCAACGTACATGGCGTCCAGCGTGACGAAGATGCCGAAGCCCGTGGCCGCCGTGACGACGCCGCCGAACTCCTCGCCGAGGTGCTCGCGCATGTACTTGCACTTGAGCCAGGCCTCGACGTCGCGGCTGGCTTCATCGGCGCGGCGCTCGTTGGCGCTGCAGTGCAGGCCGGCCGCCTGCCAGGCGAGTTCGTCGGCACTGGCTTTCTTGGGCTTTTGCGTCGGCTCCTTGACGCGCGAAGCCAGGCGTTTGGACAGCTTGGCCTCGGCCTCGCCCGGCGTGGGCAGGGTCGGCAACTGGTACTTGGCCTTGTTCAGCACCGCCTTGATGACACGGTGCACCAGCAAATCGGGGTAGCGCCGGATCGGGCTGGTGAAGTGCGTGTAGGCCTCATAGGCCAGGCCGAAGTGGCCGCTGTTCATGGGTGTGTAGATGGCCTGCTGCATGGAGCGCAGGAGCATCGAGTGGATTTGCTGCGCGTCCGGGCGGTCTTTGGTAGCCAGCGCAATTTTCTGGAACTCACCGGGTTCCGGGTCGTCGCTGATGGTCATGCCGATGCCGGCCGCCTTCAGGTAGTTGCGCAGCATCTCTTTCTTCTCGGGCGTAGGGCCTTCGTGCACGCGGAACAGGCCCACATGCTTGCTTTGCGAGATGAAGTCGGCCGAGCAGACGTTGGCGGCCAGCATGGCTTCTTCGATCAGGCGGTGGGCCACATTACGGGTGCGCGGCACGATTTTTTCAATCCGGCCGGCTTCGTCACAGACGATCTGCGTTTCGGTGGTTTCAAAGTCCACCGCGCCGCGAACGCCGCGCTCTTTGAGCAGGGCCTGGTAGACATCGTGCAAATCGAGCAGGTGCGGCACCAGCGCCTTGCGCTGCGCCGCTTCAGGGCCGCGCGTATTGGCCAGGATGGCGGCTACTTCGGTATAGGTAAAGCGCGCCTGGCTGAACATCACCGCCGGGTAGAACTGGTAGGCATGGACTTCGCCCTTGGCGTTGACCAGCATGTCGCAGACCATGCACAGGCGCTCGACGTTGGGGTTGAGCGAGCACAGGCCGTTGGAGAGCTTTTCCGGCAGCATCGGGATCACGCGGCGCGGAAAATACACGCTGGTCGCGCGGTCATAGGCGTCGATGTCGATGGCGCTGCCGGTTTCCACATAGTGGCTCACATCGGCAATGGCCACCAACAGGCGCCAGCCCTTGCCACGGCCGACTTTGGCGGGCTCGCAGTACACGGCATCGTCAAAATCGCGGGCGTCTTCGCCGTCGATGGTGACCAGCGGCACATCGGTGAGGTCAACGCGGTGCTTTTTGTCGGCCGGGCGCACCGCGTCAGGCAGGGTGCGGGCCAGGGCCAGTGCTTCGTCGCTGAATTCATGCGGCACGCCGTACTTGCGAACCGCGATTTCGATTTCCATGCCGGGGTCATCGATTTCGCCCAGCACTTCCTTGACGCGGCCCACCGGCTGGCCGAAGAGCGCCGGTGGCTCGGTGAGTTGCACCACCACCACCTGGCCGGACTTGGCCGTACCGGTAGCGCCCTTGGGGATCAGGACGTCCTGGCCGTAACGTTTGTCTTCGGGCGCGACCAGCCAGACGCCGCTTTCCTGCAGCAGGCGGCCGATGATGGGGTTGGAGGAGCGCTCGATGATCTCGGTGACGCGGCCTTCGGGCCGGTTTTTTCGATCGTGCCGCACGATCCGCGCCTTGACGCGATCCTTGTGCAGCACCGCGCGCATTTCGTTGGGCGGCAGGTAAATATCCGCTTCGCCGTCGTCGCGCAATACAAAGCCGTGGCCGTCGCGGTGGCCGGAAACGGTGCCCTCGAATTCAGCGAGCAAACCGGATGAATGGGCGGACGATCCGCCCGGATGGGAATGAGTTGTTTTGATAGAAAGTCTCTTTTCGTTGGAGGCTGCTGGTTTTGAGTATGCAGCCGAAATATTTCAGGAAAATTTGGGGGCCGGGCCCTGAGAAAGCATTGAAGTAATGGTACACTGCTAGCTGTGCCCGGGTGGCGGAATTGGTAGACGCGCACGGTTCAGGTCCGTGTATCGCAAGATGTGGAGATTCGAGTTCTCTCCCGGGCACCAGATACACCAAACAGCTTCTCCAGACTCTTAAACAGGTTCTGGAGTAAAGCAAGATTAAAGCCACTGTGACCCAGTGGCTTTTTTTGTGGCCGGGCCTCTTTTTCAGGCCCGGTTTCGCGTCCGCAATGTTGTTAATCAAACAGGCACGGCAATCAGGTCGTGACCCTGGGTTCCGACAATGCGGGCCCGGGTGAATTCACCCACTTTCAGCGTCTTGCTGATTTTCTCGGGCGGCAGCAGTTTGACCACGCCGTCGATCTCTGGCGCATCCGCATAAGAGCGCCCTGTGCCGCCCTTGCGCCCCAAGGCCGGCGCCGAATCGACCAGCACCTGCATGGTTGCGCCTATGCGCTGCTGCAGCTTCTGGCTGGAGACCGCCTCGGCGACCGCCATAAAACGTGCGCGCCGCTCTTCACGCAACTCCATAGGCAGCATGCCGGGAATGTCGTTGGCCGTGGCGCCTTCTACGGCGCTGTAGGCAAAGCAGCCCGCGCGATCGATTTTGGCTTCGCGCATGAAGTCGAGCAGGTGCTCGAATTCCGCTTCGGTCTCCCCCGGAAAACCGGCGATGAAGGTGCTGCGAATGACAATTTCGGGGCAAATCTCACGCCAGCGGGCAATGCGCTCAAGATTTTTCTCCCCGCTGGCCGGCCGCTTCATGCGCTTGAGCACGTCCGGGTGGCTGTGCTGCAGAGGCACATCGAGGTACGGCAATACCTTGCCGGTGGCCATCAGCGGCAGGACTTCATCCACGCTGGGGTAGGGGTACACGTAGTGCAACCGAACCCAGGCTCCGTAAGGCTCAGCGATCTCACCCAGCGCCTGCACCAGTTCCAGCATGCGCGTCTTGACAGGCTTGCCGTCCCAGAAGCCGGTGCGGTATTTCACGTCTACACCGTAGGCCGAAGTGTCCTGGCTAATCACCAGCAGTTCCTTCACGCCGCCCTGAAACAGGGCACGTGCTTCGTTGAGCACATCGCCGATAGGCCGGGACACCAGGTCGCCGCGCATGGACGGGATGATGCAGAACGTACAGCGGTGGTTGCAGCCTTCACTGATCTTCAGGTAGGCGTAATGTTTGGGCGTGAGCTTGATGCCGGCAATGCCGAAGGCGTTGGGCACCAGGTCCACAAACGGGTCGTGCGGCTTGGGCAAATTCAGGTGCACCGCGTCCATCACTTCTTGCGTGGCATGCGGGCCTGTGACGGCCAGCACGCTCGGATGCATCTGGCGCACCAGGTTCCCGCCGCCCTCGCCCGCCTTGGCGCCCAGGCAACCGGTGACGATGACCTTGCCGTTTTCGGCCAAAGCCTCGCCAATGGTGTCCAGGCTTTCCTTGACTGCGTCGTCGATGAAGCCGCAGGTGTTGACGATGACCAGGTCCGCACCTTCAAAGGTTTTGGAAGTCTGGTAGCCCTCAGCGCTCAGCTGCGTGAGGATCAACTCGGAATCGGTCAGGGCCTTGGGGCAGCCCAGGCTGACAAAACCCACGCGCGGCGCGGGCTTGGTGTTAACGGAAACGGGTGGGGAAATAACTTCGCTCATGGGGTGTATTGTCTCAGGGTAAGCGTCAGGGCGAACCGTGAACCCCGGATGGCCTTCAATGGCCTGTCAACGCACGGGTAAAAACGCCCCGTGGTCAGTTCATTTTTTCAAGCCGAAGGCCTGCAGCATTTGCTCGCTCTGCTTTTGCATCTGCTCTTGCATCTGCGTAAAAACGGTTTTGGATTGCTCCACATAATTGCCCATCATGCCTTGCATCATGGGAGATTGCGCATTCATGAACTGCGCCCACATTTCTGGCGTCAGCCCTTTGGACTGCTCGGACATCTTGACCTGCAGGTCCATAAAGCTCTGCACGTTCTTCTCGAGGTAGGCGCCCATGAAGCTTTGCATCGCATTGCCGTAAAAACGGATGATGTTGCCCAGAACAGCCTCGGTAAACATCGGCGCGCCGCCGGTCTCTTCTTCAAGAATGATCTGCAGCAGGATGCTGCGCGTCAAATCTTCGTTGGTCTTGGCATCGCGCACCACAAAATCGGCGGTGTCCATCACCAGTTGGCGAACTTCAGTGAGCGTGATGTAGGTCGACGTCTCGGTGTCGTAGAGCCGGCGGTTCGGGTACTTCTTGATCACGCGGGACGCCGCAGCCTTGCCGGCCGCCCGGCCGCTGTTGGCGCCGGGTTTGCCGTCGGCAGCGGCTTCGCCCTGTGAAGGCGGAATGCCGGATGCCGGACTGGTGGATTTGCTTTTTGGCACTGATTTCTCCTCTGAATGACGACCGGCGTCGAAACGCCGGGACTCAATACATTCTAGGAATTCTGATGTACTCAATCCCCTTGGTTTACCCTGTGTGATGGGCTTGCATCACCTTGATGCAAAAGCCTGGACAGGAACCGATTTGAGGGAATTGGTAGGCGCGATTGGACTCGAACCAACGACCCCCACCATGTCAAGGTGGTGCTCTAACCAGCTGAGCTACGCGCCTAAGGACTGTTCGAAGCTCGTATTGTAGCAAAGCAAAACGGCGTTCCTGGCCTGCTGCCAAAAAATGCTGAAAAAAGAACGCCTCCAGTCCCTTAACGGCGACGGGCGGACCGCACGCCGGGCACTTCCGCCACGATCCCCAGCACCTGGCTGAGGCGGCCCGATTGCGCCACTTCCACCGTGAAGGTCATCCACGCCGTGCCGCCGCGGTTGTCTTTCACCGACTGCGTCTGCACGCCGATCACATTCATTTTTTCCTTGGCAAACACCTCGGAGATATCACGCAGCAGGCCTTGGCGGTCGGCCGCTTCCACCGCCACATCCACCGGGTAAACCGCGCCGTCCGCCGTTTTGGGTGAGTTCCACTCCACCTCGATCACGCGATCCGGGCTGCCGCTGGCCATGTTGCGGAAGTTGCTGCAGTCGCTGCGGTGAATGCTGACGCCCTTGCCCTTGGTCACGAAGCCGAGAATTTCATCGGGCGGTGCGGGCTTGCAGCATTTGGCAAGCTGGGTCAGCAAAGAACCCATACCCACCACCAACACGCCACCGGCACCTTTTTTTGCATTCGGGCTGGGGGGCCGCGCCTTTTTTGCCAGCACATAGTCGTCCTGGCTCAACACCGGTTCGGGCGGCCTGAGCATGTTCTCAATGGTGCGAAGCGACAACTCGTCTTTGCCCACCACCTCGAACAAATCATCTGCCGTCTTGAACCCGAGCTGCACGGCCAGGTCGTCCAGCTTCATGGACGTCTTGCCTTCACGCTGCAGCAGTTTTTCGACCGCTTCGCGGCCTCTTGCGACTGTCTGCTCCATCGCCAGGGCGTTGAACCAGGCGCGCACTTTTGACTTCGCGCGATGGCTGCACAAAAAGCCCAGCTCCGGATTAAGCCAGTCGCGCGACGGCCCACCGTCCTTCACGGTGATCACCTCCACCGTCTGGCCGTTTTGCAGCGGGGTATTGAGCGGCACCATCACGCCGTCAAGACGCGCGCCGCGGCAGCGATGCCCCAGGCTGGTGTGCACGCTGTACGCGAAGTCCACGGTGGTCGCACCCTGGGGCAGCTCCACGATGGCCGCGTCAGGTGTCAGCACATAGATGCGGTCTTCAAAGAGCCCCTGCTTCGCATCGCGCGCACGCTGCGCCGCCGGGCCTGAGAGATCGCGCTCCCAGGCCAGCAACTGGCGCAGCACCGCGATCTTGGCGTCGTACTCACTGCTGGCCGATACGCCGGCGTAGCCCTTGGCGCCGGCTTCCTTGTAAGCCCAATGCGCGGCCACACCATGCTCGGCATGGTCATGCATGGCCTGCGTACGCACCTGAATCTCTACCGCCCTGCCCGCGTCGTCGCGCACCACGGTATGCAGCGACTGGTAGCCGTTGGTCTTGGGCTTGGCGATGTAGTCGTCAAACTCGCCGTCGACCGGCACGAAGCGCGAATGCACAAAACCGAGCGCCGCATAGCAGCCCTTCACGTCGGCGGCGATCACGCGCAGCGCGCGGATGTCAAACACCTGCTCGAAGTCCAGCGACTTGCCGCGCATCTTTTTAACGATGCTGTAGATGTGCTTGGGCCGTCCCTGCACCAGCGCAGCAATCCCGTTCTGGTTCAGCTCGCGCTCCAGCTGCGCGCGCAGAGCCTCCATGAAACCTTCGCGCTCCACACGTTTTTCGTCCAGCAAGCGGGCCGTCTGCTTATACGTTTCAGGCTCCAGGAAACGGAAAGCGAGGTCCTCCATTTCCCATTTGATTTGCCAGATGCCCAGGCGGTTGGCCAGCGGCGCAAAAACATGCAGCGACTCATAAGCCAGCGACATGGGCGCAATCTGGCGGGTGGCCGCGTAATGGCGCAAGGTCTGCAGCCGCGAAGCCAGCCGCAGCATCACCACGCGCAAGTCGCGCGAAAACGCCAGCAGCATCTTGCGCACGTTTTCAGTTTGCGCAGCCGGGTCGTCCAGCAGTTGCGCCTTGGCATCGGCGCCGCGCGCCTGGCGTTGCACCTGCACCAGCTTGGTGGTCTCAATCGCCAGCGCGGCATAGTTGGCGCCGAAGGCCTTGGTGATCACTTCCTGCGGCTTGGTCAGGTGCTGGCAGGCATACACCAGGTAGGTCGCGGCCTGCATGGCTTCCGAGCCGCCTATGGTTTTCAGGATGGCCGCTACCGCGTCGGCGTGCGCCAGGATGTTTTCGCCCGTGTCGTGCGTTTCGCTGGCGATCAGGGGCTCGGCAAACGCGCGGGCGCGGGCCAGCGCGTGCGGCTGGTCCGGCAGGCTGTCGGCCGTGGCGGTCACGATGGAGGCGTTTGCCCCCTGAGAGGCTGTCGGGCCACCGGGCCCGACCACATTGCTTTTCATGAAACTTCAGTCAAATAGTTGCGAGGCTGGCTGTGCATGACACCAGCAATAACAGGGGATCACCCAAGCAGGAAACCGGCCACCGCCGCCACCTGGTCCGCCGCGATCAGCGTGGGCGCATGGCCTACCCCTTCAAATTCCACCAGGCGGGCCTTCGGGCCGCGCACCGTCATGGCCTGGGCCGTCTCGGCGCTGAGCAGGTCCGACTGCTTGCCCCGTATCACCAGCGTCTCGGCCTTGATATTGTCGTAGAGCTGCCAGAGCATGGCTTCACCCTGGCGCGCGGATTCCTCGGTTTCCTGCTTGAAAGGAACGGCAATGGCCGGGTCGTAATGCAGGCGCCACGGGGCATCGGCCGCGTCAGACACAGGCCTGAGCATGGGCCGCGACAGCGCCAGCCATTGCTCGGGCGTGTGCGGACCGAAGCTCTGGGAAATCGCCCACATCGCGTCGGCGGCTTGTTGCACCGACCCAAAATGGCCCGCCTGCCCCAAATAGGTTCCGATCCGCACAATCGCCTGCCACTGGATGGCGGGGCCTACGTCGTTCAACACCAGGCGGCGCACCGGCGCAGGCAAAGGCAGATTAGGCGTTCCGCACACCGCCACGCCAATCAGGCCGCCCATGCTGGTGCCTACCCAGTCCAGCGAGGTAACAGGCGCTTGCGAGTGCAGTTGGCCCATCAACGCCAGCATGTCGCCCGCATAGGTTCGCAACTGGTAGCCCATGGGGTCCTTGAGCCAGTCGCTTTCGCCGCGGCCCACGATATCGACGCAAACCACACGCAAGCCGCCCGGGCGCCCGGCGCCCTGCTCGACCAGCGCCCGCGCCAGCACGTCAAAATCGCGCCCCTGGCGCGACAGGCCGTGCACGCATACCACTACGTTCGGGCTGTCCGCCTGGCCCCATTGCCAATAAGCCATGCGGTGTCCGCCTGTGGCGTCGGGGCAATTTACGTAGTTCAGCGTAGGTTGGGTCATGGTGATGGCGTTTCAATCAAAGGCTTGATAATTGCTTGAGACATTGACCGGTCGCAGCGCCTGCCGCGCACCCGTCAAAGCCCAGATCAACCATCGTAAATCATCCGGAGAAACATCATGCTCAAAGGTAAAACGGCTCTCGTCACCGGCTCGACCAGCGGGATCGGCCTGGGCATCGCCAAGGCGCTGGCGGCCCAAGGCGCCAACATCGTCATCAACGGCTTTGGCGACGTGGACGGCCCCAAGGCCGAAGTGGAAGCCTTGGGCGCGCGCGTGGCGTATCACGGCGCCGACATGAGCAAGGTTTCCGACATCGAAGACATGATGCGCTACGCCGCCGCGCAGTTCGGCCAGGTCGACATCCTCGTGAACAACGCCGGCATCCAGCACGTGGCCCGTGTTGAGAATTTCCCCGTTGAACGATGGGACGCCGTAATCGCCATCAACCTGAGCAGCGCCTTCCACGCCACGCGCCTGGCGCTGCCCGCCATGCTGGCCGCTGACGGCGGCAAGGGCTGGGGCCGCATCATCAATGTGGCCTCGGTGCACGGCCTCGTAGGCTCGGCTGAAAAATCCGCCTATGTTGCGGCCAAACACGGCATCGTCGGCCTGACGAAAGTCACCGCCCTCGAAAACGCCACCACCGGCGTGACCTGCAACGCCATCTGCCCCGGCTGGGTGCTCACGCCCCTGGTGCAAAAACAGGTAGACGCCAAAGCTGCCGCCGGCAACATCAGCAACGAAGCCGCCACAAAACAACTGCTGGGCGAAAAAGAGCCGTCGATGCAGTTCACCACGCCCGAAGAGCTGGGCGCACTGGCCGTTTTCTTTTGCTCACCCGCAGGCAACAACGTGCGCGGCGTGGCCTGGAACATGGATGGCGGCTGGGCGGCGCAGTAAGCCGCCTCAAGCGCTCTTTGCTCTAGAGCATCCGGCGCACGTAATCTCCAATCGCCAACGAACTCGTCAACCCCGGCGACTCAATGCCGAAGAGGTTGACGAGGCCAGCCACCCCGTGATCACGTGGCCCCTGAATCAGGAAATCTTTGGCAGCCTCATGCGGTGCCTGGATCTTGGGGCGCATGCCCGAATAGCCGGGCATGAGCGAACCATCGGCCAGCCCAGGCCAGTACTTGCGCACTTCGGCATAAAAAGCGTCGCCGCGCGCCGGGTCCACCACCAGGTCGTCGGGCGAATCCACCCACTGCACATCGGGGCCAAACTTGGCCTGCCCGCCCAGGTCGATGGTGAGGTGCACGCCCAGGCCGGCGGCTTCGGGCACGGGGTAAATGAGGCGATTGAACGGCGAACGTCCAGGCAACGTGAAGTAGTTGCCTTTGGCGTAATGGCTGGGCGGCACATGTTGCGCGGCCAGGCCGGCAAAGCGGCTGGCCAGCCGTTGCGCATGCAGCCCCGCCGCATTGACAACGGTTTTCGCCTCCAGCTCCGTACCGTCATCCGCTATCAAATAAATAGCATCATGCCCACATTCCGCCTTGGCTAGAGGCGAATTCAGCACGACAAGTCCGCCCGCGTTTTCCAGGTCGCCTTGCAGCGCCAGCATGAGGCCGTGGCTGTCGACAATGCCGGTGCTGGGCGAATGCAGCGCGGCCACGCACTCGAGTTGAGGCTCCATCGCGCGAGCTTCTTCGCGGGTGAGCAGTACGAGGTCATGCACGCCGTTGGCGGCGGCTTTGTCCTTGATGCCTTGCAGCTGCGCGACTTGCGCATCACTCGTGGCCACGATGAGCTTGCCGCAGCGCTGGTGGCCTATGCCGCGTTCGGCGCAATAGGCATACAGCAGGCCTTTGCCTTCCACGCACAGCCTGGCCTTGAGCGAGCCTTGGGGGTAGTAAATGCCGGCGTGAATGACTTCGCTGTTGCGGGAACTGGTGCCGGTGCCTATGGCGTCGGCCGCTTCCAGCACCATCACCTCCCGGCCCTGCAAGGCCAATGCGCGTGCTACGGCCAGGCCGACCACGCCCGCGCCAATCACCACGCAATCGACCTGGTCCATGTCAAACGCCTCGAGGGCCTTCAAAGCCTTCAATGACATTGACGGCATTCGTGCCCAGCTCTGCAGCGGCATAACCGCCCTCCAGCACAAATACGGTGGGCAAGCCCAGCTTGCCCAGGCGCGCACCCAGGCGGATGAAGTCGTCCGGCCGCAAGGCAAATTTGGAGATCGGGTCTTCGGCAAACGTATCCAGCCCCAGCGACACCACCAGCGCGTCGGCACGGTAGCCGGCGATGCGCAGGCACGCGGCCTCCAGCGCGTCAAACCAGCGCGGCACGGTGCATCCCGCAGCCAGTGGCAGATTCAGGTTGAAGCCTTCACCCTCGCCTTCGCCGGTTTCGTCGGCATGGCCCAGATAAAACGGGTACTCGGTCATCGGGTCGCCGTGCAGGCTGACAAAAAGCACGTCGGCGCGCTGGTAAAAGATGCTTTGCGTCCCGTTGCCATGGTGATAGTCCACGTCCAGCACCGCCACACGCGCCGCACCGCCGTCGCGCAAGCCTTGCGCGGCCACCGCAGCGTTGTTCAGAAAGCAGTAGCCGCCCATGAAGTCGGGCCCGGCATGGTGGCCGGGCGGGCGGCTGCAGCAAAACACGGCGCGTTCGCTCTTGTCAGCCAGTAAAGCGGCGGCGCTGGCCGCGGCATCTGCACCGGCTTTGGCAGCTTGCCAGGTACCGGCAGACAGCGGCGAGCCGTTGTCCATCGAATACAGCCCCAGCCGCGCGGTGAAGTTGGCCGGCTCCACGTCGCTGCGCAGTGTGCGCACCGGCCACACCGATGGGAAAGGCTGAAGCTGGTCGTTGCCCGCCGCCAATGCCGCCCAGTCGCGCCAGGCGTGCTCCAGAAACGCGAGGTAGCGGCCGGTATGGACTTTGGCCAGCACCGCACGGCTGTCTGCGTGCGGCGTGCGCAGTGGGTGGCCGCGCTCAGCCAGGCGGGTTTTGACAAACTCGGCGCGGGCGGGGGTTTCAAAGCACGGCACACGCTCGCCGCGAAAAAACTCGTACTGCGGGGCATGGGCGTGGTGGCTATCGCTGAAGAAGGTGAGCATGGCGGCGGGTAGTTTGGCAAACAGGATGCAGGCCAAAGCCCGCGGAATTCAAAGCGTGCGCGGATCAGTCTTCAGCAGCATCTCTACCAGTGAGCGCAGCGAGGCCTTCAGCGGCTCGGCACCCGGCGTCAGCGCCAGCGTGGTTTCGTCCATGTAGAGCTTGCGGTTGATCTCCAGCTGGATGCTGTGCCGGTGCGCAGCCGGGTTGCTGTAGCGGCGAACCAGCTCGACGCCTTTGTAGGGGTGGTTGTAGGCCACGTCGTAGCCGAGCGCTTTGAGGTGTTCGCACACCCGCATCGACAGCGCCACGCTGGCCGTCGTGCCTTCGCGGTCGCCCACCACGAAGTCGGCGTGCTCTTCGCCGGGAAAATCCGTCGCGCTGTTCGACGCAATGGCCGGCATGGAGTGGCAATTGATGTGCAGGCTGTAGCCGTGCTGTCGGTGCGCGGCGTCAATCGCCTGCTCTACCGCCGCGTGATACGGCTTCCAGCATTGCTCAATGCGCGCCTGGATTTCCGCCACGCCCAGCAAGCGGTCGTAAAGCGGCACGCCTTCGTCCGTCGTGCGCCAGATCAGGCCCTTGCCCAGGCGAACCTTGGACATGATTTTGGGATCAGTTTCTACCGGGCCGGGCCAGGCTGCGTCCAGCAGGGACACATCCATTTCAGTGGTGTTGCGATTGGCGTCGAGATAGCTGCGGGGAAAGTGCGCCTCCACCCAGTGCACGCCCATCGCGGGGGCAAAGTCGTACAGCTTTTCGACGTGCGTGTCTTCGGCGCTGCGAAGCACGGCGAGCTCGCAAGCGTGCCTGAAATCTGCGGGGTAAACGGTGCCACTGTGGGGGGAATCAAGAACCAGCGGAGTACTTCCGGGCAGGTGGGTAGTGAACTGCATGGCTTGACTTTAGCAGTAGCGGCACGTGCCAAAACGGCGGTAACTACGCCTTTTGGAAGTGAATGAAGGCGTCAACAAGGCATTCATTCACCGCACAGCCGCTGCGTTTTTGGGGTGGAGTGGCAATTGTTGCAGTGCGCAAACTTCCGCTTGTCCTACAGGCATTTAACTATTGCACCCACAAGGGGGCGCCGCTGCAACCCCTAAATTTCATGACGGAAACCACAGCACGCCGGCCTCAGGTTTTGATTGATTTTGATTGAACTTGAGCTGGCGGGAAAAGCAAATTCATCCATGAAGGAAAGCACCATGCAATCATTGACCCGGACTTTTACCGCAACCGTGCTGGCAGCCGCCGCACTGGCAGCCGCCACGGGCGCCCAGGCGCAAACCAGCAGCAGCACCAGCGCATCGGCCAACAGCAACTACACTTTTTACGCACCCGGCTCACGCTATTTCGGCCTGAACATCGGCCAGTCGGACTTCTCGTTGCCCAACGGTGCGGGCGGCTTTCCTTCTGACAACAAAGACACCTCGTACAACATCTACGGCGGCAGTTACTTCAACAACAACTTCGGCGTAGAACTCGGCTATACCGATTTCGGCAAGATCACCCGCGGCGGTGGCCAGACCGACGCCGAAGGCATCAACCTGAGCCTGGTGGGCCGCCTGCCGCTGAGCAACTCCTTCAACCTGCTGGGCAAATTGGGCACGACCTACGGCCGCACCCGCGTGACCGCATCGCCAGCCTCCGGCCTGGCAACCGGCAGCGAAAGCGACTGGGGTGTGTCTTACGGCATCGGCGCCGAATGGGCCTTCACGCCCGCACTGTCGGCTGTGCTGGCATGGGATGAGCACAACCTGAAGTTCCCCGGCAGCGGCAAAGACCGCATCAGCACCACCAGCTTGGGCCTGCGTTACCGCTTCTAAGCCATCACCGTCTCGCGCCTGCCGTACGGAAAGCGCAAGACCCCGGCCCGCACGCCTCACAGCCTGCGGGCTTTTTCTTGTGCCGCTTTCTTGTGCCGCCTGATACTGCTTTCTGCGCGTTTGCTATCAATTCAGTAGCGGACTGCCCATGTGGTTATTGGGCTACAGCAACTTTTTGATTAAGAAATCCCAGCGGCCGGCGCCAGCATCTCCTGCAGCAGCCAGGTGCCTGCGCGGCCTAGCGGGCGTTGGCGCGACCACACCGCGTCTACCGGCACCCGGCGCGGCCAGCCGCGTGCGTTGAGCTCCGTCAGCTTGCCGGTGGCAAAGCGCGTCACCATCCAGCGTGGAATCGCGGCCCAGCCAAACCCCAGCACCGCCATTTCCATCAGCATGAGGTAGCTGGGCGCCGACCAGGCACGGCGTGACTGCGGCGCGCCCTGCTCCGTCTCTATATAGGTGTCCAGCCGCAGTTCCCTGAAATTGGCCAGAACGTCGGGGGTGATGTCTTTCATGCCGGCCAGCGGGTGGGCGGTGGCCACAAACAGGGTGATTTCCGACTGCTCGGCAATCGTGGCCGAGCCGACGTCGGGCGGGTAGGCGTTTTGTGCGGCCACCACCCCGATGTGCGCGCGCCCGGTCTGCACCAGCGAGACCAGGTCGCCGTGCTCGGCGATCAGGCACTCGAACTCCAGGTCGGGAAACCGGTTTTCAAAGGCCAGCAGCATTTCCTCAAACCGGTCGGACTGGTAGGTGTCTGACCAGACCACGCTGAGCTTGGGCTCCATGCCGCCGCCCAGTTGGCTGGCCGCGCGGTCCAGCCGGTCGCTGGCGGCCAAAATCTCCTGAACCTTGCCCAGCATGACCCTGCCCTGCTCGGTCAGCGCCGGCTTGCGGCTGCTGCGGTCAAAAAGCGTGATGCCGAGGTCGATTTCCAGGTTGGCAATGGCGCTGCTCACGGTCGACTGGCTTTTGCCCAGCTTGCGGGCGGCAGCCGAAAACGAGCCCAGCGTGGCGGCTTCAGCAAACGCGGTCAGCGCTTCAGGGGAATGGCGCATGGCACAACCCTTCTCTATATCTATCTATTTTTACGATGGTTATTGATTTTAATGTATTCGAAATAACGATGAAAATACCGTCATCGCCACCAAGCACCCGCGAAACATCCGTGTTCGGGCACCGTGCTGATGGGGCCGGAACCAGTCAGAAAGTGAAGTGCATCGTGAGTCTTCAGAAATCCCTCAAAGAACGTTTTTTCCACGCCCTCGGGTTTGAAGTGCTGGCCATTGCCATCTGCGCGCCGCTGGGCGCCTGGCTGCTGGGTTATTCGTTGGCGCACATGGGCCTGCTCACCCTCATGGTCTCGCTGATGGCAATGACCTGGAACATGGTGTTCAACGCCATCTTTGACCGGGCGCAGCGCCGCATGGGGTTTCAGCGCACGCTGGGCGCGCGTGCGGTGCACGCCGTATTGTTTGAAATCGGCCTGATCATCGCGGTGGTTCCGCTGGCCGCCTGGTGGCTGGACATCGGCCTCTGGGAAGCCTTTGTGCTGGACATCGCCATCGTGCTGTTCTTCCTGCCCTACACCTTCGGGTTTAACTGGGCGTACGACCATCTGCGGGCACGCATTGTGGCCCGGAGCAGCCGGCAAAAAAGGGCTGGCCTGTCCAGCACATCCACTGCGGGTCGGACCTCATAAGACTGAAGGTCAGCCCCGGTCGGGCAGCATTTCACTGGTGTGCACCAGCTCAAACCGCCCCCCGCCACCTGCCGGCCGGTAGTCCCAACGCTCGACCCGGCACTGCAGCGGCTGGCGGGCCGGGCCGTAATGCAGCAGGTTGACGGAATTGGGAGCCTCCTGGCGCACCCTGGATGACAGCGCGGTGCCGGCCTGCACACACCAGATGCGCCGCGAAAGGCCGCCTAGCGCCTGGGACAGCTCGCATACATACGGTAGGTGGATATGGCCGCCCATCACCATGTCGGCGCCGGCCGCCGCCCAGGCGCGCACCGCAGGCTCCCACCCGCGAAGGCGGTCATGCTCATCTTCGCTGCGCAGCACATAAACCGGCTGGTGGACCACCACCACACGCAACTGCAAGGCCTGCGCCTGCCTGAGGCGCTGCGCCACGCACTCAATCTGCTCGGCTGACACTTCCCCGTTCTTGTGGCGCCAGCGCCGTGTGGTTTTGACCGTGGTGAGTTGCAGCCACGGGGTGTCCAGGCGGGGCTCCAGCTCGGGGCCAAACTCGCGCAAATAACGGCCGTAGGGGTCAGCCAGGCGCTGGTAGATATCCATCAGGGGAATGTCGTGGTTGCCCGGCAAGGCCAGCATGTGGGGGATGGCCAGGCTGTCGCAAAATTCGCGAGCCCGTTTGAACTGCGACGCGTGGGCGCGCTGGGTGATGTCGCCGGACAGCACCAGCACCTCGGGGCGCTGCTCGCGCGCCATCCGCACCAGCGCCTGGGCGACCGGCGTCTGGTCCGTACCGAAGTGAGGGTCCGAGATATGCAGCAGCTTTGTCATGCAGCGCTCAAGGGGCGTTGGAGCCGGTCCCGGCTCATGCCACTTCCGCCCGGTCGGCAGGCGCCGGCACCATCAGCAGCAAGGACTGCGGCGAGACCTCAAAGACCAGCGGCGCCTGCATCCAGGTGATCTCACCGTCCGTGGCGACTTTCACGCGCCGGCGGCCTTTGGGCGTGACCGTCATCCGGCGAAAGGAAAAGCTCTCGATGTTTGCGGCATCGCCGAGCCGGCCCACCAGCCCCCGGGCCAGCAAGCCAAACAGCGCCGGCACCCCGATGGGTCGCACCACGATGCCGGCCAGCTTGCCGCGCTCGACGGCGTCCGCATGTTTCTCATCAATGCCCACCCGCTCCAGCTGCAGATGGTTGTTGCCGACGAACAAGGTCAGTGTGCGTCGCGCCGCAGTCTGGCCGGCAGATTCGATGTCAAGGTGCAGATGCCGGGGCGCGCGCAGCAAGGTGGCGATGCCCGACAGGAAAGCGACAAAGCGGCTTCGGCCCCATTGCTGCTTCCAGGCCTCCCGGTCTTCCAGCAACTTGGGGTACAGCCCCACGCTGGCATTGACCAGAAACGGCCTGCCGTTGACCTGGCCGACCTGCACTTCCGAAATGGTGGCGCCGGCCAAGGCGCGGGCGGCCGCATGCGTGTCCTGCGGAATCGCGTTGGCGCGGCCGAAATAGTTGAAAGTGCCCTGGGGCAGTACGGCGAAAGGGCAGCCGCTGCCCAGCACCGCGCTGGCAACCGCATTGATGGTGCCGTCGCCGCCCGCCGCAACCACCACACCGTGCCTGGCCCTGGCCAGTTCGACGGCGCGCCGTGCGACCTTGCCGATCTGCGACGGATCGTCAATCAACAGGAACTCATAGGCACGGCCGGTTTCCGTGAAAGCGCGGGCCATCACCTGCTGTTCTTCCCCGCTGTCGTGGCGGCCCGATCCGGCGTTGAGCACCACAAACAAGGGGCCGCCCCGCGCGGCCTCGCTGACCGCGTTTCGCGCCGTATCGCGGTCAATATTCCGGTCATTCCCGTCATCAATGTCCATGCCTCAGCATAGGCGGCGCAGGACACCGGGTCTGTCAGCCAAGTGCTCTTTCAGTCCGTCCGGAGGCCGGATCAGCAGGCCGGCGGATCACGCAGTCCATCCGCGTGTCCGCACGATGCATTACTTCATCTGCACAGAGCCCGACACGTTAACCAGTACCGTGCTCTTGCCGGCCTCCACAGGCACGGACGCATCGGCCATTTCAGCCTTGGCCGACATCGCCATCATGCGGGGGCGCGGGATCGGACCCTGGTCGTTGGCGTTGATGGAGACTTCGCGCAGGGAGTAGTTGCTAAAGCCAAAGCTGCGGGCCACTTCGCCGGCCTTGGCTTTGAAGCGCTCGATCGCCTGGGCCTGGGCTTCGCCTTCGACCTTGGCGCGCTGCTCGCGGCTCAGGGCAAAGCTCACATTGCCCATGGTGAGCGTCTGGATCTTGCCGGCCGTGCTGGTGATGCGCGGGAAATCCTTGCCTTCCAGCACCAGCTCGGTGGAGCCCTGCCAGCCGTTGATCTTGCCGTCCTTGTTGTAGCGCGGGTAGAGGCTGAAGTTGCCGGTGCGCACGTCCATCTGGCCGGGCGCTGCCGCCTGTTTGGCCAGGGCCAGCGCGGAGTCCAGCGCCTGCTTGAGCTGGGTTTGCACAACGCCCGCGTCAGTGCCGTCGCGTGTGGTGGTCAGCGAAATCGACAGCAGGTCCTGCTGCACTTCGACAGAGCCGGTGGCTGAAATCTGGGCCACGTTCTGCAGCGGCTCAGGGTGCATGGTCTGGGCCATCACGGCAGAGGCCATGGCGGCGCCGGCCAACAGGACGCAGGCAGCTATCGATTTGGAAGTTCGCATTGGGATTTACCTTTCGGGTGGTTGATCTGGTCTTTTGGCCCCTAAAGTTCAAGGGGCCGCGAAAGAGGTGAAACGAAAACGGAAGCAAAAAGGGGTTAAAAGGCGAGGAAAGCGAGGCAAAAATCTTGCGCCCTTGGCTAGTTATGCCGCTTCCTGATTCGCTAAAGGTCGCGCAGCCCGCCGGTTCCTGCGAGCCATATGACGGGGCCGCCACCGTTAACGCAGTGAGGGGCCGCAATTTTCACACGGCCTTTTCCAGGTGGGTGTAGGAGGATTTCCATAATCAAATCATGCACATGCACGCAGCCGCAACTTATGTAACAGTGTGTCAAAGTGACTGAAAAATGAGACATCGCGTGTTTTCAGCCTTCAAAATGGCTCTGTTACAAATTACCAGATGACTATGACCCAAGCTCAACCTAACGCCCGCGCTGACAAAATCCTGATTCTTGACGACGACGCCCGCATCCGCGACCTGCTGCGCCGCTACCTGGCCCAGGAGGGTTTTGAAGTCATCCTTGCCGAAGACAGCAAAGCACTGAACCGCATCATGCTGCGCGACGCGGTCGACCTGATCGTGCTGGACCTGATGATGCCCGGGGAAGACGGCCTGTCCATCTGCCGTCGGCTGCGTGCGGCCAACGACCGCACCCCCATCATCATGCTGACCGCCAAGGGCGAAGACGTGGACCGCATCGTCGGGCTGGAAGTCGGCGCCGATGACTACCTGGCCAAACCCTTCAACCCACGCGAGTTGCTGGCCCGTATCCACGCCGTCCTGCGCCGCCGCCCGACCGCCGAAGTGCCGGGCGCACCGTCCAGCGACCAGGAAGTCATCACCTTTGGCCCCTTCTCGTTCGACATGGGCCTGCGCACCCTGCACAAAAACGGCGAAGAGCTGCCGCTGACCACCGGTGAGTTCGCCATGCTGAAGACCCTGGTGCGCCACCCGCGCCAGCCGCTGTCGCGCGAAAAGCTGGCGCAACTGGCACGCGGCCGCGAGTTCGAGCCCTTCGACCGCAGCCTGGACGTGCAGGTTTCGCGCCTGCGCAAGCTGATCGAGGTCGACGCCGCCGTGCCGCGCTACATCCAGACGGTCTGGGGCATCGGCTACGTGTTTGTGCCGGACGGCACGAACTAGCCCCCACGGTCGCTCACTTCGTGTAGCTCCCTGCCCCCCGAGGGGGCCGCCCGCCCTGCGGCCTGGCAAAGCCAGTTCCGCGGCGGAACTAGCCCCCACGGTCGCTCACTGCGTGTAGCTCCCTGCCCCCCGAGGGGGCCGCCCGCCCTCCGGCCCGGCAAAGCCGGTTCCGGGGCTCATGCTGGGTTGAAGAATTCTTTGGGCACATCCGGTGGGGCCTCATCCACATGACGCGTCGCTGCAACAGGCGGCAACAGCTTGCCTGCCGCTGCGCAGCTGTATCGTGCTAACGTCCATTTTTCGCACGCACTTACCGCCCGCACTCGGGGCATGCACCGACCCCTATGGACGCTACCAATCCCGCCCCCCTTGAAACCGCCCCGGCACCGCTGGAGATGCGTCCACGCAGGGGTTTCAGCCTGTTCTGGCGTACGTTCTTCTTTCTGTCGCTGCTGCTGTTCGGCTCTATCGTGGCGTGGCTGCAAACCTTTCGCGCACTGGAGTCCGAGCCGCGTGCCATCCAGAGTGCGCAGCAACTGGCCTCGCTGGTCAACCTGAGCCGGGCCGCCCTGCGTTACTCGGACTCCATCGCACGCGTATCGCTGATCAAGACCCTGGCTGACGAAGAACGCGTGCGCATCACGCCGCGCGAGCCCAAAGACAAATACGAGCTGTTTGAAAGCGATGAGTTTGGCGAGCGCACCGCCGAAGAACTCAAGGCCCGGCTGGGCGGCGGCACCGTGGTGGCCAGCAGCGTCAATGGCCAGAAGGGCTTGTGGGTGGGTTTTGCCATCGACGGGGACTCGTACTGGCTGCTGACAGACCCCTCCAAGATCGGGCCGTCGCGCAACAGCACCTGGGTCATCTGGCTGATCACGGCGGCCGTTTTGTCGCTGGCGGGCGCGGCCTTTATCGCACGGCTGATTAACCGGCCACTCAAGCAGCTGTCTTTCGCGGCCAGCCGCATGCGCGACGGCGACTTTGACGCCAGCCTGCTGGACGAAAAAGTCGCCACCAGTGAAATCCGCGAGGTCAACATCGGCTTTAACCGCATGGCCGAACAGCTCTCCAAGATCGAACAGGACCGGGTCATCATGCTGGCCGGCATTTCACACGACTTGCGCACGCCGCTGGCCCGCCTGCGCCTGGAAACCGAGATGAGCGTCGCGGATGCCGATGCCCGCGAGCACATGGCGGCCGACATCACCCAGCTGGACGCGATCATCGACAAGTTCCTCGACTACGCCCGGCCCGAGCCGCCGCGCCTGGAGCGGGTGTCGCTCAACAGCGTGGTCGACGCCGCGGTGTATTCCGTGGCCGACTACGAAGACATGCGCGTGACCGTCACCATCCCCGACGACATGGCGGTGCTGGCCGACGAGGTGGAGCTGTCGCGCGTGATCTCCAACCTGCTGGAAAACGCCAGGCGCTACGGCAAGACGCCCGAAACCGGCATTGCCCTGGTCGACATCGCCGCCAAGGCCCGCGACCAGTGGGTGCTGATCAAGGTGCGCGACCACGGCATGGGCGTGGCGCCGGAGACGCTCTCAAAGCTCACCCGCCCGTTCTTTCGCGGCGATGCCGCACGCACGGCCGCCACCGGCGCGGGCCTGGGCCTGGCGATTGTGGAGAAAACCATCCACCGCATGGGCGGGGTGTTTGGCCTGGCCAACACCGGCTCGGGCGGGCTGGCCGCGCACATCAAGCTGCGCAGAAGCTGAGGCCGAGGCGGCCTCAGGAAGTTTTGGGCAAGTTCAGGCGGGGCCGGCTTTTATAAGCCAAATCGGCCTCCAGCCAAGGCACTGCCTTGGCCTTTAGCTATAAAATTTATAGCAAACCCGTTGGGCCGGCGCTGGCTCAGCGGTGCAGCAGCACCACCGCACGGGCCTCCATGCCCAGTCCCTGGCCGACCGGGCCCAGTTTTTCCGCGGTCTTGGCCTTCACATTCACCTGGCCGGCGTCCAGCCCCAGGGCCGCGGCGATGTTGGCGCGCATCGCCGCGATGTGCGGCGCGAGCCGGGGCGCCTGCGCGATCACGGTGCTGTCGATGTTGCCGATCTTCCAGCCGAGTTCAGCCAGCAGCCGCCCCACCTCCTTGAGCAGCACCGACGAATCCGCACCCTTGAAGCGCACATCGGTGTCCGGAAAGTGCGAGCCGATATCACCCAGCGCCGCCGCGCCCAGCAGCGCATCGGTGATGGCGTGCAGCAGCACATCGGCATCCGAATGGCCGAGCAGGCCGACGGTGTGGGGAATATCAACGCCGCCGATGATGAGCTTGCGCCCGGGCACCAGGGCATGTGTGTCCCAGCCTTCGCCGATTCGAAAATTCATGGCGGTCATCGTGAGGCCTTGTAGGGGTGATGTGGGTGACGAAAATGGGGTTGCATGGCTTATTTTCTGCGCCGCTCAAAAATGGCTTCGGCCAGCGCGAAATCTTCCGGGTACGTGACCTTGAAGTTCTGCGCGCTGCCGTTCACCAGCCGGGGCGACAGGCCCGCCGCCTCCATCGCGCTGGATTCATCGGTGACGGCATCCCCCGCGTTCTGGAGCGCATCGATCAGCGCACCGATGCGAAACATCTGCGGCGTCTGCGCCAGCCATTTGTCGCTGCGATCCACTGTAGAGGCCACGCGGCCATCGCGTTCGGTCTTGAGCGTGTCAGGCAGCTTTTGCGCCAGCAAGCCGCCCACTGCGTCGTGACGGCACTCGTTGATCAGCGCCTTGATCTGCTCGGGCGTGACCAGGCAGCGCGCGGCGTCATGCACCAATACCCAGTCGTTCAGGTCAGCGCCGGCCGGCTGCTGCTCCAGCATGGCTTTGAGGCCGTTGAGCACGGTGGCTGCCCGCGTGGCGCCGCCGCCCACCAGCAGCACTTCATTGCCCCGGTTGAAATCGGGAAACACGTCCAGAAAGTCGTCGTCAGAGGGTGAAATCACCACCCAGACTGCCGTAAAGGTGTCTGCCACCGCCCTGAACGCTTCCACCGTGTGCCGCACCATGGGCCGGCCGTCAATCAGGTGGTATTGCTTGGCCTTGGCGGTTCCGGCCCGGCTGCCCTGCCCGGCGCACGGAATCAGCACAAAAAAACGGGCATCGGAACGGGTATTGGCAGGGCTTGTCGTCATAACTTCATCATAGATTCTAAAATCAGGGATTGAACATGCAGGCACCCCACTCCAGATGGTTTGGGGTGCTTGGCTTTTGTCGAACGCTTTTCACCAACGACCCACCCAGGCCTGCCCCGCAACCATCGCCCTAATTCATGCAGCTACCCCCACTCGCCACCGGCAAACG
>CALRQR020000022.1:0-88012 GCA_943370375.1 Synechococcus sp. UW140
AATGCCCAACGTCTGATGACATTCAATGTCGCCACGTCTATCACTCCTAATTTCCCCTGCTTTTAAAACAAGCAGGGTAGTGCCTACGTGGGTCAGTTTTGGATGGAAATTACTGCGCTAAGTGGGTCAGATTTCGACGGAATTCAACAATTAAAGGGTTTTAACGCGTTGATTACTGATGCAGGAATAGCGGTGCCTTTGGGAATGTAGTGGTCAACGGCCTTGGGCGCACGCCTCGCATCGCGCGCTACACCACCAGGGAAGGGTGACATTTTTGTTGAGACGCCAGATGCCCGTAACGCCGTATCAGTGCGCACCGCACAATTGTCGAATATCCCAACGCAATTCTTGCAGCTATTACCAGACAGATTGTCCAATGCGGCTTGGTCTTGGGCTGGTGTGCGAGGAATGATCGTTATTTGTTGATCTCGAAGCTGGCTCTGGGACTCAATGTAACTAAGGGGTGAACTGCCCAAGGGGGTGTTGTTGCCATAGCTATAGATACCAGAACCGCTAACACCGATAGCGGTATGTCCGAATGGATTGGTGGCCTCACGACGTCCTCCCGTAATCACAACGACGTCAAGCCCTGCTGGATCAATATTGCTCAGGGGATTTCCTTCGACGTAGACTGCGTTAGCGCCGCCCATCAGGCCAAGCATTAGCGCACCTGCAACCCAAAGTCTTCTCGCCAAATATTTCATAGTCCCATCCTCCCGTTTGTGAATAATTCTTGCATTCAATGTGCTGATTTTTCTGTCTTGGCGCGCATTACCCTCTCGCGATACGCCGCTTCCGTAGTAGCGGTCGGTGCCTGGAAGCCAAGGTTTTTTGCCTTGTGTCCCCAATAGAGCCATCCGTTCTCCAACTGGTCATACTGGGGGAGCAGGTTGACCGGAATGGCGCCTGGTTGGGGATATTTATCTATGAACAGACGCTGTCTTAAGCCCTTGTACCCAAGGTAGGCATGGAGCATTGCGTTTATGTTTTTCGGGTAGTAGTGCAGCAGAAGCATGGCCAATCGAATGCGAGACTCGTCGGCTTCATTGGTGTTCTTGTTCTGGTGTTGCTCCAGAAGGGATTCGGCAATCGCAGTGACGGCTTCTTTCTTGGTGAGCGGCTGAAAGTAAATGCCGTTGGTTATGGCCTGCTGTGTGAGCGTTGGGAACTGTTTCTGTTGCCAGGCGTCGTCGGCCCAGCCACCGCCGCTGGTCGCTTCAATGCCATACCAAACGCCGTTGTCGCCGAGGTACTTCACGTAAAGATGTGCGGGTGCAGTGGTCAGCGCGACCGGGATGCCGAGTCTTTGGCCCAGAGCAACGAACAGCAGAGGCATGGAGACGCAGTTGCCCTTGTGGGTGCGAAGGTAGTTGGGTAACAGCTTCGCCGCAGGATTGCGGTCATCTTCGAAGTTGTATTGAAACGACTGGCGGCCGCTGAGTAGGGGCGGCTGATACAGGTAGTTGCGCAGCGCCTTGAGCTTGTCCAGGCTGCTTGCGGTGACAGCCAACGAGGCTCTGATTTCCCCAGCCATTGCATCGAGCTTTTGAAGGTTGGCTTCAATATCGACGCTTGGGTCGATCATGTGATCGATCGTCAGCTTGACCCTTGCCAAGTCAATCTCTGCGTCCGGCTTTTTCAGAATGGCACTTAGTGTCTGGATCTCATGCTCAACATGTTGCGCATGGGCGACGCCCAGGAGCGCGAATGTCAGGAGTACGCAGGCCCTTGTAGAACCAGCAACTGAAAGGAGGATGTGCTGCACGGGTGTTCTAAATAGGACGGCCATGGTCATTGGCCTGATCCTAGCGACGCCATGTCCTCGTATAGACACAAACAGGGCCGCTGCGGCTGGTGAATTAGCAATACGTTGCCAAAACGTAAGCATTCGCCCATGCGGTGATATGGCCTGCAAAAGCGCAGGCAGGCCCGTCAGCCCTGCAGGTAGCGCGGCAGCAGGCGCGCGGCGCGCTGCAAAAAGTTGAACTCTTCGTCCGTCAGAGGCTGCTCGCCAAAGTCAAAGTGGCACAGGGTGCCAAACATCTTGTCGGGGGCGGACATGAGGGGCAGGCCGACGTAGCTTTCGAGGACGCCTTGGTAGGGGTGGCCGTTGAGCATGTCCATGCCGGTGGTTTGGCTGGTGCGGAAGAGGCCGTCGCGCAGTACGAACTGGCAGAAGCTGTCGCCCAGAGGAACAGCCTGCAGGCCGCTGCGGTCGAAGTCATCTTCGACTTTGTCAACGAGCTTGACGTTGTGCAGGACCATTTCTTCCAGCCGGTAGATCGCTGTAAAGCGATGGCTGACCCGCTGGTTTAAAAAACGGAGACCTGCCTCAAGTCCACCGTTTTTCAGAGAGTCAGAGAGCTTGTCGTAGTCGTCCATGTAATGGACTGTAACAGCGGACGAATCTGGATGAATGTTTTGATTAATGGCTTGTACTCAGCTCCGTCGCCTGCCCTAAGGGGCCGCTGCCGGGGTGAAGTTTAAGGTGCTGCTCCACATTGCAGGCCTTGTCGCCCACGGCCGCGACTGCTTCACGCAGTTGCTCCCATGTGGCGTTGAGCTTCCTGGCCCATGCAGCGGTCGTGGCCTTGTCGTTGAGGTTGATGCGTTCGGGTTGAACGCCGGGTGACGGGTGCAGTTGAGTCATGCTGTTCCTTGATGGGAGACAAGAAACAAGCTTAGCCCGCAGGTATCCGGGCCCCTGTAGTCCATCGCGCCCTTACTGGCAGGGCGCTGGCGTGCTTTATCGGTAGTTTTAGCGTCTAAACCAGTGTGGTTATTTGCCGGCCTGCGCCACCAGCACCGGCTTGTCGCGCCACACCTCGGGCATCGTGGTCTTCAGGTTCGCAATCTTGGGCAAGTCAAAGCGTGCGATGTAGGGCTGGTTGGGGTTCAGCGTGGCGTAGTCCTGGTGGTAGGCCTCGGCAGGGTAGAAGGCGGCCAGCGGTGCTACCTGCGTGACGATCTTGCGGGGGAAGGCTTTGGCGGCGTCCAGTTGGGCGATGTAGGCCTCGGTCACTTTCTTTTGTTCTGCGCCCTGGTAGAAAACGGCTGACCGGTATTGCGTGCCGCTGTCGGGGCCCTGGCGGTTGAGTGTTGTCGGGTCATGCGCTACAGAGAAATAGATTTGCAGCAGCTTGCCGTAGCTGATGACTTTCGGGTCGTAGGTGATCTGCACCGCTTCAGCGTGGCCGGTGCGGCCTGAGCCGATCTGGTTGTAGGTGGCGGTGGCTGCATCGCCGCCTGAGTAGCCAGACACCGCATTAAGCACGCCTTGCGTGTGCTGGAAGACGGCTTGCACGCCCCAGAAGCAGCCGCCGGCGAACACGGCGGTGGCGCTGCCTGCTTGCGCAGTACCGGTCGTATTGGCGGGCGTGTCGATGGTGGGGGCGGGCAGCTTGACGGCTTTTTCTTCAGCGGCGCTGAGGCCGATGCCGCCTCCCAGAAATGTCCATGTAGCGAAGGCGATGGAGCCCAGGGCGAAGAGGTATTTGTTCATTTTCAGGCTGCCTTGAAGTTGAGGGCCACGCCGTTCATGCAATAGCGCAGGCCTGTGGGTTTGGGGCCGTCGTCAAACACGTGGCCCAGGTGCCCGCCGCAGCGGCGGCACAGTACCTCGGTACGTTTCATGCCGAAGGTGCTGTCGGTGTCTTCAACCACGGCGTTGCTCATCGGCTGCCAGAAGCTGGGCCAGCCGGTGCCGCTTTCAAACTTGGTGGCGGATGAAAAGAGCGGCAACTCGCAACCGGCGCAACTGAAGACGCCTGCGCGCTTTTCCTTGTTGAGCGGGCTGGTGTAGGGCGTTTCGGTGCCGGCTGTACGCAATACGCGGTACTGGTCGGGCTTCAGGATTTTTTTCCACTCTGCGTCGCTGTGGGTGACTTCATAGGCGCGCGCGGCATGGGCGGGCGTGCCGACCAGCAAGCCGCGCATGCCGGCTGCGGCGGCGGCCACGCCTGCCGTCAAGGCGCCGAATTTCAGCAAGGAGTTTCTGCGGGTGGTCATGGGTTGCCTTGTGTGTTGCGCCAGCGCCGGATCGCGCTGGTTGGGTATTGGTCGGGCTGGGCGGCAGTTTCTTACTTCGAAGTCGCTTTGAGCCTTGCGTGGATGAGACTTTGGATAGGAAGTAGATAAAGGTGGCGGCAGTTCGGTTCCCGCCGCCGCTGGCAAAACCACGCTCGGGATGGGGCAAAACCTGGCTGGTGCGGGTGGCCAGCGGTGGCTGGTCTGAGCGGCATTGGGAGTTGCACGCCGGCAGCCCCCATCCCCGCCTTCCCCCAGCGGGGGAAGGAGCAATAGGGGAACGGGTTGCGGCAGCCTGAATCCGTGGGCCTATTTGCTATCAATACTGTAGCTATAGGCCAAGGTGGTGATTGGGCTAGAGGCCGATTTGATGCCTAAACCCGCCCAGTGCCTTTCTTGCTCCTTCCCCCGCTGGGGGAAGGTTGGGATGGGGCCTGCAGCGCTGAACAGCTCGCCGGTTTTGGGATTTGCACCCCGGCCGCCCCCATCCCCGCCTTCCCCCAGCGGGGGAAGGCGGAATACAGACTGTTTCCGTTTCGCCGCCGTCCTACAGCCCGGTTTACAGCCGCCCTTTAGACTTGCAGGCAATGATGAACAAGCTCCTGACCTTTCTGGCCCCATTCCTGACCCGAGTCCGCGAATTTGCGGTCAGCATCCCCGGCCGCCTGCGCCACCCGACCTGGCGCGGGGCGTTGATCGGCCTGGCCGTGATCCCTGTATTGATGGTGCTGTATGTATTGCTGCTGATCCCTTTCACGCCCAGCATTTCAGACCTGCAAAAAGCCAAGACAGCCAAGCCATCCATCGTGATGTCGGCTGACGGGCAGGAGCTGGCGTCCTTCAAGCGCGCCAACCGCGAATGGGTCAAGCTCGAAGATATTTCGCCCAACGTGGTGGCGGCGCTCATCGCCACGGAAGACCACCGCTTCTACGACCATCACGGCATGGACCTCAAGCGCACGGTGTCGTCGGTGTTCCTCACCATCACGGGACGCAAGCAGGGCGGCTCGACCATCACGCAGCAGCTGGCGCGCAACCTCTACCCTGAAGACATCGGCCGCGCGGCCACCATCACACGCAAGCTCAAAGAGGCCATCACCGCCTTCAAGATCGAGGCGGTCTACACCAAGGACGAGATCCTTGAGAGCTACCTCAACACCGTGCCTTTTCTGTACAACGCCTACGGCATCGAGGTAGCGGCGCGCACCTACTTCGACAAGTCTGCCGAAGAGCTGGACGTGCTGCAAAGCGCCACGCTGGTGGGCATGCTCAAGGGCGCGAGTTACTACAACCCGGTGACCAGCCCTGACCGCGCGCTGCAGCGCCGCAACATCGTGCTGGCGCAGATGGTCAAGCATGGCAAGCTGCCTGAAGACAAGTTTGCAGTGCTGAAAAAGCAGCCCCTCAAGATCGACTTTGAACGGCAAGAGATCGAGCTGGGCGCTGCCCCGCACCTCTCGCAGCAACTGCGCCGCTGGCTGATCGAATGGGCCGACCGCAACGACTACAACATCTACGCCGACGGCCTGGTGGTGCACACCACGGTGGATTCACGCCTGCAGGCCATGGCCAACGCGGCCGTCACGCGCCAGGGCGACCGGCTGCAGAAAATCGCGACGGCCGCGTGGGGCGGGCGCAATGTCTGGCAGGCCAAGGCTGGCTCGAACAAAGAACTGGTAACGACCTGGGTGCGCGACACCGCTGAATACAAGGCAGCGCGCACGGCGGGTAAAACCGATGAAGACGTGCTCAAGACCTTGCAGGCCGACGCCGACTTTATGGACAAGCTGCGCGACGAGAAGACCCGCATACAAGCCGGCTTTCTGGCGCTCAACCCCAGCAACGGCCATGTGATGGCCTGGGTGGGCAGCCGTCATTTTGCGGACGACCAGTTTGACCACGTGGCGCAGGCGCGCCGCCAGCCGGGCTCCACCTTCAAGCCATTTGTGTATGGCGCGGCGTTTGAAGCCGGCGCCAAGCCGTATGAAGGCTTTATGGACCAGGCGGTCGAGATTCCTTTGGGCAACGGCGCTTTCTGGCGGCCCACTGACGGCGGCGGCCCCAGCAACGAAATGATGACCTTGCGCCAGGGCCTGATGTATTCGAAAAACACCATCACCGCGCAGGTGATGCAGGTGGTGGGCCCGGCGCATGTCGCCAGGCTGGCGAAGTCCATGGGCGTGCGGCAAAGCAAGCTGGAAGAGGTGCCCTCGCTCGCGCTGGGCACCAGCCCGGTCACGCTGAGAGAAATGGTTGCCGCCTACAGCACGATCGCCAACGAAGGCCGCTATATCGAGCCCATCCTCATCACGCGGGTGGAAGACCGCAACGGCAAGGTGCTGGAAGAGTTCCAGCCCAAGCTGGCCGAAACCGCCATGCCCACCTCGGTGGCCGAGACGCTGCTGGACGTGATGCGCGGCGTGATCGACCAGGGCACGGGCGCCGGCATTCGCAGCCGCTACGGCATACGCGCCGACGTGGCGGGCAAGACCGGCACCACCCAAGACAACACCGACGGCTGGTTCATCCTGATGCACCCGCAACTGGTGGCAGGCGCCTGGGCGGGCTTTAACGACAACCGGGTCACCATGGGCAATTCATGGGGGCCGGGTGCGCAAAGCGCGCTGCCCATGGTGGGTGAGTTTTTCCAGCAGGCCATCAAGGGCAAGGTGATTGACCCGCAGGTGCGCTTCCCGGTGCCTGAGGGCTCCAGCGTGATCGACCCGTCCATCGCGCAAGGCGCGCCTGTGGAGGCCCAGCCTCCCGTCGAGCCACCGGCCGAAAATCCGGCCGCCGTGGCGAACTCGGGCGCGATAGGCCCCGCTTGGGGAAACTCAATCCCTGCAGCGCAAGAGCCCGCCCGCGTGTGGCAGCCCGCGCCGGTGGTCAAGTACGTGACGATCAATGTGCCGGGGAATCCGCCTGCCAATGCATCTGCAAATGTGCCTGCCGCCGGCGGTGCGCAGCCCATGCCCGTTGTGCCGGGTGCTGTGGCGGGCGCGGGGCAGGGGGGTGTCCAGAGCAGCCCGGGCATGGTGCTTCCCCCGGTTGAAACGCGGCGGCCGCAGCGCGTTGACGTACTGCCTGATGCCCCGCAGGAAAGTCTTCCGGTGTTCCCGGGAGTGGTGGTGGGCGCGCCCATCGCGCCGCGCTAGTTCTCTCGCTCCCTCTCCCAGAGGGAGAGGGGGTAAGAGTTAGCGCGGCTTTTTGCCGCCTGTATTCACATAGCTCGCATTACCCAGCCCGGTGCCCACCGTCAGCACCGCCCAGCGCTTCACGCCCTGCATAAAGGGCAGCTCCGACAAGCCTTGCACCACCGCATCGTTATGCAGGCGCACCTGCGTCGCCTGGCCGTTGATGTCGGGCAGGCGTTCGCACAGGTCATGCGCCAGGTTAAAGCGCGGGGTTTCCCAGTTGCCCGGCAGGTTCTGCGCACCGGCCGAGATGGAGCCGTCTTCGTTGATGATGCCGGGACAGGCCACGCCGACAAAGGGCGCGAGTGACAGGTCTTTTCTTTTGGCCTGCTTGATCAATTTTTTGAGCATGTCGGCAATGCCTTGCACCAGGTCTTCGCGGCGCGTGGCGTCGCTGTCGCCGGCGTGGCCCCATTTCTCCAGGCCCATCACGCGCACGTCAGTCAGGTCAGGCGCCTTGTGCAGCCGTGGCCGCACGATGCCGCAGCGCACGTTGGTGCCGCCTATGTCGACCGCCATGAAGCTGTCGTACTGCGCCAGCAGCTCGGGCGGCGCCAGGTGCACCCAGCCGATCAGGCCGCCTTCGTCGGGGTGGTGGCGCAGCGTCATCAGGTGCACGCGGCTGCTTTCCTGGTAGAGCAGCTCGGCCGCGCGGTCTATGGCCAGCTCGCCCACCAGGCTTTGCTGAAAGCCGCCGCCCACCACGATGCGCCGCACGCCTTGCCACGACGGTTGCGCCAGAAAGCGGCGCACCACGCGCGCCAGCTGCCAGGCGTAGTCCTCAGACGCCGCCGAAATAATCGCCGCTGCCTTGCCGTTGCGGCGCAGCAATTCGTCCAGCCGCTTTTTGGTGATGGCGCGTGTGGGTTGGGTGCCCAGCGGGTCCAGGCCGCTGATGCGGCGGTAGAGCTGGCGCCAGACGTCGAGAATCTCGCTGTAGGCGACGCGGCTCACGCTGTCGCCCGCAAAACCGTCGCCGTCCTGCAATGCAAGGCTGTAGCCGTTGATGGTGATGCCCGGACGCTTCAGGCCGCCGTGGGTGAGGTCGCTGGGGAGCGAAACGCGGGGTACTTGACGGGGCATGCAGATGTCCAGGAGTGGGTGAGTCACCATCATGGGTACGGGCTGCCGGCGGCGGTATCGGCAAAGTGCCCGTGGCGGCGTCAGAAAACAAAAAAGCCGCTCATTGGAGCGGCCGTCTTGCAGGGGAAGGCCCTTATCAAGGCTTGAGCGGATCGCGGTTCAGATCCTTCTTGATGTCCTTGGCGGTGTCCTTGACGTTTTCTTTCACGTCGCCGTAGGCCTTCTGGACCTTGCCTTCCACTTCGCGGGCGTGGCCCTTGGCTTCCTGCTCGGTGCTGCCGACCATACGGCCCGTGTGCTCCTGCACTTCACCGGCGACTTCCTTGATCTTGCCTTTAACCTGGTCCTTGTTCATTGGATGTCCTTTCAGGGTGTTATGGAAAATTCCATGCCTTCAAGTTAACGCCCGGGTGTGGGGCGCAGCGCAGGGCTGGAGCGCTGCTTGTTGTCGGCTGGCACCTACAAGGTCCAATTGGCGCGGGTTTCAGGGGAGAGGGTTCATTTTTCGTTAGCAGAATCAATGGCATCCCGCTAGACTGATACAAATGTGACGTCGTGTAAAAGTGCGCGGCGCGGTTGGCTCAAACCAGCCTCGAAGCGCGATGGGCAGCGGCTACATCACATCTTTAAAGAGGACCTATGAAAGCAGCGATCATTGTTGGGAGTTTGCTCGCTGGCCTGAGCGGCGTGGGCTCGCTTCACGCGCAGACCCGCTGGTTCAACGTGCTGGGCGACCCGAAGGACACGACCGTCAACACGATCGAGGTTGACCCTGTTCCCGTGGCCGTCAACGGCGATTTGAAGACCATGAAAATCCGCGTCAGCCGCTCTGAGCAACGCAAGAGCTGGGACGGCGTGCCTTACCGTTCCTACACGTCCACCGTGGTGTTTGACTGCGCCAATAAAAAGGCCCTGTACCAGTCGCTCGACTTCTACATGGAGCCGGCGTGGAAGGGCGCCTCGCACAAAACGTCCACCTACACCGGCGACGTGAAGCGGCCCATGGAGTTTCGCGACGTGACGCCCAACCCGACGCAGCGGCTGGTTCGCGCTGCCTGCCGCACCACCGTCGCGAAGAAGTAAGCGCGTCGGGGGGCGCCCTTGTGCGGGCGCGGCGCCGGCGCTACGATGGCTTGTCGCCTGCCGCATAGGGCGTGTCTGGCGACTCATCTTGCTGAAAGGCCCCCATGCCGCAACTCATTGCATCGGTCGAAGGCGTTGAGATCAAACATGTGTATCTCAAGAGTGACCGAACCACGCTGGGCCGCCGGCCCTACAACGACATCATCCTGGACAACCTGATCGTCAGCGGCGAGCACTGCGCGTTTTTGATGAAGGGCATTGCAGACGTCTACCTGGAAGACTTGGGCAGCACCAACGGCACCTACCTCAACGGGCACATGATCAAGTCGCGTGAGCTGCTGCATGACAACGACGTGATCAACATCGGCAACTTTCACATCGTGTACCTGGCGAAGTCAGCGCGCGAAGAAGAGGCCGACGCCAATCAGGAAACCACCGCCATGTCGCTGGACGCGATTGGCTTGCCCGGCACCAGCGGTGCGTTGCAGGCCAGCCTGAAGGTGCTGTCGGGCTCGTCCGCCGGGCTTGAAGTGCCCGTGGTGAAAGCAGTGACCACCTTTGGCCAGCCGGGCGTTGCGGTGGTGTCGATATCGCACCGGCGTGACGGCTACTACGTCGCCCATATGGACGGACCGACGCCCTCGACCTGCAACGGCAAGCCAATAGGCCCCAAGGCCATGCCGCTGGCGCATCACGATGTGCTGAACCTGGCCGGGACCGAGATGGAGTTTTTGCTCAAGGGCAGCTAATTTCTTACTCCCTCCCCCTCTGGGGGAGGGCGGGGGTGGGGGCTTGCGGCCTGGGCACGGCACAGTGGTTATTCGAGTGCCGCCAGGCCCTCACCCCAACCCTCTCCCAGCGGGAGAGGGAGTAAATCGGGGAGAGGTGCAAATTCGGGGAGCGAGAAAATCAGATGATCGAGCTGCTGGTGCTTGTGCTGGGGTAGCCCATGTGCCGGCGCGGCGGGCCTTCGCCGGCCAGGCGCAAGGCGAAGGCCTTGGCCAGCGCCTGCAGTTTGAGGGTTGATTTCAAATGCAGTGGCGTCATGCCGGTTTTGGTGAGGTCCGATGCATTGCTGGACACCCGCGACAGCTGCGGCTGCTCCAGCTTTGCCGGTGCGGGGCGGGGAGCCGGTTTCGCGGGCTTGGCCACGCCGGGCTTCACCGCTTCCGTATTGGCGGGGCCGACAAACTTTTCACGCAGCAGTGCCGCGCTGGGCCGGCGCTGGCTTTCGACAATCCAGTAAGGAATGCCGGCGCGGGCCAGCAGTTCGCGCTTGAAAGCATGTTTGCGGTCTGTCACCTCGCCGCGGCCCAGCACATCGATACAACCCAGTACGGTGCCCGAGCGGTCGGCCACGGCGCAGGAAAAGCTCACGGTGCTGAGCAGCGCCTGCCAGTGGGCGTCGCCGCCGCGCTGGTTAGGCTCGATAAAACCGGTAAACGGCACAGTCACCAGTACGTGGTGGTCGGGAAAGACTTCTTCAAGCCAGCGCCAGACCGCCAGTTCGTCGCGCGTGGTGATGGGCTTGCGGCGCAGCGTGTGGCTGCGCGCCACCTTCTTGCGGTTGGACACCACACGTGACAGCCAGCGCTCATAGCCCAGTGCGCCAAGGGCAATGCTGCCCACAAAGATAAAAAAGCCGATAAGAAAGCTGGTGCCCGTCATTTGTTCTTGTCCTCAAGTCGCCCGGCGCAGCAAATATTGCTGTGAATGTTTGTTGTGTATGCGAACCGGACGCCGCTGCTGTCCCTGTATCCCTGCCGTGTTTATAAGGTACATTTTCGTTTTTTCGTGAATTACGTCACGTTTTTTTGCGAACGGTCGTTCTAAAACTACAGCCCGCCAGGGTGCTGCGTTTGTAGTGCACCCGGCTTTCAGCTTCCTTGCCTGGGCGTCGCAGGGCAGCCGCAGCGGTGACCGGCAACCCACCAGGCTTCACAATTCCCTCATGAAAAAACTCTCCTCAGGCGGCTTGGTCTATTCAACCGATGCAGGGCGCATGTGCCCCGGCTGCCGCCAGCCGGCGGGTGCCTGTATCTGCAAACAGGCGCAGGCGGTGCCCAGCCCCGGCGGCGCGGTGCGTGTCAGCCGTGAAAGCAAAGGCCGCGGCGGCAAAACCGTCACGGTCGTCAAAGGCCTGCCGCTGGACGCCCTGGCGCTGGCGCAGCTGGGCAAGCAGGTCAAGGCCGCCTGCGGCTCGGGCGGCACGGTGAAAGACGGCGTCATTGAAGTGCAGGGCGACCACTGCGAGCTGGTGGTGCAACTGTTGAACAAGCTGGGCCACGCCGCCAAGCGGGCAGGGGGTTAAGGTGGCCTTGCCATGAACCCCGAAGACCTTCTCTTGTTGGTGACCCGCGAAATGCCTTACGGCAAGCACAAGGGCACGCTGATTGCCGACCTGCCAGGCAACTACCTCAACTGGTTTGCCCGCGAAGGCTTTCCCAAAGGCGAGATCGGCCGCTTGCTGGCGCTGATGCAGGAGATTGACCACAACGGGCTGAAGCCCTTGCTGGATCCGCTGCGGCGTTGACAGGGGCTGATCGAATTTCAAGCCAAATCGGCCTCTAGCCCCTTATCTACCTTGGCTGGTAGCTATCAAAAGAGTAGCACCATGGCGGGGCTTAGATCGCTGCGGCCACCCGCGTTCCCTGGTCGATCGCGCGCTTGGCATCCAGCTCGCTGGCTTCGTCGGCGCCGCCTATCAAATGGGTTTTGACGCCGGCCGCGCGCAGCGGCTCGAGCAACTCGCGCAAAGGCTCTTGCCCGGCGCACAGCACGATGTTGTCGACCGCCAGCACGGTGCCGTCCAGGCGCTTTTCGCCGAAGGTGATGAAGAGTCCCAAACCTGAGCCTCCTTCCGGACTCTCACCGATGCGTTCGTAGTTGACGCCGGAGAGCATCTCGACGTTTTTCATCTTCAGCGCGGCGCGGTGTATCCAGCCGGTGGTCTTGCCCAGGCCCGCGCCCAGCTTGCCGGGCTTGCGCTGCAGCAGCGTGACCTGGCGCGCCGGCGGCGTGATCTGCGGGCGCACGACGCCGCCGCGCACGTCGGCCGGGTCGGCCACGCCCCATTCGGCCAGCCAGGCCGGCAAGTCCAGCGCAGTCGAATGCCCGGCGGGCGTGACGAGAAACTCGGCCACGTCAAAACCAATGCCGCCCGCGCCAATCAGCGCCACACGCTGGCCCACGGGCTGACGGCCCAGCAGCACGTCGATGTAGCTGAGCACCTTGGGGTGGTCTTGCCCGGGGATGCGCGGGTTGCGTGGCGTGACACCGGTGGCCAGCAGCACCTCGTCGAACTTCTGCGCAATGAGGTCTGCGGCGCTGACACGTGTGTTCAGGTGCAGCCGCACGCCGGTGCCGGTGATGCGGTTGCCGAAGTAGCGCAGGGTTTCTTCAAATTCTTCCTTGCCGGGCACGCGCTTGGCCAGGTTGAACTGGCCGCCGATTTTGTCGGCCGAGTCATACAGGTCCACGCTGTGGCCGCGCAGGGCCAGCGTGGTGGCAGCCGCCAGGCCGGCGGGGCCGGCGCCGATCACAGCCACGCGTTTTTGGGCCGGCGTGATCTTGATGATGAGCTCGGTCTCGTGCCCGGCGCGCGGGTTGACCAGGCAACTGGCCAGCTTGGCCTTGAAGGCGTGGTCCAGGCAGGCCTGGTTGCAGGCGATGCAGGTGTTGATCTCTTTGCTGCGGCCTTGGGCGGCCTTGTTGACGAACTCCGGGTCGGCCAGAAAGGGGCGCGCCATGCTGACCATGTCGGCGCAGCCGTCGGCCAGCACCTGCTCGGCCACTTCGGGCATGTTCAGGCGGTTGCTGGTGACGACCGGGATCGTGAGGCCGGCGGCGCGCAGGTCGCCGCGCAGCTTTTTGGTGACCCAGGTGAAGGCGCCGCGCGGGACGGACGTCGCAATCGTCGGCACACGGGCCTCATGCCAGCCGATGCCGCTGTTGATCAAGGTGGCGCCGGCCGCCTCTACCGCCTTGGCCAGCAGCACGACTTCTTCCCAGCTGCTGCCGCCGGGAATCAGGTCGATCATCGAGAGGCGGTAGATGATGATGAAGTCGGGGCCGACAGCCTCGCGCGTGCGGCGCACGATCTCGACGGCCAGGCGCATGCGGTTGGCGTAGCTGCCGCCCCACTCGTCGGTGCGCTGGTTGGTGTGGGTGACGAGGAACTGGTTGATGAAGTAGCCCTCGCTGCCCATGATCTCGACGCCGTCGTAGCCGGCGTCGCGCGCCAGCATCGCGCAGCGGATGAAGGCACGGATTTGCCGCTCGATGCCGCCGGCGCTGAGCTCGCGCGGGGTGAAGGGCGAGATCGGGCTCTGGATGCGCGAGGGCGCCACGCACAGCGGGTGGTAGCCGTAGCGGCCGGTGTGCAGGATTTGCAGCGCGATCTTGCCGCCTTCGGCGTGCACGGCGTCAGTCACTTGCTTGTGGCGCCGCGCCGCGCCCGAGCTGGCCAGCATGCCGGCAAAGGGTTTGGTCCAGCCCGCGATGTTGGGCGCGAAGCCGCCGGTGACCATCAGGCCCACGCCGCCGCGCGCACGCTCGGCAAAGTAGGCGGCCATGGCGGGGAAGTGTTTGCGCCCGTCTTCCAGGCCGGTGTGCATGCTGCCCATCAGCACGCGGTTTTTCAGCGTGGTGAAGCCCAGGTCGAGCGGGGCGAGCAGGTGGGGGTAGGGGGAAGCGTTGGAGGAGCCGGAGGGCGTGTCCGAGGCGAGGTTGGAAGATGGGGTCGCGGCCAAAAGCAGGTCTCCTGTCAAAACTGCCTGCATCGTAGTCGCAACATGGCGCGCGACAAAGCCAGGCGGGTACTCTAGGGGACAGGCTCTACCTGGACCTCGGGCTTACCCTGAGCTAGTTGGGTGCTTTCGATTTGCTATCAATTCAGGAGCGGGTAGCCAAGGCGGTTATTGGGCTGCAGCCACTTTTTACTTGAATTGGGGCTGTCGTCGTAGAAAGCCTTGCGGTTTTGTCCGACACCCACCTGCTACAGGCAGAGGTACTTTGGGGGCCAACACTTCCCGGAGCATCCATGTCCAAACCCAGCACCAGCCCCACACGCGCCAAAACCGGTGAAGGCGCGACCGCGCCGCATCCCCATCACACCGAGCCGGATGACGAGGCCGACGGCAATGATGCCAGCACGCTGATTGAAAACCCGGTGAAGCCCGCCATGCCCGGTGAGGGCGGCAAGCTCAAACAGCACAGCTTTCCGGATGGCGGCGGGAGCGGTGGCGCGGAAGCTTTCCGGCGCGGCCCGCGCCGGGGGACGCCGTCTCCTGGCGTTTGACGGGCGTCAGATGAAACTTGCCACCTTTAATGTCAACGGCATCAAGACGCGGCTGCCGCAGTTGCTGGACTGGCTGGCCAGGGAATCGCCCGACGTGGTGTGCCTGCAGGAGCTGAAGGCGCTGGACGGCGTCTTTCCACGGGCTGCGCTGGAGGACGCCGGCTACGGCGCGCTGTTTAAAGGCCAGCGCTCGTGGAATGGCGTGGCGATTTTGGCGAAGGGTGAGGCGCCGATTGAAATCCGCCGCGAGTTGCCCGGCGACCCTGCCGACGATCAAAGCCGCTACCTGGAGGCGGCGGTGGACGGCATCATCGTGGCCTGCCTTTACCTGCCCAACGGTAACCCTCAGCCCGGCCCCAAGTTTGAGTACAAGCTGGCCTGGTTTGAGCGCTTGCACAAGCATGCAGCGGAACTGTACGCATCTGAACACCCGGTGGCGCTGGCGGGCGACTTCAATATGATCCCGACCGACCTGGATGTGTACAACCCCAAGTCATGGAAGCGCGACGCGCTGATGCAGCCTGAAAGCCGGGCGGCGTATGAGAAGCTGTTGGCCCAGGGCTGGGTGGACAGCCTGCGGCACTTGCATCCGGATGAGCGCATTTACACCTTCTGGGATTACTTCAGGCAGCACTGGCCGCAAGACAAGGGGCTGCGCATCGACCACGTGCTGCTCAATGCCGAGTTGGCGCCGCGGCTGAAGTCTGCAGGGGTGGACCGCTGGGTGCGTGGCGAAGAGCACGCCAGTGACCATGCGCCGGTGTGGGTGGAGCTGGGGGCGCCGGTGAGAAAAGCCGTCGCCAGGTCCGGCAAAGCCGGCAAGGCAGTGCCCCGCAAGAAGGCTTTTTGATTTCGCTATGAATTTAATAGCTGCTTGCGCATGCAGCTATTGGGCTAGCGGCTCTTTTTGATCGCAATCGCCGCGCTGGTCACCAGCTCGGGGCCTTTGTAGATCAGCCCGGTGTAGATCTGCACCACGTCGGCGCCCGCCTTGATCTTGGAGACGGCGTCGGCGCCGCTCAAAATGCCGCCCACCCCGATGATGGGAAAGCCCTTGCCCAGCGCGGCGCGCAGCTGGCCGATCACGCGGTTGCTGGCCTCCAGCACGGGGGCGCCGCTCAGGCCGCCGGCTTCTTCGGCGTGGCGCATGCCTTTGACCGCATCGCGGCTGAGCGTGGTGTTGGTGGCGACCACACCGTCCATGCCGTGGCGTTTGAGCGTGGCGGCAATCACGTCGACCTGGGCCTCGTCGAGGTCTGGCGCGATCTTCACAAAAATCGGCACGCGTTTGCCGTGCTGCGCCGCCAGCGTTTCGCGGCGTTCGGCGATGCGGCCGAGCAAGGCGTCGAGTGCTTCGTCGCTTTGCAGGGCGCGCAGGTTTTTGGTGTTGGGGCTGGAGATATTGACGGTGACGTAGTCGGCATGCGGGTACACGCCGTCCAGGCAAATCAGGTAGTCGTCCACCGCATTTTCAATCGGCGTGGCGGCGTTTTTGCCGATGTTCAGGCCCAGCAGCAGCTGGCCTTTGCCTTGCGCGCTTTGCTTGCGCACGCTGGAGCGCTGCACATTGGCCAGAAAAGCGTCCAGCCCTTCGTTGTTAAAGCCCAGGCGGTTGATCAGCGCGTTGGCCTCGGTCAGGCGGAACATGCGCGGCTTGGGGTTGCCGGGCTGGCCCTTGGGCGTGACGGTGCCGACTTCGACAAACCCGAAACCCATGGCGGCCAGGCCGTCGATGCAGCGAGCGTTCTTGTCGAGCCCGGCCGCCAGGCCGACGCGGTTGGGAAAGGTGAGGCCGGCCAGCTCGATCGGGTCGCTCACGCGGCTGGACAAATAGGCCAGCGACAGCGGTGTACCCTGGGTGCGCGCCAGCGAGGCCATGGTCAGCTCGTGGGCGGTTTCGGGGTCAAGCCCAAATAAAAAGGGGCGGGCCAGGGCGTAGGGGAGCAGGGACATTGGATAATTCGGCTGGTGGCGATGAGGCGGTGGATGGACGGGCATGCCCGGGCAGCAGCCCTGATTGTCGCAAAACCCGATTTCGCCCCTTTGACCCACCCGGCAACTTCCCGCAACACCCTCTCAATACACCATGACCCAAGACGAACTCAAAACCCTGGTCGGCCAGGCGGCCCTGCACTATGTGGAAGAAGGCAGCATTGTCGGCGTCGGCACCGGCTCGACCGTCAACAAATTCATCGACGCGCTGGCCACCATGAAGGACCGCATCGCCGGCGCGGTGTCCAGCTCGGTCGCCTCGACCGAACGCCTGCAGGCGCTCGGCATCAAGGTGTTTGACGCGACCGAGGTGGAGGAACTGGCGGTCTACATCGACGGCGCCGACGAGATCGACAACGCCGGCTACATGGTCAAGGGCGGCGGCGCGGCACTCACGCGTGAAAAGATCGTGGCGGCCCAGTCGCGCAAGTTTGTTTGCATTGCCGACGAATCCAAACTGGTGCCGGTGCTGGGCAACTTCCCGCTGCCGGTCGAGGTGATTCCGATGGCGGCCCAGCGCATTGCGCGGCAATTTGCAGCGCTGGGCGGCAAAGCAGTGCTGCGCCTGAAAGACGGCAAGCCGCTGGTAACCGACAACGGCCAGCACATCCTGGATGTGACGGGCCTGAAGATCGCCGACCCGCTGGCGTTTGAGTCGCAGGTGAACCAGTGGCCGGGCGTGGTGACGGTGGGGGTGTTTGCCTTCCAGAAGGCCCATGTGTGCCTGCTGGGTGCGCCGGGCGGGGTCAAGACGCTGGTGTTTTAAGCCGGCTCTTTCGGCCTGATTAACGCCCCTTTTTCGGGGCGCCAATGCAAAACGCCGGGTCAAGCCCGGCGTTTTGCCTATGAGGTGCTTGCCGAACGGCTTAGAACTTGATGCCGGCCGGATTTTCGACCGGTGCCTGGACAGGGATGGGCGCGGGGCGAGCCGGCCGCGGCGCGGCGCCGGCGGCTGAGGTGGCGGCAGGCGGCGTGTTGACGGCCACCAGCGGTGTGGCCGCGGGACGGCGATAGCTTGCAGGCAGAACCGAGGTTGCCGGGTAGCCGGCCGCGTTCAGAAATTGCGTCCATTCCGAATCCGAGAAGCCTTTGAGCTGCTGCCCGCCGATGGTGGCGAAAGGCAGGGAAGCCTCGCCGCTCAAACGCTGGAGCGCCTGGACATCTTCTGCCTTGTTGACGGTTCGCTCCGTAAAGGGAATGCCGCGGTTGGTCAGCATGGCCCGGGCGGTGCCGCAGGGTGCGCAGTTGTCACTCGTGTACAGGGTGACGGGAAATTTGCTGGCAACCTGCCTCAGCTCAAAAGGAAGCCCCGTCGGTGCGTCGCCCCCGCCGCCGGTCGTCGTCGCAGTGGCCTTGGCGTTGCCGGCCGTAGCGGGCGGCTGGTCGGAAAACGTCACCTTCCCGTCAGGCCCGACGATGCGGTACACCTGCTGGGCGTGCGACAGGGGTGAGTAAAAGCTGGCTGCAAGAAGCGTCAGGGCCAACAGGGCTTTGGGAGCCACAGATGTCACGGCATTGAATGTCATGGTGTTCCAGTCGGTCTCAGAGATAGGTTGCAAGGGGTTGCAAGGGGTTGCAGGGATAAATACGCATTAAGCGGCAAGATTAGAAGTCTAATCACTCTAACAACGTTCTCAAGCCATTCCCTGATGACGCAACAAGGCATCAATCGAGGGTTCGCGGCCCCGGAAGGCCTTGAATGACTCCATCGCCGGGCGGCTTCCGCCCGCTTCAAGAATGGCTTGCCGGTACTTTCGGCCGGTTTCCACCGTGACGGTGGTTGTCCCCGCGCCGTCTCCTGCAGGCGAGGCAGACGCCTTGGCCGTTTCCTCGAAAGCGGCGTAGGCGTCGGCCGAGAGGACTTCGGCCCATTTATAGCTGTAGTAGCCGGCGGCGTACCCGCCAGAAAAAATGTGACTGAATGTATGCGCGGTGCGGCTGTAGGCCGGCGTGGGGATCACGGCAACTTCCTTGCGCACGTCCGCCAGCAGATCCATCAGCTTGTCGGCCGGGTTGTGCGAGGTGTGCAGCAGCATGTCGAACAGCGAGAACTCCACCTGGCGCAGCGTCTGCATGCCGCTCTGGAAGTTCTTGGCGGCCAGCATCTTGTCGAACAGCGCGCGCGGCAGCGGCGCGCCGGTGTCGACGTGGGCCGTCATGTGCTTGAGCACGTCCCACTCCCAGCAGAAGTTTTCCATGAACTGGCTCGGCAGCTCGACCGCGTCCCACTCGACGCCGCTGATGCCGGACACGTCGCGTTCATTGACCTGCGTGAGCATGTGGTGCAGGCCGTGGCCGAACTCGTGGAACAGCGTGGTCACGTCGTCGTGTGTGAGCAGCGCCGGCTTGCCGCCCACGCCGTCGGCGAAGTTGCAGACCAGATGCGCCACCGGGGTTTGCAGTTTGCCGGTGTCAGGGCGCAGCCAGCGGGCGCGCACGTCGTCCATCCAGGCGCCGCCGCGCTTGCCGGTGCGGGCCGGCTGGTCGAGGTAGAACTGGCCGACGAGCTGGCCGTTGCGCTCGATGCGGTAGAACTCCACACCGGGCTTCCACACCGGGGCCGAGTCCTTGCGGATAGCGACTTCGAACAGGGTTTCAACAATCTTGAAGAGTCCTGCCAGCACCTTGGGCGCGGTGAAGTACTGTTTGACTTCCTGCTCGCTGAAGGCGTAGCGCGCTTCCTTGAGCTTTTCGCCGATGTAGGCGTAGTCCCAGGGATTGGGGTCCGGCAGGCCCAGTTGGCTGCTGGCAAAGGCGCGCAGGTCGGCGACGTCTTTTTCGGCATAGGGGCGGGCGCGCCGGGCCAGGTCGCGCAGGAAGGTCACCACTTCTTCGGGCGACTTGGCCATTTTGGCGACGACCGAGACTTCGCCGAAATTTCTGTAGCCCAGCAACCGGGCTTCTTCCAGCCGCAGCGCGAGGATCTCTTGCATGATCGCGCTGTTGTCGAATTGGCTGAACTCGGGCGCGGCCTGGTCGCTGGCGCGGGTGGTGTAGGCCTTGTAAAGGGTTTCGCGCAGCTTGCTGCTGACGGCAAACTGCATGACGGGCAGGTAACTCGGCATCTTCAGGCTGAGGCGGTAACCGGTTTTGCCCTCGGCTTCGGCTTGCGCGCGCGCGGTTTGCAGCACATCGGCCGGAATGCCGGCGATTTCGGCGTCGGTGGCGTAGTAGGCAAAGGCGTCGGTCGCGTCGAGCGCGTTCTCGCTGAATTTCTGGCTGAGCTCGGCCTGGCGTTCCTGGATTTTCGCGAAGCGGTCGCGGTCAGCGCCCTGCAATTCAGCGCCTGACAGCACAAAGTTGCGGATCGCGTTCTTGTGGGCCTGGCGCTGCTCGGCGTTCAGGGTGCTGACGTCGATGGCCTTGTATTTGGCGTAGAGGCGCTCATCGGCGCCCAGGCGCGTCCAGAACTCGGTCACGCGCGGCAGGGCGGCGTTGTAGGCGGCGCGCAACTCAGGCGTGTCGGCCACGCTGTTGAGGTGGCTTACCGCACCCCAGGCGCGGCCCAGGTTTTCAGTGGCAACGTCCAGCACGCGGGCGATGCCGGCCCAGGTGGCCGGAAAGTCCGCCGCCGTGACTTCTTCCAGGGCCGTATCGGCCTTGGCCAGCAATTCGTCAACGGCAGGGGCGACATGTTCGGGCTGGATTCGGTCAAACAGCGGAAGGTCGGAAAAATCGAGGAGGGGATTGGTCATGACGTGTAGCTGTGGGCGAAAGTCTCGAATCTAAAGGCCTGACGGCCGAGCGGCCAGAAGAATGTCGCTATTGCAGCGATTGCCCCGGGCTGGCTGAAGGCCGCCGGGGCGAAAAAGCGTTCAGCCTTGCGCGCTTTTTTTGGCGCTTTTGAGCTGGGGTTTTTTGGCGCGCTTGACGGTGCCGCCGGGCGTGAGGCGCTGGTTGCCCAGCACGCGCAGGGTTTTCACCTCGGGGCGCTGGCCGTAGCGTGAGCTGTTCTTCAAGACCTTGACGTCGCGCGGGCCGGGCATGCGGTCTTCATTGACCTTTTTTTCCTTGGCCGGCATCGGGCGCCACAGCACCAGCAGCTTGCCGATGTGCTGGATGGGCGCGGCGTTGAGTTCGTCGGCCAGGGTCTGGAAGATCTCTTCGCGGCCGGCGCGGTCGTCGGATTGCACCCGCACCTTGATGAGCCCGTGGGCGTTGAGCGCCGCATCGGTTTCTTTCTTGACGGCGGGGGTGAGGCCGTCGGAGCCGATCATTACCACTGCGTTGAGGTGGTGGGCATCGGCGCGGTGATCCTTGCGCTGGGCGGGGGTAAGTTGTATTTGAGCCATGCCCCAATTATCGGGTGAGTCGGGAAGAGGACAATAGACCCCATGAAAGTAAATGCCAAGACCGATTTCAAGCCCGGCGTCCAGACCGACGCCAAAGCCGCCGCCAAAGCGGCCGGGAAAGTCGCCGCAAAAGCCGGCGGCAAGGGGAAAAAGGTCAATAAAGCGTGGCTGCACGACCACATCAACGACCCCTACGTCAAACTTGCCCAGAAAGAGGGCTACCGGGCCCGGGCCGCGTACAAACTCAAGGAAATCGACGAAACCTTCGGCCTGGTCAAGCCGGGCGATTGCGTGGTCGACCTGGGGAGCACGCCGGGCGCCTGGAGCCAGTACGTGCGGCGCCGGTTGTCGCCTACGGGGGCGGCAGCCGGCACACTCAACGGCCGCATCATCGGGCTGGATTTGCTGCCCATGGAGCCGATTGAGGGCGTGACCTTCATCCAGGGCGACTTCCGCGAAGCCGAGGTGCTGCAAAAGCTCGAGGAAGCCCTGGCCACGCCTGAAGGGCAGGTCCGGGTGGATCTTGTGATCTCGGACATGGCGCCCAACCTGTCAGGCATCGAATCGGCTGATGCGGCGCGTATCGCCCACCTGATCGAGTTGGCGGTTGAGTTTGCCCAGAACCGCATGAAGCCGGACGGCACGCTGGTGGTGAAGCTGTTTCACGGCAGCGGCTATGACCAGCTCGTCAAACTCTTCCGGGACACCTTCAAGGTGGTGAAACCGCTGAAGCCCAAGGCGTCGCGCCCGGGCTCGTCTGAAACCTTTCTGATCGGGCGAGGGCTGAAAAAGCGCGCAGAAGAGCCACAATGAGTGCATCCTGAGACATCGGGGCGGCAAATATCACCTAAACCCGCTTCAAACCAAGGGCCGGAGCCTCAATACGCGGTTTTTGCCCTTGAAACGCCTAAAATCAGGCGCATGTGACTTTTGTTCTTATACCGGAGTAGTCCTTGAACAATCAGTGGTTTTCCAAAATTGCAATCTGGCTGGTTATCGCCATGGTTCTGTTCACCGTCTTCAAGCAATTTGATACACGCGGTGGCGCCGGCTCCAACTACCTGGGTTACTCCGAATTCCTGGAAGAGGTGCGCGGCAAGCGTATCAAGCAGGCCACCATTGCCGAAGGCCAGGGCGGTACTGAAATTTCGGCCACGACCGTCGACGACCGCAAGGTCCGCACCACCGCAACCTACCTTGACCGCGGCCTGGTCGGCGACCTGATCGCCAACGACGTCAAGTTCGACGTCAAGCCCCGCGAAGAAACCTCCTTGCTCACCTCGCTGCTGATCAGCTGGGGTCCCATGCTGCTCCTGATCGGCGTGTGGATTTATTTCATGCGGCAGATGCAGGGTGGCGGCAAGGGCGGGGCGTTCAGCTTCGGCAAGTCCAAGGCGCGTTTGCTCGATGAGTCCACCAATCCCGTGACCTTTGCTGACGTCGCAGGCTGCGACGAAGCCAAGGAAGAGGTCAAGGAAGTCGTCGACTTCCTGAAAGACCCGCAAAAATTCCAGAAGCTGGGTGGCCGCATTCCACGCGGGCTGCTGCTGGTGGGCCCTCCCGGTACCGGTAAAACGCTGCTGGCCAAGAGCATTGCAGGCGAAGCCAAAGTACCTTTCTTCTCGATTTCGGGTTCTGACTTCGTTGAGATGTTTGTCGGTGTGGGCGCGTCACGTGTGCGCGACATGTTCGACAACGCCAAGAAAAACGCACCCTGCATCATCTTCATCGATGAAATCGACGCAGTCGGCCGCCAACGTGGCGCTGGCCTGGGCGGTGGCAATGACGAACGCGAGCAGACCCTCAACCAGATGCTGGTCGAGATGGACGGCTTTGAAACCAACGTCGGCGTGATCGTGGTGGCTGCCACCAACCGGCCTGACATCCTTGACGCCGCTTTGCTGCGCCCCGGCCGTTTTGACCGCCAGGTGTATGTGACGCTGCCTGACATTCGTGGCCGCGAGCAAATCCTTAATGTGCACATGCGCAAAGTTCCGCTCGGACAGGATGTGAGCCCCGGCGTGATCGCCCGCGGCACGCCCGGCATGTCCGGCGCCGATCTGGCCAACCTTTGCAATGAAGCCGCCCTGATGGCCGCACGCCGCAATGCGCGCACTGTCGAGATGCAGGATTTCGAAAAAGCCAAAGACAAGATCCTCATGGGCCCCGAGCGCAAGAGCATGGTCATGCCCGAGGAAGAGCGCCGCAATACTGCGTACCACGAGTCTGGCCACGCGCTGCTCGGCAAGCTGCTGCCCAAGTGCGACCCTGTCCACAAGGTCACCATCATCCCGCGCGGCCGTGCACTGGGCGTGACCATGAGCCTGCCGTCGCAAGACCGCTACAGCTATGACCGTGAATTCATGCTCAGCCAGATCAGCATGCTGTTTGGCGGCCGCATTGCCGAAGAAGTCTTCATGAACCAGATGACGACCGGCGCGAGCAACGACTTTGAGCGTGCCACCGCACTGGCCCGCGACATGGTCACCCGCTACGGCATGACCGAAGCCCTGGGCCCCATGGTTTACGCGGAAAACGAAGGCGAAGTCTTCCTGGGCCGCTCGGTCACCAAGACCAACAACATGAGCGAGTCGACCCTGCAAAAGGTCGACGGCGAAGTGCGCCGCATCATCGACCAGCAATACGCCCTGGCGCGCAAGCTGATCGAAGAGAACCAGGACAAGATGCACGCCATGGCCAAGGCCTTGCTCGAGTGGGAAACCATCGACATGGACCAGCTCGACGACATCATGGCCGGCAAGGAGCCGCGCCCGCCCAAGGACTGGACGCCGCGTAACTCCTCCGTTGGCGGTGGTGGCGGCCCGACGGGCGGCACACCGGCCGTCAGCACCGATCCGGCGCCAACGGTGGCCTGAAGACCAGGTGAAAACCATCCAGTGACTGCCAGTCAGTCGCCATAACCGGGGCCAGTCCCCGGTTTTTTGTTTCCGAGGACAAACTTGTGATCTGGCAAACCTCCCGCTTCCAAATAGACCTGTCGCAGCCTCGCGTCATGGGCATCGTCAATGTGACGCCCGACTCGTTTTCGGACGGCGGCAAGTACTTCACGCAGGATGGCAGTTTTTCAAGCGTGTTCGCCCACTGCGACAAGCTGCTGAAGGACGGCGCCGATTTGCTGGACATCGGCGGTGAATCCAGCCGCCCCGGCGCGCCGCCTGTGTCGCTCGAAGAAGAGCTCGCGCGGGTGCTGCCCGTGGTGCGCCATGCCGTCAAGCTGGGTGTGCCGCTCTCGATAGACACCTATAAACCCCAGGTAATGCAGGCCGTGCTGGACCTGGGCGCCGACGCGATCAACGACATCTGGGCGCTGCGCAAGCCGGGTGCCGTCGAAGCCGTGGCCGGCCACCCTGGTTGCGGTGTGTGCCTGATGCACATGCACCGCGAGCCGCAGACCATGCAGGTTGCGCCGATGGAGGGCGACGTGGTGCCGCAGGTACTGGCTTTCCTTGAGGCCGCCGCCGCCGGCCTGCAAGCGGCGGGCGTCGACAAGTCCCGCATCGTGCTCGACGTGGGTGTGGGCTTCGGCAAAACCGTGGCGCAAAACTTTGCCTTGCTCGCACGCCAGCAGGAGTTTCTGGCCGCCGGTTACCCGCTGCTAGCCGCCTGGTCGCGCAAATCCTCTTTGGCGGCCGTGACCAGCACTTCGCTGGCCGCCGTTGCCCAGCTCGACGTGGCCGACCGCATGGTGCCCAGCGTGGCTGCGGCCCTGCTGGCGGTGGATCGCGGTGCCCGCATCGTGCGTGTGCATGACGTGAAGGAAACCGTTCAGGCGCTCAAAGTCTGGTCGGCTGCACGCTAAGAACCTGTTCTCAGGCATTGGCTGACACGGAGGCAGGGCGGCGCCACCTAAAATAAGCCCACATTTGCAGAACAACAAGCTCCACAGGGACAAAACCCCATGACCAGAAAATACTTTGGCACCGACGGCATTCGCGGCACCGTGGGCCAGGCGCCCATCACGCCCGACTTCGTGCTGCGCCTGGCGCACGCCGTGGGCCGCGTGCTCCGCCGCACAGAATCCCGCCCTACGGTGCTGATTGGCAAAGACACCCGGATTTCAGGTTACATGCTTGAAAGCGCGCTGGAGTCCGGCTTTAACTCTGCCGGGGTGGACGTGGTGCTGCTCGGGCCGCTGCCTACGCCTGGCGTTGCCTACCTCACGCGGGCCCAGCGTGCCAGTCTGGGCGTGGTCATCAGCGCCAGCCATAACGCCTATCCCGACAACGGCATCAAATTTTTCAGCGCCCAGGGCACCAAGCTGGACGACGCCTGGGAGCTGGCGGTGGAGGCTGCACTTGAGGAGCCGCCCGTGTGGGCCGATTCGGCCACCCTGGGCAAAGCCCGCCGCCTTGACGACGCCGCAGGCCGCTACACCGAGTTTTGCAAAAGTACGTTTGCCAACGACCTGACCCTCAAGGGGCTGAAGATCGTGGTCGACGGCGCCCATGGCGCGGCGTATCACATCGCGCCCATGGTGTTTCATGAGCTGGGCGCCGAAGTGATTGCCATCGGCTGCGCGCCGGATGGCCTGAATATCAACCACGAAGTCGGCGCGACGCATCCTGAAGCGCTGATCAAGTCCGTGAAAGCCAACAAGGCCCACTACGGCATTGCGCTCGACGGCGATGCCGACCGCCTGCAGATGGTGGACGCCGACGGCCGCCTCTTCAACGGCGACGAAGTGCTGTTCCTGATGGTCAACGAGCGCCTGGCGCGCGGCGAAAAGGTGCCCGGCACCGTCGGCACGCTGATGACCAACATGGCCGTGGAAGTCGCGCTCAAGAAGAAAGGCGTGGAATTCGTGCGCGCCAAGGTCGGCGACCGGTACGTGCTCGAAGAGCTCGACAAGCGCGGCTGGCTGCTGGGCGGTGAGGGCTCAGGCCATTTGCTGGCGCTCGACAAGCACACCACCGGCGACGGCCTCATCAGCGCCCTGCAGGTGTTGCAGGCCTGCGTGCGCAGCGGCAAGACGATTGCCCAGCTGCTCAGCGACGTGGTGCTGTTCCCGCAGACGCTGATCAATGTGCGCTTGAAACCCGGCCAGGACTGGCAGAGCAGCCAGCAGCTCGCCGACATGACCAAAACAGTGGAAGCCGAACTCGGCGACACCGGCCGCATTTTGATCCGCGCCAGCGGCACCGAGCCGTTGCTGCGCGTGATGGTCGAGGCGCGCGACGCGAGCCAGGCCAAGCGCTGCGCCGAGCGCGTGGCAGACACGGTGCGCTCCTGAGATTTCTTAAGGAAAAAGTGGCTGCAGCCCATTAACCACGTGGGCAAGCTGCTACTAAATCGATAGCATTCCGTGAGGTGGGGCTAAGAAGCCTCGACAGCCTGCATCAAGCGGGCCCGCTCATCCGGCGTGAGCACCTTGGGATGCACGCGCGGCGTCCCCTCATCCGGGTTAAAGAAGGGTGTGATCTTGTAGCCGCCGTTGAGCCTCGTGCGTATCAGCCTTCCCATGAACCCGAGAAGGGCCACGGTGGTGCTCACCGCCATCCCCTTTGGCTTGCCCTTGGCGCTCTTCATGCCGACCTTCATCCGCACTGGGCCAAAAGCGCTGTCCAGGCTGGCCGATGGCTCTTGCAGGCAGTTGTGCAGAAGCCCGACATGCGAGACCTTGAAGTCCCGCGCCGTGTTACCGATCGGTGTGTTGCAGCAGCTCGCGTACCAGCGCAGCATGCCCCTGCTGCTGAGCGACATGCAGGTGAGTTGCTCCATGCCTTGGGTGAAAGTGACGTGCTGGGGCAGGGTAGCGATCACATCCGACCCGCCCATCTCATCCAGAATCTCGCCCGGCTTACCCAGAAAGTGCGCATAAGCCTGGCAGTCTTTGCAGTAGCAAATACCCCGGCAAACTGATTCGGTGTGGCTGACATGGCCGCGTAAAGTGCCGCATTGGCAGCGAAGAGGGTGGTTCATGTGAGAGCCTTGTTTGTCGGGTGAGCCGTTCATCGCCCGGACGCCCGATTGAAAGTGTGTGGTCCGTTAATCGTATTTGCAAGACGGCGGCCACGGAGCCCCGGGGCCATCTCTGGCGATGGCATCCTGAATGATGCGCACGCAGCCTGGCGCCAGCGACTTCACCAGGATGAATTCGGGTGAAGGGCACGTGTCGGGGTCGCCCTGAATCAGCTTGCCCTGTTTGAAGCGGCAAGCGCGGACGGCGAGATCCGTGTAGTCATCAGACCAGACCCGAACCGCATCGCCCGCTATCACCTCGGTCAGCGACATCCCGATCCACTGTTGTCCATGCGGTGCGAACAAGACCTGGCATCCACTGTAGCGGGCGTCAATGTCCTTGGCCCGTGGATAAACGCGCAAAACGATGCCATGATTCATTTCTTCGCCCGCTGCGGCCGGCGGCGACGTCAAGTCACAGTTCTTGCCGGTCGGTTTATCGGTATCCGCTGCGTGTACAGATAACGCACAAAGCAGCAAGCACATAAACAAAGAGACGACACCCGCCATAGGCATGGAGTGTGCAACTCTTTCGCCGCTCCTCTTAAACATTCTCGGCCTGTGACGGGTAAAGGTGCTTGCAAAACCGCCATTCGTGCATGGGCTGGTCGTCTATGTACGTCGTAGGTTTCGGCAGATATGCTTCAAAGCACTCGCTGATTCCGAGCTCAATGGCTGTAGTCCGGCAGTATTCCGCGCCCCCCGAACTCCAGAGAAACAAAGTCGCGCCCTCGGACTTCAGGCGTCGAACCTGCGCAATCACGGCAGGCATTGGAATACGCTTTGAGCCAACAGATCGAACCATGGTGTCATCGACATCTACAAAAACGATTTGTGCGGTCATGATTTTTGAGTTCCTCTTTTACTGAGGAGCATATGCGACGCCAGCAGCCACAAGACCACCGGCAACAACAGTGCAGCAGCAGCTACCTCCGAAAGAATGGTGATGTTGGCCACAAGGGGATGAAACTCGATGGGCGCCAGCGCATAGTGGCCCAGGCCATCAAAGCCCATTGCAGCGTACACAGCCATCAGCAGCAAGCCTGTAGCGACGAACTTCTTGCGCATGAACAGCAGGCCGACCACGCCAACAGAAGTGATGGCCGCCCACACCGCATAGACCTGCGCGCGTGTCAACCAGGCCGGCAGATTGGGGTACTCGCAGATGAACTCGGCGTTGTGGCTGAAGTGGCCGAGGCTGGTCAGGAAGTAGGCCGCGGTCAGCGCCAGAAGTATCTTGGGGACGTGGTTGAGTTGGAGCATGGGTGCACTCTTTGAATGATCGGCGTGGATGACGCGTAAGCTCGTGCGCCTATTTTCCGAATCCGAGAACCGGCATGGCTAACGCCATTGCTGACAAGAACAGCGCGGTGAGGCCCAGGCGGCGAACCATGACGCGATTTTCGGCGAGGCTTCCGGGACTAAGCCTGGATTGAACTGCCAGTCCCACGAGGAAAGCAGGGAAGGTCGCAATAGCAGTGCCAAACCACAAGCTTTCAAACCAGTCGGGAAACTGCGGGAATGCCAGGCCGGCAAGCGCACCGGCAATCTGCGCGCCACCCACGACCACTGTCAATGCGCGGACCGGTTGAAGGTCTGCCCACGAGTATTGGAAACCGAACTGGGATTCTTTCATGGGCGAGTCGATGGTGGGTTGAGCGGCTGAAGGGTGATCTGACGGATTCTATGGAGCTTTCATCTCGCATCAGATATTTCAGCGCTCTTCAGCGGCTGGCTGAAGCGCCATGGCGACACATCCCTTGAGAGACGATGCCGCGCCGGGCACCGTCGCTTCGCGCGCCTCAAGCCAGCGTATACGCCGTCTTCACCGTCGTGAAAAACTCCTGTGCGTACTTGCCTTGCTCACGCGGGCCGTAGCTGGAGCCCTTGCGGCCGCCGAAGGGCACGTGGTAGTCGACGCCCGCCGTTGGCAGGTTCACCATGACCATGCCGGCCTGGCTGTGGCGCTTGAAGTGGGTAGCGTATTTGAGGCTGCTGGTGGCGATGCCGGCTGACAGGCCGAAAGGCGTGTCGTTGGCGGTGGCCAGGGCCGCTTCGTAGTCTTTCACGCGGATGATGCTGGCGACCGGGCCGAAGATTTCTTCGCGGTTGATGCGCATGCCGGCTTCGCTTTCGGTGAAAAGCGCCGGCTGCATGAAGTAGCCTTCTGCGCCGCTGCCGGTGTGACATGGGATGCGCGCGCCACCGAACGCCAGCTTGGCGCCTTCGGCCTTGCCGATTTCGATGTAGCTCAAGTCCTGCTCGAGCTGGGCCTGCGACGACACCGGGCCCACGTCGGTGCCGGCGGTGAGGGCGTCGCCGACCTTGATGCGTGCCATGCGTGCCTGCAGCGCTTCGATAAAGGCCGGGTAAATGCGGTCGGTCACGATGAGGCGGCTGGACGCCGTGCAGCGCTGGCCGGTGGAGTAGAAGGCACTCTGCGCGCTCAGCTCAACGGCCTGCGTCAGGTCGGCGTCGTCGAGGATGATCTGCGGGTTCTTGCCGCCCATCTCGAGCTGCACCTTTTTGAGGTTCTTGGCGCAAGCCTCGGCAATGCGGCCGCCCACACCCACCGAGCCGGTGAAGCTGATGGCGTTCACGCCGGGGTGATTGACCAGCGCATCGCCGATCACGCGGCCCGGGCCCATGACCAGGTTGAACACACCGGCCGGAATGCCGGAGCGCGAGATGATTTCAGCCAGCGCCCAGGCGCTGCCGGGCACCAGGTCAGCGGGTTTGAGGACTACGCAGTTTCCAAAGGCCAGCGCCGGTGCGATCTTCCAGGCAGGGATGGCGATAGGGAAGTTCCACGGTGTGATCAGGCCGACCACGCCCACGGGCTCGCGTGTGATTTCGACACCGATACCAGGGCGCACCGAAGGCATGGTTTCGCCGCCCAGGCGCAGGCATTCACCGGCGAAGAACTTGAAAATATGGCCGGCGCGGGTGGCCTCGCCAATGCCTTCGGGTTTGGTCTTGCCTTCTTCGCGCGAGAGCAGGGTGCCCAGCTCTTCGCGGCGCGCGAGGATTTCAGTGCCGATCTTGTCCAGCGCGTCCGAGCGCGCCTGGATGCCGGATGTCGACCAGGCCGGGAACGCTGCCTGGGCGGCCTGCACCGCGGCATCCAGACCGGCCGCATCGGCCTGCGTGTATTCGCCGATCACATCGGCCAGGTTGCTGGGGTTCAGGTTGGGGCTGTAGCTGCTGCCGGCCGTCCATTGGCCGGCGATGAGGTTGTCGTGTTTGGTGGTAGTGGTCATGGGTGGGGTTCCAGGGGTTGAGCTTGATTCAGGGGCGGCCGGAGGGCGCGCCGGCCGGGGGGGGTTCACAGGCGGTGTCACATCAATCGCATAGAAGCGCAAGGCGTTATCGCACATCATCGCATGTTGTTGCCCGGGCGGAAGGTGCGCCAGCATGGCGGCCACACTGCCCACCAGGTCGGGGTAGCTGATGCGCAGGCCCGCCACCGGAAAGTTGCTGGCAAACATGCAGCGCTGCCAGCCGAAAATGGCGATGGTTTCATGCACGATGCGGGCGTTTTCGTGCTGGTTCCAGGGCTGGTCGCGCAGGCCAAATTCGGAGAGTTTGACGTGCACATTTTCCTGCCGGGCCAGGGTCTGCATCCAGCCGCGCCAGCGTTGGAGGCCTTCTTCGCTGCGGTCCCAGGCAAAGCCGTGGTGGTTGAGGACGATGGGCACCTTGGGAAACTGGGCTGCCACCGCCGCGGCCTCGGGCAGGTGCCACGCCGGCACGCGCAGGTCCCAGCGCAGGCCGTATTTCTCAAGCAATGCAAAGCCGCGCAGCCAGGCCTCGTCCTGCATGGTGCCGGCCTGGCCTTTGACGCTGTGCGCCGGCGATGCGGAAGTGACCGGCTTGCTGCGGATACCCCGCACCAGCGGAAAGCGCGACTGCGCGAGCAAGCATTCTTCGCTGTCAGGCTGGTCGAACCAGGCATGAGCGACCACGGCGTTCGGAAAGCCGTGCACCGCATGCACTTCATGCAGCCAGGCGGTTTCGGCGACTTGCTCCCGGCGGCTGCGCTCGGCCTCCACGTGTACCGTCGCGACCACCTCGCAAGGCCTTGCGGCTGCCTGGTAGTCGGAGGCCAGGAAGTCGCGGCAGATCGGGCTGTAGTCGCCCAGGAAAAAAGCCTTCGGGTCGTACCCTTCCTGCAGCCAGGGGTAGTGGCCCTGCGAGAGATCCCACAGATGGTGGTGGGCATCAACAAGCTTCATGGCGGGTGAATGGAATGGGTGGGTGCCCTGATGGACTCAACGCCGCCAGACGTAAGAAGAGTCCGGTTCGCGCAATGTCCGGATCTCCTGCCCGAACTCAAAGCTGTCCAGGCTGAGGCGGCGCACCGTGTCGTCCTGGAAGGAGATATAGACGGCTCTGTCCACCGGGTGGAAGGACAGGGCCAGCGGGTTGCTGGGCAGGGCGAAGCAGCGCTGCTCCTGCAGGTCGGTGCCGAACACCGACAGGGAATGCTCGCCCGAGTTGGTGGTAAGCAGCAGGTCCTGGCCCTGCGCGCCCTGGAAGCGGTAGACCCGGTTCGGGTCACGCCGTGTCTTGCCCGAGGCGACAACTTTCATGCTGGCCGTGTCGACCGCCACGATGGTGTCGTCGCCCCGGTTGGCCACGTACAGCAGCGATTCGTCGGCCGACAGCACGTTGCCTTCGGGCACGGGTCCCGGCACCATGGCCACGGGCGCGAAGGTCGGGTCGTTGGGTTTTATTTTGGTGACGGTGTTGGACAGCAGGTTCAGCGCGTAGGCGGTCTGCGCGTCTTTCGTCAGCGCGAACAAATGGGTCTTGTAGCCGCCCGAGGGCACGGCCAGGTCCGGCACGTGCACCTTGGCCGGGTTTGAAAAGCGCAGCAGCACGTTGTGCGCCTCCGACATCACGAAGAGGCGGCCCTGGCTGTCCACCGTCAGGCCGTGCGGCCGGCAATACGGCCACAGGTTCAGTGTGGCGACATGCTTTTGCTGCGCCAGGTCAATGACAAACACCGAGTGCCCGCCCACGTCCCCGAGGTGGCTGGCCGTCTCGATGCCGTAGTGGCCGACATAGGCCAGCCCGCGCGCCGCGTCCACCGTGAATTCATGCGGAAAGTTCGGCAACACGATGTGCTTTTCCGCTTGGCCGGTGGCGAGGTCGTAGAAGCTGAAGGTGTGGGCGCATTTCTGTACCAGCAAGAGTGTTTCCCTGAGGGGCATGATTTTCCTGGAGAGGGGCGCCTGTTAGGGAGCGGATCGAAGAGGATAGAACAGATAGGGCGGATAGGACGTTCAGTGCGTGGGCAGGCTGCCCAGAGCCGCTTACTTTCCCCAGCGTAGCACCATCGGGTCCAGCCTTTTCGCGGTGGCCAGCAAGCCCTTGCGCACCTCGGGGTGCATGGCGGGAAAGGGGTGGCGCGGCGCCTCGCAGGCGATCACGCCGCCTTCCTTCATCAAGGCTTTGGCCGTGAGGATGCCGCCCTGGCGGTTCTCGTAATTGATCAGCGGCAGCCAGCGCGTGTATTCGGCCACCGCTTCGTCGCGTTTACCGGCCACCCACGCGTCCATGATCTTGCGGATGCCGTCGGGATAGCCGCCGCCCGTCATCGCGCCGGTCGCGCCGGCTTCCAGGTCGGGTAACAAGGTGATGGCTTCTTCGCCGTCCCAAGGCCCCTCAATGGCGTCGCCGCCCAGGCGGATCAGCTCGCGCAGCTTGGAGGCCGCGCCCGGCGTTTCGATCTTGAAATAGGCGACGTTGCGGATCTCTTTGGCCATGCGCGCCAGGAACGGTGCAGACAGTGGGGTGCCGCTGACAGGTGCGTCCTGGATCATGATGGGAATGTCGATGGCGGCTGACAGCGTGGCGAAGAACTCGTAGATCTTTTCTTCCGTCACGCGGATGGTGGCGCCGTGATACGGCGGCATCACCATCACCATGGCTGCGCCCAGGTCTTGCGCGCGGCGGCTGCGCTCGGCGCAGACCTTGGTGCCGAAGTGTGTAGTCGTCACGATCACTGGCACTCGGCCCGCCACGTGCTTGAGGATGGTGGCGGTGAGCACTTCACGCTCTTCGTCCGACAGCACGAACTGCTCCGAGAAGTTGGCCAGAATGCACAAGCCCGTCGAGCCCGCATTAATCATGAAATCAACGCAGCGCTTCTGGCTTTCCAGGTCCAGCTCGCCGGCATCGGTGAAGGTGGTGGGCACCACCGGAAACACGCCCTGGTATCTGGCTGCCATCTGCTTACTCGACGATGTTGAAGTCTTTGAGGAACTCGGTTTTCATTGTCAGGCCCAGGCCGGGCTTGTTGTCGTCGAGTTGCAGGAAGCCGTTTTCGGCCACGGGCTCGCCGTCAAAAATGTAATAGAACAGCTCGTTGCCCACTTCCACATCGAACATCGGAAAGTACTCGCTCATCGGCGAGGCGAGGGTGCTCATGGTCAGGTGGTAGTTGTGCATTTGCCCGGCGTGCGGAATCACCGGCACGCTGTAGGCCTCGCACAGCGCATTGATCTTGTGCGCCGCCGTGATGCCGCCCACGCGGTTGGTGTCGTACTGCACGACCGACACGGCTTTTTTGTCCAACAGCTGTTTGAAGCCGTAAAGGCTGAACTCATGCTCGCCGCCCGAGATCGGGATGCTGGTGAGCTGGTTGAGTTCGGCATAGCCGTCGATGTCGTCGGCGATCACGGGCTCTTCAAGCCAGCGCAACTGGAATTTCTCGAGCTTGGGCAGCATGCGCTTGGCGTATTCCAGGTTCCAGCCCATGTAGCACTCCATCATCAGGTCGTTGTCGTAGCCGATGACTTCGCGGATGGCTTCCACGGCTTTCAGGTTTTCAGACACGCCCTTGGTGCCATGCGCCGGTCCATAGCCAAAGCGCGACTTGAACATGGTGAAGCCCTGGTCCAGGTATTTTTGCGCTTCGTCCTGCATGGCCTTGATGTCGGTGCGGTAGAGCTTGGAGTAGTAGCAGGGAATCTTTTCCTTGGTGCGGCCGCCCAGCAGCTTGAACACCGGCTTGTTGACCGACTTGCCCAGGATGTCCCAGATGGCCAGGTCCACCGCCGAGATGGCGGCCATTGTCACGCCCTTGCGGCCCCAGGCGTGGGTGCTGCGGTACATGCGCTGCCACAGGTATTCGTAGTCCCAGGGGTCCTGGCCCAGCACCAGCGGCGTGAGGTACTGGTCGATGATGGCTTTGGCAATATGCGGCGCCAGCGCCACGTTGCCCAGGCCGATGATGCCGTCGTCGGTTTCAATTTCGACGACCGTCCAGGAGTGAAAGCGGAAGGTGCTCATCGACTCGGTCTTGGAGTAGACGAGATCCATCGCGTTGGAGCAGAAGTTGCCTTGGGGCGGAACGGTCTTGCCTTTCCACTCGAACACGCGTGCGCGGACTGATTTGATTTTCATGATGACTCTTTAAGAGTAAAAGTTGGAAGAAGAAAACTCAAGCGGCCGGCTGCAGGCGCGCCGCACCCATGCGTTGCGCAATCTTGAAAGCATTGAGCGTGGCATTCACATCCGCCACTCCCTGGCCCGCAATGTCGTAGGCCGTGCCATGCGCCGGCGTGGTGATGGGCACCGGCAGGCCGCCTTGCACCGTCACGCCCTTGCTGAAGCCCATGAGCTTGATGGCGATCTGGCCCTGGTCGTGGTACATGGTGACGATGGCCTGGTACTGGCCGGCCTGGGCTTTCAAAAAGATGGTGTCGGCGGGGAAGGGGCCATCGACAGGTACTCCGCTGGCGCGCAGTTCGCCCACGGCCGGCTCGATGATGTCGATCTCCTCACGTCCGCAGACGCCGCCGTCGCCGCCATGCGGATTGAAGGCGGCCACTGCCACCTTGGGGCTGGCGTTACCGCTGGCTTTCAGCGATGCATAGATCAGCCGGGTCGCATCGACGATGCGCTCTTTGCTGAGCATGGATGCAGCGTCTTTCAGCGGGATGTGCGACGACACGCGGGCCGTCCACAAATCGCCCAGCGTGTTGAACTCGCAGAAATAACCGGTCACGCCCAGGTATTCGGCGAAGTGGTGCAGCTCGTCTTCGTGTTTCAGGCCGCCCAGCTTCATGGCCTGCTTGTTCAGTGGCGCGAAGCAGATGGCGTCGACCTCACCGCGCTTGGCCCCGTCCATGCAGAGGTTGAGCACTTGCAACACCGCCGCGCCGCAGGCGGCCTGCGCCTGGCTGCGCTGCACTTGCGCCGGCTGAATGGTGGTTGTGGCCAGGAAGGCCGGCAGGCGGGTGTCGGCGCGGCTGCGCACTTCGGCCAGGCTGGTGACGGCTTGCGTTGCCACCGTCTGTTTGGCTGTGGCCTGGCCTTGCTGCCAGAGCCAGGCATCACCCACCAGCACGATGTTGGCGCCCGCTGTGATGCCGGGCTGGGACAGCAGGCGGGCGATCAGCTCGGGGCCTATGCCCGCCGCATCGCCGAGCGTGAGGGCGATCACGGGTTGGTGTGCAGGCGTTGGCGTGTTGCTCATGGCGTCGGTCCAGTCAGTGAAAGCGGTTGGTCGAGATCAATCAAGCTTGATGTTCTTCTTGGAAATCAGCTCACCATAACGCTTGTTTTCGTCGTTGTGAAATTGTGCGAACTGCGCCTGCGTCATCGGCGTCAGGTCTGCGCCGATGGCGCTCAGGCGGGCCTGCGTCTCGGGCATGGCCAGGACCTTGGTCACTTCGGCGTAAACACGCTCCTGCACCGCCTTGGGCGTGGCGGCCGGCATGTAGATGCCGTACCAGGCGCTCATCTCCACGCCTTTGAGTCCGGCTTCGGCCATGGTCGGCACATTGGGCAACTGCGGGTTGCGTTTGGCGCTGGCCACGGCCAGGGCCTTGATGCGGCCGTTCTTGATCTGCCCGATGACGGACGGCATGGTGTCAAAGCTCAGCTGCACCTGGCCGCCGACCAGGTCGATCAGCGCCGGGCCGCTGCCGCGGTAAGGGATGTGCGTGATGAAGACGCCGGCCTGGTCTTTGAACAGCTCAGCTGCGATGTGCTGCGTGCTGCCGGAGCCGCTGGTGGCGTAGTTGAGCTGGCCGGGCTTGGCCTTGGCCAGTTTGATGAGTGACTGCACCGAGTCGACCGGCAGCGCGTTGTTGACCACCAGCACATTGGGCACCGCACCGACAAAGACCACGGGCACCAGGTCCTTGTTGTTGTCGTAGCCGAGTTTCAGCAGGTGCGGTGCAATCGCATGCGCGGTCGAGACACCCATCACCAGGGTGTGGCCGTCGGTGGATTTGGCCGTCACGTCGGCGGCCAGGGTGTTGGAGGCGCCAGGGCGGTTTTCGACCACCACGGGTTGTTTGAGCAACGGGCCCAGCCGGTCGGCCACGGCGCGGGCCATGGCGTCGGTGCCGCCGCCGGGGGCCGAGCCCACCAGGATGCGCACCGGCTTGGTGGGCCAGTCTTGCGCCAGGGCCGGGGCGGCGGCGAAAGCGCAGGCGGCTGCCAGCAGGGCGGGAAGCAGTTTCAGGGATTTCAGGCGGGTCATGGTCTTTGTCTCCGGGGCATTGTTGTAAGGAAATCTCGAACGATGACCTGATGGTAGGGAGCATGACAGTTAACGTAAATTGAAAATTCCTGATTATTTGATAACCTACGGTGATCAATTGAAATTGCACCTGAAACGGCCCACCATGCCTTCTACCTCCCGAACTTCCTCGATCCCGCAACTGCTCAACCGCTTGCGCATGCGCCAGGTTGCGCTGATCCTCGCCGTCGGCGAGCACGGCACATTGCGCAAGGCCTCGGCCGAACTGGGCATGACCCAGCCGGCCGCCACCAAGATGATCCAGGAGCTCGAATCCGCGCTGGGGCAGCGCTTGTTTGAGCGGGTGGGGCGCGGGCAGAAACTCACGCCGGCCGGCGACAGCGTGCTGCGCTACTTCCGGGGCATGCGCGGCTCGGTCGAGTCGATGACGCGCGAGCTGGCCGAGCTGGAGCTGGGGGGCTCGGGCCGCGTGTCGGTGGGCAGCATCATGGCGCCGTCGCCCAATTTGCTGACGCAGGCCATCATCGCGCTGAAGAAGGCCTACCCGCTGATGTCGGTCGACGTCACCATGGACACCAGCGACCGGCTGTTCGAGCTGCTGCGCGAAGGCATGCTCGACGTGGCGATAGGCCGCATCCGCGACGAGCACCGCGCCGACTACACCTTCACGCCGCTGGAGAACGAGGCGTTGGCGCTCGTGGTGGGCGTGCAGCACCCGCTGGCCAAAAAGCGGGCGGTCAAGTTCGCCGACCTGCTGGGCTACGGCTGGATACTGCAGCCCCACGGCAGCCCGATGCGCGAGGTGCTCGAGCAGGAGTTCCGCATGCTGCAGACGCCGTCGCCCAAGGGCCTGATCGAAACCGCGTCCATCCTCACCACCACCAACCTGATCGCCGAGACCGACATGGTGGGCGTGATGCCGCTGTCGATCGCCGGCACCTACGCCAAACATGGCTTGCTGGCCATCTTGCCGTGCCACATCCAGCACAAGATGGAGGCCTTCGGCAGCATCACCCGCAAGGACAGGCCGCTCAGTGAAGCCGCGGGGTTTTTTCTGGCGGCGCTGCATGGGCGCTGACGGCTCAGGCCAGCTTGATGGCTGTCGCTATGTTTTTTATAGCTAAAGGCCAATACTGCGCCTGGGCTAGAGGCCTTTTTTGCTTAAGAAAATGAGGGCCAGGCGTGGATGCCCTGGCGCTTATTTGGCCACCTGCCAGCCACCGCCCAGCGACTGGATCAGCGCCACCGCCGTGGTCTGGCGGTCGGCCATGGCTTGCACCAGCGCACGGCGGGCGCTCAGGGCCGTGGCCTGCGCCGTGATGACTTCGGTGTAACCCACCTGGCCGCTGCGGTAACGGTTGAGCACCTGCTGCTCGACCTGGTCGGCCGCGGCGGACGCCTGGCGGCGCAGCTCCTGCTGCGTCAGCAGCACGCGCGTGGCAGAGAGCTGGTCTTCCACGTCCTGGAAGGCGACCAGCACCGCTTGCCGGTAGCGCGCCACGGCTTGCTCATGCTGGGCGGTCGCACCGTCCACACGGGCGCCGGTAGCGCCAAAGTCAAAAATCAGTTGCGCAGCCGACAGCCCCAGTGACCAGACGCTGCTGGACGCCTTGAACAGGTCAGCCACGCGGCTGGCGCCCGTGCCAGCCGAGGCGCTGAGCGACAGGCTGGGGTAGTAGGCGCTTTTGGCGATGCCGATCTGCTCATTGGCCGAGGCCACGCGGCGTTCGGCTGCCGCGATGTCGGGCCGGCGCTGCAACAATTCAGACGGCACACCTACCGGCACTTCAGGCACCACGGGTTTCCATTCGGCCGGCGGCAGCGTGAAGTTGCCGGGCGCTTCGCCCACCAGCACGGCGATGGCATGCTCCAGCTGCGCGCGTTGGCGCTGTAGCCCGGCGTTGTCAGCCTGGGCGTTGGCGAGCTGGGTTTGCGCCTGCAGCACATCGGTCTTGGCGGCGATCCCCGCGGTGTAGCGGTTCTGCGTGATCTCCAGCGCGCGCTGGTAGCCGGCCAGTGTGGTTTCAAGCAGCGCTTTTTGCGCATCGGTCTGGCGCAGCGAAAAGTAATTGGCGGCCAGCTCCCCCTGCGCAGACAGCTTGGCCGAGGCCAGGTCGGCAGCGCTGGCCTGCTCGCCCGCCGTGGCGCTGTCTACGGCGCGGCCCAGGCGGCCCCACACATCGGGCTCCCAGCTGCCGCCTATGCTGAGCTGGTAGTTGTTGCCGACGCGGCCGGTGCTGCCGGTGGCGACATTGCCGCTGCTGCGCGAGCGCGTGGCGCCGCCGTCCAGCGTGACGGAAGGAAATAGCGATGCACGCTGCTCGCGCACCAGCGCGCGGGCCTGCGCATAGGAGGCCACCGCCAGCGCGATGTTCTGGTTGGACACATCCACGCGCGACTGCAGCTGGTCCAGCACCGGGTCGTTAAAGAGGCTCCACCAAGGGCCGCGCTCCAGCGCATCGGCCGGCACGGCGGGCACCCAGCCTTCGGCCTCCTTGAAGGTGCTGACATCGGCGGTGGTGGGTGTTTTGTAGTTGGGGCCGACGGCGCAGCCGGTGGCGAGCAGTGTGAGCACGGCTGCCAGGATGTAGCGATGGGATTTCAGGGTGTGATGCATAAATTTTTGCCTTTTAAGGCCTTTCAATCAGGCTCCTTCCCCCTTTGGGGGAAGGTTGGGATGGGGGCCAGCAGCGCTTGAATCAATAACCGGCTCTGAGTCGCAGGCCGGGCGGCCCCCATCCCCGCCTTCCCCCAGCGGGGGAAGGCGCAAGAGGGAAGCCGCAGCCAGCTCGACCACACGGTTGTAGATCGCCTGAACCATCGATGACAAATCGGAAAACGGCACATTGGCAGGACAGCGCAGCACGTCAAATCCGAGAGATCTGAAATAAGCATCGCGCTTGGCGTCGTAGGCCTGCTGGCCGGCATGTTGTGACCCGTCAACTTCCACAATCACCTGGGGCGCCAGGCAAGCGAAGTCGGCAACATACGGTCCCACCGGATGCTGGCGCCTGAACTTGATGCCCAGTTGCTCTCCACGCAGGCGCTGCCATAGCAGTCGCTCGCCGTCGGTCATTTCCCGGCGGAGGGACTTGGCGAATGTCCTTGCGTTAGTGGTGGCTTGGTTTTGCATGTCGGGGTCTACTCGTTCCCAGCTTGCTGAAAGAAGCAGGACAAAGAGCGGGAGTTGGATTTACTCCTTCCCCCGCTGGGGGAAGGTTGGGATGGGGGCCGGCGGCGCTTGAGTCAATAGCTGGCTGTGAGTCGTAGGCCGGGTGGCCCCCATCCCCGCCTTCCCCCAGAGGGGGAAGGAGCAAGAGGGAGAGCGGTGTGCGTGGCTTGTCCATCATCACGCCTGCGGCATCAAGTCAGCTTCATCAGGATGGCGGCTGAGCTGGCGTTCAGACGGGCTGCGGCGGCGCAGCTTGTCCATCAGCACATAGACCACCGGCGTGGTCAGTAGCGTCAGCACCTGGCTGGCGATCAGCCCGCCGATGATGGCGATGCCCAGCGGGCGGCGCAGCTCGGCCCCTTCGCCGAATCCGATGGCCAGGGGCAGCGCGCCCAAAATGGCGGCCAGCGTGGTCATGAGGATGGGGCGAAAGCGCAACAGGCAGGCTTCGCGCACGGCTTCGAGTGCCGAGAGCCCGCGTGAGCGTTCTGCCTCCAGCGCGAAGTCGATGATCAGGATGGCGTTCTTCTTGACGATGCCGATCAGCAGGAAAACCCCGATCAGCGCAATGATGGAAAAGTCCAGCTTGAACATCAGCAGCGCCAGCACCGCGCCCACACCGGCCGAGGGCAGGGTAGAGAGCACCGTGATCGGGTGCACCAGGCTTTCATACAGGATGCCCAGCACGATGTAGATCACCACCAGCGCCGCCAGGATGAGCAGCGGCTGCTGCTTCTGCGAGTCTTGCGCGCTGCGTGCCGTGCCGGCAAAACTGCCGCGTACGTTGTTGGGCAGGCGGATGTCGGCCTCCGCCTGGTGAACCGCCGCCTCGCCGTCGCTGAGGGTCGCGCCTTCGGCGAGGTTGTATGAGATGGTGGTGGACAGTTCGCCGTCCTCATGGCTCACCGAGGCCGCCGTCGGGTTCTCGCTGAAGCTGGCGATGGCCGACAGCGGCACCATGGTAGTGGCGGTGGTGCTCAGGACCTGGCCGGTGGAGCCGTCGCGCAGCGAGGGGTTGGCAGAGCTGGAGCTTGTGGAAGAGCTTGAAGTCGTCGACTGCGTGGTGGTGCTTGCGATCGATGTAGCACCCGTGCTGGTGGCCGCCGCGGCCGTTGCGGTGGTGCTGGCAGCGGCAGCCGTACTGCCCCCGCCCGCATTCTTTGCCGGCACATAGATGTCTTTGAGCGACTCGGGGCTGCGCGTGTAGCGCGGCGCCACTTCCATGATCACGTGGTACTGGTTGAGCTCGGCATAGATGGTGGCCACCTGGCGCTGGCCGAAGCCGTTGTAGAGCGCGTTGTCGACGTCGCGCGAGCTGATGCCCATGCGCGCCGCGCTTTCCTTGTCCACGGTGACCATGGTTTCCACGCCGTTTTCCTGCTGGTCGGTGTCCACGTCGGTCAGGTCGCCCTGCAGCTTCATCTGCTCGGCAAGTCGCGTGGCCCAGACGCGCAGGTCGGCGGCGTTGTCGCTTTTCAGTGTGTACTGGTAGGTCGAGTTGCTCTGGCGGCCGCCGCCGCGCAGGTCTTGCACCGGGTTGAGGAAAAGGCTTACCCCGGTCACTTGCGCCAGCTGCGGCCGCAGCCGCGCAATCACCGCCTGGCCGGCCACATCGCGCTGGCCCACCGGCTTGAGGTTGATGAACATGAAACCGCCGCCTGCGCGCGAGCCGCCGGTAAAGCCCACCACGGTGTCTACTGCCGGGTCGGCGCGGATGATGTCAACCAGCTGCTTGAGTTTGGTCTGCAGCGCCTGAAAGGAAATGCTGCGGTCGGCCCGCAGGCCGCCGTTGATCTGGCCGGTGTCCTGCTGCGGGAAGAAGCCTTTCGGCGCCTTGACGTAGAGGTAGACATTCAGGCCCACCACCGCCGCCAGGATCAGCATTACCAGCAGCTTGCTGTGCAGCGCCCAGTCCAGGCTGGTTTCGTAGCTGCGGTGCACGCGGTTGAAAGCGCTTTCGAACCAGCGGCCCACACCCGAGAAGCGTCCGGGCTTCTTCTGGTGCGCATCGGGCTTGAGCAGCCAGGCGCACATCATGGGCGTGGTGGTCAGCGAAATGACCAGCGAGATCAGCACCGCCGCCGACAGCGTGACGGCAAACTCGCGGAACAGCCGCCCGATCTGCCCGCCCATAAAGAGCAGCGGGATGAACACCGCCACCAGCGACAGGCTGATGGACAGCACGGTAAAGCCCACCTCGCGCGCGCCCAGCAGCGCGGCCTTGAAGCGGTCCATGCCGGCTTCGATATGGCGGCTGGTGTTCTCCAGCACGACGATGGCGTCGTCCACTACAAAGCCGGTGGCCACCGTGAGCGCCATCAGGCTCAGGTTGTTGAGCGAAAAGCCCAGCAGGTACATCACGCCGAAGGTGCCCAGCAGCGACACCACGGTGGCCACCGCCGGGATGATGGTGGCGCGCGCGCTGCGCAAAAAGGCGCTGACCACCAGTACCACCAACACGATGGAGATCAGCAGCGTGACTTCAATTTCATGCAGTGAAGCGCGGATGGAGTTGGTGCTGTCTGAGGCGACCTGCAGGTTCACGTCTTGCGGCAGTGCCGCCTGCAGCTCGGGCAGCAGGTTGCGCACGCCGTCGACGGTGGCGATCACGTTGGCATCGGGCTGGCGCGTGACCAGCACGATCACGGCGGGTTCGCCGTTAAAGAGGCCCAGCGTGTTGATGTTCTCCACCCCGTCGACCACTTCGGCCACGTCCGACAGGCGAATGGCCGCATTGTTGCGCCACGCCACCACCAGGTTGCGGTAGTCGACGGCCTTCAGCCCGCCGGTGGCGGTGTTGGAGCCCGAGTAAATCTGAAAGCGCTGGCCGTTGCCCTCAATCGCGCCCTTGGGCCGGTTGGCGTTGGAGGCCTGCAGCGATGCCCGCACGTCTTCCATGCTGACGCCATAGCGGTTGAGCGCAAACGGCAGCAGCTCGACCCGCACGGCAGGCAGCGAGCCGCCGCCCAGCTCCACATCGCCCACGCCCGGCACCTGGGCGATTTTTTGCTGCACAAGGTTGGACACCTCGTCATAAATTTGCCCCGGCGAACGTGTCTTGGACGTGAGCGCCAGGATGATGACAGGCGCCGAGGCCGGGTTGGCTTTGCGGTAGGTCGGGTTGCTGCGCAAGGTGGCCGGCAGGTCGGCGCGCGAGGCATTGATGGCCGCCTGCACTTCGCGTGCGGCCGCGTCGATCTTGCGGTTGAGGTCGAACTGCAGGCTGACACGCGTCGAGCCGTTGCTGCTGTTGGACGTCATTTCGTTGACGCCCGCGATCACGCCCAGGCGCCGCTCCAGCGGCGTGGCCACGCTGCTGGCCATGGTGGAGGGGCTGGCACCCGGCAGCGAGGCGCTGACGGAGATCACCGGGAAATCGACTTGCGGCAGCGGCGAGACCGGCAGCACGAAGAACGCGCCTATGCCGGCCAGCGCCAGGCCGATGGTCAGGAGGACAGTGGCGACAGGCCTTCTGACGAACGGCTCTGAGAGGTTCATGCCGATCTGCCTTCGTCGTTCGGGCTGAGCGAAACCTCTTTGCCTTTCCCCCGGAATCGTTGCCCCAACCGGTCAAACGCCAAATAGATCACCGGTGTCGTGAACAAGGTCAACACCTGGCTAACAATCAACCCTCCAAAAATCGACAACCCCAGCGGCCTGCGCAACTCCGCCCCTTCACCCCAGCCCAGCATCAGGGGCACAGCCGCAAACAGCGCGGCCAGCGTGGTCATCAGAATCGGCCGGAAGCGCAGCAGCGCCGCCTGGTGAATGGCGTCCTGCGGCGATTTGCCCTGATTGCGCTCGGCGTCGATCGCGAAGTCGATCATCATGATGGCGTTCTTCTTCACGATGCCGATCAGCAAGATGATGCCGATGATGCCGATCACCCCGAGGTCGGAGCCGCTGATCATCAGCGCCAGCAGCGCGCCCACGCCGGCCGAAGGCAGGGTCGAGAGAATCGTCAGCGGGTGGATATAGCTTTCATACAGCACGCCCAGCACGATGTAGACGCAGATCACCGCCGCCAGGATCAGCCACAACTGGTTGGAGAGGGATGACTGGTAGGCGCCGGCTGCGCCGAGGAAGGTCATCGTCACGCTGGCCGGCATGGCGATATCTTTGGCGGCCTGCTTGATCTCGTCGACCGCTTTGCCCAGCGAGACGCCGGGTGCGGTATCAAAGCCCAGCGTGGTGGCCGGGTACTGGGCCACGCGGGTGATCTGCAGCGGTGCGGGTTGCTCGGCGATGGTGGCAATGGCCGACAGCGGCGTGGTGGTGCCTGAGCCGGTCTTGAGCTGCAGGCTGCCCAGCGAGGCGGGCGTGCGCAGCTGGTCGGGCATGGCTTCGAGGATCACGCGGTACTGGTTGGTCTCGGTGAAGATGGTGGAGACGATGCGCTGGCCGAAGGCGCTGTAGAGCGCGTCGTCAATCGATGAGGTGGTGATGGCCAGGCGCGAGGCGGTGTCGCGGTCTACCGTGATGTAAGCCCCGGCGCCGCTGGAGCCCGCGTCGGACGCCACGTTGCGCAGGGTTTTGAGCTCCTGCATGCGTTTGGCGAGCTTGGTGGCCCATTCCACCACCGTGGCGTTGTTCGAGCCTTCGAGCGAGACGCGGAACTGCGTGGGGCCGGTTTCGGCGTCAATCGTCAAATCCTGCGTGGGCTGCAAGTAAAGCGTGACGCCCGCCACGGTGGCTGCGCGGCGCTGCAGTCGGTCCATGGTGTCCTGCTGGCTGGTGCTTCGCTCTTTCTTCAGGTTGATCAGCATGCGACCGGTGTGCAGCATGGTGTTGTTGGCGGCGTCCACGCCGATGAAGGAGCTCAGCGTCTCTACGTCGGGGTCTTCCAGGATCGCCTTGGCCGCGGCCTGCTGCAGCTCGGCCATGCGGGCATACGACACCGACTGGGCCGTCTCCACGCGAGCCTGCAGCTGGCCGGTGTCTTGTGTCGGGAAGAGGCCTTTAGGAATCAGCACATACAGCAGCACCGTGAGCACCAGCGTACCCAGCGCCACCAGCAGCGTCGCGCCCTGGCGCTTCAATACCCAGGTGAGCCAGATGTCGTAGCGGGCGATCACGCCGTCAAAGAAGCGCTGCATCTTTGCGCCGGCCTTGGCCAGCCGGCCTTCGCCCGCGGTTTCAGGCACATGCTTGAGCCAGCGAGCCGACATCATCGGGACGAGGGTGAGCGAAACAACGGCCGAAATCAAAATAGTGATCGCCAGCGTGATGGCAAATTCGCGAAAAAGCCGGCCCACCACATCGCCCATAAAGAGCAGCGGGATCAGCACCGCAATCAGCGACACCGTGAGCGAAATGATGGTGAAGCCGATTTGCGTCGCGCCCTTGAGCGCTGCGGCCATGGGTTCTTCGCCTTCTTCGATGTAGCGCGAGATGTTTTCGATCATCACGATGGCGTCGTCCACCACAAAGCCGGTGGCAATCGTCAGCGCCATCAGGCTCAGGTTGTTCAGGCTGTAGCCCAGCAAATACATGGCGCCGCAGGTGCCGATGAGCGAGATGGGTACGGCCAGGCTGGCAATCACGGTGGCGCGCAGGCTGTGCAAAAAGGCAAAGATCACCAGCACCACCAGCAGCACGGCCAGCAGGAGTTCGATCTCGACATGCATGACAGACGCGCGGATGCCGGTCGTGCGGTCGCTCAGAACGTCGACCTTGATCGAGGTCGGCAGGCCGGCCTGCAGCTCGGGCAGGCGTTCCTTGATGGCGTCGACGGTGGCGATCACGTTGGCGCCGGGTTGGCGCTGCACGTTGAGGATGATGGCCGGCTTCAGACCAGACCAGGCGCCGAGCTTGATGTTCTCGGCGCCGTCAACCACTTGCGCCACATCCGAAATCCGGACGGCCGCGCCGTTGCGAAACGCGATGATGAGATTCTTGTAATCCGTTGCCGCCACCAGCTGGTCGTTCGAGTTGATGGTGTAGGAACGCGTGGGACCGTCAATGCTGCCCTTGGCGGCGTTGGCATTGGCCGAAGAAATGGCGGTGCGCAGCGAGTCCAGCCCGAGGCCGTAAGAGGCCAGCGCCCGCGTGTCGGCCTGGATGCGCACGGCAGGGCGCTGCCCGCCGCTGAGCGACACCAGCCCGACGCCGTTGACCTGGCTGATTTTCAGCGCCAGCCGGGTGTTGACGATGTTCTGCACTTCCGTCAGCGGCATGGTGTCGGAGGTGATGGCCAGCGTCAGCACCGGCGCGTCGGCGGGGTTGACCTTGGCGTAGACGGGCGGGGCGGGCAGGTCGGCCGGCAGCAGCGAGCCACCGGCATTGATGGCAGCCTGCACCTGCTGCTCGGCCACATCGAGTGCCAGGCCCAGGCCGAACTGCAGCGTGACGATGGAGACACCGGCAGCGCTGGTGGAGCTCATGCGCGAGAGCCCGGCCATCTGGCCGAACTGGCGCTCCAGCGGCGCCGTGACGGTTTGCGCCATGACCTCGGGGCTGGCGCCGGGGTACAGCGTCTGTACCTGGATGGTCGGGTAGTCGACCTGCGGCAGGGCCGACAGCGGCAAAAACTTGAAGCCCACCAGGCCGGCCAGCACGATGGCCACCATCAGCAGCGAAGTCGCTACCGGGCGCAGGATAAAGGGACGTGAGGGGCTCATTAAATAACCTTCGTGCTTCGCACTTCGATGCTATTCGCCTGGGGAACGGCCCGGCGGCTCATGCGCTGGCGTCCCGGATCATTGCGCCGGCCGTTCGCCCTGGCGGCGGTTGTCCTTCATGCCTTGCCAGCGTGCCAGTGCGGCCGGGTCACCTTTGTCAATTTGTTCGAGGAAGCGTTTGCGGCGCTCCAGCGCGGCCGGGTCGTCCTTGACCTGGTCGAGCATGCGCTGGCGTTGCGCGGCCGTGGGGCCGGCGATGGAAGGCGGGGCAGCATCAGGTTGCAGCGCAGCGGCTGCGGCCGCGGAAGATGCCGGCGCCGGCATTGCAGCCGGTGCTGGCACGGCGGTATCGGATGCCGCACGTTGGCGGCCTGCTGCGGAAGCACCTGCGCCCGGTGCGCTGGCCCCGCGGCGTCTGCCGCCTGCGCCGGCGCCTGGTGCGTCGCCGGGCAGTACCACGCTGGCGCCGTCTTTCAGGCGGTCGGCGCCTTCCGTGATGACGCGCTCGCCGGCTTTGAGTCCGGAGGTGATCACGATCTTTTCAGCTGTGGCCTGGCCGCGCTGCACCGGCCGCAGCGACACGGTGCGCTCGGCGGCGTTCAGCACATAGACATAGTCGCCGCTGCCGCCCAGGCGCAGGGCGGTCACGGGCACCACCACGGCGTCTTCAATCGTTTTGACCTGCAACTGCACATTCACGAACTGGCTCGGAAAGAGGTTGAGCTTGCTGTTGGCAAAGCGTGCCTTGGCCCGCACGGTGCCGGTGGTGGTGTCGACCTGGTTGTCGAGCGAGGCGAACACGCCGGTGTCCAGCGTGGTAATGCGGGTGCGGTCCAGCGCGACGACCTTCATCGGCGTGCTGCCGCTGGCGTTTTGCTGCAGCTCGCCCGCCCGGTCTTGCGGAACGGAGAACACCACGTCAATCGGGCTGACCTGCGTGATCAGGGCCACGCCGTTGGCGTCACCGCTGCTGACCACGTTGCCGACGTCGACCGTGCGCAGGCCGACGCGCCCGCCGATGGGCGCCACCACGCGGGTGTAGCCCAGGTTCAGGCGTGCCGTGCCTTCATTGGCCTTGTCGATCACCACCGTGGCTTCAAGCTGCTTGACCAGTGCGGCCTGGGTGTCGACCTCCTGGCGTGCAATCGAGTCCTGTTCGAGCAGGGTTTTGAAGCGCTGCAGTGTGACGCGGGCGCTTTCAAGCTGCGCTTCGTCGCGTTGGCGCTGGCCGCTGGCCTGCATCAGGGCCATTTCAAACTGGCGCGGGTCGATGGTGGCCAGCAGCTCGCCAGCCTTGACCATCTGGCCTTCCTTGAACAGCACCTTCTCCAGCACGCCCGACACCTGCGGACGTACCCGGACGGTGGCTTGCGGCGTGACGGTGCCCAAGGCTTCCAGGACGATGGGGATGCTGGTTTTCTCGGCGGTGGCCACGCCGACGGTGGTGGCAGGGGCGCCGCGCCGGAAGGCGGCGCCGGGGCCGCCGGCGGTCTCTGTGGCGGGCCGGGTCAGGTGCCAGGCCAGCCAGCCGGTGCCGGCCAGTGCCAGCACGGCAATCACGCTGCCGATGATGGACGCGCGGCGGCTGATGCGCTTGCGAGGGGGGATAACAGCGCCGTCTTGCGGCGTTTCGGCTTTCGGGTCCATCAGCATTCCTTGGTGCCCGCCGTGTCCACCCCGCTCAATGGGTGGAACCCGGCATTTTTATTGTGTTCTAGCTGCTGTTTGAATAAAACGTTGAAGCCTGTTCAGACAGCGCTGAATAATTATCACTGCAACGTTGTGGGCACGCGTATACGGCGCGAAAGAGGCTCGTAAACGTCCTGTAAAGGGGCGGCCGGACTACAGGCCAGCGGGCAATTGCGGCGTTGTAGCTGCGCCGGCGAGCGGGTTGCTATTGTTTTAATAGCGCTTACCCAAGGTGTTTATTGGGCCAGAGGCCGTTTTTCCTTGAGGATCGGTGTGATCGCCAGGATTTAGCTCAGCAGCGCCGCCACTTCTGCATGCTGCGGGATGCCATCAATGGCGCCGTGCTGCGTGACCGACAGCGCTGCCGCGGCATTGGCCCATTGCATGGCGCCAGCCAATGTTTCGCCACGTGCCAGTGCCGCGGCCAGTGCGCCGGTGAACGTGTCGCCCGCGCCTATGGTGTCGCGCACGGGCATGGTGCGGCCCGCCAGCGTGACCGGCGGCTGGCCCGCCTGATAGAGCCGGCAGCCCGCCGCGCCCAGCGTGACCAGCACAGCGCGCGCGCCGCGGCTGAGCAATCGCCGGGCGGCCTCGGCGGGTGATCCGTCATGCCCGGCGCCGGCCAGCAAATAGAGTTCGGTTTCGTTGGGCGTGAGCACGTCCACCAGCGCGAGCAGTTCGTCATCCAGTGGGCGCGCGGGCGCCGGGTTGAGCAGGGTGAGGGCGCCGGCCTGGCGCGCCAGGCGAAAAGCTTCCAGCGTCGCCTCTGCCGGCACTTCGCAAGAGGCCATCACGACGCGACAGCCTTGCAGCAGCGGCGCAGCGGCCTGTGCATGGCGCGCGCCCAGGCCGGTGCCCGCGCCGGGGTAGACAGCAATGCTGTTGTCGCCGTCTTCATACACCAGGATCTGCGCGACGCCGCTTCGCTCGCCCGCCACCTGCTCGACATGGCGGGTATCAATGCCTTCGCCGTGCCACAGCGTCATGCCCATGCGGCCAAAGTCGTCGTCGCCGATGCGGGCGATCAACGCCACACGCGCCCCCTGGCGTGCCGCAGCCACCGCAGCGTTGCTGCCCTTGCCGCCCGGGCTGATGCTGAAGCTGCTCGCCATCAGTGTCTCGCCACGGGCAATAGGCCGCGCCACCTGCGAGATCAGGTCGGCGTTCCAACTGGCAACGCAGACGACATCCGCATTCACTTCGTCATTCATATGCAATATCAGAGGTAAAGAGAATCCCCAACCAAGAGACGCCGCGGAACCGGCTTTGCCGGGCCGCAAGCGTCGCCCCCTGAGGGGGAGGCGCCGCAGGCGCCTTGGGGGGGAGCTATTTGTACCCCATCGTTTGCGGTAACCAAAGAACGATTTGCGGAAAGAAAGTCATCGCCAGCAGCAAGAGCAGCAGCATGACGAGGAAAGGCCAGCCTTCTTTCATCATCTCGCCGATAGGAATGCCGGTGAGTGCCTTGGTCACGAAGAGCAGCATGCCGAAAGGCGGGTGGATCAGGCCGATCATCATGTTGAGCACCACCAGCACGCCGAAGTGCACCAGGTCCACACCCAGCAGCTTGGCCGCCGGCAGCAGCATGGGCACAAACACCAGCAGCAGCACCGACACATCGAGGAAGCAGCCCAGCACCAGAAACATGAAATTCACCATCAGCAAAAAGCCGATTTGGGAAAAGTGCATGCTGTCGACCCAGGCGGCCATGGCCTGCGGCACACCCTCGGCGGTGAAGGCGTAGTTGAGCATGAAGGAGCCGGCCAGGATCATGGTGATGACCGCGCTGCCGCGGGTCGATTCCATCACCACGCCCCAGAAGCTGCGCCACGTGAGCGCGCGAAACACCACGGCGGCCAGGATCAGCGCATGCAGCGCGGCCACGGCGGCCGCCTCGGTCGGCGTGAAGACGCCCGAGTAAATGCCGCCCAGCAGCACGATGGGCATGGACAGCGGCAACGCACCGCGAAAGATCAGGCCTGCCCATTCAGAGCGCGGCACGGGTTCGTCGCGCGGCATGTTGCGTTTTTTGGCGATGATCGCGACGACGCCCATCATCAGCCCGGCCATCAGAAAGCCCGGCACCACACCGCCCAGAAAGAGCGCGCCCACCGAAGCGCCTGAAACCAGCGCGTAGATCACCATCGGGATCGACGGCGGGATGATGGGGCCCAGCGTGGCGCTGGCCACCACCACGGCGCCGGCAAAGCCGCGCGTGTACTCCGGCTTTTTCAGCATCTGGCGAATGGTGACCAGGCCGGGGCCGGCCGCGTCGGCAATCGCGCTGCCGCTCATGCCCGAGAAGATCACGCTGACCAGAATGTCCACCTGCGCCAGGCCGCCGCGAAAGCGGCCCACGAGGATGCGGCAGAAGTCGAAAATCCGCTCGCTCACCGTGCCCGCATTCATGATGTTGGCGGCAAACACGAAGAGCGGCACGGCCAGCAGCACATAGCTGTTGTAGAGGCCGTTGCCGATCTGCTCAGCCACCAGACCGACGTCCTGGCCCTTCACCACGAGGTAGCCGATACCCGCCGCGATCATCGAAAAGCCGATGGGCATGCGCAGCAGCATGCCGCCGGCCAGCACCAACACCAATATCCCTATTCCGCTTGTCATATCCGCAGCTCCGCTTCCAGACCCTTGCCACGGATCGCGTTCCAGATCGCCCAGGCCGAGCGCACCGCGAGGGCAGCGAGCAGCAGCACAAAAGGCATGAAGACCCATTCAAAAGACACGCCCAGCACGGGCGTTCCTTCGCGGGCCATAAAGTGCACGTAATCCCAGCAACCCGGAATGCCCCAGGCCGCCAGGCCGCCCACCAGCAGGTTGCCGATGATGGCCATGGCCTGCCGGCCGCGATAGGGCATGCTGTTCCACACCAGGTCAAACACCACATGCTCACGCTCGGGCACCACCACGGCAGCGGCCCACAGGATCACCCAGACGTAGAGGATCACGGCGGCTTCATCCGTCCAGGCCAGGGGCTTGTTGAAGATGAAGCGCGCCGTGATCTGGATCACGAACACGATGAACAGGGTCAGGAAGAGTCCGCCGCCAATCAGGTTGGCGGCTTTTTGGGGCCAGCTTTTCATGGGAGTTGTGGTGCTTGCCGCAGGGCTTACTTCGTCGCGTTGATGCGCTCAAGCAGGCCTTTGGGCCAGACTTTTGCGTAGTCGGAACTCAGATATGTCGTTTGCACCGACTTGCGGAAGGCTTCCAGGTCAGGCGTGGTGACCGTCAGGCCTTCCTTCTTGAAGAAGTCCACCAGTTGGCCTTCTTCCTTGATGCGGTTTTCGTTGTTGTAGGCGGCGGCGGCTTGCGCTGCGGCAGAGACCTTGGTCTTTTGTGCTGCGCTCATGCCGTTCCAGGCCTTGTTCGAAATCGCGATGAAGATGCCATCCACCAGGTGGCTGGTCATGACGATCTGCTTGGTCACTTCATAGAACTTGGCGGCGCGCACGGAGGGCAGGGGGTTGTCCTGGCCGTCGATGGTGCCGGTCTTCAGGCCCAGGTAAACCTCGCCGAAGGCCAGCGGTGTGGGGGTGGCGCCCAGGGCCTCACCCAGAAAGAGCCACTCCTTGGAGCCGGGCATGCGCAGCTTCACGCCCTTCAGGTCAGCCGGCACCTTGACGTTGCGGGCTTCGCGCAGGTTGACCTGGCGCGTGCCGAGGTAGACGGTGGACAGCGGCGTGACTTCCATCTTTTCGGCAACGGTCTTGAACATCTCGGTGCCGATAGGGCCGGAGAACACCTTTTGCTGGTGGTCCGGGTCACGCACGATGTAGCCGGCGGTGAAGATCGAGAACTCGGGCACCAGCTTGGCGATGTCAAAGGCCGAGATGGAGGTGAGTTCCAGGTTGCCGCGCGCCATGGCGGCGGGCTCGGTGCCCTGCTTGAAGAGCGAGGCGTTCAGGTTGATCTGCACGTCGAATTCGCCGGGCGCGCTTTTCTCGAGGTTCTCCTTGAAGACCGTCCACATCTTGGCGTGCCAGTCGTCCGGCACGGCGGGCGTCGACACGCGCAGCACCATCTTGTTCTGGGCCTGGGCTGCGGGCAGCAGGGCGCCCATCAGTACCGTGGCGGAAGCCGCGGCCAAAAGCGTGCGGCGAAGGGTGGACGAGAGGGAAGTCTTCATGGTTGTCTCCTTTTTTAGGTCAATCGTTGGGGCTCGGGCCCCGGTTCTACATTGGGCAATCAGTCGGATTTTGTATCAATCCCGAAGGCAGCGATGGTTTTTTCCAGCGCCTGGTATTCGTCGGGCGTCAACGCCACCAGCGGTGCGCGCACCCGCAGCCAGGCCTTGTCGCCACTCAGCATGGCCATGATGCCCTTGAGCGCGGGCATCAGCGAATAGCCGTTAAGCAGACCGATGAGCTTGACGACGCGCTCGCGTTCGGCCGGTGTGGCGGCTGCGTCGGGCTCGGTCACCAGGCGCTTGACCAGGCGCGGCATGAAGTTGGCCAGGCCGCTGATCGCGCCTGTGCTGCCGCGTTTGCCCATCTCTGGAAGGTCGGGTTCAAAGCCGACGTAGACCGTCATCTCTTTCATGAAGGCGTTGGCCAGGCCGACGGAGTGTTCGGTGCTGCAGGCGCTGTCCTTGATGCCGACGATGGTGTCGGGGTATTGTTTTTTCAGTGTGCTGATCACATGGTGCGACAGCGGCACACCCGTGACCTGGGGGATGTGGTACAGGTACATCTTGAAGGGCGTGCCGGCCATGCCGTCGATGACGTAGCGGTAGCCGTCGATGATGCCCTGGTCGGACACCCCCTTGAGGAAAAACGGCGGCAGCATCAGGCAACCGTGCACACCGGCCTTGACGGCGTGGCGCGTAAGCTCCAGCGTCTCTGGCAGGGCGGCGCAACTGGTCGAGACCATGATCTGCGCGGCCGAAATGCCGTTTTTGATCAACTGGTCAATCGCGTCCTTGCGTTCCTGCATTGAGAAGGAAGGGCCTTCGCCGGTGGTGCCGAAAGCTGTCACGCCCGGGCAGCCGCTGGCGATCAGCGCCTTGCAGTGCGCCGCGAATTTGGCATGGTCAATGTCCAGGCCGGCCGTGAGCGGCGTCAGCAGGGCGGGCCAGATACCGCGAAAGGATTTGTCGGCGGCGGGGAAAGAACTCGTCATTCAAGGGTCTCCAAAGACCACGGCATATCGGGCCGCGGCAGTCCTAGCACGCGTCGGTGCGCGCTTTCAATGTGGTGGCTCAGGCGGTCGACCACGGCTTGTGCGTCGCGCCGCTTGAGGGCGTCAATAAACCAGAGGTGCTCTTCCATCGCGGGAATCAGCACGTCCGGGGAAAGGGTCGAGCCTTCAAGCTTGATGAGGCGGACGCGCAGGCTGTTGATGCGGTAGACCTCGGAGATCAGCTCGTTGCCCAGCGCGTCGATCATCAGATCGTGCAGGCCCCAGTCGACCGTGGTGGCGTCTTCCAGCAGGGCATCGTCAATGGCTTTCTTTTTGGCGCGCTTGACGATGTTGAGGTGGGCTAGCTCAATCATGGCCAGGTCGGAGTCGGACACCGTGGTGACAAAGCGGCTGGCGGCCTCGCGCTCAAGCAGGCGGCGCAGCTGGAAGGCGTTGTTGATCAGTTTCAAATCCACATGTGCCACCTGCAGGCCGCGCTGCGGCACCGTCTTGAGCAGGCCTTCGGCTTCCAGGCGGGGAATCAGCTCACGCACGGCACCCAGCGGCATGCCCAGCAGCTGCATCAATTCGCGCTGCGAGATGAACTGGCCGGGGCGGATGTTGGCGTCAACGATCTGCTGCTGAAAGCTCTCATACGCCTGCGCGCGCAGGCTGATGGGCGCGGAGGCAGCAGGGTGGGCGGCGGTGCTCATCGGTCAGCTCGCATCGCTGGAAATCACACCCTTGCGCAGCAGGATGTTGCCGTACTTGCGCTGCTCACCCGTCTGCAGGATGAGGAAGGCGTTTTGGGCTTGTGTGTAGAAGTCAAAGCGCTCCAGCGTCACGGCGGGGCGCTCGCCGGCCCGGAGCAGCACGTTCGTAAATTCGGCAACGGGCTCGGGAATTGCCGAAGCGTCGCCGACGACCTGCATGGTCCAGGCGGCGTCGGGCACAAAGTTGTCGAGCGGTAAAAGTTGCAGCACGGCCTGCAGCGCCTGGGGCGCCGTGGCGCCCGCCAGCTGTACCAGCCGGGCACCGCTTTTGCCCGCCACCTGGGCGGCAGGGAAATTCGCATCCACAATCGCCACGTCGTCGCCATGGCCCATGCTGGCCAGGGCATGCAGGGCGTCGGGCGTGAGCAGGGGCGGTATGTTTTTGAGCATGAGGGAAAGTGTGAACACCTGGAAACCCGGTTTTTATAAAACCTCGGGATTTCCCGCTGTCGATAACTGACATGTTAGTCATAACATGGCTAAACTTTTATCAGGATTAACCCTGAAACCGAACTCCGATGCGAACTTCGATATGACGACTATGGACATGGCGCCTGTTTTCTCTGCCTGCGAAGGCAGCGGCCTCAGGCTGGGCCTGGGCGGCGCGCCGCTGGGCAACCTGTTCAGTACCGTCTCGGATACCGACGCGAGGGCGCTGGTGGATGCTGCCTGGGCCGACGGCTGCCGCACCTTTGACACTGCCCCGCATTACGGCCACGGGCTGTCGGAGCGGCGCCTGGGTGATGCGCTGCGCGGGCACCCGCGGGACAGCTATGTGCTGTCCAGCAAGGTGGGCAGGCTGTTACTGCCGGATGCGAACGCCCCGCGCGCGCAACACGGTTATGTCGACATCCTGCCTTTCAACCAGGTGTGGGACTTCAGCGCCGCCGGTACACGCCGCAGTGTGGAGGAAAGCCTGCAGCGCCTGGGCCTGCCGCGGCTGGACGTGGTGTATGTGCATGACCCGGATACCGCCTCGCACGGCGAACGCGCGCCCGCGGTACTGCGGCAGGTGATTGAGGAAACCCTGCCCGAACTGCGGCAGATGAAGCGCGAAGGGCTGATTCGCGCGATTGGCCTGGGCACCAACGATGTCGACGTGGTGCTGCAGGTACTGCGCGAAGCCGGGCTGGACGTGCTGATGCTGGCCGGGCGCTACAGCCTGCTGGACCACAGCGCGCTGGCCGCGCTGCTGCCACAGTGCGCGGCGCGCGGTGTGCGCATTGCATTGGGCGGTGTGTTCAATTCGGGCATCCTAGCGACGGGTGTGCGAGGCGGCGCGGCGAGTTTTAACTACGCGCCGGCTGCCGGCGAATGGCTTGAGCGCACCGCCCGTATCGAGTCGGTTTGCCAGGCACACGGCGTGCCGCTGCGTGCGGCGGCGCTGCAGTTTCCGCTGGCCCATGCGGCTGTAGAGATCGTGATGCTGGGCGCCCGCAAGGTCGCCGAGTGGGCCGATGCGGTGGCGATGATGCAGCATCCGATTCCTCCCGCCTTCTGGGCCGATCTGCGCCAGCAGGGCCTGCTGCCGATGGAGGCGCCCACGCCGTGAACATTGACGCCCACTTTCATTGCTGGCAGCTCGCGCGCGGCGACTATGGCTGGCTCACGCCGGCACTGGCGCCGATTTACCGCGATGTGGCCGTGGCCGACTGGCAGGCGCAATCCGCACCGCACGGCATCACCGGTGGTGTGCTGGTGCAGGCCGCGCCGACCGACGCGGAAACGCAGTTTCTGTTGGCGCAGGCAGACGCAAACCCTGCGGTGCTGGGCGTGGTGGGCTGGGTAGACATGCTGGCCGCCGACGCATCGGCCCGCGTCGAGAAACTGGCCAGGCACCCGCGCCTGAAGGGCTTGCGGCCCATGCTGCAAGACATCGCGGATCCCGAATGGATACTGCAACCCGCACTGGCCCCGGCCTTGCGTGCCATGGCCGGTTGCGGCCTCGTTTTTGATGCGCTGGTGAAGTCTGTGCACCTGCCCCATATCCTGACGCTGGCCGCCCGCCACCCCGAGTTGCGCATGGTGATTGACCATTGCGCCAAGCCCGACATTGCTGCGGGCGAGTGGCAGCCCTGGGCTGATGGTATTGCGCGTATCGCCCGCGACACCCAGGCGATGTGCAAGCTCTCGGGCCTGATGACCGAAGCCGGGCCGCATCCGCAGCCAGGCGCTGTTCGCCGCTGGGGTGAGCATGTGCTGCAGAGTTTTGGCGCAGACCGTGTGGTGTGGGGCAGTGACTGGCCGGTGCTGGAGCTGGCCGGCCCTTACGTGCAGTGGTGGGGCGAGGCGCAGCAGCTTCTTGCCGCGCTGGACGCGAAGGGCCAGGCGGCGGTCATGGGTGAGAACGCGGTGCGGCTTTATCGGTTGGATAGGCCTTGAATATTTCGTAACTCAAGGCCTCACACCGTTCGGGCTGAGCCTGTCGAAGCCCTTCGACAAGCTCAGGGCGAACGGTCGTGAGATGGGGCGTGATTGATGGGAATCCCATAGAACTGACAGAGTACCTAAAATCATCGGATGACCGAATCAACATCCTCTCCCTCCTTGCAGGTACTCCGCGCCGACTATGCCAACCCCGTGCATGCGGCTGCGGTCGTAGACCTGCTGGACGTGTATGCGCGCGACCCGGCAGGCGGCGGCCATCCCCTCAGCGATTTCGCCAAAGCCAACCTCATCAAGGAGCTTGCCGCGCGCCCGCAGGCTTTCAGCGTGCTCGCGTTCGCCGGTGAGCAGGCCGTGGGCCTCATCAACTGTATCGAAGGCTTTTCCACCTTCGCCTGCCGCCCGCTGGTCAACATCCATGACGTGTCCGTACGCCCCGGCCATCGCGGTCAGCGCATCGGCGAGAAGATGCTGACGGTGGTGGAAGAGATCGCGCGCGAAAAGGGCGCCTGCAAGCTGACGCTGGAGGCGCTGCAAGGCAACGAGCGCGCCATCAAGCTGTACGAGCGCGTGGGCTTTGGCGGCTTTCAGCTGGATCCGGCGATGGGGCAGGCGCGGTTTTTTCAGAAGTGGTTGGCGTGAGCGCGCCTCAATGCCCTCCATCGGCTAGAAGCGAACATCAGGATTCAAAATCATGAAACGCTGGTGGAACAGCCCTTACCTTTCCTTGATTGGCAACATCGCTGGACTTTGCCTCGCGCTTATTCTGGGATGGGTTTGCCTCAATGCGACGCTCACTGGTGAAATCAAGTTCAGCAAGGCCGGTCGATGGATTCGACTGGAAAGCGAGCCAACGGTGTTTTGGCTCGCTTTCTGGGCTCAGTTTGGCTTCGCGGCTTTTGTTGTTGCAATGATTCCCGGGTCCATACGCAAAGACCTTCGCGCCATCCGGGAAAACCGAGTGCAACCAAAGAAGAGGCCATAACGGCTTCTCTGGGCTCAAAGCAACCTTCTTTCGCGCTGAGTACAGCCTTTCATTCTGCGACGAACCTTCGTTCGCTCCTACGGCCGCTCGAGCATTTTTCCCCTTCTTCCAGTAAGCAGGCTCAAGGACGATGGTCTTTTGGTTAGCCACGAGACGAAATATGAAAAACAGCAGTTTGCTTTTCTCCGCCCTCATCGGCGCGGTCGCCAGTGCGCGCTCCATGACCCCAATGGCCACCATCGCGGCAGCACGGTTTTTAGACCGTCGCACGCCGGGGCGGCTTGTCCTGCTGGACCGCCCCCTGTTCAGGAACGGCGCCCTGGCCATGGGTGTTGGTGAACTGTTGGGCGACAAGATGAAGACCGCGCCTGACCGTACGGTTTTTTTGGGGCTGCTGGCGCGGGTGATGAGCGCAGGGATCGCCGGCGCTGCATTGGCTCCCCGTGGCCGCGAGCAGGCCGGTGCTTTCACGGCGGTTGCCACCGCCGTGCCGCTTGCCTACATCACGCTGGCAGGCCGCAAGCGCGCCATGGCGCGAATGGGCCAGACCCGCAGTGGCTTGATCGAGGACGCGCTGATTGTTGCTGCCGGTGCGGCGGTTGTGGCGCTGGCGGTCAGGACGTAACCGGCTGCCTGCTTCTCACCGACAGGAACTAACGCCGGTGCCGGGCCTTTGCGTGAGAAGAGTCCTTCAGCCCCATCAGCGCCGCAAACGCCACCAGCCCCAGCGCCGCTGAGAACCATAGTGCGCCCGCGCCAAAGCGGTCAATCGCCAGGCCAAACAGCCAGGGCGCCGTGGCTTGTGCAAAGCGGGCGGGCACCATCAACATCCCCTGGCGCGCACCGTAGTCGCGCACGCCGAACAGCACCAGTGGCAGCGTGCCTTTGGCAATCGTCAGCACGCCATTGCCGGCGCCGTGCAGCACGGTAAACAGCGCGCCAGCCGGTACACCGAACAACAGAAACACCATCGCACCCAGCGTGTGCATGGCGCCGGCCACGCGTGCAGATATCAGTGGGTGGATGTTGCGCAGCAGGCTGTATTCAAGCAGGCGGCCGGCGACTTGCGCGGGGCCGACCAGCCCGGCAAAAATCAGCGCAGTGGCCAGCGGCACGCCGTGGGCCTGCAGCAGGCGCGGCAGGTGGGCGGCCATGGCGGTGCTGATGAACCAAGTCACGGCGAACACCAGAGCGAGCAGGGCGGCGGTACGGGTGGTGGAGTTTTCCGTTGATGCGGGCAAGGGGGTTGATGTTTCGGCCGGAGTGACTTCAGGCGGCGCTTCTGCGGCCACGTGTGTCACAGCGTGGGCGGGTGAGGCGGGCAAGCGCAAGTTAAGCGGCAGGCCCAGCAGCAGGTGCAGCGCCGCCCATACCAGGCAGGTCGCGCGCCAGCCCCATTCCAGCTCCAGCCACGTCGACAGCGGCCAGCCTACGGTGCTGGCAAAACCCGCAAACAGTGTGATGCCGGTGATGGCGCCGCGCGCGTCTTTGCCGTACAGATGCACCAGCGCGGCAAAGGCTGCTTCATACAGGCCTGCCGCCATGGCCACGCCCAGGATCACCCATCCGGCAAACAGGCCCACTGGCCCCTGCGCGAATGCCAGCGTGGCCAGCCCGGCGGCAAAGATCAGGCTGTTGGCGGCCAACACCGGCTTGCCGCCGTGTCGGTCTATGGCTTTGCCGGCTGCCGGCCCCAGCAAAGCAGACACCACCAGCGCGGCAGAGAAAGCGGCAAACACCGTGGGCGTGCTGACGCCGAGGTCGCGGGCCATCGGCACCGCGAGGATGGCCGGCAGGTAGTAGCTGGAAGCCCAGGCCAGCGTTTGGGCGATGCCCAACTGGACGATAGTGGCGGTGCGGCTGGTCGGGGTCACGAGTCCAAGGGTAGCAAGGATGCGCCGGCCTCAGCCCCGCTCAGGCGGCTGCCGCACGCCCAGTGCGCGGTGCAACACCACACCGGCCAGCGCCCCGGCAGCCTCGGCCAGTACAAAGCCAGGCGCGCTGGCGGGCGCGATGCCCGCAAAGCTGTCTGACAGCATGCGCCCCAGCACGGCCGCCGGGTTGGCAAACGAGGTGCTGGCGGTGAACCAGTACGCCGCGCCGATGTAGCAGGCCACCAGCGCCGGCGCCTTGGCGGGGGGTGCGCGCAGCACGACCAGAATCAGCCCGGCGGTGGCGACCGCTTCGGCCAGCCACTGGCCGCCGCCGCTGCGGACTTTACTGCTGAACTGCAACACGCTCATGTCGAACATGGCATGCGCCAGCCAGGCCCCCGCCACTGCACCCAGAAGCTGGGATGCTATAAAAAATATAGCTACTTGCCTATGTCCTGTATGGGCTGGAGGCATTTTTGACCACATAACCAGGGTGACCAGCGGATTGAAGTGCGCGCCGCTGACGGGGCCCAGCACTTCAATCAGCACATACAGCGCGAACACAGTGGCCAGCGTGTTGGCGAGCAGCGCCACGCCCATGTTGCCGCCCGACAGGCGCTCGGCCATGATGCCCGAGCCTATGACGGCACAGAGCAGGGCGGCGGTGCCGACGAACTCTGCGAGGAGTTGGTGTTGGAGTGGAGGCTTTACGCTTTCAGCGATGGCAGATGAGCTTGATGCAGCGAGCGGCAGGCTCATGAGCTCGCCAGTCCGCGTGCACGGGTTTGCAGCATCAGCTTGTCAACGCCCGCCGCTGGCAGATTGACCAGCAAGTCCAGGCGGCGGCGAATCGCGTGCAGGGTCTGGCGAAAGGCCTCGAGTTTTTGCGCCTCTGTACCGTCGCCTTCGGAGGGGTCTGCGTATCCCCAATGAGCTGTGGCGGGCTGCCCCGGCCAGAACGGGCAGACCTCACCGGCGGCGTTGTCGCAAACGGTGATGACGAGATCCATGTGCGGCGCATCGGGCCTGGCGAATTCGTCCCAGCTTTTGCTGCGCAGGCTTTCGGTTGCAATGCCAGCAGAGCGCAAGGTCTGCAGCCCCAACGGGTTGGGTTGCTGGTTGTCACGCGGGCTGCTGCCGGCTGAATAGGCCTTGAAGCGGCCCTTGCCGATGTGGTTCAGTGTGGCTTCGGCCAGGATGCTGCGCGCCGAGTTGTGGGTGCACAGGAAGAGGACGTTGATGGGTTGCTCATTCATGACGGTTGTCTCTTAGCAGCAGGCTTTGGCCGGTTTGACGGTTGCTATTGAATTTGTAGCGTCTTGCGCACAGCACGCCTGGGCTGGGGCCGGATTTGATGCAGGTTTTTGCTCGCTGAACACCGGAATGCTGTCCAGCGTGTGGAACTGCTCCCAGGCGATGCCTTGCGGGTCGGTCAGCCAGTATTTGTCGCTGCGGGCATAGCAGCAGGTGGTGGGGCCTTCGTCGAGCAGCGTCATGTCGGCGCGGGTGGCGCTGGCCTTGAGGGCATCAAGCTCTTCGGCCCGCTCGACCTGGATACCGAGGTGGTCTACGCCGGGCGCATCGCCGCGCGTGGAGATGGCGAAGTTGACTGGCGGGTCGGTCAGCATCCACTTGGCGTAGTCGGCTTCAGTGCGCGCGGGTTGCTGCTCGAACATGGCCGAGTAAAAGGCGATGTTTTTTTCGAGGTCTTTGACGTGAACATGGACGTGGAAGCGTTTCATCGGGCTCTCCTTGGGGTGGTGGTGTGTGAGATGTGCTGCTAGCAGGTGGCGCAACCGGCTTGCGCGTCGACTTCGCAGGTACCGCCTTCGCAGCAGTGTTCGGTCAGGTAACCCAGCAAGGCATTCATCTGGCTGAAGTTGGCGCGGTAGATCAGGTTGCGCCCGCGCGCTTCGCTGCTCACCAAGCCCGAATTGGCGAGCTCCTTCAGATGGAAAGACAGGGCGCTGGGAGCAACACCGAGCTGTTCTGCCATGACGCCCGGCGTCAATCCTTCAGGGCCTGCGACGACCAGAGCGCGAAAAGCGCGCAGCCGCTGAGCCTGGGCGAGGGCGGCCAATGCCTTGACGGCGGCGCTCTCATCGAGTGTGGCGAACTGAGGGGTAAGGGTTAAAGATTCCATAATTCAAATATAATTGAATTATTGAATCGATGCAAGCCACCCACAATTCGTTCACTACTCAAGGAGCTCCGGACATGCCTTCCGCTACGACCGCTATGACCGCTACCCCCGTCACGATCTATCACAACCCGAAATGCGGCACCTCGCGCAACACCCTGGCGCTGATACGCAATGCCGGCATCGAACCCGAGGTCATCGAATACCTGAAAACGCCGCCTGCGGAAGAGAAATTGCGTAAGTTGATTGCCGCGATGGCGGTGCCGGTGCGAGAGGTGATCCGGCAGAAAGAAGCTGCCTATAAGGAGTTGGGCCTGGATAACCCCGCGGCGGGCGACGACACCCTGATCGCCGCGATGCTGGCCAACCCCATCCTGATCAACAGGCCCATCGTGGTGACGGCGCTGGGCACGCGCCTGTGCCGTCCTTCTGAGGCGGTGCTGGACATCCTGCCCGCGCCGCAGCAGGGCGCTTTCAGCAAGGAAGACGGTGAGCGCGTCGTCAATGACAAAGGGCAACGCGTTGCGGACCGTTGAGCACCCGACCTCGACGTGAGCAAGGCGGGCGTGCGGACTGCGGAATTGCTTGTGAATGCAGCAGGCGAGTCCGTCTTTCCTTACCAGGCGCCGCGCAGCGCCACAAAAAAGGCCAGATTGCGCTGCTGCGCATTGCCTTCCCATTGCGCATCGGCCGTCAGCGTGAAACCCCTGCCCAACTGACCCGAGACGCCCAAGCCCAGCGCCAGGCTGTCGCGCTTGAGAGCCACGCCCGAGACCTGGAAGCTGCCCGCCCCGGGTGCGCCCGTGTAGCTGGCTGCCAGCGGCGCATTGACGTTGCCGAACTCATGCGCCCAGGTCAGGCGCGGCTCGACCTTGAGCTTGCCCACCTGATGCACCGTCTTCGCCCCCAGCACTGTGCGGGTCGAGCGGGTGGTCTGACCGGCCACCTGCAGGTTCAGGGCACCGGCGCCGGTTTCGGTGAAGTCGGCGGTTTTTGTCCGCACATAAGACAGCGCGGCCAGCGGCTGCAGCAGGTAGCTGCCTTGCGGCAGGTCGTGGCTGACTTCTGCGTAGAGCGACTGGCTGCGGCTGTCGAAGTCCGAACTGGCGGTCCGCGAGAGCCCGCCGAATGCGATGGCGCGATCCATGTGGCTGGTGTTCCAGGCCAGGCTGGCCAGGCCCTTGAAGGACCATGGACCCGCGGCATAGCTGCCATACACCCCTAACCCGTTGCCGCGTGACTTGCCGGCATCGGCCAGGCCGCTGAAGGAAACGCGCGAATCGCCGCTGGTTAGCGCGGCGCCAAGCACCAGGCCTTCGCGCAGTTCGGTGTCGACGCCCAGGGACAGGCCGCTCCCGCGCAGTCGATTGCCCGCGGCATTGCCGTCGCTGTCGGTATGGCTTTCCGCACCATACGCACGCATCCAGAAGCCGCGCTGTGCGGCCCGCTGAGCGCTGTCCAGCGCTGCGCCCATGCCCGCCTGGGCCACGAACTCACCATCGGTCTGCCAATGGTTTGCAGCCAGCAGCAGCGGTGAGCCAAAGGCCGCCTGTCCGAGCCCGGCACCCGGTGTCCCCGCCTCCATGCGGCCCTGGAGCTGCTGGCCAAAGCCGCCTGCGAAAGCGGCGCTGGCGTGGTGCAGGGCGACCAGGGAGGCGCCGCCCGCAGATTCAAACGCCGCTTGCGCCTGGGACACGGACAGGCCGGTGACGGCGTTGATCACTGTCGCCAGGTCGCCTGTTGCGCCCGCCGCGCTGGCCTGCAGCGTCGCCGCGGCGGCCCGCTGGTTTGGCGTGGCGCCTGCATCGGCAAAGCTGACCTGGTTACGCGCCAGTGAGAGAAACACATTGTTCGCGTCGTAAGCCAGCGAGGGTGTCAGGAAGGCGAGGTTGGACGTGACTGCGCCGAAGATGCCGGTCACGCCGCCCGTGGCGCTAAGAATGGTGTAGCGCGTGTTGGCCTGGTAGCTGCCCGCGCTGGCCTGCACGTCCACCGTGGCGCCGCCCAGGCTCGCGGTGCCGGGCGCGCCGGTGACGTTGATGCGGTCGGCGTTGCCGGCTGGGTCGACCTCGACACGGTAGACGGAACCGGCGGCAAAGCTCATCTGGCCGTTCACGGTCAGCGTGCCAATGGAGTTGCCGGGGGCCAGGATGCCGCCGCTCGCCATGGTCACGGCGCCGTTGATGGTTCCGCTGCCGCCCAGAGTGCCGCCGTTGTTGACAGTGACCGGCGAGGTGATGGAGCCGTTGACCGCCAGCGTGCCCGCGTTGATGCTGGTGGCGCCGGTGTAGGTGTTGACACCGGTGAGCGCCACCGTGCCGCTGCCGGCCTTTGTCAGCGTGCCCGTACCGCTCATCGCGCCGGCATAGCTGCCAGAACCTGCCTGGTCGAAGTGGACCGCGGCGTTGTTGACAATCGCGCCCTGCAGGCTGCTGGTGGTGCCGGCGAGCACGCCCGCGTTCACGGTCGTGCCGCCGCCATAGCTGTTCACGCCTGACAGCGTAATGGTGCCGGCGCCGGTTTTGACCAATGCCCCCGTGCCGGTGATGGCGCCGGCGTAGCTGCTGTTGCCCGCCTGGGTCAGGGTGAGGGTTGCGCTGCCCAGGTTGACGGTGCCGCCCGAGCCCTGAAAGGACGAGGCACTGAGGTTGAACCCGTTGAGGTCCAGCGTGCCGTCGTTGAGCGTGTAGCTCGTGCCTGTCATGAAGGCGCCGGCTGCGCCTGCGCGCAGCGTGCCTGCGTTCACCGTGGTGCCGCCGCCATAGCTGTTCACGCCTGACAGCGTCACGGTGCCGGCGCCGTCCTTGGTCAGGGTGCCCGTACCGCTGATCGCGCCGGCATAGTTGCCCGAGGTCGCCTGGTCGAAGTTGACGGCGGCGTTGTTGACAATGGCGCCCTGCAGGCTGCTCGTCGTGCCGGCGAGCACGCCCGCGTTGATGGTCGTGCCGCCGCTGTAATTGTTCGCGCCGGTGAGCGTGAGCGTGCCTGCGCCGGCCTTGGTCAGGGAGCCCGACCCGGACATGACACCGGAAAACGTGTCGGCCGTCGACTGGTTGAGGGTCAACGCACCGGCGCCCAGCGTGACAGCTCCCTCGCCTGACAGGTTGCCGACGGTTTCGGTTGAACCATTGAGGTCGAAGGTGGCGCCCGTCGCAACGAAAACGGCGCTGGAATCACCGATGGCGTTTAGCCCGGTCAATCGCAGCGTGCCCGCAGAGATGGTCGTGGCACCCGAATAACTGGACACCGTACTGGCGTTTCGCTGAAGATTGAGCGTGCCGGTGCCGGTTTTTGTCACGCTCAGGATGTTCGCGTTATTGTCGCGCAGCGTGGTTTCCATCTGCAGCGTTTGGCCGCCATTGACCTGCACCGTCAACGTTTGCGGTGCGCCTGAGACGGGCTCCATCGTGGAGTTGTTCAAATTGCCGGTGATTCTTGCTGAAGTGACGCCGGCACCGAGCTGCAAGGTGGCCGACCGGATATTGACGATATTCGTGGTGTACGTGCCGTTGTTGGTCGTGAGCGTGACGGTGTCGCCGCTGGCCGCATTGCCCAGGGTAGCCGCCAGACCAGTCCCTGCTGCCACATCGACGTTTCCCGCCCAACTGGCCAGCGGCGACAAAAACGCGCCTGCCCCCAGTGTCAGGGCCCGGCTCACCAGCAGCGAGATGCGTTTGATCCGCGGAGCTGCACTTGCGTGCCGGTACGGCCTGGACGGCGCTAAGCAAGACGGCGTCACCGGCCCTTCGCCCCGCAAGACAGGACGGCCCGCGCCGTTTGACAAGACCAGCAGGCGTGCGCTGGCACCTGCGTTGCGCTTACGCATGTGATCGGTCATCTTGAACCCCTCCGGGAATTTGTTGTTTGACTTCGTGTGCAGCCGGATTCGCCGCATGGCGCGCAATATACCGCCCCCGTTCTCCCTGGGGAATAGCACGTTTTGACTACAAAGAGGCAGTCGAACCAGCGCGACTACGCTTCGCCCCTTGACGTCAAATTGCCAATTCGCCCAGGCAGAACATGGGTTGTTAGCTATTAAAACTGTAGCAAGCGGGCGTCCGGCCTTCCGGCGCTACCGCCGTCACGGCCCGGATCGCTCACGCGCCTGTCGCTTTGCAGCATGTCTGCCGGCCCCCTGCACCGTGTCACACAACTGCCATTGAACTGACACGAACGCGTCACCCCCCACTACCAGAATCACGTCATGACCAGCATGACAGAGCACCCCATGGGACACGAATCGAACCCGGCCAGCCGCGGTTTGAGCGCCGGCTTTCAAGACCTGAACAAGCAGTGCCTGCGCATCTTGCGCTGCACGGCCCAGGCCCTGGCCAACAGCCCGGGCGGTTTGCGATTCAAGGCCGGGACCCGGCCGTGGCTGGAAGGATTGTCGAACGCGCGGCCGATGCTGGCCGCGAGTTTGGGGCGACGCGACGAGGCGGTTTCGCTGACCGCCGGTGATTGAGTCGAAGCCCCATTTCTGGGGCTTTTTTACAGCGCGATTTGAAGTTGCTGAGTTGATGAACTGCCGAGATTGTTGAGACACCAGGAAACAAGGAGTTAGCCATGAAAGAACTGCCCAATCCCACCTTTGCATTGTCGCCAGTCGCAATGCCACGGGGGTCACTTCATCAAAGCGGTCATGCTGTCATTCCCGCCGTTGTTCAAAGGCCTGCCGTGGGGAAAATCTCGGTCAGCTGGGCCCGGCACCAGGACGAGGTCCGGCAGGCACAGCGCCTGAGGTACCAGGTCTTCGCGCTGGAAATGGGCGCGAACCTTTCGAAGACATTGCCCGGCCACGACGTGGACCTGTTTGACGACTACTGCGAGCATTTGTTGGTGCGCGACGCCGACAGCCAGGAAGTGATCGGCACCTACCGCGTCCTCACGCCCACCCAGGCCAAGCGCGTGGGCAGCACCTACAGCGACACCGAGTTCGACCTGACCCGCCTGCGCGGGCTGCGCGAGCGTATGGTCGAGCTGGGCCGCAGCTGCGTGCATGCCGACCACCGCCACGGCGGCGTCATCCTGGCGCTGTGGGGTGCGCTGGCCGAATTCATGTCGCGCAACCAGCTCGACACCATGATCGGCTGCGCCAGCATCCCGATGCAGCACAACGGCGTCTCTAGCGGGCATGCCGCCGCCAGCATCTGGCGCCAGGTGCGCCAGACGCACCTCGCCGCCATCGAATACCGCGTCACGCCGCGCCTGGCGCTGCCGGTAGAGCAACTGGACGACACGCTGGACGTGGAGCCGCCCGCGCTGATCAAAGGCTATTTGCGCCTGGGCGCCAAGGTGCTGGGTGCGCCCGCCTGGGACCCTGACTTCAACTCGGCCGACTTGCCCATGATGATGCGCATCGCCGACCTGCCGCCGCGTTACCTGAAACATTTCTCCGGCAAACCGGTGCCGGGCAACCCTGCGGAGGCCTGATGCGAAGCATGTTTGACGCGATGGGTGCGCTGAGCAACAGCTTCGGCGGCAGCGGCGACGACCATGACGACGACGATTCGCTGCGCAAACGCTACCGCACCATCTTCATCTCTGACATCCACCTGGGCACGCCCGGCTGCCAGGCGGCCGCGCTGCTGGACTTTTTGAAGGCCCACCCCAGCGACAACCTCTACCTGGTGGGTGACATCGTGGACGGCTGGCAACTGCGCCGCCGCTGGTACTGGCCGCAGTCGCACAACGACGTGGTGCAAAAGCTGCTGCGCCGCGCCCGCAAAGGCTGCCGCATCATTTATGTGCCCGGCAACCACGATGAGTTTGCGCGTGAATTTATCGGCAACCAGTTCGGCGGCATCGAGGTGATCGATGAAGCCGTGCACATCACCGCCGACGGCCGTCAGTTGTGGATCATCCACGGCGACTACTTCGACGCGGTGGTGCAGTGCGCCAAGTGGCTCGCCTATGTGGGCGACAACCTGTATGAATTCACGCTCAAACTCAACCGCCATCTGAACAGCATGCGCGCCCGCATGGGGCTGCCGTACTGGTCGCTGTCGGCCTACCTGAAGCAAAAGGTCAAGAGCGCGCTCAATTACGTCACCGACTTTGAAGTGGCGGTGGCCAACGAGGCACGCCGGCGCGGCCACCAGGGCGTGGTCTGCGGGCATATTCACCGCGCCGAGATGCGCACCATCAACGGTGTGCTGTATTGCAATGACGGCGACTGGGTGGAAAGCCGCACCGCGCTGGTTGAAAATTTTGACGGCACCCTGGAGCTGGTGCACTGGGCGCCCGCGCATGAGACACAAGGCCGCGGCCATGTCGCTTCAACGGTGGTGGCATGAAGGTCGCGCTGATCACCGACGCATGGCAACCGCAAGTCAACGGCGTCGTCACCACCCTGGTAGAGCTGGTGCGGGAACTTGAAGAGCTGGGGCACGAGGTGAATGTGGTGCACCCGGGCCTCTTCAAGACACGGCCTTGCCCGGGTTATGCGGGCATTGACCTGGCAGTCAGCCCCAAACGGGGGTTGACGGAAAAGCTGGATGCTTTCGGGCCGGAAGCCATTCATATTGCCACCGAAGGCCCGCTGGGCTGGGCGGCGCGCGGCTATTGCCTCAAACGCGGCCTGCGGTTCACGACGGCGTTTCACACCAAATTCCCCGAGATCCTGCATGCGGCGCTGAAGGTTCCGCTGTCTTGGGGCTATGCGCTGTTTCGCCATTTCCACAAGCATTCATCCGGCGTGATGGTGCCCACCCACGGCGTGCTGCGCATGCTGGAGCAGCGGGGCTTTCGCAACCTGCGCAGCTGGACGCACGGTGTGGACACGGATTTGTTCGGTTTTGAGCCACAACCTTGCCTCTATCCGCCCATGGGAACGTTGGTGCGGCCGGTGTCGCTGTTCGTGGGCCGGGTGTCGTATGAGAAAAACATCGATGCTTTTTTAAAGCTGGACATCCCCGGGACCAAAGTGGTTTGTGGGGTGGGGCCGCTCGAGGCCTCTTTGAAAGAGCGCTATCCGCAGGTCCGCTGGATGGGCGTTCTGGCCCGGAACGAACTGGCCAAGGTCTATGCGGCAGCAGACGTGTTTGTGTTTCCGAGCCGGTCGGAAACCTTTGGCCTGGTGATGCTCGAATCCATGGCGACGGGCACGCCGGTGGCGGCTTATCCGGTCGATGGCCCGCTTGAAGTGCTCGGCAAACCCGACGGAAGCTGTCACGGCGGTGTCATGAACGAAGACTTGCAACAGGCTTGTTACAGCGCGCTGGCGGTGCCGCGCCATGAAGCGAGGTTGCGCGCCCTGGACTTCAGCTGGGGCCATGCGGCGCAATTGTTCGAGTCTTACCTCGTGGCGGCGACCCCAAACAGCGCCAAAGCAACCCCGGTAAGCCCAAGGGCAACGCTTGTCAGTCCCCTCAGGTAGGTGCAACATCAGTCAAAAGTACTGTCACGCCTTTGTCATGAAACCCGTCAACACTTGGGTTTACGTTTGATGACAAAGACCAACCTTGTTGATGCCCACTTCCCCAGCCTCGGTGGCCTCCGCCGCGCCACCCGTCCAGTTTCTGGATCGCGACCACAGCATACTTGCCTTTAATGAGCGGGTGCTGGACTGGGCCAAGCGCCCGGACGTGCCCTTGCTGGAGCGCCTGAGGTTCTTGTGCATTGTTTCGTCCAATCTGGACGAGTTCTTTGAAGTCCGCACCGCGCCGCACCTCACGGCCGCCCAAGCCAATGATTCAAAAGGCCCTTATTCGGTCGAGTCGTTCAAGGCACTGTCGGCCGCGGCGCATGACATGGTGGCGCGCCAGTATTCGCTCTACAACGACGACCTGCTGCCGGCTTTCGAGCGGCAAGGCATACGCATCGTCTCCCACGGCGAACGCAATGCCGCCCAGCGCCGCTGGGTGAAAGAGTATTTCGAACGGGAAGTGCGGCCGCTGCTGATTCCGGTGGGGCTTGATCCTTCGCACCCCTTCCCGCAGGTGGCCAACAAGTCGCTCAATTTCATCGTGCGGCTGAGCGGGCATGACGCCTTTGGCCGCGAGAACGACATTGCCATCGTCAAGATACCGCGGGTGCTGCCGCGCTTCATCCATATGCCGGCCCACGGCAAGGACAAGAGCCGGCTCTTCGTCTCGCTCTCCAGCGTCATCCGCGCGCACCTGGCCGAGCTGTTTCCCGGCCGTGATGTGGGGCAGTTCTCGCAGTTCCGTGTGACGCGCCACTCCGATCTGGCTGTCGATGAAGACGATGTCAAGAATTTGCGCACCGCCCTGCGGCAGGGGCTGGAGCAGCGCCACTACGGGCAGGCTGTGCGGCTGGAGGTTTCTGCGGGGTGTTCCGAGCACCTCGCCAGTTTTCTGCTCAAGCAGTTCAACCTGCCCGCACCGGCGCTGTACCGCGTGCACGGCCCTGTCAACCTGGTGCGCCTGACGCAGCTGGTGGACCTGGTCAACGACCCCAAGCTGCTGTTCCCCGGCTACAGCGCCTGCTATCCCACGCAGCTGCAGCCCGGGCAGTCGTTCTTTGAGCGGCTCAAAGAGGGCGACGTGTCCATCCACCAGCCCTTCGAGAGTTTTGACGGCGTGCTGGCCTTTTTGCGCGAGGCGGTCAACGACCCGCAAGTGCTGGCCATCAAGCAAACCATTTACCGTACCGGCGCCGATTCGGAGCTGATGGTGCTGCTGCGCGAAGCCGTGCGCCGCGGCAAGGAAGTCACCGTGGTGGTGGAGCTCAAGGCGCGCTTCGATGAAGAAGCCAACATCAACTGGGCCGAAATGCTGGAGTCGATAGGCGCGCAGGTGGTCTACGGCGTGGTGGGCCTGAAAACCCACGCCAAGATGCTGCTGGTGACGCGCCGCGAAGGCCGGCACCTGGTGCGCTACGCCCATCTTTCGACCGGCAACTACAACCCGCGCACGGCGCGCCTCTACACCGACATCAGCTACCTGACGGCCGACCCTTTGATGACGGCCGACATCGACAATGTGTTTGTGCACCTGGCCAGCCAGAGCCGCCTGCCCAAGCTGCACCATCTGCTGCTGGCACCGTTTCAGCTGCACCGCAAGCTGATCGAGAAGATCGACGCGCTGGGCGAGGCGGCCTTGCAGGGCAAGGACACGCGCATCGTGGCCAAGATGAATGCGCTGACCGATGAGGATTTGATGCTGGCGCTGGTCCAGGCCGGGCAGCGCGGCGTGAAGATCGATTTGATCGTGCGCGGCGCCTGCATGCTGCCGGCCCAGGTGCCGGGCGTGACGGACAACATCCGGGTGCGTTCCATCATCGGCCGCTTCCTGGAGCACTCACGGGTGTTTTATTTCCGCTGCGCGGAAGAAGAGACCTTGCTGCTCTCCAGCGCCGACTGGATGAACCGCAACATGCTGCGCCGGGTCGAGCTGGCCTGGCCGGTGACGGACCCGGTGTTACGCCAGCGCATCATCGACGAATGCCTGGTGGCCTACCTGCACGACAGCCGCGACGCCTGGGATCTGCAGCCTGACGGCTCGTACCTCCGGGTCAATCACGGTGATCAACATGCGCGCCACGGCGCACAGGCGGCTCTGATGGCCCGCTACTCGGCCCCCCAACACCAGGACAAATGACATGGACCTCATCCTGTGGCGTCACGCAGAGGCAGAAGACTGGCCCGAAGGTGACCCGCAGGGCGGCAGCGATCTTGAACGGTCGCTGACCTCAAGAGGCGAGAAGCAGGCCGCCCGCATGGCCAACTGGCTGGACCGCCAGTTGCCCGAAGGGGCCCGCATCTTCGTGAGCCCGGCACGGCGCTGCGAGCAGACCGCGCTGGCGCTGGGCCGCAAATACAAGATCAGGAAAGAGCTGGCACCTGATGCTACGGTGGAGCAGCTGCTCGAACTGGTGCAATGGCCCACCGCCAAATCGCCGATTCTGGTAATCGGCCATCAACCCATCCTGGGCGAAACCATTGCGCACCTGCTGGGGCTGCAGGAGAGCGACTGCCCCGTCAAGAAGGGCGCGCTCTGGTGGCTGCGCAACCGCGATCGTGATGGCATTGACCAGACGGTTGTGGTGACGGTGCAGTCGCCCGAGGTGTTGTAGCCGACCCGTCTGGGTACGGCCCGGCGGCCCTTCTTACTTTTCGAGCGTAGGCCGGCCGGTCTTGATGGCGGGAACCTGTTCCAGCGCCGTCAGGAAAGCTGCATCGGAGATGCTGGCCAGCAGCTTGATGCCTGCGCGCAGCAATTCGCTTTTCTTGGCAGGGCGGGTCAGCTTGGCGGCGCGTTGCTTGAGGTCGTCGAGCACCACGTATTCAGCTTTGGGGATGGTGAAGCTGTCGCGCACGAGCTTTGGCTTTTTGGTCTTTTCCGGCTTGGCGGCTTTGACGGGCTTGGCCGCAGGCTTTTTGGCACCGGCCTTTTTCACGATGGCTTTTTTGACCGTACCTTTGCCGGCAGGGGCTTTGGCGGGGGCTGCCTTTTTCGGAGCGGGCTTGGTTGCCGTCTTCACGGGGGCCTTGGGCGTTGCGGCCGGCTTGACCGGAGTTGCCGGTGGGGAAGTTTTCGCAGTTGCTTTTTTTTGGGTTGCCATGGATTGATCCTTTTTTAGTTGAGTGTGAGCGGTCGAATAAACCGTATATACAGTTTATACGGTTTAATCGAACGCGGTCAAGCCCTGGCCCGGTGCCGTAGCCGGCCACAAAAGACGCGAAGGCAGGGAGTAAGGAGGCGGCTCAGGCGCTGGGAACGACCAGCGTCCACGGCGTTTTTTGCCACGCCAGCACTTCTTCTTGCAGCAGGTGCGCCGATTGCGGAAAGGCCTGTGCCCAGCCGGCGCGGCAGTTCAGCACAAACAGCCTGCCGGGCTCGGCGCCGCTTTCAAGCTGAAGGCCTTTGAGGTCGGGGTCACGCCGGGCGTGGCAGAGGATGACCGCCAGGCGCAGGCACAGCAGCTGCTGGATAAACACCCGGTCTTCAAAATTGACTTCCAGCTTGCGCAGCTTGCCGCGGTGGCCGAGTACCAGCAGGCTCAGGCGGTGCAGCTCGGGCAGGGCAAAGCCCGGGGCGTCGGCGTTGTCGAGGATGTAGGCGCCGTGCTTGTGATAGTCGCTGTGCGAGATCTGGCTGCCGATTTCGTGAAGCTCCGCCGCCCATTCGAGTTTGCGCTGAAAGCGATCCGATTCCGCGGCAGGCATGCCCTTGCAGGCCATGACGAACAATTGCTTGGCGACTTTGCTGACGCGCTGGGCTTGTGCGCTGTCGGCGTTGAATTTGGTGGCCAGGCGCTGCACGGTGGTGGAGCGCAGGTCGGTCAAATCCTGTTCCCGGTCTACCAGGTCATAGAGCACGCCATGACGCAAGGCGCCTTGCGCGGCTTCCATCTCCGTGACGTCCAGCAGGTCGAACACGGCCCGCAGCACGCTGACACCGCCGCCTATCACGGCACGCCGGTCGTCTTTCATGCCGTCGAGCTTGAGACGGTCGGCGCTTTGCGCCTTGAGCAGGCGGTCCAGCAGCCAATCAAGGCCTTCGCGCGTCACAAGGCCTGCAGGCCAGCCTGATGCGGTCAGTACGTCGCTGACGGCGCCAATCGTGCCGGAAGACCCGTAGGCGGTGTCCCAGGCGCTGGAGCGGTAGGCATTGACGGCTTCGTCCAGCACCGCCTTGGCGGCCACCTCGGCTGTCTGGAAGGCGCGTTGAGTGAACTGGCCGTCGGGGAAGTACTTCATCGACCAGGCAACGCTGCCGACACGGTAGGACTCCATGGTGCGTGCGTCCAGCCCTTTGCCGAGGATCATTTCGGTAGAGCGCCCGCCGATGTCGACGACCAGCCGGCGTTCGTCGGACTGCGGCAGCAAGTGGGCCACGCCCTGGTAAATCAGGCGGGCTTCTTCGCGGCCGGGGATGACGTCGATGGGGAAACCAAGGATTTTGTGGGCGCGTGCCAGAAATTCTTCGCGGTTGCGCGCCTCGCGCAGGGTCTGGGTGGCAACGGCGCGAACCTGGTATTTCTTGAAACCCGCCAGCCGTTCGCCAAAGCGCGCCAGGCAGTCCCAGCCGCGTTGCATGGCTTCCGGTGTCAGGTTGCGGTCTGCGTCGAGCCCGTTGCCCTGGCGGACGGTTTCTTTCAGGTATTCGGTGCGGTGTATCTGGCCGGCGTCAAAGCGGCCGATTTCGAGGCGAAAGCTGTTGGACCCGAGGTCTACAGCGGCGAGCAGCGTTCCATTTTGCATGCCTGAGTTTAAGAACCTATTTACGATTTATTGGGGGCCGCGCAGGAATCTTTTCGGGATGGGATGCAAGGCGCGGTGCGCCGCCAATAGCCCGCTATTGGCCAGCGCCGCAACGCCGCAGACCGCCCGAAAAGGCTCCTGCCCTCCGGGTTGGGGTGAAATCGGGCGATTTGGCGCCCCAGTCCCTTGCATGGGCATGAGCCCATGCGGCGGGCCCTGGGCCACCAACTCATCCCGATTGCACCCCAACGCGGCCCCCAATAAATCGTAAACAGGTTCTAAGGGCTGGGCATAGTGTTCACGCGGGACTCGCATCAGCATTTCGTCCTTTAACCGATGAGCCGGCCGTCGACCGTCATCATGCTTTGCGTGACGTAGGTGCCGCTGCGGCGCTGCGGGTTGAAGCTGACGGCGAACCCGCCGACGTTGAGGTTGGTGCGGCGCTGGAAGGCGCCCAGCACGCTCTGGCGCGTCAAGGGGCCTTCGACCTCGGTGAGCACTTCGTAGGTGTAGCGCGCGGCGATGAACCCGGCCAGGCTCAGCGGCGTGGGCGGCTCGTCAAAGAGGCGGGCTAGCGTCTCGCGGTAGCTGCGGACCACCGGCAAACTGGCATTAACGAGCGGCACGGGCTGGGTGGCGATGACGGGCGTGTTGCGTCCGGCGCCCATTTGCAGCATGGTCTGCAGGTTGACGTCGGCCAGGGCCACGATGTAGCGCTGGCGGGACTGCTTTTCCATGCCCTGCGTGAATTCGGCCAGTTCGGGCGTTCCGCCCACGAACAGCAGCACCGCGGGTGTCTTGGGGGTGAGCTTCTGGCCCAGCGCGCGCAGGTCACCCGCAGCCTTGAAGGGCTGCAGTTTGAGCTGCATGCCGGCTGCAATGCGCTCCACGTCCGTGTGATAGGCGGTGTAGTCCTGCGCGGTGGCGTAAATCGCCCCCAGCTCTTTCAGGCCCATGGCCGTCAGGCTCTTCAGGGCGTAGGCGATCTGCTCCTGGCGCGCCGCAAAGATGGGGAAGGTTTTGTCGTCGATGTCGAGGCTGGAATTCTGCAGCCACGGCGCCGCGTGCGGGATATTCAGCCCGCCCTGCACGGAAAGCGCCACGATCTGGCTGGCAACCTGGTCGCCGACGCTGCCCGAGAGCACCATGCACGAGGGGTTGTCTTTGACTGAATCCAGTGCCGTGCGCAGGCTGGCAGGGCTGCCATCGGTCTCCAGCGCCTGGTGCTGGACCGGCCTGCCGCGAACGCCTCCGCGCAGGTTGATGTCCTGCCAGGCGGCGCGTGAGCCGATCAGGAAGTCCTTGGCCACGTCCTGTTGCGCCTGGGAGAAGTCGACCGGCTGGGCCACGACGATGCTTTTGGAGAAGGTGCCTTTGCCGGGCTGCGCCCAGGCGGGGCATGCAACCGCCGTGGCTGCCGTGATCAGGCTGGCGCGTTTGAGCAGCTGGCGGCGGCTCAAGGCTGGCGTTTGAAATGGCATGAATGCTCCCTGGTGCGGGCGATGCCGCCTCGGTGTGGTTTGCTATAAAAACAGTAGCTACTTGTCTATGCTGCACGCTGGCTGGAGCACGAAAACGCTGTAAATCCAATGAAAAACGGGTCAAACCCGCAGGCTTGACCCGTTCGTGTGACAGGCGATTTACTTGGCAGGCGGAATCAGGACGGCGTCCACGATGTGCACGACACCGTTGGTGGCGGAGATGTCGGCGGTCTGGACCATGGCTTCCTCGACGGTGACGAACTCGCCGGCCTTGGAGAGCGCCACGTTGGCGCCGTTGACGGTCTTGGTGTTGCCGTTCTTGACGTCGGCAGCCATCACCTTGCCGGGAACCACGTGGTAGGCCAGAACCGCTTTGAGCTTGGCGGGGTCTTTGCCCAGTTCGTCCATGGTTTTGGCGGGCACTTTGGCAAAGGCTGCGTTCGTGGGGGCGAACACGGTGTAAGGGCCGCCCGACTTGAGGGTGTCGGACAGGCCGGCCTTGGCGACGAGGCCGTTCAGCGTGCTGAGCTGGGATTGAGCGGCAATGGTGTCGGTGACAGACACCGGGGTAGGCGAGGTGGCGCAGCCAGCGAGGGCGGCTACAGCAAGGGCGAGGACCAGAAAGCGGCGGTTGGACATGGGAAGTTCTCCTGATTAATCCTGATTGAGACGAGGCCAAGGGTAGGAGAAGCGAGTGACGGATTCGTGACGGTAATTTGAACGTTTTGTGACGCTCCCGAGCGGTGGCGGCCGTCTGAAGCACTGTCATATTTGTCACATCCTTGTCACACAAGATTTCTACAGTCAACGCATCGTTCCTGGCAATCCCAATCAATCCGACTATTTCCAAACCAAGAGGTGTTCTGATGAACCTGACTTTCAAAGCTTCCCTGACTACCGTAGCGGGCCTGGCCCTGGCGTCTTTTGCCACGCTGGCAGTTGCCCAGGACGTGACCGGCGCGGGCGCCAGCTTTCCGGCGCCCCTGTATTCCAAGTGGGCCGCTGACTACAACAAGGCCACCAGCGTCAAGATCAACTACCAATCGGTCGGCTCCGGCGCCGGTTTGCGCCAGATCGAAGCCAAAACGGTCGATTTCGGCGCCTCTGACGCCCCCCTGAAAGACGACGAACTGGCCAAGAAAGGCCTGATGCAGTTCCCCACCGTGATCGGCGGCGTCATTCCCGTGGTCAACATCAAGGGCATTACCCCCGGCCAGCTCAAGCTGAGCGGCCAGGTGCTGGGTGACATTTACCTGGGCAAGATCACCAAATGGACCGACCCCGCCATCAAGGCCCTGAACCCGACGCTGGACCTGCCTGACGCGGCTATCGCACCGGTTCGCCGTGCTGACGGCTCCGGCACCAGCTTCATCTTCACGAACTACCTGAGCAAAGTGAATGCCGAGTGGAAGTCCAAAGTGGGCGAGGGCACCGCAGTGAACTGGCCCGTGGGCGCCGGCGGCAAGGGCAATGAAGGCGTGGCGGCATTCGTCAGCCGTCTGCCCAACTCGATCGGCTACGTCGAATACGCCTACGTCAAGCAAAACAAGATGACCTTCGCCCAGCTCAAGAACGCTGCCGGCAACTTCGTGTCACCTGAAGACGGCGCTTTCAAGGCCGCCGCTGCAGGTGCCGAGTGGTCCAAGAGCTTCTACCAGATCCTGACCGAGCAGCCCGGCAAGGATTCGTGGCCCATCACCGGCGCTACCTTTATCCTGATGCAAAAAGTCCAGGACAAGCCAGCCCAGGCCGCCGCTTCGCTCAAGTTCTTTGAGTGGGCCTACAAAAACGGCGACAAGACCGCCGACGACCTGGACTATGTGCCCATGCCTGCTGCCGTGAAGACGATTATCGAAAAAGCCTGGGGCGACATCAAAGACGCATCTGGCAAGACGGTTGCCTACAAGTAAGCCAGTAAGCACAAGCACAACAAGCTGATTTTCCGCAGTCGTTACATACCATAGGGGTTTCTCACGTGTCCTCTACACTTCCGGCTAGCCGGGCCGCTTTTGACCACCCGGCCAAAGCGACCGGACGCGATATGACCAATCCACCCCCTGGCGGCGCTGTGCGCAGAAGCCCCCTGGCAGACCGGCTTTTCGGCTGGGCTGCGCAGGGTGCGGCCTGGCTGACACTGGCCTTGCTGGCCGGCATCCTTGTTTCGCTGGTGATAGGGGCCTGGCCCGCCATCAGCAAATACGGCCTCGGCTTTCTGACCAGCAGCGTCTGGGACCCTGTCAAGGGTGAGTACGGTGGCCTGGTCATGATTTACGGCACCATCGCCACCTCCTTGATCGCGCTGATCATTGCGGTGCCGGTGAGTTTCGGCATTGCACTGTTCCTGACCGAGCTGTCGCCCGCATGGCTCAAAAGGCCGCTGGGCACCGCCATCGAGTTGCTTGCCGCCGTGCCATCCATCGTTTACGGTATGTGGGGCCTGCTGGTGTTTGGCCCCATCCTGGCCACTTACGTCCAGCAGCCGCTGCAAAGCCTGTTGACCGGCGTGCCTTACCTGGGTGCGCTGGTTTCGGGGCCGCCCGTGGGCATCGGTATCCTCTCGGCCGGCATCATCCTGGCCATCATGATCATCCCGTTCATCGCTTCGGTGATGCGGGACGTGTTTGAAGTGACGCCGGTGCTGCTCAAGGAGTCGGCCTATGGGCTGGGTTCCACTACCTGGGAAGTTGTCTCCAAAGTCGTGCTGCCTTACACCAAGGCTGGCGTGGTCGGCGGCATCATGTTGGGACTGGGCCGGGCATTGGGTGAAACCATGGCGGTCACGTTTGTGATCGGCAATTTCAACCAGCTCGATTCGCTCAGCCTCTTTCAGGCCGCCAACAGCATCACGTCGGCACTGGCCAACGAGTTCGCGGAAGCGGGCGAAGGCCTGCACCAGGCGGCCCTCATTTACCTGGGCCTGGTGCTGTTCTTCATCACGTTTGTCGTGCTGTCGCTGTCCAAGCTGCTGCTGGCCCAACTGCGCAAAAGCGAAGGAGTGAAAACATGAGTACCGTGGCACACGACGCGCGCCTGGCCAAATTCGCCCGCCGCAAGCGGGTCAACGGGATCGCGCTGGTACTGTCCCTGGCTGCCATGTCTTTCGGCCTGTTCTGGCTGGCATGGATTCTGTGGGAAACCATCCGCCTGGGCGTGGGCGGCCTTTCATGGGCAACCCTGACCCAGATGACGCCGGCGCCCAATGAAGCCGGCGGTATCGCCAATGCTATTTATGGCTCGTTCCTGATGGTGTTGCTGGCCACGTTTGTGGGCACACCCATCGGCATCATGGCCGGTATCTACCTGGCTGAGTACAACACCAAAGGCATGCTGGCTTCGGTGACGCGCTTCGTCAATGACATTTTGCTGTCCGCACCGTCCATCGTGATCGGCCTTTTTGTCTACACCGTCGTGGTGTCGCAATTCAAGTCCTACTCCGGCTGGGCTGGGGTTCTGGCGCTGGCCTTGATCGTGATTCCGGTGGTGATACGCACCACCGAAAACATGCTGCAACTGGTTCCGCCAGGCCTGCGCGAAGCTGCTTACGCCTTGGGCGCGCCGAAGTGGAAAGTCATCACCAGCATCACGCTGCGGGCGGCGCGCGCTGGCGTGACGACCGGCATCCTGCTGGCGGTGGCTCGGATCGCCGGTGAGACGGCTCCGCTGCTGTTCACTGCGCTGAACAACCAGTTCTGGACGTCTGACCTGAGCCAGCCTATGGCCAGCTTGCCCGTGACGATCTTCAAGTTTGCGCTGAGCCCTTACGAGAACTGGCAGCAGCTGGCATGGGCAGGCGTGTTCCTGATCACGATGGCCGTGCTTGGCCTGAACATCCTGGCGCGTGTTCTCACGCGTGCAAAAAACTGACCGGCTGACGCTCCCTGGCTTTAGCCCAACCCAACACAACAAGGTCACAGATGGACACCATCACCGCACAACGCGAGCAATCGAAAATTTCGGTCAAAAATCTCGACTTCTATTACGGCAAGTTCCACGCCCTCAAGGGCATCAACCTGGAAATCCCGGAGAAAAAAGTCACCGCCTTCATCGGCCCCTCCGGCTGCGGCAAGTCCACGCTGCTGCGCATTTTCAACCGCATGTATGAGCTCTACCCCGAGCAGCGCGCCGAAGGCGAAATCATGTTTGACGGTGAAAATCTGCTCACGTCCAAGAAGGACGTCGCACTGATCCGCTCCAAGGTCGGCATGGTGTTCCAGAAGCCGACGCCGTTCCCGATGTCGATCTACGACAACATCGCCTTTGGCGTGAAGCTGTTTGAAAGCCTGAACGCCTCGGACATGGACGAGCGCGTGGAATGGGCACTGCGCAAGGCAGCCCTCTGGACGGAAGTCAAGGACAAGCTGAACCAGAGCGGCTCCAGCCTCTCGGGCGGCCAGCAGCAACGCCTGTGCATTGCACGCGGCATCGCCATCAAGCCGGAAGTGCTGCTGCTCGACGAGCCTTGCTCGGCGCTGGATCCGATCTCTACCGCCAAGGTGGAAGAGCTGATCGCTGAGCTCAAGAACGACTACACCGTGGTTATCGTGACGCACAACATGCAGCAGGCAGCGCGCTGCAGCGACTACACCGCCTATATGTACCTGGGCGACCTGGTTGAGTTCGGCGCCACCGAGGATCTGTTCTTCAAGCCGAAACGCAAAGAAACCGAAGACTACATTACCGGCCGTTTCGGCTGATACGGATTAGGGAGCACACATGCCTGATAAACATCTTTCGACCCAGTTTGACAGCGAACTCAACGGCGTTTCTTCGCGCGTGATGGAGCTGGGTGGCCTGGTCGAATCGCAGATTCGCCTTGCCATCTACGCTTTGTCCCAGTTCAGCGCTGAGAGCGCCAACCAGGTGATCGAAACCGAATCACGCGTCAACGCGATGGAAATCGACATTGACCGCGAGCTGTCGTCCATCATTGCGCGGCGCCAGCCCACCGCACGTGATTTGCGTTTGCTGATCGCCATCTCCAAGACCACGGCCAACCTGGAACGTGCCGGCGACGAAGCCGAGAAAATCGCGCGCATGGTCAAGTCCATCATCGAAAGCGGATCGTCCCGCGCTCTGCCTTCTTCCGATCTGCGTGTGGCAGCGGAGCTGGCCTCCGGCTTGCTGCGCAAGGCGCTGGATGCCTTTGCCCGCCTGGACACGACGGTGGCCGTTTCCATCCTCAAGGAGGACGACCAGATCGACCAGGAGTTCGACGGTTTTGTGCGCAAGCTCATCACCTACATGATGGAAGATCCCCGTACGATTTCGCCAAGCCTGGATCTGCTGTTTGTGGCCAAAGCCATCGAACGCGTGGGTGACCATGCCAAGAACATTGCGGAATTCATCATTTACATCGTCAAAGGGGCCGACGTACGCCACACCCCTATGGAACAGATCGAGTCTGCAGTAAAGTAAACCTGGAATGAAACACCTGCCACGCGTATTGATTGTTGAAGACGAGCCGGCCATTGCCGAGTTGATTGCCGTCAACCTGCGGCATGGCGGCTTTGACCCCGTGGTGGCGGAAGACAGTGTCTCGGCCCAGCGCGAACTCGACGCCGTGCTGCCCGACGCCATCTTGCTCGACTGGATGTTACCGGGCCAAAGCGGCATTGCGCTGGCCCGCCACTGGCGCAAGCAGGCACGGACCAAGAGCATTCCCATTCTCATGTTGACGGCCCGCGGCGATGAGCCGGACAAGGTGGCAGGGCTTGATGCGGGCGCCGATGACTACATCACCAAGCCGTTCTCCACCCAGGAGTTGCTGGCCCGCATTCGGGCCGTGCTGCGCCGCCGTGCGCCAGAGTCGGTGAACGACAGCGTGACGGTCGGTGCGCTTATCCTGGACGCGGCGACCCACCGAATTTCCTATCAGGGCCAGGAGCTCAAGCTCGGCCCGACCGAGTTCAAATTGCTGCATTACCTGATGAAGCACGCAGAGCGCGTGCACAGCCGCAGCGCCTTGCTCGACAAGGTCTGGGGCGACCATGTGTTCATTGAGGAACGCACGGTCGATGTGCACGTCAAGCGCCTGCGGGAAGCTCTGGGAGCCGCCGGCGCCATGGTGGAAACGGTTCGCGGTGCCGGTTACCGTTTGACTGCGATGTCTGCCAACAACCCGGTGGCTGCTGCACAATCCAGCGCATGATCAATAGGTGGATCATCTTCGCTGCCTGCATGCTTGCCGGCGGCGGCTTGGGCTTTTGGGCAAGGACGGCAAACGGCCTGACGTTCGGGCTGGGCATCGGCCTGGCACTGGGCGCGCTTGCCTGGCTGGTTCTCGACAGTTTTCATGTCGGCCGCCTTCTGCGCTGGCTGCGCATTGAACAAAACAATGAAACACCCGCTGCGATGGCTGGTATTGCACCCAGTCTGCCCGGCGTTTGGGGCGAGGTCGCGGACCGGACCCGCAGGCTCTTGAAGAACCGCGACCAGCAGTTGCGGGAAAGCCAGGCCCGGCTGGATGAATTCCTGGCGGCCATGCAGGCATCCCCCAGCGGTGTCGTCTTGCTGGATGCCCAGGGGCGCATCGAATGGTGCAACCACATGGCAACGCAGCATTTCGGCTTCGACGCCCAGCGCGACGTGCTGCAGCACATTGCCAACCTGGTACGGGAGCCGATTTTCAAGGCCTATATGGCGGCGGGCGACTTTTCTCACGACGTCCTGATTCCGGGCAACTTCAGCACGCCGGCACGCCCTGTGAAGTTGTCGGTCCATGTGCACTCTTACGGCAAAGACCGCAAGCTGCTGCTGTCGCGCGACATCACCGCGGTCGAGCTGGCAGAAGCCATGCGCAGGGATTTTGTGGCCAACGTGTCGCACGAAATCCGCACGCCGCTCACGGTGCTGTCGGGATTTATCGAGACACTTCAGACGCTGCCCCTGAAGGAGCCCGAGCGCGCCCGCTATCTGTCTCTGATGGCGCAGCAGTCCCAGCGCATGCAAACGCTCGTGAACGATTTGCTGACGCTGTCGCGCCTTGAAGGAAGCCCGTTTCCGGGCGCCAATGACTGGACAACCTTAAGCGCGTTGCTGGCGCAGTGCGAGCAGGAAGCCCGTGCGTTGTCGGGGGTGATTGCGCCGCAGGGGCACCAGCTGGAATTCGATCCTGGCCCGGCCTGTGAAATCGCCGGAGTGCAGACAGAGCTTTACAGCGCCATGTCGAACCTCGTGACCAACGCTGTGCGCTACACGCCCGAAGGTGGCCTGGTCCGGGTCAGCTGGAAGCTGCTGGAAGACGGGCGTGGTGAATTCAAGGTCAAGGACACCGGCCCGGGGATTGCGCCCGAACACCTGCCGCGATTGACGGAGCGGTTTTACCGGATCGACCGCAGCCGTTCACGCGAAACCGGTGGAACCGGCCTGGGCCTGGCCATCGTCAAGCACGTGGCCCAGCGCCACGGCGCTGAGTTGCACATCACCAGTGAACTGGGGCAGGGCTCCTGTTTCTCGATCATCATGCCGGCCGCGCGCGTGCGGCGGATTCAGGCCACGCAAGCTATCCAGGCTACTCAGGCGGCCTGAGCCGCTGGCGCCATGCGCAGGCTGCGCCTGACGGCGTGCCACAGCAAACCCAGAAAGCAGGCCGCCACCAGCCCGATGGCGATCGTGCTGGCGGCCCAGAAACTTGCGGTTGACTGCGTGGCGGCATGGCCGCCGATGCCCTCATAGGCCAGGCGATAACCGCCCAGAAGCCCGAGGCCCCAGAGCAGCACGCCATAAAGAGCCAGTGGTGTGATCGTGATGCGGTAGCAGCGCAGCAAAAATGCGGTCAAAGCCTGGGTAGCATCGGCTACATGGTAGAAGGCCACCCACACCAGCAGCGATGAAGCGAGGGCAACGATTTCGGGATTGCCCGAGTACCAGCCTGCCAGCACAGGTCCCGCCAGGGACACAAGGGTGGCCAGCGTGATCGCGGCAAGCCCGGTGAGTTTGAGTCCCAGCAGGACGACGCGTTTGGCGTAGTCCGGACGGCCTGCACCGATCCAGAACGACACGCGTGCGCTGCAGGCAATGGCCATCGAAAGCGGCATCATGTAGAGCACGGCCGCCACGCTGGACGCAATCTGGTGGCTCGCGGACGCCACCGTGCCCAGCCGGGCGATAAACAGCGCCATGAGCGTGAAGGAGGTTACTTCCACCAGATAGGCCAGCCCGCCCGGAATGCCGAGCCGGGCAAAGTTGCCGATTTGCGACCAGTCGGGGCGCTCCATGCGGTGCCAGATGTTGTACGGTTTGTAGAGTGACTGCGTGCGCAGCATCACTACGGCCAGCACCATCAACAGGTAGTTGACGATCAAGGTGGCCCACGCGCAGCCCACCGCGCCCATGGGCTCTACGCCCGCACCGCCGGCTACGAGCCAGATCGACAGCGGGATCTTGACCAGCAAGGCGCCAACCTGCAACCACGTCACCAGCAGTGGCTTGCCCAGCGCCTGGTTGAAGGTGCTGTAAATGCGAAAGAGCAGGGACGGCGCGAACGCAAAGGCCAGCACCGCGAGGTAATGCTGCACCTCGTCCCGCATCAGCTCGGGCACTTGCGCCCAGCGCAGAAGGGGGCCTGGAAAGAGCATCGCGGCCATGCCTGCCACCACGATAAAGCCGCACAGGTACATGCTTTGCCGCAGCGAAGCGCCCACTGCCTCATGCCGGCGCGCGCCCAGCATTTCGGACCAGATCGGCAACAGCGCCTGCACGATGCCGATCAAGCCGACGTAGACGCTGACGTATAGGGCGGAGCCTATCGACAAGGCGGCCAGGGCCTCGTCGCTGTAGCGGCCGGCGATCACGGTGTCGGCCACGCCGAATGCCATGATGGCCAGTTGCCCGATAAGCACCGTGCCGGCGTGCCGGCTGAGGATCCTGAGTTCGCTCAAGGACTGGTTCTGGGTTTGGCGCGGCGCTCGGTGGCCGGCTTGGTGGTGGGCGCGGCATCAAGGCTCACACGCTTGTAAAGAAGCACGTTCTCTGTCTTGTCCGTAGGCCTGCGCACCGTGGCCTTGAAGGCCCAGTCAGGTAGATTGACCGTGTTGCTGAGCGTGGGCTGAGCCTCGATATCGACAATCAGATAAGGGCAACTGGCCTCTGCGCCGGCCTGCCGCAATTCGAGCTGTCCGTGATACTGCAAAGCGGCAGCCTGCGCGCTGCCAATGCCGTAAATTTCCACGCAGGCATTTTTGTCGACCAGGCTGGCGATCTGGCGCGATATAGGCGCAAAGCTGCGCGCGTAGTCGAGCAGGGGCATCCAGAGCGTCATCAGCAGCAGCCAGCAAAGCGTGGCGCCACCGGCCGGCAGCACCAGTGATTTCCAGACGGCGGCCCGTTGTGCGCCCGCCCGCCATTTGACCAGCCAGGCCCAAGCCAGGGTGGCGACGAGCGCCACCAGAAAGGCGACCCATGAAAAGCTGGGCTCGAAGCCGGGAGCGAGCTTGGCTACGTTGGCGGCAGGTTGCCGTGGCACGCCCGTCTGCATGGCAATCCAGACCACCCAGATGATGATGCCGCAGCCCGTGAAGAACAGCAGTGTGAACCAGTCGATCAGCGAAGCCACGCTGCGCTTGAGCGTGGGCAGCGCGAAAGCAGCCAGCGCGGCAAGCGGCGGCAAGCTCAGCAGCAGGCTGCGGTCGGACGCTGTGGTGGTCAGCGTGGCGGCCACCGCCATGCCCGCAAACCAGAGCGGCAGCGCGACATGACGGCTGGCCAGTTGCCTGCGCCAGCGAAAAAGTGTCCACATCGCAAGCGGCCAGGCCGGCCAGGTAAACCACAGCAGCAGGCGGCCCAGGCTGCGCCAGTCTTTCCAGGCGGATGCGTCGTCGGCGCCGGGCAGGTGGATACGCCAGCGCCAGAGATCCAGCGAGTATGCCAACAAGGAAACCAGCAGCGTGATGGCGGTGATCAGCAGTACCCAGTGCCAGGATTGCTCCCTGGCCTGCGGGTCGGCTTGATCGGTGCCCCAGCGCATGTGCGTCCACTCCACCAGAGCGCCTCCTACGCCGAACAGCAGGGCCAAGGTGGGTGCGCCGCTCAAAGCCAGTCCGCCGAGCCCGATCAGCAGGCCGAAGGCCGGCCCCAGGATTTTGGTGGCCCGGCGGTACGGGCTGGCCGCCATGGCATAGAACGCCAGTGCAGTGAACCCCAGTTGCGCCAACGCGGGAGTGGTTTCGTGGGAGAGCTGGGCCAGGCCCAGGCTGGCAATCAGCGCCAGCAGACCGGCATCGGCAATGGCCCGGGCGTAGTCGACCGGGCTGGCTTCGCCGCCGAAGGCGAAGGCCACCGGCTGCGCTTGCGGGCTGCGGGCAAGGTAATAGACGGCATACCAGGTGGCCAGCAGGGCCAGCGCGAGCAGCATTACAAAGGGGATGCGAACGGCAAAGGCCGGGTCAAGAAAAGGCAGGCATTTGATGGCGATGGCACCCAGCCAGTAGGGCACAAGTGCATCGAAGCCCGTGACCTGGCCCAGCAATTGGGGTTGCAGCCAGTTGGACGCAGCGGATGCGAGCTCACGCATCACACCAAACGCCGCAATATCCTCATTCTTCCAGGGGCCTCGCCCCAGAAAACCCGGCAGCACATAGGCAATGCAAAACAGCAGCAGCGCCAGCCGGGGCAGGCGTCGTACGGCGGACTGGGCAATGATGGCGGGAGAGGGTTTGTTCAAAACGATTGGAGTTTGAAATGGGCGCCAAGCGGTGGCCGGTGCAGAAAAAGCAATCAACGGATCACGCAACGCGAACCAGCGCTGATTTTGCGTTAAACCGGACCGGACTGTTTCGCGGCCTCAGGCGAATTTTGCCGAAAAAAAAGCAGCCTGAAATTCAGGCTGCTTTTTGGCAGGCTGGCGAAAAATTCGCAGCTTACTTCGCAGCTTCGGGCGCAGCCTCTTTGGCGGCGGTTTTGCCGAAACGGTTGCGGAATTTCTCAACGCGGCCGCCCATGTTGTCCACGGATTTTTGCGTGCCGGTGTAGAAGGGGTGCGATTCGCTGGACGTATCGAGCTTGTACAGGGGCAGTTCGCGACCGTCGTCCATCTTCACCATTTCTTTGGTGTTCACGCAGGAGCGGGTGACAAACTTGAAGTTGTTGGACAAGTCCAGGAAACAAACTTCGCGGTAGTTGGGGTGAATGCCTTCTTTCATGATCTTCCTTATTCGTTGCGGGAGCCACACAAGCCAGTCTTGGGCACTTTCCGCTAAGCCCGCTATTATGACATGAAATCAACCACTTACAGCGGTTTTTGGTCTGAAAAGGGCGATTTGTGGCTGGAAAAGCTCAGCGGGCCTTGATGCGCCTGTATTTAGTCCAGCATGAGCCGCGGGACTGGCTTTGCCAGACCGCAGGCGGACGGCCCCCTCGGGGGGGGGGCAGGAAGCTACACGAAGTGAGCGACCGTGGGGGTCACGTCCTAGCCGCCGCGCCGCATCATGTCGAAGAACTCGTGATTGTTCTTCGTTGCCTTCATGTTCTTGAGCATGAGCTCCATGGACTCGATTTCATCCATGTTGTACATGAATTGACGCAAAATCCGCGATTTTTGGAGGATTTCAGGTGCAAGTAGCAACTCTTCCTTGCGGGTGCCGCTTCGGTTGAGGTGAATCGCCGGGAACACGCGCTTTTCATACAGGCGGCGGTCCAGGTGGATTTCGCAGTTGCCGGTGCCCTTGAATTCTTCAAAGATCACTTCGTCCATACGGCTGCCGGTGTCGACCAGGGCGGTGCCGATGATGGTCAGGCTGCCGCCTTCTTCAATATTGCGGGCCGCACCGAAAAAGCGCTTGGGGCGCTGCAGCGCATTGGCGTCCACACCGCCGGTCAGCACCTTGCCCGATGAAGGCAGCACGTTGTTGTAGGCGCGTGCGAGGCGGGTGATGGAGTCCAGCAGGATGACCACGTCCTTGCCCAGTTCGACCAGGCGCTTGGCGCGTTCGATCACCATTTCGGCCACATGCACGTGGCGTGCGGCAGGCTCGTCAAAAGTGGAGGAGATGACTTCGCCGCGCACGCTGCGCTGCATTTCGGTCACTTCTTCAGGGCGCTCGTCCACCAGCAGCACCATCATCACCACTTCAGGGTAGTTGGCGGTGATGGCGTGGGCGATGTTCTGCATCATCACCGTCTTGCCGGACTTTGGCGGCGCCACCAGCAGGGCGCGCTGGCCTTTGCCGATGGGGGCCACGATGTCGATGATGCGGCTGGTCAGGTTTTCTTCGCCCTTGATGTCGCGTTCTAGCTTGAACTGCTCGCGTGGGAACAGCGGGGTCAAGTTCTCGAACATGACCTTGTGCTTGTTGTCCTCTGGCAGGCCGTCGTTGACCTTGTCGAGCTTGTTCAGGGCAAAGTAGCGCTCGCCGTCTTTGGGGGTGCGCACTTCGCCTTCAATCATGTCGCCGGTGTGCAGGTTGAAGCGGCGGATCTGGCTGGGGCTGATGTATATGTCGTCGGTCGAGGCGGTGTAGCTCGAATCCGGGGCGCGCAGGAAACCGAACCCATCTGGAAGCACTTCCAGCACGCCGTCGGCCACGATGGTCTCGCCGGTTTTTGCACGTTTTTTGATGATGGCGAACATCAGCTCCTGCTTGCGCATACGGCCAACGTTTTCGATCTCAAGGGCTTCGGCCTGCTTGAGGACTTCAGACACGTGCAGTGCCTTGAGTTCGTTTAAGTGCATGGAATTACTCCTTGCGGAGTTCATTGATGGAAAACGGGGGAGGTTTGAAAAGAAGCCGCAGAGATATGGCTTACAAACCGGGAACTCGAACCGGATGGCGGAGAGCCAGCAGGTGAATAAAAGACATTATGACAGGAAATTCAGGCGGCAAATGAGGCCGTTTCCTTGTGGCCGATGCGGCCATTGAGGGGGTTGCGGCCGGATAGGAAGCGGCAGGGCGCCGAACTTCCTTTCCGCAGCCGCGAATGCTCAGGCCAGTTGCTGGTCGATGAACGCGGTCAACTGGGCTTTGCTCATGGCGCCCACTTTGGTTGCTGCCAGCTGGCCGTCCTTGAACAGCATCAGCGTGGGGATGCCCCGAATGCCGAACTTGGCGGGGATGTCGCGGTTCTCGTCCACGTTCATCTTGGCGATTTGCAGCTTGCCGTCGTAGCCGGTTGCCACCTCGTCAAGGATGGGCGCGATCATTTTGCACGG
>CALRQR020000023.1:0-48537 GCA_943370375.1 Synechococcus sp. UW140
GGCGTCCGACATGTCGGCCTCACCCAGCTCGGCGTGCGAAAAATTGCTGTCCGTCAGGTTGGCGACCCTGAACACCGTCGCCTTGCAGTTCGCCTTCGCGAACTGCGCCCGGGAAAGGTCGCAGCCGGACAGGTCGGCGCCTGACAAATCGGCGGCCATGAAGATCGCCTGCTGTAAAAACGCACCAACCAGCGATGCGCCACAGAGTTTTGCTTCGGGGAACAAGGCGTTGGCCGCCTTCGATTTATCAAGCCGTGCGCCCGAAAGGTTCGCGCTTTTGAAATTGCACTGGGTTAAGTCCGAACCCGACAGATTCGCGCCACTGAGGTCAGCCTCCGTGAACTGCGCGAGCGTCAGCACCAAGCCAGACAGATCCATGCCCGACAGATTGGAGCGAAAGAATATCGGGTTGAAGCATTCAGCTTTTCCGAACTGCACACCGGCCAGTTCAGATTCATAAAAATTGGTCTGCTTCAGCTTGGCGCCGGTGAACTGCGCTTTCTGCATCTGATTTTTGTGAAGCAGCGCGCGGTCCAGGTTGGCGCCCGAAAAGTCCGCGCCCTTCAGGTCGCAGGAGATCAGCGCACCGATCGCCAGTTCGGTGTTCGCCAGGCGTGCGCCGGCCATGGAGCACTCCACCAGTTTGACCGCGGCCATTTGCGCGCCTTCAAGATTGGCATCGGGCAACTGGCATTTGTTCAGCACCGTGCGGCACAGGCTCGCCCCGGCCAGGTTGGCGCCCGAGAAGTCGCAGCGGTCCAGCACCGCTTCGTCGAGCAATGCTCCCGCCAGATTGGCGCCGCGAAACAGTGTTTCCTCTATCACCGCTCCGCGCAGGTCAATACCGCTCAAGTCGGCGTTGGAATAATCCTCGCCCTGGATGATGTCGCCGCCCAGCGCGCGTGCCATCAAGTCATCACGTGCCATGACGGTCTTCCTTGAGCAGGGTGTTGTCCAGGTTCGCGCCGTCCAGCAGGCTCAGGTCGTCGCGTTTGAGCTTGAGCAGATCAGCCCTGAAGAAATTGCTCTTGCGCATGTCCGCGCCCGCGACATCCGCTTTTTGCAGGATCGCCTGGAAAAAATTGGTGCCATCCAGGCGGGCATTCGAAAAATTGGCCTTTGCCGCGAGCAGGTTGGTAGCGTTGGCGCCGGTAAGCACTGCCAGTTTGAGGCTCGTTTCGGAAAAATCAGCGCTCTCCAGGGTGGCTCCGCTCAGGTCAGCCTTGTCCATCATCGCGCCGCGGAAGTTGGCGCGGCTCAGATTCGCGCCTCTAAAGACCGCGCCTTCCAGCCGGGTGCCCATCACCACGCGCAGCCCCACCAGGCTGGCGCCGGAAAAGTCCACACCGGCAGCTGACGCACCCAGCAGCGTCGCACCTTCGAGGTTGGCGCCTTTGAAGCAGGCGCCGTCGAGCTGGCTGTTCATGAACATCACGCCCTTGAGGTTGGCGCCGGAGAAATCGAGCCCGCGCAGGTCCATCCCGGACTGCTCCTCTAGCGGGGTATCCGGCTGAACGTTGAACATATCCATCAGGTGCGCGCCCGGCGCCGAGATGCGCAGTAGTTTTGCTCCACGTAATATGGCCGACGCCAGCTTGGCGCCGTCAAGCTTCGCATCGCTGAGGTCTGCACCTGTGAGGTCGGCCTCGTCCAGCACCGCGCCGGCAAAGTTGGCGCCCTGCGCTTGCACACCAGTCATGACGGCCTTGCCGAGGTTGGCGTTCGAGAAATCGGCCAGGGCCAATTTAGCGCCATTCAGCTTCGCATGCGCGAGCAAGGCCCCGGCCAGCTTTGCATTCGAAAGATCGGTGTTGGAGAGATTGACGTTTTCCATCAACGCTTCTGCAAAATCGCGATTTGACAGGTCCAGGCCATTGAGGTCGGCGCCCGTAAGGTCCTGGCCCGCAAACGAAACGCCTTGTGCCAGGCCCGCCAGCACCTGCTCGCGCAAGGCCAGCGCCTGGCCGCCCACATCTGGGGGAGAGAAATGCTGTGCGCCTATGCGGTAGGTCTTCAGCGAAATCTCTTCAGCTTGCTGCAGGCGTTGCGCCATCTTGGGGTCGGCCAGCAGCTTGTCGAGTTCAGGGTTGGCCACACCCATGGCCTTGTTGGCTGCGCTGACGGCCTGCAGCTTACCCAGCGCTTCAGCCGCTTTCACACGCGGTGCGGGCCCGCCCTTGGGGAGCTTGTCGAAGTCAATGCCTTGCTGCTTGCACAAGTCGCGCAGCATCTTGTCCATCTCGGATTTCTGGGCGAGCGCAGCAGCGCGGGCAGCGGCGGTCTCTTTTTCTACCTCATCCAGGATCTGCGGCAACTGGTCGAGGCGCGTGGGAGCGGCCTTGGGCGGCAGGGTCTGCGCCAGCACTTTATCGTAAGCCGTCAGATCAGGCGGCGGCTGTTTGTTGATGCGGGCGATCTCGAGCAGCTGTGCACGCTGCGCGGCGGCTTCCTGCTTGCCACGCGCCAGTTCTTTTTCAGCCTTGCGCCGCTGGTTATCTTCCAGGTGGCCCTTGAGCTGGGTCTTGGCATCGACCTCGGCAACTTCGGCCACCGGCGGCGCATCTTTCAGGCCGGGGGGCATCAGGGGGTTGTCGTCCAGCGAATGGGCCGCGCCCTTGCGCTTGTCCAGGCGTTGGGCGAGCACATCGCGGTAATGGTCGGTGGGCTTGGGCTGGCCCAGGTCTTCCAGTCCGGCCATGAGGTGCAGCACACTGGTGGCGTCGTCGCTCGCGATAGGCACGGTGCCACGGAAGATCAGCAGCATGTGCGAGGCGTTGGGGAAGAGCAGCAGTGTTTCCGCATGCATGGGCACGGCGCGGAACTCCTCGCCAGCCTTGGTCTTTTCGGTGATGAAGCAGCGTGCGGCAAAGGCCGGCAGCGTGGCGCGCTGTACCCGGTCGCGCGGGTGCATGCCCAAGACCTCAATGGTCTCATCGCCGCGCAGGAATTCGGGCATCCACTGGTCGGGCTGAGCGGTGTTGAAGATGCTCCAGTCCATGTCGTCGGCATAGCCCGGAAAGCGGGTCTTGCGCCAGGCCTCGTCATAGGTACCGGCCTTGCTGAAGCGTTGTGGCCACATGAAGTCGATAGGTGCAAGGCCGGCCGGCTCGGGCCTGTCTTCCACCGACACGATGGGTATCTTCGGGTCGAAGATATTTGGCAGCGGATACAGCGCACCTTCCTGCGCGGGCGGCATGCCCTTGCCCAGCGGATTGCGTGCAAACTCGGGCCCGCCGAAAGCATTGGCGTAGCTGAGATCGAGCTCGGTGAAAGGCACGGGCTGCGAAATCTCCCATTGCTTTTTGTTCTTCACCCATTGCCGGTCGCCGACCACCATCAGGGACTTTTCGTGCGCCCCGACCTTGACCTTCACTTCCATGGCTGGCACCGGTGTTCCCCCAGGGGCATAGCACTTGCCCGCCACAACGAACTCACCGCTTTGCTTGGGCATGGCGGCGTCGACCATGGCGTCCTTGCCAAGCTGCTCTGCTGCGAACTTCCACAGGGCCGGCTCGGTCACCAACTCGGTGGGCCGTGAAAATGGCATGAGCACCATCCCGGTCACCGCGAGAAGGTCGCGTTGACCGTCTGAATACGCCTTGTACAGAATGGACAAGCGGATGGGCTTGATGACTTTCATGAATCAGACCACTGCAAACAAACCACAAACGGTATTGGAAATGCCACCGGTGACGACGCTGCACGCAGTCGCCATAAAGGTGGTCGCGTTATCGCTGGTCTTGAGCGTGCCGGTTTCATTTTTCAGGCCGGCCTGCAGGGTGATCTTGTTGACCAGCAGGATCTCAAGCAAGGTGGCGATGTTGATGTTGGTTACAACGCCGTAGTTCATCGCCGAATTGATACCCACATGCGCCTGCGCGCGCTGGCCTAGGAAGAACGCATTGTTCGCGCCCAGGCAGGCCGAACTCACTGTGCCCTTGTTGAAGGTCTGGGCGCTGCCGAACACGCTGGTCGTCACGTTGCCGTGGGTTGTCGTGGTCACGCTACCGTAGTTGGTGGTGGTTGTGTTGCCGCGCACCGTCTTGGTCGTGTCGCCTTTGACCTCGGAGTCGTTATTGCCATCCACGACGGAGCTGGCACCGCCTTTGGTCACCGCGCTCGAATCGCCGTAGGTGATCTTGAAGGCATTGCCTTTGGTCACCTTGTACGAATTACCGCCGGCGGATACATAAGAACTGCCGTCGGTCTGCTGCTCTATCGCCGCATTGCCGGCAATCACGTTGAGTTCGTCCACCGTTGCGGCGGCGCTCAGGCTTTTGCCCGTGACAGGGGGTACCGGCGCGCCCATACGCATGTACGAAGACGCATGCGGCGTCGACAGGTTCACATGCTGGCTGCCTTCCTTGTCTTCCATCTCCAGGCGGTTGCCGCCGCCGGTGTGGATCACGTTCTGGCTGGGGTTCTCATTGGCTACCAGGCTGGGGTTTTCAGAGTTGGGCACCGCGCTCAAAATGATGGGCTCATCCGGGTCGCCACCAGCAAACGACAGCAGTACTTCGGCATTCTTGTGCAGCGGAAAATTCATGCCGTGCTGGCTGCCGGCGTAAGGCGAGGCCATGCGCACCCGGGCCGAGCCCTTGTTGGCGGGCTTGTCGCTGCGGTCAAACGGCAGCTGCACCTTGTACTGGCCGTACTCATCCAGCTCGGCATACTGGCCGCTGCCTTCGGAGTCGATGGTCGCGTTCATGGTGCCGGAGATGCGCGGCTTGGCGGTCACGCGCTCGGGGCGGAACTGTACGGCCGAAGGAATCGCGCGGAAGTTGTTGTGGTAACTCGTTTCGCCATCCTTGCCGGCATACGGGCTCTTGATGCCGGCCAGCAGCACGCCGGCCTGAGAGCCTTCATGGTGGATTTCCGTGACCAGGTACTGGCCGTTGAACTGCGAACGGTAGTGATGGGCCAGTTCCATGAAATGGCCGCTGCGCAGGCCCACAGCGGTGGCTTCACCGAAGAACACCTCGCCCGAGCAGACGATTTCCTCCGCACGCAGCTTGGCGTAGCGATTGCCCTCGTCCTGGTTGCGGAAGTTCTCGCCGTAGATCATGACGTCACCGATGCCGTCATCGACCACCTGGTGCGTCACCTTGAGCTCGACATCCGCCTTGCGGAAGTTGAAGTCCTGCAGCACCACCTGATGTGGCAACGGTTTTCGGCGGCAGACAAAGCCTTGCACCGAGTCCGGCGCGCCGCCGGTGTCCAGTTCATCGGAAGGCCGGTAGTTGACTTTTATCGCCTGGGCTGGATGCATGTTCCGGTCATCCACCATCGTGAGCTTGTCAACCGTGCCGTCGTGCTCGAAGAAGTAGTAGATGCCTTCTTTTTCCATCCAGCGCGAGAGGAAATCAAGGTGCGTCTCCTGGTACTGGCAGACAAAGCTGCGGCGGCGGTAGTTGCCGGAAAGTTTGAGTCCATAGTCGGAGGCGGTCAGGCGGCCGTCCTTGAGTACCGTCTCCAGGATGTCGGGGATGGTCTGCTCGTTGAGGTAGACCTCCGAAATCCGGTAGAGCGAGAGGCGCCACAGGCGCGGCACCAAAACGGCCTGGTAGAAGATGTAGCCGCCGGCCTGGTGCAACTGCTCAAACTCGGCCAGCACACCGTGATAGGGCACCGTGGTCTTGCCGTCAGGAGAGAAGATGGTGAAGGTGACGCCGCTTTTGAGCATCTTCTTCATGTCAATGTCGGGGTCGTCCGACACCAGCGTGAGGACGAAGCGGAAAGGCCTGGAAATGGCTTCATCGCCCCGCATGTTGACCACGGAAAATTTTCCGGCGTCAAATTCATCCGAGACAAACTCAAAGCGTTTGTTGGCGCCCAGGCGGCTTGCTAAAGAGGCCATTTTTAGATTCCCTTGTTCCTATATCTGTCGCCGCGTGCTCACGCAGCCTTGTCCTGGAACTGCACGGCGAAATCGCCGTCGGCACCGATCTCCAGGTTGACGCTGCCGGGCTGCTCGCCTGTGCTCATGCGCGACAAAATGCCTTGCGACATCAGCGGCATGATGCTGCTGCGCAAAATAAAGTCGACGTTGCGCGCGCCCGTTTCCACTTCCGTGCATCGCGCGGCGATCTGCTGCACCACGGCATCGCTGTAGGTGAAGGCCATCTTGTTGTTGTGCGCGAGGCGCTGCACGATCTTGTTGAGCTTGAGGCGGACAATGCCCGCCAGCGCGTCTTGTGCCAGCGTGAAGTACGGGATTACCGTCATGCGTGCCAGCAACGCCGGCTTGAAGTGGGCCGACAGAATGGGCCTGATGGCAGACAGCAGGGTCGTGGCATCGGGCTTGTCTTCGCCCGCCGTCATTTCGGTGATCACATCCGTAGCGAGATTGGAGGTCAGGAAAATGACGGTATTGGAAAAATCAATTTCCTTGCCTTCGCCGTCCGAGAGCATGCCCTTGTCAAACACCTGGTAGAACAGGTTGAGCACGTCGAGGTGGGCTTTCTCTACCTCATCAAGCAGCACGACCGAATAGGGGCGCTGGCGCACCGCCTCGGTCAGCACACCGCCTTCCCCATAGCCCACATAGCCGGGTGGCGAGCCGATCAGGCGGCTGACGTTGTGCTTTTCCTGGAACTCGCTCATGTTGACGATGACGGTGGACTTTTCGTCGCCGAACAGGATGTCGGCCACCGACAGCGCCGTCTCGGTCTTGCCGACGCCGGAGGGGCCGGCCAGCAGGAACACACCCAGCGGCTGCTGCGGATCGCGCAGGCCCGACTTCGCCGTCTTCAGCACTTCAGTGATCTGGTGCATCGCGTGGTCCTGGCCGCGTATGCGGGCTGTCAGCACGGACTCCATGCGCATGACGCTTTCTGCCTGGTCACGCAGCATCTTGCCGACCGGAATACCCGTCCAGTCCGACACCACCTTGGCCACGACGTCCGGATCCACGTCAACGCGTACCAGCGGGTTGGCGCCCTGGGCCGCTTCAAAAGCTTTGCCGGCCTCAGCCACTTTCTGCGAGAGTGCGTCGAACTCGGCCGGCGCGGCATTGGCGGCCTTGGCCGCCTGGCAGGCAGCGCGCGCTGCCAGCAGTGCGTCGGCGGCGCTCTTTTGCTTGTCCCATTCAGCCTTGAGCACCGCAGCCTCGGCCGCCAGTGTGGCGACCAGGCCGGCGATAGCACCCAGGCGCTCGGAATCGACGGGCTGGTGGTTGTCACGGTCGCGCTCAAGGCCGCGCTGCTCGCGCTCCAGCGCCTGCATCTGGCGTTCTTTGTCTTCCAGCACGTCGGGCTTGGCGCTTTGCAGCACCTTCACGCGCGCGCAAGCAGTGTCCAGCAGATCGACGGCCTTGTCGGGCAACTGGCGACCCGTGATGTAGCGACTGGACAGTTCGGCGGCCGCAACAATGGCGTCGTCGCGCATCACCACACGATGCACGTCTTCGTATTTTTCCTTCAGGCCGCGCAAGATGATGACCGCGGTTGCGAGATCGGGCTCGTCAAGCTTGACAGGCTGGAAGCGGCGAGCCAGCGCCGGGTCTTTCTCAAAGTACTTTTTGTATTCGGCCCAGGTGGTGGCGGCAATGGTGCGCAGTTCGCCGCGCGCCAGCGCCGGCTTGAGCAGGTTGGCCGCGTCCGACGTGCCGGCCTGGCCGCCCGCGCCTATCAGTGTGTGGGCTTCGTCGATGAACAAGATGATGGGCTTGGCCGAACCCTTGACCTCGGTGATTACACCTTTGAGGCGGTTCTCGAACTCACCCTTGACGCTGGCGCCGGCCTGCAGCAGGCCCATGTCCAGACCGAGGATGGTCACGTCTTTCAGAGAATCGGGCACGTCGCCGTCGACGATGCGCAGCGCCAGGCCTTCGACCACGGCGGTCTTGCCGACGCCGGGGTCACCCACGCAGATGGGATTGTTCTTGCGGCGCCTGGCCAGGATGTCCACCATCTGGCGGATTTCCTTGTCGCGGCCGAAAACCGGGTCTATCTTGCCGTTGCGTGCCTTGTCCGTGAAGTTCTCGCAGAAGCGCGCGATCGCGCTGCCTTCACCACCGGCAGCTGCCTGGCCGCCGCCGGCACCACCGCCTTCGCCGGCGCCTGGGGTTTCTTCAATCGAGGCGCTGCAGGTCGCACCGAAACCGCTCAACAGGCTTTCACGGTTGAGTGCGCGCAGGGGCTCTGCGTAGTCGCCAGTGGCGTAGTAGCTGGCGCGCGCCAAAAAGGCTAGCAGGATCGCGCCGGAGCGGATGCGGGATTCGCCGAGGTTGACCGAGGCGATCAGCCAGGCGTCCTGCATGAGTTCGAGCAGCAGCGGCGAGAAAGCCGGTTTGCCGGCGTTGCCGGTGCGCATGTCCTCAAGGGCTCGGTCTATGCCGCGCTTGACGAGCGCCGCATCCACACCGTTTTGGCGCAGCAGCAGCGCGACGTCGGCCTGGACGTTGTCGAAGAGCTTGGCCAGCAGGTGTTCGACCGTGATCTCGTAGTGACTACGGGACACACAAAGGCCGACGCCATCTTCCAGACCTTGTTTGGTAAAAGCATTCAGACGACCGACCAGGGGTTTCAATTCGACCAGCAGCATGATTTTTTTCTTTCTCTATGGATGAAGAAGGGATGCCGAAAAATTAAAGAGTGAACTGCACACGGGTAGGCTCGCGGACATGCTCCGGTGTCAGCCACGTATCAAGGCCCAGCCGGGTCCAGTTGGTGGCGCCGGACTCCGGCGTGGCCTGAACGTCATTGCCCAGCACATTCAGCGTGCGGGCCGCCCGCGCCTGCTCATGCCGCAACTCCAGGATGACGCTGACCTCCAGCGGATCAATCAGGTAAAAACGGGTGAGGAATTCGAGGCGCTTGTGCCCTGGTGTTCCGGGCAGCAACTGATGAAAGGAATCCTCAGGCAAGTCGCTTAGCGTGATGGTGATGCTGCCGCTGTAATCATCGACCTGGCTGCCAAGGTAGGTGTCTTCGCCCAGCTGGTTGGCCTGCAGCCCCAGGTGAAGCCGCTGATCGGCGGGGATGGGAACATACTGAAGCGTGCAGCACTGCACCTGAACCTTCGCGGGGCTGAACGCATCAGCCAAAAGAGTATTCAAGCCCAGCGCCGACCGTGGATGCAGGTTGAACAGCCCCGCATAACGGAGCAAACCATCGCTGGCCGGCAGCTCACTGCGCAGTTCGCTGGAATGAAGGCCGATGAATGAATAGAGCTGGTCCAGAACGCCGGCATCGCCGTCCTCCACCACGCGGTCCTGCAGACGGTGCTTCCTCCACGCATCGAACAGCAGGGGGTATGTCGCGTGGTGGATGACGTCCAGGAAGTCGCGGGTGGCGTGGCGTCCCTCGCGCTCTTCTTCAAAGAGGTCTTCGGTGTAGTAGGTGGGCAGCGGTGAGGCCACACCGTACAGACCGAAGAAGTTCGCCGTGATCCGGTATCCGCCATTGGGAAGCGGCTCAATGCTGTCGATGTCGTTTTCAGGAAAACCCAGGCTCAGCTTGGGGCGAATCCGCAAGCTGTCGTTTTCCATGCCGCGCGCCTTTCCAAACAACCGCAGCAAGCGGATAGCCTGGAAATAGGAGAAGCGCTCGCCGTGGGCGAGGAGCTGCTCCTCTACAGCAGCGGCTGCTGACCCAATCTTGGCGGCCATTTGAAGACTGCTCCTGTGAAGGCGTCTTCAAGTTCGACGCGGGTGTATGAATTGATGCCGGCGTAGTCACCGATAAAGCGGTCAAGGACACAGCCAAACAGGTACATATCGCCAATGCTGGCAAAAAAATCAAGCCGGCATTTGATGCGGATCTGCTGGCCGCGCAGAAGGCTGCCGCGGCCCACCAGCCGCGTCTCGCGCGTCGCGGTGACCTGTTGGATACTGTCGATGCGCCGGCGGTTGGCGGTTTCCTGGCCTTGCTCCTGCCGCTCCGAGAACACATAGAGGCCCAGCAGCGCCCGCAGGTTTTCTGCATTGGCGATAGACAGGAAGTTGAGCGACACGTGCGAGACCAGGCGCCAGAGCAGCGCTTCACCCGAGGGTGGGTTAAGCGGCGACGTCATGGGACGGATATTGCGGAAGGTCATCCGGTCAGGCGAGCTGCTCGTCGGCCTGCTCAGATCGCCCAACTTGAGGCTTTCCGGCAACTGGCGATTGGTGCAGGTGATCTGGACCGACAGGGTTTCCGGCAGAGGCAAGTCACCGGGAGGGTAGGCCACCGAAAGGAATACATCACTGCCCCGCCCTACCGTGGCAGAGCGCAAAGTCGTGCGGTAGCTGAGCGTGTTGCTTCCGTCGTGGCGCAACATGCCGAACGGCACATAGGCGCGCTCCCTGGAGGCGCCTTGCTGATAGCCCACGACCTGGTCAACGGAGTAGATCTGGTAATGCTGCCTGTTGGACGCCTCCGGCATGAGGCGATATTCACTTGCGCGATGTTCGTGATTGACAGGATCCGCTGCATGCTCAAAAAGATTGACCGCCGGCACGATATTCATCATGAAGCTGTCGCTGCGTATGTCCGGCATCCAGTCGGGAAGCTGGTCCAGCACCAGCGACACCTCGAACGAGGTGCCGGCCCCTTTTGCCAGGGCCTTGTCCAGGCCGTCGATGTCCACGAAGAGAAATTTCTCCGGCAGGACAAAGAACTCCTGCAAGGAACGATAACCCTGGAAAGCGTGACTGGGGTATGGCAGCAATTCGCTCTCAAATCCGGACTGCCGTATTGCCTTCGACCCCAGGTCGACCGCAATGCCGCCGCCGCTCTTCACACTGGCCGACTTGACGTGATTGGCCAGCAGCAAGAGCAGCTTGGATGCCTCGGTATAACCGCCGCCCAGAAAGAGGCGAATCGTGGGAGCCCTCCACTGCGCTATATCAAGCCCGCCTTGAAGCTCAAACTTCAGGACCAGCTTGGGCGCCTGGCCGGCGCCGCTGACCAGCCGGGCCTCTGCGAGCTGGAGGGGATGGACCACAAGCTCGGTGCAGGTACGAAAGCGGCAAGGTGTCCCGTCGACAGGGACAGAATCGATCTTGGACCCTTCGGCGATCCGCACGCTTTCAGCCAACATGCCTTTGGCGGCAAAACTGACCAGCGTGCTGGCAGGAATGGGGCGCAGGTAATGGGGGAAAAGAAGATTGGCCAGCTCCTGGACAACCTCGGGGAATTCGTCGTCCAGCTTCTGGCGCGTGAGGCCGGTTAAAAAAGCCACGCCTTCCAGCAAGCGTTCAACGTCGGGATCGGCCGAGGCGCCGGAGAGCATGGGCGCCAGCGCGGGGTTAGCCCGCGAAAACTCAACAGCCAGTCCCTTGAGCTTGTTCAATTCATCTTCATAGTATCGATTGAACATTTGATCTTCTCTCGCTCAAGGAACAATTAAAGGGCCGTTAAAAATCAGTTGATGTTGACCTTGCCGCTTGCGCCAACCGTTGTAGAGAGCTGGAGCGGGATCTCCCGGTCATCCACCTCTAGCTTGCCCTCCAGGGCGAACCGGATGGACAGCACATCTGTCGATTCGCGGCTCACCACCACTCGGGGGGATTTGATCCGTGGCTCGTACTTCATCACCATGCGGCGAATCTCTTCTTCAATATCGCCGGTGGATCCCGCTGTGAGTCCGCCGGCGATATTGGTGAAGTCGGGCACGCCGAAGAGGGGATCAAGCTGCACGCTGCCTTGCCGGGTGTTGAGCAGGCGGCGAAGGTGATCGGTCACCGACCGGACAAGAATATCGACCTGCGTCTGGTTGGTGCGTTGTTCACCATCTTCCCAGGCCGCTATTCTTTCCAGCAGGCGTCGCTCCTTCACCGCTTGTTCACCACTCAACCAGGCTTGCGTGCCGCTTGCCCGGCATTACTTCGGAGCGAGCCAGGAGTCTTCAGCTTCGATGCCGTCCGGCTCGAACGTCCAGGTGATCTTCTCGTAGGTGAACGAGATGTCTTCCATGTGGCCCATCTGCTTGTTGTCAGGGTTCAGGCAGTTGGGCGTCCAGGAGCGGGCGCTGGTCAGGATGGCCGAGGAGAGCTTGACGGTGTAGTACTTCTCTTCCGTGCCTTTTGGAGAGATGCGGTAGAACTCCAGGCTCACGCTCTTGAGTTGCTCGCCGGACGTCAGGGCCTGGAACAACTTGGGCGAAGCCTTGTCGATTTCCTTGGTCAGCGTCATGGGCTGGTGAACGCGTTTGCCGGTAGGCAGGCCGGTTTGTGGGCTCTTCGGGATCTCGATCACGTGGTCGACAGCTTGCACGAGGATCTTGCCTTCGTGGCCTTTGACCTTGACGGAGCCTTCGATCTTCCCTTGTTTTTCGCCTTCGACGATGAGATAGCATGGCATTGGCATGATGAATTCCTTTAAGTTGGTTTTGTCATAAAACTATTTCAAATCCGGTCAAGGTCCCGTCAATCGGCAGGGCTTTAACCTCCTCATCACCCTGCCCTGGCTTGCCGGGGTGATCTGCACATCTCTTAAACATCTGCTCTGTGCATGTGTGTATTCTGAAAGGCCCCTGTTTCGGGTCCATGTCAGAAGCCAGGCGGCAAAGTTACAACCGAAATACAGGCGGTTTCCCCTCTGGAAAGCCGCCTGCCGGGGTCACTTTTTCTCGAGCTTGCCGACCAGGGACAGGCTGAAGGAAGCGCCCATGTACTTGAAGTGCGGGCGAACCTTGAGGTCGACGCGATACCAGCCTGGATCGCCTTCCACATCGGCGACGGTGATCTCTGCCTGGCGCAGCGGCCTGCGGCTGCGCACGCCTTCGCCCGGGTTGTCCATGTCGGCCACGTACTGGCGGATCCACATGTTCAACTCGCTTTCGAGGTCGGCACGCTCTTTCCAGGTACCGATGTTTTCGCGCTGGATCACCTTGATGTAATGGGCCAGGCGGCTCACCACAAACATGTAGGGCAGCTGGGTGCTGAGCTTGTAGTTGAGCTCGGCTTCCTTGCCTTCCTTGCTGTTGCCGAAGAACTTCGGCTTCTGGGCCGAGTTGGCCGAGAAGAACGCCGCGTTGTCGCTGTTTTTGCGCATGGTCAGGGCAATAAAGCCCTGCTCCGCCAGTTCAAACTCACGGCGCTCGGAAATAAGCACCTCTGCCGGGATCTTGTTCTGCATCTCACCCATGGACTCATAGGTGTACACAGGCAGGTCCTCAACAGCACCACCACCCTGAGGGCCGATGACGTTGGCGCACCAGCGGTAGTCGGCAAAGCTGCCGGTCAGGCGGGAAGCGAAGGCGAAGGCCGCATTGCCCCACAGGAAGCTGTTGTTCCCGCCGGAAACGTCTTCCTTGTAATTGAATTTTTTGGTCGGCACCGTGTCGGCGCTGTAAGGCACGCGCAGCAGGAAGTGCGGCAAGGTCAGGCCCACATAGCGCGCGTCTTCCGTTTCGCGGAACGAGTTCCACTTGACGAACTGCGGCCCTTCGAACACCGAAGCGAGGTCCTTCAGGTTGGGCAGCTGTTCATACGACTCGACACCGAAGAACTCAGGCGCGGTTGCCGCAATGAAAGGCGCATGGCCCATGGCCGCCACGCTGGCGATGTACCCAAGCAGCTTGATGTCCTGGCCGCCTGGCCCGAACTCATAGTTGCCGATCATGGCGCCGAAAGGCTGGCCGCCGAACTGGCCGTATTCAGCCGTGTACAGGTTTTTGTAGAGGCCCGACTTGGTGATGTCTGCCGCGTCCTGGAAGTCGTCAAGCAGCTTGGTCTTGCTCACGCTGAGCATCTGGATCTTGACGTTTTCACGGAAGTTGGTGCGGTCCACCAGGAACTTCAGCGAGCGCCATGCGGACTCCAGCTTCTGGTAGTCGGGATGGTGCAGGATCGAGTCGACCTGCGCGCAGAGTTTCTTGTCCAGGTCGGCGATCATGTCGTCGACCGTGGCCTGCGTGACGCGCTCTACCGAGCGCTGGGGTTCCAGCAGCTGCGAGACGAAAGCCTGGATGCCGTGGCGGGTGATGGAATAGGCGTCGTCGCCCTGCTTGATGCGCGCGGAATTGACCAGCTGGTCGAGCAGTGAGCCGCCGGCGTCTTCGGCCGCGCCAGGCGCCGCTTCTGCTTGTTTATTGGTTTCAGCCATGATTTCTCCTCTTGGTGCCGTTTTTATTGCTCTTTGACGCCGAGCTCGGCCATCAGCCGGGCACGCACGCCTTCATCCTGCACCAGCTCCTGGACTTTCTTGCGGAAGTCCGGGATATTGCCCAGCGGCCCCTTGAGCGCCTTCAAGGCGTCACGCAGCTCAATCATCTGCTTGAGTTCAGGCACCTTGTCGACGATGGCATCAGGAGAGAAGTCATTGATGGAGTCGAAGTTGATGTTCATCGACAGCACGGCGTCCTTGTCGGCCTTGGGGTCCAGCTTGTTGGGCACCGCCATGTTCAGCGACAGCTTTTGCGCCTTGAGGACTTCGTTGAAGTTGTCCTTGTCGATGTTGATCGGCTTCATTTCTTCAAGCGGGGTGTCATCCTCGCGCAGGGTGTAGTCGCCCATGACCAGCAGCTTGAGCGGCAGCTCAACCTCTGCTTTGGCATCTCCCGTGGCAGGGCGATAAACAATATTGACACGCTCTTTTGGTGCTACTGACCCATCGGTTGCCATGGTGAGTTCCTTGATTCAATGAGAGTTGAAGGGGCGTCACACGTAAAACCGTGTAACAAAGTCGAAAACGATAGTACCCGATATCCCTTGATTTAAACAGCCATGTTTCAGTCGTAATACGTGCGTCAGCGCAGCGCTCGACATCATCAAATCTGCCAGAAAATCCTCCAGCGTGGTGCACCCACTTGTCGCACAAATGTGCGACACCCCGACGACACCGGGAACGACACAAGGCGAAGCCCTGCGAGGGGCATCAGTGTCCCGCGCACACAGCTGCGCGGGCGATAGGTGACAACCCTAGGCCCTGATGCGTGCAAAGAAGCAGTGATGGAAATAATTGCCAGCGGCGCAAACACGGCAAGCGGCAAATACGCAACGCCGCGCCGAGCAGCGCGCCGATGGATGTCAGTTGAAAGTCACGCCGGCCCAGCGCACCCGGCCCAGCACCGCGAAGTCGCGGCCGGCCGGGTCATGACCCTGAATGTCGAACGGCTCGTAGGCCGGGTTGTAGCTACTGACCCGCAGGATTTTTCCCGGCAGCCGCTGCAGCTTCTTCATCAGCAACGCGCCGTCCAGCCGGATCAGGTGGACCCCCTCGGTCAACGCATCGCGATCCCGCAAGTCCGCCAGCACGGCATCCTTGGCATGCAGCCACGGCTCCATCGACGCACCCACTACACCGAACATCGCCAGGTCGTCGTGCGCGATACCCAGGTCGTAGCGGATGAACTGCGCGTCAAAGGGCCGCATGGCCAGCACCGAGCCGGCGTCATCGTTGAAGGCAACACCTTCGGCCTGTTCCCGCGGGTCGAACAGCGGCACGTAGATCAATTCAGCAACCTGCACCGCACGCACGCCGTGGGGAACCGCCGCACCCTGCCCGGACGCATTTGCGGCCTCGCTACCCAGCAGCCGGGCCGGCGTCGTGTTGTATTCCCTGGCAAGCACTTCCAGCTCAAATGCATCCGGCAGGCTGTCGCCGCGCTCCATATTCCAGATGGTGTTGCGATGAACACCGACCGCGGCAGCCACGTCATTGATTTCTCTGGCGCCGCGCGCCGCCTTGCAGCGCTGGCCAAATTGCTGCATAAAGACGGCCCTGGCTTCAGCCCGCACCGTTTTCAGGCCCGCCTTGTCCGCCGCCGCCGCAGCATGGTGAAAGTACCAGGCAATCGGCTCTTCCACTTGCACGGGTGGCGTGCGCTCGAATGCATAGGGCTGAGCGCCCTGAATGTTGTCGCGCCCGGGCAGCGCTGCCTCTTTTGTGCTCATGAACACTATTTTGTGCCAATGAACACAAAATTTCAAACACATTCAACAATAAGCACCAAATTTTGCCAAGTTCGTGAGCAAATGCTCAATTTATTGAGATTGAAATACCCATCTCACCGCATCCAAGCTCAAAATAATGAGCATGACCACAAAAAAATCGACACCCCCTCGGGCTGATATGCATCCGGCCGATGTGATTGCCGCCCTCCGCAAGCGCGGCACCAGCCTTCGAAAAATTGCCATCGAGAACGGCTACAGCCATATACAGCGGGTACTCACCAGCCCCTGGCTTGCAGCAGAACAACTGGTGGCAAAAGCCCTGGACAAGCGGCCCGAAGACCTATGGCCATCGCGCTACCTGAACCCCGATGACCGCATGCTGGCCTTCAAGCAGACCCGTCGTATCGTGGTAACCGATCCAAGCGGTTCGGGCTCGGCGTCGGGCCCAACGCCCAAGCCGGCACGGCGCCGCGCGAAATGACGCCTGAGCGTTCTTCGACTCACAAGGACACCCACATGCTGCTTTCCGGCACCGGGATCAAACTTCGCATTTACCTGCGTACACATGACGGCGACAACCTTCTGGTGGAACTGCAAAGCGACGACATTGAAAAAGCCGCAATGGCCAAAGCCCAGGTCGCCGAAGAAGCGGTTCACCCCCTCAAACTGGTCCGCTTCGAGCTGACCCAATCGCCTTGCAACCCGAATGACCGCCGCAACATTCGACATCTGTCTGGAGAGTGAGCAAGCACTTGCACAGACCAGACGCTCGCTTATAGTGAGCCATCGCAAGAAAGGAAGGCTCGGCATGCGGCATTCGACGACCTGTTTCAGGCCCTTTTCCAAACCTTTTTTCAGGTTTTTTCTGCTGCTGGTGTTGGCCCTTGCGCTGCCAGCCAAGGCGCTCTGGGCGGCGGACATTCACGTCATGACCTCGGGCGGCTTTACCGCCGCCTACAACCAGCTCGTCCCTGAGTTTGAACGTGCCACCGGGCACAAGGTCATCACCGCCTACGGGGCTTCCATGGGCAATGCGCCTGACGCGATTCCCAACCGGCTGGCACGCAAGGAGCGGGTCGACGTCGTGATCCTCGCGGCGCCCGCGCTCGAAGACCTTGTCAAGCAAGGCAAAGTGGCAGCAGGCAGCCAGGTCGATCTGGTGCGTTCCCTGATCGGCATGTCCGTCCGCTCCGGCGCGCCCAAGCCCGACATCGGCAGCGTTGATGCACTGCGGCGCACGCTGCTGAACGCCCAGTCTATCGCCTATTCGGCCAGCGCCAGCGGCGTCTACATCTCCACCGAGTTGTTTCAGCGCCTGGGCATCGCGGACCAGGTCTCGGGCAAGAGCAAGCGAATCCTCAGCGAACGGGTCGGTGCGGTGGTGGCACGCGGAGAAGCCGAGCTGGGCTTTCAGCAGGTCAGTGAGTTGCTTCCGGTTCCGGGTGTTGACTACGTGGGGCCCTTGCCGGCCGAGGTGCAACGCGTGACGGTGTTTTCAGCAGGCGTCGCGGCTGACGCGGCAGAGCCCGACGCCGCCAAAGCCTTGATCCGGTTTTTCACGTCTGCACCAGCGGCACCCGTCATCACCCAAACAGGGCTTGAACCCATCACGCGCCCTTGAGCCTTGCGGCAAGGCGAATCAGGGGTAGTAAAGCTGGTCCAGCCGTGAGGCCTCGACGTAGATAGACGGCAAGCTGATGCCGCGGGCGCGCAGGGCTGCCTCGCGCATGCCAACGCTGTAACGCGTGTTCTGCGTGGCCTGCGGCGCTGGCCCGGCAGGCGCGGCCTTCACCCAGGCCAGGGCATCGGCCGCGGCAATTTCCCCCATGGCTTTTGCCGAAGGCGCCACACTGAGCCCACCGCCGTGCTCCACATAGTCAATGTCGGCGCCTATGGGCAAAGGTTTGGCATTGGCCTCAATCCATTTGATGATGTCCGGGTACGGCACCACGGCACGATCGGTGGGGCTGGCCGGCAGCCCGCCGGCCGACAGCAGCAGCATCGCATCGGCCTTGCCATCCATGCCTTTGATGGCCGCCTGCCACGCCGCAAAGTCGCCCAGAGCATGCATGCCCACCACGCTGTGCGGCGCCCAATCAAAGGCCTCCACCTGTTGGACCTGCCCTTTTCCGGTAGGCCCGGAGTCGCCCAGAATCGCCAGCCGCACAGGCTGGCCCTTCTTCACGTACTGCAGCATGTCGCGGATGGCGGCCAGCGGCAAAGTCTCGCCGACACCCGTGACGTTGGCGGCGCCCACATAGCCATATTCTTTTGGCTCGTGATCAATGGCGGTAAAGATCACCTTGGGCCGCTCAAGCCCGGCAAAGCGGCGCATCACATATTCCTGCGCCTCGTCGTCCACCGCAATCACCACATCGGGATTGAACTGCTCAATGGTGCGCAGCCCCACCTTCGCCGCGTCCAGGCGATGCTCTTCGTCGGGCATGCCGTCAATACCCAGGTAGTGCCAGCGCACAGACATCGGCTGCCGGTTCTTGTCCAGCGTCTGGCGAATGCCTTCATCCATCCTGATCACGGTGGATGAGCTGCGGTCTGAACTGTGCAGTACCAGGATGCGCGGTTTGGCGAGGTTGAATGCGCCCAGGAGCAGCAGCGCCACAAGAAGGGCCGCGCCGGTCAGGACGGCAAGGGTTCCGCTTTTCATACCAGGCCCAACCATTCCCAATAGGGGATCGAAAGATAGGCGGCCAGCAGCCGCGACAAATTCATCCAGTGGTTATATCGCAGGAAATCCGCGTGTTTGTAGTAGCGGTCCAGCCCGCTGCCCTGCACCTGCAGGTACTGCGAGCTCTGATACGGCAAGAACCAGATGTCGCTGAACATGGCGGTCAAAAACACCACCACCCACGGGTTGATGAACTGCGCCTGCCCGATCGGAATCAGGATGACCGCCGCCACAATCATGCCGGCCGTGATCGGCAACACCAGGCGCAGCAGGAGCGTGACCACCAGCGCCACCGGGATGAACCAGACCATCCGGCCGCCGACAAAATCAAACAGGTTGCCCGCCGACTGCGCCAGTGCCGTGTCCAGCCCCAGGTAGGTGATGGCGCGGCTCAGGCCATCCAGGCTGAGCAAAAAGAAAATCATCGGCCAGTCGATTTTTTGCTGAAAGTCTTTCTTGCTCAGCAAACCCATCACCAGCAGCCCCACCAGCAAAAACGCCGCCAGCCATGCGGGCGAAATCTGGTGCCAGCCCGCGGTGCCCGCGCCGATCAGAAAAAACAGGAAGCCCGTCAACGCGGCTTTCTCAGGCTTGGTGACAGGCCCCAGCAGCGCCAGTTGTTTCTCCAGCCGGGCCTTGGGCAAGGCCGCCTGCACGCTGCGCCCAAAACACAGACGCACCACCAACAGATGCGCCGCCGTCACGGTCAGCGCGGCAACACCCGCGGCAACAAACCAGAACAAGCCCTGGAACTGGTCCTGCAACTGCTCAGGCAGCATGCTGAACGCCGTCAGGTTGGACGACTTGCTGGTCAGCAGCATCGGTGAAAACAGCATGGCGCCCGAGAACGTGGCGGCCATCAGCGCCGTCGCCGATTTGCTTTGCGCCGGGAGGTTCAGGCCGTCAATCATGTCGCGGTAAAACGGCAGCACCAGCGACAGGCGCGCATTGCCCGACGGCATGATGGGCGACAGGATGTAGCCCGACAGCAGCAGCGCCGCCTGGTGCCAGAACGGCGTATCGGGCAGGCGTATCAGCAGCCACAGCATGAAGCGATAACTCAGGCCCGATGCCGAAATCACCGCCGCCAGCGCATACACCCCCACCAGCGTGGTGAGCGTGCGCGACGAAAACCCGGCCAGCGCAATCTCGGAAGGCACCAGCCCCACGATCAGCACCGCAGTGATCGCCACCAGCGGCGGCACAAACTCATCGGCCAGGTTGAACAGCCACATCAGCACCGTCGCCGACAAGATGGCCAGGAACACCGCCGCCTCCACCACCAGCCCGTTCATGCTCGACAGGAAATAGATCGCCGGCGGCACCAGCACCACGCCCAGCCAGCCCACCACCTCGCGCGTAGAGATGGGCTTGGCGGCTTTCTTCTTGTCTTTCCCTGCATCGGCGGGTTTGAGGAAAGTTTCCCCGCTCACATAACCCATCAGCGCCAGCAAAGCCTTGCTGCGCAGCGAAGGCGTCTTGGCGGCCAGCTCGGCCAGTGCGTCACGCGGAATCTGCAGCGCCCTGACCGGCGTGGTGGCCGTGACACTGCACAGGTAATTCGCGGTGTCGCTGGCGGCTTCTTCGCCGCAGCGCAAGCTGGTGAGCGCCACGTCCCGCCCGCTCGGCGTGGTGAGCCGCAGCTCGCCCGATTCGACCAGGTAAAGAAATTTGGCCGGCGTGTCTTTGAGATACAGCGCGTCGCCGGCGGCAAACTCCACCGTGTGCACGCTGCCCAGCAGCCGCGCCACCTGGCTGCCGGAGAGGTCGGCAAAGAGCGCGTCCCGGCGCAAAAGCGCCACGTTTTCAGAGTCTGATGTCACAGGATAGGGCATGGAATTCGCAAATCAGGAGCAGTGGGGCTTGGCGTGTTTCGGCAGACATCCATACCGGCGCTTCTCATTCACTCTCCTCCTGTTGTATGTTTGCTATCGAATCCATAGCTACTCGCCCACGCCCCTATTGGGCTAGATCACTATTTGACCATGATTAAACACGGGTCCGGCCAAAAAGTCAGCCCGGAAAACCAGTAGTGCGATGGCGGCTTGCAGCGCTATCAGCAGCGCAAGCATGCTTTGGGCCACGTCCAGCACACACGCCGTCAACCCCGCTCGCGCCCGGCTAGTCTTCCTCGCCGCCCAAAGCCGCCTTGTCCGATTGCCATAACTCACCCGAGCAGTTCGCAGCGTCAGCGCCTTTGGCAATCCAGATATTGTCATTGATGAGGAAGCTGCAGCTGCAACTCCACGGTCCACTGTAAAAACAGCTGAGTTCATCAAGACGTTGAAGAGATATGTAGCCGGTGATGACTCGGATATCAAAGCCAGATTCGATAAGAAGATCAAACCGAGCGCTTTACTTCCAGACTTCACGGTTGACTACGCCGTCGGCAAATGGGTTGTGCAAGTGACTTCGTTGCCGGCGACGGAACGTCAAGCAGCAAACGCTTTGCGGGAATCTCAAAGCAAATTATTTGAGATAGACGTTCTGCGTACCGAGATGGATGGCAACTCGATATCTCCTGTCTTGCTTATCAACGAGGACGTATTGCTTCACAAGCCTACGCCTCAAGCCACAAAGTTTGCTCATCAGATGCTGGATCGACTAGATCAGTTATCAAAATCTCGTGGGATTGAACTCATGAAGGCACGTACCCCTGAAGATGGAGCCGCGCTCGTTCGCGCCTTGTCTTAATCGACTAATTTGATTCTCGCTGTGCAAGGCAATCAAGTGGTAGCCGACCCCCACGCCCATTTTCCGCCGACGATTACAAGTATCTCTGAACTAAAACCACGCGCTATAAATGCTTTCTTCACCATCGTTCTGATGTCCGACCGTACCGTCGGTGCATCAACGCCGTCAAAAAAGCCCATCCCTGCAGTCGTCGGAATAACAGTCGCCCCTCCGCCATCTGACTTGGCGACTTTTAAGAGACCAATTTCTGCTAAATCGGCGTACGCATTTTCATAGTCGGTGCTACTTGCGTTCTTCAAATCGAAAGTGCAGAAAACCAAGTGAGACATTTTCAATCCTTGTTTTTCGCTAGGGACACTCTGGAAGACTCAAGAGATTGTTCGGTTGATCACCGTCGTTTTCTGTCTTGAGGTATTTATTTCCCGCCGCACTTATTGCGACTATTACCCCTACAGAGTCTCCGTCCGCGCTGACATAGAAACTCCACTCGCCTCGCTCAGTCCCGGCAATGGCCTCAGCCAAGGACAACTTCCATCGAGTTCCATTCGAATTGAGTCCTCCCACGTATTGAATGCGCTCATGTGCACTCTGTCGGTCTGTTTTATTGATGCAACTGATTTGTACGCTCTGTGCCATGTTGGGCTCCTCAGTAAAGCCCACGGGCCGCGTGGGTGCGGTGTGACGCTCTATGCGATATGAGACAACATTTCGCTAGCGTCGCGAACAGGGCTCAATATCGTCTATTGCGCTACGCGCCGAATCCGCACTCTCTAATGCCCGTGCAGCGTTTACCCTGGCCATTTCGGCGTTCTCCTTAGCCTCATAGGCAAATGCTACTGCGACCAACAGCAGACCGATCACCATGGCGCGATAGAAAATAGCTCCCTTCGCCCCTGCGTTTTCATTAACCATTTTTTCCTCCAGGTACGGCCGACCGCGTATGCGGCTATTCAAAAGTTTTTAACGCCAAGCGAGATACTTACTGTTCTTCACCATCACTTCAAAACGGCTCCGAGAACCGCCCCAATGAGACCACCCGCGGCACTGGCAAGCGCCACCCACCACCTCCTGTCTTTTTGGTATTCGAGTGCCCGTGAATGCAAATTCACTGCAGTATCGATCAGTGCCTTGATATCCGAAGAGGAGAGCGGAACACGGGACACGCGAAGTTGTTGCTCGCCCGTCAGTGCGTTGTATTCAGCATTGGAAAGGACCCTTGCATCATCAACGTCGTATCGTTTGGGGAATTGACGGCGCCAGACCAGTGAGGCTTTTTCTCTAGAGAAATCAAGCCTGAAAAACTCCGGATGTTCGAGAAATATTCTTTTCCATTTGTCCGCCTGCTTCTTGTCGGCGGCCATACGATCAGCCCATTCGGCAAATGGAAGCTTGTAGAACTTGTACGTCGCCATTACTTGAATGGCCGCAATGACATCGCCAAGTCGATTGGAGTCGCGTAAGTACGGCGATAGTGAGTCGTTCTTTGAGCGCCACGGAAGGCAAGTGAGAAATGCTGCAAGATTCATGGTCTCTAGCAGCCGGCGTAGTTCTTCCGGCCGCTCTTGGTAATCGTGTACGTCCCACCACGCGGCCCGATATAGCAGGTAGGCCCGCCGCCCTTCGCTGGGGCCACGGAAGCCGCGGCCGGAGCCGTTGGAGTGATCGGTGCAACCGCTGCCGTTTTCTTGCCGCCGTGGCAGTGATAGTCGCCAGTCTTACGGTTCGTATGACAACCCTGCGCATCCGTGCCGCCGGGGTGAGCGGCGGCAATCCCGCATGCCAGTAACAGCGTGGGTGCGCAGAACAGTTGCATCGTGTCTCCAGCGTTGTTACGCATAGTGACATGTAGACTTGACCGACGCCTCCCCTCATTAGAGGAAGGGTTAGCACTAGAGCGGGATACAGACCAGTCCGTCGCGTTCACTATTCACGGTTCAATCGGTGCGCTTGTCGTATGGTCAAATTGCTTCTCCAAAAACAAAGGGGGAGTTGCATGCGCATCAAAGGACTAACCGCCACAACAGTCATCATGTGCGTGATGAATCTTGCTGGCATTGTCTTGGTCGATTGGGCCTCACCCAACGCACTATGCCAAGCTGCCTTCTACGGTTTTTGGATCGTCGCGGGTTACCCAATTCTTTGGTTCTATTGGAACCAAAAGAACTGGGCACGAGTCTTGGTGATGATTGGCGCCGTTGTTTCGATAGTGAACTTAATGTTCATAAACGATCTCGGCCTACCCGCCCAGATCTTGATCCTCCTTGAGTTTCCATTTGGAGTCTTCATGCTCTGGTGGCTTAACACTCGTGCTGTTAAGGCTGCTTTTCAGACTCCGTCAAGCAATGTCGCTACCCAGCCAAAAAACTAGGTGCATCTATGCCACGACGCCGAAAACCGAATTACTTCAGATCACTTGTGGGCCTAACGCCAGGTCTAGCGGTCGGAGGGGCGGCACTCTTCATCAATCGTCTTGATACGGTGCGGTGTTCAATGGTGCCGGCTACCGTCGCATGCCCGGAAATGATTCCGGCCTGGGGCTACCTTGTGGCGCTAGTCGTCTTTATTGGGTCTGTCGCGCGGACATGCTGGGCTTGGTACAAGGATCACGTCCGTGGCGACTATGAGATCGACGTGATGATGGGCAAAGACAGATACAGAGACTGATCGGCCACGCTGCCTGGATACCCCTAGAAATCCAAACGAAAAAGCCCCGGCAAGCGGGGCTTTCAAGGCATTTCTCAGATTCGTCGGGACTTGTCTGGATGCATGTTGGCGGGAGGGTGTCGTTCCCATCATCGCTGCCAAGCCGCATGGTTGTTAGGTTTTGCTAGCTTTCACAATAGAAGTACCCCCAAAAGTACCCCCATTCACTCAGCACTCACTGCCACGGCTGCGAAACTTGCAAACTGAGCTTACTCGTTAGCGGCAATGAGCTGGCGGACCGTTTCCTTCTGCTGAGCAAGCAGCTCCCGGAACGGATTCCCTTTGCCCGGCGGGCCGTACAAATTGACGGTTATCGGCACTGAGCGCGTGGTGGTGGCGCCGACGACCCCCACAAATCGAACAGGCTTTCCTTCATAGGCGAAAGTGCCACCCGCGCCCATGTAGGCTCCGCGCTCGTCCGTATCTATAAGGCCGAGGTTGAGGTTGCCCTGTAACGTCCCGGACACAACACTGGAGTTTGCAAGCTTCTGTCTGATGTGCTCTGATATTTCCGAGTGGCCTGATCCCATGGATTTAAGTTCGTAGTCCACGTATTTCTTCACGAGATCTGCTCTGGTGACGGTGGCCGAGAGCAGGCGCTCCTGACCTTGGGTTAGCTGAAAGAGATAGTTGCCGTGGTGCTGCAGCAGCAATGACGGGTTTTTCCTGCGCTGCGCCCATTCCCGGCAGTCGGTAAACAGGATCGCCACCTTGTTTTGACCTTGATTGCCGTCTTCCTGAAGCTTGTAGTGCAGCGCGCCTAGCTCGTCATCCCGTGGAATAACGCAGTGGCCCTTCGGTATCACCAGGTTAACGGTAGTGTCCGCAAATTTTGCGCTTGTGAGAGTCTGAGCAAAAACCGCCACCGTGCTGGCGCAGAGCGCAACATTCACCACTATCTTGAGCAAAATTTTGGGCATGGAGCGCTCCTGTGAATGTCTGAGTCTACTCAACGACTCAGCAGAAATCGGCGCCAACTCTACAGCCGCGCCCATAACAGCGGTCAAACGATGGGTTGTGTGCTCACATGGCGCCATCGAGGTCCGGTCGTACTACAGCGATAGAAGGCGTGCCGCGAATTCAGCAAAAGCCTGCTCGCGCCGATCTTCACAGGCCAGCAGTACCCTCATCAGCCGATCATAGGTTTTATGCCGCATGCCCTTGGGCCGCTGCCAGTGCGCGCCCAATCGCGCCTCAATTTTCGATTGCTTGCGCCACATCCGGTCCATAACGTCACCCGACTGACTGGCATAGCTCACACGCTGGCAATTCCTGCAGGCGAAGCGCGCAGCGCGCATGTACAGCACACCCGCGCGCCGCTGACATATCGGGCAAACAAACCAGGGCCGCGACTTGCCGTAATTGCACGCGGTGTAGGCCAGCCAGATAGTTTGGCTTCCGTCGCGCCGCTGGCCCTCACTGCCGACCATGTATTGCAGGGCCAGCGAGTCAGCCCCATGCACCAGCACCCCAATGTTGCCCGTAGGTTCATCTCCACGGTGCCAGCTCCAGGTGAATGAGCGCCCTGCGTGCAGATAGCCGCCACGATGCCACAAGCCGATGTCAACGCGAAGTGAGTGCTCTGCTTGAATCTTGTAGCTTGGCCTGCCTGCGCCCCAGCGCGATCCACCCCGTCCCATTGGGATTAGCCTCCACGCAAGCTAATCGAGTTGAAAACGGGCGCGAAGCCAATTCGCCGCATTTGCTCAGGAGTGGCCGGTGCGACATTAAATTTGACTGTGGTCCATGAGCCGGGGGCCAAATAATCTTTGGCTTCGATCTTTTTTTCAGCGAGCTTGTAGTAGTCATCGTCCTTGCCAAGGACGAACTTACGCCCCCATTTAACGTCGGCCGTGAAACCCGAATAGCCTGCAGACGTAGGATTCCCCAGTCTGACGTGAACCGTAAATCCGTCGAGGTATGGCTCTACTTTTTCCAGGATGACGAGAATAGGTCCGGCAGGTCCACGGACCGCTTGATATTTTTTGTCGTCCTGCGGATCAAACCAAACGCTCTCTTGTGGCCCCTCCAGGCTGGCCATGAACTGATCACTTTGCAGCTTTAGGACTTTTCTTTCCAGAGCAGCCAGCTTTTCAGATAGTTCAGCAGCCGATGGAGGCGATTGAACCGCCGGCCCCTCGGGACCAGTGCGAGATTTCTCCCCGCACCCGGAAAGCAAGAATACAAACGCGACGTAAGTTGCAATCAAAGCAGCGTGTTTCATAAGCTCCTCCTTTTTGGTAGGTACATTCTGAACTCCACAGAAAACGAAATCAATTGCCTAACTCGGGTCTTCAATCAAAAGAACCCGCCATCCACTGATGCAGGTCACAGGCGCGCACCCTCCCGCCCTTTTTTCCCATGCCTGTATCTGTAGCTATGAATGACTGCAATAGATGGTATTTCTAGATACTCCCCGCCTATCGGGTTATCGCATTGCCTGAAAGTGGCCGGATAGCCCCGATGACCGGGGCAAAGCCCTTCACACCATCGCCAGAAATCGGGGCTGTTCATACCCTCTCTACCCCGGCTTTCGGGTTAAGCGCCGCAAGTCTGTACTGACCTGTGCGATAGGTTTTTGGATCAAGGTCTATGCCGTCCGTCACGTCCAGGGCATACCAGCCCAGTGCAAACCAGGCTGCACGGTTAGGCCGCATACCCATGCGGGTTTCAATCAGCAGCCCCGCCTCCTTGACTTCGGTCAGCGCGCGCGAAACCGTGTCGTGACTTCGCCAGCCCATCGGCTTGAGGTACTTCGCGCAAGCCACCAGCCGCCCGTTATTGCTGCCGGTGTACTGGCGGGCAATATCAAGCAGCAAGGCGCGCGCAGCGTACCCCAAGGCGCGATAGCTGGGGCTGTCGATCACCACATGCGGTAAAGCCACGTAGCGATCCCCGTCCCGCTTGTCCTTACTGCGCTTGTAACTCTTGCCCACGGCCTGCCTTTGTGCGTTTGGCCAGATAGTCGCGCGCCGCGTCCAGGCTTTCCAGGGGCTTCCACAGCCCGTAGCGGGTTGCGTAGTAAGGCGTCTGGCCGATTACCTCCGGGTCGCCCTTTATCAGCTCAATTCCGACCAGGGCAAATTGGGCCGCCAGCGTTGCATAGGCTTTGCGCTCACGCTGCCCGGTCGGTAAGTCGAGGTCGTTGTGTACGGCGTCAGGCGTGTTCATTCCATGCCCTCCCGTATGTACAGACCAACGCAATGCCTCACCCCGGCCTCTGTCACTACGGTTTGCCTGTGCGTCAGGATTCGGTGCCCAGCCTTGCGCAGCTGCAGTATGCGCGCGGGGCAGTGGTAAACGTCCAGGTAGCGCATGGCCTCGAACGTGGTTATGGGGAACCGCGCCAGAGCCTCCAGAAGCCGCGCGCATTGCGTATCGGCACTGGTGCCCTTAAACTCTGCCCTGATAGCTTCTAGGGCCGCTTTCTTTTCGGGGGAGGTGGCCTTATTTTTTTCCATGGCTTGCCCCCTTACTTCGCCGCCTGCGCTTTGAGAAAAGCGTCTATGGCGTTGATATCGAACAGGGTCACTTTCTCCCCAGCCTTCAAAGGCTGCGGGAAACCGTGGCGGGATTTAGTCCACTGCCACAGGGTTGAGCGGGCTATCTGGAAGTGAGCGCAAGCCGCCTTGGCGCGTGCGTAGTGGGGCTTTTGGTCGGTGCCTTGAACCGGGGTTTTGCTGACCATTGATTAACTCCAACTGTGTCCAGTGCAATCGTGACTGGCATGGAGTAGATGATCTTGGTCTAGGCTGTAAAAGTCATTACCCGTCTGCTGGCTCACCGGCCTGTTTGCTAGCAGACGGGGCCAACCAAACGTCGGTAATGGTTTTAATCGTCACCTTCAAAGGGTCCCCGCGCCTATCACGGTACTTGTCACGAACCAGCTCGACGTACGTCCGGGCGAAGTCGGTTTTGTTCAAGTTGTAGGCTTGGCGATGCTCTTCCCATTCGGTCCGAATGAATTGAATAGTGGGTTTGAGGTGCTCATGTCGAGCCTTAGCAGCTTTCCTCGCGCGCTCTTCACTAAATCGCCGCTGGCTTTCAGCGATAGTCTCCTCGACATCTGCGGCAGCAGCTGCCTCGCTCTCTGCTATCGCCGCTAGCTCGTTGGCGTAGCCCAAGGCCAGCGCAGCCCTAATCGCGTCGTTGGCTGCGCACGCCAAGCGGGCAGCGATCGGGCCGTCTTCATGGAAGCCCAAATCCTCTTCCGGGCAGGCCATGGTGGCGATACATTCCGCAGCCGCCATCAATGCCAGCACGGCAGCACACTGAACGGGATAGGAGTGCTCAGAATCAAGAGTACCTAACCCACCCGTCGAAGTGACCGTCCTCAGCGCCTCTACGTCTGAGAAATCATCCTCTTTGAGATAGTCCGGTTCATGCTCTCCCGCCGGCCAGTTATCCAACAGACGCCGAACAGTCTGCTCCGTCGGTGAAACGCCCTCTGGCAGGTATTGCAGTTCCCACGATTTTTTCTCTAACACCTCCGTGACGTGGTCGTCCAAGCAGATGCTCGCTAACTCCCATTTCGTGTCGAAAATTATGATATCTAGGTCGCGCTCGATAACCCGAATGTCGTCCACCGACTTACCCGCGAGAAGAATTCTTGCCTCTGAGACGATCGTCCAAAGTTGCTCAAATGGAGAGCTTGGGAACTCACCAGTGAGCGGGTCGAATTTATCAAAGCAATCCATTGCGTCCCCTAAGACCCTGATTAATGATCTCAGCTCAGGCCGTCAAGGTTTTCGCGCTTAAGCGTGATAGAAATAGGTTTGCCGCAGGAATTTTCCGTTATCCACCTTCTGACTGGTAGGCTTGTAAATCTCCAGGCGGGGTACGAATCAGCCACACTTCGCGAATAGTTTTTTCTGTCACGCCCACATCGAATTCATGCTTTAGACGTCGCACGTAATCACGCGCAAATGCGGACTTATTGCCGTTATACGCCAGCTTATGCTGTAGCCATTCCTCCATCACAAAACGCCTTGCTTGTCCAAACTTACCGTGCCGCGCGTTCGCTGCCGACCTTGCTTTTTGAGAACGATCAACTGCAGGCCATGCGTAGTGCACGATTTCTATTTGAAATTTAAAGGCGGCGGAAAGCCAAGGCATAGCCTCCAAGTGTTGGCCATTGATGACTAACTCCAAAAATTCATCGATTGACAGTAATGCTTCAACAACCAGCCCTTGAATTTTTAATCGAAGATCAGTTGATAAGTATTCAGATAAATATGTATTTGCGGGGAAGACGGCTGGACCAGTTCTAGGGGAGGCTGCCTTGAGTTCATCCAGAACGATCAACACCTCAGCTTCAATTGAAGCCGGGATGAATCGGTCAAATCTTTCAGTCCAATATGAATCTATCCAAGGCAGTGGCATCGTCTCCCCCCAAACAAAGAACGGCGACTCCGCGGGATAGATTCCGCGAAAAATGCTCAAGGCACATTCGGCCAAATTGGCCACGTCGTCAAAGATTTCGGCCACATTTGGCTGAGTCGCTTGCGACGAAAATTTCAATGCTTCCGGCGTTAACAAATCGCCAGCAAATTGGCCGTGCAATTGAATGTGACGAAATGCCGAATTTTTCATTTCGACAACCAAACTTCTCGAATTGTTTTTTCAGTTACGTCAACATCAAATTCGTGCTTTACCCGACGAACATAGTGCCTCGCGAATTCCGATTTGTTATTGCTGTACTCGACCTGGTTTTTTGTCCACTCGTCAGCAATGAAATTCTTTGCCGCACGACTTTTTGAGTGTCTTTTTTCGGCGGAAATTCTCGCAGCATAAGATTTTTTATCCCCATCGCGAACGTACTCGAAACACTCAAATACTTGCTCATGTAAGTAAAAACACTCTTCATGATCGTTTGCACCCCATCCTGTCTGAGCCATTCGATGCAGCAGCACTAAGCCGAACGCAGCGAGCATTGGCAAATCAAGTTCAACGTCAAGGAAATCACCCACGTTGTTGAACTCACACATTTGCCTATAAATCTTCTCGAATGTCTCAGGAGATGTAAAACCTGAGTCCACCAGCCTTCCCAAAAAAGTATCGCGATACATCTCAAGATAAATGCTCATCGAGCCCGGAGGCTCTATGCCATCCGTAATTTTTTCGTAGTGGTCAAAAACCAATGCTGAATAGGTTGGCATGTTAAGAGCCATAACGCCCCCCCCGCGCCCCTGAGAAGGAGCCAATCCAGCCCGTCAGGGAAACGGGTTTTCGGGGATAAGCCTAGGACTGGCAAAAAGGTTAGATCAAGCAGCCTTGCGCTTGAATGTCAGCACCTTGCCAGTGGTGCAATTCTCCAGATAGGCACCCCAATGCTGCATCATCTTTGCGCGCTCCTTGAGATAAGTCGCATGGTTATAGGCCGCGCTCACTTGGTCACGCTCTTGATGCGCCAATTGCAGTTCGATATGGGCATGGTTAAAACCCATTTCATGCATGACGGTTGACGCGATGCCCCTGAAGCCGTGCCCCGTCATCCTACCCTTGTAGCCCATGCGCTCCAGCGCCTTCAAGATGGTGTTGTTGCTCATGGGTTTTTCATGGTCGCGCTCACCGGGGAACACCAGAGCCCCATGCCCTGAAACCAGTTGCAGCGTTCGCAAAACCGTTACCGCCTGCGATGACAAAGGCACGATGTGGGGGGTTTTCATCTTCATGCGTTCTGGTGGAATATCCCAGCGCCCAGCCTCCAGGTCAAACTCTGCCCAGCGCGCGCCGATCAGCTCAGAGGTACGCACAAACGTCAGCGCCATCAGTTTCATCGCCAGCCGCGTGACCGGTGCCCCTTGATAGGCTTCGATGTGGCGTAGCAGTTCGGGCAACTCCTTCGCGTCCAGCCGTGCGTAGTTACCTGCCTTACGCGATGCAAGTATGTCTGCAGGTTTGATGTCGGTCGCCGGGTTGCGCTGCGCCAGCCCATGCGCGATGGCGTAGCGAAATACCTGCCCCGATGTCTGTAACGCCCGTTTGGCAATATCCAGAGCGCCGCGCGCCGCGATGGCCTTGACCATTGCCACAAGCTCAGGGGCTTGAATGTCTGAAATCGGCCTTTTGCCGATGGCCGGGAACACATCGGCCTTCAAACGCTTATGCACGTCATCGGCATGGCGGGGACTTTTGGCGCTGCGCCACTGATCCCACCACAGCAGGGCCACGGTCTGAAATGAGTTTTCGGCTGCAGATTGTTTTGCCAGCTTTTCGGCCTTGCGCTGCGCCATCGGGTCGTTGCCTCCCGCCAGCAGCTTGCGCGCCGCGCCCATCGCCTCCCGCGCCTGTGCCAGCGACACATCCGGATAAGAACCCAGGGCCATGACCTTTTCCTTACCGTCCGCCCGGTACTTCCAGCGCCACAGCTTTGAGCCGCTTTCTGTCACCAGCAGGTACATGCCCTTGCCGTCGCTCAGTTTGGCCGGGCTGGGGCCGGGTTTGGCCTTTTTGATGGCGGTGTCGGTCAGGGGCATGGAAGGCTCCAAACGGCCTTTTTGGGAAATACCCCCAAGGTTTTGAGCCGATACCCCCGAACATACCCCCAAACTTATCCGGCTTGCAATACCCCACATCGGACCACTGGAAACAAAAAAGCCCCGTAAACACTGGGCTTACGGGGCTTTTGGGGGTCTATGTTGGACTACATGAAACCAGTTCTTGGCGGAGAGGGTGGGATTCGAACCCACGGTACCTTGCGGTACGCCTGATTTCGAGTCAGGTACATTCGGCCACTCTGCCACCTCTCCAGTGTGGAAAACGGATTCTAACAGCTGTGGACGGCCTACTTCCCTGCCGGGGCCAACACCTTGATACCGCCCATATAGGGCTGCAGTGCCTCCGGCACAGCGACGGAGCCGTCGGCGCGCTGGTAGTTCTCCAGCACGGCCACCAGGGTGCGGCCTACGGCCAGGCCTGAGCCGTTCAAGGTGTGGACGAACTCGTTCTTGCCTTGGGCATTCTTGAAGCGGGCTTGCAGGCGGCGGGCCTGGAAGGCTTCGCAGTTGGAGACGGAGCTGATTTCGCGGTACGTGTTTTGCGCGGGCAGCCAGACTTCCAGGTCATAGGTCTTGGTGGCGCCGAAGCCCATGTCGCCGGTGCACAGCAGCATGACGCGGTAGGGCAGGCCTAGCTTTTGCAAAATCGCTTCGGCGTGGCCGGTCATCGCTTCCAGCGCTTCGTAGCTTTTGTCGGGGTGGGTGATCTGCACCATCTCGACTTTGTCGAACTGGTGCTGGCGGATCATGCCGCGGGTGTCGCGGCCGTAGCTGCCGGCTTCTGACCTGAAGCACGGGGTGTGCGCGGTGAGTTGCAGCGGCAAATCAGCTTCGGCGACGATTTCATCGCGCACGAAGTTGGTTAACGAGACTTCCGACGTGGGGATTAGGTACAGCGCGACGCTTTCGGCTTCGGCGGCGCCTTCTTGCCCGCCTTTTTTGACGGCGAAGAGGTCTTCTTCAAACTTGGGCAGCTGGCCGGTGCCGCGCAGGGTGTCGCCGTTGACGATGTAAGGCGTGTAGCACTCGGTGTAGCCGTGCTCTTGCGTCTGCACGTCGAGCATGAATTGCGCAAGCGCCCGGTGCAGCCGCGCGAGCTGGCCCTTCATGACGGTGAAGCGCGCACCGGTCAGCTTGGTGCCCATTTCAAAGTCCAGGCCCAGGGGCTGGCCCACGTCGACGTGGTCTTTGACTTCAAACGCGAGCGCGGCCGGCGCACCGCCCAGGCCTTCGACGGGGCTCCACTTCCGCACTTCCACGTTGCCGGCTTCGCCCGCGCCTTGCGGCACGCTTTCGTGCGGCAGGTTGGGCACGGCCAGCAGCAGGCCTTGCATGTCGGCCTGGATCTGCTCCAGGCGTGCGGCGGACGATTCAAGCTCAGCTTTGGAGGCGCTCACTTGCGCCATCACGGCGCTGGCGTCTTCGCCCTTGGATTTGAGCTGGCCGATTTGTTTGGAGAGCGTGTTGCGCTGGTTCTGCAGCTCTTCGGTGCGGATCTGCAGGGCCTTGCGTTCGGCCTCCAAGGACTGGAAGGCGCCCACGTCCAGAAAGGCTTGCGGGGTTTTGCGGGTTTCCAGGCGGCGAATAGCCGACGGCAGGTCTTTGCGGAGCAGGTTGATGTCTAGCATGGCTTGATTGTATTTGTGAGGCTCACCGGCTCAGTTGAGGCTGGCCGGGTCCAGGTTGGCGCCGCAGATGATGAGGCAGACCTTTTCATCCGCACGCGGTGTGTAGCGCCCGCTTTGCAGCGCGGCCAGCGGTAGGGCCGCGGCGGGCTCTACGGCCAGTTTGAGTTCTTTCCACAGCCACAGCTGCGCGGCGCGTATGGATTCGTCCGTCAGCAGCAGCGCATCGCGCACATGCGCCTGCGTCGCCTCCCAGGCCAGGCTGCCGATGCGTTTGGCGCCCAGTGAATCGGCGGCGATGCCGCTAACGGCCACGTCGACCAGCTCGCCGGCTTCGCGGGCTTTGTACAAGGTGGGCGCCAGCTCGGGCTCCAGCGCCACCACACGGCTGCGCTGCTCAAACCAGCTGGCCACGCCGCCGATCAGGCCGCCGCCGCCCACGCTGACGAGCACGGAATCGGGCAAGCCGCCCTGCTGTTCGATCTCTGCGGCCATGGTGCCGGCGCCTGCCAGCACTTCGGGCTGGTCGTAGGCATGCGTCAGCAGCGCGCCGGTTTCCTGCTGGCGCGCCAGGCAGGCCTTCAATGCATCGGCATAGGCCGCACCCGTGACCACCACGTTAGCGCCCAGCGCGGCCAGCTTGGCGCGCTTGGCGGGGGTCGACACTTCAGGCACAAACACTTCGCAGCGCACGCCCAGCTCACGCGCGGCGGCGGCGGTGGCAATGCCGGCGTTGCCGCCCGAGGCCACGATCACGCCGCTGGCCGGGATGGGGTTGGAGAGCAGGCGGTTGAGCATGCCGCGCGCCTTGAAGCTGCCGCCGGTTTGCAGGTGCTCAAGCTTGAGCCAGACCTCGGCACAGTTCACGCCCAGCGCCTTGCCGGGCAGCTGCCACAGCGGGGTTTTATGAATAAAGTGGCTGTAGCCCTTGTCGAACGTGCGCAAGCAGCTCTCAATTTGATAGCGAGTGGTCATGTTCGGAACAACGAAAAGAGAAAAAAGGAAAACCGAAAGCGCAGATCAGAGCTGGTGCAGCTGGCTGTCGCTCACTTCCAGCATGTGGCCTTGCGCGTCCAGCTTCAGGCCCTTGGGCAGCGGGAACTTGATGGTTTCCTCGATGCCTTCCATCTTGCGCACCGACACCGCGCCCAGCGCCTTGATGCGGTCTATCACCTGCTTGACGAGGATCTCGGGCGCCGATGCGCCGGCCGTCAGGCCCACGCGGCTCTTGCCTTCAAACCATTCTTCTTTCAGCTCGCTGGCGTCGTCAACCATATAGGCCTCGGTGCCCAGCTTGGCGGCCAGCTCCCGCAGGCGGTTGCTGTTGGAGCTGGTCGGGCTGCCGACCACGATGAGGATGTCGACTTGCGGGCTCAATACCTTGACGGCGTCTTGCCGGTTTTGGGTGGCGTAGCAGATGTCTTGCTGCTTGGGCTCGCGCACCATCGGAAAGCGCTTCTTCACCGCCGCGCTGATCTCGGCCGCGTCGTCCACGCTCAGCGTGGTTTGCGTGACGACCGCCAGGCGCTCGGTCTGGCGGGGGCTGATGCGCCAGACGTCTTCCACGTCTTCCACCAGGTGGATGCCGCTGTCGAGCTGGCCCATGGTGCCTTCGACTTCGGGGTGGCCTTTGTGGCCGATCATGATGAATTCGTAGCCTTCTTTGTTGAGCTTGGCGACTTCAACGTGCACCTTGGTCACCAGCGGGCAGGTGGCGTCAAAGATCTGGAAGCCGCGCCGCTCGGCTTCTTTCTGGATGGCCTGGCTCACGCCGTGGGCGCTGAACACCAGCGTCGCGCCCGGGGGCACGTCGTCGAGCTCTTCAATAAAGATCGCGCCTTTTTCTTTCAGGTCATTGACGACGTAGGTGTTGTGCACGATCTCGTGGCGCACGTAAATCGGCCGGCCGAATTTCGTGAGAGCCCGCTCGACGATTTCAATCGCGCGGTCTACGCCGGCGCAGAAGCCTCTCGGCTCGGCCAGCAGGATTTCCTGGGGAAGCAGTTTGGATTCGGTCATAGAACGCCTATTACTTGTACTTCAAACACCACAGGCTGGCCCGCCAACGGATGGTTGAAGTCGAACTGCACCGCGTCGCCGCCTTCTTTGATCTGCTGCACCGCACCCGCGTACTGGCCCATGCCATCGGGCGTGGGGAACTGCACCACATCGCCGACCTTGTACTGCTCGTCCGGGTCGCCCAGCTCATTGAGCAGTTTGCGCGCCACCCACTGCACCAGCTCCGGGTTGCGCTCGCCAAAGGCCTCACCGGCGGGCAGCTCAAACGTGGTGCGCGTGCCTTCGGCCAGGCCCAGCAGGCGCTGCTCGATGGCCGGTGACAGCTCGCCCGTGCCCAGGCTCAGCGTGGCGGGCTTGCCGTCAAAGGTGTTGATGATGTCGGCGCCCGGTTTTCCCGCCACAGCGGGGCCGGCCATGCGGTAGTGCAGGGTCAGGAAGGAGCCCTGCTCAATGAGCGGGGTGGCGGAGAGTTCCACGGTGGGCATAGGGCTTTCGGGGCCGGCCTGAGGAGGGCTGGCCTGTTGGTAAACAGGTAATGAGCCCCTATTGTAGAAAGTACCGCCTGGCTGGGCCGAATCGGGTGTATTTCGGGCATTTCCGAGTTTTCCGGCTTTTAAACCCCTGGCGCCGGGCCGGCCCTCTTATATATAGCGCATCGCCCGCCCCGTAGCCTTTCCGTAGCCCCCGCCCCGCTACCCTGCGGCCCCATGATCCTCAAAGACCTCCCCGAAGACGCCCGCCCGCGTGAAAAGCTGCTGGCCCGCGGCCCCGCCGCCCTGAGCGACGCCGAACTGCTGGCCCTGCTGCTGCGCACCGGCATGCCCGGCAAGAACGTACTGCAGATGGGCCAGGAGCTGCTCGGCACTTTCGGCGGCATGGCCGGGCTGCTGCACACCACGGCCGACGACCTCAAGCGCATCAAAGGCCTGGGCGGCACGGCCAAGCGGGCGCAGCTGGTGGCCGTGCTGGAGCTTGCCCGCCGCGCGCTGGCTGAAAAGCTGAAGGAAACAACCCTGTTCGACACGCCCCAGGCCGTGCGCGACTATCTGCAGCTGCAACTGGGCAGCCGAGCGCACGAGATTTTTGCCGTGCTGTTTCTCGACAGCCAGCACCGCCTGATCGCGCTGGAGGAGCTCTTTCGCGGCACCCTCACGCAAACGTCCGTCTACCCGCGTGAAGTCGTCGTGCGCGCACTGGCGCTGAACGCCGCCAGCGTGGTGCTGGCCCACAACCACCCCAGCGGCAGCGCCAAGCCCTCACGCGCCGACGAGGCGCTGACGCAGACCATCAAGGCGGCACTCGCGCTGATCGATGTGCGCGTGCTGGACCATTTTGTGGTGACCCGCCATTTGGCGGTGTCGATGGCGGAGCTGGGGTTGCTGTAGGGGCTGCAGTTTTGCCGTTTGCTATATTTTTGATAGCTATCAGCCCATGCAATTATTGGGCTGGAGGCCGATTTTTCTTGTAATCGAGGAAAACCGGCGGCTCCGGCGGAGCGTATCCCCCCAGAAAGCCGGCACCACGCGGACTTCCCTATCATTGGCCTCATGAACACCAAGGCCGCCGGCAAGCCCAAACTCAAGGACCTCAAAGACCTCAAGGCCGTGAAGCAGGCCATTGAAGCCCGCGCCCGGCTGGAAAAAGAGCTAGAAGCCGCCCGCGTGGCAGCAGCCGCCAAGGCCAAAGCCGAGAAAGAGCTTTTCTCGCGCGCCGTCGGCCCCGTCAAGGCGCTGCCCGCCAAACACCTGCCCGGCCACAAGGCCTCATTGCCGGCCACGCAAGCCGCGCCCATCCCGGTGCAGCAGCAGCGCGACGAGCTGGCGGTGATGCGTGAAGCGATCTCTGACGAGTTCGATGTCGAGACGCTGCTGGACACCGACGAGGCGCTGAGCTTCAGGCGGCCGGGCATGGGGCCCGACGTGGTGCGCAAGCTGCGCCGCGGCGGCTGGAGCATCCAGGGCCAGCTCGACCTGCACGGCTTGCGCCGCGAAGATGCGCGCGAGGCGCTGGCGCACTTCATCAAGGACGCGCACAAAGTCGGCTGGCGCTGCGTGCGTGTGGTGCACGGCAAGGGCTTGGGGTCACCCGGCAAAACGCCGGTGCTCAAGGGCAAAGTGCAAAGCTGGCTGATCCAGAAGCAGGAAGTGCTGGCCTTTGTGCAAGCCCGGCCCGCCGAGGGCGGCGCCGGGGCGCTGGTGGTATTGTTGGCGCAAAGCTGAGGATGGCGCGGGCTCGTACCGGCCGCTATCAATTCAGGAGCTTCTAGCCCAGGTGCTTATTGGGCTAGAGGCCAATTTGATTATCAACTCCCACGGCAGCGGCCGCTCCCGAAGGAGTGCCGGCCGCTTCTGCCGCGAAGGCGTCAGGCCGTCAGTTCGGGCTCGGGTTGCGCACTGCGGGCCGCGCCCGGGGCCTGGCTTTTGGCATATGCCAGCAGCTCATGCGTCCACAGCGAGAACCACTCAAACACCAGGTCTACGCGCCGGATGGCGTCTTCCCGCTGAGAGGCGCTCAGGGTGATCTCAGCCAGCTCGGCGTGGTCGTTGTTCATGGCGTGGCCCGACTCCAGGTTGAAGTGGAATTCACCGCAGTAGCGCAGCTCCACGCCGGTCTCTTTCTGGTACTGCACCGCGATCTTCGACGTCAGTGCAAACAGGATGTTGCCGGTTTCTTCAATGGCCTCAATGATGGCCAGCCGGACCACGGGCTCGGCGCCCCAGATCAGGTGCGCCAGCCGATGCGCCAGCAGGCGGTTCTGGATGGTGGCATCGCTGTACAGAAAACGCAGGGTGTCGCCAGGCGCCTGCTTTGCATGGTCATGGCCCAGCTTGGTGAAGTCTTCGAGGTACCAGGGCCAGTGGTGGTCGTCTTCATAGGTGTGGGCGTTGATCATCTTGAGCCACGGGTCGTCGGTGGGCTCGATGCGCAGGACCAGGCGGTTCAGGTCGCCAAAACTCATGATGAAAGACGCCATGCACGGGAAGAAGGCCAGGCGCTCGCGCGTGGTGAGTTTGTCGTCGCGCAGGAAGTCAAAAAAGGCCAGCTTTGCGTAGTCGCGTTTGTGCAAAAAGATGTGCTTGAGTACGGGTTTCATTGAATAAAGAAAAGATAAAAAGGAATGAAAAAGGAATGAGAAAAAATGAATCAATAAAAAATCGTCGTTGCGGGGCGGTTCACCTCATTCAGGGGTTGCAGGGCGGACTCGATGCGTTTCATCTGGTCCGTGGTGACCATCTGCGCCAGGATGCGGGCAAAGCGCGGGTCCTGAACGCCGGAGACGATGTACTGCCAGCGGTACGCATCCAGCAAGCCGGCGACCACTTCGGCAGCCTGCTCCGCGGGCAGCGTCCGGCCGCAGGTATTGGTGAAGTAATCGGCATCGGCGCGCGACTGCAGTTGCAGGATTCCATCGATCGCGAGGATTAACGCGATCAGGTCATCCACCGCCTTGTTGCGCTCGGCATGCGAGATGCGGCCGTTCTCGTTCTCCCACTCCAGCTCGTCCAGCAGCGCGTGCTGCGACTCCTCTTTCCAGTGGAAAAGAAACACGTCCTTGTACAGCTCCGAAATTTCTTCGTCCGGGTCAATGCTGTAGCGGTAATGCACCTGCGTGAACAACTCGATATGGCAGGTCAGCGCCAGCACGGCCCAGGTGGAGGCCTGCAGCACCTGCGCCGCGACGTCATTGGCCGCAGGCTGGAACTGGTAGCCGCCTGGCATGCCGGTAGCAGCCATGAGCTCGATGCGGCGAAACAGCTCCTGGTGTTTGAGCTCCTCGTCGGTAAAACGCACCAGCGCCTCCAGCGCCACCTGGTCGCCGAACCAGTGGTTGCGGCTGACCTCCAGCATCTTGATGGCGATGAAACGCTCGACCAGGCCGAACATGTTGGCGTAGGTACGGCCCTGCACCTGGCTCAGGCGCAATTGCTCCGCCGGCGCCAGAAAGGTGAGGCGGCTGATACGCGACAACCCGTCGGGCAGGAAGCGTTTTGAAAAGTCGAACTCACGGCCGCGGATCACGTCGCGGTCGATGTCCCAGCGGATGCGCCTGGACGCTGCAATGCATTTTGCGTATTGCCCGGTGCGTGTGGATGTCGTGGTCATTCTTGAAAGGGTTGTGATGGGGACGGGCATCGTGTATCGCCTGGTGCCTGCGTCCCGGTAAAAAGAGGGTGAGAGAAGATCGCTTTGAAGGCCGCTTGATCTGGAGGACATCTGCGTTTTATTGACCTTGCGTTGCGTGCCAGGCGCATGGGGTGCGGGCCGGTGTGGGGTCGCTCATGGCCGCAAGGCGGGGCGTCGCCAGGGGCGTGGTGATGAAAACAGGACAAGGTTGGGGCATGAATGGTTTACTTGCGAAGAAAAGACGCTCATGATTGCTGCGGGCGCCCTTTTCGGCCATGTGAAATTGGTCATGCCCCGGGCCGAAAGGCCCCTGCGACTGGTACAAAGAGATCAATGTCCTGAACAGAAATCCAGCCATGCCAACCACCCGCTACACCGCCATCGCCGACGGCATTGCCACTGACATCCAGTGCGGCAAGCTCACGCCCGGCACGCAACTGCCTACCGTGCGCGCGCTGATGCAGTCGCATGGCCTGGCACTGGCCACCGCCTCGCGCGTGTATGCCGAGCTGGAGCTGCGCGGCCTTGTCGTTGGAGAAACGGGCCGCGGCACGTTTGTGCGTGACGCGAGCCTGCCGCGTTCGCCGGGCATGGTGGTCGAGGACGCGTGCTCGGCCGTGGTGGACCTGACCTATGGCTACCCTTCGCTGCCGGGCCTGGCGCCCATGTTGCGCGAGGGCCTGAGCAGCCTGGCTACATCGGGCGACATCGACGCACTGCTCCACTACGGCACGCCCGGCGGCCGGCCGCATGAGCGTGCCACGCTGGCCAGGCACCTGCGCAACCGCGGCATCCGCGTGCCACCCGAGCAGGTGCTGATCGTGAGCGGCGCGCAGCAGGGCCTGTCGGCCAGCGTGATGGCGCTGTTCAAACCGGGCGACACGCTGGCCGTCGACGCGCTGACCTTCTCCAGCATGATGGCCCTGGCACAGGAGTACCTGCTGGAGCTGCTGCCCGTGCCGTCGGTGGACGGCTGCATGGACCTGGAGGCGCTGGCGCGCCTTTGCAAACGGCGCCGCGTACGCGCAGCCTACGTCATGCCGACGCTGCACAACCCGCTGGGTTCCGTCATGCCGCTGAAAGACCGCAAGCGCCTGGTTGAACTGGCGCGGCGCCACGACTTCCTCATCATCGAAGACGGCACCTATGCCTTCCTGGTGGAGCCGGCGCCGGTGCCGGTCTTCACGCTGGCGCCGGAGCGCACGGTCTACGTCACCGGTCTCTCAAAAAGTGTGGCCGCCGGACTGCGCATCGGCTATATGGCCGCGCCGCCGGCGCTGGTGCCGGACCTGGAGCGCGCCATACGCCTGACGGCCTGGTGCGTGCCCACACTCACGGTCACCCTGGCCTGCCGCTGGATTGAAACCGGTGTGGTCGACGCGCTGGAAGAAGACAAGCGCCGTGATGCGCGAGAGCGCCAGCAACTGGCGCGGCGCATGCTGCGGGGGCTGGACATCAGCGCCCATCCGTCGTCCTACATTGTCTGGATCACGCTGGCCCAGGGGCTGCGCGCCGATGAGGTGGCGGCCCAGCTCAAGGACGACTGCGTCCTGGTGGTCACCGCAGAGTCGTTTGCGGCCACCCGCCATGTGCCCCAGGCCTTGCGCCTGATGATCTGCTCGGTGCCGCTGGATACCCTGAAGGGCGCGCTGGAAAAAGTACGCCGCGCGGCGTCGGCCTGAGCCGGCGCTCGCCGTGGCGGCTCACGCTGCGGCAAGGCCAATGAAGTTATTCAGGCGCTTATTGCCCTGATTCCGCGCATCCGGTTTCAGGTATTTTTTACATGAATCCTCACCCCTCCTCCAGGGCGGCGATGGGCGGGCGGCGGATTGTATCTAGAACAATAACTTGTGCGCACTGCATGGCGCGACTAAGCTCCACGCCCGGTGCACCGATGCACCAGCGCCCGCAGTGCGCACTACCAGGTACACATCCCATGCAGTACGAACTCAACGACAACATCGCGGACGGCGAGATGTCCAGCACACCGTCCACGGCATCTTCAACGGCACGGCCCGCCGACTCCCCATCGCAGCGGCCCTGCGTGATCGTCGCCGACGACCACGCTCTGGTTCGCGACGGAATCCGCTTGCTGGTCGGCCACATCATGCAGGGCGCCGACATCGTCGACGCGCACGACGGCGACTCGCTGCTGCGGGCGGCCGCACAGCATGACGGTGCAACGCTGGCGCTCGTGGACCTCAACATGCCCGGCATGGAAAAAGGATTTCGGCTTGCCGAGCTGGCGCGGCTGCGGCCGCAACTTCCGCTGGTGGTGATCTCGGCGCTCACGTCGCCTGAAGTCGTGAGGCGCACGATAGCCATCCCCACGGTGCATGCGTTCATCCCCAAGAGCGCGCCGCAGGCGCATACCTGCGCGGCCATCGAAGCGGCGCTGCGGGGCATCAAACTCCCCTACGTCCAGTCCCTCTTCAGCCCTGGCCGTCCCGACGTGACGCTGACACCGCGTATGGAGGAGATCCGTCGCCTGGTGCAACAAGGCATGAGCAACAAGCAAATCGCCAACACGCTCGGCATCAGCGAAGGCACGGTGAAGAACTACATGAGCGAGATCTTCAAGGCCCTGCAGGTGTCCAACCGCACCCAGGCCGCGCAGCTGGACACCGACCGGCTATGACGCAAGCGCAGGACGAGCGGCCCGACCCGGAAGACAGCGCACAGCACACCACCTCTCTTGTCGCGCTGCGCTGCTGCGAGATCCTGTGCGTGGTGATGTTTTCCACGGTGTTGCCGTGGCAGCAGGCGGTGGCCTGGTTTGGCGTGATCGCCGCCATCAGCGCGGTTCGCCACTGGCACGTCCAGAGGCAGTCATTCAGGGCGCGGCCGCGGGAGCAGCGCAAGCGCGTCTACCGCATCTACATGTGGGTGTTGATGGCCTTCGTCGGCAGCTCCTGCTACTTCCTGTATGTGCCCGGCAACCTGCCGATCCAGGCCGTGCTCATGAGCTATCTGCTGGGCAACGGCACGATGATCACCGTGCGGCTGACGGGTGACCCGGCACGCACGGCCATTGCGCTGTTCCTGGCCATCTTCCCCACATCGATCCGCTTCGTCATCGAGGGAGCGCAGGACAACACCTTGCTCATGCTGATGGGCATCGGCGGCATGATGATGGCGGTCACCATGGTGTTCATGTCGCGCGCGCAGGACGCCAGCGTACGCTTTCAGTACGAGCAGCGCCGCCGCGCCGAGGCGGCCACCGATGCGGTGGCGGCCATGGGGCTGACGAAATCGCGCTTCTTTGCTGCCGTGAGCCACGACCTGCGTCAGCCGGTGCACGCCATCGGCCTCTACCTGGACCCGCTGTCCCGGCTCAGCCACAAGTCGCAGGACATCGCGGCCCAGCGGGCGGTCGAGGGCATCAACCAGTCATGGCGCGCGCTGGACGACCTGCTGTCGCAGGTGCTGGACCTCACGCGCATGGATTCGGGCGTGGTGCATGCCGACATGCAGGCCTGCGAGCTTGCGCCCCTGGTGACCAAGCTGGTCATGCAGCACAGCGCCACAGCCGAGCTGGCGGGTGTTCGCATCGTCGCACTGGTCAAACCCGGCTGCCATGCCATGGCCGACGACCTGATGCTGATGCGTGTGCTGTCCAACCTGCTGGACAACGCCATCAAGTTTTCACCGCCCGGCGCGTCGGTGGTGGTGGCCGTGCGCAGCAGCGGCAGCCAATGGCTGCTGCAGGTGCGCGATGCCGGCGTCGGCATTGCCGCCGACGCGCAGAAAAAGATTTTTGAAGAGTTCGTGCAGATAGGCAACGATTCGCGCGACCGCCGGCGAGGCCTGGGACTGGGCCTGGCGATCGCCCGGCGCTTTACCTTGCTGATGGAAGCGGACATCGAGGTCCGCTCGGCGCTGGGGCGCGGGTGCTGCATGAGTGTGAGGCTGCAAAAGACCGCCGCGCCGGAGCCGCTCCTGCTCCTTGACGAGGGTTTGCGTTACCTGGAGTCGGCGCCCGGAGAGCTCCTGCCGCTATCACCCGACATGACCACGCCGGCGCTGCCCGAACTGGCCATGCGCGAGGTCCTGCTGGTGGAAGACGACTCTCTCGTGGCCAGCGCCACGGCGCAGTTGCTGCGCTCCTGGGGCCTGCAGGTGCTGCACGTCGAGACAGCGGCCGATGCGCACAACCAGGCCGACTACGGCGAGGTCGCCATCTGCGACGCGCGGCTGCCCCACAACGCCTCGGGGCTCGACGTCGCGCTGGCCATGCGCGAGCTTGGCAAGAAGGTTCTGCTGATCAGCGGGGAGACCAATGCCTCCTTGCGCGCCGCTGCCCAGCAGCACCAGCTTGCGCTGCTGACGAAGCCGGTGTCCAGCACGCACCTGCTGGCCGCGTTACAGGGCCTGTAGCGCATCCGGCGCGCCTGGCGCCTGGCGCCTGGCGCCTGCCGCCTGCCGCCTGCCGCCTGCCGCCTGCCGCCTGCCGCAGCGGGCATTACCAATTTCACATGTTCCTTTCGGGTTTGCACCGGTAAATTCGCCACACCCCCTACACCCGGTCTGCGCTCGAACCCACCAAAGGACATGAAATGAACTATGAACTCGCCCCCGAAACCGGCTCGCCCGACGGGCTTGCGGCGCCATCGACCGCGCCACGAAAAGTGGGCCGCTTTGCCCAGACGCGGAGAACGCGCGCCATGCGGGCAGTGTTTGCTGGCCTGTGCAAGTACGCACCCACCGTGGCGGCGCACCTGGCCTTCGGCGTGCTGGCGCGCCCGCCCCGCCCTGAGGTGCGCGACTGGCATGTGCTGCTTCGCAAGCGGGCCCTTCACCGCAAACTGACCTGCGGCGCCAATGAGTTGTCCGTGTATGAATGGGGTTACGGCCCGGCCATCCTGCTGGTGCACGGCTGGGGCTCCCACGCCACCCACATGGGCCGCATGGTGTTGCCGCTGGTGGATGCGGGCTACCGCGTGATCGCCTTTGACGCGCCTGCGCATGGACTGTCGTCGGGCAGGACCACCGACCTCGTGGAGTTTGCACGCTCGATAGCGGCCGTGGCGGCCGATGCGGGGTCACTGCACGCCATCGTCGCGCACTCGTTCGGCGCCGCGATGGCGCTGTATGCGGCGCGCGACTGGGGTGTCGATACCCGCAAGATGGTCCTGATCAGCACCTTTGAGCACTTCAACTGGTTTCTGGACGCATTTGCCGATCAGGTCGGCCTGACCCCGGCGGTGATGCAGCGCGTGCGCGACATGCAGGTGCAGCGCTACGGGGGCCGGCTGGACTGGAGCCGCATGTCCGTCGTGGACATGGCGCGCAACGCCGGCCTTGAGCTGCTCGTGATTCATGACCAGGATGACAAGGAGATTCCCGTCGCGCACGGCCTGGCCGTGGCCGAGGCGGGGCCCAACGCGCACTTTCGCGGAACACGCGGCCTGGGCCACCAGCTGGTGGTGCGCAACGCGGCCGTAATCACGCACGTGGTGGACTTTGTCAGTGGCAAGGCACAGGGCCATGCTGCCCGTTAACACACGGCCCGATGCGTGCCGCGGGCACCGGCTGGCGCTGGTTCTGGGCAGCGGCGGCGTTCGAAGCATCGCCGCCATCGGCATTGCCGGGCGGCTGGCCCGTGAAGGCATCCGGCCGGACCTGGTGGCCGGCTGCAGCTCGGGCGCGCTGTTCGGCGCGCAGATTGCGATGGGCATGGAAGGCGACGAAGCCCTGCGCGCCGCGACTGCCTTGTGGTCTCCGGAGCTGACGCAGCAGCGCCGCTGGCGCTCCTACCTGCAGGTGCTTGCGCCAAAGCTTGCCGGCTTCGGCACCGGCTTTGCGATGCGCGATGACGCGCTGATCGCCGAACGGGTGGAAGCCGCATTCGGCGATGCGCGGCTTGAGTCACTGCAAACGCCGCTGCGTGTGGCCGCCACCAACGCCGCCGATGGCAAGCCGGTGGTGCTGACCACCGGCCGCGTGGCGCACGCCGTGCGCGCCAGCATGGCGCTTCCCATCATCTTCCCGAGCGTGGAGATCGACGGGCGGCGGCTGGTGGACGGCGTCATCTCCGACCCGCTGCCCCTGGCTGCCGCCGCCGATGCCCGCGTGGTAATCACGCTGGGCTTTGCCGGCGCAATGCCCAGGCGCATCGACAGGCTCTCACGCATGGTGGCGCAAACCAGCACGACGCTGATCAACAACCTGATGGATGCGCGCATCGCCGTGGCGCGCGCCTCGGGGCAACGCCTCATCAGCATCGATCTGCAGCTGGACCAGCACGTCGGGCTGTGGGACACATCGGCCATGCCCTACCTCTTTGATGCCGGCTGGCGTGCCTGCGAACGCGAGCTGCCGGCAATCGCCGCGGCGCTGGAGGGCGCATCTGCCGGCGCATCGGCACCTGCGCGCGCCGATGCGGCGCAATTTTCTCTCGCTATCTGACGCCCTTTTTTTTCAACCATCCCAGCAACCAGGACATCGAATGCTGAAAGCCCTCACCCTCGCGGCATTGGCCGTGACCCTTCACACCAGCAGCCTCGCAGCCGACACCACGACCCTCGCCCAGGCGCACCAGGCGTACTACGCCGGCCAGTACGGCCGTTCGCTCACCCTGTACCGCCAGCTGGCTGAAGCCGGCGACGCCGAAGCCGCCGAGCGCGCCGGCTTCATGCTCTTTTACGGCGAGGATGTCTTTGGAAAGCAGGTCCAGCGCAACGTGCCCAAGGCGCGTGAACTGTTCATGCAGGCGGCCAAAGCCGGCCGCGCCGGCGCGGGCTTTCTCATGAACATGGTGGGCCCACAGGCCGACTGAGCCATTCCCCTCTACCTCATGCAGAAAAATTTACAGGACCTCGACGTATTGGGCGCCCTCAACAAGCGCTTCATCCACAACTTCGTCACCAACGATGTGGCGTCCCATGACGCCCTCCTTCATCCGGGCTTCAGGGCTGTCTACAGCAGCGGCAATCACATTGATCGTGCCCTGTACCTCAGGCACTGGGCGCACGGGTTCGACCCGGATGTCATCACCTACTGGGACATGCGGGACCAGCGCATCAACGTGTATGGGGATGTCGCGCTCGTGGGCGCAACCAACCAATGGGTCCGCGTGATCGGCGGCGTCGAGACACATGGAATGACCTGCTACACCGATACCTATGTTCGCGTGGGCAACGGGTGGCTGTGTGTGCTCGCCCAGTTGACACCCGTTTCCCGCGAACACTATTCCCGTGATGAAACCATCGTCGTGAAGTACCTGCGCGGCGTGCGGCAGCAGCCGGCGTGCGCGCCATGAACGCTATCAATTCAGGAGCCACTGGCCTATATGGTTATTGGGCTAGAGGCCGATTTGACTTATAAATTCCACTCACCGTTTTCTTATTCGCCGCGGTTGCGCATCCAGTCGGCCGTCTGGAAGAACGACGCATTGAGCCGGGTGCGCAGCCCTTCGTCGACGCCGGTCTCACGCATGGCCTGGTCCATGCAGGCCAGCCACTGGTCACGCTCGGCAATGCCGATGGAGCCGCCGCCGGTGGATTGCGGCATGTGGCGCATGCGCAGGCGCGGATGGCCGAAGCGGTCGGTGTAGTACTGCGGGCCGCCCAGCCAGCCGCACAAAAACCAGAAGAGGCGCTGGCGGGCGTTCTCCAACGTGCTGCCGTGGGCGGCGCGCAATGCCTTGTAGCCAGGTTCCAGGTCCATCAGGTCATAGAAGCGCTCGACCAGGGCTTTGACGCGCTCTTCGCCGCCTATCCATGCGAAGGGGGTTTCGAACGGTGGGTTTCCGGGAGGACGTTCTTCTATTTGCATTGAGGGATTATCGAATAAGGAGAATCGGGCTGGGTTGAGAGGGGCTTTAGGCTGCCCCCGCCGCTACTGCGCCTTGCGCAAAGTCTCCACCACAGGCGTATTCAACACCGACCGCAAGCCCCACCACCCCGCCGCCAATGCCAGCACCGCCCCGGCCAGGCTGCCAAACAGCGGCACCGTCCACGACCCCGTCCAGTTGAAGTCAAACACAAACCGCGCCAGTCCCCAGCCCACGGCCAGCGCGACGATGGATGCCAGGAAGCCAGCCAGCAAACCAACGCCGGCCAACTCGGCACGCTGCACCTGCCGCAGCAAGGACGCACGCGCACCGACGGCGCGCATGATGGCGAACTCGCGGGCGCGTTCTTCACGCGTGGCGGTGATGGCGGCGAAGAGCACGACCAGCCCTGCGGCCAAGGTGAAGCCGAACAAAAACTCGACGGCGCGGATGACCTGGTCGAGCACGCGCTGCACCTGCGCCAAGGTGCTGCTCATGTCGACGTTGGTGATGTTGGGAAAGGCCTTGACCAGCGTGTTGTCAAAGCTTTGCGGGCGCGGCTGGCCGGGTGCAGCCACCGCAGGATCGGGCGCGCGGAAGGCGCTGATGAAGGAGAGAGGCACATCGGCGGGCAGCTTGGCCACGGTGTACATCACAAAGAAATTGACACGCATCGAGCCCCAGTCCACCTTGCGCAGGCTGGTGATTTTGGCTTCGCTGAGCTGGCCGCCGATGTCAAAGCGCAGGGAGTCGCCGAGCTTGAGGCCCAGGGTTTTGGCCAGGCCGTCTTCGACACTGACGGCGTCTTTTTCACCGGGCGTCCATTGCCCGCCGGTGACCTGGTTGTGGCCGGGCATGTCGGCGCTGTTGGACAAATTGAACTCGCGATCCACGAGGCGCTTGGCGCGGTCGTCTTCAAAGTCGTCGGGGGTCACGGGCTTGCCGTTCACCGCCACCAGGCGCCCGCGGATCATGGGGTACCAGTCGAACTTTTTCACGCCGCCGTCGCGCAGTGCCTGCTGAAAGGCGTCGCCCTGCTCGGGCTGCACGTTGATGACAAAGCGGTTGGGCGCGTCGGGCGGCGTGGCTTTGCGCCAGCTGCTGATGAGGTCGGTGCGCAGCAGCACGAGCAGCATCAGCGCCAAAAGGCCGACGGCCAATGCACTGGTCTGCACCACGGCGTACACCGGGCGTGCCGACAGCTGGCGTGTGGCCAGCACCAACCAGCGCGGGGCCGTGGCTTCGTTGACGCTGGCGCGCAGCAGCTTGACGGCGGCGTAACTGGCCACGGCAAACACCAGCACGGCGCCGGCAAATCCGCCGACGGCAATCAGGCCCAGTTTCAAATCACTGCTGGCGGCGACAAGCAAAGCCGCAAAGCCGGCCACGCCCACGCCCAGCACCGCGAGCGAGGCGGGTTTGAGGTTGCCGACATCGCGGCGGATGACGCGCAGCGGCGGCACTTGCGCCAGTTGAAGCACCGGCGGCAGGCCAAAGGCCAGCAGCAGCGTCAGGCCCATGCCCATGCCGAAGGCGACGGGCCACAAGGTGGCGGCGGGCAAGACGGTTTCGACCAGGCCGGCGAGCAGCAG
>CALRQR020000024.1:0-42129 GCA_943370375.1 Synechococcus sp. UW140
GGTGAAAACGGCGCCAATCAAGGCGCGCGACGAATCCCAGACCGGGAGTCTGGGTGAGGAGCGCAACGCGGAGTGGCGCCGTTTTCACCCCATTCCCTCCGGGTTGCGATCAAAAAGGCCTTGCGCGGCGTTGCAAAGCCTTGACGGGGTTTACCCCGCCTGCGTTTTGCGCCTTGCTCAAGGCCTTTTTGACTCGCAACGCATCTTGCAAACATAGTGTTAACAGGCCCATTGACCAGACCCTCGCCATGACAGACTCCAAACGAAAATTACGCTCCACCGCATGGTTCGGCTCTGCCGACAAAAACGGCTTCATGTACCGCAGCTGGATGAAGAACCAGGGCATTCCCGACCATGAGTTCGACGGCCGGCCCATCATCGGCATCTGCAACACCTGGTCGGAACTCACGCCCTGCAACGCCCACTTCCGGAAAATCGCCGAGCACGTGAAGCGCGGCATCTCCGAGGCCGGTGGTTTCCCGGTCGAGTTTCCGGTGTTCTCCAATGGCGAGTCCAACTTGCGGCCCACGGCCATGCTCACGCGCAACCTCGCCAGCATGGACGTGGAAGAAGCGATTCGCGGCAACCCCATCGATGCCGTGGTGCTGCTCACCGGCTGCGACAAAACCACCCCCGCGCTGCTGATGGGGGCGGCGAGTTGCGACATCCCGGCCATCGTGGTGACCGGCGGGCCCATGCTCAACGGCAAGCTTGAAGGCAAAAACATCGGCTCAGGCACGGCCGTGTGGCAACTGCACGAATCGCTGAAGGCGGGCGAAATCCAGCTTCACCAGTTCCTGGCGGCCGAGGGCGGCATGTCGCGCTCGGCCGGCACATGTAACACCATGGGCACGGCCTCCACCATGGCCTGCATGGCCGAAGCGCTAGGCACTTCCCTGCCGCACAATGCGGCGATTCCCGCGGTGGATGCGCGCCGTTACGTGCTGGCGCAGATGTCGGGCGCGCGAGCCGTCGAGATGGCCCGCGAAGGCCTGACGCTGTCGAAAATCCTCACGCGCGAAGCTTTCGAAAATGCGATCCGCGTCAACGCCGCCATTGGCGGGTCAACCAACGCGGTGATCCACCTCAAGGCCATTGCGGGCCGTATCGGCGTGCAACTGGACCTGGAAGACTGGACGCGTATTGGCCGGAACACGCCCACTCTCGTCGACCTGCAGCCTTCCGGCCGCTTCCTGATGGAAGAGTTTTACTACGCTGGCGGCCTGCCCGCCGTGTTGCGCCGCCTGGGTGAAAACGGCTTGCTGCCGCACCCTGGCGCACTCACCGTCAACGGCCAGTCGATATGGGACAACGTGCGCGAGGCCCCGCAGTACAACGACGAGGTGATCCGCCCGCTCGACAACCCCTTGATCGCCGACGGCGGCATCTGCATCCTGCGCGGCAACCTGGCGCCGCGCGGCGCGGTGCTAAAACCTTCCGCAGCCTCCCCCGAGCTGCTCAAGCACCGCGGCCGAGCGGTCGTGTTCGAGAACCTCGAGCACTACAAAGAACGCATCGTTGACGAGAACCTCGACATTGACGCCAGCTGCGTCATGGTGATGAAAAACTGCGGCCCCAAGGGCTACCCCGGCATGGCCGAGGTCGGCAATATGGGCCTGCCGCCCAAGTTGCTGCGCCAGGGTGTCAAGGACATGGTGCGTATCTCTGACGCACGCATGAGCGGCACCGCCTACGGCACCGTGGTGCTGCATGTGGCACCCGAAGCCGCAGCCGGCGGGCCGCTGGCCGCCGTACGCGACGGCGACTGGATCGAACTCGATTGCGAAGGCGGCCGCCTGCACCTGGACATCAGCGACACCGAACTGGCTGAACGCCTCGCGGCGCTCGAAGGAACGTCCCCTGTGGGCATGCGTGGCGGCTACCAGCGCCTGTATGTCGACCACGTGCTGCAAGCCGACGAGGGCTGCGATTTCGATTTCCTGGTCGGTTGCCGCGGCTCCGAAGTTCCCCGCCACTCTCACTGAATGACATGGAAGCCCCCCTGCGCCGCTTCGCGTCTTCCCCCCAGGGGGACGCTCCCCTGTGGCCCGGCGGAGCCGGTTCCACGGGAGCCCTGGATGGACCTGGGCATGCGAAGCACCTTTTCATCCTCTCTTCCTCACAGCCCATTTCACCATGACCTCTTCCTCACGCCGACCGCGCTACCGCGGCATCTTCCCCGTTGCCCCCACCACATTCACCGAAACTGGCGAGCTGGACCTTGACAGCCAGAAGTGCTGCATCGACTTCATGATCGATGCGGGCTCCGACGGCATCTCCATCCTGGCCAACTTCTCCGAGCAGTTCGTGCTGTCGGACGAGGAACGCGAAATCCTGACCCGCACCATCCTCGAACATGTGGCCGGCCGCGTGCCCGTGATCGTGACGACCACCCATTACGGCACCAAGGTTTGCGCCGAACGCAGCCGCCGCGCGCAGGACATGGGCGCCGCCATGCTGATGGTCATGCCGCCGTATCACGGTGCCACTTTTCGCGTGAGCGAACCGCAGATTTACGAGTTCTATGCGCGCCTGTCGGATGCGGTCAACATTCCCATCATGATCCAGGATGCGCCCGCCAGCGGCACAGTGCTTTCGGCCTGCTTTCTCGCGCGCATGGCCCGTGAGATCGAACACGTCGCCTATTTCAAGATCGAAACCGCCGGTGCAGCATCCAAACTCCGCGAACTGATCCGTTTGGGAGGCGACGCGGTGGAAGGGCCCTGGGACGGCGAAGAGGCCATCACGCTGCTGCCAGATCTGGACGCCGGCGCGACCGGCTCCATGACCGGCGGCGGCTACCCCGACGGCATTCGCCCGATCATCGAAGCACATCGCACGGGCGACCATGACAAGGCTTATGCCCTTTACCAGCAGTGGCTGCCGCTGATCAATTACGAAAACCGCCAGGCGGGACTGCTGGCCGCAAAAACCTTGATGAAAGAAGGCGGCGTGATCGCCTGCGAGGCGCCACGCCATCCTTTTCCGGCGATGCACCCGGACACGCGCGCGGGCCTGCTGGCCACCGCCAGGCGACTGGACCCGCTGGTGCTGCGCTGGGCGCGATAGGCCAGCGTCCGGCGGCCGGATTCAGGCATTTTTCAAGGCGACGTTCCTGACCCGGCCTGACGCGCCAGGTGCACTTGGTGCAGCGTGATCTTGCGCACCTCGGCCTGGCTGGTCTCGATGTGAGCGCGCAGCAGCATGGCCGCCTGGTCGCCGCGCTTGGCCTGGACTGCCCTGAGAATCTTGGCGTGCTCTTCATAGGTCGCGTCAATGCGCGGCTGCTTGATGAAGTCAAGCCGGCGAATGATGCGGATGCGGTCGGTCACGTCGCGGTGCACGCGTGCCATCTCGGCATTGCCGGCGGCCGCCACCAGCGCGCAGTGAAAAGCTTCGTCCCACTGCGCCACCTGCACATGATCTGCGCTGCGCTGCGCCCCCGGCACCAGCCAGATGGCCGCCAGCTCATCCAGCAGCGCCGTGTCAATCGCCTGGCTGCCGGCGCACAGCCGCTGCACGGCCGTGGTTTCCAGCACCATGCGCAGGTCGTAGAGCTGCTCGAATTTGTCGAAATCAAAAGGCAGCACGCGCCAGCCGCTGCGAAACAGTACCTCGACGAAACCTTCCTGTTGCAACCGAAACAGCGCCTGGCGCACCGGCGTGCGCGAGACGCCCAGGCGCTCGCTGATTTCGGTTTCGGTGAAGCGGTCGCCCGGCACCAGCTTGAATTCGGCGATGTCGCGCTTGAGTTCGGCGTAGGCTTCGTCGGCGCGCGAATGAAAGGCCGCGCCGGTAACAGGCGACGACGGTGCACGGCTCATGCCAGCAGGCTCACGTGGGCGGCCACCACGCGCCAGCCGTCCGGCGTGCGCAGCCAGGTCTGGCTCTGGCGGCCGGTCTTGCCGCTGCCTTCGCGCGCGAACTCGGTGTTGGCCGTGGCGAAATCGCGGCCGTAGGTCGTGATCACGGTGTTCGACAAGGCGCGCGCCAGCCCCTGGGAAGGCCGGCCCGCGCGGAACGCACGTATCGCGCCGTAGCCGTAGAGGTTCTCGGTGGCGCCGTAGCGCAGCGTGTGTTCGCTGTTCCAGAACAACTCATCGAGCACTTGCACGTTGTTGCTCACCAGCGCTGCTTCATAGCGGGCAAACACGCCCGCCACTTCGGCATGAACGTCGGGCAGGTTGATGGCGTGGGTCATGATTCCCCGATTGTCAGCGAAGCCAGGGGCGCCTGGGCGATGGCGGCGGCCTCCAGCACCGCCGCCACGCGCAGCGCGCGGTCTTCGCGCCAGGGGGCCGTGATCACTTGAACGCCGATGGGCAGGCCCTGCTCAGGCCACACCGGCACCGCACACACCGGCAGGCCAATGCAGGAAAAAGGCTGGGTCAGCAGGCCCATGCTGGGGCGCAGCGGCAGGCGCTTTCCGTTCAGTTCCAGCCACTGCGTCCCTATGGGCGTAGCGGCGCAGGGGGTGGCCGCTGCCAGCAGCACGTCGAAGTGTTCGAACAGGCGGGCCACAGCCTGCGCATAGAGGCGGCGCACGCGCTGGGCACGGTCAACCCAGACAGCGGGCAGCAAAGTGCCGGCCAGGAAACGGTCACGCGACAGTGGCTCGAAGTCGCCGGCCCGGCGACGCAGGTCGTCCAGATGCAGGGCGCCGCCTTCGGCATTGGTGATCAGGAAAGCGGCGGCGCGGCCGGCTTCCACCATGGGCAGCTCCAGCGTTTCGCGGGCGCCCAGCGCCTGGGCCACACGCTGCACGGCAGCCCAGGCCTGGGGCTGCGCATGGTCCTGAAAGTAGCCGCCCAGCACGCCTACGCGCAGGCCGTTCATACCTTGCATCAAAGAGGACAACACGGGTTCGGCGGCACGCTGCGCGCAACCGGGGTCGCGGTGGTCCGCCACTTCGGGTCCCTGCATGAAGTCGTACGACAAGGCCAGGTCGCGCACCGAACGTGCAAACGGCCCCAGGTGGTCAAGGCCAGAAATAAAGGGATAGCTGCCGGTGCGCGGCAACCGGCCGAAGGTGGGCTTGAGGCCGAACACGCCGCACAGCGAAGCCGGCACGCGGATGGAGCCGTTGGTGTCCGAGCCTAGCGCCAGCGGCACCTGGCCGGCGGCCACCGCGGCGCCCGAACCACCGGAGGAGCCGCCGGCAATGCGTGTCAGGTCGTGCGGGTTGCGGGCCGGGCCGACATGGCTGTTTTCGGTGGTAAAGCCGTAGGCGTATTCGTCCATGTTGAGCGCGCCCACCAGCACGGCGCCCGCGGCCTCGAGCCGCTGCACCAGCAGTGCGTCGGCGGCGGCGGGCGCGCGCTCGCGCTCGATGGCCGAGCCCGCCAGGGTGGCGAGGCCTTCGATGTCGAACAGGTTCTTCACGGCAAACGGAACGCCCAGCAAGGGCTGCGCTACAAGGCCCGGCACGCCGTCCCGTAGCTGCCGGTCCAGCAAGGCCGCGCGTTGCCGCGCCCGCGCCGCCGTGACCTCGGTGAACGAATTGACGCTGGGGTTGGTAGCGGCGATGCGCGCCAGGCTGGCTTCTACCAATTCGCTGGCGCTGACCTCGCGGGAGCGCACCGCTTGCGCCATGGCCGTAGCGTCCCCACGCAGGCACTGGTCGGCGCGGCTCATTCGGCGGTCCTGGCGGCAGGCGCCGGCTCAATGGGCATGAACACCGGCGCCGGGTCGTCATGGGCGCTCAAGGCAACTGCGTCCAGTTGCGCTGCGAAACCTGCGGCCAGAGCGAAGTACTGCAGCACACCGGGCCGGTGTTCCGGTCTCAGCGGCAGGTCCAGCGCCGCCGCGGCGGCATCGACATAAAGTTCTATCTGTTCAGGCGTCATGCCGTTCAGCGCCTGACTTCGCGCTGGAAGATTTCCAGGCTGAGTTTTTTGGTGCTGATGAAGCTGGCGTCCGAAAGGGTCTCGACCGTGCGCGGACGCGCGTCGCCATAAGGCAGAATTTCGGCTACACGCGTGGGGCGCTTGGTCAGCAGCAGCACCTGGTCAGCCAGGTACACGGCTTCTTCCAGGTCGTGCGACACCAGCAGCATGGTGGTGCCGGTCTGCATGAAGACCTCTTGCAGTTTTTCGCGGATGAACAGCGTCATCTCGAAATCCAGCGCCGAAAACGGTTCGTCCAGAAACAGCACCTCGGGATTGGGCGCCAGCGCCCGCATGATGGACGCCGTCTGCTGCTGCCCGCCCGACAGTTCATAGGGGTAGCGGTTCAGGTCGAACTTCACGTCGAAGGAAGCCACGAGCTCGGCCATGCGCCTGTCGACCTCGGCCTTGGATTTGCCTTCGAGCTTGAGCGGGTAGGCGATGTTGTCGATGGTGCGCATCCACGGGAACATGGCCTCTCGGTAGTTCTGGAAGACGTAGCCGATCTTGGTGTCTTTCAACGATTTGCCGTCAAACAGGATTTCGCCTTTGTCGATGGGGATCAGCCCGGCGATCATGTTGATCAGCGTGGACTTGCCGCAGCCGTTGGGTCCGAAGACCGAGACGATCTTGTGCTTGGGAATGTCCAGGTTGAAGTCTTCATACAGCGGCCAGCCGGCAAAGTACTTGGTCAAACCGCGGATCGTGATGTGTGTGCCGGCCGGGCCGGGTTGGAACTCACGCACCGGAACATCGGCGAATACGGGGGCATTGAGAACTTGAGTCATCTTCCACTCCAATGCACGATGCGGCGCTCAAGCACCAAAAACAAAATGTTGAGCGCGTAACCCAGCGCGCCGGCGGCCAGTATGGACGCGTACATGTCTTTCACGTTCATGACCTGCTGCGAGTTGATGATGCGGTTGCCCAGGCCGGTGTCGGCGCCGATGAACATCTCGGCGACGATCACGATGACCAGCGCCATCGACACGGCCGAGCGCAGGCCGACAAAGCTCGGCTGCAGGCTTTCCCAGATCAGCACGTCCTTGAACACCTGCCAGCGCGAGGCGCCCATGACCTTCGCCGCCATGACGCGTTGCTTGCGCGCGTTGATCACGCCGTAGGCGCTGTTGAACACCACGATCAGCAGCGCGCCGAAGGCGGCAATGGCGACCTTGTTGATGTCGGACACGCCGAAGATCATCAGGAACAGCGGAATCAGCGCCGAGGACGGCGTGGATCGGAAAAAATCGATCAGGAACTCGACGCTGCGGTACGCCTTCTCGTTGCTGCCCAGCAGAACGCCCAGTGGCATGCCGACCGCGGCAGCGATCAGGAAAGCCTGAACCGTGCGCCACACGGTGACGGCAAAGTCCTTGAGCAGCGGCCCGCCGGCCAGGCCGCTGAGCAGCGCACCCAGTGCGTCGACAGGCGGCGGCAGCAAGATGGCCTTGATGAAACCCAGGCGCACCACCAGGTCCCAGATGATGAAGAGCACCACCGGGCCGATAAAAGGCAGGGCCTTGTCCAGCGCCGGCTTGCGCTGCAGGGCGGCCGCCGGTGCAGCCGGAGGCGTCCAGGGTTTGGCAGGCGCAGCCGCTGTGGAAATGGTGTCCATCGCGTTCAGCCCTTGTAGAGCATGGAGTCCACGATGAGGCGCGAGCTGAAGATGCCTTTTTCAGAGAACAGGTCGAAGAACTTCTGGAAGTGCGCCACGTCTGCGGGGGTGAACTCGTTGTACATGGTGTAAGCGGCCAGCGGCACCTCACCGGTGAGCGGGCCCTCGATGGCGGTGTAGCCCTTGAGGTACTGGCGCGCCTCGACCGACTTGCTGCGCACATACGCCACGCCCTTGCCGTAAGCTGCAACGAATTTTTTGGCCGCGTCGGGATTCTTCTTGATGAAGTCGGACGACAGCGAAGCCGAGCCGCCGAACCACGGCGCCATCGGGTCGCCCAGCACGTAGCGCGCAATCACGCCGGCTTCCAGCACGCGGGTGGTGCCGTTCATGCGGCCTATGGTGCCGGTGGGCTCCAGCGTGTAGGCGCCATCGATCTGCCCGGCGGCAAGTGCGGCCACATGCTGGCCGATAGGCAGCTCGACCACGGTTGCGCCCGTGGCGCCGCCGCGCTCCAGCACGGTCTTGGCCAGCGTCACATTCTGGATGCCGGGGCCGGAGCCTACGCGCTTGCCTTTGAGGTCGGCCATCACCTTGGCCGGGCTGGCCGCCGGCACGATCACCTCGTCGAGCACGTTCTTCACGTTGCTCGGATTGGAGCAGAAGATCTTGAAGGTGCCTGGCTGGGCGATCTCGCCGATGGCGATGTTGGCCGAGCCGGTGCCGTTGGCGGTCCCGTCAGCGCGGCCCGAAAGCACCGCCTCCATCACTTGCTGCGCACCGGCGAACTTCAGCGGCTCTACGTCGAGACCGGCCTCCTTGAAGTAGCCCAGCTCGATGGCCGAGTAGAAGGGCAGGCCGGCGGCGATGGGCCAGTAGCCGATGCGGATTTTCGGCCCGCCTTGCGCATGCAGGAAGGCGGGCAGCCCCAATAACCCCAGTGTGGCGCCGGCGGCCGTGGCCTTGAGCAGCGAGCGGCGTGCCGGGCCGTGGGGGGCGGATGACGGTGTTGGAACGGGCTTCATGAAATGCTCCTGCTGGTGATGGATAAACGGTGGATAAACAGGTTGGTAACGGCGGATGAAAAGCTTCAGGCCGGTGCGCCGGACTTCAGTGATTCGAGGTAGGCGCGCCAGCCGCCCAGATGCGTGATGTCTTCGGCGCCTTGCAGCGCGTGCGCCTCGCAGACAAAACCCTGGACACTGCCGCCGCCCTCCAGCGCCAGCGTGCCTATGCCCAGCGGCGCGGGAATCAGCGCGACAAAAGAGCCGTAGTGCTGCACCGGCATCTCCCAGAGTTCCAGCGCGATGCCCGCGCCCTCGTTGGGTGCCACGCGCAGCAGCCCCGGCTTGGGCGGCACGGTGCCCGGCAGGGCGTAAAAGCGATAGTGCGGCGCGGTGCGTGCCGGGCCGACCAGCGTGGCGCCGCGCGATGTCAGCTGGCTGTTCAGCGGCATGCCGGAAAGATGCGCACCCACCACGGCCAGCCTGACAGTGGCCGCCGGCTGGATGCCCGGCAATGCCGCAGGCGCGGGCAATGCTTCGTTCAACGCACCCTGCGGCAAGCCGGTGGCGTGGTGATAGCGCTGCCCCAACTCAGCCAGTTGCCAGTCGCTGCCTGCCAGCCCCACCAGCGTGATGCCGAAAGGCAGGCCGTCGGGCCGCAGGCTGCTGGGCACGGAAAGGGCCGCGTAGTCCAGCAGGTTGACGAAGTTGGTATACGTGCCCAGGTGGCGGTTCAGCACGACGGGGTCTCGCTGCATCGCCTGCTGCGTGTAGTGCGTGGGCGCGGTCGGCAGTAGCAGGACGTCGATGTCATGCCACATCGCAGCCGCCTGCTGGCCCAGTGCGCGCAACTTTGTCTGGGCCGCGTACAAATCGGCGGCGCTGTATTGGCGGCCTGCACCGATGATGCTGCGCACCGGTTCGATCACGGCGCCCTCGTGCGCGTCGAAAAAATCGCGCACGGCGGTGTAGCGCTCGGCCACCAGCGCACTTTCATAAAGCAGCGCGGCCGCCCCGGCCAGCGGCGCGAAGTTAATGGAGACCGGCACGCCGCCCAGGGCTTCCATACGCAGGACTGCCTCGCCAAAAGCCTGTTCGGCCAACGCGTCGCCGTAGAAGCTCAGCGTGGAAGGCACACCGAAACGAAAGCCCTTCGGCAAGGCTGAGTTGGCCATTGCCAATACACGTGAATAAGGGTCCAGCGGGTCGTAGCCCATGGCGGCCTCAAGCACCCGCGCGGCCGTGGCCACGGTGCGCGCGAAGATGGACACGCAGTCCACGCTCTGCGCAGCCGGCACCACGCCGCGCGCACTGATCAGGCCTTTGGAGGGCTTCAGGCCCACGATGTTGTTCAGACCCGCAGGTACGCGCCCGGAGCCTGCGGTGTCGGTGCCCAGCGCAAAGTCCGCCTGCCCCGTCGCCACCACATAGGCCGAGCCCGAGCTGGACCCGCCTGATACATAGGCCGGGTTGATCGCGTTGGGAACAGCACCATAAGGTGAGCGCGTGCCGTTCAGTCCGCAGGCGAACTGGTCCAGGTTGGTCTTGCCCAGCAGTTGCGCACCCGCATCGAGCAGCTTTTGCACCACGGCGGCGTGCGCCATCGGGGTGTAGGCAAAGGCGGGACAGGCGGCGGTCGTCGGTACACCCGCCACATCAATATTGTCTTTGGCGGCAAATGAGAGTCCGGCCAGCGCGCCGCCGCTGCCGGGCGGGAAAGACGATGTTTTCGTGATCCAGGCCTCAGGAGCCTGGCCGCGATCCGCGCCTGCAGAGGCCGTCACCCGCGCAGGCGAGGCAGGTGATTCGGAAGAGATTGGCAGTGAAGAGATGTGCACCAATTAAAAGCATCCATACTTGTGTACAAGACGAGATGCAAGAGCTATGCCAATCCATCAAGGCACTTCGCCGACGAGTGCCCGCTGCTCCCAGCAGGGGCCAATGACGATGAAAAGCACTTGAATACCCGATTTCGGATCAATTAGGTATACCAATGTCATAGATAAAACGATTTCACGGTAATTAATCGCGCACGATGTATCAAATACAGTAGAGGCTTATGGAAAAGCCTCGCCCCCACTCGTCCACCAAACTGCGCGCCGTGCTGTTTGATGCCTACGGCACGCTGTTCGACGTGTACAGCGTGGGCCTGCTGGCGGAGCAGCTGTTCCCCGGCAAGGGCGATGCACTGGGCGTGCTGTGGCGCGACAAGCAGATTGAATACACGCGCCTGGTGACCGTCAGCAACGGCGGCGCGCACTACCGGCCGTTCTGGGAACTCACGCGCGCTGGCCTGCGTTATGCATGCAAACGGCTGGGGCTGGACCTGGGCGCCGCCCAGGAAGAGCAGCTGATGAACCAGTACCGCCACCTGTCGGCCTTCCCCGAGAACCGCGAAGTGTTGCAGGCGCTGAAGGCGCGCGGCATCGTCACCGGCATCCTGTCTAACGGCGACCCCTCCATGCTGGAGGTGGCCGTCAAGTCGGCCGGGCTGGACGGCGTGCTGGACCATGTGATCAGCGTGGACAGCATCCGCAAATACAAGACCGCGCCCGAGGCCTATGCGCTCGGGCCCAAGGCCACCGGATTCGAGGCGAAACAAATCGCCTTTGTGAGCTGCAACAGCTGGGACGCGCTGGCCGCCACCTGGTACGGTTACCAGACACTCTGGGTCAACCGCTACCAGTTGCCGTTTGAAGAGCTGGGCACGCAGCCGGTGCATACCGGCAGCAGCCTGCGCGATGTGCTTGCGCTGCCATTTCACTAAGCCGCTGATCGGACATTGCCGTTTTATTTTCGATTTTGATTTTGATTTTGATTTTTTGAGTAAAGGGACCACACCATGACCACAACAACGAACACGCCACGCACCGCCAGCCACCGCCTGCAGGTCGCCACCAATCTTTACCGTTTCATCGAAGACGAAGTGCTTCCCGGCACCGGCGTGGCCAACGGCGCGTTCTGGAAGGGCTTTGACGCCATCGTGGCCGACCTGGCCCCGAAAAATCTCGCCCTGCTGGACGAGCGCGACCGCCTGCAGTCCGAGATGGACGCCTGGCACAAAGCCAACCCCGGCCCCATCGCCGACATGAAAGCCTACCGCGCCTTCCTCGAAAAGACCGGCTACCTCGTGCCTTCGCCCAAAAAGGTCACCATCACCACCGGCAATGTCGATGCCGAGCTGTCCAAACAAGCCGGCCCGCAACTGGTGGTGCCCATCCTGAACGCGCGTTACGCACTCAACGCCGCCAACGCGCGCTGGGGCAGCCTCTATGACGCGCTGTACGGCACCGACGTCCTCTCTGAAGAAAACGGCGCCACCAAAGGCAAAGGCTACAACCCGGTGCGCGGCGCCAAGGTGATCGAGTACGCACGCTACGTGCTGGACCGCACCGCGCCGCTGAAGAAGGGTTCGCACATTGATTCGACGGGCTATGCGGTCAAAGGCGGCAAGCTGGTCGTCTCACTCAAAGGCGGCAAGACCACCACGCTGGAAGACGCGAGCCAGTTCATCGGTTTTCAGGGCAAGGCGTCGGCGCCTTCGTCGGTGCTGCTGCAGCACAACGGCCTGCACCTGGACATTCGCATCGACCGCACAACACCCATCGGCAAAACCGATGCGGCCGGCGTGAGCGACCTGGTGGTCGAAGCCGCCCTGTCGACCATCCTGGATCTGGAAGACTCGGTGGCGGTGGTGGACGCCGACGACAAGGTGCTGGCCTATCGCAACTGGCTGGGCATTTTGCAGGGCACGCTGACCGAAAACGTGACCAAAGACGGCAAGACCTTCACCCGCGGCCTGAACCCCGACCGCGAATACACCTCACCCAAGGGCAAGCCTGTCACGCTGCACGGCCGCTCGCTGATGTTTGTGCGCAATGTGGGCCACCTGATGACCAACCCGGCCGTGCTGTACACCGCCGCGGACGGCTCGACGAAAGAAATTCCGGAAGGCATCCTCGACGCGGTCGTCACCACCGCCATCGCGATTCACGACTTGAAGCGCAAGGGCAAACCAGGCATCAAGAATTCCCGCAAGGGCTCGGTTTATATCGTCAAGCCCAAGATGCACGGCCCCGAAGAAGTTGCCTTTGCCGACGAGCTTTTCCGCCGCGTCGAAAAAGTGCTGGGCCTGCCCGACAGCACCGTCAAGCTCGGCATCATGGACGAAGAGCGCCGCACCAGCGTCAACCTGAAGGCCTGCATCGCGGCTGCCTCCAGCCGCGTGGCCTTCATCAACACCGGCTTTCTGGACCGCACCGGCGACGAAATGCACACCGCCATGCAGGCCGGCCCGATGATCCGCAAGGGCAACATGAAGATCAGCCCGTGGCTCAGCGCCTACGAGCGCAGCAACGTGCTGACGGGCCTGGCCTGCGGCCTGCGCGGCCGCGCCCAGATCGGCAAGGGCATGTGGGCCATGCCCGACCTGATGGCCGACATGCTGAAGATCAAGATCTCGCACCCGCAGGCCGGCGCCAACACCGCCTGGGTGCCCTCGCCCACCGCCGCGACGCTGCACGCGCTGCACTACCACCAGGTCAATGTGGCTGCGGTGCAAAAAGACATCGAGAAGAAGGTCGACCTTTCATCCGAAATCAAGCGCCTGCTGCCCGAGCTGCTGCTGGTGCCTGTTTCGCCCGACGCGCAATGGGCGCCCGCCGAGATCCAGCAGGAGCTGGACAACAACGCGCAAGGCATCCTGGGCTACGTGGTGCGCTGGATCGACCAGGGCGTGGGCTGCTCCAAGGTGCCCGACATCCACAACGTCGGCCTGATGGAAGACCGCGCCACGCTGCGCATCTCGAGCCAGCACATGGCCAACTGGCTGCTGCACGGCATCGTCACCAAGGCGCAGATCAAGGAAACCTTTGAGCGCATGGCCGCCGTCGTCGACGGCCAGAATGCCGGCGACCCGCTGTACCAGAAGATGGCGGGCAACTTCGACACCTCGTCGGCTTACAAGGCGGCCTGCGACCTGGTCTACAAGGGCCTGGAGCAACCCAGCGGCTACACCGAGCCGCTGCTGCATGCCTGGCGCCTGAAGGTGAAGGCCGCAACCGCTTGACGACTGCTATTAATTTAATAGCTGAATACGTATATTCTGCAACGGCCAGAGGCCTTATTGGCTTAAATTTTCAAGTCTCCAGATCGGCACCTTCGGGTGCCTTTTTTATGCCTGCGCTCAGACCAGCCCCAGCGCCTCCCGAAAAATCGCCATCCGCGGATTGGGCACAGCCGCGCGGTAGATCAGCGCCACCGGGCCCGGGGGGATGGCCGGCGACACGCGCACGGGTTTGACCAGGCTCATGTTCTGCGCATGACGCAGGGAGGTCGTGGCAGGCACAACGCTCAGGCCAATCCCGGCGGCCACCAGCTGGACGTTGGTGACGGGGCTGGTCGATTCGATCACCGGCAGCGGCGGCACGACACCGGCGCGCATGAAACTCTCCTCGATCACGCGGCGCGCCATTGACGTTTTTGCGGGCAGGACCCAGGGTTCCCCGGCCAGCCGCTGCCAGCTCACCTGGCGGGCGCGGGCGAGCGGATGGCCCGGCGGCGCGATGATGCTGAACTCGACCTCAAACAGTTTTTCATAACGCAGTTGCACGGCGCCGGCTTGCGGCATTTCCATGGGGTAGCTGCTGAGCAGTGCATCCACTTCGCCCTGCTGCAGCGCCTGCATCAATACAGGCACGCGCTCTTCGAGCAACTGCACGCGCACCGGCGGGTCACGCTGTGCGAGCCTGGCCAGGACTTCGGGCAGATAGCCTTGGGCCACAAACGGCGGCGCGCCTATGCGCAGGATTGCGGCCGCGCGCTCACCTGCCGCGGCTTCACGGCCCAGATGTGCCAGCTCCTGCAGCAGCAGGGCCGCGCCACGAAGCGCCACCGCGCCCTGCGCCGTCGGCGTGAGGCCGCGTGCCGTGCGCGTGAACAGCGCAAACCCAAAAGCGCCCTCAATCTCTGCGAGTGCCTTGCTCAGAGCGGGCTGGGTCAGGTTCAGCGCCTGCGCCGCGGCGCGCAGGCTGCCGCCACGCTGCAGCTCGGTGATAAGGCGGAGATGGCGAAAGCGCAGGCGCGCCACCAGGCGTTCGGTTTCGCGCAGCGCTTGTTCAGGCATGGTGATAACCAATAGTTTGCAATCCCTGAAAAGATATCACTTTTGGAGATTGAACACGAGGCCTATGCTGTGACCAAAACGACAGGAGACACCATGGACCGCCGCTCGTTCTGCCTCAGCACCTGTTCCGCCGCGATGCTCTGCGCCACCGGCGCGCACGCGGCCGACCCGTTCCCGAACAAGCCGGTGCGCATCATCGTGCCCTATGCCGCCGGCGGCGGGCCTGATGTGCTGGTGCGCCAGTTCGGCCCCAAACTGGGCGACGTATTGGGCCAGCCCATCGTGCTGGAAAACAAGGTGGGCGCGGGCGGCGTGCTCGCCGCGCAGTACGCCGCCCAGGCGCCTGCCGACGGCTACACCCTGCTGCTGGGTTCCAACTCGCACCTGATCCAGAAACTCATGCAGCCTTCCCTCAAGTTCGACCCGGTGGGTGACTTCCTGCCGGTCAGCATCATCGGGACCTCGCCTAGCGTGCTGGTGGTGGCTGCCAATTCGCCGTATCAAAAGGTAGAAGACCTGGTCGCGGCGGTGAAGGCCAGCCCCGGCAAGCTGAACTACGGCTCGGGCGGCATCGGTTCGGCGGCCCATCTGGGGAGCGCCACATTGATGTCGCTCAGCGGCGGGCGGGCAACGCACATTCCGCTCAAAGGCTCGGTCGAGATCCCGCTCTCGCTGCTGCGCGGCGACACCGATTTTGCTTTCACCATCGCGGGCACGGCGATCCCTCAGGTCAAAGGCGGCAAGCTGCGCGCGCTGGCTGTGACCAGCGCCGCGCGCCTCAAAGAGCTGGGCGGCGTGCCGACACTCAACGAGGTGATGCACAACGAACTAACGGTGCAGGAGTTCTGGTTCGGGCTCTGGCTGCCTGCCGGCGCGCCGGCCGAAGTGCTGGCCAAGCTGCATGCAGCCACGCTGAGGGCCCTGGCCGACCCCGCCGTCAAACCCCTGTTCGAAGCCGGGGGAAGCACGGTGGCCTTCAGCGAGAGCCCCCAGGCCGACGCGGCCTTCGTGCGAAATGAAAACCGCAAGTGGGCCGAGATCGTCAAGCTGTCCGGCATCGCCGCGAGCTGAGGGAACGGCGCCATGTCAAAACCGCTGGAAGGCGTACGCGTACTTGACCTTTCGCATGTGATCGCCGGGCCGCTGGCCTCCTTTTACCTGGCCCAAATGGGCGCCGAGGTCATCAAGATCGAACCACCGGACGGCGGCGAGGTGATGCGCACCAGCAGGACCCCAGGCGATGGCGCCACACCCGCCGCGTTCGTGGCGTGCAACGCCGGCAAACGTTCGCTGGCGCTGGACATCCGCGCGCCCGAGGGGGCCGACCTGGTGCGCTCGCTCGCCTTGTCGTGCGATGTGTTTATAGAAAATTTTCGCCCCGGCGTGGTGGCCAAATACGGGCTTGATTACGAATCCATCAAGGCGGTAAAGCCCGATATCGTCTATTGCTCCATCTCCGGTTACGGTCAGCAGGGGGCCTGGTCGCCGCGCGGCGCCTACGACCATGTGGTGCAGGCGCTGACCGGCATGATGATGATGTCTGGCGAACACCCGGACGCGCCGCCGGTCAAGGTCGGCTTCCCGGTGATCGACGTGGCTGTGGGCATGCTGGGCGCTCTGTCCATCGTTTCCTCGCTGCACCGCCGTGCGCGCGAAGGCGCCGGCCAATACATAGACGCCTCCATGGTGCAGGCCTCCCTGATGCTGATGTACCCGAGTGCCAGCGCCTTCCTCACCAACGGCACGGAACCCCAGCGCATAGGCAACCGCGGCTACACCGGCAGCCCCGCCGCCGACACCTACCGCTGCGCCGACGGCTGGCTGGCTGTGGCGGCCAACACGCCGGCGCAGTTCCGTTCGCTCGCGGCCGTACTCGGCATGAATGATCTGTGCGAGGACGCCCGGGCGCTGGACCTCGACGCTTTCAACTCGCCGGGCGGCTTTGTCGTGCCGCGCGACACCGGCTATGTGCTCGGCCGCCTGCGTGCGGCGTTTGAAGGCCGCAGCGCCGCCGGACTGGAAACGCAACTGAATAGCGCCGGTGTGCCGGCCGCACGCGTGCGCAAACTGGGGGAGTTTCTGCGAGAGGTCGACGGCACCGGCTGCGTGTCGCTGCCGGACTTCCGGTTTTCACAAGACGCGCAAGAGGTGCGCACGCGCGGCCTGGGTTTCAGTTTTGCGCAGGAAGGCGAGTCCAGCGCCCGGGGCGCCGAGGCGCTGGGGCACAGCACGCATGCCTTGCTGACAGAGATGGGCCTGGAGGCAGACGCCGTCGCGGCGCTCGGGCGAGCCGGTGTGGTGCGGCACACGGCCTGACCACCGGCCTGTCGACGAGACGCCAATCGCTATTAAATCAATAGCTGAAAGTGCATGCCCCATGCTGGCTGGGGCCGATTTTCCTTAAGAAACTCGGGGAAGGCCGCAGGCGGCCCGCGCTCAGAGCTCGCCCGCGTCCACCAGTTGCCGCTGCTTGATGACGATGCGCAGGCTGGGGTGCTCGGGCCGCCCTGAGCGAAACAGCATGACGTCGGCGTCGGCATTCACCCAGGAGGCGCTGTCGGCAAGCGTGCCGGGCGCGGTGGCGAACGCGGCAAGCTCGGGGCCGAGCCGGGTGCGCAGGGATTGGAGCAGCGCCTCATGGACGTGGGCCATGGCGTCTTCCGACCCCGGGCCGGAGGCCGGGTTGAGCAGAACCAGGTCCATCTGCGTGAGTTTCTGGTGATTGAAATACAGCGTTTGCTCGAAATGCACGCCCTCGCAGGGCGCATCGGCCACGCGAAGCGAGCCCACTGCGCCTGAGGGCAGCCGCCGCGGCGCCCGGACAGCCTGGGCGTCCGGCAGGGCAGCGGCGACTTGGTCGCGGCCGATGCCCAGCAGCGCGGCATTTTCCAGCACGGTGTGCGGCCAGGCAACGGAGCACAGACCCAGCCAAAGCACGCCGGCCAGCCAGCCCTGCGGCCGGCGCAGGCAACACAAGCCGCGCAAGAAGCACTGAAATATCTCAAGCAGAAACAACACTAAACACACTCCGCAACACAGAAGGGCATTTTGCACACCCCAAAGTGTTGTGCGAAACCGACCGTTCCTGACAATCACCCAACGTGCAAACAGTCTCGTCAAACCCGGCTTCAAGAGGCATTTAGGCGCAACTATGCGGCAAATAGGGCTCTACACCGAGCTTCAAACCACATGTATACAGGCGAAACCAAGTGAAACATTTTGCAAGCATTTCAATGGAGACACAGTTGGCCTTTACCCTAGACACATCCCCTCACCCCGGCACGGACGGTTGCAAGCTGGCTGGCTGAGTGTCGACACCTCTATTTCCGCAAACCTTGGCTCCAGATGGCTTCGCAACCTGATGTTCTTCAATCCTGTCTCCAGGCGGCGGCCAAAGCGGCCCGGCCCGCGCTGGAGCAGTGCATAGAAGATGCAGTGGCGGGCATGCAAGTGGCGGAAACGCAAGCCACCAAGGTCAGCGACCGCGACGAATTGGCTACTGCCTGGCGCGACCTGCAAAAGAACAAAGCCGCCTGGAGCGTGCAATACCCCGCCGACCTGCTTGTCCATTTCAAGGCCAATGTGGCAACGGCTGCGCAGGCGGCACGAACTGTCGGTGAAACTCCCGAGCAGCTCGCCGCGTCGGCCACGGCTTCTGCCAGCGCCTTTGCCGCGCTGAATCACGCGAGCTTTTCCCTCGTCGACGACAGCCACGTCTCGCAGGCCATCGAGTCATCGCGCCTGCTCCAGCAGGTGCTGCCCGCAGTGGAGCAAACCCTGGCCGAGCTGAACAAGCTGATCAGCACCGTCCAGGGGCTGCCCAATGTGAGGCCTGAGCTCAATCCGCTGCGGCCCGATGTCTTTGCGCAAACGCTGCGCGAGATGGTGGCCGCCAGCAACGCCGAGCCGGCCATCGCTTCGCTGTGGTTCAAATACCTCGCATCTCCGCTGGGGCGTGAGCTCAAGCGGCTGTACGAACGGCTGATCAACCAGCTGGAGCTTGCCAACGTGCAGGGCGCCAGCTACCGCGTGCTGCAGACACCGGCCAGCGTAGGCCGCAGACGTGGCCAGGGCGGCAACGGTTCAAGCGCCGCGGCCATGGGGACGGGCAACGGCGGCGGCTTTGATGGCGACAGAACTGGCAGCGGCGGCGAAGGCGGCTATGGCGACGGCTCCGGCGCCCCGGCGGCGCCGCAGTACGCCGACCTGTCCAACTACGAAATCCGCGACGAGTTGTTCCAGGACTTCCTGTTCGGCGGTGGCGGCAACGCGCACCACGGGCTCGCGCCTTCTTATTACCAGACAGTTGAGAAGGAACTGACGGCCCTCAAGGAGGCGCCCGACTCCGGCTCTGCGGCGCTGGCCGAGTCGCGCCCCGGCTATCTGTCCGACTACGAGGACATGCCGGCCGTCGACCGGCCGCAACGGCTGATTGACGAGCGCAGCCACCTCAATGCCGAAGTGTGGGGCTCGTATGCCCAGCCCCGCGAGCGGGCGATCATCCGCACCCAGCTCAAGAAAGAGGCCCAGCAAGTCGGCCAGGTGCTGGGGCTGGAAGTGGTGCGCAAGCTGGTGAACCAGGTGGCGCAAGACCCGCGGCTTCTGGTGCCGGTGCGCGAAGCCATCGTGGCGCTGGAGCCTTCGCTGCTGCGACTGGCCATGGTGGACCCACGCTTTTTCAGCGACGAAGGCCATGCCGGGCGCCGCATCATGGAGCGGGTGGCGCAGCGCAGCTTCAAGTACAACGACGAATTCAGCCCCGAGTTCCTCGCATTTTTCGAGCCTGTCACACGCGCTTTCAATGAACTGAACAGCCTCACGATCGAGGACGCCCAGCCTTTCGGCATGGCGCTGGCCTCGCTCGAATACGGCTGGGACGAGCAGGACCAGCAAGAGTCGGAAAACCGCAGCAACGTGCTGCAGGCCTTGCGCTTCGCCGAAGAGCGCCAGACGCAGGCCGACCAGATCGCCTTTGAGCTGAGCACGCGCTCTGACCTCGACCAGGTGCCCGGCCTGGTGCTCGACTTCCTTTTCGGCCCCTGGGCACTGGCCATGGCGCACGCCAAACTGGCCGACACGCGCAACCAGATCGACCCGATGGGCTTCGGCTCCGTCGTGCCCGACCTGCTCTGGAGCGTCAAGCGCGAAGTGACGCTCAAACGCCCGGCCAAGCTGATCGAGATGATCCCGGGCCTTTTGGCCAAGCTGCACGAAGGCCTGGAACTGCTGGGCCAGGACCCGCGCGAGAGCGAGCCTTTCTTTGAAGGCCTGATGAAGCTGCACAGGCCGGTGCTCAAGCTGCGCCGCCTCAAGAGCCGGCGAGACGCGGAAGAATCGGGCGCCATGCCGCTGGAGCCCGAAGAGCTTCCGGCCACGCCCGAGCAGCGCCGCGCCAAGGCCGCCGCCCACCCCTGGCTGGCGCGCGACGAGCTGGATGCCGCCGGCTTTGAAGACACACTGCCTACGGCACCCGGCGACCTCGAACCGCTGGAAGAAGAACACGAAACATCCTCAGGCCTGGAGACCGCGGATTCTGTCGGGGAAGAGGTCGACTCCTCCCATGCCGAGCTGCTCGCCGAGCAAGAGGCTTCGGCCAGCGCCGCACCGGCACTGGCCCAGGGCGATGCCGAGCGCATGCTGCTCAGCCTGCGTTCGGGCCACTGGGTCGACCTGTATTCACGCCGCCGCTGGCTACGCGCCCAGCTGATCTGGGCCAGCACCAAGGGCACGCTGTTCATGTTTGTGAGCCATGGCGGCCAGCCTCACTCCATGACCAAGCGCAGCTGCGAGCGCCTGATCCGCGAACGCCTGCTCAGGCCTGTCGACAGCCACGGCGTGATTGCGCAGGCGCTCGACGCCGTCGCGTCGGAAGCAGCCGCGCAAACCGCACCGGCCGCCCAGGCCGAGCCCGAAACGGCATAGCCCGCCTGCGGCTGCCGCACGCGCAACTGTAGGAAAGCGCCAAGCCGCCGCTCGCGGTGCTGTCTGACGCCTTGCGCCCGGGCCGGCGCGCACACTGGCCTGTCCGGCAACCACCAATCGGGCACGGCCCTCCCCTTCCAACCCGAATCAACCCCGAAAGACAGCCATGACTGAAAAATCCGCCTCCGTTCACTGGGAAGGCCAGGGCAAAAAAGGCCAGGGCCAGATCAGCACCGAAACCGCCGCGCTCAAAGCCTATCCCTATGGTTTTGGCAGCCGCTTTGAAGACGACCGCAGCGGCACCAACCCGGAAGAGTTGCTGGGCGCCGCGCACGCAGCCTGCTTCACCATGGCGTTTTCTTTTGCCTGCGACAAGGCCGGGTTCAGCACTGACAAGGTCGACACGCGCGCCAGGGTGCGCCTGGTTCAGCAAGGCGATGGATTTGCGATCGACCGTATTGCGCTGACCCTGGAGGCGGTGGTTCCCGGGATCGACGAGGCGAAGTTTCAGGAGATTGCCGAAGGCGCCAAGAAGGGCTGCCCGCTGTCGAAAGCACTGGCGAGCGTGCCTGAGATCACGTTGACGGCCACGCTGCTGAAATAACAAAGACAACAAGGCCCGGCATGAACCCCAAAACCAATTTCTCTTTTGAAGTGCAGTACACCGCCGCTTCTACCCAGACGGGAGCCGACGGCGTGATGGCCTCACTGGGCCCATCGCTGCAAAAAGTGTTTGCCACGACCGACCCTTCAGCCACCGTGGCAGTCAGTGACAGCCACAAAGGCAGCAGCAACAAAATCATCGAGCTGACCACCACGCTGCAGGACGCGGAGATCGCGAAGATCCTTCAGGCGTTTTCCGGGCAGCACGGTGTGACCGTGAGCGCACTGGAATAACTGCAGCGCCGGGCGGCCGGGCTCAGGCCTGCCAGACCCCGTAGCCCGCTTCACGCAAGGCGATGCCCAGCTCGACCTCCATGTCGCGCGCGGCGTCGTAAGGCATGGGGTTGTACATCTCGTAGAGCCGCGGCAAAAGGCGCACGCCGAAATCACGCGCAAAGCGGTTGGACTGAATGCCGGCCTTGTGCTTGTCAAAACGCACATCCGGGTCCAGCCCCGTCATGCCGACATACACAAAGGGCTTGCCGAACTGGTAGTCGGGGTTGGCGCGGCGAAAGCGCGCGACGTCCCACACCTCGGGCCCGAGCTCGATCACATAAACGCTGTAGTGGTGGCTTCTGGGCCGGGCTGGCATGGGCGGGAGCCTGAGGGATGAAGGTGCGCCCACTGTAGCGCAATCTATTCCCCCTATTTTGCTATCAAAAATGTAGCTGCCTGTCCATACTGATATTGGGCTACAGCCTGTTTTTGCTTAAAAACTTTGCCGCTGGCCTTGTAGTTGCTGTAGCTGCTGTGTCTCTGTCACCGGTGCAGCTTCACCGTTGTTGGCTTCTTCCTCCGGGGGGTCTGGCATCCGGGTTTGCGTCTGTATTTGCGTCTGCATTTGCCCGGCGCCCTCCTCTTGCAGCCAGCTGCGCGACGACACCACCAGGTGGATGAAGTGCAGCTTGGCCACGGCATCCCTGGGCAGGATAAAGGGGTAGAAGTCGGGCTGGCCCATGCTGCGCGACATCTCGTTGAGCATGGTGGTCAGGCGCGTCCAGTGGTTCAGGAACGTCAGGAACTGCTCGGCCTCAGCGTGCTCCGGCTGGTGCAGCGCGTCAAGCGTGAAAGGCGTGAACTCCAGGTCGAAATGGTCCACGCTCAGGCCGAAGCTCAAGGCGGTGTCGATGGCGTCGCGCATGTGCAGGTAATGCGCCCAGCATTCGGCCCAATCTTCCCAGGGGTGGGTGCTGGCGTAGGCGCTCACAAAATGCAGCGGCCAGTCGGCAGGCGGGCCTTCGTCGTAGTTGCGCTGCAGGCTGGCCTTGTAATTGAGCGTTTCGTCGCCGAAGAGCGCGTGAAAGCCGTCCATCCAGTGCGTGCCGGCGATCAGGCGGTCCCAGTAGTAATGGCCCACTTCATGGCGGAAATGCCCGAGCAGCGTGCGGTAAGGCTCGCGCATGGCCTTGCGCACCGCCTCGCGCTTGGCGTCGTCGGCCTCGTCCACATTGAGCGTGATGAGGCCGGTGTTGTGGCCCGTCATGATGTGCGGGCCATTGATCGGCGAGCGCAGGAAGTCGAACATCAGGCCGCGTTGGGGGTCTTCGCTCATGCGGGAGGCCACCGGCAGCCCGAGCAGGATCAGCGCAGACACCAGGCGGCGCTTGGCCAGCTCGACCAGGCCCCACAGGTAGCCGTTGTCGGGCAGGGCGGGGTCGGTCAAGTCCGGAATGGTGCGGTTCAAGCGGCACGCCCGGCACATGTCGGCGGCGTCTTCCACGGGCACCAGCCAGTTGCACGACGCGGGTGTTGAGAGATTCAGGCAGCGCTTGTACAGCGGCTCGCCGCTTTCGGCGGCTTGCGCTGACGGGATGGCCGGCGCAGGCCCGGCGCCTTCGGCAGAGGCAGGCGGCGAAACGCCGGACGCCGACTCCTGGCCGGGTATGTTTTCGAGCGAAGGGGGCTGGGCGTCATCGGGGGGTGCGCTGGCAGGTGCCCCAGAGGCTTGCCATTCCTGCCAGGTACCCTCTTGTGGCCCCGGCATCAGCGGCAGCAGCAGGCCACGCTCACAGTCATAGCCCAGCGGCGTGCCGCAGGCCAGGCATTTGCTGTTGCGAAAGAAAACGGGTTGCCCACAGTGGCAACGGTAGTTGCGCCCGGCCAGCAAAGGCAGGGGCTGTTCAGTGGATCTGGATGGCGTGGTGAAAAACAAGTGGCTTGCCCGGATGAGTAGGTGGGCCTGCGCGGCACACACCAAAGGGTACAGGATAGCGCCGGCAAGGCCTTCAGGGCCCCGGCGGCAATACCTGTCATGCTGTCAGTGCAGGCCGACAAAACAACGCGGGCCGCTTGCTTTTATCATCGGGTGTCAGGCATGTGGAAGACATGTTGGCGGGCCTGCCCGCCGCACAACCGCAAAACCCTGTATTCCAACCCGCATCAACCACCACACCCCAGAGGACCCCATGCCCACTTACCACGTCGAAATGATGGAAGGCCGCACCATCGAGCAAAAGAAAAAGCTTGTTGAGGCGATTACCCGCGTGAGCGTTGAAATCCTCGGCGGCCAGGCCGAATCGGTGGATATCCTGATCACCGACATCAAGCGTGAAAACTGGGCCACGGGCGGCAAGCTCTGGTCCGAACCGAGAGACTGACACCGGACGCCCGGGCCATGCCCGCCTCCCTTGCCGGCCTGCAGGCACGCCACGGTCCGCGTTACCGCTGGTTGCTGCTGCTGGCCGTGATGATCGGCACGATGGCCTCCATCATGTCGTCGACCATCGTGAACGTGGCGATTCCCGACATGAGCCACCACTTCACGCTGGGGCAAGAGCGCGCGCAATGGGTGAGCTCGGGGTTTATGGTGGCCATGACGGTCTCGATGCTGACCACGCCGTGGCTGCTGGCGCGCTACGGCTACCGCCGCACGTATGTGGGCACCATGGTGCTGCTGATGGCCGGCGGCATCGTGGGCGGGCTGGCCAACAGCTTTGGCCTGGTGCTGGGCGCGCGCGTGGCCGAAGGCCTGGCAGCCGGTGTGGTGCAGCCGATCCCCGCGATCATCATCATGCGGGCCTTCGGGCCGCATGAGCAAGGGCGCGCCAGCGGCCTCTTCGGCATGGGCGTGGTGCTGGCGCCGGCATTGGGCCCCAGCGTGGGCGGCATCCTGGTCGACCTGTTCGGCTGGCGCTCGATTTTTTTCATGGTGGTGCCGCTGTGCCTGGTGTCGCTGTGGATGGCTTACCGCTACGTGCCCGACACCGCGCCGGGCGGCGTAGCGGCCAACCGCCAGGGCGCGATGATCGACTGGCGCGGCCTCCTGCTGGGCGCCGTGGGCACGCTGTGCCTGCTCAACGGCATGGTCGAGCTGCACGGCGCGGGGCGCGCGCATGCTTTCGCCTTGCTGGGCGCGGCACTCGTTGCGCTGGCAGCTTTCATCGGGTGGCAGCGCCGCCTGGCCGCTACGGGCCGCGCGCCGCTGATGAACCTGGCGCTCTTTGGCTACCGGCCTTTTGCCATGGGCAGCATCGTGGCCTTCATCTACGGCACGGCGCTGTTTGGCTCCACCTACCTGCTGCCGGTGTATTTGCAGCTGGGCCTGAATCTCTCCGCCTCGCATGTCGGCACCATCCTGTTGCCCGCCGGCCTGGTGCTGGCGGCCACGATTGCCGGTGTGGGGCGCCTGGCAGACAAACACCCGACCTGGCTGCTCGTCAGCACCGGCTTGGCGCTGCTGGCGGCATCGTTCGCGCTGATGCTCACGGTGAGCCTGGCGTCTGGCCTGTGGATGCTGGTGATGTGGGCCACGCTGGGCCGCATCGGGCTGGGTTTTATCCTGCCTTCGCTCAACCTAGGGTCGCTGCGGCCTTTGCATGAAACGCTGTTGTCGCAAGGCGCGAGCGCCATCAATTTTGTCCGCATGCTGGGCGGTGCGATCGGCGTGAGCCTGTGCGGCATCGTGCTGGAGTGGCGGTTGGCTGCCCATGGTGATTCACTGACCAACGCCACCAGCAGCCCGGCGCGGCTGGCCGCTTTCAATGAAGCCTTCCTGATGCTGGCCGCCCTGTGCGTGCTGGCCATGGTGGCGGCATGGCAGCTGCGGGCGCCGGTGCCCACAGCATCGGCCGCACTCGACAATTCACACAACGACAACAAGCAGGAAGCAGACTGATATGTGCCAGCTACTCGGCATGAACTGCAATGCGCCCACCGACGTGACCTTCAGCTTTCGCGGCTTTGCGCAGCGCGGCGGCCACACCGACCACCATGCCGACGGCTGGGGCATCGCTTTTTTTGAAGGCGACGACAGCGTGGCGGGCGGCAGCGACCGCGGCCTGCGCCATTTTGTCGACCACCAGCCGGCCTGCAGCTCGCCGGTGGCAGAGCTGATCAGCCGCTACCCGATCAAAAGCCGCAACGTGATTTCGCACATCCGCAAGGCGACACAGGGCCGCGTGGCGCTGGAGAACTGCCACCCCTTTGTGCGCGAGCTGTGGGGCCGCTACTGGGTGTTTGCGCACAACGGCGACCTGAAAGATTTTTCGCCTCGGCTGCACGGCAGCTTCCGGCCCGTCGGTACCACCGACAGCGAGCGCGCGTTTTGCTGGATCATGCAAGAGATGGCCAAGTCGCATGCGGGCGTGCCCAGCGTGCGCGAGTTGAGCATCACGCTGCGTGAACTGGCGGCGCACATCGCCAGCCACGGCACCTTCAACTTCTTGCTGAGCAATGGACAGGCGCTGTGGGCGCATGCGTCGACGAATCTTTATTACGTGGAGCGCAAACACCCTTTCGCGCATGCCACGCTCAGTGATGAAGAGGTGAGTGTGAACTTTGCCGAGCACACCAAGCCTTCCGACCGCGTCGCCGTGGTGGTGACGGCGCCGCTGACCACCAACGAGACCTGGACGGCGTTTGCGCCGGGCGAGCTCAAGGTGTTTGAAGACGGGGCGCTCGCCTCGGCCTAACAACCTGTTCTAGGGCTTGGCCGCGGGCCGCGGTGCGGGCGCCGCCGGGCATGCAGCTGCTTGCCCGTTGAGTTGCTGGCGCTCATGCGCAAAGCTGGCGGTGGCCTTGCCGTCAATGCGCCGCACGGTCACTACATAGATGCTGTCAAAGTCACTGCCCTTCCAGCGCGGCACGTCGGCGGCATTTCCGCCCATGTCTTTGAGCATGGCTTTGACCATGTCTTCCAGCTTCTTGTGCTCCCACGCGACCAGAACGACGGCGTTCTGGTAACGCGGCGCGGCCAGCTCCTGCTGCAGGCCCACAATGTTTTCAAACCCGAATGAAGTGTTGATCGGCAAACCGGCCTGCACCGCGGTGGGCGCCACGGTGAGCAAGGGCCGCACATAGTTATAGAGCTGGCCCTCATCGGGTTTTTTCTCGTGCGGATCCGAAGCAAAGACGAAATCCGGTGTGCCGAATTTGGCCAGCAGCACCGCCGGCAACGCCAGCGCGCGGTTCAGGCCCTGGCAGTTGATCTGGCCCAAGCCGTCGGCCGGTTTTTCAGCGTGGCGGATTAAAACGATTTTTTGTTCGGCAGCCTCTGCCACTTGCGGCAGGGCCAGGCAAAGAGCCAGGCAGGACGCACCGAAAAGCACCCACGGAAAGCGGTGGGCCGCAGGCAGTGAGGTGGACGTTCGCATTGGCAGTTTCCTGTTCAGCACATTGAATAAGGGTGGGTTCGCCAGCTGAATGCGCAGCGACAATATTTCAGCGCGACCTACCATGCTATGAATTCAGGAGCTAAAAGTCTAGGCCACACCTGGGTCAGGGCCTGTTTTTATTCATAACCCCGGCTCAAGACCGTACCGCCGCCTCCAGCGCATCCGTGAACATGGCCGCCACGTCAAAGCCGGCCTGGTCATGGATTTCCTGAAAGCAGGTCGGGCTGGTGACATTGATCTCGGTCACGTAGTCGCCGATCACATCCACACCGGCCAGCAGCAAGCCGCGTGCGGCCAGCACCGGCCCCAGGGCTTCGGCGATTTCAAAGTCGCGCTTTGACAGCGGCTGCGCCACACCCAGCCCGCCTGCTGCGAGGTTGCCGCGCACCTCGCTGCCTTGCGGAATGCGCGCCAGGCTGAAAGGCACCGGCTTGCCGCCGATCACCAGCACGCGTTTGTCGCCCTTGGATATCTCGGGCAAAAATTTCTGCACCATCACGCTCTCGGCGCCGCGTTTGTTCAGCGTCTCGGTGATGCTGCCGAGGTTCAGGCCGTCTTCCTTCACGCGGAAGATGCCCATGCCGCCCATCCCGTCCAGCGGCTTGAGGATGATGTCTTTGTGCTCCGCGTGAAAACGCTTGATGTCGGCCGCGCTGCGCGTGACCAGCGTCGGGCCGCTGAATTGTGCGAACTCGAGGATGGCGAGCTTTTCCGGATGGTCGCGCAAGGCGGCCGGCTTGTTGAAGACTTTTGCGCCTTCGCGCTCGGCCTGCTCGAGCAGGTGCGTGCTGTAGAAGTACTCGCTGTCAAACGGCGGGTCCTTGCGCATGATGACCGCATCGAAGCCCGCAATGGCTTCGCGGCCATCAGGACGCGAGGCATCTGGCGTGAACCAGGTATCAGCGTCGCCCGTCAGCGTGATGTGACGCACTTGGGCCGTGACCTTGGCGCCGGTCTGCCAGCTCATGTCCTTCGGCTCGCAGGCACTGATGCGGTGCCCGCGCCGTTGCGCCTCGCGCATCATGTCAAAGGTGGTTTCTTTGTAGATCTTGAACGACTCAAGCGGATCGGCGACAAAAAGAATGTTCATGGCTTGGAGGGGCTTCCTGGATTCGGCGCCGGCTTGGCGAGCGGTTGCTCAGTGCGGCGTTGCTGACCGTATTGTTGTACAAAGAGCGCGATCGCGCCCGCGACCACACCCCAAAAGGCCGAGCCGACACCGGCTATTACCACGCCCGACAAGGTGACCAGAAAGGTGATAAGCGCGGCTTCCCGATGCGACTCGTCCTTCACCGCTGCCGCCAGGCCGCTGCCGATGGTTCCCAGCAGGGCCAGCCCGGCAATCGCCACCACCAACTCCTTCGGAAAGGCCGTGAGCAAACCGGTAATGGCCGCGCCAAAGATGCCGATGACGATGTAGATCGCGCCGCAGGACACCGCCGCGGTATAGCGCTTGGCCGGGTCCTCATGCGCTTCCTTGCCCATGCAGATGGCGGCCGTGATCGCGCTGAGGTTAAGCGCGAACGCACCGAAGGGCGCCAGTACCAAAGTGGCCAGGCCGCTGAGCGTGATGATCTTTGACACCGGGATACCGCCATCGGGTGAGTCGGGGCCGTAGCCCGCTGCGTGAATGGCCGCCACACCCGGCAGGTTTTGCGAGGCCATGGTCACCACAAACAGCGGGATCGCCAGGCTGACGATGGCTGCCAGCGTGAACTGCGGCATCACGAACACCGGCATGGCAATGGAGAAATTGACCTCCGACCAAGCCAGCTGGCCGCGGGCCGCTACAAAAATAATAGCGCCCACCAATGTGAGCACCACGGCGTAACGCGGCATCAACCGCTTACCCAGCAGGTAGATCGCCAGCATCAGGAGTACCAGCGGCAATGCCGTCTGCGCGGCTGCAAAAGCCTGGATGCCGAAGCGCGCCAGCACACCGGCAAGCAAGGCGGAGGCAATCGCCACAGGAATGCGGTTCATGACTTTTTCAAACCAGCCGGTGACGCCGAACAAGGTGATCAGCGCAGCGCTCACCATAAAGGCCGCAACCGCCTCACCCATCGAAAACCCGCCCGCCAACCCCGCTGTGGCCAGCACCGCCGCACCGGGCGTGGACCAGGCCACCATCACCGGCTTTTTCAACCACAGCGAAGGCACCAGCGAACACAGCCCCATGCCGATGCCCAGCGCCCACATCCATGAGGCGATCTGTGCCGGCGTCGCATTGAAGGCAAGCGCCGCCTGGAAGACGATGGCGACCGAGCTGGTGAAGCCGACAAGGACTGCGACGAAGCCGGCCGTGAAGGCGGCGAGGTTGAGGTCTTTGAAAAATTGCATCCCGGGATTCTGGCAGGGTTGAAGCCCGGGTGCTGGCGCCGGCTACTTCAGCCAGCCGCGCTTGCGGAAGTACCACATGGGCACCACCGCGCTGGCCACCATCAGCGCGATGGCATACGGATAGCCCAGCGACCAATCCAGCTCGGGCATGAGCTTGAAGTTCATGCCGTACACACTGGCGATCAGCGTGGGCGGCAGCAGCGCGACGCTGGCCACCGAGAAGATCTTGATGATCTTGTTCTGGTTGATGTTGATGAAACCGACCGTGGCGTCCATCAAAAAGTTGATCTTGTCGAACAGGAAGGCGGTGTGTGAGTCAAGCGAGTCGATGTCGCGCAGAATCTGCCGCGCTTCCTCGAACTGCTCGGCGTTGAGCATCTTGCTGCGCATCATGAAACTGACGGCGCGGCGCGTGTCCATCATGTTGCGGCGGATGCGGCCGTTCAGGTCTTCGTGGCGGGCGATGGCGCCCAGCACTTCACCGGCCAGCGCGTCGGTCACGTCGCCCGACAACACCTGGGCGCTGACTTTTTCGAGCTCGACATAAATGCCTTCGAGCGTGTCGGCGGAGTATTCCGCATCGGCGTCAAACAGCTTGAGCAGCACTTCCTTGGCGTCTTCAATCAGCCCGGGCGCGCGGCGCGCGCGCATGCGCAGCAGCCTGAACACCGGCACATCCTCATCGTGGATGGAAAACAGCACGCCCTTGCTTTTCAGGTCGTCGTTGACCAGGTTCAGGATGAAGGCGACGCGCACCGTGCGCGGCTCCTCGTCGTCGGCGATCAGGAAGTCGGAGCGGATGTGCAGCTCGCCGTTGTCTTCTTCGTAAAAGCGGGCGGACTCCTCGATGTCCTCGTCCATCGCGTCTTCGGGAATGGACAGGCCGTAGTACTGCTTGATCCAGCGCTTTTCTTCGAGGGTGGGAGATTCCAGGTCGACCCAGATGGGCTGAAATTTCGAGAGTTCTTCCAGGGATTCGATTTCTTCCTGGAAAAGCCGGCCGTTGGCGAGCGTGAAAATATTGAGCATGACTGACTGCCTATCGGTTCAGGGGCGTGCGCAAGGCATGCGGTGAGGCCTTGCGCGTAAAAGGGCGGTGGGATGATGGCATCGCTTTCAACCCCCTTTTGAACGTGGGCCTTGCGGGGCCTCTCGCCAGTCTGCGGTGTTGAAAGCTAGCGACTAGGGCTGCTTTCCAAGGATTTCTCCGTTATTGAATCAGCGGCGATTATGGCATTTCAGGCCTGGTTTATCTACCGCGCTCTGAGGCGGCGCTTTACGGCTCTCCACCGCGCAAATTACATAAAAAAGTTGATCAGTTCATCTTTACGCGCGTAGGCATCGTGCTCGCCCAGCGCCATCAGGGCCTTCACAAATCCGGGCTCAAACAGCAGGTAGCTGGCCAGCGCCGCGCCGCCGGGGCTGCCTTTGGCGCCGAGCGCGCCCAGGCCCGCCAGCGCGTTGTAGGTGCCGGCCGGCAGCTCGCTGGCATGGGCTTGGGCCAGCGCGTCCAGCGATTGCGAAGGCGCGATCGCCAGGATGTCGACCGGACGGTAGGGCATCACGGCCGCGATCTCGCGCGGCATCTGGCGCACGGTCTTGCTCACGCGCTGGGCCTGCTCCACGTCGGCCTGCAAAGTGTCTTGAAAGACGCTGGCCATGGCATGGCCGGCAATCGCACCCAGCGTGGGCCTGCCGCTGACGTTGGCGCCATTGCTGCCGGCAAAACTGGCGCGTTCAGGCTGCCCGACGCCGATGACCAATACTTTGCCGGCGCCAAGATGCAGCGCGGGCGACAGCGGCGAGCTTTGCCGCATGGAGCCGTCGCCGAAAAACTCCGGATGCCCGTCGACCCAGAGCGGCGTCGACGGAAACAAAAACGGAATGGCGCTGGAGGCCATCAGGTGCTCGATGGTGATGGGCTGGAACTCGGCGCGCCTGCCCGGCCGGCTCCACAGGTCGGACTGCCGGCCTGCAGCCATCTGGCAGAACGTCCAGTGCACGCCGCTGCTGTAGCTGGAGGCCGTCACGGCCAGGGCCCGCAGGGTTTTATCCTGCAAGGCCTGCTCGATATGGCTGAGCGAAATCGCGCGGTGCAGCGTGTCCACCAGTGGCGTGTTGTCCAGCAGCGCCTGCTGCGCGCGCACTTGCTGCGACAAAAAGAGCGCGGCCGCGATGCGGCTCGAACGTATCCACATCGGCACCTTGAGCTTGTAGACCTGCGACGAGCGCAGCGTGGTCCAGAAGCTGGCCAGTTGCGCAAAGGCCTGCAAGCCCTCGCCCGCCCGGCTGGCGAGAAAGGCGGCATTGAGGGCGCCGGCCGAGGTGCCGACCAGTATCTTGAAGGGAAAGCGCGCATCGGCCGCGCCGCCCTGCAGGCTGAGCATGGTGGACAAGGCATGAAGTACGCCCGCCTGGTAGGCGGTACGCGCGCCGCCGCCCATGAGCACCAGGGCTGTGCGGTCCTCGTCGGGCCGGGTCAATGCAGAAGAAATGATGGTCTCAAGCGACATGGCCGGTTGTTATCGTTTTTGCTGCCGTTACCGGCACTTGGTGGTCGCGGTGAATTGTGTAAGCAATGATGCCGCCGACGCAAAAATCACGCAAGTTTGCAAGCCCCGTGCAGGCCGGGCTCGCAATAAAACTCAAGTAAATCAAAGGCTTGCCGTCAGCGGCAAAAAAGGGCGCCTGACCGGCCGCGCGCAGCACCCCACAGGGTCAAGCAGTTTTTCATAAGGTTTCACTATTTATTGCGGCGCAAGGTTGCAATTGCAGGGCATCGGGCGCATAGTAAATCCAAGAGAGTGTCCCCGTCTGCTGCCCCGCCCGGCAAGGGCCCGGCAGTGTTTTCAACCCAGCTCCAACTTTGGAAAAGGAGTCTCTTTATGAACTTGACGATCAGCGGTCACCATCTTGAAGTTACCCCCGCACTGCGCGGCTATGTGACAAGCAAGCTGGATCGGATTACCCGGCACTTTGACCAGGTAGTGGATGTAAAAGTCCTGTTGACAGTGGACAACATGAAAGAAAAGGAAAGACGCCAGCGAGCCGAGTGCAATGTGCATGTCAAGGGCCGCGACCTGTTTGCCGAAAGTTCCCACGCTGATCTGTATGCCGCCGTAGACGAGTTGACCGACAAGCTGGATCGCCAGGTCGGGCGCTACAAAACCAAAACCCAGGATCACCACCACATTGCCGCCAAGCGTCAGGCCTGATTGGCCACTCCGCTTTTTGCCTCGCACCCCGCACTGGCCGGCCGGAAATTCCGCTCCGGGCCACTGCGCCTCCCGGATTGAGGGTTGCCAGGCAGGTGTCATAAAAGTTGCCAAAAGCCGCTTGAGACGTCAAGCGGCTTTTTTATGCCTCTTTTTCCAGCAAACCCGCTGCAAAGTGCATAATTCGGCGACTAAAAGATTGTTATGAACCGTCTTTCGCAAATTTTGCCCCCCTCCCAAGTGCTGGTCAGTGTTGAAGCGACCAGCAAAAAACGCGCTTTTGAAGAAGCCGGCTTGCTGTTTGAAAACCAGCATGGCCTGAACCGCGCGTTGATCACCGACAGCCTGTTCGCCCGCGAACGCCTGGGCTCCACGGGCCTGGGCCACGGGGTGGCGATTCCACACGGCCGCATCAAGGGCCTCAAAGCCCCCATGGCGGCGGTATTTCTTCTGCAGGCGCCCATCGGCTTTGACGCACCTGACGAGCAAGCCGTCGCTTTGCTGATATTTTTGCTGGTGCCGGAAGCCGCCACACAAAAACACCTCGAAATCCTCTCCGAAATCGCCGAACTGCTCAGCGACAGCACCTTGCGCGAACAACTCAAGACGAGCACCGACGCCGCCGGACTGCACAACCTGATCGCTTCCTGGCACTCCGTCCACGAAGTCAGCTCCTAGGCCCCCCGGCCTCTCCCGAACTACAGGCCGGCATGAAGCCCACCGTTGTCAGCGCTGACGTTTTATTTGAAGACCACCGCGCCGCCCTGAAATGGGAATGGATCGCCGGCCTGGGCGCTTCCGAAAGGCGTTTTGATGAAGTTGCCGTGCGGGCCGCCCGCTCCGGCGCCGACCTGGTCGGCTACCTCAACTACATCCACCCCTACCGCGTGCAGATTCTGGGCGAACGCGAAGTCGCCTACCTGACCAACGCCAGCCCGGAAGACTGCGCACGCCGCATCTCCCGCATCATCACACTGGAGCCGCCGGTGCTGATCGTGGCCGACGGCCAGGTGGCACCCGACACGCTGCTGTCGATGTGCGAGCGCGCGCAGTTGCCCATGTTCGCTACGCCCGAGTCGGCGGCCTTCGTCATCGACGTGCTGCGGGCCTATTTGTCCAAGCACTTTGCCGACCGCACCTCGATGCACGGCGTGTTCATGGACATCCTGGGCATGGGCGTGATGATCACCGGCGAATCCGGCCTGGGCAAGAGTGAACTGGGCCTGGAGCTGATCTCGCGCGGCCATGGCCTGGTGGCCGACGACGCGGTGGATTTGTACCGCATCAACCAGACCACGATTGAGGGACGCTGCCCGGAACTGCTGCAAAACCTGCTGGAAGTGCGCGGCATCGGCCTGCTCGACATCAAAGCCATCTTTGGCGAGACGGCGGTGCGCCGCAAGATGCGCCTGAAAATGATCGTGCACCTGGTGCGCCGCGAGACGCTGGAGCGCGACTACGAACGCATTCCCTACGAGCCGCTGACGCAGGACGTGCTGGGCATCCCGGTGCGCAAGGTCATCATCCAGGTGGAAGCTGGCCGCAATATCGCCGTGCTGGTCGAAGCCGCCGTACGCAATGCCATCCTGCAGTTGCGCGGCATCAATACGTATCAGGAATTTGTGGAACGGCACCGCAAGGCGATGGAACAGGACGACTAGCGAAGGCGCGAATAAACCTACTGCGCGGCCCGATCTTGCACCTGCGGTCCTCGCCGTACCGGAGTACGGCTCCGGTCCTCAGCGCAACCTCGAACCGCTCGCTACGGTTTCTTCACACCTTCTACGGCTGAGCTCCGGATCGCTATCAAATCAGTAGCGGCTTATCCGCACAGGTAAAGGGCTAGAGGCCCTTTTTACTTAAATCAAGCGTGATGGTGCCGCACCGGGTTGCCGTTGCGGTTGGGGCATTTGTCTTTGGTGCAGTTGGCGTAGATCGACAGCGAATGGTCGGCAATGGTGAAGCCCTTGGATTTGGCGACCGACTGCTGGCGTTTTTCGATCTCGGCGTCGTAAAACTCTTCAACCTTGCCGCAATCCAGGCACACCAGGTGGTCGTGGTGCTGGCCTTCGTTGATCTCGTAGACGGCTTTGCCCGACTCAAAATTGCTGCGGTTGAGCAGGCCCGCCTGTTCAAATTGGGTCAACACCCGGTACACCGTGGCCAGGCCGATGTCCGAACGCTCTTCCAGAAGCACGCGGAACACATCTTCAGCCGTCATGTGGCGCTGTTTGCCTGCCTGAAAAATCTCCAGAATCTTCAGGCGCGGCAGCGTGGCCTTCAAACCCGTGTTTTTCAGCTCGTCAATGTTGCTCATGGGAAAACTCTCTGGGTAAAACCGGTGTAAAGCGGCAGTGCGACCCTTCTGGGCGGGTGCCGGCCGGGGAACCCCAGCCGCTACAATGAACAATCATATCGCTACACCCCCTTACTATGTCAGCCATGCCTGCAAATCATCGTTACAGCGCCCAGACCGCTCTTCTGCTCCTGGCTTGCACGGTGCTGGCCTCCTGCAGCAGCCTGCGCAGCATGAGCGACAGCTCGGCCAACCCTCTTAACTGGGTCACGCCTTACAAGGTCGACGTGATCCAGGGCAACTTCGTCTCCAAAGAGCAGGTCGACCAGTTGCGCCCCGGCATGTCGCGCGAACAGGTCAAAGCCGTCCTGGGCACGCCCCTGATGACCAGCCTCTTTCACGCCGACCGCTGGGACTACGTCTTCACACTCAAGCGCCAGGGTGTAGAGCCCCAGTCTTACAAATACACCGTATTTTTCAAAGGCGACCAGCTCGATCGGTTTGCCGGCGACGAAATGCCGACCGAATCCGAATTCATCGCCAAACTGGGCAACCGGCGCAAGCTCGGCGACGTACCCGCGCTGGAAGCCACTGAAGAGCAGTTGGGCAAGGCCGCCGGCAAACCCAAATCCGACACGGCCGTTACCGCCCCCACCAGCGCGCCCGCCGGCTCATCGCCGGCCGCCTACCCGCCTCTCGAGAGCCCGAAACAGTGAGCGGGGCCGGCACCCTTCCGGCGAGCCACAGCCGCCAGCACCGGGTCGCGGTGGCGGGCGCCAGCGGCCGCATGGGCCAGATGCTGATTGAAGCCATCGGCGCAAGCACTGACTGCCAGTTGACCGGCGCACTCGATGTGGCCGCCAGCCCCTCCATCGGCCTTGATGCCGCCGCATTCACGGGCCGCGCCAGCGGTGTCCTCATCAACGCCGACATCCGCCAGGGACTCAAAGACTCTCGCGTGCTGATTGACTTCACCCGCCCCGAAGGCACCCTGGCGCATCTGGCCGCCTGCCGCGAGCAGGGCGTCAAACTCGTCATCGGCACCACCGGTTTTTCCGATGCGCAGAAAGCCGACATCGCCGCGGCCGCCAAAGACATCGCCATCGTCATGGCGCCCAATATGAGCGTCGGCGTCAATGTCACCTTCAAGCTGCTCGAGATGGCGGCCAAGGCCCTGTCCACCGGCTACGACATCGAAATCGTTGAAGCCCACCACCGCCACAAGGTGGACGCCCCCTCGGGCACCGCGCTCAAGATGGGCGAAGTGATCGCCGAGGCGCTGGGCCGCGACCTCAAGGACTGCGGCGTCTATGCCCGCGAGGGCGTCACGGGCGAGCGCGACCCGCTGTCCATCGGCTTTTCCGCCGTGCGCGGGGGCGACGTAGTGGGCGACCACACCGTCATGTTCCTGGGCACCGGCGAGCGCATCGAGATCAGCCACAAGTCGTCGAGCCGCAGCAACTATGCGCAGGGCAGCCTGCGCGCCGCCCGCTTCCTTGATGCGCACGCCACCGGCCTTTTTGACATGTTTGACGTGCTGGGCCTGAAAAAATGAATGGGGTGCCGGCCACGGCAGCTTCGGAGGTTAAAACCTGATGGACTTCTTCAGCCTGATGACCCAGGGCGGCATCGTCAGCCAGCTGGTGGCAATTTTGCTGCTGGCCATGTCGGTGGCCAGCTGGGTCGTGATTCTCTGGAAAGCCTGGCTGCTTCACCGCGCCGGCGGCGACGTGGCGCGCAGCACCGCCGCTTTCTGGCAATCCGCCTCGGTGGGAGAGGCCCGCGAAAAAGTAGCCGCCTTCGACCGCGAAGCGCTGGTATTGCCTCTGATTGCCGCCACAGACGTCCAGGCTGGCGGCACGCTGGCCTCGGCAGGCGACAAATCCCAGCAACTCACCCGCGTCTTGCGAGACGCCCTGCACCGCGTCCTGCACAAGCTGCAGTTCGGCCAGGTGCTGCTGGCCACCGTCGGATCCACGGCCCCCTTTGTGGGCTTGCTGGGCACCGTCTGGGGTATCTACCACGCGCTGGTCGGCATCGCCTCGGCCGGGCAGATCACCATCGACAAGGTCTCCGGCCCGGTCGGTGAAGCGCTCATCATGACGGCCGCCGGCCTGGCAGTCGCCATTCCGGCCGTGCTGGCCTACAACGTGTTCGGCCGCTACATAGGCCGCATCGAGGCCGACCTCGAAGGCTTCGCCCGCGATTTGCGTGAACTGTTAACGCACAAAGGCTAGACAGATGGCTTTCGGACGCTTGGAACGCACCCAGGGCCCGCAGCCCATGAGCGATATCAACGTGACGCCGCTGGTCGACGTGATGCTGGTGCTGGTCGTGATCTTCATCATCACGGCTCCCCTGCTGGCCAGCACCATCGCGCTGGACTTGCCCAAGACAGACGCCGCCAAGCCGGCCGAGACCCCGAAATTTGTGACGCTGGTGGTCGATCGCTCCGGCCAGACCTTTCTGAACGACCAGCCCGTCACCCTGGAGGCGCTCGCGGCCCGGCTGGGTGAAACCGCCCGCCAGAGCCCCGAGACAGAGATCCAGCTGCGGGCCGATGAAGGCGTTCCCTACGGCAAGGTGGTGCAGGTGATGGGCGTGGCGCAAAAAGCCGGCCTGAACCGCATCGGCTTTGTGGCAGACCCCGGCCTGCCCCTACCCGCCGCCCCGGCTCCAGGCAAGTAAGCCGCCCGGCGCGGCCTCAGCCCCTAAAATCGGGGATTCGCGGCAAGGGCGGTGTCGCCCGCGCTTTGGAGCATTCAGGTCTTTCCCGGCCTTTTCAGTGTTCGCTCCCCCCCTTTCGTTTTCCGTTTTTGGTTTTCCGCCTTCCCGGTTTTTCATGCAAGACAAATACAACCACCTCGACGTTGAGCGCGATGCTCAAGCCCACTGGACCGCAGCCGACGCTTACCGCGTGACGGAAGACGCCAGCCGCAAGAAGTACTACGCCTGCTCCATGCTGCCCTACCCCAGCGGCAAGCTGCACATGGGCCATGTACGCAACTACACCATCAACGACATGCTCACGCGCCACCTGCGCATGAAGGGCTACAACGTGTTGATGCCCATGGGCTGGGACGCCTTCGGCCTGCCGGCTGAAAACGCCGCCATGAAAAACGGCGTGCCGCCGGCGAAGTGGACCTACGACAACATCGCCTACATGAAAAAGCAGATGCAGGCGATGGGACTGGCCATCGACTGGAGCCGCGAAGTCGCCACCTGCGACGCGAGCTACTACAAGTGGAACCAGTGGCTCTTTTTGAAGATGCTGGAAAAAGGCATTGCCTACCGCAAGACCCAGGTCGTGAACTGGGACCCGGTCGACCAGACCGTGCTGGCCAATGAACAGGTGATTGACGGCAAGGGCTGGCGCACCGGCGCCGTGGTCGAAAAGCGTGAGATCCCCGGCTACTACCTCAAGATCACCCAGTACGCCGACGAGTTGCTCGACAGCGTCAGCCACAAGCTGCCCGGCTGGCCCGAGCGCGTCAAGCTGATGCAGGAGAACTGGATCGGCAAGAGCGAAGGCGTGCGCTTTGCGTTCACGCACGACATCCAGGATGCGGCTGGCAAGCTGATCGGCGACGGGAAGATGTACGTCTTCACCACGCGCGCCGACACCATCATGGGCGTGACCTTCTGCGCCGTGGCGCCCGAGCACCCGCTGGCGCAGCACGCCGCTGCGTCCAACCCCAAAATCGCCGCCTTCATTGAAGAATCCAAAGCCGGCGGCACGACGGAAGCCGAGCTCGCCACGCAAGAGAAAAAGGGCGTGCCCACCGGCCTCTTCGTCACGCACCCGCTCACCGGCGACAAGGTCGAAGTCTGGGTCGGCAACTACGTGCTCATGAGCTACGGCGACGGCGCCGTGATGGGCGTGCCTGCGCATGACGAGCGTGACTTCGAGTTCGCCAAAAAGTACAAGCTGCCGATCAAGCAGGTGGTTGACGTCAAAGGCCAGCCCTACAGCCTGGATGCCTGGGCCGACTGGTACGGCGACAAGCAGCAGGGCGTGACGATCAATTCGGGCAAGTACGACGGCCTGGGCTGCAAGGCTGCAGTCGACGCGGTGGCCGCCGACTTGGCCGCCAAGGGCCTGGGCAAGAAGAAAACCACCTGGCGCCTGCGCGACTGGGGCGTGAGCCGCCAGCGCTACTGGGGCACGCCGATCCCCATCATCCACTGCGAAGAGCATGGCGCCGTGCCGGTGCCCGAAAAAGACCTGCCTGTGGTGCTGCCGCAAGACTGCGTGCCCGACGGCTCGGGCAACCCGCTGCACAAACACGTGGGCTTTCACGCCGGCGTGGTCTGCCCGGTGTGCGGCAAGCCCGGCCGCCGCGAAACCGACACCATGGACACCTTTGTCGACTCGTCCTGGTACTTCATGCGCTACTGCGACCCGAAGAACGACAGCAAGATGGTGGCCGAGGGCGCCAACTACTGGATGCCGATGGACCAGTACATCGGCGGTATCGAGCACGCCATCCTGCATTTGCTTTACGCCCGCTTCTGGACCAAGGTGATGCGCGACCTGGACCTGGTGAAGGTCGACGAGCCCTTCACCAAGCTGCTCACGCAGGGCATGGTGCTGAACGAGGCTTTCTCGCGCGTGACCACCGGCAAGCAGTACTTCTGGGCCCACGAGCTCGACATCGTGCGCGACGAGCACGCCAAGGTGATCTCCGCCACCGCCAAGGCCGACGGCCTGCCGGTGCCTTACGAGGGCTGGACGACGATGTCCAAGTCCAAGAACAACGGCGTCGATCCGCAGGACCTGATTGAAAAGTACGGCGCAGACACCGCCCGGCTCTACACCATGTTCACCGCGCCGCCCGACACCACGCTGGAGTGGAACGATGCCGCGCTGGAAGGTTCGTACCGCTTTTTGCGCCGCGTCTGGAATTTCGGCGTCAAGCTTCACGCTATTAATTCAGGAGCTGAAGGCCAAGCCAGTACGCCAGCTGCAGCCTCTTTTGACAAGGAAACGAAAGCGCTGCGCCTGGAAGTCCACACGATCCTCAAGCAGATCGACTACGACTACCAGCGCATGCAATACAACACCGTGGTGTCGGGCAACATGAAGCTGCTCAACGCGATGGAAGACTTTAAAGGCGCGTCTTCATCCGGTGCCAATGCCGCACTGCGCGAAGGCTTCAGCATCCTGTTGCGCTGCCTGTACCCGGCCACGCCGCACCTGGCGCACGCGCTGTGGTCGCAGCTCGGCTACGCGGCGCAGCACGGCGAGCTGCTCGACGCTCCCTGGCCCGAAGTCGATGCAGCGGCGCTGCAGCAAGATGAGATCGAGCTGGTGCTGCAAATCAACGGCAAGCTGCGCGGCGCCGTCACGGTGCCGGCCGGCGCCGACAAGGCCGCCATCGAGGCAGCCGCGCTGGCATCCGAAGCTTTTACCAAGCAGGCAGCCGGCGCGCCCGCCAAAAAAGTGATCGTGGTGCCGGGCCGCCTGGTCAACATCGTCATCTGACCCTCAGAAAAGAAAGACAAGGCCACCCCATGCAGCGTCGCGCACTTCTTTCCCTGGCAGCCTCGGCCGCCGCGCTCAGCCTGGCCGGGTGCGGCTTCGCCCTGCGCAAGGCGCCCAATTTTGCGTTCAGCACGCTGTTTTCGGGTTTGGCCGAGAGCTCGCCACTGGGTGTGGAACTGCGGCGGTCGCTCCAGTCCACCGGCAAAGTGCAGGTGATCAACGACCCGCGCCGGATCGGCGAGGCGCAAGTCATTCTGGATGTGCTGAGCGACCAGCGCGAAAAGGTGGTGCTCGGCCTTAATGCGTCGGGCCAGGTTCGCGAGTTCCAGCTGCGCCTGCGTTTCCGGTTCAGGCTGCGTACGCTGGCCGGCAAAGAGCTGATTCCCGAGACCGAAATCCTTCTGCAACGCGACATCAGCTTCAATGAGTCAGCGGTGCTGGCCAAAGAAGCGGAAGAAGCCCTGCTCTACCGCGACATGCAAAGCGACATCGTCCAGCAGATCATGCGCCGCCTGGCGGCCGTGACGGAGCTTTAAAAACCTGTTGACGGCCTCAACGGAGTTGGCAGGCCAGATTATGAATAAAAAACGCCTCTAGCCCTTGCAGCGTCTGGGCATGCAGCTATTATTTTGATAGCACCCATGAAGGCGGACTGACTCAGGCCCGCATCAGCGTGCTCTTGCCGAACAGGCTTTCGATCAGGTCCACCGCCACCTCGGCCGTGCCGTTGCGCACGTCCAGCGCCGGGTTGAGTTCCATCACATCGAGCGAGCCCAGGAGGCCGGTGTCGGCAATCATCTCCATGCACAGCTGCGCCTCGCGATAGGTCGGGCCGCCCTTGATGGCGGTGTCCACGCCGGGCGCAATGGAAGGGTCCAGGAAGTCCACGTCGAAGCTCACATGCAGATGCGTGTTGGCGTCCATGCCGGCCAGCGCCTTTTCCATGGTGTGGCGCATGCCCATCTCGTCGATGTAGCGCATGTCGAAGACCTCCAGGCCTTCTTGCCGTACAAAACGCTTTTCACCCTCGTCGACGCTGCGGATGCCGATTTGCCGTATCGCCTTGGGGCTCATCGCGGGCACCTTGCCGCCAATGCCGGTGAGCTCGGCCGGGCCGTGGCCGCACAGCACGGCCACCGGCATGCCGTGCACATTGCCGGTCGGCGTGAGGGCGTTGGTGTTGAAGTCGGTGTGGGCGTCCAGCCAAAGCACGCGCAGCGTTTTGCCGGTGTCCCTGCAGTGGCGCGCCACCGCGCTGATCGAGCCAATGCCCAGACAGTGGTCGCCGCCCAGCAGGATGGGCAGGTGGCCCGCCGCCAGGCTCTGGTACATCGCCTCATGTACCGACTTGTTCCAGGCGACCACCTCGTCCAGGTGCCGGTAGCCTTCGTCGGGCGGCAGCCACGGGTTGGTGGGGCCGGCCAGGTTGCCGGTGTCCAGCACTTCCAGCCCGCGGCCGTGCAGCGCTTCGCGGATGCCGGCCACGCGCAAGGCTTCGGGGCCCATGGACGCGCCGCGGCTGCCCGCACCGATGTCGGTAGGGGCGCCAATCAGGGCTACAGAGGTGGTCATCAGCGTGCCATTTCAGGGATGGGGGAAATGCGGGGTGCCTTGGCGACCAAGGTCGGTGCGCTAACTGCGGCCGGCGCCAGCAGGCCGAACAGGTCTTTGGGATTGTCCAGGTGCGGCACCAGGTCGATCTGGCGGCGGTTGGCAACGTCTGCCAGCTGCAGCTTGTGCAGGTAGCGCAGGGCTGAATAGTCTTCCAGCGCAAAGCCGACGGAATCAAAAATCGTGACTTCTTCGGGCGAAGCGCGCCCCTGGGCCGTGCCCTTGAGCACATCGGCAAATTCGGCCACCTGGAAGTCTTCCGGCATTTGCTGGATCTCGCCTTCGATGCGCGACTGCGGCTCGAACTCAACCACGACGCGCGCGTCCTTGCGCAGCAGGATGTCGGCATGCAGC
>CALRQR020000025.1:0-37543 GCA_943370375.1 Synechococcus sp. UW140
GAGCACACCAAAATAGCGCCGTCCATCTGGGCTGCGCCGGTAATCATGTTCTTCACATAGTCGGCGTGGCCTGGGCAGTCCACGTGCGCGTAGTGGCGGTTGGCCGTTTCGTACTCGACGTGCGCCGTGTTAATCGTGATACCGCGCGCTTTTTCTTCGGGCGCCGCGTCAATTTGGTCGTAGCCCTTGGCTTCGCCACCGAACTTGGATGCCAGAACGGTCGTGATCGCCGCCGTCAGCGTCGTCTTGCCATGGTCCACGTGGCCAATCGTGCCTACGTTGACGTGCGGCTTGGTCCGCTCAAATTTGCCTTTTGCCATTTTTCAACTCCAGAAATTTATAAAGAGTTACAAAACCAGTTAACGAACTACAGCCAGCAACAGCGCCTTGCACGCCGCGCCAGCTCAAAATATGGTGCCCTTTGCGGGAATCGGACCCGCGACCTCCCCCTTACCAAGGGGGTGCTCTACCACTGAGCCAAAAGGGCTAAATCAAAGAGGCCGAAACCTCAAACCTTTCACTGCAATCCGGCACAAGACCAACCAACAGAGCCCGCAACACCCCAAAACCACGGTTTTGTGGAGCGGGAGACGGGAATCGAACCCGCGTCATTAGCTTGGAAGGCTAGGGTTCTACCATTGAACTACTCCCGCGCAGCTCTGCCAATTCAACTCACATCAAATCACTCACAACCCAAAACACGCTTTACGCGATTGCTTTGCGCCGGCCGCTTGCCAAAAATCAAACAAAATCTGGTGGATGAGGCTGGATTCGAACCAGCGTAGGCGTTAGCCAACAGATTTACAGTCTGCCCCCTTTAGCCACTCGGGCACCCATCCTTCAAGCGAACCTCGGATTATGCCACGGTTTTATGTCGAGTGAAGCCTCCGGGTACGGCAAAAACCATTAAAAGTTGCCGCCGGCCGGCTTGCGTCCCAGCTCACCGGGCCATTACCGAGGCTTACCTCCTGAAGATGGCGCGCCAAAGCTTGGATTGCGGCGTTTTTGCACCTTAAGGCATGATGGCGCAGCCCTCGCCAGGACCGATTCACCCGCCAAACACCAGACAAATGAGCAGCCCATCCCATTCCACTGCGCCGCCAGAACCGTCTTCCCTTCGCAGGGTTAATCTGGCGTTGCAGGGCGGCGGGTCTCACGGCGCATTCACGTGGGGCGTTCTGGATGCCCTGCTGCAAGACGAACGCATCCAGTTCGACGGCATCACCGGCGCCAGCGCAGGTGCTGTGAATGCCGTGGCGCTGGCGCACGGATTTGCCGCAGCGGCGCAAAAGGACAGCGGAACGCCCGATCCCCGGGAAGCGGCACGCGCATCGCTCACCAGGATCTGGCAAGGCGTCGCCGCCATGGGCAGCCTGGGCTCTATGGCGGACGGCATCAGCAAGATGCTTCTGGGCGGTTGGCCATCCGACAAAGTGGGTGCTAACTTTTTTGGAAATGCCATGAGCCAGTGGCTCTCGCCCTACCAGTCCAACCCGCTCGACATCAATCCGCTACGCAAGCTGCTTCAGGCAGAAATCGACTTTCCCGCGATTGCCAAACTCGACGCGCCCCGGGCCTTTGTTTCCGCGACCCACGTCACCACGGGCCGTGCGGAGATTTTTTCAGGCAAACGCCTGACGCTACAGGCGGTGATGGCGTCCACCTGCCTGCCCACCTGTTCCAGGCGGTGGAAATTGACGGCCAACCCTACTGGGATGGGGGCTTTTCCAGCAATCCTTCGCTGCTGCCCCTCATCAGCGAATGCAGCAGCCGGGACATCATCGTCGTCCAGATCAACCCCCTGCGGCGCCCTGAGGTTCCCCATACGCCCCACGACATCATGGACCGGGTGAACGAGCTGACCTTCAATGCCAGCCTGTTGTCACAGATGCGCACTATCGATCTCATCAACCGCCTGCTGGCCGACGGCCGCCTGCAGGAAGGCGCGAGATACAAAAGCCTGCTGCTGCACCGCATCGACGGGGGTGAAGCCCTGGAAAACCTGCCCTCATCGAGCAAGATGTCTGCCGACGGGGCGATGATTGAAAAACTGTTTGAAATGGGCCAAGGCGCGGCAAAGCGCTGGCTACGCCGCCACTTCGACTCCCTGGGCCAGCAAAGCACCGTCAATATCCGGCGCGACTACGTCGGCAGCCTTCCCCCGGAGTTTTAGCACCTGCCCGGTTTTTATAAGCTTTTTCGGCCTTCTGCCAAGGCAGGGCCTGCACTTATAGCTATCAAAACAATAGCGGTTCGGGCTTGGGCTGCGCATCACGCCACTCGCGCGCCTGCGAGAAATGGCCGCAGCCGATAAACGGCAGCGGCGGCCGCAGGGCCGACAGCGGTGACGGATGGTTGGCGACCAGCACCTTGTGGCGCGTCGCATCGATGAGCGCTCGCTTGCTCTGTGCATGCGCACCCCAGAGCATGAACACCACCGGGTGGTCGCCGTCAGCCACCTGGCGGATCAAGGTGTCAGTCAACACTTCCCAGCCTTTGCCAGCGTGGCTGGCCGGTTGCGCTTCTTCCACGGTCAGGCAGGTGTTGAGCAGCAGCACGCCCTGCGTGGCCCACTTCACCAGGCTTCCGCCCGGCACCGGAAAGGCGGGTGGCGGCGTGCCCAGGTCGCGCTGCAACTCTTTGAAGATATTGCGCAGCGAAGGCGGCAAAGCCACACCGGACGCCACGGAAAACGCCAGCCCTTCGGCTTGGCCCAGGCCGTGATACGGGTCTTGCCCCAGGATGACCACACGCACTTCTTCAGGCGGCGTCAGTTCGAGTGCGCGCAGCGGCTGGGGCGGAAAGATCGTCGCGCCCTCCGCCAGGCGGCCTCGCAGAAAAGCCAGCAGCTTCTCGCCGGTCGGGCTGCCAAAAAAAGCATCGATAGTGGGCCGCCAGCCAGGCGCCACCGGCCACGCGGCGGGGTCGGCACTGGTGAGGCGATCAGGGGCAGTTGTCATACCAGGCAACGAGTCCATAAAACCTGCGTTACGCCTGTGCCTACTTTTTACCGAACAACTGCGCCAGCGCCAGGCCTGGCTCTTCCGCGCGCATAAAGGCTTCACCGACCAGAAAGGCGTTGACCCCGGCGCTGCGCATGCGCTGCACATCAGCCGGCGTCGCAATGCCGGATTCGGTGATCAGCAGACGATCCGCAGGCACCTTGCCCAGCATGCCCAGCGTCGCGTCCAGCGAGACTTCAAAGGTCTTGAGATTGCGGTTGTTGATACCGATCAGCGGCGTCTTGAGCTTGAGCGCGCGCTCAAGTTCGGCTTCGTCATGCACCTCGACCAGCACCGCCATGTCCATAGACATCGCCAGCGCTTCCAGCGACTTCATCTGCGCGTCGTCCAGACAGGCCGCAATCAGCAAGATGCAGTCGGCGCCCATCACGCGCGCTTCGTACACCTGATACGGGTCGACCATGAAATCCTTGCGCAGCACCGGCAAATCACAAGACGCCCGTGCCTGCTTCAGGTAGTCGATGCTGCCCTGAAAAAACTGCTTGTCGGTCAGCACCGACAGGCAGGCCGCGCTGATTTCGCCGTCGCCTTCGGCATAGCTTTGCGCGATGTCGGCCGGAATGAAGTCGGCGCGCAGCACGCCCTTGGACGGGCTGGCTTTCTTGATTTCGGCGATCACCGCAGGCTGGCCCGCTGCGATCTTGGCGCGCAGCGCGCCCACAAAGTCACGCGTGAGCACGCGCGACTCGGCGTCTTCGCGCATGACGGCCAGCGGTTTCTTGCGGATCGCCTCGGCGATTTCCTGGCGCTTGACGGCAATGATTTTGTCGAGGATGTCAGACATGGTGTTCAGGCTGCCAGTTTTTGGGTGGTGGAGATAAGTTGCTGCAGCCGGGCCTTCGCCGCGCCTGATTCAAGCGCTGCCCGGGCCAGCACAATGCCGGCCTTCATCGAGTCGGCCACATTGGCGGCATACAGCGCCGCTCCGGCGTTGAGGATCACGATGTCGCGCGCGGCGCCGGGCTGATTGTCGAGCACGCCCAGCAGCATGGCCTTCGACTGCTCGGGCGTTTCCACGCGCAGGGCGCGGTTGCTGGCCATGGGCATGTCGAAGTCTTCGGGATGGATTTCATATTCGGTGATTTCGCCGTTCTTCAGCTCGCCCACCACGGTGGCCGCGCCCAGGCTGACCTCGTCCATGCCGTCCTTGCCGTACACCACCAGCGCATGCTCGGCCCCCAGGCGCTGCAGCGCGCGGATCTGGATACCCACGAGGTCAGAGTGAAACACACCCATCAGGATGTTGGGCGCGCTGGCCGGGTTGGTCAACGGGCCGAGGATATTGAAGATGGTGCGCACGCCCAGTTCCTTGCGGATGGGGCCGACGTTCTTCATCGCCGGGTGGTGGTTGGGCGCAAACATGAAGCCGACGCCGACCTGTTCAATGCACTGGGCAATAGCCTCGGGCGTCAGGTTGATGTTGATACCCAGCGACTCGATCACATCGGCGCTGCCCGACTTGCTGCTGACGCTGCGCCCGCCGTGCTTGCTGACCTTGGCGCCGGCCGCTGCCGCCACAAACATCGAGCAGGTCGAGATGTTGAAGGTGTGCGAGCCGTCGCCACCGGTGCCGACGATGTCGACCAGGTGCGTCTTGTCGGCCACATTGACCTTGGTGGAGAACTCGCGCATCACCTGCGCAGCGGCGGTGATCTCGCCGATGGTTTCTTTCTTCACGCGCAGGCCGGTGATGAGCGCGGCCATCATCACGGGCGACATCTCGCCGCTCATGATGAGCCGCATGATGTGCAGCATTTCGTCGTGGAAGATTTCGCGGTGTTCGATCGTGCGCTGCAGGGCTTCTTGAGGGGTGATCTTGTGGGTATTAGGCATGGCGTGTCTCGCTTCTTGACGTTTCTTTGATTTGTTCTGCTGCGGGGAAGGACCGAAATGGAATGGATCAGTTCACCGGATTATCAGAAAGGGCCAGCTTGATGCCAAAGCCGACGAACATGGCACCGGCAACCCGCTCAAGCCAATGCATCCCTCGCTGCAGGGCGCCCAGCCGCTTGGCCATCCACGCGGCGGCGAAGGCATAGCCGAAACCCACCCACAGACCGTTGAAGTTGAACAGCAGGCCCAGCAGCAGGAAGGCCAGCGGCTTGTTGTGCATGTCCGGCGTGATGAACTGCGGCACAAAAGCCAGGAAGAACAGCGCCACCTTCGGGTTCAGCACATTCGTCCAGAAGCCTTGAAAAAATATGCGTTTTAGGGCTGTAGCCGGCGCAGCATCTTGACCTTCAGCTACCAAATTCATAGCAGAAGAGTCCTGCGTTGCAGGCGCACGCGCCAGCAACATGCGCAGACCGACGTACACGAGGTAAGCCGCACCGGCCCACTTCAGCACAGTGAAGGCCGTGGCGGAGGCCGCTATCAGTGCGCTGACGCCTACGGCCGCGGCAAAGATGTGGACAAAGCAGCCGGACGTGATGCCCAGGGCCGCCACCATGCCGGCGCGCGCACCTGAGCGCAGCGCGTGGGTCACGATGTAGAGGACGTCTGGGCCAGGCGTGAGGTTCAGCAGCAGGCCGGCGGCGATAAAGAAAAGCAGATTGTGGAGGTCCATAAATGGCTTTCAGGATTTCAGGATTTCAAGTTTTAACGGTGAGGTTCAGGCTTTGAAGAACTGCCGGATCGCAGCGATGGCGCGGTCCACGCCATCGGCATCCACATCCAGGTGGGTGACAAAACGCAGGCGGTAAAGGCCGGTAGCCTGAATGCCCGCTTTTGCCAAGTGCTTGAGCAGCGCCGCCGATTGCTCTTTGGCCGCGCCCGTCAAATCCACAAACACGATGTTGGTCTGCGGCTGCTCTACGCTCAGGCCTTCAATGCCGGCCAGCCCGTCGGCCAGGTGCTTGGCCAGCGCATGGTCTTGCGCCAGGCGCCCGACATGGTGGTCCAGCGCGTGCGATGCCGCAGCGGCCAGCACGCCCGCCTGGCGCATGCCGCCGCCGGCCATCTTGCGGATGCGGTGCGCCCGCGCGATGAACTCGCGCGAACCACACAGCGCCGAGCCCACCGGCGCGCCCAGGCCCTTGCTGAAGCAAACCGAAACGCTGTCAAAACAATCCGCAATGCGGCGCGCCTCAGCCAGCGGGTTGCTGCCGGTTTGTGCAGCCTGTGCCACGGCGGCGTTAAAGAGCCGCGCGCCGTCCAGGTGGCGGGCCAGGCCGTGCTTCTTCGCCAGCGCGGTCGCCTGCTGCACGTAGGCAAACGGCAGCAGCTTGCCGCCCAGCGTGTTCTCCAGCGCCAGCATGCGGGTGCGCGCGAAATGCGCGTCGTCGGGTTTGATGGCGGCCTCGATCTCGGCCAGCGACAGCGTGCCGTCGGTGTGGTGGTTCAGCGGCTGCGGCTGCACGCTGCCAAACACCGCCGCGCCGCCGCCTTCCCAGCGGTAGCAATGTGCCATCTGGCCGACGATGTATTCGTCGCCGCGCTGGCAGTGGCTCAATATCCCGCAGAGATTGCTTTGCGTGCCGGTGGGCACGAAGAGCGCCGCCTCAAAGCCCAGCAGGCCGGCGATCTTTTCCTGCAGTGCATTGACGGCCGGGTCGTCGCCGAACACATCGTCGCCCAGCGGTGCGGCCAGCATGGCCTCGCGCATGGCGGGGGTCGGCCGGGTGACGGTATCGCTACGCAAATCAACAATCATTTTGGCCTCCAGCCCAGGTGGTGTCTTGGCAAGTAGCTATCAATTTAATAGCAAATTCAATGTCGGTGTCGAAGAAGCGGCTCATGCGGTTTGCTCCAGAAAGTTCTTTAACATCGCGTGGCCGTGCTCGGTCAGGATGGATTCAGGGTGAAATTGCACGCCCTGAACCGGCAACTCTTTGTGGCGCACACCCATGATCTCACCGTCGTCTGTCCAGGCCGTGACAGCCAACACATCCGGGCAGGTGGTTTTCTCAATCGCCAGCGAGTGGTAGCGGTTCACGACAAACTGCTCGGGCAGATTGGCGAACACGCCCTCTTGCGTGGTGGTGATCACGCTGGTCTTGCCGTGCATGAGCTGCTGCGCGCGGATGATCTTGCCGCCGAAGGCCGCGCCAATGCTCTGGTGGCCCAGGCAAACGCCCAGGATGGGCAGCTTGCCGGCAAAGTGCTGGATCGCCGCGACCGAGATACCCGCCTCAGCCGGCGAACAAGGGCCGGGCGAAACCACCAGCAAATCAGGCTTGCGCGCCGCGATGTCGGCCACGCTGATCTCGTCATTGCGAAACACCTCGACCTCTGCCCCCAGCTCGCCAAAATACTGGACGATGTTGTAGGTGAAGCTGTCGTAGTTGTCGATCATCAAAAGTTTGCGCTTCATGATTCAGGCCTCCTGGCGCAGGCGCGTAAATTCGCCGCGCTCAAAGTCAATCGATGCGGCAATCATGGCGCGGTAAGCCGCCTCCACGATGGCCTCGGGGGCGCCGGCTCTGCGAGCCTGTGCGCGCACGCGGTCAATGATGAATTCGATGCGCGCGCCGTCATAAACCTGGTCGGCGTTTTGCTTGATGCGCGCTGCCTGCGCCACATACGCGCTGCGCTCGGCGATCAGCGGCACGATGCGCTCGTCCAGCGCGTCGATGTTGCGGCGCACGTCGGCCATGCTGTGGCAGTGCTCAATCGTTGAATTAGCTTGCGTGTTCATTCCAGGCCCTCCTCGACCAGCTCCGACGCCCGCAGCAACGCGCGCGCCTTGGCCTCGGTTTCTTTCCATTCAAGTTCAGGCACTGAATCAGCCACCACACCGGCCGCCGCCTGCACATACAGCATCTGGTCCTTGATGATGCCGGTGCGAATCGCAATCGCCACATCCATATCGCCCGCATAGCTGAGGTAGCCGCAGGCGCCGCCGTACAGGCCGCGCTTGGTCGGCTCCAGCTGGTCGATGATTTCCATCGCGTGCACCTTGGGCGCACCCGTCAGCGTGCCGGCGGGGAAGGTCGCTTTCAGCACATCCATGCTGGTCATGCCGTCCAGCAGCACGCCTTCGACGTTGCTCACGATGTGCATCACGTGGCTGTAGCGTTCCACCGAGAAAGCCTCGGTGACCTTCACCGTCCCCGTCTTGGCGATGCGGCCGATGTCGTTGCGCGCCAGGTCGATCAGCATGACGTGCTCGGCGCGCTCTTTCGGGTCGTTGACGAGCTCGTGCTCGACGGCCTTGTCGGCCTCGGGCGACGAGGCACGCGGGCGCGTACCGGCGAGCGGCCTGATCGTGATCTTCTGCCCCTCGGCCACCTGCTCTTGCCGCACCAGAATCTCAGGCGACGCCCCCACCACATGGAAATCTCCGAAGTGGTAGTAATACATATAGGGGCTGGGGTTGAGTGAGCGCAGCGCGCGGTACAGGCTCAGCGGTGACTCGGTATAGCGCTTCTTGATGCGCTGGCCGACCTGCACCTGCATGAAGTCACCGCCTTCGATCAGCCGCTTGGCTTTTTCGACCGCGGCGATGTAGTCGGCCTTGGCAAAGTCGCGCTCGGCCGGGTAGCCCTGCGAAGGCTTTACCACCGGCGCGCTGACGGAGTACTTGAGCTTTTCCTTCAGCTCCCGCAGGCGCTTCTTGGCGTTGGCATAGGCCTCCGGCTGGGCCGGGTCGGCGTAGACGATGAGGTAAAGCTTGCCCGAGAGGTTGTCGATCACGGCCAGCTCTTCGCACTGCAGCAGCATGATGTCGGGACAGCCCAGCGTGTCGGGCGGGCACGTCGCCTCTAACTTTTTCTCGATGTGGCGCACCGCGTCATAACCAAAGTAGCCCGCCAGCCCGCCGCAAAACCGCGGCAGGCCCGGCCGCAGCGCGACCTTGAAGCGCTTTTGGTAATCGCCGATGAAGTCCAGCGGGTTGACCGTTGAGGTTTCCACCACGCGGCCGTCTGTCACCACCTCAGTCACCCTGCTTGCCCCAAAGCCTGAGGCCCGCACCAGCGTGCGTGCCGGCAGGCCGATGAAGCTGTAGCGGCCAAAACGCTCACCGCCAACCACCGACTCCAGCAGGAAGCTGTACTTGCCGCCGTCTTTGGAGTGCGCGAGCTTGAGGTAAAGGGAAAGCGGTGTTTCAAGGTCGGCAAACGCCTCCACCATCAGGGGAATGCGGTTGTAGCCCTGGCCTGCCAGGCTTTTAAATTCGAGTTCTGTAATCACGTGGGTCCTTCGCAAGGGGCCACGCGCTCAAAGGCGCGGCCACCTGTCATTCAAAACACCCCGAAGACCGGGGCCGGGATGCGCTTGGCGGGGTGCAAGGCGCATCAGGAAGAAAAGAAAAAGGGGGGTGTCGCAGAACCGGCGGCATCGGGGCGGGGCAGAAAGCAAACTGGCTGGATGTGAATCGTCAGCTTGCCGGCCCGCATGCGCCTCAGGCGTGCGAGGAATGACAGGTACGCCAGGGCCAGGCTCCCCGGTCGCCACAACCTGTTTGAATGATTCGATGAATGAACATGAGAGGCAAAGTGTAGCAAACAGCTGCGAACCCCGGGCGAACCCCGGGCGATGCGCAGCCGAACGCCAGCCGCTCTTGGCAAACTTACAACAACTGTTGGTAATGCTTACCCCGCAACCCCTCGGAAACCCTCTTGTAAGGCTTGGTAACCGAACACAGAATAGGGCCATAACAAAAAAGAACGCTCGTTCTATTCCACCATCCACTTGGAGACAAACTCATGACTTTGACAACGCGATGCATTGCGGGCCTGGCCGGTTTAATGCTGTCATTTGGCGCACTTGCCGCCCCGATGGAAGTTTCCGGCGTCAAGCTGGACGACCCGATCGAGGTTCACGGCACCAAACTGCAACTCAACGGCGCCGGCATCCGCTACAAGGCCGTGTTCAAGGTCTATGTGGCCGCGATGTACCTGCCCAAAAAGGCAAACACCCCCGAAGAGGTCTACGCCATGCCCGGCCCCAAGCGCATCAGCATCACCCTGCTGCGCGACATTGACTCCAACGAGTTGGGCAAGAGCTTTACCACCGCCTTTACCGACAACGCGCCCAAGTCCGAAATGTCCAAGCTGATCCCCGGCCTCATCAAGATGGGCCAGATCTTTGCCGACCAGAAAAAGCTGGTAGCCGGCGAAGGCTTCACCATCGACTGGATCCCCGGCACCGGCACCATCATTTCCGTCAAAGGCAAACCACAAGGCGAGCCCTTCAAGGAAGTTGAATTCTTCAACGCCCTCGTGCGCATCTGGCTCGGCCCGCAGCCGGCCGACTGGAAGCTGAAAGACGCGATGCTAGGCAAGACCAGCTGATCTAGGGAAAAAAAAGGCCGGCCCGGTTTGGGCTGACCCTCAAAACATCAACGGGGCGCAAGCCCCGTTGATGTTTGCGCCTCTGCTATTTCAGCCAGGCTGTTTTTCCCAGCGCAGCTCGGTCAGCGAATCCACAAACCCATCCGCATCCACCCCGCGCACCGGCTCACCATGGTTGTAGCCATAAGTCACCAACACCACCGGGCACCCCGCCGCACGCGCAGCCCGCGCATCGTTGCTGGAGTCACCAATCATCAAAGTACGCGCCGGCACAGTGCCCAGGCTTTCACAAGTCTTCAGCAAAGGCAGCGGGTCAGGCTTCTTGCGATCAAACGAATCCCCACCAAACACCACGCTGAAGAATCCATCCAGCCCCTTCAGCTTCAGCAGCTCACGCGCAAACCCCACAGGCTTGTTCGTCAGGCAAGCCAGCTTCAGCCCCGCCTGCTGCAAAGCCAGCAAGCCATCGACCACGCCCGGGTACACATTTGAATAGCGGCCATTGATGCCCGCGTAATGCCGCTGGTAGCCGGCATAGGCTTGTTCGTAGCTCGCTACCAAATTAATAGCTACTTGCCCAATATCCATCTGGGCTTGGACGTGTTTTAGTGCAGATTGGACAAGATGCTCAGAGCCCTTGCCCACCATCAGCTCAATCGCTGCGGCGTCGAGCCGTGCCGCGGCAAAGTCACCGGGCAGCAAGTCGGCCAGCATGAGGTTGAGCGCTTGGGCGAAGTCGCCGAGCGTGTCGACCATGGTGCCGTCCAGGTCGATGATGGCTGCGTCGAGGGTGTTTTGGTTCAAGGTCATAGAGTTTCTAACAGGATAGATGGCTCGCTAAGACAGTCGGCATTTCTTCATTGCCAGCACCATGCGAAGCAAGTGCCCGCTGAAGCAGCGGTGTTACTCAGCTGGATCGTTGATTGTGAATATTCACGCAAGTCCGTATCGCGAGCGGTAACGCCAACGTAAGCGCCACAAAGATAGATTAATCGCACGAGACCAGCGCATGGTTGCGCGTATTTTCTTCCAAAAGATCTGCTTCGCTGCATTCGTGATCGCTGGAGTTCCACAACTACTTAAGGACACAAAGAATTCAATGCTTTCATTTACACGATGGTTTGCCCGTTCAATCGCTTTTATGGTTGTAGCTTTAGCGTCGGCCACACAAGCCGCAGGGCAAACAAATCCCTTTTCCGAGAAGCCCTTGGCAAAACCACATATTTATGTTGACAGTCCGTCGTTATTTCGCCCTTGGCTGGGTGGCGAAGTACCGCTCGGCTCGTATAGCCCTACAGCCTTCAAGCGCCTTCGACTAGGAACCATATCCCTTACAGCGAACACGCAGGCGCACATTGATGCAATCGAAAACACCGTGCACGTTCCTTCGTATTTGGAATTGATCAACGCACGCACGGGTGCCGTGATGGGCGTCTTCTCGATCTACAGCACTCAAGACGCCGATTTGTATTTCAATGGAAATGGCACCGTGTATCTCAATGAACGGCATCCCCTGCTCTGTGGACCGCGCCACACCCGAAAATTCGTAGTCACAGCAAAGTCTCTCAATGAAGTGCGTCAACCAATCTTGTACCTAGGATCGGAAACAGAAGTTGTAGAGCCCACGCCCCTATACGAGTCACCCTCAAGTAAGACAGTCGTGGCCACCGTGTTTCCCGAGACGAAGGTAATGGTTGTTGGGGTGCCTTTCGAATCATCGCCCAGTGAGAAGCTGCATCTACTTGTCAGAACACCGTTCGGGCTGACTGGATGGCATCGCAGAGATGGCACCCCAGGAAATGGCTCTCTTGATATCTATCAATGCAATTAGAAAAGACATGACGAAATAGGAAGTCCGTTAAAGAACGTTCAAACGTTTTCCTCCTCAGTCAAACCAATACCAAGAATTCGGCTTGTGAAATATCTAGGGACTGGAGCCGGGGGATCATGCTGGCAACTGCAATGGTTCAGATAAACAACCTTCGCTTCCGGGAACTGGACGGGACTGTGAATATTCACACAACCCAGCATCGTCACCGGTAACTTCAATGTAAGCGCCTGCAGGATAGATTGAGCGCATGAGAACCCCCATGCGTCTGTATCACACATTGCCTGTGGATTTCCGCGCCTGTTTGATCCATTTTTCCAATGGGAGCTGAGCCATCGGTGAAGTTCCTGCGCACAAGGATGGATAGTCACATCCGGGGTTGGGACAGGGTCAAGCTGCTGTGAAAAAGCGGGTCACATCGACGTGGAACTCAACAGCGCTTCGCGCTGTCCCTGATACGAACCCATCTGAGTGGCACCCACCCCTCAAGCAGCTTCCCCGCGCTTGCCCAAAGTCCGGCTCTTGATCGCCTCTTTCAGGCTCGCCAGCAAACGCTTTTCGTCCAGCGGCTTGCCCAGCCAGTCTGAAATCGCCAGCGCCTGGTTGCTGGCGTGCTGGCGTGCTTCTGCCGCGGTGACTGACAACACCAGCACCGGCAGCCAGGCGGTGCGCTGGTTGGCGCGCAGCTCGCGGATGAGCGAGAGGCCGTTTTCGTAGGGCAGCTTGATGTCTACCGTCATGGCGGCGTAGGAGTCCATCTTGAGGTAGTCGCGGGCCTGCTCTGCGGTGTGGGCCATGTCGGCGTCGTAGCCGCCTTTGTCCAGCATCATGCCGATGAGCTTGGCGACATCGGGGTCGTCTTCACACACCAGCACGCGCGGCCGTGCCACCAGGCCCATGGGCGCGGTGACGGGCGGGGCTTCGCGCCACTCGGGCAGCTCGAAGAAGAAGGTGGTGCCTTTGCCGGGCTCTGACTTGAACCCGATGCTGCCGTCCATGCGCTCGACGATGATTTTGGAGATGCTCAGGCCCAGGCCAGTGCCGCCTTTTTGGCGTGTGTCAGACGAGTCGGCCTGTGAGAACTTCTGGAAGATGCGGCTGCGGAATTCTTCAGGAATGCCGGGGCCGCTGTCGATGATCTCCATTCGCACCCGGCTGCCCTGCTTGCGCATCACCACGTTCACCGTGCCTTGCGGCGGCGAGTACTTGATGGCATTGGAGAGCAGGTTGGTCACTACCTGGATCAGCCGGTCGCTGTCGACACAGACGCGCACCGGTGAGCGGGCCTTGTGCAGCACCAGTGTGACGCCGTGCTGCTCGGCAAAGCCCTGGTTGTCGGCCAGGGCCTGCTCCATCAGGGGCTCGATCTCTTGCGCCTGCAGCTCAAAGGTCATCTTGCCGGATTCGATTTTTTCGCTGTCGAGGATGTCGTTGATGAGGCGGATCAGGCGCTCGCAGTTGGTCTTGGCGATGCCGACCAGGCTTTTCGCGCGCTCGGGCAGCTCGCCGGCCACACCGCCCCACACCAGCCCGAGCGAGCCGCGTATGGACGTCAAGGGCGTGCGCAGCTCATGGCTGACGGTAGAGACAAATTCGCTCTTCATACGGTCGATGCGCTTGAGCTCGGTGACGTCGGTGCCCAGGGAGCTGAAGCCGATGACCAGGCCGTGCTCGTCGCCTTCGCCGTAGCGCGGGAAGTAGTTCATGACGTACTCGCGGCGGTCGCCGGTGGCGGTGACTTGCTCGCGCTCGTAACGCACCGAATACCCCGCCAGGGCTTCATCCACGTAGCCTTTGACTTGCGCATACAGAACCGGTCCCAGAACTTCTTGCATCGGCTTGTTCTGGATCTGCTCGCGCCTGAGGCCGAAGGCTTCTTCATACGCGCGGTTGTGAAACTGAAAGCGCTGCTCCCGGTCGACATAAGCGATCAGTGCGGGAACGGTGTCTGTCAGCTGGCGCAGCTGGGCTTCGCTGTCGCGCAGCGCTTCGCTGATGCGGTTGCTCTCGGTGATGTCGTGGATGATGGCAGTAAAGAGCCGCTGGCCGCCGACATTGACGTCGCCGAAAGAGACGTTCACCGGGAACTCGGTGCCGTCATGGCGCAGGCCCAGGACCTTGACGTCCCACTCACGAAAGCCGTGCTGGCGGGCAGGCAGCGACGCAAAAAAGGCCTTGAAGCCCATGCGGTAACGCGCCGGCAGCAGCATGGTGACCTCTTGGCCGACCATGTCGTCAAGCCGGTAGCCGAAAAGATGCCTCGCGGCGCTGTTGGCGTTGACGATGAGGCCTTCAGCCGTGGCTGTCACCAGCCCTTCGGCCATGCTCTCGGTGACGGCGCGGCTCATGGCCTCGCTGTCGAGGAGTTTTGCCTCGATGCGGCGGCGCTTTTCCTGCGTGCGCATGATCTTCTGGATGGCCCAGGCAAATACACTGAGGCACAGCAGGCCGCCCAGCAGGATCAGCTGCTTGACCGTCTGGGCGGTTTTGCGGGTTTCTTCTTTGGTGCCCTCCAGGGCCGAGGACTCACCGCTTTTGATCCGGGCCGCCACGGCTTCGATGTCTCCATGCAGCTTGCGGTTCTCGTCGCTGCTGACAATGGCGGCGGCGGCTTCCAGGCCCTGTTGCTGCCGGGCCGCAATGGCTTCTTCCATCAACTGGAAACGGCCGGTGATGGCTTCCTCCAGCGTGTGCCAGTCCGGGCTTGAGCCCCCGTCGGTGTGCGCCACGTGCAGGCGCTGCAAGGTCTGCTGGCTGAGCAAAAGAGCCTGCCGGTAGGCGTTGAGGTCTTTGGGCGAATAGGTCAGCAGGTAGCGCCGCTGAAGTGACTCCGTCGCCTTGAAGTCGGAGACGGCCCGCTCCAGAAGAAGAACGGATGCGCTGGTGCGGGCTTCTTGCTGCGCGCCGCTGATCAGCGAGTTGATGGTGATGTAAGACGCCGTGATGCTCAGCACGATAAGGATCATGCCGGCGAACAGGGCAGCGTTGATGGTCGCGCGAAAAGGCAGCTTCATGGCACGGGAGCCTGCAGGCCTGGTGGACCAGAAGAGCGGCTCATCTCGCTGCGCCCGCGCTCTACTGGGTGCCCAGCACGGTACGGACCGCCTGCAGCAGCGATTCGGTCTCGACAGGCTTGGTGACATAGCCGTCGGCGCCGCTGGCCAGGCCCTTGAGCACGGCCTCGCGGGTGGCCTTGGCCGTCAGCATGATGACCGGTACATCCTTGAGCTGCGGGTGGGAACGGATCCGCAGCAGGATGTCAAAGCCGTCCGCGTCGGGCAGCATCACGTCGAGCAGCACCAGATCGGGAATCGGCGGCTTGCGGAACTCGGCCACGACTTCGGCGCGGGAGCCGGCAATGCGCACATCAAACCCCTCGAAGGTGAGGTAGTGGTGCAGGAACTTGGCCAGGGTCTCCTCGTCGTCCACGATGATGGCCGAGAGGCGCTCGCCGGGTGCGAGCTTGCGCGGTGTTCCACGCTTGCGGGCAATACGGACGTAGTAATTGGATTTTTTGAGCGTGGCGGCGCAGAAATCGGCTTCGGCATCGGCGTCGGTGAGGGCCGAGGCGCTCAGCTGGAGCTGCAGCGAGCCGGCAAAAGGGTCCGGCGGAACCGGCTCCACCAGCCCCTTGGCGTGAAGCAGTGTCATGGTGTTTTCGAGCGAGGCCCCCGCAACGTCGCCCACGCTCTGGCGGATCTGGGCGATCGACAGGACGCCGTCGAGCCGCACCAGCAATTCGACTTCAGCGGGCGAAATGGTGGTGGCGGCGCTGCGCAGTTCTTGCTGGCCTTTGGACGTGACGGCGTAGATATCGTTGTTGTGCACGGTGAGTTCCTCTCCTGAATAAGGGGACGTGACATGCGCCTTGGGCGCGCTGTCTGATTCTAATGACTGGGTTCTTCTCGTTCTTCTTGTTCTTCTTGCATTTGTACCTCTACATTGGAGCGGCTGGCGTAGGAGACCATCGGCAGACGCCGCAATCCCGCAAGTTCCCGCAGGCTCCGCAAGAGAAAGATACACCAATCCCGACAGCGGCGGCACTCATTGTGGGCCCTGGGCGCCGGCAGGCGGCAGTCCGGCCCGCAGCGCATCCACCAGTTCGTCCAAGGAGGCTTCCATCCGCACCAGCAAGGCCTCAATGTCTTGCGGCGGCCTCTTCTCGTGAAGGGCCTGCTCAAGCGCCTCGGCGTCGGCCGGCAGCCGCAACGCGCCGATTTGCGCAGAAACCCCGCGCAGCGAGTGGCTCAGCAGCTCCGCGGTCTTGAAGTCTGCGGCGTCCAGCGCTTCGCGAATGCGCGCTGGTGCGTCGCTGCGGCCGTCCAGAAAGCGCTGGAGCATGGAGAGGTAAAACGCCTTCATGCCCATGGCGCGGGTCAGGCCCACCACCATATCAAGGCCGTCAACGTGTTCAGGCAGGTTCACATCGGCAGAATCGGCCTGGGCCGCAGCGAGCCTCGCGGCGGCGGTCTGCGCAGGCGGGGCAACCATAGCTTTCGGCACAACAACGCCTTCGGGCGTGGCCGCCCCGGTGGCGGCGTGCACCGCAAACACCGTGATCGGCTCGTCAAAGCCCTTGACGACGATCGGGTCCCGGGCATCCAACCGGATATCGTCTTTCACCAGTTCATACGTGTCCCGGGAAACCAGTATCCCGCCGGGCTCCGCGGCCTGCTCCAGCCGGGCGGCCAGGTTCACTTCGCGTCCGATGATGGTGTAGTCCATGCGCAGGTTGCTGCCGAAGTTGCCCACATCGCACAGCCCCGAATTGATGCCGATGCGTATCTCGAAAGCGCGTGGAATCGCCATCTCTTGCCAGCGCCGGCGAAGCTCGCCCATGCGCTTTTGCATGGCCACGGCCATCTTGACGCATTGCACCGCGTCCTGGCGCGGCCCCAGCGTATGCGGGTCGCCAAAAAATATGACGATGGCGTCGCCGATGAATTTGTCGAGTGTGGCGCCGTATTCGGCGGCAATGAGCGACATCTCCTCGAAATAACTGTTCAGAAGAAAGGTGACCTCGTCGGGCTGCCACTGCGCGGTCGATACGGTGAAGTTTTTGATGTCCGAAAAGAACACCGTCAGGCGCTTGCGCTGGGTCTGGATTTCGGCCCGGCGGGAGCCGTCAAACAGCGACTGGTACACCTGCGGCGCGAGGTAGCGCGACAGCTGCTCGGACAGGGATTTGAGGCGCTTGGCATTGGCGCTGCGCTCCAGGTGCAGCCTCACGCGTGCCAGCAGCACGGGCGGGCTGATCGGCTTGGTGATGTAGTCGGTGGCGCCCAGGTCGAGCCCGCGCTGCTCTTCTTCGACACTGGAAAGCGCGGTGAGAAAAATGACGGGGATATCGGCGGTGCGCGCGTCCTTCGCCAGCCGGCTCATGACTTCATAACCGTCCATGCCGGGCATCACCACGTCCAGCAGGATGATCTCGGGGCGCTTGTCGGCAACGGCTGCCTGCAGGCACGCCTCGCCGGACGAGGCGGCAATCACCTCATATTTATCCTGCAGCAGCGTCGCCAGGAAATAGCGGATGTCCTCGGTGTCGTCGACCACCAGGATGCGGGATCGCCGCAAGGGTTGCGGCCCCTCTGCCGGCTGCCTTACAGGTTCAGTCATGACTCGGCTCTTTCATGAATGCCGGGGCCAATTCCGGCTATCGGCTACCCGCGTGCGGGCGGCCTGATGCGGGTTTGCATCAGGCGCGCCGGCTCATTTCACCAGTTCTGCACGCATGGCGTCAATGACCGCCTTGTAATCGGGTTTGCCGAAGATGGCGCTGCCTGCTACGAAAGTATCTGCCCCGGCCGCGGCGACCCGCGCGATGTTGTCGGTCTTGATGCCGCCGTCGACTTCGAGGCGAATGTCTTTGCCTGAGGCGTCAATGCGCTTTCTGGCCTGTTCGATCTTGCGCAGCGCCGACTCGATGAAGCTTTGGCCGCCGAAGCCAGGGTTGACGCTCATGATCAAAATCAGGTCGAGGTCTTCGATCACCCAGTCCAGCACGTCCAGCGGCGTGGCCGGGTTGAACACCAGACCGGCCTTGCAGCCCTTGGCTTTGATGGCCTGCACGCTGCGGTGCACGTGGCCGGAAGCTTCGGGGTGAAAACTGATGAGGTCGGCGCCGGCGTCGGCAAACGCGGCGGCCAGCGCATCGACGGGCTGCACCATCAGGTGGACATCCACCGGCACGGGCGTGCCGTCGGCCTTTTTGGCGTGCGGCTTGAGCGCCTGGCAAATCATGGGCCCGAAGGTCAAATTGGGCACATAGTGGTTGTCCATCACGTCGAAGTGAATCCAGTCGGCGCCTGCGGCGATGACGGCCTTGAGCTCGTCACCCAGGCGGGCGAAATCGGCTGACAGGATGGAAGGGGCAATGCGGTAGGTGGGGGGCTGGTTTTTTCGCATGACGGGATTGTCGCAGCAAGCCGCCCCGCCCGCCGCAGGGCCACTGTTTCGCCCGGCCAACAGCGAGATGGGGCGGTTAACATGGTCGTTAACCCTGTCACCCATGCCCAAATACCAATTTTCCTGCGAAGTCACACCCCAGTACCTGCCCGAGCAATCGGCGCCGGAAGAAAACATCTATGGCTTTTCCTACACCGTCACGGTGACCAACACCGGTGAAGTGACGGCCCAGCTGATCTCACGCCACTGGATCATCAGCGACGCCAACGGCCACAACGAAGAGGTCAAGGGCCTGGGCGTGGTGGGCCACCAGCCGCTGCTCAAACCCGGCGAATCCTTCCAGTACAGCAGCGGCTCACGCCTGCGCACGCCCAGCGGCACCATGCACGGCAGCTATTTTTTTGTGGCCGAAGACGGCGAGCGCTTTGAAGTGCCCATCCCGATGTTTGTGCTGGAGGCGCATCAAGGCAGCGCAAACGGCGGCGCGCCGGCCGGCCGTGTCCTGCACTGAACACATGGCGCCGGCTGACCAATGAAAGACCTGGCTTCCCTGATCAAGGCGCTGGACCCGGATGCGGGCCTGGCCCAGCGCCACGTCTGGCTGATCAAGCTGTTTGAATGGATTCGCGGCGACCAGACCTCTGTGCCGGCCGCCGTCGCGCGGGTGCAGACCCTGATGGACGCCGTCGAGCGCCAGCCGGAGCTGCAGGCCAGGCTGCAAGCCTGGTGGCAAACGCTGATCCAGACGGTGGACATCACCACCCTGCTGGCGGATTTCGGTTTTGCGCCGCGCACGGCTTTTGTCAGCGAGCTGGCCGAGCGCCTGCGCCGCAAGCTGCTGCCCGGCACACCCGAAACGGTGGATGCTTCGGAGCTCTTTCCGCTGGTCGCCCCGACCCGCTTTGACGCCCAGTGGATGGGCGCGCTGGACGAGGCGCAAATTGCCCGGCTGACATCGCTGCTTTCGGCCAGCCCGCAGCTGGATGCGCTGCACTGGCAATACAGCCTGATGGACGCGCTCACGTATTGCACGGCGCAGATCCGCGCGACGGGCTTTGCGCCCGAGCTTCGCCTGCGCATGAACAAGGCCACACCGCATGCGCGCGCCTTTCATGCGCTACCGGCCGACATCGACGAGCTGCGCAATGCGTTTTTCAAACCGCAGCGGGACGAGGCGCAACTGCAAGCCGCCATTGCGCAATACCGCGAACGCCTGGACGCCTGCCGCCAGGCCGTCAACAGCATCTACACCCACCTGGAAGACAACGGCATTTCAGTGGGCATGGTGTTCCGCCTGCGCCAGCTGCGCGAGCGCATTTTGCGCGTGCGCGAGCTGCTCGACAGCCTGCTCTCGCCCAAGCCCGCCATGGCCGCCGTCAAGCTGCTGGGGCGCCGCGTCATCACGGCGCAAGAGGGCAAAAGCATAGGCGCGCTGATCAGCGCCAACTCCACCTTGCTGTCGGCCAAAGTGGCCGAGCGCAGCGCCGAAACCGGCGAGACCTACATCACCCGCACGCGGGACGAATACCGCGAAATGCTGGGCAAGGCCATGGGTGGCGGCGCCATCACGGCCTTCACCACGCTGCTCAAGTTCATGATCGTGGGCGTGGGGCTTTCGGCCTTCTGGAGCGGCTTCTGGTCCGCCCTGATGTACTCCGCCAGCTTCATCCTGATCCAGCTGCTGCACTTCACACTGGCGACCAAGCAGCCCGCCATGACGGCGCCCGCCATGGCGGCCAAACTCAAAGACCTCGGCTCGCCCGATTCGGCCGGCACCATTGAAGCCTTTGTCGACGAGGTCACGCATCTCGTGCGCTCGCAGGTGGCGGCGGTCTTCGGCAATGTCTTTATGGTGGTGCCCGCCGTGTTGCTGATCAATGCGCTGATCCAGCTCGCACTGGGCCACCCGATGATCAGCAACGCCGAAGCCCACCATGTGATGAGCACACTGACCTTGCTGGGCCCCACCTTGATGTGGGCGGGTTTTACCGGCGGCATTTTGTTTGCGGCCGCCATGATCGCCGGCTGGACGGAAAACTGGTTTGTGCTGCACCGCCTGGATTCAGCCATGCGCCACAACCCGCGCATCACCGCCGTGCTGGGCATCGAGCGCGCAGCGCGCTGGTCGACCTTCATGCGCGACAACCTCTCGGGCTTTGCCTCCAACATCGCGCTGGGCTTCATGCTGGGGTTGATCCCCGCCTTTACCGGCTTCTTCGGCGTGGAGCTCGAAGCGCGCCACGTGACACTGTCGACAGGCCAGCTCGCCGCGGCCGGCGCGTCGCTGGGCCTGGAGGCGTTCAAGCACCTCACCATCTGGTGGTGCATCGCAGCCATTCCGCTGATCGGCGCGCTGAACCTGGGCGTGAGTTTCTACCTCGCGTTTCGCCTGGCCTTGCAGGCGCACAACGTGAGTAACCTGGACCGCGCCCGCATTCGCGCAGCGATCTGGGCGCGCTGGCGCAGCCACCCACGCAGCTTCTTTGTCATCTAGGCTCCCCCCTGTCCAGGCTCACTTCGTGTAGCCTGTTCTCCCCTCGAGGGGACGGCGCCTGAGGCCGGCAAAGCCGGGCCCTCGGCCCCTGCTGGTGAATACCGCCATCACCAAGTGAAACGAGCGGCATATCAGGTGTTGTCCTACAGGCCCCGGTGTGAGGCGCCTGTAAATTAATGCAACAACTTTCTGTTCACGCAAACCCACCGGGCATCATGCCGTAACGGCTGGCCAACCAACGCGCAACATGCCGCCCAGCCACGGGGCATGTCTGCACAAGTCTGATGAGAGTGGAGACAAACCCCGTATGAATGAAGTCCTGGCCATCTGGGCCGAATGGATCAAGCCATCAGCAGGGCTGCCCACGGTGCAGTGGTCCATCCTGCTGGCTGTGGCCGCTGCCGCCGGCCATCTCCTGAACCGCTACACCGGCATGCCCAAGGTGGTCGGCTATTCGCTGGTCGGCGGCTTTGCGGGCCTGGCCGGCTTCACCGGTGCGGTCTGGCCGTTGCAGGGCATCGGGCTCTTCTTGCTGGAGCTCGGCGTGGCGGTGGTGCTGTTTGAGGCAGGCGGGCGCATCCCGCTGCGCTGGTTTCGCCACAACCCCATGGTGCTGGTGCAAAGCCTGGCCGAGTCGGCGCTCACATTCATTTTTGTCTACTGGGCGCTCAGCGCGATGAGCGTTCGTGAAGCCGTGGCCGAGCCACTGGCGCTGCTGGCCATGGCCGCGTCGCCGGCCGTGCTGTCGCGCGTGGCCATTGATACGCGCGCTGCCGGCCCTGTCACAGAGCGCGCCATGGTGCTGTCCACCCTCAGCACCTTGTACGCCCTGACGCTGTGCAGCGCGCGCGCCGGCATGATGCACCGCCCCGAAGGCGTGACCAGCGTGATGGGCACGCTTTACCCGGTGCTGGTGGTGCTGGGCCTTTCCGTGGTGGTGGGCGCCGTACTCGCCCTCACGCTTCGCATCGCGCTGCGCGTGATGAGCCCCACCAGCGAAAACACCGCCATCCTGCTGCTGGCCCTGATTGCCGCGGGCGCCGCGCTGGCGGCCCACTTCGGCGGCTCGGCGCCGTTGGCCGCGCTGCTGGGCGGCATGCTGCTCAAGCAGCTCAACCCGCGCCCCTGGTCATGGCCGCGGCAAATGGGCACGGCCTCGTCCATGCTGACCATGCTGATGTTTGTGCTGGTCTCGGTGGTGGCGGCGCAGGCCGACTGGAGCGGCCCCGTGGCCGGCCTCGTCATCGTGTTGGTCATTGCCCGCGTGGCCGCCAAGATCACCGGCGTGGCTATCGGCAACGTGGGCAGCGGCGCGAGCTGGAAGCAGGCCCTGTGGGTCGGTTGCGCGATGTCGCCGATGTCGTCGGTCGCGCTCTTGCTGGTCTCGCAGTTTGTGTCGTCCTCGGGTTCCCTGGGCCGCCAGATTGCCGGCGTGGCCCTGCCCGCCATCTTGCTGATGGAAGTGCTGGGCGCGGTGCTGGCCACCGTGGCCATCTACCGTGCCGGCGAGAGTTCCAAACCCTGGGCGCCGCTCACGCGCGGCCCCTCATCCGGACCTGTCCATGAGCCTTGAACCGTTTCAGAAATCCGCCGCGCTGTCGCTGGGCGTGGAGCTTGAGCTGCAGCTCGTGAACACGCACGACTACGACCTCGCCCCGTATGCCGAAGACATGCTGCGCCTGATGTCCAAGATCCCGCTGCCCGGCGCAGTGGTGCCCGAGATGACGTCGAGCATGATTGAAGTGTCGACCGGCGTGTGCCAGAACGCGTCGGAGGTGCTGGGCCAGCTTTCGCAGATCCGCGACGCGCTGGTCAAGAGCGCCGACAAGCTCAACATCGCCGTAGTGGGTGGCGGCACCCACCCCTTTCAGCAGTGGCATGAGCGCCGCATCTACGACAAGCCGCGCTTTCGCGAGCTGTCCGAGCTCTACGGTTACCTCTCCAAGCAGTTCACGATTTTCGGCCAGCATGTGCACGTTGGCTGCCCCGACGCCGACAGCGCGCTGCTGACGCTGCACCGCATGTCGCGCTACATCCCGCACTTCATTGCGCTGTCGGCCTCCTCGCCTTATGTGCAGGGACAAGACACCGCCTTCGACTCGGCGCGGCTCAACTCGGTGTTTGCGTTTCCGCTCTCAGGCCGCGCGCCGTTTGCGCTGACCTGGGACGACTTCACGGTGTACTTCGACAAGATGACGCGCACCGGCGTGGTCAAGAGCATGAAGGATTTTTACTGGGACATCCGGCCCAAGCCGGAGTTCGGCACCATCGAGATCCGTGTGTTTGACACACCGCTCACGGTGGAGCGCGCTACCGCCCTGGCGGGTTTTGTGCAGTCGCTGGCCTCGTGGTTCATGCACGAGCAGCCCTTCATGCCCACTGAAGACGACTACCTGGTCTACACCTACAACCGCTTTCAGGCCTGCCGCTTCGGCCTGGACGCAGTCTATGTAGACCCGGCCACCGGCGGCCACATGCCGCTGCGCGAGCACATCCTGCAGACCATGTCGCAGATCGAGCGCCATGCCACCGCCATGGGCGCCGGTGCATCGCTGCATTTGCTGCGCACCAGCGTCGAGCGCGCCGACAACGATGCGCGCTGGCTGCGCGAGCGGCAGGGTGAAGAACACCTGCTGGCCGAGGTCATACGCCAGGCGGCCGAGCGCTTTCGCGGCGGCGTCACGCACCAGCAGCAGCGCTAAGGGGCGCATCGGCCTGACTCGCGCCTGCCGCGGCCCGCGCAGCCTGTATGCTCTGCGCCATGGGTGAATTTGACCTGATCGCACGCTACTTCACGCGCCCCACGGCACACGCGGTGCTGGGCGTGGGCGACGACTGCGCGCTGCTGCAGCCGGCGCCCGGCACACAACTGGCGATTTCCAGCGACATGCTGGTCGAGGGCCGTCATTTTTTTGCCGACGTGGACCCGGCCGCGCTGGGCCACAAGGCGCTGGCCGTCAACCTGAGCGACCTGGCCGCCTGCGGCGCCAAACCGCTGGCCTTCACGCTGGCGCTGTCGCTGCCGCGGGTGGATGAAGCCTGGCTGGCGGCATTTTCAAAAGGCCTGCTGGCGCTGGCCGACGCGCACGGCTGTGAGCTGGTGGGCGGCGACACCACGCAGGGGCCGCTCAATATTTGCATCACCGTGTTTGGCGAAGTGCCGGTGGTCGGCGGCAAAAGCCAGGCCTTGCTGCGTTCCGGCGCCAAACCGGGCGACGATGTGTACGTGAGCGGCACGCTGGGCGACGCGCGGCTGGCGCTGGAGGCGTTGCGCGGCGCCGTGACGCTGCCGCCCGGCCTGCTGGCCCAGGCCAGGCTGCGGCTGGAGCAGCCCACACCGCGCGTGGCGCTGGGCCAGGCGCTGCGCGGCATCGCCTCGGCCGCGATCGACGTGAGCGACGGTTTGCTGGGCGACCTTCGTCACATCCTGCGTGCGTCGAAAACAGGCGCCACGCTTGACACACCGATTGCTATTAAATTAGTAGCTGCAAGCCAATACGGGGATTGGGCCAGAGCCGGATTTGACACCGAAAAGCAGATGGAGTTTGCGCTCGCAGGTGGCGATGACTACGAGCTCGCCTTCACCGCGCCGGCCTTGGCCCAGAGCGCCGTGCAAGCGGCTGCGCACCAGGCGCAAACACCCGTCACCCGCATAGGCCGCATCGACGCAGAGCCCGGCCTGCGCCTGCTGGATGCGGCCGGCGCACCCATGGAACGCCGCTACGCTTCCTTTGATCACTTCGCCTGAGGGCGCGGCGCGTGGTGCGCCAGGCCGCGCGTGAGGCGAGAGGCCCAGCGTCCCACGGCCGACCAGAATTCTGCAGCCGCCAGGGCGCGTAAACGCCGCGCCTCGACCATGGCGGCATCAGCCAGGCGGTTTTCTTCAGCTGCGGTGTAGAGGTAGTTCATGAGAGCGTCCTTTCGGGGTTAGCCCTTTCGTTCGATAGACAGGCTGTTTGGGCATGGGCCTACTGTGCGCAAAACCGCCCCCAGCGGAAACCACCCGCGCCGCAAATGCGTCTTGCACCAGGCGCAAAACAAAAAACCACCGCGATAGGTAATATGGCCGCCATGCGGAACCTGAACTTTGACGACATGCACCTGTTCGCACGCGTGGCTGAGCTGGGCAGCTTCTCGGCCGTGGCCCGCACGCGCGGCGTGCCCGTCAGCCAGGTGTCACGCGCCATCGCCCGCATCGAGAAAACCTGCAACGCACGCCTGGTGCACCGCAGCACGCATGCGTTGACCCTCACGCCCGAGGGTGAAACCTTTCTGGGTTACTGCCGGCGCATGACGCACACGCTGGACGACCTGGAAGGCGAATTCGCCAGCCAGAGCGGCGAGGCCAGCGGCTGGGTGCGCGTGGCGGCCAGCACCGTGATGGCCGAATACCTGCTGGTGCCCAGCCTGGAGGGCCTGAAGCAGCGCCACCCGCGTGTCTGTGTGGAGCTGAAGGTGGACGACCGGCTGGTGGACATGGTGCGTGACGGCGTCGACATCGCCATCCGCAGCGGCACGCATACCAACGAGAACACGGTGATGCGCCAGATCGGCACGCACGGGCGGCGGCTGTACGCCACGCCGGGCTACCTGCAGGCCCACGGCACGCCCGAACACCCCGACGACCTGAGCCAGCACCGCCTGATCAGCAACAGCGGCGCGACCGGGCTGAACCGCTGGCCTTTCATCATCGACGGCCAGCCGGTGGTGATCACAGCGGAAGGCTGCTGGCGCGCCGACTCCACCGGCACGACCAGCCAGCTGGCCCTGCACGGTCTGGGCATTGCGCGCTTTGCCATGCTGGCGGCAGAGCCCCTGGTGCGGCGCGGCCTGCTGGTGCCGGTGCTGCCCGGTTTTGTCGATGAGCAGCCCGTGCCCATCCACGCCGTGACGCTGGGCGGGCGGCACCGGCTGCCGAAAGTTCGCGCCTGCATCGACTACTGGGCTGAATGGTTCAGCCACGGACGAGACCTCGTCAGCGCGCCTCCGGCCGCTTGACCCTCCCGGTCTATTTGGCTTCGATCAGCGCGCGTATATCCAGCAGAGTCAATTCATTGGCATCGGGCTTGCCGATCTCACGGCCCGATGAATACGGAAAGTTGTTGTCGTTCACCAGCACGATGTGCGTCGCATCCACTACCGCCAGGCCTTCGGGGCCCAGGTGCGGCAATGCAAAGACCGCGTCGTTGGGGCCCAGCCTCGCCAGGCGCTTGGGGTTGGCGATGCGGGTCAGGTCGATGTAGGCCACCTTGCGCACAAAGCCGTCCGCATCGGCGGCGGCCAGGTCGATCTTGTAGACGCGTTTGAACCGTGCAGTCCGGGTGAAGCAGTCGGTGCGTGCTTCATTGGGGCACGCAGGCGCCACGCCTTCCGTACTGTCGTCGCGTTCGATCACCAGGCCGGTGGTGGCGTCCAGCAGCTGGAAGTCAGCCGCCACGTTGCCCGCTTCTTCGAGCAGGTACTTCCATTGCTTGCCGGTGTAGCTGCGCGTGGCGGCGTCCAGTTCATTGATGCGCACGTAGGTTTTATCGCCGGTCTTTTCCACGCCCTTGGTGGCCGCGTCATAGAGCGGGCCCTCAAACATCGGGTAGAGCTTGCTGCCGTCCGGCGATTTGGCCATGGACTCAAAACCGTTGGAGCGGCGCACCTCAAACAAGGCCTCACCCGGCAGGTTGGGCAGGCGGCCTTGCAGGTAGTGGTCGGGTGAGGCATGCAGCTTGCCGCTGATCACCGTCTCGATCACGCCCAGCACACGGCCCTGGAAGTCCGTGCGCAGCACGTACGGTCCGAACTCGTCGCCTATCCACCATTCCTTGCCCACCACTTGCAGGGATTCGGGGTCAAAGTCGATGCCGGTGAGGTAGCGGCGCTGCGTGTTTTCGTTCTGGATGTGGAAGGGCACGCGCTTGTCCGGGTCGCTTAAAAAGGTGGTGCTGCGGCGTGTGACCTGCCCCTTGGGCCAGTCAGCGGACACCTTGTGCACCATCAGCAGTGCGTCTTGCGAATTGATCTTGTTGCCAAAGCCGTTGTCGGTGAGTGTGAGGAACTCACCCTTGCCCAGCGACACGATGCCTGAGAAGCCCTGCACCGACTGGCCCTTCATGGGCAGCGTGCCGCCCGAGGCGCGCGGGTATTTGGGGTCGCCCACAAAGGTGTTGGCGCTTTCGCTGCCGAGCTGTTCATTGCGCTGGCGTTTGCCATTGGCAAATTTGCCCGCCGTGGCAAAGAAGGTGCCGGCATCGCGCGGCGCTGCCACGGCGGTGGTGGCAGGCAGCGCCGCGTGGCCGGCCAGTGTGGCCTCTACCGCCGGAGCGGGTCCGGTTTGTGTGCGGCCGCTGCCGGACGCCAGGCACAGTGCGCAGGCCGCGGCCAGGGTCAGCGCGTTCATTTGTTTCAATGCAGATTTTTTCATGGCCGGATTCCCTCATCCCTCGTCAAGTACGGGCGCATCAATACGTAAACGCTGGACTTTGCAGGTTCCGTGTGAATCGCCTGTGACAAAATCGGCCATCAACCCCCTCACACCATGACCGACACCCCGCTGCCGCCAGCGACCAAGCCACCCAAGCCCACCGCCAGGTTCTTGCTGGCACACCCCGCGCATTTCATCGCCCTGGGGTTTGGCTCAGGCCTCAGCCCGGTTGCGCCAGGCACAGCCGGCACACTCTGGGCGTGGCTGGCTTTTCTGGTGTTGCAGCAGTGGCTGACGCCGCTAGAGATGGGCTGGCTGATCGCCGCCTCGACCCTCATCGGCTGGTGGGCCTGCACCGTCACCGCCAAAGCCATGAACGTGCTGGACCCCGGCAACATCGTGTGGGACGAAGTGGTCGCCTTCTGGCTGGTGCTGTGGCTGGTGATGCCCGCCGATTTCTGGGCGCAGCTGGCCGCGTTTGTGCTGTTCCGCTTTTTTGACGCCGTCAAACCCGGCCCGGTGGCCTGGGCCGACCAGGCCTTCAAAGGCTTTAACTGGCGCGGCGGCTTCGGCATCCTGTTTGACGACTTCGTGGCGGCTTTTTGCACGCTGCTGGTGATTGCGCTTTGGAGGTTCTTCTGGTGAGCGGCAGTTTGCTATCAAAAGAGGAGCTACTTGTCCAAGCACTGATTGGGCAAATGGCCGATTTGCTTCAAAAAAAGCGCTGGCTCATGGCGACCGCCGAAAGCTGCACCGGCGGCATGATCTCCGCCGCCTGCACCGACCTGGCGGGCTCCAGCGCCTGGTTTGAGCGCGGTTTTGTCACGTATTCGAACGAAGCCAAAACCGAGCTGCTCGGTGTCGACGCGGCGTTGATCAAACAGCACGGCGCGGTCAGCGAAGAGGTTGCCCGCGCGATGGCAGCCGGCGCCGTTGCCCGGTCACATGCGCAAGTCTCAGTCGCCGTCACAGGCGTGGCCGGCCCGACGGGCGGTAGCGCGGCCAAGCCTGTGGGTACGGTATGGTTTGGTTTCAGCGTGGGCGGCCAGATCACCAGCGAAACGAAGCGCTTTGACGGCGACCGCGCCGCGGTGCGCAGCGCCACGGTGCAGCATGCGGTGCAGCGGCTGCTGCAACTGCTGCACGAGGCCGGCTGACGCGTGAGCGACGCCGGGGCAAGCCGAAGGGCTATAGAGTTCGCGAACCCAACCCGACCAGGAGACACCATGCACCCCAACCAGGCCACCCTCGAGAAGTTCTACGCCGCCTTCGCCCGCCTCGACTCGGACACCATGGCGGCCTGCTATGCGCCCGATGCCCAGTTTGATGACGAGGCGTTTTCGCTGCGCGGCCACAAGGACGTCACCGGCATGTGGCACATGCTGTGCAGCATCACCAAGACCAAGGGCGCCGACGTGTGGAAGCTGACCTACAGCGGCATCGAAGCCGATGCGCGTACCGGCAAATCGCACTGGGAAGCCGACTACCGCTTCAGCGCCACCGGGCGCATGGTGCACAACATCATCGACGGCGAGTTTGAGTTCAACGAACAGGGGCTCATCAGCCGCCACCGCGACCGCTTCAACTTCTGGTCCTGGTCGCGCCAGGCGCTGGGAACGCCCGGCCTGCTGCTGGGCTGGACGCCCTTTCTGCGCAGCAAGGTACGTGCAACGGCGGCCGCGAATCTGCAAAAATACATGGCGACGCGCCACTAGTTCGGCGCAAGAGTTGATCCCAACAGGAGTTGCACATGCCCTGGTTTGACGGCTTTGAATCACGCAGTTTCGAGGTCAACGGTGCGTCCATCAACGCACGGGTTTCCAAAACCACCCTGGGCGAACCCCTGCGCCCGGCCCTGCTGCTGCTCCACGGGTTCCCGCAATCGCATGTGATGTGGCACCGCGTGGCGCAGCGCCTGGCGGGCGACTACTTTCTGGTGATGCCTGATTTGCGGGGTTACGGCGACTCCTCCAAAACCGCGGGCCTGCCCGACCACAGCAACTACAGCAAGCGCAACATGGCGCACGACATGGCCGGTGTGATGGATGCACTGGGCATCCACCGCTTTTATCTTTGCGGCCACGACCGCGGCGGGCGCGTGGCGCATCGCCTGGCGCTGGACTACGCGGGGCGTGTGCAAAAGCTCTGCGTCATCGACATCGCCCCCACGCTGGACATGTACGACGGCCGCAGCATGACCGAGCCCTACATGGCTTTTGCGCGCGCCTACTACCACTGGTTTCACATGCTGCAGCCCGCGCCACTGCCCGAGATCATGATGGGCGCCAATCACCCGGAGACAGCCAGGGCGTATCTGCACGCCAAGCTGGGCGGCTGGGGCAGCGCCGGCCTGAACTACATCGAGCCGCAAGCGCTGGCTGAATACGAGCGCAGCTTTTGCAATGCCGAAGCCTTGCACTCGGCCTGCGAAGACTACCGCGCCAGCGCCGGCATTGACCTGGAGCATGACCGCGAAAGCCGCGCGCAGCACCTGAAGCTGACCTGCGACCTGCTGGTGCTGTGGGGCGAGCGCGGTGTGGTGCACCGCCTGTTCGACCCCATGGCGCTGTGGGAGGCGCAGTGCAGCGGCGAGGTGTCGGGCAAGGCCATGAAGGCCGGCCACTTCATTCCCGAAGAACAGCCCGAGGCGACGTCGCAGGCGCTGCGTGCCTTCTTCAACTGATCTTCTTCAACTTCGCCAATTCAGCCATGTCGCACTACTCTGCCGAAACCTTGTGGGAACGCAAAGACGCCAATTTTTTAGACAACCGCTACAGCCGCCGGCACCTGCTGCGCTTTGACGGCGGCCTCGAAGTACCCGGCTCGTCGTCGCCCTCCGTCGTGCCGCTGCCGATGTCGGACGCCTCGGCACTGGACCCGGAAGAAGCGTTTGTGTCTTCACTCTCGAGCTGCCACATGCTGTGGTTTTTGACGATGGCCGTCAAACGCAAGTTTTGCGTGGACCGCTACTTTGATGCGGCTACGGGTGTGATGGAAAAAAATGCCGAAGGGAAAGTCGCGATGACGGTAGTCACCTTGCACCCCGAAGTGACCTTCTCCGGTGAGAAGCTGCCGACGCGGGCTGAACTGGACAAGATGCACCACGACGCGCATGAGGCTTGTTTTATTGCTTCTTCTGTGAAGACGGATGTGAGGTGTGAGCCGGTCTACGGCGATTTGTGATTTCAGGCCTTGCTCTCTTCTGAGCTTTCTGGGCTTTCTGACTTTGCCCCCGGCAACTTCAGCACCACTACATCTGGACACATGATTTTTTTGAAGCCCGTCTTCCAGCGGTGACGGGTGGAATTGCCACCTGCCGTCACCGCTCGCCCCTCTAATTAGAGGAGCCCCAAGCCCCCCTTAAGGCGCATACTGCTCGCGCGTTGTTGAATTTCCTGTCCTTCTAGGTAGCGCGGATGCACCGGAGGGCGAGTGACTGAACAAAAATCAAGGGGGGTATCGTGTTGCTGCACATACTGGGTTCGCTTCTCCTCTCAGCTGTTTTTTTGATCGCGGGTGCACTGAAGCTTTCAGACCTCGCCAATACCGCCAGGAGCCTGGTGGAATTCAGGGTCCCGCAAAGCCTCTCCGGGCCAGGGGCGCTTGCACTGGCGCTTGCAGAAATCACGGTAGGTGTCGCACTTTGGCCGGCTGCTACGGCGGGGTGGGGAGCGGCAGGGGCGCTTGCCCTGTTGCTGCTTTTTATGGCGGCCATAGGCTGGAACTTGCTCCATGGCAGACAACCGGCGTGCCGATGCTTTGGGCAAGTCAGCGCCAGGCCCGTCGGGCAGTCAACGCTGGTGCGCAATGCCGTGCTCGCCGCAGTTGCCGCACTGCTGCTTGCCAATGACGCGCCCACGCCCGGTATCACAGACCTGTTGTCGAGAGTCGACCTTCTACCGGCAGTCACCCTCATTGGGAGCCTTGTTGTCTTTGTGGCCCTGGGGATTGGCGCCTGGCTTGTACTTAACCTGATCCAGCAGCAAGGCAGATTGCTGTTGCGGCTGGAGGCACTCGAGAGCCGGCTGGGCGGCCACTATGCCCAGCTCCATGGCACACCCGCCCAGGCGGTGGTCGCGCCCGGCCTGCCGGTGGGAGGCAAAGCGCCAGGCTTCGAGTTACCAGCGCTTCTGGAAGAGACCACCCTGTCGATGCAGGAGCTCCTGGATAAGGGCCGTCCCACGATGCTGGTGTTCTCCGATCCAAGCTGCGGTCCCTGCAACCAACTCATGCCGGCGATAGCCGCATGGCAGAAAGAACTGGAGAACAAAGTCACCGTCGCATTCGTCAATCGCGGCGATCGCAAGGCGAATGAAGAAAAAGCCCGCACTCTGGGCCTGCAAAACGTCTTGCTCCAGGCGGGTGATGAAGTGGCGAACAGTTTTGAGGTGTATGGCACGCCGTGCGCGGTGCTGGTGGGTGCTGACGGTTTGATTCAATTCCCCGCTGCGTCGGGCTCGACGCAGATAGAAGGGCTTTTTCAGAAGGCCGGCGCGGGCGTTCAGTTGACGCCACTTGAACTTGATGCGGTGCCTGCGGATTCAAAAGCCGGCCCGGCCCAAGTGGGTGAACCGGCGCCGGAATTCACCTTGCCCAACATGACAGGCCAGGCGGTGCGGCTTGGCGATAAGGTCGACAAGGGCGGCAAGAAAACGCTGCTGCTTTTCTGGAACCCAGGTTGCGGCTTTTGTTCGCAGATGCTGGACCGCCTGAAGCAATGGGAGGCCGGTCGCAGCGACTTGTCTCCGCAACTGGTCTTGATTTCTACCGGCACGGTGCAGGCCAACAGCGAGATGGGCTTGCGCTCTGAAATCTTGCTGGATCAGAGTTTCGGCGTTGGCTCGCTCTTTGGCGCGGGCGGAACTCCGTCAGCCATCCTGGTGGATGGGCATGGAAGGATCGCGTCGCCGCTCGTTGTGGGCGCCGGTGCCGTGTTCAAGCTTGCCGATTCTGGCCAGAGCCTGCTGGAGCCGGTGTGATCCACGTTGCGCTCATTAAACCGGTCTCTTGGGCATGAGCGACACCTTCGACCATTTAACCAGGCAGATGGGGCAGGCCGCGTCCCGACGCGAAGGGCTGCGGGTGCTTGGCACGGGGCTGCTGGGGATGGCCCTTGGTGCGTTTGTGACCCCCAAGGCAACAGCCCAGCCAACTCCGCCCGTCTTCCCTCGGGTGCCTGTTAATCCCCGGCCGCCGTTGGGCCCCCCCAGGCCATTCCCGGGGCCCGGCCCCAGGCCTGTTCCCATTCCCCTTGAGCCTGTCGGAAAGACGTGCAGCTCCGCGCTTTTGAGGGACTGTCTGACCAGCGCTGAGGGTGCGTATTCATTCTGCGCGACGACCTGTAATGGCCGCGGCATCTGCGGCCCGGCCGAGCAGTACCCCAACCGGCCGCTCACCTTAAATTGCGAGGCGTGCCGCAGGCTAAGGCCAGACTGCCAGGCCACCTTGCTGGAAGCGAACAGCACCTGTCAGCGCAATTTTGGTTGCGTCGATGGCTACAGCTGCACTGTGGATGAAGTCACGCGGGTAGCCGAGTATTGCTGCCGCCCAGGGCAGGCGGTATGCAACGGGAAGTGCGTTGAACCCTGCACATCGATTCTGATGAGAAGGAACACCACGACCTGTGCATGCGAATGTGCGACCGTTTGCCGGCCGCCGCTGGTTCAGGGAGCCGATTGCACCTGCAAGTGCCCCGAGTGCGGGCCGGGCTTTCGCCTGCAAAACCCGAGAACCTGCGAATGCACCTGCCTTGACGGGCTGAGCCTCTGCGGGGACAACTGCGTCAGTTTGTACGTTGACCGCATGAACTGCGGGGCGTGTGGAACGCAATGCGCGCCCGGCGAGGAGTGCTGCTCCGGTCAATGCTCACCCATGAGCGAAGACCCTAATTGCGGTAGATGCCTGAATAATTGCTCCGCAAGAGGAATGGCGTGTTGCCCACCGGACCGGTCCCAGCATGTGGGCCGTCACTACTGTTCTGATCTGCTGCAAAATTTTGATTGCGGTGCGTGCGGAAGGCATTGCGGCACCGATAAGTGTTGCTCGGGCGCTTGTTGCAACTTTGGCTCGAGTTGCTGCAACGGCGTCAGCTGCACACCGCTCAACACCATCCAGAACTGCGGTAGCTGTGGCCGTCGATGTGCAAGCGGGGAGATGTGCTGCAACGGTGTCTGTACGCGAGTCGGCACCAATCAGAACTGCAGTACTTGTGGAGATATTTGCCACCCGTCGGTGTCGTGGCAAGTGGTCGACACCGGAGAAGTCATCACCACGCTTCCTTCCACCTGTAAAAATCGCGCCTGTGCCTGCCCTCCAAATTCCGCTTCGTGTGATAACCATTGCGCGCCTCAAGGCTGGATTTGCAATGGCCGTTTCGACAACGGGCAACTGCAAATAGCACGATGTCCGAATGGGAGTCCGACTGGTCGGGAATGGGGCACAGGCGCCATTATTTGTTGCACCGGGCGTATCGAATGGATAGGAGACAGCCGGGTCTGCAACCGGCCCTAGATCACTTTTCGGGCCGCTTTGCCATCACCCTGCGCCATGGCACTTCTTGTATTTCTTCCCGCTGCCGCAATAACAAAGATCATTGCGCCCAGGCGTGGCTTCCACCCGCACCGTCTCGATCTTCGGCCCCAAGGTTTTCCACAACTCCCGCAGGTCATACACCGCCCAGATCGCCTCGCCAAAGGCGTTGAGGCGGGCAATGCTGGTGCTGGGGGCGCCTTCTTCGCTCAGGGGTGAGACCTCGGGCGCTGCGGTGTCGTCTTCGGTCATGGCAACGACGGCCTGCAGGGCGCCGTCCAGCCATTTGGCGGCGTCTTTGTCGCGGGGGGCCAGCCATTCGTCGGGCCAGCTTTCAACGGCGAACATAAAGCCCAGCGCCCACACCTGGGCAAAGGCGGGCAGGTCCTCGCCCTTGAAGGCGGCGCGCTCTTCGGCGGGCATGTCGGCCACGGCGCCGCGTATGTCCATGACCTCGGGGTGGTAGCAGTTGTCGTCTTCGAGTGAGTCGACCTCGGCGTCCAGCGCGGTGGCGACTTCGTTCCAGCGCTGATTCCAGAGGGTGAGGAAGCGCTCACGTTGTGCGTCGCTGGCGAATGAGCCGCCTTCCGGATCGGGCGCCTCGCCGTCGGCGGGCACAGCCAGCAGCACGGGCAAGTACTCAGTCGGCTCCATGGGCCGGCGAGAACAGATCACGGCGGCCATGAAGCCTTCGCAAAACTCCCACTGGGGCGTTTCGTCATAACGGGTGCGCAGCTCGTCGAGGATGGCGTCCAGCTCATCAAAATCCTCGGTTTCCAGGAAGGCCTGGGCGGGTGATGTCGCTGAAGAAGCGGTGGTTTTGGGGGTGGGCTTCATGAAAAAACAGTTCTGAGCGTCACATGAGGCTCTTATGATGCAAAGTGTATCTGCCGCCCTGCGGCCAGTGCCCTTGTTTTTACCCCTTCTTTGTACCCCTCTTCCGCGGAAGCCTCACCATGTTTCTTCAGCGCCTGGATGCCTGGTTCCCTGTTCGTTACACCTTTATGGCCCTGTGCGGGCTGGCCGCGCTGCTGGGCCTGCTCGGCCTGATGCTTTTTGGCGCGGGCAAGCTGGCCCTGGTATGCCTGGTGGGCGGCGTGGTGCTGCTGTGCGTGGGGGTGCACGACCTGCGGCAAACGCGCCACGCGGTGCTGCGCAACTACCCGGTCATCGGCCACATGCGCTTTCTGTTCGAGTTCATCCGGCCCGAGATGCGCCAGTACTTCATCGAAAGCGACAGCGAGGCCACGCCGTTTTCACGCGCCCAGCGTTCGCTGGTGTACCAGCGCGCCAAGGGTGAGCCGGACAACCGGCCTTTCGGCACGCAGCTGGATGTGGGCGCGCAGGGTTATGAATGGGTGAACCATTCGATGTCGCCGACCAAGCTGGCGTCACATGACTTTCGCGTCTGGATAGGCGGCACGCCCGAGCAGCCTTCACCTTCCGTTGAGCCCTGCACGCAGCCCTACCACGCCAGCGTCTTCAACATCTCGGCGCTGAGCTTCGGCTCGCTGTCGGCCAACGCCATCATGGCGCTGAACAAGGGCGCCAAGCTGGGCGGTTTTGCGCATGACACGGGCGAGGGCTCAATCTCGCAGCACCACCGGCTGCATGGCGGCGACCTGATCTGGGAAATCGGCTCGGGTTATTTCGGCTGCCGCAACGACGACGGCACGTTCAGCGAAGAGCGCTTTGCCGCCAACGCCTGCGACCCGCAGGTCAAGCTTATCGAGCTCAAGATGAGCCAGGGCGCCAAGCCCGGCCACGGCGGCATCCTGCCCGGCCCCAAGGTGACGGCAGAGATCGCGGCGACACGGGGCATTCCGCTGGGCAAGGACTGCATCTCGCCCTCCAGCCACAGCGCTTTTTCTACGCCGGTCGAGATGATGCATTTCATCGCCAGGCTGCGAAAGCTGTCGGGCGGCAAACCGACCGGCTTCAAGTTTTGCATCGGCCACCCCTGGGAATGGTTTGCGATTGTCAAAGCCATGCTGGAGACGGGCATCACGCCGGACTTCATCGTGGTGGACGGTGCAGAAGGCGGCACGGGCGCGGCGCCGGTGGAGTTCACCGACCACGTGGGCGCGCCGCTGCAAGAAGGCCTGCTGCTGGTGCACAACACGCTGATCGGCGTGAACCTGCGCAGCCGTGTGTCCATCGGCGCGGCCGGCAAGGTGGTGAGCGCCTTTGACATGGTGCGCCTGATGGCGCTGGGCGCCGACTGGTGCAACGCGGGGCGCGGCTTCATGATGGCGCTGGGCTGCATCCAGGCGCAAAGCTGCCACACCGGCAAATGCCCGACGGGCGTTACCACGCAAGACCCGGTGCGCCAGCAGGCGCTGGTGGTGCCCGACAAGGCCGAACGCGTGCGCAATTTTCACCGCAGCACGCTGCATGCCCTGCAAGAGCTGGTGCAGGCTGCAGGCCTGTGCCACCCGCGCGAAGTCAACGCCCACCACATCGTGCGGCGCCTGACCGACACCGAAGTGCGCTTGCTGAGCAACCTCATCATGCAGGTGGAGCCGGGCGCGCTGCTGGGTTCACTGGAAAAGCAGAACACGGTGTTCAGCTACTACTGGCCGCTGGCCAGCGCACACAGCTTTCGGGCCAATGGGGTGGCGCCTGGCGGCCAGATGCCGGCGCAAGGCAATGGCATTCATGTGCCGGTGCCCCCCGCGGGCGGCCTGGCGGGCGCCGCGGCGACCCGGGCCGCAGCCTGAGGCCGCGGCCGTATCGCTATCAATTACATAGCACTTCGTGCATGCACATCAAGGGCCAGAAGCCTTTTTTCCATTGAAAGTACGTGCTGGTCCTTGCTGAGCAGCAAAGCCTTTGTGGCCACAGCCAGGTCGATGAATTTCTGATCGTCTGCGTCGCGGCAAGTGACAACCGCCTTGGCCGCGACGTCCGTCAGGCGCGCGTGCCGGTCAAAGGCGGCGAGCACATCTGCAGCAGCGAGCTCATAAAACGCCAGGCGCGGAATGATTTGCGGATAGGCCAGCACGCGCTCAAGCTCGTCGCGCATGGCTTGTGTGGCCAGCCAGTCAAGCTCGCCGGCCTGCAGCGCTTTTTTGAGCGGCTGCGCCAGCGCGTCATTGAAGACAAACACATCGAGAACGATGTTGGTGTCCAGCACCACGGGCTGGCGCGCCGGGGCTGTCACGCCGCCGGCTCGTTCGGTGTGGCGGAAGCGGCACCGGGCTTGCCGCGTGCGGAACCGGCCACCATATCAAAGCGGAACAGCCGGCATTCGATGGGTCCGTTCCACATCGGCACGCGGCGCGATTCTTTCAGGCGCATCTTGCCGGGCAGCTTGAGGTCGGGCGTGAGCACGTGGGCCGTCCAGCCGGCGTAGTTTTTCTTCCAGTGCGCGGCCAGTTGCGGAAAGAAGTCGGTCGCCTCTTCGCCCCAGGCGTTCTGCGCCTGTTCGCGGCCGGGGTTGGCCGAGCGGTCGCGCGGGGTTTCAAATGCGGGCTCGTCGCGGGTGTCGCCGGCGTTGCGCTTGTCGCCCGCATCGCGGTTCAGCGGCTGGCCGAATTCGTCGATGGGCTGGTTGCGGTGGTCTTGCTGCACGTGTTCATTCTGCTGGCGGCGCTGGTCGCGCCCCTGCACGCC
>CALRQR020000026.1:0-28645 GCA_943370375.1 Synechococcus sp. UW140
TTGCAACGCCGCGCAAGGCCTTTTTGATCGCAACCCGGAGGGAATGGGGTGAAAACGGCGCCACTCCGCGTTGCGCTCCTCACCCAGACTCCCGGTCTGGGATTCGTCGCGCGCCTTGATTGGCGCCGTTTTCACCCCATTCGCATTTGTAAACATAGTGTCAACAGGCCCTGGTTTCAGGAAGATTTGGGGCCGCGCTTTGCCAGCAGCCTTTGCAACAGGCAAAAGACAAACAGCAGCACGCCGACGACAATGCGCGTCCACCAGGAACTGAGGGTGCCGTCAAAAGAGATCAGGGTCTGGATGATTCCCAGCATCAGCACCCCGAACAGGGTGCCGGCCACATAACCCACGCCGCCGCTGAGCAGCGTGCCGCCGATGACCACGGCGGCAATGGCGTCAAGCTCCAGGCCGGTGGCGTGCAGCCCGTAGCCCGAGAGCATGTAGAAGGTGAAAACCACGCCGGCCAGCGCCGAGCAAAAGCCCGACAGCGTGTAAACCCCCACCAGCGTACGGCGCACCGGCAAGCCCATCAGCAGCGCCGACTGCTCGTTGCCGCCGACGGCATACACGGCGCGGCCGAAGGGCGTGCAATGCGCGATGAACACCGCGGCGAGCAGCACCACGAGGGCGATCACGGCGCTGACCGAAAGCGAGGCGTCTTCCCACAAGGCAATGCGCAGCTGCGAGATATCCGAATAGAACTCGTTGGTGATGCTGATGGAGTCGACACTGATCAGGTAGCACAGGCCGCGCGCGAGAAACATGCCGGCCAGCGTGACGATGAAGGGCTGAAGACGAAAGCGCTCAATCAGAAAGCCCATGAAGGCACCGAAAGCGGTGCCCATGAGCAGCACCAGCGGAATCACCGCGGCCGGGCTCCAGCCGTGGTGCTCCACCAGCGCGGCCGACACCATGGTGGTCAGCGCCACCACGGAGCCGACGGACAGGTCGATGCCGCCCGAAAGAATGACGAAGGTCATGCCCACGGCGACGATGATCAGGAAGGCGTTGTCAACCAGCAGGTTGAGAAAAACCTGCGGCGAAAAGAAACCGCTGTAGAACACCGAGCCCAGGGTCGCCATGGCGACGAAGAGCGAGATGGTGGCCGCCAGCGGCAGGTATTTCGGATTGAAGCGCAAGGCTGGCGCCGCCGCGGCCGCCGGCATAGGCGCGGCTCCTTCGATGGGCCCGATCGCCGCCCGGCTCATGGCCGCATCCCCCGCGCGGCCGGCCGCCGCATCCAGATGCCGATCTCGGCCCGGAATTCGGGCGATTGCAACAACATCACGGCAAACACCACCACGGCCTTGACCACGAGGTTGATCTCGGGCGGCACGCCCAGCGAATAGATGGCATACGTCAGGGCCTGGATGATGAGCGCGCCTATCACGCTGCCCACCAGGCTGAAACGGCCGCCGGTGAGCGCGGTGCCGCCCAGCGTGACCGCCAGGATTGCGTCGAGTTCCAGCAACTGGCCCGCATTGTTGCCATCGGCGCTTTTGACGTTGGAGCTGATCAGCAGGCCCGCAATGCCCGCGCACAGACCGCAGAAGGCGTAGGCCGCGACCATCAGCCGCCGCGCCTGCACACCGGCGACGCGCGCCGCAGTCGGGTTGATGCCCACGGCCTGGATGAACAGCCCCAGGGCGGTGCGCGTCACCGCCAGGTACAGCAGGGCGAACACCACCGCCACGATAAACAGCGAGAACGGCAGGCCCAGCAGGTAGCCGCTCCCCAGGAAGAAAAATGGCGTGTAATAAATGGTGATGATCTGGCCGCCGGTGATGAGCTGGGCGATGCCGCGGCCGGCCACCATGAGGATCAGCGTGGCGATGATGGGTTGCATGCCCACCCTGGCGACCAGCAAGCCGTTCCACAGCCCGCACAGCAGCGCGATGCCCAGCGCCGCGAGAATCGCCAGCGGCATGGGGAAGCGGCTCACGCTTCCCGCCACCGACCCGCCAATCATCCACGCGGCCACCGCCGCCGCGATGGCCACCACGGCGCCCACGGAGATGTCGATGCCGCGGGTGGCGATCACCATGGTCATGCCCAGCGACACCAGCACCAGCGGCGCGGCCCGGTTGAGGATGTCGATCAGGCTGCCGTACAGATGGCCGTCACGCCACTCGATGTGCAGGAAACTGGCGTTGAACACCGTGTTCACGGCCAGCAGCAGGAACAGCGTGATGAGCGGCCAGGCCAGGTGATGCCGAAGCAGCGCTGCCAGGGGGGAGTGGGAAGCGTCAGACATGTTCAGCCGCGATCAGTTCGTAGACGGCGTCTTCGCTGCTGCCGGCGGGCAACTCACCCACCTTGCGGCGGTCCCGCAGCACCACGATGCGGTGCGCCACGCGTACCACCTCGCTCATCTCGGACGAGATGAAAATCACGGCCATGCCGGCCTGGGCCAGGCGCAGGATCTGCTCCATGATTTCCTGCTTCGCGGCCACGTCGATGCCGCGCGTGGGTTCGTCCAGGATCAGCAGGCGCGGCTCGGTCGCGAGCCAGCGCGCGATCATGGCCTTTTGCTGGTTGCCGCCCGACAGCAGGCCGATGGGGGTGTCCACACTCGCGGTCTTGATGCCCATCGCCTGGACAAAGCGTTCGGCCAATGCGGTCTGCTCGGCACGCGATAAAAAACGGCGCATGCCCATGCGGGCCTGCAACGCGAGCGCGATGTTTTCCCGGACCGACAGCTCGGCCACGATGCCATCGGTCTTGCGTTCCTCGGGGCACAAGGCCAGGCCATGCCGGATCGCGTCAGCGGGGTTGGCGAAAGCGACTGTCCGGCCGTCGATCTTGAGCATGCCGCGGTCCGGTGTCTCCAGGCCGAACAGCAGGCGTGCCAGTTCCGTGCGGCCCGAACCCAACAGCCCGGCCAGGCCCACGACCTCGCCGGCGCGCACGCGCAGGTCCACGGCCTGCAACTGGCCGGCCTGGCCCAGGCCTTCGGCTTGCAAAAGCGCCGGCGCGGCATCATCAAATTCCGGGGGCACGGCAGCGGCGGTCGATTGCGCGGCCAGCTCCCGGCCCAGCATGGCCGCGATCAGCGCCTGCGGCCCCAGTTCACTGGCACGCCATTCGCCGACCCAGCTGCCGTTGCGCAGCACGGTGATGCGATCCGACACCGCATACACCTGGTTCAGGAAATGGGTGACAAAAACAATGGCCAGCCCCTCGCCGCGCAGGCGCCGCAACACCTCAAAGAGTTTTTGCACCTCGTCGTCGTCCAGGCTGGAGGTCGGCTCGTCGAGGATCAGCACTTTCGATTCAATGCCGATGGCACGCGCAATGGCCACCAGTTGCTGAACGGCGACCGGGTAGCTGGACAGCAGGCGCGAAACGTCGATGTCCAGGCCCATGCGCGCGACCAGTTCGCGCGCGCGGCGGTTCACGGTGGTCCAGTCGATGCGAAATCCCTGCGCAAGGCCATACCGCGGATAGCGGCCCGCGAAGATGTTTTCCGCCACCGACAGGTTGGGGCAGAGATTGACTTCCTGGTAGACCGTGCTGATGCCCAGCCGCTGCGCGGCCAGGGGGGAGTCGGGCCATACCGGTTTTCCATCCAGCTGCATCTGGCCGCCGCTGGCTTCCAGCACACCGGTCAGAACCTTGATGAGCGTGGACTTGCCCGCGCCGTTTTGCCCCATCAAGGCATGAATTTCACCGGGGTACAGGCGCAAGCGCACATCCTGCAAGGCCGCAATCCCCGCGAACTGTTTGTGGATGCCCGCAAGCTCCAGCACAGGGGCGGCGTCGGCCACGGTCATGGCGCGGCCTTCGCGCCACGCGCCGCGGTATTCGCTTTCGCAACGGCCGGGGGTTTCATGCCTTGTTCTTGTTGTAGACATCGACAAACACGGCGGCCAGCAGCACCACGCCCTTGATGACCTGCTGGTAGTCGATGCCTATGCCCAGGATGGACATGCCGTTGTTCATCACGCCCATTACAAACGCACCGATCACCGCGCCCATGACCTTGCCGACACCGCCCGAAGCCGAGGCCCCGCCGATGAAACAGGCGGCGATGACGTCGAGCTCAAAGCCCAGGCCGGCCTTGGGCGTCGCGGTATTCAGGCGCGCGGCGAACACCAGGCCCGCCAGCGCCGCCAGCACGCCCATGTTCACGAAGGTGTAGAAGGCCAGGCGCTCGGTCTTGATGCCCGACAGCTTGGCGGCCTTTTCGTTGCCGCCCAGCGCATAGACGCGCCGCCCGATGGTGGTGCGGCCCGTGATGAAGTGGAACAGGAAAATCAGCGCGGCCATCACGATAAGCACATTGGGCAGCCCCCTGTAGGAAGCCAGCAGGTAGCTGAAATAGATCAGCAGCGCCGAGAACATTGCCGTTTTGACGAAGAAAATGGCGGCGGGCTCGGCCTGGATGCCGTGCTTGAGTTGCTTGGCCCGCGCGCGTATGCCGGCCGCGGCGAGCACGGCGGCCAGCGCCACGCCCAACAGCAGCGAGGTCATGCGCAGGCCGTCGGTGCTCAGCAGGTCGGGCATGAAACCCGAGCTGAGCATCTGGAATGAATCGGGGAAGGGGCCGACCGACTGGCCTTGCAGCAGTGCCAGCGCCAGCCCCTTGAACACCAGCATGCCGGCCAGCGTGACGATAAAGGAGGGAATGCGGAAGAAGGCGACAAACCAGCCCTGAACCCCGCCTATCAGCGCACCGCAGACCAGGCACACCAGCGAGGCCGGCACAAAATGCCAGCCGTACTCCACCATCAGGACGGCCGCCAGCGCGCCGATGAAGCCGCAGACCGAACCGACCGACAGGTCGATATGCCCCGCCACGATCACCATCAGCATGCCCAGTGCCATGATGACGATGTAGCTGTTCTGCAGGACCAGGTTGGTGAGGTTGAGGGGCTGCATGAGCGTGCCCTCGGTCATGTACTGGAAGAAGCCCATGATGGCCACCAGCGTGATCAGCATGCCGTACTCGCGGAAGTTGTGCTTCAGGTAGTCGAGCGGCGATTTGTCGCCTGCAGCGGCGGTTTTTGCCGCAATCGCGGTGGCATTGGAGGACTCGTTGTTCATTTCAGCTTGCTTTCATGATCGCGCGCATGATCTTTTCCTGGGAGGCTTGGGCTGTCTGCATCTCGGCGATGAAGCGGCCTTCGTTCATGACGTAGATGCGGTCCGTCATGCCCAGCAGTTCGGGCATTTCCGAGGAAATCATGATGATGCATTTCCCTTCGGCCGCGAGCTGGGCCATCAGGGTGTAAATCTCGTACTTGGCGCCCACGTCGATGCCGCGCGTAGGCTCGTCGAGGATGAGCACTTCGGGGCTGGTGAACAGCCATTTCCCCAGCACCACTTTTTGCTGATTCCCGCCCGAGAGGTTGAGGACTTTCTGGCCGACGCCGGAGCAGCGGATGCGAAGCTTCTCGCGGTAGCTTTGCGCAACCTGGTATTCGCGGCCGTTGTCGATCACGGTGGCGGTTGAAACACCATTGAGATTGGCCAGCGACACGTTGAACTGGATGTCTTCGTTCAGCACCAGCCCGTTGCCCTTGCGGTCTTCGGTCACATAGGCCAGGCCATGGCGAACTGCCTTCCCGACGGTGCCCACGTCGACAGGCTGGCCGTTCAGCAGTACCTGGCCGCTGATACGGTGTCCCCATGATCGGCCAAAAATACTCATGGCGAGCTCTGTGCGCCCTGCACCCATCAGCCCGGCAATACCGACGATTTCACCGCGCCGCACCTGCAGGTTGACGCCCTTGATGAACTGCCTGTTGGTGTGCAGCGGGTGGTAGACGCTCCAGTCGCGGACTTCAAACACGGTTTCGCCGATGTTCGGCTCGCGCGGCGGGTAGCGGTCGGCCATCTCGCGGCCCACCATGCCGCGGATCACGCGGTCTTCGCTGATGGGGTCGGCGGCGCGGCAGTCCAGCGTTTCCACGGTGCTGCCGTCGCGCAAGATGGTGATGGCGTCCGCCACGCGTGAAATTTCGTTCAGCTTGTGTGAAATGAGGATGCAGGTGATGCCCTGGCCCTTGAGTTCCAGCAGCAGGTCCAGCAGCGCCTGGCTGTCGCCTTCGTTGAGGCTGGCCGTGGGTTCGTCGAGGATAAGCAACTTGACCTGCCGTGACAGGGCCTTGGCGATTTCCACCAGTTGCTGCTTGCCCACGCCGATGTCCGTGATCAGCGTGGCGGGCGACTCCTTGAGGCCCACCTTTTTCAGCAGCGCCTGCGTCTTGCTGTGCGCGACCATCCAGTCGATCACGCCGCGCTGCGCGGTCTCGTTGCCCAGGAAGATGTTCTCGGCAATGGACAGCAGCGGCACCAGCGCCAGTTCCTGGTGGATGATGATGACGCCCAGCTGCTCGCTGTCGTGGATGCCGAGGAAGCGGCGCTCCTGCCCTTCATACACGATCGCGCCGTCGTAGGAGCCGTGCGGGTAGACCCCGGAGAGCACCTTCATCAAGGTCGACTTGCCGGCACCGTTTTCACCCACGATGGCATGGATCTCCCCGGCGCGCACGCGCAGGTTGACCTTGTTCAGCGCGACCACCCCGGGAAAGGTCTTGCGGATGTCGCGCATCTCGAGAATCGTTTCCAATGCCTGTCCTTTGGTACAAAATCGCTCCAGGGGTGATGGACACCCATGGGCGTAAACAGTCCCGTGCCCTGCGACACGAGACCGTCGTTCAAGCTTCAAGCAGGGTTACTTGATCTGCGACTCTTTGTAGTAACCGCTGCCAATCAGCACCTGGTTCCAGTTGGAGGCATCCACCGCCACCGGCTTGAGCAGGTAGGAGGGCACCACCTTCACGCCGTTGTTGTAGGTTTTGGTGTCATTGATCTCGGGCTGCTTGCCGGAGAGCGTGGCGTCCACCATGTTGGCCGTCACCTTGGCCAGCTCGCGCGTGTCCTTGAAGACGGTCGAGTACTGCTCGCCTTTCAGGATGGACTTCACCGAAGGAATTTCGGCGTCCTGCCCGCTGACCACCGGGCAAGGCTGCTGCGCCGTGCAGTAGCCGACGCCTTTGAGCGAGGACAGGATGCCGATGGACAGGCCGTCATAAGGCGACAGTACCGCGTGGACTTTTTCCTTGCCGTAGTAGGCCGACAGCAGGTTGTCCATGCGTGCCTGCGCGACCGCACCATCCCAGCGCAGCGTGCCGACCTTGTTCATGCCCAGTTGCTTGCTGCGCACCACCAGCTTGCCGCTGTCGATGTAGGGCTTGAGCACGCTCATGGCGCCGTCGTAGAAGAAGAAGGCGTTGTTGTCGTCCGGGGAGCCGCCGAAGAGTTCGATGTTGAAAGGACCCTTGCCCTGCTTCAGGCCCAGCTTGTCGACGATGGAGGTGGCCTGCAGCACGCCCACCTGGAAGTTGTCGAAGGTGGCGTAGTAGTCGACGTTCTTCGAACCCTTGATCAGGCGGTCATAGGCGATGACCTTGACACCCTTGTCGGCCGCGTTCTGCAATGCCTTGGACAGCGTGGTGCCGTCGATGGAGGCGATCACCAGGACCTTCGCGCCCTTGGTGATCATGTTCTCGATCTGGGCCAGCTGGTTCGGGATGTCGTCATCGGCGTATTGCAGGTCGGTCTTGTAGCCGCGCTCCTTGAGCACCTTGACCATGTTGTCGCCGTCGGCGATCCAGCGGGCCGAGGACTTGGTCGGCATCGAGATGCCGATGCTGCCCTTGTCCTGCGCATGGGCCAGCGGCGCGATGCCCACGGCGCCCAGGGCCATTGCGGCCAGCAAAGTCTTCAGAAAAGTACGCTTCATGAATTGTCTCCTTAAATGTTATGGATGAATTTTTTCAGTATCGATGCGCTGTTGCAGCGCACAAATCAGTATTTACGCTTGGGGAATTCCTTGGCCGCCACTTCCATCGGAAAAATGCCTTCTTCGGTAACGATACGTTTCTGAACCGGCTTGCCGGCCTTGATGTCCTTGACCGCGGCCATCAGCTGCGGGCCCAGCAAAGGGCTGCATTCCACGGACACATTGAGCTTGCCGGCCATCATGGCCTCAAAAGCGCCCTTGACGGCATCGATCGAGATGATGGTGATGTCCTTTGCCGGCTTCATGCCGGCCTCTTCAATCGCCTGGATCGCACCGATGGCCATGTCGTCGTTGTGCGCGTAAAGCACATTGACCTTCTTGCCCTCGGCCTTGAGGAAGGCTTCCATGACCTCCTTGCCCTTGGCCCGGGTGAAGTCGCCGGTCTGCGAACGGATGATCTTGAACTTCGGGTCGGCCTTGATGATTTCTTCAAAACCCTTTTTGCGGTCGATGGCCGGTGCGGAACCCACGGTTCCCTGCAGCTCGACGATGTTGACCTGGCCGGTTGAGCCTTTCATTTTTTCAACCAGCCAGCGGCCAGCCTTGCGGCCTTCTTCCACAAAGTCTGAGCCCATGAAAGAAACATACAGCGAGGTGTCTTTCACATTGACGGAGCGGTCGGTCAGTACCACCGGAATCTTCGCTGCCTTGGCTTCACGCAAAACGGTCTCCCAGCCCGACTCGACCACCGGCGAGAACGCGATCACATCCACCTTTTGGGCAATGAAGGAGCGGATCGCCTTGATCTGGTTTTCCTGCTTCTGCTGGGCATCGGAGAATTTGAGTTCGATACCCGCGTCCTTGGCGGCCGATTTGATGGATTCGGTGTTGGCGGTGCGCCATTCGCTCTCCGCGCCTACCTGGCTAAAGCCCAGCACGATGGGCTTTTGTGCCCATGCTGAAACCGGCAACAGGCCGGCAAGGGGCGCGCAGGCGAGTGCGACGGCGAGGGCGCGTCGATGGATTTTCATGTTGTCTCCTTGGTTGTAATGAAACTGACAGCTCTCTGGTGATCTTCAATGGCTCAGGCTAGCAAGTAACCGGTCTTGACGGTGGTGTAGAACTCGGCAGCGTAGCGGCCTTGTTCGCGCGGACCGTAACTCGACCCCTTGCGCCCGCCGAACGGAACGTGGAAGTCGACCCCCGCAGTAGGCAGGTTCACCATGGTCATGCCCACTTCTGCGTGGCGCTTGAAGTGCATGGCGTGCTTGAGGGAGTTTGTGCAGATGCCCGCGCACAGGCCAAAGGGCGTGTCGTTGGCCAGGGCCAGTGCGTGTTCAAAGTCATCAGCCTGCAGCACACATGCCACGGGGCCAAAGATTTCTTCGCGCGCGATACGGTGTTCGGGCCGGGCCAGGAAGAGCGCCGGATTCATGTAATGCCCTGGTGTTGGGCGTTCGAGCAGTTCACCGCCCCAGACATGCTCGGCGCCCTCATTGCGCCCTATGTCCAGATAGGACTGATTCTGTTCGAGCTGGCCCTGGTCAACCACGGGCCCCATTTCGATGCCCCGTTCGAGCGCGTGGCCCACCTTGAGCGCGGCAATGCGGTGGCGCAGCCGGGCAACGAAGGCATCGTGCACGGGCGCTTCCACAATGAGGCGGCTTGACGCGGTGCAGCGTTGGCCGGTTGAGAAGTACGAGCCCTGCACCGCGCATTCAACGGCCTGATCAAGATCGGCATCAGCCAATACCACCAGCGGATTTTTGCCGCCCATTTCAAGCTGCACTTTGGCACGGCGCGCGGAAGCCGACTGGAGAATGCGTTCGCCGGTTGTCACCGAGCCCGTGAAGCTCAACGCATTCACCAGCGGATGGTCGACCAGTGTTTGCCCGACTTCCCGGCCGCTGCCCATGACCAGGTTGAACACGCCCGCAGGCAGCCCGCAGCGGCTGATGATTTCGGCCAGCGCCCAGCCGCAGGTGGCTACCAGTTCAGCCGGTTTGAAGACCACCGTGTTGCCGTAGGCCAATGCGGGTGCGATCTTCCAGGCCGGGATCGCCAGCGGAAAATTCCATGGCGCGATGATTCCGACCACACCAACGGGTTCACGCGTCACATCCACCTGGATGCCGGGCCGGACCGATGCCATGGTCTCCCCCTGGATACGCAGCGCTTCACCCGCGAAAAACTTGAATATCTGGCCTGCCCGCGCCGCTTCGCCCACACCTTCGGGCAGCGTTTTCCCTTCTTCCCGTGCCAGCAGCATGCCCAGTTCATCTTTGCGCGCCAGGATCTCGCTGCCTATCTGGTCGAGTACGTCGGCCCGGCGTTGCGGGGTGCTTTGGCTCCAGTGCGCAAAGGCCTCGGAGGCGGCCCGGATCGCGAGTTCGGTCTGGCTGCGGTCGGCGCGCGCGTACTCGCTCACCACCTCCCGGGTATCCGAGGGGTTGATGCTGGTGCCCGTGGTCGTGCCGGTTTCCCAGCGCCCATTGATGTAATGCCGGGCGTTTTGTTGCAGTTCACCTAATTTCATGAAAGCCCCGTCTTAAGCCTGAACGCGTTTTCGTAGTGCCGCAGTCTAGGATTGATTTTGATATCAATCCAATCGTTTTTTTGACAAAATAGATATCCTTCCATGCATTCTGGAAAACCCGATGAGCACTTACAACCACTGGTTCATACGCGCACGGCTCAAAACCCGGCAATTGCTGCTGCTGGTTGCGCTAGCCGAAGAAGGCAACATTCACCGCGCAGCGCAGGTTCTCAGCATGACCCAGCCAGCGGCGTCCAAGCTGCTCAAGGATCTGGAAGATGTTCTGGAGGTGCCGCTTTTTGAGCGCCTGCCCCGTGGCATGCGGCCAACCTGGTATGGCGAAACCATGATCCGGCACGCGCGCATGGCACTGGCCAGCCTGAACCAGGCACACGACGAGCTCACCGCGCTCAAAACCGGGCACTTCGGCCAGGTCAGCATCGGCGCCATCACATCGCCGGGGCTGGCCTTGCTGCCTTCCGCGGTTGCCGTGGTCAAACAGGAGCACCCGAGCCTGCGCATTTCGCTGGACATCGAAACCAGCCCGGTGTTGCTGGAGCGGCTCGAGCAGGGCAAGCTCGACATCCTCGTGGCGCGCCTTTTTGCCGAGCATGACAAGACGAATTTGCGCTATGAGCCCTTGATCGAAGAGCCGGTGTGCGCCATGGCGAGGCCGGGGCATCCGCTGCTGGGTGTGCCGGGCCTCACCCTGCGCGACGTGGTCGCGGCCGCCTGGATTGTGCCGCCCGCAGGCAGCGTGCTGAGGCACCGGTTCGAGTTGATGTTCCGGGAGGACGGGCTGGCGCCGCCTATGAACGTGGTCGAGTCGTCAGCGCTGCTGTTCATCACGCGGATGCTGCAGCAAAGCGACATGGTGGCCGTGGTCGCGGCCGATGTGGCGCGTTATTACGCGGCCCACGGCATCGTATCGGTGCTGCCGCTGGACATGCCCTGCCACATGGATGCCTTCGGCATCATCACCCGCACCGACCGGCTGCCGTCGCCTGCCGCCAAGGTCATGATGAGGGCGCTGAAGACGGCGAGCCTGACGCTCTACGGCTGCAAGCTGGAGGCGGAGTAAAAACCTGCGCGGCTTCGGCCGGGGACACCCGGAAACTGCTGTGCCGGGGGGCCTAAACCCAGCCGGCGTCCACCTTGAATTCCTGCGCTGTGCACATCGCGGCGTCGTCCGATGCCAGGAACAGCACCATGCGTGCGATGTCGTGGGGCAACAGTTTGTCGGGCAGGCACTGGTTGCGCTGGAGTTCCTTCTCGCCTTCGGCATCCATCCAGAGCTTGATCTGCCGCTCGGTCATGACCCAGCCGGGCGACACGGTGTTGATGCGGATGCGGTGCTGGCCCAGTGTTTTCGCGAGCCCGCGCGTCAGGCCATTGACCGAAGATTTGGCGATGGCGTAGCAGGGATAGCCGGCGCCCTTGCCCTGCCAGCCGGTGGAGCCCAGGTTGATGATGGAGCCGGCGCCGAGCCGCTGCATGCCAGGCACCACCGACTGGATTGCAAAAAAGGCGGGCCGTTCGTTGATCGCAATGCGATCGTCGTAATAGGCGGGCGTCACGGACTCCAGGCTGTGGCGGTCGTCGCTGGCAACGTTGTTGACCAGCGCCGAGAAGTCGCCCAGTGCGCCCGCTGCGTCGGTGATCGCCGATTGAAGCGCGGCCACATCGCGCACATCGCAAGCGCGCCACCACGGACGGGCGTGCCCCGCATCCTCCAATTGCTGCGCAAGCGCTTCACTGGCCTCCTTCGCGACATCAATGAAGGCAACCCGGGCACCCTGCTGCGCAAACGCCGTCACGATGGCGGCGCCGATGCCGCTTCCTCCTCCGGTGACAAAAACCGACCGCTTGTTCAGGCTGGGAAAAACGGACAGGGTGTCGCTTGCAGGAGCGGCACGCATGGGCATGCCGCCCGAAATGGGTTTGGAAAGGTTTGTCATTGCAATTTGTATATCAATAAATATAAAAATAAGAAGTTTTCAACATCACTATGCATTGATATTATCCATCGCGTCAAGAGGCCACGGCCAGGGGTACAGACCCGCAACAAGGGAGACATGAGTGACATCGATTCCGCCAACGCCTGCGGGCGCGCATCAACCGCGGCCGGCTGCGCCGGTGCCTGGCAGGGTGCAGTGCATTCATCCGGCCGGAGCGATGCTCGGCGAAGGCGCTTTGTGGTCGGCGCGTGAACAGTGCCTTTACTGGGTGGACATCCTCGGGCGCCGCCTGCACCGCTTTCACCATGCCACGGGCGAGCGAAACAGCTGGCCCTTCGACGAGGAAATTTCCGCGCTGGCCGAGCGGGCCCATGCGCCTGGCCTGATCGTGACGCTGCGGCGGGGCTTTGCGCTGTTTGACCCCGCCTCGGGCGGGACGCCGCGCTACTTGCACCAGCCGGAGGTCTCATTGCCGGGCAATCGGTTCAACGATGGCAAATGTGATGCGCAGGGCCGCTTTTGGGCGGGGACGATGGACTTCGACTGCGTAGCGCTCACCGGCGCACTGTATCGCTATGACCCCGACGGCCGCTGCACGCGCCATGAAGAAGGTTTTGCGGTGACCAACGGACCCACCTGGTCCGCTGACGGCCGCACCCTGTATTTCAACGACACAGTCAATGGCGCCATTCATGCCTATGACTTTGAGGCTTCATCGGGAACCTTGTCAAACAGGCGGCTTTGGCTCGCCTTTACGGCCGGCGATGGCCTGCCTGATGGCATGACTACAGACGCCGCCGGCCGCCTTTGGATCGCCCACTGGGGCGGTGCCTGCGTCAGCTGCCACGACCCGGTCACCGCACAGGAACTGTGCCGCCTGCCGCTGCCGACAAGCCATGTGACCAACTGCGCCTTTGGCGGGCCGGACATGCGCACGCTTTTTATCACCACGGCCCGCACCGGGCTCATGCCCGATCAGCTCGCCGGCCAGCCGCTGGCCGGCGGCTTGTTCGCAGCGGTGATTGACGGCCCGGGTGCGCCCGCCGGTTTGTTTGGCGGTTGACGCCCGCGCAATGCGTTTCCTTCAATCCCCAGCCATGAAAGTTCTTCAGTGACCGATCCCGCACATCCTGTTTTCTGGTTGCGCCACGCCGGCCAACGCCTGGGGCTGATTCCCTCGCTCGGTGGCAGCGTGGCCGCCTGGCAACTTGACCGTCCGCAAGGGCCGCTGGACCTCTGGCGGCCCTGGGACGGCCAGACAGAAGATCTCTACCAGACCGCTTCGTTTGCCATGGTGCCGTGGTCCAACCGCATCAGCGGTGGCGGCATTCAGCATGCGGGGCGATTTCATGCGATACGGCCCAATCGCAAGGGCGAGCCCTATCCCATTCATGGCGACGGCTGGCTGCAGCCCTGGCAAATTTCGCAACCGCAGGGCGACACGCTGGTGATGACACTGGCCTCGCACGGATTCGACGGCAATCCCTACGACTATGAAGCCGTGCAAACTTTCCGGCTGGTGGATGGCGGGCTGGACCAGAAGGTGCAGGTGCGCCACCTGGGCACCACGCCGCTGCCATATGGCTTGGGCGTGCATCCCTGGTTTCCCCGCACAGCGCAAACGCGAATTACCGCGCAGGTGGAAGGCCTCTGGCTTTGCGGCGATGACCCGCTGCCAGTTGCAGATACGACCGACTTTCCGCCGGGTTGGAACCTGAACGAGGGCGTGCCAGCCAATGGCTCGCTCATCGACAACGGCTACACCGGCTGGGGCGGCAAGGCCTGTATCGCCTGGCCCGAACTGGGCCTGCAGGTCACGGCCAGCATGCCGGACTTTGAGCGTGACGGCGGTGCTGCGCAACACTTCTGCCTGGTCTACCGGCCGCCGCAGGGGCCGGCGTTTTGTTTCGAGCCCATCACTCAGCCCATTGATGCCTTCCATCTGCCCGGGCAACCCGGCCTGCGCGTGCTGGGCACCGGGGAACAGTTTTCGCTCAACATCCAGTGGCGCATTGAGCCCCTGGCTTAGATTGAACAGGGGCAGGCCCTTAAACCTGGCCTGTCAGCCGGCGGGCGGCTTGAAGTACCGGCTTGACATGGTGTTCGCTATAACGGTTGCTGGGCATGGTCAATGTCAGCGCGCCCGCCAGTGCACCGTCGGCGCCGAACACCGGAGCTGAAATGCCGGCCACCTCCGCCAGCCGGTCGCCTATTGCCGTGTAGTAACCCCGTTCCCGGATTCCGGCGTAAAGCTGGTGGTCTTTCCGTCTTCGGGTCTGCGTCTTGTCGGTGTCAAAAGCCATCAGGATGCGGGCGCCGGTACCGCGGTCAGCGGGCAGCAGATCGCCGGCCTTGATGTGATCGCGGACAGGGTGCGGTGAATCCACCCGATACAGGCATAAGCGGGCCTCTCCCCGGCGCACATGGAAGGCCGCGCTCTCGCCGGTGGCCGCAACTAGCTCACGCAGCACCGGCATCACCACGCGCTCCAGCGAGAACGAGGCGGCGTACACCGCGTTGAGCCGTGCCACTTCATTGCCCAGGCCGTAGCTGCCGTCGTCCAGCCGCTGCACCAGGCGCGCGTGTTCCAGCGACGCGAGCAGGCGCAGCACCGTGCTTTTATAGAGCTGCGTGCGGCTGGCCAGCTCCGACAGGCTGAGCGAGGCGTCGCCTGCACGGAAGGCGGCCAGCAGCGTCAGGGCGCGGTCCACTGCGGCCGCGCCGCCGGGTGCGGCGTCGCTGTCGGCGACGGATTCGATCTGGGCTTTGCGGGGCATGGGGTGCCTTTCAGGGAGCAGGAGAGAGCAGGGCATGAAGGCGCGCGACTTGACAAGCCGGCGGCGATCGCGGAATATTTCAGTAGAAAGAACTTGGTTCTATCTTACAGAACTATCAAATAATCACAAGATGAATGCAAATTCGCAGCTCGTTGCTGCCATCGTGCCCGAGGTGCTGATCAGCGAAGTGGGGCCGCGCGACGGCCTGCAGTCGGTCAAGGCCGTGATGCCCACGGCCGACAAGCTGCACTGGATCACGGCCCTGTACGAGGCCGGCCTGCGGGAGATCGAGGTCGCCTCCTTTGTACCGGCCAGGCTGCTGCCGCAAATGGCCGACGCTGCCGACGTGGTGCGGCATGCGCTAACACTGCCTGGCCTCAGGGTGATGGCGCTGGTGCCCAATCTTCGCGGCGCACAGGCAGCCCTGGCAGCCGGCGTGCACAAGCTCACGCTGCCGGTGTCAGCCAGCGCTGCGCATTCGCTGGCCAACGTCCGCAAAACCCGCGAAGAGATGATCGACGAAGTTCGCGACGTCTGCGCGCTGCGCCGTGACACCGCGCCGCACGTGATGGTCGAGGTCGGCATGTCCACCGCCTTTGGTTGCACGCTGCAGGGCGAAGTCGCCGAAGACGACGTGATCCGTATCGCCGCGCACCTCGTTGCCGCTGGCGTTGACGAGGTGGGTTTGTCGGACACCACGGGGTATGCCAATCCGGCGCAGGTCAGGCGCCTCTTCAGGCGGCTGCGCGCAGGGATAGGCGCGCACGCCGGTGCCGCCCACATGCACAACACGCGCGGCCTGGGCCTGGCCAACTGCCTGGCCGCTTACGAAGAGGGCGTGCGCACCTTCGATGCCTCGCTGGGCGGGCTGGGCGGTTGCCCTTATGCGCCGGGCGCGTCGGGCAATGTGGTCACGGAAGACCTGGTCTTCATGCTGGAGGCGATGGGTGTTGTCACCGGCATAGATCTGGGCAAGCTGATCGCCGCGCGCGCGCCGCTGCAGGCGGGGCTGCCGGGCGAGCCGGTTTATGGCATGACGCCCGAAGCCGGGTTGCCCAAGGGATTTGTACAGAGAGGCGTGCATGCCTGAAACCAGCTCCACGCCCAAACCCTTGCCCTACGCGGGCCTGCGCGTTGTCGAATTCACCCACATGGTCATGGGTCCGACCTGCGGCATGCTGCTGGCCGACCTGGGCGCCGAGGTCATCAAGGTCGAGCCCCTCGCCGGCGACAACACCCGCAAGCTGATCGGCTCGGGCGCGGGATTTTTCCCCCTGTTCAACCGCAACAAAAAAAGCATCGCCGTCGACCTGCAGACACCTGAAGGGCGCGAGCTGGTGCTCAAGCTCATTGCCACGGCCGACGTGGTGAGCGAGAACTTCAAGCCCGGCACCATGAAGAAGCTGGGCCTGGATTACGCCAGCCTTTCGCAATTGAACGAGCGGCTGATCTATGTCAGCCACAAGGGCTTTCTGCCCGGCCCGTATGACCACCGCACTGCACTGGATGAAGTCGTGCAGATGATGGGCGGCCTGGCCTACATGACGGGCCGCGACGGCGACCCGTTGCGCGCGGGCAGCAGCGTCAACGACATCATGGGCGGCATGTTCGGTGCGATAGGCGCCATGGCCGCGCTGGCCGCCAGAGAGAACACCGGCAAAGGCCAGGAAGTGCAGGCTGCGCTGTTTGAAAACAATGTGTTCCTGGTGGCCCAGCACATGATGCAGTTCGCCGTGACCGGCCAGCCTGCCGCGCCCATGCCCAGCCGCATCTCGGCCTGGGCGGTCTACGACGTGTTCACGGTGAAAGACGGCGAGCAGATTTTTCTGGCCGTCGTGAGCGACACGCAGTGGGCGATCTTTTGCGAAGCCTTCAACCTGCCTGAGCTGCGGGCCGACCCGCGGCTGCAGAGCAACAATGACCGCGTGCACGCCCGTGACTGGCTGATGCCCCTGTTACGCACACATCTGGCGGGGCACAGTGCCGCAGAGCTCAGCACCGTGTTTGAAATGCACGCGCTGCCCTTTGCGCCCATCACCCGGCCGCAAGACCTGTTTGACGATCCGCACCTCAAAGCCACGGGCGGGCTTGCGCCCATCACCTTGTGCGATGGCGAGCGTGCGGGGCAGGCCACTTCCACCGTGCTGCTACCCCTGACGCTGGGCGGCGAACGCCCGGGTGTGCGCATGAGCCCGCCCCGGCTGGGTGAGCACACGCGCGAGTTGCTGCAAGAACTGGGCTATGCGCCAGAGGCCATAGACGCCCTGCAGGCCGGCGGCATCACGCGCTGAGCCGTGGTGCCGAGGGTGCCGAGGCGCGGGAGCGTAAGCATTTGAGCAACAGTTCGGCGCGTTGGCTGAAGGTTGCGGTGGAATGGCGCTTGATTGTGTGCCGATTGCTGACATTTGTGCGCATAATAAGAGCGCATGGACAAACTCAAGCAGCTGGAATCTTTTGTCTCGGTGGTGGCGCGCGGCAGCCTGACAGCGGCCGCCAAATCCGAGGGCGTGGCGCCCGCCATCATGGGGCGGCGGCTGGACGCCCTGGAAGAGCGCCTGGGCGTGAAGCTGCTGGTGCGCACCACGCGGCGCATCGCGCTCACGCATGAAGGCAGTGCCTTTTTAGAAGACTGCCAGCGCCTGCTGGCCGACCTGGCGAACGCGGAGGCCAGCGTCTCGGCCGGCGGCGTCAAGGCCAGCGGTCACTTGCGCATCACCGCGCCGGCGGGCTTTGGGCGGCGTCATGTCGCGCCGCTGGTCACCCGGTTTCGCGAACAGCACTCCGATGTGACCATCACCCTGAACCTGAGCGACCGCGTGGTCGACCTGGCGGGCGAAGGCTTTGACTGCGCGGTGCGCGTGGGCGACATGCCGGACTCATCACTCGTCAGCGTGCGCATGGCCGACAACCGGCGCCTGTGCGTGGCCACGCCGCGCTACCTCAAGACCCACGGCACGCCGCAGCACCCCAGCGAGCTGGCGCGCTTTGACTGTCTCACGCTGTCAAGCGACGCCTCGCAAACGCGGGGCTGGGCTTTTCAGGTGGCGGGTGAGCTGATTCACCTCAAGCCCGGCGGCCCGCTGGATTGCTCTGACGGGCAGGTGCTGCACGACTGGTGCCTGGCCGATTGCGGCATTGCGTGGCGCAGCACCTGGGAGGTCGAGTCGGAAATCGCCGCCGGCCGGCTGGTGGCGCTGCTGGAAGAATTTGCCGCGCCGCCCAACGGCATTTACGCGGTGTTCCCGCAGCGCAAACATTTGCCGCTGCGCGTGCGGTTGTGGGTGGATTTTCTCAAGCACCACTACAGCCAGCCGGAGTTCTGGCGCTCGGCGGGGTTGGCAAAAACCTGACGCCCCCTTCAAACACACAGACTGAAAAAGGATCTCGCGATGACGCTTGAAGCGCTCCTGGCGTATGCCCACCTGCTGGCCATTTTCACCATGGTGGTTTTTCTGGCGAGCGAGGCGGCGCTGTGCCGTACCGAATGGCTCAACGCCGCGGTGGTCGAGCGGCTGGCCAAGGTCGACATGGTTTACGGCATCGCCGCCGGTGCCGTGTTTGTGACCGGCCTGGCGCGCGTCTTTCTGGGCACCAAGGGCGCGGCCTGGTATGGCCACAACCCGCTGCTGTACCTGAAGCTGCTGATGTTTTTGGCCGTGGGGCTGATCTCCATCAAGCCGACCGTGATGTTTACTCGCTGGCGGCGCGCGCTGCGCGCCAGCGGCGTCTTGCCTGATGCGGTGGACGTCAAAAAAGCGCGGCGGCTGGTGATGGTGCAGGCGCACATCCTGCCGTTCATTCCGCTGGTGGCGGTGTTCCTCGCTCGCGGCTTCGGTTAACGCTTAAAGCAGGCCGCGAATCAGCCAGAAGGCCGTGCCCCACATCATCAGCGCCACCAGCAAATCCATGGCGCGCCATACCGCCGGTGAATTAAGCCTGCGCCCCACGCACCACAGCGCCACACCCAGGCCGGTGAACCACAGCAGCGAGCCGGTGATCGCCCCCAGCCCGAACACCGCGTTGTCCGGCTGCGCATAAGCCAGCGACGCCGTGCCGATCACCACGGCGGTGTCCAGCCAGGCATGCGGGTTGAGCCATGACAGCGCCAACGCCAGGCCGATGGCTTTGCGGCGCGGGATTGCTTCGGCGGCGAGGGGCGCGCCGTCGGCCGCTTGCTGCGCCGGCTGCAGAAAGCGCCGCATCGCTTGCGCGCCATACACCAGCAACACCAGCGCGCCCGCGCCTGTCATCGCACCCAGCAGCTTGTCAGATAAACCACCCAGCTGCGCCAGCCCCATCACACCCAGGCCGATCAGCGCCACATCGGTCAGTACGCAGACGGCGACGGTGAGCCACAAATGCTGGCGCAGCAGCCCCATGCGGATCACGTGGGCGTTTTGCGGGCCTATGGCCATGATGAGGGAGAGGCTGAGGACCATGCCGGTCAGGAAGGCGGGGGCGGCGAGAGGGTTCATGGACTGGAGTGTGCGCCACGGGTCATAATAGTTAAACAAAGTTAACTAAAACTCTAATTGGTCAATTAATAATTGATTGAATAATCCCAAACGAGCACCCGACCCACCATGCTGGACGTCCGACAACTCGAAGCCCTGGCCGCCGTGATCGAGCATGGCAGCTTTGGCGAAGCCGCCAAAGCCCTGAGCCTGACCCTGGCCGCGGTGTCCCTGCGCATCAAGTCGCTGGAAGGCACGCTGGGCCAACGCCTGCTGGTGCGCGGCAAACAGGTGCGCGCCACCCCGGCCGGCCAGGCCTTGCTGGGGCATGTGCGGCAGGTGCGCCTGATGGAATCCGACCTGTTCACCGGCCTGCACGGCGGCGGCAAGGCCGAGCGCCTGCAAAGCCTGAGCGTGGCGGTCAATGCCGATTCGTTGAGCAGCTGGTTCTTGCCGGGTGTGGCGCCGGTGCTGCACGGCCACGGTTTGCTGCTGGACGTGGTGGTGGACGACCAGGACCACACGCACGATGCCCTGAAAAGCGGCGACGTGACGGGCTGCGTGACCACGCTGGCCGAGGCCATGCGCGGCTGTGTGGCCGAGCCGCTGGGCGTGATGCGCTACCGCTGCATGGCCTCGCCCGCGCTGGTCGCGCAATGGAACGAGCCTGCGGCGGGCGGCAAGGCAGGGCCGCAGCGTCTGGCCCATCGCCTGTTGGCCAGCCCGGCGGTGATCTTCAATCGCAAGGACGCCTTGCAAGACGCTTTTCTCGCCCAGCATTTCAAACTGAAAGGCGCGCTGTACCCGCGGCATTTCGTGCCGGCGGTGGACGCGTTTGAACTGGCGCTGGAGTTGGGCATGGGCTGGGGCATGGTGCCCGACATCCTGCTGGCGGGGCGTGCACATCGCCCGCCGCTGCAGGAGGTGCTGCCGGGTTGTCCTGTCGATGTGCGGCTGTACTGGCAGCACTGGGCGCGGGAATCGGTGGCCGCGCAGCGGCTGACCCAGGCCGTCAAGCAGGCGGCGCGGGAACAGTTGCTGCAGACTTGAGGCAGCGCGCGGCGCTTAAGAAATTTAAGAAAAAAGTGGCTATAGCCCAATCACTGCATAGACTTGTAGCTATCAAATTAATAGCAACCTGCGCGCAAGCCATCAGCTCCAACGGCAAAAGAAAACCCCGCGAGGTTGCCCTGGCGGGGGTTGGGGTCTGCGGCATCAGGCTGATGCCGTCGCCCTTGGCGTACTTATTTTTTCGCGGAGGCTGCAGCCATGGGCTTGGCAGCTGGGGCAGCAGCAGCAGGCGCTGCCGCTGCGGGGGCCGATGCCATCTTTTCGTCAGCGGTGCATTTCTTGATGTGCGAATTTTTGGCGGCGCCGGAAAGCTTCTTGTCGGCGGCGGACTTCGCGCAGGCGGCGCTCGGTGCCGGGGTCGCGTCACGAACGCACTTCTTCTCAAAACTGGCTTTGGCAGCGCCCGCCAGCTTTTTCTCGGCGGATTTGGCGGCGCAATCGGCTTCCGCGCCCGCGGCCTGGGCCACGGCCGGCAGGCCCATGGCGATAACACAGCTCACGGCGATCAGGGACAACAGTTTTTTCATGAGTGGCTCCTTTTTTCAAATATGTAATGAATCGGTAGGTGCGGGTGAATTCCAACACATAACGCCGCCCGGGGCAAATTCGATGACCTCGACACCCGCCAGCAACAGGCGACGCATGGCTTAACCGTAAAATCAGCCGATGCTCTCGATTAAAAAAGACCTGCTCGCGGCCCTGGCTGCGGGCCTGGAAGAACTTTCCCCCGGCGCAGGCGACAAAGCCGCGTTTGAATCCCCCAAAGTGGCAGCCCATGGCGATTTCGCCTGCACGGCCGCCATGCAGCTGGCCAAGCCGCTCAAGCTCAACCCGCGCCAGGTGGCCGAGAGCCTGCGCGCCAACCTGCTCAAGCAGCCAGCGTTTGAACGCTGGGTAGACGCGATTGAGATCGCCGGCCCCGGCTTTATCAACATCCGCCTCAAACCTGCCGCCAAGCAGGAAACGGTGCGCGAGGTGCTGGCCGCCGGTGCGCAGTTCGGCGTGCAGCCGGCTGATCCGGCGCGCAAGATGATCGTGGAGTTCGTCTCGGCCAACCCGACCGGCCCGCTGCACGTGGGGCATGGCCGCCAGGCCGCGCTGGGTGACGCGATCTGTAACCTTTTCGCCACGCAAGGCGCAAAAGTCTGGCGCGAGTTCTATTACAACGACGCGGGCGTGCAGATCCAGACCCTGGCCACCAGCACGCAGGCACGCGCCAAAGGCATCAAGCCCGGCGACGCCGGCTGGCCCGAGTCGGCCTACAACGGCGACTACATCGCCGATATTGCGGCTGACTTCCTGGCCAAAAAGACCGTCAAGTCAGACGACCGCGAATATACCGCCTCGGGCGACGTGGAAGACATCGACTCGATCCGCCAGTTCGCCGTGGCCTACCTGCGGCATGAGCAGGATCTGGACCTCAAGGCGTTCTCAGTCAAGTTTGACAACTATTACCTTGAATCCAGCCTTTACAGCTCGGGCCGTGTCGACAGCGCCGTGGCCCGGCTGAAGGATGCCGGCAAGACTTATGAGCAGGACGGCGCGCTGTGGCTGAAGTCAACCGACTACGGCGACGACAAAGACCGCGTGATGAAAAAGAGCGACGGCAGCTACACCTACTTTGTGCCTGACGTGGCCTACCACCTGGCCAAATGGGAACGCGGCTTCGGCAAGGCCATCAACATCCAGGGCATGGACCACCACGGCACCATTGCCCGCGTGCGCGCCGGGCTGCAGGCCGCCGGCGAAGGCATTCCCCCCGGCTACCCTGACTACGTGCTGCACACCATGGTGCGCGTGGTGCGCAACGGTGAAGAGGTCAAGATTTCCAAGCGCGCCGGCAGCTACGTCACATTGCGTGACCTGATCGAGTGGACCAGCGCCGACGCGGTGCGCTTTTTCCTGCTCAGCCGCAAGCCCGACACCGAATACATCTTCGACATCGACCTGGCGCTGGCCAAGAACAACGAAAACCCGGTGTATTACGTGCAGTACGCGCATGCCCGCATCTGCTCGATCCTCACCACCTGGGCCGGCCAGGGCGGCGACGAGGCCAGCCTGAAGTCGGTCGACCTCTCGGCGCTGGACAGCCCGCAGGCGCAGTCATTGATGCTGCTGCTGGCCAAGTACCCCGACATGCTCACCAACGCGGCTGACGGATTTGCACCACACGACGTGGCTTTTTACCTGCGCGAGCTGGCGGCAAGCTATCACAGCTATTACGATGCCGAGCGCATCCTGGTGGATGACGAGGCCGTTAAAAAGGCGCGCCTGGCACTGGTCGCCGCGACCGCACAGGTGTTGCACAATGGCCTCGCTGTGCTGGGCGTGAGCGCTCCGCGCAAGATGTAAATAAGCATGCGATTTTCAGGACAAGGCAATGAACGTGGGCAAGGTATGAACACACAACGAGGCGGAACCCTGCTGGGTTTGATTATTGGCGCCCTGATCGGCCTGGGGGCCGCTTTGGCCGTGGCGGTCTACATCACCAAGGTACCGGTTCCCTTCATGAACAAGAGCCAGGCGCGCAACCCCGACAGCGACGCCGTGGAAGCCAAGAAGAACAAGGACTGGAACCCCAACGCGCCGCTGGCCGGCAAGAACCAGCCCAAGCCGCCAACGGCGCCGCAAGCTTCCGGTGAAGTGAGCAGCACCGCGGTGCCCGACCCGGCTGGCGCGCCCAAGGCCGCGGCCTCCGCGCCCGTCAAGGCTGCCGCCGCCAAACCCGCCCCGGCCGCTGATCCCCTGGGCGACCTGGCCAAGGCCAAGGTGGAAGGGCTGTCGTCCGGCCCCGGCGTCGACCCTTTCAGCTATTTCATCCAGGCCGGCGCTTTCCGCACGCCTGAAGACGCCGAGCAGCAGCGCGCCAAGCTCCTGCTGCTGGGCATGCAGGCCAAGGTGAGCGAGCGCGAACAGGCCGGCCGCACCGTGTACCGCGTGCGCCTGGGGCCTTTCGACAAGAAAGAAGACGCCGACAAAGCCAAGGAGCGGCTGGACAACAATTCCATCGAAACCGCACTGGTCAGGGTCCAGCGCTGAACTTTTCACGGCTGCGGTGTACAAACCCCTGTAGCCCATCCCCACGCAGCGGCCTTTTTTGCCGCCGCCGCCCCCCTTTCTGTAGTTCCAGGAGAAGAATTTGATGCAACGTCGTGAGTTTTCGCTGTCAGCCGCTTCCGCCGCCGTCGCCACCTTGGGTGCTGCGGCCCTGCCTACCCTGTCGCAAGCCCAGGCCCGTGCCTTCAAGGAAGGCGCTGACTACCTTGAGCTGGGCAAGGCAGCGCCGACCGAGGCGCCTGCAGGCAAGGTCGAGGTGGTGGAGTTCTTCTGGTACAGCTGCCCGCATTGCAACGCCTTTGAGCCACAGCTCGAGGCCTGGATCAAACAAATCCCCAAGGACGTCTTCGTCCGGCGCGTTCCGGTGTCTTTCCGGCCCGATTTCGAGCCGCAGCAGCGTCTTTATTACGTGCTCGAAGGCATGGGCAAGGTCGAGGAGCTGCATAAAAAAGTGTTTGCCGCCATCCACGTGGAAAAGCAGGCGCTCAACACCCCCGAGCTGGTAGCGTTGTGGGCCGAAAAACAGGGCATCAACAGGGCCAAGTTTGTCGAGATGTACAACTCGTTTTCCGTCACCACCAAGGCGCGCAAGGCAACACAGCTGCAGGACGCCTACCAGGTCGACGGTGTGCCGGCACTCGGCGTAGCCGGGCGTTACTACACCTCGGGCACCCTTGCCCAAAACATGGCGCGCGCGCTGCAGGTCACCGATTTCCTGATCGGACAGGCCCGCGGTAAAGGCAAATAGCAAGCGCCCAACGTCTAAATCAGGCCGCCGGCGTTCAACCGGCTGCGCCACACCCAAAACCCGCCTTGGCCCGGCGGGTTTTTTTATGCCCCTAATAATTCCCCGTGCAAGGGATTCCCGCAGCTTGCATGGCTACAATGGCCGGACACCCACGCAGCAAGATTCGTGCCTTATGAAACATCCCCTTTTTTCCCTCATCCTGCCGGCCGTTCTGGTGCTGGGGGCGGCGTGTCCGGCCTGGGCTGAAAAAGCCGACCGCGACAAGCCCATGAACGCCGAGGCCGACGCCCTGCGTTATGACGACTTGAAGCAAACCAGCGTGTTTACCGGCAATGTGGTGATCACCAAGGGCACGACCATCGTGCGCGGTGCGCGGGTCGATGTCAGCCAGGACCCTGAGGGTTACCAGCAGGCGGTGTCCATCGCAGCGCCCGGCAAGCTGGCCTTTTACCGGAAAAAGCGCGACGGCGTGGACGAATACATCGAAGGCGAGGGCGAGCGGATCGAATACGACAGCCGCGCCGACCTCGTCAAATTCATCACCCGTGCCGTGGTGCGCCGCTACAACGGCGCCACGCTGGTAGACGAAACCACGGGCGCCGTGATTGTTTACGACAACAACACCGACGTTTTCACGGTGGACGGCGGCGCGCAAAACAAAACCGCAGCCAACCCGTCCGGGCGGATTCGCGCCATGCTGTCGCCGCGCGCCACCGCACCCGCGGCGGGCGCCGCGTCTGCCGGCCCGCCCGCCACCCTGCGCCCCAGCACCACGCTGGGAAACGAAAAGAACTAGAAAGAACTCTTACAGATGGATGTGGTGACTGACACTTCGGCGGCGCAGGCCGCGCATGGCGCCTCTGCCCCCGTTCCGAGCCGCCTGGTGGCACAAGGCCTGCAAAAATCGTATGGCAGCCGCAAGGTCGTGCAAGACGTGTCGCTGTCCGTGCAAAAAGGCGAAGTGGTCGGCCTGCTGGGCCCCAACGGCGCCGGCAAGACGACCTCTTTCTACATGATTGTGGGCCTGGTGCGCGCCGATGCGGGTGAAATCTCCATCGACGGGCAATCGGTCGAGCACATGCCGATTCACCTGCGCGCCCGCCTGGGCCTGAGCTACCTGCCGCAGGAGGCGTCGATCTTCCGCAAGCTCACGGTAGAAGAAAACGTGCGTGCCGTGCTCGAGCTGCAACAGGGCGCCAACGGCAAGCCGCTGGGCCGTGCCGACATCGAGTCGCGCCTGGACGCGCTGCTGCAGGACTTGCGGGTGGATCACCTGCGCAATTCACCGGCGCCGGCGCTCTCGGGCGGCGAGCGCCGCCGCGTCGAGATCGCACGGGCACTGGCAACCCAGCCGCGTTTTATTCTGCTCGACGAGCCCTTTGCCGGCATCGACCCGATTGCCGTCATCGAGATCCAGCGCATCATCGGGTTTCTCAAGTCGCGCGGTATTGGTGTCTTGATCACCGACCACAACGTGCGCGAGACGCTGGGCATTTGCGACCACGCCTACATCATCAGCGACGGCCATGTGCTGGCCCAGGGCACCCCTTCCGAGATCGTGAACAACGTCGACGTGCGCCGCGTGTATCTCGGTGAACACTTCAAAATGTAGAGATGGGTTCCCCCCTGTTGTCGAAAAACATGATTCCCCCCCTTTGTCGCTCACTTCGTGTAGCTCCCTCCCCCCTCGAGGGGGCGGCGCCTGCGGCCTGGCAAAGCCAGTTCCGCGGCGCCTGCTGGTTGAAGACGCGTTGAGGCCGTCATGAAGCAGGGCCTCTCGCTCCGTGTCTCGCAGCATCTTGCGCTGACGCCCCAACTGCAGCAGTCGATCCGGCTGCTTCAGCTGTCGACGCTTGAGCTGAGCCAGGAGGTCGAGCAGATGCTCGACGAAAACCCGTTCCTTGAGGTGTCGGAAGAGACTGCGGTGCGTGAGGAATTCGGGCTGGAGCATGTCGACACGCCGGTCAGCCAGGACAGCCGGGAGTTTGAGTCTGCTACAAATTCGATAGCTAGCGGCCAAGATGATACGGGGGCTTCAGGTCAAAATGATGCTGAAGTCAGTGCCGAGCCCAAGCTCGAAGAGAGCTGGGAAGGCGACGGCACGGTAGAGACCGCGCCTGACGACAGCGAGTGGGGCAGCGACGCGCCGGCGCGCAAGAACAACAACGAAGAGAGTGACGCCGAGGCCTCTGACCTCACGGGTGCCCACGAGTCGCTGCAAGACCACCTGCACCGCCAGTCGCTCAGCTTGCGCTTGTCTGAAGAAGACCGCGCGGCGCTGCACTTCCTCATTGAATCGCTGAACGACGACGGCTATCTGGAAGACAGCCTGGCGTCGCTGGCCGCAGGCCTGGCCGGCGACGATCTGGAGCAGTCCGAAGAACTCGAGCAACGCTTTGCGATGGCGCTCAAGCTCTTGCATCACATGGAGCCGGCCGGTGTCGGCGCACGCAACCTGGCCGAATGCCTGGGGCTGCAGTTGCTCGACTGCAAGGACTGCGAAGAGACCCGCGCCGCGATGGCCATGTGCAAGCAGCCGATGGAGCTGCTGGCCAAGCGCGATGTGAAACGGCTGTCGCACCTGTGCGGCTTTACCGAGGCTGCGGTCAAGGGTGCGATCGCCGTGATCGGCCGGCTCGACCCCAAGCCCGGGCGCCGCTTTGTGAATGTAGAGCGCAACCTGATCGTTCCGGACGTCATCGTCGTGAAGTCAGGGCGGGGCTTCAAGGTCTCGCTCAACGGAGACGTCATGCCTCGCCTGCGCGTGCACGACATCTATGCCAACGCCCTCAAGCAGCACAAGGGCCAGAGCGGCCAGGCATTGCAGCAGCGCCTGCAAGAGGCGCGCTGGTTCATCAAGAACATCCAGCAGCGCTTTGACACCATCCTGCGCGTGAGCAGCGCGATTGTGGAGCGGCAGAAAAACTTCTTCACCCACGGCGAACTCGCCATGCGGCCGCTGGTGCTGCGCGAAATCGCCGACGAGCTGGGACTGCACGAGTCCACCATCTCACGCGTGACCACCGCCAAATACATGGGCACGCCCTTCGGCACTTTTGAGTTGAAGTATTTCTTCGGTTCTGCGCTCGGCACCGAAACCGGCGGCAATGCCTCCAGCACGGCGGTGCGCGCGCTCATCAAACAATTCGTCTCGTCCGAAAGCCTCAAGAAGCCGCTCAGCGACAACCAGATTTCAGAAATGCTGAAAGAGCAGGGCATTGAATGCGCGCGCCGCACCGTGGCCAAGTACCGCGAAGCCTTGCGCATCGCCCCCGCCAACCTGCGCAAATCACTCTAGCCGCTCGATCAGGCCGCGCTGCCCCGTTCCCTCAAAGTCAGTCATGAATCAACTCCAACTCTTTTTACCGTGCGCCGCCGGCGTTGAAGCCTTGCTGGCCACCGAGGTCAAGCGTGTCACCGGTATCGACGGAAAAGCCTGGCGCGCCGGCGTGCAACTGCAGGCCTCGTGGCGCGACGCGCTGCAGCTCAACCTGCACAGCCGCCTGGCGCAGCGCGTGCTGATCGAGCTGCAACACAACCAGTACCGCAGCGAACAAGACCTCTACAACGCCGCGGCCAACGTGGCCTGGGAAATCTGGTTCACGCCCAAGCAGACCTTCAAGGTCGAGATCACCGCCCAGCACAGCCCGCTGCAAAGCCTGAACTTCGCGGCGCTGAAGATCAAAGACGCCGTTGCCGACCGTTTTCGCGCCAAGTTTGACGACGTGCGGCCCAGCGTCGACACGCGCTGGCCCGATGTGCGCATCTATGTGCATCTGACGACCGACACGGTCACCATCTACGTCGACACCTCGGGCGAGCCGCTCTTCAAGCGCGGCTGGCGAGAAGACAAGGGCGATGCCCCGCTGAAGGAAACCCTGGCCGCGGCCATGATCGCCGCCAGCGGTTGGGACCAGCTCTGCAAAGAGGGCGTGCCGCTGTACGACCCGTGCTGCGGCTCCGGCACCATCGCGATTGAAGCCGCGCAAATTGCCTGCAACATCGCGCCCGGCATCAACCGCCGCTTCGCTTTCCAGAAATACCTGCCCTTCCAGGGCCATGTGTGGGACGGCCTGCTCGACCAGGCCGAAGCCGCCATCACCGAGCCCACGGCCAGGGTCTTCGGCAGCGACGTGTCTTTCCGCATGGTCGACTTTGCCGAGCGCAATGCCGAGCGTGCCGGCGTAGCCAACGCGGTGGAATTTCGCGGCGGCGACGCCTTGCAGCGCATGCCGCCCGCGCCTTCAGGCGTGATGCTGGTCAACCCGCCTTACGGTGAACGGATCGACGT
>CALRQR020000027.1:0-13082 GCA_943370375.1 Synechococcus sp. UW140
ATAGAAGACAGCAGCGGAATCACCACGTACCAGCGAGACGCGCTGGGCCGCATCACTGTCAAAACCCAAACCCTCACCCAGACCGCACCCAACAACACAACCCAGCAGGTGGGCTACAGCTACAACAGCCAGGGACTTGTAGACACCATCACCTACCCGAGCGGCAACGCGCTGGTACATAGCTACAGCGCGGCAGGTCAGCTGACAGGCCTGAGCTGGAACAGCACACCCCTCATCAGCAGCCTCACCTGGACAGCCGCAGGCCAGCCTGCAAGTTGGACCTGGCCATTTGCAACAAGCGGAATAAGCGGCGGAACCAACATCAATGCGACGAGAACCTACGACACCGCAGGCCGCGTCACCGCCACAGAGCTATCCGGCTACGGCTACGACGCAGCAGGGCGCCTGACAACCCTGAGCCAAAGCCTCTACGCCCCCAGCGACAGCAACCCCGCCAACAGCGGCATCACCCTGGGCACCACCAACTGGTCAGTGGGCTATGACGCAGTGAGCCGCATCACCAGCTTCAACGATGCCGCTACCAGCAGCACCAGCGGCTTCACCTACGACGCCAACGGCAACCGCCTGACCAGCAGCCAGAGCCCGGGTCCTGCAGCCGGCATCACCAGCCGAAGCCGCACTTACAGCATCACCACCAACACCAACCGCCTGGCCAGCTACAGCCAGACGGATGTGGTGAGTGGCTCACCCGTCAACACAACGACTACCTTCAGCATCAATGCGAATGGGGACACGACGGGTGATGGCACCAGGACCTATGGGTTTGATGTGGAGAGCCGGCTTGCGAGTACCAGCACCGGAAGCTCACCGACGATCAGCACCAGCCGGTACAGCCACAACGCGCTGGGGCAGAGGACGTTCAAGACGCTGCCCGTCATCGGAACGCCAACAACGGCAGATCCGGGCTATGCGTTTGCTTATGACGAAGACGGCACGTTGATGGGTGAGTACGGCGCGGGTGGCACGCCGAGCGCGGGTTCAACGGAATACATCTGGCTGCCTTCGCCCAATGGCCCGGTGCCAGTGGCGGCAGTGATCAATGGAAGCATATTTGCAATTCAGGCCGATCACCTGAACACCCCAAGGCGCCTGAGCAACACCAGCGCCCAAGCCGTGTGGCAGTGGAAGTACAGCGCGTTTGGGGATGAGCAGCCGACCTTGGCAGCGAACCGGTTTGCTGATTTGGCTATGAATCCGACTCCGGGGACGACAACCATTCCGCCGGTCACATTCAATCTGCGGTATCCGGGGCAGTATGCGGATGTGGAGTCTGGGCTTTACTACAACTACTTCAGGAGTTACAACCCTGACACTGGTGGTTATCCTCAGGCTGATCCGATTGGACTGGATGGCGGTTGGAACAAGTTTGGATATGTGGGAGGAAATCCGCTAGATGCAGTCGATCCACTGGGTTTGGACTCGGTGTTCGAACGCGAAGAGAAGCGGTCTTATAGAACCGGGCGAGCTACCTGCGGACCAGCTTATCAACCGGGTGATGATGGCAACGCTCCATTGGAAAGTATTTGTCCTGAATGCACTCTCATCGGTTTGTCATTCAGTGCGCTAAAAGGGATAGTTTCGCCTTGGCGAAGCGGTGCAAAAGATACGTCAGCTTTTTTTCGCGGCGCCAAACCCGGACAATCGCCTTCGTTTTCGCCAAGGCCTTCAGAGTTTAAAATTGATCCTCAAACAGGTACTGTCGCGCCAACTCATGGAGTCTCAGTTTTCAACAATGAATTGAGTGTTACATCGAAAAGTTTTAATGCCTATCAAGTCAACCCGAATAGCGTGCCAAGTTCTCTACAGATTATTCAGAGAGGTAGGGATCTATCCCATTTTGAGATTACTCCCGCCCCAGGCGCAAACCTCACAGTGGAGCAATTCACCAAAGCTTTGGGATGCATTACTTGTAAATAAACAGGGTAATCTATGAAAACTTTTTCCATAATTTTTCCGGATGATTTTGAGAACTATGCTTGGGAGGTGGAGGCAAAAGGTTGGTTTAACGATGTCGTTGTTGAGGTTGACGGAGAGAGATTTCGAATCGCGTTCTATGACATCGCTAGACTGTCGCAAGACATTGAATACGAGCTTTCGGTGAAGGCGGCGTTCTTTGAGAAAAACATCGTGGCTTTGAAATTCGTGAATCGCGAGTCAATCGAACGAGCAATAGAGTTCATTGCGGCTTCAGATGGGTTCGCACGAATGAAGCCTGAGGAATGAAACCGCAATATTGATTCGACCTAGCATCGGCAGTCGAGATGCAGTTGACAGTCGACGATGGTAGTTGAGCAAGATACGGCTACGACGCAGCAGGGCGCCTGACAACCCTGAGCCAAAGCCTCTACGCCCCCAGCGACAGCAACCCCGCCAACAGCGGCATCACCCTGGGCACCACCAACTGGGCAGTCGGCTACGACGCCACAGGCCGTATCACCAGCTTTAACGACAGCACAACCAGTGCAACCAGCGGCTTCACCTACGACGCCAACGGCAACCGCCTGACCAGCAGCCAGAGCCCGGGTCCTGCAGCCGGCATCACCAGCCGCAGCCGCACCTACAGCATCACCACCAACACCAACCGCCTGGCCAGCTACAGCCAGACGGATGTGGTGAGTGGCTCACCGGTCAACACAACGACTACCTTCAGCATCAATGCGAATGGGGATACGACGGGGGATGGCACGAAGACCTATGGGTTTGATGTGGAGAGCCGGCTTGCGAGTACCAGCACGGGCACGTCGCCGAGCGTCAGTACCAGCCGCTACAGCCACAACGCGTTGGGGCAGCGGACGTTCAAGACACTGCCGATCACAACAAGCCCAAGCACGGCAGACCCGGGGTACGCCTTCACCTATGACGAAGACGGCACGTTGATTGGTGAGTACGGTGCAACGGGAACACCCAGCGAGGGAAGCACTGAATACATCTGGCTGCCATCACCAAATGGGCCGGTACCCGTAGGCGCTGTAATCAATGGAACGATCTTTGCGATCCAGGCCGATCACCTGAACACTCCAAGGCGTCTGAGCAACACAAGTGCTCAAGCGGTATGGCAGTGGAAGTACAGCGCGTTTGGCGATGAGCAGCCTACGCTGGCAGCCAACCGGTTTGCTGATCTGGCGATGAATCCGAATCCGGGCGCCACCACCATCCCTGCGATCACCTTCAATCTTCGGTATCCGGGGCAGTATGCGGATGCTGAGTCTGGGCTCAGCTACAACTACTACCGCTCCTACGATTCAAAAGGCGGGCGGTATACGCAAGCTGATCCGATCGGGCAGGATGGAGGGTGGAACCTGTTTGGGTATGTGAGTCAAAATCCATTAGCTTGGACTGACACGCTGGGTTTGCTTCCTGAATCGCCAGAGGCTGGTAAAGGAAAATACGAAAAACCTCCCAACCCCAATAAAAAGCCACCTCCTCCAGAACGAGTGCAGTCAGGAGAACGACAGCGAAACGTTGGCCATGAAAACGCAGAGGAACATTCCAGAACCGCTAAGGGCCAAAGGGGTACGCGCGGAAGCCGCGGTGCACGAGCGGTGGGCGGAATAATAATATGGGATCTAATAAACAGGACCTGCGACGAGAATCCAGAGATTCCCGAGTGTCGGTTTACTCGGCCGCCAGAACCCAAACCTTGGGAAGTCCCCTGCTAGGAGGTGCCATTAATGACAACGATAGAGCCTTTTTCTAAAGTACACGCAATGCTCGCTGCCGGACTATACAAAGCAGCGCTTAGAAAATTAGTTGATCTAAAGACAGGGCGACTACGCCCAGCTTATGTTTTTGATGCTAATCATGCTTGGTATTGCGTAGGTTGTGGATTGCCGCGCCTGTTTGATCCATTTTTCCATCGGGAGCTGAGCCATCGGTGAAGTCCCTGCGCACAAGGCTGGATATCCACATTTCAGGGTTGAGATAGGGTCAGGCGGCTGTGAAAAAGCGGGTCACATCGACGTGGAACTCAACAGCTTTACCTATGACGCCAACGGCAACCGCCTGACCAGCAGCCAGAGCCCCGGTCCCGCAGCCGGCATCACCAGCCGAAGCCGCACTTACAGCATCACCACAAACACCAACCGCCTGGCCAGCTACAGCCAGACGGATGTGGTGAGTGGCTCGCCGGTCAACACAACGACCACCTTCAGCGTCAATGCGAATGGGGATACGACGGGGGATGGAACGAAGACCGATGGGTTTGATGTGGAGAGCCGGCTTGCGAGTACCAGCACCGGAAGCTCACCAACGATCAGCACCAGCCGGTATAGCCACAACGCGCTGGGGCAGAGAACCTTCAAGACGCTGCCCGTCACAACAAGCCCGAGCACGGCAGACCCCGGCTATGCGTTTGCCTATGACGAAGATGGCACGTTGATTGGTGAGTACGGTGCGGCGGACACACCCAGCGCAGGAAGCACTGAATACATTTGGTTGCCTTCGCCGAATGGTCCGGTTCCAGTAGCCGCTGTGATCAATGGAACGATCTTTGCAGTGCACGCTGATCACCTGAACACACCGCGCAGGTTAAGCAACACCAGCGCACAGGCCGTGTGGCAGTGGAAGTACAGCGCGTTTGGGGATGAGCAGCCTACGCTGGCCGCCAACCGGTTTGCTGATCTGGCAATGAATCCGAATCCGGGGACGACGACGATTCCGCCGGTCACATTCAATCTTCGGTATCCGGGGCAGTATGCGGATGTTGAGTCCGGGCTTTACTACAACTACTACCGCTCTTATGATTCCCAAAACGGTGGACGATACATGCAGGCTGACCCGATTGGACTCGCTGGTGGCTGGAACAAGTTTGGATATGTAAGAGGGAATCCGCTTTCAAAAATTGATCCAGTGGGTCTGCTTGAGAAATTCTCGTTTGATCGACTCTCAGGAACTCTCAATCATCAGTGTGACTGTCCTGGGGATGTTTCTAATCCAGCCTTCTCTGGAAACCATCAGTTCACCAACCGGCCGGAGTTTGAGAGCATTGAAAATCATGGGCCTATCCCGGCGGGCAGGTATTACATCGTAGAGCCTTATCACTACAACAGAATTAATGGAGCTGTATTCTTCAAACTCTATCGCGATGATGGAAAAATTGACGACTTCACGACGCTGCCGAACGGTCAAACGAGAGGGCAGTTTAGGTTTCACCCAGGCACGGCATCGAACGGATGTGTGACTGTCTCTAGCAGCAAGAATTCGCGGGACTGGTATCGGATCCAAGATCGACTTCTTCGCACTACGACTGGCACAATTCCTGGCACAGATATCACTTATTACGGAACGGTGGATGTGAAATGAATCGACTTTATGTTTATTGGTCCGCATGGATTCTTGCGGCTGTTGCCTTCTGGCTTTCTGTTGGATGGTTTGGCATCGGCGCCTTGTTTGTCGATCCATACTTTGATCGTCAAGTGGATAAGATCGTGACGGCGGTTGCGCCTGGAGCACCCAGCAAGGAGGATGTCGCAGAAATAGAACGCAGCCGTAGTACCACGTTTAAAGCCATTGGCGTCCTCGGTGGTGTTCTTTGTGGCTTTGCTTTTGGTGTAGCTGGCTGTAGGTTTAATCGGGTACGTGCGAAACCTGAATCAGGTGGGTAGTGCGCACCGGACGGGGACGTAGGCGTCAGACTTCAGGACTATGTTGGATACGTGGTCATGCAGATTCACTTGATCCCGCTAAGTAATTGGCCGAGATAACCTAACTGTCCCTTACGACAGCCTGGGCCTGCCCAGCCAGGTGACAGATGCACTGAGCCAGACGACCAGCATCACGCGTGATTTGCTCGGCCGCCCCACGCTGCTCACATTCACCGGCGGGCGTACCACCACACTGAGCTACGACCTCACCGGCAGCACCTACAACGCCAGCGGCGCACCCAACGCCAGCAAGGGTTACCTCAGCAAGATAGAAGACAGCAGCGGCATCACCACCTACCAGCGCGACATCTTTGGTCGCATCACGGTGAAGACCCAAACGCTCGTCCAGACTGCCCCTAACAACACAATGTGGATTTCTACGTCTGTTTGATCCATTTTTCCATCGAGAACTGAGCCATCGATGAAGTTCCTGTGCACAAGGATGGATAGTCACATCCGGGGTTGGGACAGGGTCAAGCTGCTCTGGAAAAAGCGGGTCAAATCGACGTAGAACTCAACAATATTGAAGGTAATGCCACATTGAGGGAAGCCCTTTCCGCAGCGAAAACGTTCGGATCAGAACAAGGCGCCAAGAAAATAGTTATACAGGGTGGCGTGCGTACGACGGGTGCAAATCCAGGTCATGTGCCACGCTCAATCAAAATTGAGACAGGACTATGACAACACTGACTATGAAATCATGGAAAAAGGGCCTTCAGACGGTGTCCCTTATTGAAGCTGTTAAGCAGCACTCAACGGGGTCATTAGCCCAGGCAAAAGTTGAAGTGGAACGTTTGCTTGTCGGAGAGACCGTCACTCTTACATTTCCTTCGGAGGCGGCGAAGAGTGAATTCAGAACGAAAGCCGAAGCTTTTGGTGTTATTTGTGATTAGGTTGTTGAGCTGCACTGAGGTTTGACCCACCCGTGACAGTGCAGGGCGTATCACAGGCTAAGCAACACCAGCGCACAAGTCGTGTGGCAGTGGAAGTACAGCGTGTGGATTTCCGTGCGCGGTTGATCCGCCTTTTCATCGAGCGTTGAGCCACTGGTGAAGCCCTTTGAGCAAGGCTGGATATCCACATTTCAGGGTTCAGTAGGGTCAAGCGGCTGCGGAAAAAGCGGGTCACATCGACGTGAAAATCAACACCTGAACCCATGAATGCAGCGGCCTCAAGGCGCGGGTATTTTTTATTTTTATAAGAAGAATCGGGCTCTAGCCCATTACCCGTGTACACAGACAGCTATTAAAACAATAGCAAACGAGTGTCCGCTCCGCCCGGTAGCGTCAAGCCGCCAGCTCTTGCTCTTCCAGGTTGTCGCTGAGGAAGCCGCCGCTCTGGTGCGCCCACAGGCGCGCATACAGGCCGCCGTTGGCCAGCAAGCTGCGGTGGTCGCCTTCTTCGACGATGCGGCCCTGGTCGAGCACGATCAGCCTGTCCATCGCGGCGATGGTCGAGAGGCGGTGGGCAATGGCAATCACCGTCTTGCCTTGCATCAGGGTGTTCAGGCTGCTCTGGATGGCGACTTCGACTTCAGAGTCGAGTGCGCTGGTGGCTTCGTCCAGCAGCAGGATGGGTGCGTCTTTGAGCATCACGCGGGCAATCGCGATGCGCTGGCGCTGCCCGCCCGAGAGTTTGACGCCGCGCTCGCCCACGTGGGCGTCGTAGCCTTTGCGGCCGGTCGGGTCCGTCAGGTAGTCCACAAAGCCGTCGGCCTCGGCGCGTCGGGCCGCCGTGCGCATCTGCTCTTCCGTCGCCGTGGGGCGGCTGTAGGTGATGTTGTCGCGCACCGAGCGGTGCAGCAGCGAGGTGTCTTGCGTCACCATGCCGATGTGGCTGCGCAGGCTGTCCTGCGTCACGGCGGCAATGTCTTGCCCGTCGATCAGGATGCGCCCGGCGTCCAGGTCGTGAAAGCGCAGCAGCAGGTTGACCAGCGTGGACTTGCCGGCGCCTGAGCGGCCGATGAGGCCTATCTTCTCGCCGGGCTTGACGGTCAACGTGAGGCCGTCGATCACGCGGGGGCCCTTGCCGTAGCTGAAACCGATGTTTTCAAAGCGCACCTCGCCCTGCGGCACGCTCAGCGTGGCCGCATCGGGCTTGTCTTCAATCACACGCGGGCGCGACAAGGTGTTGATGCCGTCCTGCACGGTGCCCACGCTTTCAAAGAGGCTGGTCATCTCCCACATGATCCAGTGCGACATGCCCTGCAGCCGCAGCGCCATCGCGGTGGCGGCGGCCACGGCGCCGGCGCCGACCTGGCCCAGGCTCCACAACCACAGCGACGTACCCGCCATGCCCAGAATCAGGCCCATGCTGAGCGCATGGTTGACGATCTCAAAGGCGCTGACCAGCCGCATCTGGCTGTAGCCGGTGTTCATGAACTCCTGCATGGCCGAGCGCGCAAAGGCCGCTTCGCGCTGCGTGTGTGAAAAGAGCTTGACGGTGGTGATGTTGGTGTACGCGTCGGTGATCCGGCCTGTCATCAGCGAGCGCGCATCGGCTTGCTGTTTGCCGATGCGGCCCAGCTTGGGCACAAAGAAAAACAGCGCGGCGATGTACAGCCCCAGCCAGATCAGGAAGGGCGCGATCAGCTTCATGTCAAAGGCGGCCGCCAGCACCGTCATGGTGGCCACATACACGGCCATGGCCACCAGCACGTCGGCCAGCACAAACAGCGTGTCGCGCACGGCCAGCGCCGTCTGCATGACCTTGGTGGTCAGGCGCCCGGCAAACTCGTCCTGGTAGAAGGCCATGCTCTGGCCCAGCATCAGGCGGTGAAAGTTCCAGCGCAGGCGCATCGGAAAGTTGATCGCAATCGTCTGGTGCTTGACGATGGTCTGCAACGCCACCACCACAATGCTGGCCACCACAATCCAGGCCAGCACTGTGAGCGTGCTGCCGTGGTCAATCCACAGGCGCGCAGGCTCGGCCTTGCCCAGCCAGTCAATGATGCGGCCCAGCATGGCGAACATCAAGGCCTCAAACGCCGCCATGGTGGCCGACAGCAACGCCAGCAACAGGATGTAGCCGCGCGCGCCGCGGCTGCAAGCCCAGATAAAGGCCATGAAGCCTTTGGGCGGCAGGGTCGGCTCGCCTTCAGGGTAGGCGTGGAGAAGGTTTTCGAATTTTGTGAACAAACCCATGGATGTCGGTGTCTTTTGGTTCAGGTGTCTGCTTATAAGGCGTTATGGCTGCGGGATGGTTGACTTATTTGGCGAGGATTGATGCGCCGGCGCTTCAGCTGAGAAGCTCCAGCAGCCGGTCCAGCCCGCCTTCGTTGATGGCGACCATGGCCTGCTCGCGCACGCGCGGCTTGGCGTGGTAGGCCACCGAGAGGCCGGCCACGCCCATCATCGGCAGGTCGTTGGCGCCGTCGCCCATGGCAATCGCCTGCAGCGGGGTGATGCCCAGGTTGGCGCAGGTCTCCAGCAGCATCTTGCGTTTTTCGTCTCCGTCACAGATGTCGCCCCAGGGCTGGTCGACCATCTTGCCGGTGAGATAACCGTCTTTCACTTCCAGCACGTTGGAGCGCGTGTAGTCAATGCCCAGCTCGTCACGCACGCGGTCGGTGAAGAAGGTAAAGCCGCCGCTCACCAGCAGCACCTTCATGCCGGCCTCTTTGCAGGCGTGCACCAGCTCGGCGGCACCGGGGTTGAGCTTGAGGCGCTCGTGATAGACCTCTTCCATGCTGGCCACGCTGACGCCTTTGAGCAGCGCCACGCGCTGGCGCAGGCTGTCTTTGTAGTCGGTGATCTCGCCGCGCATGGCGGCTTCGGTGATGGCGGCCACCTCGGTTTTGCGGCCTGCAGCGTCGGCGATTTCGTCCACACACTCGATGTTGATGAGCGTGGAGTCCATGTCAAAGGCGATCAGCTTGAAATCGCTGAGCTTGAGGTCGGGCGTAGAGACGTTGGCGACGAGGCCGGGGGAGATTTCCGTGGGGGTCATGCGGGTGTTGCTTCTGGGGTGGAGGGGGTTTTGGGTTGGCCGAGCGAGCGCAGGATGTCGCGCACCATTTGCGCACGGTCTTTGGGTTCAGGCAGCTCGCGCTCGATGCGCAGTTTGTCGTTGCCGGCCAGCCGGATGTGCCGGTTTTTCTGGATGAGATGCATGATGGCCATCGAGTCGATCGGCGGGTCTTTCTTGAAGGTGATGTTGATGCCGCTGGGCGCGGCATCGACCTTGACCACGCCGTACGGCCGTGCGATCACGCGCAGCCGGTGCACGTCGATCAGCGTCTGCGCCTGCGCCGGCAGCTTGCCGAAGCGGTCGACGATTTCTTCGAGCAAAGCGTCGATCTGGTCGGTGTTTTTGGCAGTCGCCAGCTTTTTGTAGAAAGACAGGCGCAGGTGCACGTCGCCGCAATAGTCGTTGGGCAGCAGGGCGGGGGCGTGCAGGTTGATCTCGGTCGTCACGCTGAGCGGCGACAGCAGATCCGGCTCGCGCCCGGCTTTGAGCGAGGCCACGGCTTCGCTGAGCATCTCGTTGTAGAGCTGAAAGCCGACTTCGAGCATGTTGCCGCTCTGGTTTTCGCCCAGCACCTCGCCGGTGCCGCGAATCTCCAGGTCGTGCATGGCCAGGTAAAAGCCCGAGCCGAGTTCTTCCATCTGCTGGATGGCTTCGAGCCGCTGGCCGGCCTGCTTGGTCAGGCCCTCTATGTCGGGCACCATCAAATAGGCATAGGCCTGGTGGTGGCTGCGGCCCACGCGCCCGCGCAGCTGGTGCAACTGCGCCAGGCCGAACTTGTCGGCGCGGCTCATCACGATGGTGTTGGCGGTCGGCACGTCGATGCCGGTTTCAATGATGGTCGAGCACAGCAGCAGGTTGTAGCGCTGGGCGATGAAGTCTTTCATCACGCGCTCCAGCTCGCGCTCGGGCATCTGGCCGTGGGCCACGGCGATGCGCGCCTCGGGCAGTATCTCTTCGAGTTTTTCGCGCCGGTTCTGGATGGTCTCGACCTCGTTGTGCAGGAAGTAGACCTGGCCGCCACGCTTCAATTCGCGCAGCACGGCTTCGCGGATCACGCCGTTGTTTTCGCTGCGCACAAAAGTCTTGATGGCCAGGCGGCGTTGCGGCGCGGTGGCGATCACACTCAGGTCGCGCAGGCCTTCCAGCGCCATGCCCAGCGTGCGCGGGATCGGCGTCGCCGTGAGCGTCAGCACATCGACCTCGGCGCGCATGGCCTTCATGGCCTCTTTGTGGCGCACGCCGAAGCGGTGCTCTTCGTCGATGATGAGCAGGCCCAGGCGTTCGAACTTCACGTCCTGGCTCAGCAGCTTGTGGGTACCCACCACGATGTCGACCGTGCCGTCGGCCAGGCCCTTGATGGCGGCGGTGATCTCTTTGCCGGAGCGAAAGCGGCTCATCTCGGCAATCTTGACCGGCCACTTGGCAAAGCGGTCTACCAGCGTCTGGTAGTGCTGCTCGGCCAGCAGCGTAGTGGGGGCCAGCAGGGCCACCTGCCGCCCGCCGGTCACGGCAATAAAAGCGGCGCGCAAGGCGACTTCCGTCTTGCCGAAGCCCACGTCGCCGCACACCAGCCTGTCCATGGGGCGCGGGCTGATCATGTCCTGGATCACCGCATGGATGGCGGCGCGCTGATCGGCGGTTTCTTCAAAGCCGAAGTCGTTGGCAAAGGTCTCGTAGTCGCCGGGTGAGTAGCGGAAGGCATGGCCTTCACGCGCGGCGCGGCGGGCGTAGATGTTGAGCAGCTCGGCGGCGGAGTCGCGAATCTGTTCGGCGGCCTTGCGCTTGGCTTTTTCCCACTGGCCGCTGCCCAGCCTGTGCAACGGGGCTTCTTCGGCGCTAACGCCGGTGTAGCGGCTGATCAGGTGCAGCTGGCTGACGGGCACGTACAGCGTGGCGCTGTCGGCGTATTCGAGGTGCAAAAACTCCTGCAACAGCGGCGTGCCGTCGGCATTCGTTCCCTGGCCCAGGTCCATGTTGATCAGGCCGCGGTAGCGGCCGATGCCGTGGGCGCTGTGGACCACCGGGTCGCCCACATTGAGCTCCGAGAGGTCTTTGATCAGTGCTTCGACGTCGCTGACCTGCTCCTGCTTCTTGTTGCGGCGGCGTACGGTGGCGCCGGCAGCAAACAGCTCGGTCTCGGTGATGAAGTCGATGCCTTCTTCGAGCCAGCTGAAACCGGTGTTCAGCGCTGCCGTGGCAATGCCGAGCTTTTCGTCGCTGGCCTGGAAGTCTTCGAGCGAATCAAACGCCGGCGGGCTGACGCTGCTGGCGCGCAGGAAGTCCAGCAGGCTTTCGCGCCGGCCGTCGCTTTCAGCCAGCACCAGCACGCGCTGGGCCGTGTTGCGCACATGGCCTTTGAATTTGGCCAGTGGGTCTTCGGCGCCGCGCACCACCGCCATTTCGCCCAGCTTTTGAAATTGCGCGTTGTCGGCCACATCTTCGACCGTGGCGCGTATCGCCAGCTGTGCGTAGTCGTTGGCGCGTGCGTAAAACTGCTCGGCGCCCAGGAAGAGTGATTCGGGCGGCAGGGCCGGACGGTCGGGCGCGTCGCGCACCAGGCGGTAGCGGTCTTTGGTGTCTTGCCAGAAGCGCTGGAAGGCCGGCTCCAGGTCGCCGTGCAGGACCACGGTGGCGTTGCTGCCGAGGTAGTCGAACACCGTGGCGGTTTCTTCAAAGAAGAGCGGCAGGTAGTACTCGATGCCGGCGGTGGCTACGCCGTTGCCCATGTCTTTGTAAATGCGGCTCTTGGTCGGGTCGCCATCGAGCAGCTCGCGCCAGCGGCTGCGAAATCGCGCGCGTGCCTCGTCGTCCATCGGAAACTCGCGCCCCGGCAGCAGGCGCACTTCAGGCACCGGGTAGAGGCTGCGCTGGCTGTCGGGGTCAAAGGTGCGGATGCTGTCGATCTCGTCGTCAAACAGGTCGACGCGGTAAGGCACGGGGCTGCCCATGGGGAACAGGTCAATCAAGCCGCCGCGCACCGCGTATTCGCCGGGGCTCACCACTTGCGTGACGTGGCTGTAGCCGGCCAGCGTGAGCTGGGCTTTGAGTTTGGTTTCGTCGAGCTTTTGCTTGACCTTGAACTGGAAGGTGTAGCCCGCCAGGAAGCTGGGGGGCGCCAGGCGGTACAGCGCGGTGGTAGCCGGCACGATGACCACGTCGGCGCCGGTTTCCTTGTCGCGCTGCTGGATGCGCCACAGCGTGGCCAGGCGCTCGCTGATCAGGTCCTGATGCGGCGAGAACGTGTCGTAAGGCAGGGTTTCCCAGTCGGGGAAGAGGGCGCAGCGCAGGTCAGGCGCAAAAAACGCGATCTCGTCCATCAGGCGCTGGGCCGTGGTGGCGTCCGACGTGATGATGGCCGTGAGCTTGCCGGCGGCTTTTTCGCGACTCCCCAGGCGGGCCAGCAGCAGGGCATCGGCGGAGCCGGCAGGCTGGGGCAGGGTGTAGCGTTTG
>CALRQR020000028.1:0-10080 GCA_943370375.1 Synechococcus sp. UW140
ATTTCGCCTTTCACGTCCACCGTGATCTTTTTCGACAAGTCACCGGCGGCCACAGCCTTGGTCACGTCGGCAATGTTTCGCACCTGCGATGTCAGGTTACCGGCCATGAAGTTCACGTTGTCGGTCAAGTCCTTCCAGGTGCCGGCCACGCCCTGCACATCAGCCTGCCCGCCCAGCTTGCCTTCGGTACCCACTTCACGCGCCACGCGCGTCACTTCAGAAGCAAATGAGCGCAGCTGGTCCACCATGGTGTTGATGGTGTTCTTGAGTTCGAGGATTTCGCCCTTCACGTCTACCGTGATCTTCTTGGACAAGTCACCGGCGGCCACAGCGGTCGTCACCTCGGCAATATTGCGCACCTGCGCCGTCAGGTTCGAGCCCATGGAGTTGACCGAGTCGGTCAAGTCTTTCCAGGTGCCGGCCACGCCTTGCACATCAGCCTGCCCGCCCAGCTTGCCTTCAGTACCCACCTCGCGCGCCACACGCGTCACTTCGGCAGAGAAGGTACCCAGCTGCTCCACCATCTTGTTGATGATCATGGCGGTTCGCAAAAACTCGCCCTCTAGCGCCCTGCCCTCGGCTTCCAGCGCCATGCTTTTGGAGAGGTCGCCCTGGGCAACCGCACCGATCACACGCGCCACTTCGCTGGTGGGGTGTACCAGGTCGGCGATCAGTGAGTTGATGGACTCTGCGGAGTCTCGCCAGAAACCCGTGGCGTCGGGAACCAACGCGCGCTCCTTCAGGCGGCCTTCCTTGCCGACCACACGGCTCAGGCGTTCCAGCTCGCGCGACATCCGGACGTTCTCAGAGACCACGTCATTGAATGCATCCGCCAGCTTGCCGGCCACGCCGGTCCAGTCCTGCGGCAAGGACGCACGCACGTCGCCCTTTTTGAGATCAGTCAGGGCCGCCAGAACTGTTTTGGCATGCTCTGCGGCCTCGTCGGCTTCATCAAGAACCGTGTTCACCGCGACGGCGTTTTCCAGCCAGAAGCCCGACAGTTTCTCCTCGGGCAGTCGGCGGCTGGCGCGGGCGGAAGAACGGGATTTGCTGGCCAGGCCTTTGCAGCGGCTGGTGGTCGCCGACGTCATGGCCGAGAGCTGGTTGAACTCTGCGGCGATCTTTCCGTAGACACCTTCCCACTCCGTCGGGAGCGTGATGCCGGCATCCCCGCGTCGCAGTGCGCTGAGGGATTTGAGAATGAATTTGAGTTCGGCGTCGCGCTCCACGACCGACAACTTGGCAATTGCCTCCATGTCATTCTTCCTGTTTCAAAAAAGTAACGGTTTGTAGAACAGGCGCCGAGATTACTCGCGAATATTCGGAATGACAATCAGACTGGAGAGCATTTTCCCCTCTGGTGGCGCATTTTGCGGCGCGCGTGAGACAAGGCGAAAACTGTAGGTTTTGGCCTACGCAGAATTCACTTTGAAAGTTGTATATTTTTCAGTTACGTCTTGAAAAATGGTGGAGTAAATGTGTCTGGCGGCCCAAGCCGTCCGGCGCCAGGCGCGAGGATTCGCGAAGCATTTCACCCGCAAAAGCAAAAATGAACATTCAGGCAAACCGTATGGCAAACCAGGAAACCGGCTCGAAAGCGCGACTCACAGAGGCCGCGCGTTACGCACTCCTTCGGCGATTGGCGCCGGTCATCCGCCACAACATGGCGGGATCATTGCAACCCATCGCGATGGTGGCCGGCATGCTCGAGAGGCGGCTGCAAAAGCCTGACTCCGATCCTGAAGCATTGCTCAAAAATGCGCGCGATATCGTGGCATTGTCCAAAGAAGCCGCCGCCTCCTGCACCGACCTGATGAGCTGGTTCGCCCCCAAGGATGACCCCCTCGTTACCGCTAACGCAGGCATTGCCCAATGCCTGGCCATGGTGGCCACTGAGCTTTCCTTCAAAGGGTTTTCCATTGTCAACAAGACCGAGCAAGCGGAGGGAAAGTTGCCTGTGTCGGCATTGCGCAATGCGTTTACGGCGGCCGTGCTTGCCCTGACTGATGCGGCGGCGGCACCGAGAAGCATTGAGGTGGAAACAGAGCCTTCCGGGAGCGGGATTTCCATCCGGATCTCCCTGAAAAATGTGCTGGCCCCGGCAAGCATGCCGGCCGGCAAGCCTTACCGGCGAATTGAATGGAGCGATGTCGAGGCGCTGGCCGAAGAATCTGCTCGCCTGAGTCATGGCGAAGACGAGGTTGTCCTTCATTTCCATTCTGCCGCCACGGCCATCGACGATAGCCATCAGGCCTTGACGACAGCCGGGCACGTTTGAGGCGGGTCGCGCAGCCGCGACTTCCTCTTTTCTTTCATGTCGTCCCTCTTCCAACGATCGTTGTAGGACGGCGGAGCATATCGCCAAAGTGGTGCTTTTCCGCTGGCAAACTGCATGCCATGCACACTATCCGGAATTTTGCTTTACGGCTTGGCTGGCTTGCCGCAGGCCTTGTCGCTTTATCCAGCGGCGCCCTTGCCCAACACGTCACAGAACCCGGCACCGAGCCTGGCGCAACGGCGCTGCTTGAAAAGCATTCAGCGCTGTCCAGGCAACTGGCAGAAAACGTTTACCGCAGGCCTTTGTTTCTTGAGTCTGCGGAAGCCGGGAATGTGGTCAGCGGTAACGCTTATGCGGTGCTCGACTCGCCTTTCAGCACCGTCAGCGCCACCTTTAAAAGCCCGCACCGGTGGTGCGACATGCTGATACTTCACATCAACACCAAATATTGCCATGCAGGCTCCGACGGCAGCCCGAGCATGCTCAAAGTGAGTGTCGGCAAGAAAACACCGCAGGAACTGCAGGATGCCTATTCCCTCCAGTTTGCCTACCGGCTTGCAGCGGCATCTCCCACTTACCTGGCCGCCCAGCTTCAGGCCGACAAGGGTCCCTTGGGCACCAGCAACTACCGGATTGAGCTGCAAGCTGTGCCATTGCCGGGCGGCAAGACGTTCATGCACATGCGCTACTCGTACGGCTACGGAGTCGCAAGCCGTCTGGCCATGCAAGGCTACCTTGCCACAGTGGGAAATGGGAAGGTGGGCTTCACCCAGATCCGGCAGGGGCCGGCTTCTGCTTACGTCGAGGGGATGCGCGGAGCCGTCGAGCGCAACACCATGCGTTACTACCTGGCCATTGAGGCTTTTCTGGCCGCGCTCGACAAACCCGCGGCCCAGCAGCTTGAACAGCGCCTGGTGCACTGGTTCGACGCGACCGAACAGTATCCCCGCCAGCTCCGCGAGGTGGACAAGGAGAGTTATCTCGTCATGAAAAGAGCGGAATACCAGCGGCAACAAGCCCTGCCTTAGCGCGGGTCTTGAAGCCGAATCGCCCTGAGAATCCGCTCAATGCGGCAGGGCCTGCGGCGGAACGTTGACGGCGGGCTCCCGGATCGGAAGTGTCGGCTCTGACGGCGGCGGGTCGGTGACCTCAGGCGGGGCGCCGGGCTCCGGAGGAACCACCAGCGGTGGCACCTCATTGGGTACATAAATGGGCGCGCCGGGACTGGGCTGCGGCACCGGAACGTGCAGGTGAAAGTGCATCAAAGACTCCATGATGAAAAACGACAGGCAGCAGGTGCAGCCCCGGGGATCGTTAAGGGGGTTGCGCCGGCTCAATACCGGCTGTACCGGCTAAGGCGGCTACTCAACCCGCGGCGCAGCGCCCACATCGCCAGCGCGCCAGCAGCCGCGGCCAGCAAGGCGGCCTCGCAAGGCCTGGCCGCCACCTGCGAGCGCACGGTATTCATGACGGATGCGCGGGCTTTGCGGCTCGTGACCTGCCCTGCATCGGCCGGCAGTTGCGGCGCCCCCGGCAATATGCCCTGTTCCAGCACCGCTTCTTCTGCGGATTGAAAGACATCATCCGTCAGCTTCCGCGATCCGCCATTGGGAAGCGCAGAGGCAGGAATCGGCGGTGGAGAAAGCGGGTTGGATAAAACCGTTGACATGGCGGAACCTCTTGGTTGATCTCGTTCTCGTATCAGGCCTTCAGGCGGTTTGCAACTGGTTATCGTCGTTGGCCACTCGTTCAAGCTTTTTGCTTTGGGTGACGCAATACGCCAGCAGGCAATCGATTTCCGTAGATTTGTCGAAGACGGCGTCAACGCCCAGCTCGGCGCAGCGTGACCGCATTTCGCGGGTCGCATAGTTGCTGAAAACCACCACTTTTTGAAGCGGCTTGCGGGCGCGGCAAGCCTCGACGACCTGCAGGCCGCTGCCTTTTTTCAGAAACAGGTCAACAATCGCCAGATCCCACTGCTCTTGATGGCGGGTGAGCCATTCAGCGCCCTCGTGCTCGGTTTCCGAAGACCCCACAGTCTGGACAGGCGCCAGTTCTTCCAGCGTGCTGATCAGGTTCTCGCGGATGGTGGGGTTGTCCTCCACGAGGTACATCTTCATTTTCAGGGTCATGGCTTGCCTTTTTCGCCAAACAGAGGCGCTGTGTTTCGGTGTTGGTGGTCTGGTGACTGCTATGTCTTTTAATTTAAGTCACGTGCATGCGCAGTCCTGCCGGAAGTCTGAGCAAGCCGGTGTAGGAGAAAAGGCTACGCCCCCTTTCAATCCCGCACTTTTCGCACAGACGGCCTTCGGCCTCAAACGCGGTAAGCCTCGTCTTACGTGCGGAGAAGAAAGGCCTTACATCGGACACCGTCATCGGGCTACTGACCGGTCGCAGGGTGGCGCATAAGGTCTACATACGGTGCAGCTGAGGCTGCCTGACGCTGTAGAAGCCGCAACACCTCGGAGAAACATCATGAAACTGCTGGTCGGACTTTTGTCGGGAATGGCTGCCGGATGGTTTACGTCCTGGCGAATTCGCGCAAATCCGAAAGATGTCGACCTGCTTCATGCTTTTCTGACCGTGTTGGTATGCGCCACCGGATTGTTCCTGTTCTCCATGGCCTTGCCGGAATCGCTCGCGCAGGTTGTTCAGGAGTTCATGGCGTGGTGCCTGGCCGGAACGGTAGGTGCTCTGGCGCTGCTGGCCGGCGTGAAGGTTCTTGAAGGTCTGCTCGACACGTGATGGCGGCGTAATGCCGCAGCTTTTCATCCGCTTCCCTTTTTTCTCTGATTCACCCCGTGATCAACACCGGGGCCTGCTGCTTTTTTTAATTCAATCAAGGACTTCCCATGCCGTCATCCAAGCGCAATGCTCCAAGCTCAAATCGAAGTACGGACAGCGCCAAGGACAAAAAAGTACAGCTTGAAAGCGCTACCGCAGGCTTGGCGCCTGTGCTGACAACCAATCAGGGTTTGCAGCTGCCGGACAACCATAACTCGCTCAAGGCAGGCGTACGCGGCCCTACCCTGCTGGAGGACTTCATCCTCCGCGAAAAGATCACACACTTTGACCATGAACGCATCCCGGAGCGGGCTGTGCATGCGCGAGGTTCCGGTGCGCACGGCTATTTCAAGCCCTACAAGTCCATGGTGCAGTACACGAGCGCCGCCTTTTTGCAGGACCCTGATGTGGAGACGCCGGTGTTTGTGCGCTTTTCCACCGTCGCGGGCTCCAAAGGCTCTGCTGACACGGTTCGGGATGTGCGCGGATTCGCGGTCAAGTTCTATACCTCCGAGGGCAACTACGACCTGGTGGGTAACAACATTCCGGTGTTCTTCATCCAGGATGCGATCAAGTTTCCGGATCTCATCCACGCCGTAAAGCCGGAGCCTCATCACGAAATGCCGCAGGCGGCCAGTGCGCACGACACCTTCTGGGACTTTGCCTCGTTGATGCCGGAGACGACCCACATGCTGATGTGGGCCATGTCCGACCGGGCCATCCCGCGCAGCCTGCGGATGATGGAAGGGTTCGGCGTTCACGCCTTCCGCTTCCTCAACGCCCGGGGTGAATCGTTCTTCGTCAAGTTCCACTGGAAGCCCAAGCTGGGTGTTCACGGCCTGGTGTGGGATGAGGCGCAGAAGATCGCCGGCAAGGACGCCGACTTTCACCGCCGCGACCTCTGGGAAGCGATTGAAAGCGGAGACTTTCCCGAGTGGGAACTGGGCGTTCAGATCGTGGACGAAGGCAAGGAAGCTGAACTGGGGTTCGACATCCTGGATCCGACCAAGCTGATCCCGGAAGAGCAGGTGCCGGTGCAACTGATCGGCAAGATGGTCCTGAACCGCAACCCGGACAACTTCTTCGCCGAGACAGAACAAGTGGCTTTTCACCCCGGGCATCTGGTGCCGGGCATTGATTTCTCCAACGACCCGCTGTTGCAGGGGCGCCTTTTTTCTTATACAGACACCCAGTTGTCACGCCTGGGCGGCGCGAACTTCCATGAGATTCCCATCAACCGCGCGGTGTGCCCGATGCACAACTTCCAGCGCGACGGCCTGCACCGCCAGACCATCTCCAAAGGCCGCGTCGCCTACGAGCCCAACACGCTGGGTACGGGTGCGGAATTCAGGGTGGACGGCGGCGCACAGGGTTTCCAGTCTTACCCGGAAGAGCTTGAGCCGCCGAAAATCCGGCGCCGAAGTCCTTCGTTCGACGACCATTTCTCGCAGGCCACGCTGTTCTGGAACAGCCAGAGTGCGATCGAAAAAGACCACATCGTGGCCGCATTCCGCTTTGAGCTTTCCAAGGTCGAAACGCCCGACGTGCGCCAGCGCATCGTGGACAACCTGGCCCATGTGGACCTCAAGCTGGCGGCCAGGGTGGCGGCGCCGCTGGGCATCCAGCCGCCCGATCCGAAAGCCGCTGCCGGTCGCCTGGGCTTTCGGGATTACCGCATCACCAGCAAAGTGGAAGAAGACCCTGCCCTGCGCATGGTGGGCCGGCCGGGCGGCAGCGTGAAGACCCGCAAGGTGGCGATCCTGGTGGCCGACGGGGTAGAGGCCGGTGCGCTCAAACGAATCCAGCAAGACCTGCTGGACGCCGGCGCCCAATGCAAGATCATCGCGCCGCATCTGGGCACTGTCAGCACATCGTCGGGCCGGCAACTGGCGGTGGACCATACGTTTACCAACATGCCATCGGTGATGTTTGATGCGGTGCTGATTCCCGGCGGAAGCGACAGCGCCGCCACCCTGGGGGCGCTGGGCGAGGCGGTTCACTTTGTGCTGGAGGCCTACAAGCACTGCAAGACGATCTGCGCCATCAACGACGGTGCGCAGTTGCTCGGCACGCTGGGATTCAGCATGGGCAAAGACCCTGAAACGCCGCATGTGCCGACGCCTGGCGTGATCATTGCCGATGCCCGCAAAGTGACTGACGGACAGGTGTCGCAAGACTTCATGGCCGCCATCGCCCTGCACCGCCACTGGGACCGCTTGAACGTCGACGCGATTCCGGCGTAACTCACCTGCGGCGGCCTGGCTGATCGGCTTCAGGGCCGCAGCGTGAGCTGGTGCGCCCAGGCAGGCGGGTTCATCTGCAAAGGCCTGTATTGCAGTGCTGCCCACTCGTCGCGCATGTCACGGTAGCGGCTGGAAAACACCAGCCCGCTTTGGCCTGTCTGGTAGATAAAACGCGAGTTTTCAAGATCGGACAGGTCATACACCGCGCGAAGCGACGCTGCCTGCCTGTTGGCAAACGGCGTGGCGTCGCTGGTGGCCCAGTACTGGCCCACGTTCACCGTGAAGGTGTCGCCACCGGTGGGGACGCGAACGTCAAACACGCGTGCCAGCAAGGGCACATTGCCCAAGGGCTTGTGGGCCGACAAGGCGGCATGCGCCCTGCCCCAGGTCCAGCGGCTCACGTCGGCGCCGTAGGCTGATTGCAGGCGGTCCAGCGCCCGGCCCAATGCGGCCGCGGATTGCCCCGCGCAACCGGCTGTGCCGCACCAGCCAGCGTCGTTGCGCTCAAGAATGTCTTCCAGCGTGCTTCTGAAATGCCGCTTGCCGTAAAGCGCGGCCAGCGCCGGCTCGCCCAGCTTGGCGCCGATAACGCCCCGGATGAGCTCATCTGCCCAGGCGGCAAATATCAGCGGCGCCGCCTGGTCGGCGCGCATGGTGCCGTCAAAGCCGGCCAGAGCCTGCCGGGCGGAATCAGCGAGAGGATGGCCGGGCTGCGACACCGTTTTCTGCAAGAAAGGCAGCAGCCTGACGGTGGCGGCCGAGAGCTGGTCGCCCTGGATCTTTTGCATGGACGCCATATCGTGCTGCGGCGTGGCGGCCAGCAACTGCTCGATCCGGTCGTAGCGGTAAGGCACGGTCCAGTCCTGGCCCATGAAGATGGGAAAACCGGGTGGCGTAATGCGCTGGTTGGCAGTCGACAGCCAGCCTTTGGCCTCGATCTCGCCCTGCCCGGTTTGCGGCGTCTGGCTGTACGGCACCCAGCCTGCCCAGTCGTAGCGCGCCTCCCACCCCGGTGACGGCGCGATACCGCGAATGTCGTTGCCGGGTTTGCGCAGCGGCACCTTGCCTGCAGCCTTGAAAGCCATGCCGCCGTCGACGTCGGCCGTGACGAGGTTTTGCATGGGCGAGTGATAGGCCGCAAACGCGGCGATCATTTCATCAGCCGATTGGGCCCGGTTGGCGCGCAGCCCGGCCAGCACGGTCTGGTTGTCGGCGTCGAGGGCGCTCCAGCGCAGCGCAATCACATACTTGCGGGTGTCCAGCAGGTCGGCATGCGACTTCTGCACGTCGCTGAGCACCGGGCCGTGGCGGCTTTCGCGCACGGTCAGCACCAGGTCGGGCTGGCCTTTGATCCTGATGGTCTCCTCGCGGGTTTGAAAGTCTGCCCATGCCGCCTCGGCATTCGGACTGCTGCCGGGAACGCGGTACTGCTTCGGGTTGGCCGGGTTGATCTGCTCCAGGTACAGGTCCTGCACGTCGGGGGCCGTGTTGGTAAAAGTCCAGGCCACCTTCCGGGTGCGCCCCAGCACCACAAAAGGCAGGCCCGGCAAGGTGGCGCCTATGACGTCCAGCCCTGGGGCGTTGCCGCCGACGGGCGCCTGCAGGCGCGCGAAGTACCAGATCGCCGGCGCCGACAGGCCCAGGTGCGGGTCGTTGGCGAGCAGGGGTTTGCCGGTGCGGCTGTGGCTGCCGGCGACCACCCAGTTGTTGGAGCCCTTGCCGTCGGCCTGGCCGAGCGTGGCCGCCCAGTCGTTGATGCCGCCTGCCAGAGCCGTAGGGGCCGTTGCTGCGGCTGCTACCGGCGATTGAGAGTAAAAAGTGCCTCCAGCCCATACGGTACCTTGGGATGCTGCTACCTTTTTTGTAGCAACCGGTGTGTCCGTGCGATAGACGCCCAGGTCAGCGTAAAGCGTTGAAAAGTCAACGCCCGAGGCGGGCTGCTCGCCCGGATAAGGCGGGAACAGTTGCCAGAGCTCCGCTGTCTTCAGCGTCCGGGCGGCGTACAGCCGTGCGAACTCCGTGCCCCAGTTCCCGCCCAGGTCCAGCGCCATCATCAGCGACCATGCCAGGCTGTCGGTGGGCGACCAGGCCTTGCCGGAAGAGCCTCCCGGCTTGACGCCCAGGATATGGAATTCAGGTGAAAGCGCTTGTGACGAGCTGGCGTAAAACGCGTTGATGCCGTCGCTGTACGCCTGCATGGCGTCACGCCCTTCGGCAGGCAAGGTTTGCCACTGCCGTTCGGCGGCGCGCACCACGCCCAGGGTGCGCAGCAGCTTGTCGGTTTCCAGCGCGGCGGGGCCGAGGGCTTCTGAAAGTTCACCGTGCATGACGCGCCGGTTGAACTCCAGCTGCCAGCCACGCTCTTGCGCATGGACATAGCCGAGCGCGAACCAGGCGTCGTGCGGCGACTGGGCCTTGATGTGGGTGACGTCGGCCTTGTCGCGCTCAAGGGTCACAGGCGATTGCAGGCCGGCTGCCTGCAGTTCGCCGTCGAGTGCGGGGAAGGCCCTGTACGCGTAGAGGGCCAAGGCCACAGCGGCCAACACCGCCAATACCAGCAGCCCTGCGAACAACCGTTTCAACCAGATCAAGATCACGCTCCGTGTAGAGGGCCGCTGCGCGCGGCCTGTGGCGTGGCGGCCGTGCTATTTTTCTTTCAGGTGCACTTTACCGTCGGCGAACTTGAAGCTCACCGTGGGCACCGTGAAGTCTTCAAAAGGCGCGCCGAGCGCGATTTCGCCTTCCAGCAGCAGCACGCATTCTTGCCGTCGCAGC
>CALRQR020000029.1:0-9355 GCA_943370375.1 Synechococcus sp. UW140
TTCTGGCGGAAACGGCCTGACTTGCCCTTGATCATGTCGGCCAGCGACTTCAGTGCGCGCTTGTTGGCGCCCGTCATGGCCTTGCCACGGCGGCCGTTGTCCAGCAGCGAGTCCACAGCTTCCTGCAGCATGCGCTTTTCATTGCGGGCAATGATTTCAGGCGCCTTCAGTTCGAGCAGACGGCGCAGACGGCTGTTGCGGTTGATAACGCGGCGATACAGGTCGTTCAGGTCGGAGGTCGCGAAGCGGCCGCCATCCAGCGGCACCAGCGGACGCAGGTCCGGTGGCAGCACGGGCAGCACGTCGAGCACCATCCAGCCCGGCTTGATGCCGGACTTCTTGAACGCTTCCATCAATTTCAAGCGCTTGGCGTTCTTCTTGATCTTGATTTCGGAGCCGGTCAGGTCATTGCGCAGCTTGTCGATTTCAACGTCAAGATCCAGCCCTTCGAGCAGGTCCTTGATGCCTTCAGCGCCCATCTTGGCGGTGTACTCGTCGCCGTATTCCTTGCGCTTGGCGTCGTAGTCGTCTTCCGACATGATGCTGAATTTCTTCAGCGGGGTCATGCCGGGGTCGGTGACTACATATGCTTCAAAGTACAGCACGCGTTCGATGTCGCGCAGCGTCATGTCGAGCACCAGGCCCAGACGCGACGGGAGCGACTTCAGGAACCAGATGTGCGCGCACGGTGCGGCCAGGTCGATGTGACCCATGCGTTCGCGGCGAACCTTGGTTTGCGTGACTTCAACGCCGCACTTTTCGCAGATGACACCGCGGTGCTTGAGGCGCTTGTACTTGCCGCACAGGCATTCGTAGTCCTTGATCGGGCCAAAAATCTTGGCGCAGAAAAGACCGTCGCGCTCTGGCTTGAAGGTACGGTAGTTGATGGTTTCAGGCTTTTTCACTTCGCCGAAAGACCACGAGCGGATCTTTTCGGGCGAAGCCATGCCGATCTTGATGGCATCGAAATGCTCATCCGGCGTGAATTGCTTGAACAGGTCGAGTAATGATTTCATGAGTTAAATCCTTTTCTTTCCTGTTGATTAGCTACGTTCGAGTTCGATGTCGATACCGAGCGAACGGATTTCCTTGACCAGCACGTTGAACGACTCGGGCATACCCGCCGTGATCGCGTGCTCGCCCTTGACAATGCTTTCGTACACCTTGGTACGGCCTTGCACGTCGTCGGACTTGACGGTGAGCATTTCCTGCAGCGTGTAGGAAGCGCCGTAGGCTTCCAGCGCCCAGACCTCCATCTCGCCGAAACGCTGTCCACCGAACTGCGCCTTGCCGCCCAGGGGCTGCTGCGTAACCAGGCTGTACGGGCCGGTCGAGCGGGCGTGCATCTTGTCGTCCACCAGGTGGTGAAGCTTCAGGACGTGCATGTAGCCGACCGTCGTCGTACGTTCGAACTGGTCGCCGGTACGGCCGTCATACAGCTGGGCCTGGGTACGCGTCGCCGTCAGGCCCTTGGCCTTGGCGACGTCATCCGGGTAAGCCAGCTTGAGCATGGTCATGATGTCTTCTTCCGAAGCACCATCGAACACCGGGGTTGCAAAAGGCACACCGGTAGATAGATTGCTGGCCATCTCGAGCACGTCGGTATCCGACAACTTGGCCAGGTCTTCAGTGCGACCGGACTTGTTGTACAGCGTGTCCATGAACTTGCGCAGCTCAGCCACTTTGGTTTCGGCCTGCAGCATGTCGCCGATCCGTTGGCCCAAGCCCTTGGCGGCCCAGCCCAGATGGACTTCAAGCACCTGGCCCACGTTCATGCGCGATGGCACGCCCAGCGGGTTCAGTACGATGTCGCACGGCGTACCGTCAGCCATGTAAGGCATGTCTTCGACCGGAACGATCTTGGACACCACACCCTTGTTGCCGTGACGGCCGGCCATCTTGTCGCCAGGTTGCAGGCGGCGCTTGACGGCCAGGTAAACCTTGACCATCTTGAGCACGCCAGCTGGCAGCTCGTCGCCTTGCGTGAGCTTCTTGCGCTTCTCTTCAAAAGCCAGATCAAAGCTGTGGCGCGTCTGCTCCATGGCGTTCTTCACGCTTTCCAGCTGCGAAGCCACTTCGTCATCCGCGGGGCGGATGTCAAACCAGTGGTACTTTTCGACGTCGGCCAGGTAGGCCTTGTCGATCTTCGTGCCTTTGGCCAGTTTCTTCGGGCCGCCGTTGGCAACCTTGCCGTTGAGCAGTTTCTCGATACGGTCGAACGCATCGGCTTCCACAATGCGCAACTGGTCGTTCAGGTCCAGACGGAAGCGCTTGAGTTCGTCGTCGATGATCTGCTGGGCACGCTTGTCGCGAACAATGCCTTCACGGGTGAAGACCTGCACGTCGATCACAGTGCCTTGCGAGCCCTGGCTCACGCGCAGCGAGGTGTCTTTCACGTCGCTGGCTTTTTCGCCGAAAATGGCGCGCAGCAGTTTTTCTTCCGGCGTCAGCGTGGTCTCACCCTTGGGCGTGACCTTGCCGACCAGCGTGTCGCCCGGCTGGACTTCAGCGCCGACATAAATAATGCCGGACTCGTCAAGGCGGTTGAGCTGCTGCTCGGACAGGTTGGGAATGTCGCGCGTGATTTCTTCTGAACCCAGCTTGGTGTCGCGGGCCATCACAACGAGTTCTTCGATGTGAATCGAGGTGTAGCGGTCTTCAGCCACCACGCGCTCGGAGATCAGGATCGAATCCTCGAAGTTGTAGCCGTTCCAGGGCATGAAGGCCACCAGCATGTTCTGACCCAGGGCCAGTTCACCGATGTCGGTCGACGCGCCGTCGGCGATCACGTCACCCTTGGCCAGCTTGTCGCCCATCTTGACGATGGGGCGCTGATGGATGTTGGTGTTCTGATTGGAACGCTGGTACTTGATCAGGTTGTAGATGTCCACGCCGACTTCACCGGCCAGGGCTTCCGCATCATTCACACGCACCACGATGCGGGTAGCGTCGACATAGTCGACCACACCGCCGCGATTGGCCGTCACCACGGTGCCGGAATCGACTGCGGAAACGCGCTCGATGCCGGTGCCGACGAAGGCTTTTTCAGGGCGCAGCACAGGCACGGCCTGACGCTGCATGTTGGCACCCATCAGTGCGCGGTTGGCGTCATCGTGCTCCAAGAAGGGCACGAGAGAAGCAGCCACAGAGACGATCTGCGCGGGCGACACATCCATGTACTGGATACGCTCTGCGCCGACCAACACGGATTCGCCGTTTTCACGGGCTGACACGAGGTCACCGGTCAGCTTGCCGGAGTCGTCCAGCAAAGCATTGGCCTGGGCGATCACGTATTTGCCTTCTTCGATGGCAGACAGGTAGTCGATCTGGTCGGTGATCTTGCTGTCCACCACACGGCGGTACGGGGTTTCGATGAAACCGTACTCGTTGAGGCGGGCATACAAGGCCAGCGAGTTGATCAGGCCGATGTTCGGACCTTCAGGCGTTTCAATCGGGCAGACACGGCCGTAATGGGTCACGTGCACGTCGCGTACTTCGAAACCTGCGCGCTCGCGGGTCAAACCACCGGGGCCAAGGGCCGAAACACGGCGCTTGTGGGTGATCTCGGACAGCGGATTGGTCTGGTCCATGAACTGCGACAACTGCGATGCACCGAAGAATTCCTTCAGGGCGGCGGAGATGGGCTTGCTGTTGATCAGGTCGTGCGGCATCAGCGGCTCTTGCTCAGCCTGACCCAGACGCTCTTTCACAGCCTTTTCAATACGCGCCAGTCCGGTGCGGTACTGGTTTTCAGCGAGTTCACCGACACAACGCACACGGCGGTTGCCGAGGTGATCAATGTCATCGACTTCGCCGTTGCCATTGCGCAAGTCCACCAGGATCTTCACGACGGCGAGGATGTCCTCGTTGGTCATGACCATCGGGCCAGTGGAAGAGTCGCGGCCGACACGGGCGTTGAACTTCATGCGGCCGACGCGCGACAGATCGTAGGTATCCGGGTTGTAGAACAGGCGCTGGAACAGGGCCTGCACGGCATCTTCTGTCGGCGGCTCGCCGGGGCGCATCATGCGATAGATGGCCACACGTGCAGCAAACTCGTCGGCGGTTTCATCAGCGCGCAGGGTTTGCGAAATGTAGGCGCCCTGGTCGAGTTCGTTGGTGTACAGCACCTGCAGGTCCTGCACACCGGCAACGCGCAACTTCTTCAGCAGAACTTCGGTCAGCTCGTCATTGGCCTTGGCGATGATTTCGCCGGTTTCAGCGTCAACGATGTTCTTGGCGACCACGCGGCCTACCAGGAAGTCTTCCGGAACGCTGATGGTGGTGGTATTGCTCTGCTCCAGTTCGCGCGTGTGGCGAACCGTGATGCGCTTGTCTTTCGCAATAACGACTTTACCGTTCTTGTCGGTGATGTCGAAGCGGGCAACTTCGCCGCGCATGCGCTCGGCGACGAATTCCATCTGCGCGCCACTGTCCATCAGGCGGAAGTTATCAAACACGAAGAAGTTCGCGAGGATGGATTCCGGGTTCAGGCCGATGGCCTTCAGCAGGATCGTGACCGGCATCTTGCGGCGACGGTCAACGCGGAAATACAGTACGTCCTTCGGGTCGAACTCGAAGTCGAGCCATGAGCCGCGGTAAGGAATGATGCGGGCCGAGAACAGGAGCTTGCCCGAGCTGTGGGTTTTGCCCTTGTCGTGCTCAAAGAACACGCCGGGGGAGCGATGCAACTGGGACACGATCACGCGTTCGGTCCCATTGATCACGAAGGAACCTTTGTCGGTCATGAGCGGCACTTCGCCCATGTAGACTTCCTGCTCTTTCACTTCCTTGACCACTTTGGACTGCGACGTGGAAGATTCGCGGTCATAAATGATCAGCTGGACCTTGGCGCGCACGGCCGAGGCAAAAGTGAGTCCACGAGTCTGGCACTCACGCACGTCGAATGCGGGCTTTGCCAGGTTGTACTCGATGAACTTCATCTCGACAAAACCATTGTGCGAGACGATAGGGAATGCGTTGTCAAACGCTGCCTGCAGACCCTCGATGGTGCGCTTTTGGGGCGCGCGGTCGGCTTGCAGGAACGCGGTGTACGCGTCTTTCTGCATTTGCAGCAAATAGGGAACAGTCAACACGCTTTCGCGGTTGCCGAAGCTTTTGCGGATGCGTTTACGTTCGGTATAGGAATAGGCCATGAGTTCTCCGCGTTGATGGGCTCTGGCGACTCTCGTGCCCGAATACACCACGTATTCAGGCAGCTTGGTGGTTGGCCACTACCAACCATGGCGGACGGTGACGCATTGCACGTCACCCGAACCAAGGCGTTTTCTGCAGTCGGGGTCAGAAAACACTGGAAAGCAGACGGGTTAAGTCTGCTTTCCAGTGTTTCTACAAAACACTGGGCAGGCTGCAGGCCTGCCAGTTTTCGAAGAAAGCCGATAGGCGGCATGCCTGTCGGGGTTAGAAGAAAACTGAAAAAAGGACGGCTCGAGTCTTCTTTTCGGTGTGCTCCTTGAAACACGAAAGGCTGGAAGCCCGACTACGGTCTTCCAGCCTTCTCAAACACCAAGAATTACTTGAGTTCGACTTTCGCGCCGGCTTCTTCGAGCTTCTTCTTCGCAGCTTCTGCGTCGGCCTTTGGAGCGCCTTCCTTGACGTTCTTCGGAGCGCCGTCGACCAGGTCCTTGGCTTCTTTCAGGCCCAGACCGGTGATTTCGCGCACGGCCTTGATGACCGACACCTTGTTTGCGCCAGCTTCGAGCAGCACGACGTTGAAGTCGGTCTTCTCTTCAGCGGCAGCAGCAGCACCGCCGCCGCCAGCAGCAGCAGGAGCGGCCATGGCGGCAGCGCTCACACCAAATTTCTCTTCGATGGATTTCACCAGTTCGTTGAGTTCGAGGACCGTCATGCTATCCAGCGCGGTCAAAAATGCGTCTTTATCGAATGCCATTTTGATTTCCTAAAAAAGTTGGGTAATTACGCTGCTACAGGTTCAGCTGCTGCAGGGGCTTCGGCTGCGCCGGCGCCCTTTTTTGCCGCCAGGGCGCCCAGCACAACGGCCGTACGCGACATGGGGGACATCAGCAAGCCACACACCTGGGCCAGCAACACTTCCTTGGAAGGGATGTTGGCCAGTTGCTTCACGCCGTTCACGTCCAGGGTCTTGCCACCGAATGCACCACCGCGAATGACCAGCTTGTCGTTGGTCTTGGCGAAGTCAGATACCACTTTCGCGGCAGCTACTGCATCTGTGGAAAAGCCGTAGATCAGCGGACCGGTCATCTGGTCGGACACTACTTCGAATGCGCTACCGGCCACGGCACGGCGAGCCAGAGTGTTCTTCAGAACACTGAGGGTCACGCCTTTGTCGCGGGCCTGGCTGCGCAGACGAGTCATGTCAGCGACCGTGATACCACGGTATTCCGCCAGCACGAGCGTTTGAGCTTTAGCGGCGAGGCCAGTCACTTCATCAATGACGGCTTGTTTCTCACTGCGGTTGAGACTCAAGGTCTACTCCTTAAAAATGTGCCGTCGGGTGCCGGCCTGCTCGCGCCTGCCATTGCCCTTCAACACGCTCATGTTCAGCGACCAACTGTTTCAGATTCTTTTCAAAACCATCTGCAGCGGGACCGCCATCTGCGTTGGCTGTCTTTCGATTAAGCGGCAAACTTGAAAGTCCACCGCGCCAACGGTCTTTGATGACCTGCCAAAGCGAACTCCGGCAGCCCACCACATTGAGCAAGCCTTGCGGGCCCGCTCAAATTCCTGCGATTACGCTGCGATGGTTTGCGTGTCGACGCGAACGCCCACACCCATCGTTGACGAAACCGCAACCTTCTTCAAATACACACCCTTGCTCGAAGCCGGTTTGGCTTTTTGCAATGCGTCGATCAGCGCAGCCAGATTGCCTTGCAACTTGGCGGTGTCGAACGAACGGCGGCCGATCGTGCCATGCACAATGCCGGCCTTGTCGACGCGGAACTGGACCTGGCCAGCCTTTGCATTCTTGACGGCAGTTGCGACGTCAGGCGTCACGGTACCCACCTTCGGGTTAGGCATCAGGCCGCGAGGACCGAGGACTTGACCCAGCGTACCCACGATGCGCATGGCATCAGGGGAAGCGATCACCACGTCGAAGTCCATCTTGCCTGCCTTGATTTCAGCAGCCAGATCGTCCATGCCGACGATGTCTGCACCAGCGGCTTTGGCTTCTTCAGCCTTGGCACCTTGGGCAAACACGGCCACACGTTTGGTTTTACCGGTGCCGTTAGGCAGCACAACCGCGCCGCGAACGACCTGGTCGGATTTCTTGGCATCGATGCCGAGCTGCACAGCCACGTCGATGGACTCATCGAACTTGGCGACGGCGAACTCTTTAACAAGACCCAAAGCTTCGGGCAATGCGTACAGCTTGTTGCTGTCGATCTTGTCGCCAATGGTTTTTTGGCGCTTGGTCAGCTTGCTCATACAACACCCTCCACCGACACGCCCATGGAGCGGGCGGTACCAGCAATAGTACGGACAGCGGCGTCGAGATCGGCAGCCGTCATGTCTTTCATTTTTGTTTTGGCGATTTCTTCCAGCTGTGCGCGGGAAATCTTGCCAACCTTCACCGTGTGCGGTGTGGACGAACCCTTGTCGAGCTTGATGGCCTTTTTGATCAGAACGCCTGCAGGAGGCGTCTTGATGACGAAGGTAAAGCTTTTATCGGCAAATGCCGTGATCACCACAGGCAGCGGCAGACCTGGCTCAACACCTTGGGTCTGCGCATTGAATGCCTTGCAGAACTCCATGATGTTCAAGCCGCGCTGACCGAGCGCAGGGCCGATCGGGGGGGACGGGTTGGCCTTACCAGCTGGCACTTGCAGCTTGATGAAGCCGACGATTTTTTTCGCCATACTTTTCTCCTTACGGGTCATAACGCCTGGGCACTGCCACCAGGGCAGGCCCCGGCTCCCCGGGGGTTACACAACTCAAAAACAGTCCCTAAGGACCGTTTCGCGCCGAGTTGCAAGGCGCGAAATTGACTGCCGAATCGAAATTACGTCTTTTCGATCTGGCTGAATTCCAGCTCCACCGGCGTAGCGCGGCCAAAAATCGTGACTGATACGCGCACTTTGTTCTTGTCGTAGTTGACTTCTTCCACCGTACCGTTGAAGTCGGTGAACGGGCCGTCTTTGACACGAACGTATTCGCCCGTTTCAAACTCAACCTTATGGCGCGGCTTCTCGGTTCCAACCTGCATCTGACTCACGATCTTCTGAACGTCTTCCTCAGAGATCGGAGCCGGGCGATTTTTGGCACCACCGACAAAGCCGGTCACCTTATTGGTGTGTTTCACCAGATGCCAGGTCTCATCGTCCATGACCATCTCAACCAGGACATAACCAGGGAAAAAGCGACGCTCCGTCGTCTTCTTCTGCCCATTCTTGATTTCAACCACTTCTTCAGTGGGCACCAGGAAACGACCGAACTTGGACTGCATCCCCGCACGATTAATGCGCTCAACAATGTTGCGTTCAACCGCTTTTTCCATGCCGGAGTAGGCATGAACGACATACCACTGCATGCCTGGGGTCGGCGTGAGGGACGTTCCCGCCGCCACTTCGCTGACTACCGTGCCGTTCAGATCGCTCATTATCTTTTCCATCCTAGGATCAGGTCGTAAAACACCCATTCGAGCGTTTTGTCTGTAAGCCACAAAAACAACGCCATCACCACCACAAAGACAAACACGTACGCCGTCATTTGGATGGCCTCTTTACGGGCGGGCCAAACGACTTTTTTCACTTCACGCCAGGAGTCGCGACCAAATGCCACGAACTGCTTGCCAGGCTCCGAAGTCAGGAAGACAGCCACCGCAGCCACCAAACCAACGATCAGGGCACCCCATTGCGCAAGTTGACCCTGTTTGGCAAAGAAGTAAAAGCCCGCCAGCGAACCCACCAGCAACAGCACAGCCGCACCCAGCTTGGCCTTATCGGCGCTGGTACTGACGGTTTCAACTTGAGTAGAGGCCATGATTGCCGGATTTCCTGTTCAATCTTCGGGCGTCTTTTCAGACGCTTAAGCCCACCTGGAGTTTTTGACTCCCGGCGGGCTTGCTTTTAACTTTTCAAACCACCTTCAGCACCGATACACATCGGTCATCAGGTGGCAGGGGCAGTAGGAATCGAACCTACAACCTTCGGTTTTGGAGACCGACGCTCTGCCAATTGAGCTATACCCCTCCATCAAACCTTACAAATTACGCAATGATCTTGGCCACAACGCCGGCGCCGACGGTCTTGCCGCCTTCACGGATGGCGAAGCGCAGACCTTCTTCCATGGCGATCGGGTTGATCAGCTTGACGGTGATCGACACGTTATCGCCTGGCATGACCATTTCCTTGCC